>CADAIT010000028.1 GCA_902788095.1 uncultured Bacteroidia bacterium | reverse complement strand
GTATGGATTGATGTTCTATTATTGCCCTTCTCTTCGCAGAGGGCCGTCCGTTCTTCCGGCCACGACGGTTCCTGCGGCCTGTTACTTCCGAATGTTTGATTTGTGCCTGTCGCTGGAAGCGTCCCCTGTTCTTCCTGCGCAGTATCCTGGCGATAATGCCTACAGGGATATGTTCAATGGGTGCACCAATCTCAAACAAATCACCTGCTATGCCAAGGGCAATCTGGGGAATTCCGGCGCAACGCGTACCTGGGTGAGAGGCGTCCCCTCCACCGGCATCTTCATCAAAGACCCCGACGCCTCCTGGCCCATCGGCGAACACGGCATCCCCACCGGCTGGAACTATGACAATCCGGTGCCCCTCACCGTGGAGGCCGTCGAGAACGGCACCCTCACCATCACTAACCCGCAGGGCCTTTCCATCACCTGGGGCAAAGATATCTCCATGGCATCGGCTACCACGCAGAACCTTAACCCCATCAGCATTCCGATGACCGCGGGCGACAAGATTCGCCTCTGGGGCGACAACGCCTGCTACGGCGGAACGGGCGGCGCCACATACAACAATACCAACATCAGCTCCACGGCCGCGCACTACGTGTATGGTGACATCCGCAGCCTCCTGAACAAGAGCGATTACCCCAACGTGAGCAGCATTCCCGCCTGGGCCTTCAACGGCCTGTTCGCCGATGACACCGGCCTCCGGAGCCATCCGGACCTGGCGCTCACCATGGACGCTCCGGCCGTCGGTGAACACGCCATGACAGATATGTTCGCCCGCTGCACAGTACTGGTGCGCGCCCCTTCCCTTCCTGCCACCAGTCTGGCTGAAGGATGCTACGCCGGTATGTTTGGTGGCTGTACAGCCCTTACCGAAGCGCCCACGCTTCCTGCCACCACCCTCGCTACCGGATGCTACGGCGCTATGTTCTCCGGCTGCTCGGCGCTTGTGAATGCGCCTGCCCTTCCCGCCACCACGCTTGCCGAAGGGTGTTACGGCAACATGTTCGACAGCTGCTCCTCGATAGTGACCGCTCCCGACCTTCCGGCCGCCACCCTGAAAAACGGCTGCTACAGCTACATGTTCCGCGACTGCACTTCGCTGCGGACGGTAAGGTGTATGGCCACCAACCCCGTCCTGAGCAACGACGGGGTGGAACCAGCGATAGAAGGCAACGTGGACGACTGGCTGCAGAACACCGCCGCCTCCGGCACCTTCAGCAAGAAAAGCGGTGTCACCTGGCCGGCCGGCAGCATTCCTTCCGGCTGGAGCGTAACGAATCTGTAATCCCGGCAACGTTTTATCCATTTCCCGCTCCGGGACACCCGCGAGGGCCTGCAAACACACGCAGGCCCTCGCTTCGCTTATGCCCTGAGGAAAGAAGTCAGGCGAATGTGATAGTGCTCATAGTAGCGCTGTTTCGACACTTCTGACAGGAATGACTCTCGAACCAGGGTTTCGATGATGGGATAGTCGGCACAGAAGCGGTCCAATTCCTTGCGGACAAGCTTCTCGGGAAGACCAAGGCACAGGCCGAATTCCAGAAAATCTTTGTTCCCAATCCCAAGCGGGAAACGGCGGCCTCGTGACTGCTGAAGGGCAAGATGGGAGACACCGCCACTCCTCCTGTCAGCTGCCTCAGGACAGACGGACTATATGACTCAAATGGAATCATTTGCGACAGGTTTAATGGTTATGGTTCCAGGGGTGTCGGTTTGGGCCGTCGAAAGGAGAATGCCGAAGTCGTCCTCCTCGTCCAACTTATGCAGGCGGGCCTGAACCGCCCTGTTATGGCCTTCGGACAGCATATTGCAGAAAAAAGGAAACAAGTAATCCGACTTATACACCTGCCTGGTTTTTGGAAGCGTAAGGCTGATGGCCGGTGCCGCCGCATCCTTAAAATACGCCTCGTCATAGTAAAAAATGTATTCGTCGGGGCCGGCTTCCTTGAGCCGACCGGCCACCCTGCCACTGTTATATACGATTGCTTCCCTCATCGTTCATTGTTTTGACAGATACCGTAAGCTCCAACCCCAGTGTGTCCAGAATACTGTTCAGAATGGACAAGGTGGGGTTGGCCTCATCCCTTTCGATTTTTGTAAGCGTATTGATTCCCACGCCGGAAAGGACGGCCAGTTGGCGCTGCGTAACCTTCAGGTGCTTTCTGCGTTGTTTAATTTGTGCTCCGATGCTTGTCATAATATCACACTATCTTGTGATTTTTGACAAAAGTAGCCATTATTATGATGAATAGCAAATAAAAATCACATTATCTTGTGATTTATACTTCTCGCACTTCCCCTCCACACTTAACTTCGGGCGGCGGTGCGGTAGGCGCCGGGCGACATGCCGTACTGCTGCTGGAACAGGCGGTTAAAGGTGCTGCGGGAAGCAAAACCGGCGTCTTCGCCCACGGCCGAAACAGAGAGTTCCTCGTTCCGGGAAAGCGCTTCGGCCGCCCAGCGCAGCCGGTGGCGGTTGATAAAGTCGCCGAGGGTTTGTCCGGCGCAGGCCTTCACGGCGTCGGCCAGGTAGGTGCGGTTGGTGCCCAGGCGGGCGGCCAGGGCGTCCCGCGAGAGCTCGGGGTCCTTGAAGAGTTCTTCTTCCTGCATCAGCGCCAGCAGGCAGGCGTATAGCTTTTCATCGGCCGACAATTCCCCGGAGTTGCTTTCCTCCACAAGTTCCTGTTCGGCCTGTTCCTCTGCGTGGATGCTCTCCAATGAAGCCTGGAACAGGGCGCGGTTTTTCTTTCGGAGCGCACGCGCATACAGCAGAATGGCGGCTAGCAAGGCCACCAGAAGGCCCACGGCGGCCTTGTTTTCCAGTTTGAGTTCCTGCAGCTGGAACTGCTTGGTGAGGGCGTTAAGCTGCTCGTTGGTGCGGTGCACCTGGGCCGAATCGCTCTCGGCCGCATAGAGGCGGTAACTGGCAACGGCCTCGGTCAGGTCTCCGTTGTCGGTCTGGAAGTCGGCCAGGGCCTGGCGGAACTGGGCCGCCTTCAGGTAGTTTCCCAGGCGCAGGTTTCTTTGGATAAGCGTGTCCAGATGGGCGTAGGCGGCCTGTTTGTTGCCTACGGCCTGCTCATACTGCGCCACGGCGGTGAGGACCAGTTCGTCCTGGCTGCGGTCGTTCAGAAGGGCGTGGTAGCGGAGCAGGGTGTCCTTGAGGGCGGCGGCTTCTCTCATCCTGCCCAGCCGCTGCATCAGCACAAAGCGATAGCGGCTTTGCTTGAAACGGCTGGCGATCTGGGGCTTGCCGCTTTTTTTCTCTATCTGCTCCAGCAGGGTTTGGGTGGAGTCGTTGATGTCCAAACCGTCCTCCAGGGCATTCAGGTTCATGGAAACGGCCTGCAGATTGAAGCCGGCCCGGAGAGCCCGGTTGTTTTCCCCCAGGGCCTGCAACTGCTTGAAAGCACGCCGATAATGCGGCCCGGCCTCGGCCGGCTGGCGGTTTCCCAGATAAAACTGGCCGAAGCAGAACTCCGTGACAGCGGTGCCGATGGGGCTGCCCTCGGCATCGGAGGACATCTGCTGCAGGGTGGCCATAGCTTCATCGAAGCGGCCCATCACCTGCAAACGGTCCAGCAGGGTGGCGTAGGCGTTGAAGAGCTCGCGTTCGTTCTGGTTTTCTTTGTGATACTGCACCAGGTCCCGGCAGGCTTTCAGGAAACCTTCCTGGTCCCCGGCATTATACAGCTCCGCCAAGTGGGCACGACGGGCGGAATCGGCCTGATGGGCGGTCTGTGCGGGCGCTGCCGCCCATAAAAAAAGAATGAGTACAAATGCAAGCATTCACAAATGTACTCATTTTTTTGGAATTGCAGGCCGAAACTACCAAGAGATCTCTCCGTTAAACCCGTTGAAGGTGGGAGCCTCCCCGCTGGCGGCAATCATGCCTTCCAGTTTAAGCTCTGTCACAAGACTTTCCGGGGCAATATAACGCTGTTTGTCCATGCTTAGTAGGTAATTTCTGGATTGAAGGTGTTCAGGATGGGATCCGTGGGACCGGCCATGGCGCGGACGGCGAGTGCATCCGTGGGGTTGGCGAAGATAATCGCCAGCTTGTCTACGGAGGAGCCGGACTCCACCTGGACGCAAAATGCAGTCGTTTCGTCCATAAGGGTGGATGTCCAGTAACATCCATTCTGCAGGAAGATGTACTTTCCATCCTTGTCCACGCCCAGCATGCCCTTAATCCCGCGGTCCACGACGATGGGCGCCCAGGTGAGTCCGTTTATGAGAGCCAACCATTCGGCCCTGGACGGAATCTTCTCACCAAGGGCGTTTGCCGTTTGGAAATTGAACGTGGTCAGGTATTCGCTCGCGGCGGGCACATAGTCGCCGTAATTTTTGATTTTCCAAGCGCCCAGGGAGCCGGATGCGCCGGAAAGTTCCACGGCGCTGTTGCTGCCGCGAACCGGCATCCAGCGCGGGCTGTCGTATGAGGGCAGGAGAACGGCGTCGTGGCTGACAAGCGGGTTGAGGGGATTGACGTACAAGTCTTTTGTTTCTACCGGCTGCATCGTTCCATGGTATTCCCAAAAGGTTCT
>CADAIT010000027.1 GCA_902788095.1 uncultured Bacteroidia bacterium | reverse complement strand
AGAAGGGAGACGCTGCATTCTGCGGTGAAGTCGTCCTTCCAGCTGGCGGCTGTTTTGTCGTCAAAGAGGAGCTGGCTGCCCAGGATGCTGACTTTCACGCCTGCGATGACGTTGTATTCCGTGATTTCCAAGGTGATGACCGGCGCACCGCTGTCCACCCTGGTGAGGGTAATCCCGGCGCTTGCGGCGTTGCCCGCCTCGTCGGTGACGGTGAGCGTGAGGATGCCGGCTTCGGAGAGAGTGGTGCCGGAGGCGACGGAAGTGGCGCTGCCGCCGGTGGGGGTGAGGCTGAGAGAGGCCTTGCAGGTCTTGCTCACGTTGTCGCTCCAGCTGGCGGCCACGGCATCTCAGAGCTTTAGTTCGCTGCCGCCCAGCGTGGCCACGACCCCGGCGATGACATTGAACTCTTTCTGCTTCACCGTGATGACAGGCGCCTGCGTGTCCTTCTCGGGAGCGGGCGGCGTGGGCGGAAGGGGCTCGGGGCCTCCGCAGGATACGATGAATGCCGCCGCGACAAGGGCGGCGAGGAGATTCTTCGCTGCGCTCAGAATGACAGCATGTGCGCTCTGGATGGCAGCATGAATGCCAGCTATGGCAGAATGTACGTTCGGGATGGCCGTTTTACGTCAACGCATAATTGTTCTTGTCTTTTGGGACGCCTGGGCCCAGTCGGAACGGGCTTCGGGGCTCAGGATGATGGCCATTCACGGGGCAGGCGCCAACACTTGTGCCTGTCCAGCCGCGCCGACTTGCCTTCCTATCCCTAGGAAGCGTAATACGGCGTACTTTCCATTCCCCGCCCTTGCACACGCCTTGCCACGGCCACTCCTCTCGCGGAAAACGGGCTGTGAACGCTGACAAACGCTACCCCCGGCTCCGCCCCCTCACTTCCGCTCCCGGACTCAAACCGCCCGGTTCAACTTTGCAAAAATAACTGTTTCTTGCTATATTTGCAAATCCGATGCGGATGTAGTGTAGTGGCAGCACGCAAGCCTTCAGAGCTTGATTCGGCCGGTCTCCAGCCGGCAGGCGCGGGTTCGATTCCCGTCATCCGCTCAAAGCAACGCGGGCGTAGTGTAACGGCAGCACACAGGTTTTCGGGGCCTGAATGCCGGTTTCCAACCCGGCAGAAGAGGTTCGACTCCTCTCGCCCGTGCCAGATGGACCCGAAGACGCACATACAGCAGCCCCGCCCCAGGGATAATTTTAAGGCCTGGGAAGACCCACTGTTCAGTGACCTTCGCCGGATTTTCTCACGCGCCAAGCTTCGGGAAGTGCTAACGCACAGTTCTTTCTATGAGAAGGAGGGCAGGGGCAACAGCCGCTGGGTTTTTGCCGGAATGTTTGTGTTCAAGGGACAGGTAGCCGCCGTCCTTCACCAGTATTTCTCCGGCGATGGAACACGGCTTCAGCACATTCTGGGAAACCTTTTCCGCACCGAGCGCCTGCAGCGGATGTATAACGAGTGGAGACTCTGTCAGTTCGTGCGTGCGGGAGACGGCTTCGACATAGAAAGCCACAAACACATCTTTGTTTATGCCATTTTGGGCTATGTCTCCTCGCAGGAAGAGAACTTGCGAAACTGGTTTATCGGCAAATACATCCTTTCGGACGACGTGCGGCATCTTCTGACCCATCGCAAGCGCAACCGGGACCTGATGGCCCAGGCCGACGAGATTGTGCGCCAGATGGACGGGCGCCGGCTTTCACTGGAAATGTCCCGGACGGAGGAAGGCCTGCACGTGGCCTCGGCTGTACTCTCTGACGGCACCGTCCTTTGCCAGGCCAGCAGCAAAAGCTGGCGCTATGCCCGCACCAAGGCGGCCAAAATGGCGCTGAACCTGCTGGCCGCGCCCGGCCGCAAGGCGCTGTTGTCCAATCCCGAGTACCAGGCGCCCGGATGCTGGCCCGGATGGAGGAGGAAAAAGCCCGTCGCGCGGCGGCCATTGCAGAAAGGGATGCCGCCAAGAAGGCGCTTAGGGAAAAATGGGAGGCCGAAAGGGCGGCCATCGCCAAGGATCGGGATGCCCGGAGGCGGGCCAGCCAGGCGGAGGCCAAGAAGCGGAAGGCGGAAAATGCCGCCCGCGCCGCTGCCAAAGCGGCCAAGGAAGCCCGGCCGATGAGCGCAAATAAAAGAAGGTTTCTGGAGGATAAGAAAAAATGAGTCTGCTGGCTGCTCCTGATTCCTCTTGCTGTCATGCTGTACCTTACGCTGCTGATGAAACGGCGCATCGGTGGCTACACCGGCGACTGCGGCGGCGGCACCACAGCCTCCTACTGGTATGGTGACCTTCAGTACCTTAAGGCTACACACTGAAAAGTAAGGTAAATTCCCGTTTCACGGCTATTTAAGGCTGCGCCTCGGAAATGCAAACAAGTTTGACATTTCGCTCGGCTTGCAACTAAATTCCCTGTTCCCAGCCTAACACCCACCCCTTATCAGTTACCCGAGGCCAGCTGAGCAGCGCTCAGTTTGGCCTTGTTTCTTTCTCCGAACGTGATTTCTTGGAGACTCCCGTTCCGGTGAGGTCGGCATTGGAATCGTCACCATTACGGAAGATTATTTGTTGTTAAATTATTTTTTCTTATTTTTGCAGAAAAATAAGAATTACTTACTTTTCTTAAATATCGGATATTATGGCAACCATCGCAGCTATGTCATCCAGAGGACAAATCGTTCTCCCTATCGCCATCCGCAAGAAACTCGGTCTTGGGGAGGGGTCGCAATTCCTGGTCGTGACAGACAATGAGAATATCCTCCTTAAACCTGTTAAGGAGCCTTCCCTTGATGAATTCTACTCCCTGATTGAACAGGCACAGAGAACGGCCGCGCAGCTTGGACTTACCGAGGAAGATATTAATGCCGAGATCAAGGCGATGAGAGCCCAAAAGCGCAAATGAGAATCGTCGTAGATACCAATGTAATTGCCTCCGCCATCTTCTTCGGGGGCAAGCCTTACCAGCTTCTTCATTATATCATGGAGGTCAGGGTGGATGTTGTGGCCAGCAAGGAGATTGTGGACGAGTATGAAGAGATTGTACTCCGTCTGAAACAGAAGTACCCTAGGATTGACACAAGGATTCCACTTCAGGAACTTCTTTCAAAATTCGAAATTATCCGAGTCAGTTCTGATATCCAGGTCAGCCGGGATCCTGATGACAACAAGTTCATATCTTGTGCAGTTGACGGGAAATGCCTTTATATTGTTAGTGGAGACGATGACTTGCTGTCTGTCGGTAATTATGGAGACGTGGAGATACTCACCGTCGCCGATTTCTTGAGTCGCATGGATGGTTAAGTTGCCCTTCAGGATGCCGCAACTTTCTGCTTTTTGTTTACGAGGGAGGTCGGCCATTTTCACTATATTCGCAGTATGGCAGATTATTACAGACATTTCAAGGGCGGCAAGTATAAGCTCCTGGGTATTGCAAAGGATAGTGAGACCCTGGAGAAGATGGTCGTATATCAGGCTCTATATGGTGAAGGTGAGATGTGGGTAAGGCCGGAGGAGATGTTTTTCGGGACTGTCGAAAGGGATGGTAAAGTAATGCCCAGATTTACCAAGATATCCGAAGAAGAAGCACTGGGTAATGAGTAAATGTTATTAGCCACCATGAACAAGATATCCAATAGACCGGATCCTAACGCAGTGTTCCCCAATCCGAATCTTCCACGTCTATGCTTCATCAAGAATGTGGTGAAGAATCCTCGCATCGTCGTCGGAGACTACACCTATTATGATGATGTTGATGGCGCAGACCAGTTCGAGAAGCACGTAACGCATTTCTACGATTTCATCGGTGACAAACTGATTATCGGGAAGTTCTGCGCCATTGCCAAGGGTATTGAGTTCGTGATGAATGGTGCCAACCATCGAATGGATGGCGTGACTACGTATCCGTTTTACATTATGGGCGGAGACTGGGGCAGCGCCATCGCTCCGGTGAAGGACGAACTTCCCCTGAAGGGCGATACGGTTGTCGGCAATGACGTCTGGATCGGTCAAAATGTGACCGTGATGCCAGGCGTGCATATCGGAGACGGAGCTATCATTGGTGCCAATTCGGTCGTGGCGTCAAACATACCTCCTTATGCCGTTGCTGCCGGGAATCCCTGCCGGGTAATCCGGAAACGCTTTGATGACGAGTTCATTGCCTACCTTCTGGAACTGAAGTGGTGGGACTGGGACATCGAAAAGATTGAGGCC
>CADAIT010000026.1 GCA_902788095.1 uncultured Bacteroidia bacterium | reverse complement strand
CTCATCGTAATCCTTGTCTATAACGTATGGCTCGGAAGCCCACTTCATCTCGCAGATGTTGATGGTGTCGTCCCTGCGGTCGATGAGGAGGTCAATTTGGGCTCCCCTCTCTCCCGGTCCCAGATTCTTCTGGTCGGAACGCCAGGAGCATTGTTTGGTCATCACGCCCGCAATTCCCAGCGCGGCCTTGATCTGTCCAACGTGCTGCAGGCACACCCGCTCGAAGGCCAGGCCGGACCAGGCGCGATAAACGCCTGAATTGAGCGAATGGCTCCAGAAAGCCGGGTCGCCGCCGGACTCCTTGATGAACTTGTAATAGAAGAGAGTGTAGTTGTCGATAAGCTGGAAAATGGCATCCTTTTTCTCTTTGCCGATGGCGGCGTATTTGCGGATGAAGCCGCACTGCTCCAGCTCTTCCAGGCAGGTGGTAAGGACACCGCTGTTCTCAAGGCCGTAATCATCAATCAGCTCCTGGCGCGTGAGGCCTTTGGCTTTGTCCCCCAGGGCCTCCACAATCTTGATGTAACGGTCCGGATTCTTGAACAAAGACTCATACAGGGCACTGTACTCCCCGCGCAGTTTCCCGTTCTCCGCAAAGAAGAGATTGTCGATGTTCTGGGCGGCAGACTTTCCCCGCTGCAGCAGGCTCCAGTAGTAAGCCGGTCCTCCCATCACCATATAGAGCGTGAGTATCTGATACCGGTTGATACGGATGTTCCGGCTCTGCAGATACTCCTCACACTCCTTCAGCGTGAAAGGCATCAGATAGATCTGCGTGTTCACGCGGTTGTGAAGTCCTCCCCGGTCCTTGATGACCTTGTTGATGATCCAAGAGGTAGCGGAAGCACAGATAATCAACAGAACGTCCTTGCGGGCGCTGCACCAGCTGTTCCAGAAATGCTCCAGGGCGGAAACGAAGTTGGACTTGGGCGTATCCATCCAAGAGATTTCGTCAATGAAGATCACCTTCTTTTTCTTCCGGCTGGACTTGATGACAACCTTCAAGGCATTGAAAGCGTCGGGCCAGCTGGTAAGTTCTGGACAATCCTTGTAGCCGTAGTCAATCAGCGAAGTGTGGAAAGCGGCAAGTTGACCAGCAATCTTTTCCTTCGCCACACCCGTGTGCTGGAAGGTGAATTCATAGTTGAACGCCTCACGTACGAGGAAAGTCTTGCCCACACGGCGACGGCCGTACACCGCCACGAATTCGGAGTATTCCGACTTGAAAGCATCATTGAGCTCCCTGAGTTCTTCTTTTCTGCCAATAAGCATAGTCGTATCGTTTTGATGTTGCAAGTTAAACATTTTCTGCTAAATCCCGAAATTTTTCGACGATTTAGCAGAAAATAATTCGAAGAACCATACGAAACCTGCCGCCATCTCATCGCGAGACGACGGCAGTCCGCCGATGAAGAAAAGTACCCTGTAACCGGAGAAACTTCCCCTGTAACCGCATAAAGTTCCACTGTAAAGACACGCCCCCTCGGCAAGACGGCCCAGCGTATCATCGACGCCCTGGTAGATGACCCCACGCTGACCCGGGAAGCCCTTGCCAACAAGCTGGACATCAAATTCGAGACCGCCAAGAAGCAAATTGCCAGCCTCCGCAGCCGGAAAGTCCTTGACCGCGAAGGCTCTGACAAAAATGTCTACTGGGTAGTGCTCATTCGGAAATAAGTAATCACATCCATCGCCTTCCAGCCCTTCACCTCGGCCCCAACCTTCGTCTCCTCCAGCCGGAAGCCATTCTTCTCCAGCACCCGGGCAGATGCCAGGTTCTCCGGAAACACCTCGCCGATGATGCGCTCCAGCGCCAATTCCTGGAAGGCAATCCCGCAGATCTGCCGAACCGCTTCAGTGCCGATGCCCTGAGACCAGAACGGCGTCAGGACCATATAGCCAATCGACCCTGCATTGCGCTGAACATTGGCCAACCTTTCCACGGAAATGCTGCCGACAATTTGTTCATCCACCACGATGGCCCGCCAGACACCCTCCTTGCCGTCACTTCCCGCCACCATCCCCAGCCACCATTCGGCATCCGCCTCGGTATAGGGATACGGCAGCCGGTCCGACAGGAACGTCCTGTCTATGGCATTGCAGAGCGCCATCAGCGCTTCCCGGTCAGCAAAGGTCCACTTATGGAGGTCAATGGTCATATTCAATTCAGGCTAAACAGATTGATTGCAAATTTAGCCATTATCGGACAGATGGACAAATGGACGGTGGCCGATGTCAAAGGGAATGCGGTCAAAGCCAGTTCGCTCCGCTGAAGCTGCGCTCACTCGCTTTGGTTCCGTCCTCCGGGGCACTGCCGCGCCCCTCCGAACTCCACTCCTGGCAGCTCCACTGCAAGACTCTTCCTTCCGCGCTGACGCGCTCCAGTCAGAGACTTGCGGCCGCTGCGCGCCCTGGCGCGACCGTCATCACCTTGAATCATCCACATACCAGTACCAAAGTCATAGAAAAGCACCCCTTCGACAGATGCTGTCATTCAAAACGGCCACTGCGCTTTCAAAGCCCCGGCCATCAACTGATGCCCTCCCTCATTGGGATGGATGCCGTCCCGGCAGATAAGGGTAAAATAATCCTGCCGGACAAGAAAAGGTGTCGTGAGGTCAATCAGAGGGACATCCAGTTCGCGGGCAAGTCGCATCACCTCCAGATTGAACTGCTCGTGCCAGTTTCCGATGAAATCCGTGCTCCCGCACATCCAGCGGAGCACGTTCGCCTTCCCGGATTCAGGCAGGTCCCGCGTCACAAAGTCAAAGAAGCGCTGCGGCACAAGCGGCGGGAGGCTCAGCATCACCGGCTCCGCGCCACGGCCGCGGATGGTCCCGATTATATGCCGATATGTCTCCGAGAAGTCCTGGAGCGGGGTGAACGGCGTCTTGGGATAGAGCGGGTCGGCCCCGATTGCCGCCCAGGGAAAATCGCAGTCATTCCCGCCGAATTCCAGCACGACGATGTCTCCGCCCTCAATGGACGGAAGATGCCGCCCGAATATCTTCCCGCCCAAGACGATGGTGCTGCCGAAACGGGCATGGTTGCACACTTCAAAGCCCCCCGGAAGCAGGCCCCGCTCCAGAAAACCTTCCGGCAGCAGCGCATACTTCACGGCAGGACCCTCTGACAGCACCGCCCCCTTCAGGATGGAATCGCCAAAGCCCCAGACCTTCCTCATTTGTAAAGGTAACGTTTGATACTCATCTTCGGCGTTTTCTCGAAAGGCCGGTCCACCAGTTCCACCTTCGCAATCTGACTATATGAAGGGAGAGACCTGTTGGCCTGCGAGCGGATGCGCTCCGGGATGTCATATTCCGCCTCCCTGTCCGTTCCGTCAGGAAGTTCAGGATACACCAGCGCCACAATCTTCCCGCCCCGGTCCAGCACCAAGGACTCTGCTACATAGGGACATCCTGCCAGCACAGCCTCCAGCTCCTCCGGATAGATGTTCTGCCCCGAAGAATTCAGGATCATGGATTTGAGCCGTCCCCGGATGAAGATGTTGCCGTCCTCATCCATCAGTCCCAGATCGCCGGTACGGAACCAGCCGTCCTCCGTAAAAGCAGCGGCATCCGCCTCCGGATTCTTGTAATAGCCGATGGTCATGTTCGCGCCCCGGGCCTGGATTTCCCCGGCGATATGCGCCGGATCGTCAGAGTCGATGCGGATCTCGTGGACCGGTTTCCCGCAGGAGCCCGGCACGAAATCCGTCCACCATTCCCAGCCCAGCAGCGGGCAGGCCTCCGTCATCCCGTAGCCCACCATATACGGCAGCCGCATCTTCCGGAAACAGCGTTCCACCTCCGGACGGAGGGCGGCGCCGCCCATGATAAAGCAGCGCACCCGGCCTCCGAAAGCCCCGCACACCTGCTTACGGACCGCTTTATAAATCAAACGGTTCAGTCCCGGGACGGCAAGCAGCCCCTTTCTTTTATCGAGCGCAGGTTTGATGGCCGATGCGTAAATCTTCTCCATCACCAGCGGCACCGTCACCACCATATAGGGGCGGACTTCCCGCATGGCCCCAAGCAGTGTCGTCGGCGACGGGGTCTTTCCCAGGAAATAGACCGTCACCCCGTCGATGTTCGGATGGATGAACTCGATGGCAAGCCCGTACATATGCGCCAGCGGGAGCATCGATACGATGGTCTCTCCCGGGTGGTTGGGGAAATGACTGTTGCTGAAATCGTCCGTATCGGAAAGCGCTCCGTAAGTGAGCATAACGCCCTTGGGATTGCCCGTAGTGCCGGACGTATAATTGATAATGGCAAGTTCGCCCCCGTCGTATGTGTGATACGATACCTGCGACGGCGCCAGTCCCTCCGGAAAACGAAGACGGAACGCCTCCGTCCTCGCTTCCCATGCCTCGGCAAGGTCTTCGTCGCGGTACCACAGGAGTTCCCCGTCCCGGATGTTCACGGCAGCCCGGAGCTTTGGCATGTCATCAGGCGAGAGTCTCTCCCAAATGTCCTTGTCCGTAAAGAGCAGGATGCTGTCAGAGTGGGTGACCAGTGCGGCGATGCTGTCCGGATGGAAATCGGCAAGCAGCGGCACCGCCACGCAGCCGCCCACGTTGACACCCCAGAATGTCATCGCCCAGCGGGCAGAATTCCTGCCGCAAAGAGCCACCTTCGCCCCGCTCTCAATACCGGCAGCGGCAAGGAAAAGACGGAACTCCTCAATATTGCGGGCCACGTCTGCGTAAGTATAATCATCGCCCTTGTAATCGCAGAGGGCCTTTTGCGTCCAGCGGCTGCGGACAGTCTCTTCCAGCTTGGCAAGATAGTGTTTCATCGGTCCATGGTTTTTGTACTCGGCACAAAGATACTGACTATAGGCCGGTCGGGCGTTATCCTCGATTGACAATAAATTATCCTGTATTGATTACTATGGCGAAAAAACTCGTATTGTTACGAAAAAATAATATCTTTGTACGAGTATTAAGGCAAATTCACATGCAGAACACCATCCATCAGCTGGCCATTGACGAGGTCCGGAATCGGCTGGAATCCCTAACGCAAGGGAGACCCTACTTTGCCCGCGAAGAATACTCCATCCACATGGACGTGGACCGGGGCGTCCTTCTGGACATCCTCCGTCTGCTGCGTGTCCCGGCCCGACTGTCGGAAAACCGTGTCGTGCTGGTGATGCGCGGAAAGGCAGACTTTTCGCTGGACATGCTGCACTATGAAGTGAATGCTCCCTGCCTTGCCCTCCTGAAAGACAAATCGCTCCTGCACATCCACAATGTCAGCCCCGACTTCCTCTGCCACGTCATAGCCTATGGGGAACGATCTTCCCTGGATGCCGAAAAACAGACGGTCATATCCATTTCCGAAGAGGAGCGTAAAGACGTCGAACTGACCATCCGGCTCCTTTGGCGCTTCTGCGGCAAGACTCCTTTCCCATACAGCGTAGTAGGACCGCTGCTGGAATCCCTCTTCGAGCAATATGCCCTTCTGGTGAAACGTTCCGCCCGCAAGGAAGAAAAATCCCCCAGGGGACGCAAAGAGGAGATATTCCGTGAATTCCTCTCCCTCGTATCGGAACACTTCCGGCAGCAGCGGGAATTGAGCTTCTATGCCGGTTCCCTCTGCATCAGCGTGCACTACCTGTGCGAAGCCGTATTTGTCTGCGGAGGCCATTACCCCAAACACTATATCCGTCAGGCACTCATTTCAGAAGCCAAGTACCTGCTGGCCTATACACCGCAGAGCGCAGCCGCCATATCCGAAGAACTGGGCCTTCCCAATCCGGCCTGGTTTTCGCGCCTTTTCAAACGTGAGACCGGCCTTACCCCAGGTGCCTTCCGCCGACAGTTCCGCCGCAGCTGACAGCCGGAACAAGTCTTGTCGGGTTTCCAATGCCATATCAACATACAGGCCGATGATAAAAGCGGTCATCCAAGAGACGCTGTCCAGCAAAGCTGGCCACCGACTCTCGGCTGGTTCTATCCGTGCCCTCCAGCCAGGCAGAGCCTGTCAGGAAGGCACACACGCTCCGCGCGATAGAAAGGAAGCGGTACTCGCTCGGCAGGTCGGCAGAGCCGCCCAGCCCAGCGACCATCATTGCCACCCTGCGCTGCAAGATTGTGGCCGTCGGGGCCGTCTACAAACTTGCCGACGCCCTCCCCGCAGATTAAGGGAAAAGCGGTCACGGTCAGCAGTCGGTTGCCCTCCCCTGAGGGGCCCCTCGGCAACCGCCAGCTCACCGTGCTGGTCAATGCCCCTCCAGCTCCCCACGGGGAGAGGATAATCGCCCGGGAGCCGCATTGCCAGCGCCAGCGTCGGTGCCCCGAATCCGCGTACATTAACATAATCCCATCGGGATTGTGTAACAAGTCGCCGCGAGCGGCGCTTGTTTCCGCTTCGCACACAATCCGGATTATGTTAAGTACGCTCCGTCA
>CADAIT010000025.1:6166-12985 GCA_902788095.1 uncultured Bacteroidia bacterium | reverse complement strand
GGAAACGGCGACATCCACTCCGCCGTACAGGCCCGCGAGGCTTTTGACAAGTACGGGGTCGATGGCATCATGGTGGGACGCGCCAGCTTTGGACACCCGTGGATTTTCACGGAAATCCGGCACCTGCTGGATACCGGGGAGGAGCTTCCGCCCATGAACGTGCAGGACCGCGTGGCCCTCGCGAAACGCCATTTCCAGCTGTCCCTGGACCTCAAGGGCCCCGTGACGGGCGTGTACGAGATGCGCCGCCACCTCAGCTGCTACTTCAAGGGCCTGAGGGACTTCAAGGACACCCGCATCAAGCTGGTCACCTCCAAGGACCCCGCGGAAATCATGGCCACCCTGGACTACGTGGCCCAGCGCTGGGGCGCCGAAGCTCCCGCTGCGGAAGGGGTGTACGGCCTGTAAAAATATATTTGCGAATTAACAAATAATCCTTACTTTTGCAGAAAAGAAAAGTCAATGGCTTATACGCAGATTAAAATAACCGTAAAGCAGCCATCGCCAAAGCTGGAAGCTTTCGTCCGTGAACTTGGGGTGAAGAAAAACGAACACCTCAAGGAAGTGATGTCGCAACAAGACGTCACCAAAAAAATTCACGTCAAATGACAAGAGTCTACCAAATCACATCCGAAAACGGAGACGAATACAAGATCAGCCTGTCACAAAATGACTGGCTGAATTTGTCTGGTGAGATAAAGGAGCTCTTCGGATTAGATTTGATAAGCATTGAGTTAGTGAGAGTTTCAGGTAATGCCATCACTTCCAGTAAAACACTGGCTACCATTGAACAACTCATTGCAGACGAATTCTTTGGCAATCCAAAGGCTATCCTGTTCTACTATTGTGATTTTTTGAACCCGATTCCTACAACTGGCAAGAAACTACGGCCTCAAGAGTACAGAAGCCGGCTTTTCTCGGATATGCTTCAGCGATACATTTCACAACATAACCTTCACGGTATCAGTGAGGTGGTAACTATTGTTGAAGGCATCGACGAGCCTTACTATTTCCACATCATCTGCAGAGACCATCATCTGCCTGAGGTTCAACAAATAGCCAGCAAACTGCAGGCTGATTTTAGCAAATAATCCTTTGCTGCGATGATTTACGGTCTGGTACTCAGAATAAGGCATTTGCTGTACGATAAAGGCTGGAAAAAAAGTTTTCCGGCTCCGCTTCCTGCCGTTAGCGTAGGCAATATCACCGTCGGCGGGACGGGCAAAACCCCGCATGTGGAACTGGTGCTGCGCCTGCTCACGGAGAACTGGAAGCAGCCGGCGGTGCTTTCGCGCGGGTACAAGCGCAAGACCAAAGGTTTTCAGCGGGTTCCTGCCGATGGCTCCGCCCTCCTCTACGGCGACGAACCCGTCCAGATAGCCCGGAAGTTTCCCGACATCACCGTCGCGGTGGACAAGGACCGTATCCGCGGCTGCGAACAGCTGAAGGATGCCGGCGTCATCGTCCTGGATGACGCTTTCCAGTACCGCCGCCTGAAGCCCGCGCTGAACATCGTCCTGGTAGATTACAACCACCCGGTTTTCAAGGACCGCCTCCTGCCCTGGGGCCGGCTGAGGGACCTCCCCTCCCGCCTGAGGAAGGCCGATGTGGTCATCGTGACCAAATGCCCCGCCTGCTTGAATGAAGAGGAGCGGGCATCGTGGCGCAAACACTTGAAACTGAGCGACGGACAGCCGCTCTTTTTCACCACGCTCCGCTACGCTTCCCCCGTCGGCGTCTTCCCGGAGGCCGATGCGCACTACGTCTATTCCCCCAAATGTATCCTCATCACCGGCATCGCCCACGGCAAGCTGTTCCAGGACTATCTTTCGGACACGTATAAAATCGGCCGGAGTTTCCGGCTGCCGGACCATCATGCTTATACCCGGTCCGATGTACGGAAACTGGAATCGGCCGCAAGGCAAGTGCCCACGGCCTGTCTCATGACTACCGAAAAAGACGCCCAGCGGCTCCGGGACTGCAAAAACGTACCGGAAGCCGTCCGAAGACGCCTTTTCTACGTTCCCATCGAGGCTGCTTTCCTGACGCCGGAGGAAGAGGAAACTTTTTCCCACATCCTGCTGGCCGCCCTCTAGCGCCATCGGCCGGGCAAAAGGATTTTACATCGACAGCACGTTGAGTACCGAGATGAGTTCCTGATTGATGGGCTTGTTCATTTTGACGGCCTTGGAGATGGGCACGTACACAATCTCGTCGTTCTTGATGCCTATCATCACGTTGCGCTGCCCTTCCAGCAACGCGTCGATGGCGGCATATCCCATGCGCGAAGCCAGGATACGGTCATAGGCCGTAGGCTTGCCGCCGCGCTGCAGGTGGCCCAGGATGGTCACGCGGGCGTCGAACTGCGGATACTCCTTCTTGATACGGTCGGCATAGTACATGGCGCCGCCCACGCCGTTTTTCTGGGCCTCGCTCACCAGGACCATGGCGCTGTTCTTGCTCTTGCGCTTGCCGCGTTCGATGAATTCCGCCAGCTGGTCCACGTCGGTGGCGCTTTCGGGAATGATGGCCGCCTCCGCCCCCGAAGCGATGGCGCTGTTCTGCGCCAGGAAGCCGGCATCCCGGCCCATCACCTCGATGAAGAAAATGCGGTCGTGGCTGTTGGCGGTATCCCGGATTTTGTCCACGCACTCCACAATGGTGTTCAGGGCGCTGTCGTAGCCTATCGTGGAATCCGTCCCGTACAGGTCGTTGTCGATGGTACCGGGAAGGCCGATAATGGGCAGGTCATACTCGCGGGCAAAAAGCTGGGCGCCGGTCAGGGAGCCGTTGCCGCCAATCACCACAAGGGCGTCTATCCCCGCCTCCACCATGTTTGCATAGGCTATTTTTCGGCCTTCCGGCTCCATGAATTCCTTGCTTCGGGCTGTTTTGAGGATGGTTCCGCCCCGCTGGATGGTATTGGACACCGACGAAGAGGTAAATTTCACGAATTCTTTCTCGATGAGGCCCTGGTAGCCGCGCATGATACCGACGACGTTCATGTCGTGGAAACGGGCGGCACGGGTGACGGCGCGGATGGCCGCATTCATTCCGGGGGCATCACCGCCGGAGGTAAGAATGCCGATGGTATTCAGTTGTCTTTCCATGGTTTATTCCATGCTTTCAAGTTTAACGTTCGGATAAGAGTTGAGTTGGGAAAGGAGATCCACATTGTACTTCTTCTTGGAGACCCGGAGCGTCAGTTCCGCCCCGTAATGTCCGTCATGCATGGTCAGGGAGAAGGATTTTACCTGTTTTTGCAGGGCTTTCAGGACGTCCACCAGCGCCGCCTGATCGGCCGATGACAACACCACGGAGACTTCCTTGTCGCCCAACTTGATGAAATAGTTGTTGAGCAGTTCCAGGCTTGCGAGCACAAGCACGACGCAAACGGCCGTAAGCACATACATGCCGCTGCCGCACGCCATGCCGATGGCACCGGTCACCCACAGGCCCGCGGCGGTGGTGAGGCCGCTCACGTGGTTCTTGGTTTTCATGATGATGCCGCCGCCCAGGAAGCCCAGGCCTCCGACCACGCCGGCCGCGACACGGGAGGCGTCGAACCGCTCGGCCCCCTCGAAGCCGTATTGCGAGATAATCATGAACAGGGCCGACCCCAGCGCTACCAGCACATGCGTGCGGATGCCGGCTCCTTTGGCGCGCACTTCCCGCTCGAAGCCAATCAGGGCGGCAAAACCGGCCGCAGCCAGCAAGCGGAGGGATAAATCAAGCGTAAGTTCCATATAGTCAAAATCTTATGATTCCAAAATAGTGTTCTGCACCCGCACGCTCTCGTCGTGGATGGCGGTCATGATGGCGGTGATGGCGTTTTCAGAAAGGCCCAGCTCCGCCCCGCGCGTTATCATGCTGCGGAGCACTTCCTCCCATCGGCCGGTCTGCAGAATGGCCACATTGTGATTCTTTTTGTACTCGCCGATGTGCAGGCTCACGTCCATCCGCTCCTTCAGCAGTTCCAGCAGTTTCTCGTCGATGACATCGATGCGGGCACGGAGCGCGCCGATGCCTTCGCGGTAATCGACATTGTCAGAGGTGGTTTCGCGGATGACGAGGCTTTCCAGCAGGTCCTTCAGCGCGGCGGGCGTAATCTGTTGCCGGGCGTCGCTCCAGGCGCAGGACGGATTGCAGTGACACTCCACCATGAGCCCGTCCAGTCCCAGGTCCATGGCCCGCTGCGACAGTTCCTGCAAGTAGCTGCGGCCGCCCGCGATGTGGGACGGATCGGCAAAGAAGGTCATTTGGGGATAGCGCGTACGCAGTTCGATGGCCAGTTTCCAGCCGGGGTCGTTCCTGTACGGGATGGCGGCCGAAGTGGAAAATCCCCGGTGGATGACGCCCAGCCGGCGGATGCCCGCGCGGTTCAGGCGCTCCAGGGCACCAATCCACAGGTCCAGGTCCGGATTCACGGGGTTCTTCACCAGCACGGGAATGTCGGTGCCTTCCAGGGCATCGGCAATTTCCTGCATGAGGAAGGGATTGGCCGATGTGCGCGCCCCTATCCAAACCATATCCACCCCATATTTGACGCACCCCAGCACGTGTTTCTCGCTGGCCACCTCGGTGCAGACCTTCATACCCAGTTCCTCTTTCACGCGCCTGAGCCAGCGCAAGCCCGGGGTGCCGACTCCTTCAAAAGAGCCCGGATGGGTGCGTGGTTTCCAGATGCCGGCGCGGAAAACGTGGATGCCGATTGCATGCAGCCCCCGGGCCGTTTCCATCACCTGCTCCTCGGTCTCCGCGCTGCAGGGACCGGCGATGCACATGGGACGGGGAGGCGTGAAAAAGCCCCACTCGGTTCCGGGAATCAAGTCAAGCTCCTGTGCCATCACCTGTCATTCTGAACGACGTGAAGAATCTTCCCGTACGCCTTTTCCAGCGTGGGGACATCGGCACAGAGGGAGATGCGCACATGGTGTTCTCCGTTGGAACCGAAGATAAAGCCCGGGGTAATGAACACGCCGGCCTCGTAGAGGATGCGGTCGCTCAGCTCCGACGCCGTTCCGGAAGGGACCCGGCCCCAGACATAGAGGCCGCCGGCGGCAGGGTCGTACGTGCAGCCCAGGCTGTCCATGATGCGGCGGGCCACAGCCTGACGGCGGAGGTATTCCGCGTTCAGCGACTCGTACCAGGCGGCATCGGCATTCAGGGCCTCCACGGCCGCCTCCTGGATGCCGCGGAACATGCCGGAGTCCATCTGCGTCTTCACTTTGAGGAGTTCCCGGAGCACATCGGCCGCGCCCACTATCATTCCCACGCGCCAGCCGGCCATGTTGTGGCTCTTGGACAGGGAGTTCATCTCCAGGCACACTTCGCGGGCGCCCGGGACGGAGAGGATGGACTGCGGCTCGTTGAGGATGAAGCTGTAGGGATTGTCGTTTATCAGGAGAATGCTGTGTTTTTTGGCAAACGCCACCAGTTTTTCAAACACGTCCCGCCGGGCAGGGGCGCAGGTGGGCATGTTGGGATAATTGACCCACATGAGTTTGACGCCTGTGAGGTCCATTTTTTCCAGGGCGCCGAAGTCAGGGTACCAGCCGTCGGCCTCCACCAGGTCGTATTTCAGCAGCTCCGCTTCGCACATGCGGGTGGCCGATGTGTAGGTGGGGTAGCCGGGATTGGGCACCAGCACTTTGTCGCCGGGATTCAGGAAGGCCAGCGAAAGGAGGAGGATGCCCTCCTTGGAGCCCATCAGGGGCTGGATTTCGCAGGCGGGGTCCAGCTGTACGCCGTACCACTTGGCATACCAGGCGGCGATGGCTTCCCTCAGCTGAGGGATGCCGGTGTAGCTCTGGTAGCCGTGGACGCCGTTTTTGCGGGCGCAGTCACAAAGGGCGTCTATGACCTCCGGAGCGGGAGAGCCGTCCGGCGAGCCGATGCCCAGGTTGATGACCGGATCCAGGCCGCGGGAGGCCCTGTCGGCATTGATGTTTGCGATTTCCCTGTTCTTGAGGGAGAAGTAATACTCTTTGACAGAAAGCGTTCTGCGGGCGGGGGAAATAATCATCGTCAAGCTGGTTTATATGGCCGATTTGTATTCTCCCAGCACTTCCATGTCCTCCAGGAGGGGACGGATGGCGTGCAGTGCCTGGGTATATCGCGTATAATCGGCGAATTTGATATCCACATAAAAGAAATACTGCCACTGCTTCCCGGGAATGGGCAGCGACTGGATGCGGGTGAGGTTCATCTCGTAGAACGAGAGGACGGTCAGGATTTGCGCCAGGGAGCCGGGCTTGTGCGGAAGCGTAAAGCACAGGACGGCCTTGTCGGGCTGGGCCAGTTCCGAGGCCACGGCGCCCACCCCTTTTTCGCCGGACCGGGCCAGCTGGGCGGCACTTTTGGCCGTGTCATCGCTTTCCGTCAGGCGAATCCAGGGGGCGTTCTGCTCGAACCACGGGCGGGTCTGGTTGATGGCCATGTAGTGGGTACGGACTTCCTTGATGTCCTGGAGCCGCTGCCCGGGGAGCGCCATCAGGTTCTGGCCGATGCGGATGTACACCTCCCCCTTTACCCTGCGGCCTTTTTGGCGCAGGAGTTCGAAGTTGTGCAGCAGGCCGCCGGAGACCGTATTCTCGATAGCCATGACGGCGGCATCGGCCCGGCCCTCGTCCAAGGCCTCGTACAACTGCTCGAAGGTGTCGCATTCGACGGGCGTCACATCGGCATAAAAAAGACGGGCTGCCTGTTCGTGAAAGCAGCCCTTGTATCCCTGAATAGCTACGCGTGTGGCCATTACACGGTAAGAATGTCTTTTTCCTTGGCGGCGATAAGCTCGTCCACCTTCTTCACCCACTTGTC
>CADAIT010000025.1:0-6126 GCA_902788095.1 uncultured Bacteroidia bacterium | reverse complement strand
TCCTTCTGGGCCTTCTTGAGGAGGTCGATTCCGTCCCGGCGGACGTTGCGGATGGTTACCTTGGAGGTCTCTCCCTGCGCCTTGGCCTTCTTGATGAGCTCCTTGCGGCGGTCCTCCGTAAGCGGGGGAACCATGCAGCGGATAATCTCTCCGTTGTTGGAAGGCGTGAGGCCCACGTTGGCATCCAGGATGGCCTTCTCTATCTTGCCGATAAGACTGCGCTCCCAGGGCTGGATGGCAATGGTCTTGGCATCCGGCGTGGTGATGGAAGCCACCTGGTTCAGCGGCGTGGCAGTACCATAGTAATCCACCATCACGGGGTTCAGGATGGCCGGGGAGGCCTTGCCTACGCGGTAATTCTTGAGGTCTTCTTCCAGAAAATCTACGGAATCCTGCATTTTGGCGGACATGGCGTCCACAATTTCCTTAGCTTTGGGTAACATAGTTCTTTGTGTGTTTTGACTGACAAAGATAATAATTTTTTTCTTATCCGTATGCCTCGCCTTTTGCGTATGCTTCTTCCCTCCTTATCCGTACGCCTCTTTGCCCCATCCGATGGCTGCCTGAGGTACATTCTCTCCCCTTTTTATCCGCTGAGCGGGCCCTCCGAGTGTGCACCCCAGATTCCGAGTGATCGCTAACCACCTGGCAATCAACCATTTGCCGGATATTCCTCGTTCGATTTTTGAACGAGGAATGTTCGATATCCTACTGATTCTCAACCACTTGGCTGTCACCGGATATTTCCCTGAAAGGCTTGTGATCGCTAACCACTTGGCACTCAACCATTTGCTGGATATTCCTCGTTCGTTTTTTGAACGAGGAATATCCATGAAAACACTGTGAATCAGGCGATTAACGATCACTGTAATCGGGCCGAAAATGTGTCTTAGTGCCACGAAAACAGGCGGTAACGGCCCATCGGCCAAGCCAATTGCCATTTTTAGAAAATTTTCTATCTTTGCATAAACGACAACTAAAGGATTATGCTTAAAAAGATTAGAGTGGCGCTGGCCTGGATTTTCTGGATGGGGATTACGCTCCTTTTCCTGGACTTCACGGGGGCGCTGCACGCTTATTTGGGCTGGATGGCCAAAATCCAGTTTCTCCCCGCCGTATTGGCCCTCAATGTGGGTGTAATTGTCGCCCTGGCACTACTCACGCTCATTTTCGGCCGGGTATATTGCTCGGTGATTTGCCCGCTGGGCGTGTTCCAGGACGGGATTTCCTGGCTGGGTACGCGTAAAGAAAAAGCGCCGTACCGCTACAAGAAGGAAAAACCCTGGCTGCGCTACGGCATACTGGCGCTGTATGTGATTGCCATCATTGCAGGCATTCACGCGCTGGTAGTGCTGCTGGCTCCCTACAGTGCCTACGGCCGTATGGTGCACAACCTGCTGCAGCCCCTTTACATCTGGGGCAACAACCTGCTGGCCTCCCTGGCGGAGCGCGCCGGCAGCTATACCTTCTATGAAAAAGACACATGGATGCGCAGTTTACCCGCCTTCGTGGTGGCCGTTGTCACGCTTATCGTGATTGTGCTGTTTTCCTTCAAGGGCGGCCGCACCTATTGCAACAGCTTCTGCCCGGTGGGCACCACGCTCAGCTTCCTCTCGCGTTTCGCCATGTTCCGGCCGATGATAGACACGCAAAAGTGCAAGCACTGCAAGGCCTGCGAGCTGCATTGCAAGGCGAGCTGCATAGAAATCACCAAGGACAGCGCCAGCATCGACCATTCCCGCTGCGTGGACTGCTTCAACTGCATCGAGTCGTGCAAGTTCGGGGCGCTGAAATACCGGTTTGCGTGGGGAAAAGATTCTTCGCCTTCGGCTCAGAATGACAATCCGCAGAATGACAAGGGACGCAGGGCGATGATGGCCGGGACGGTGGCCGTGGCGGGCGCCGCAGCGCTGAAGGGTCTCGAGGCCCGGGCGCAGGAAGCCGCCAAGAAGGTGGACGGCGGTTTTGCCGATGTCCTTCCCAAGCAGGCGCCACAGCGCGAAGTGCCGCTCACGCCCCCCGGCTCCAAGAGCGTAAAAGACTTCTACAGCAGGTGCACGGCCTGCCAGCTCTGCGTGGCCGAGTGCCCGAACAACGTCCTTCATCCCTCCGGCAGCCTGGAGCACCTGATGCAGCCGGAGATGTCCTTCGAGAAGGGATGGTGCCGCCCGGAATGCACCCGCTGCAGCGAGCTGTGCCCGGCCGGCGCCATTGAAAGAATCACCCGCGAGGAAAAGACGCAGTACCACGTGGGCACCTCCCATGTGAACCTGGAACTTTGCGTAAGCGCCAGCGGCAAAGCCCACTGCGGAAAATGTGCCCAGATTTGCCCCTCCGGCGCCATCCAGATGGTGGAAAACAAGGAAACGGGCCTGCTTTTCCCGGTGGTTGCCGAGGAAATCTGCACCGGCTGCGGCGCCTGCGAGCATCTGTGCCCGGTAAGGCCTGTCAGCGCCATTACGGTCAATGGCAGGAGCCGGCATGTATAAAGATTCTTCACTTCGTTCAGAATGACAAGTTCAGAATGACAAGGATAGGTTCAGAACGACAAGGATAAGTTCAGAATGACAAAATCATGAAAAGAAGAGATTTCATCAAGATATCCGGCGCGGCGGCGGTAGCGGCTGCCTGCGCTCCCAAGGGAACACAGACACAAACCACCACGGAAGAAGGCCCCGAACAAATGCTCGTGCGGGAGAACCCGCGGAACGGCGACAAAGTGGGCGTGCTGGGCTTCGGCTGCATGCGCTGGCCCATGGTGAAAAATGCCGATGGCAAAGACGTCATCGACCAGGAGGCCGTGAACGAGATGGTGGACTACGCTCTGGCACACGGGGTAAATTACTTCGACACCTCCCCCGCCTATCTCCAGGGACAGAGCGAAAAGGCCGCCGGCGAAGCCCTGAGCCGCCATCCGCGCGAGAGCTACTTCATCGCCACCAAGCTGTCCAACTTCGGAGACGCGTCGCCGGAGGCATCCATCAAGATGTACCACGACTCGTTCAAACAGCTCAAGACGGACTACTTTGACTACTATCTGCTCCACGCCATCGGCAGGGGCGGAAAAGAGGCCTACCTGAAGCGCTATGTGGAGAACGGCATGATAGACTTCCTGCTCAAGGAGAAAGCGGCCGGACGCATCCGCAACCTGGGCTTCAGCTTCCACGGCGCCAAGCACGAGTTCGACGCCTTCATGGAAATGCACGACAGCGGCGAGATGCACTGGGACTTCTGCCAGATTGAGATGAACTACGTGGACTGGACGCACGCGGACGGCATTCGCAACGTCAATGCGGACTACCTGTACGCGGAGCTGGACAAGCGCGAAATTCCCATCGTCATCATGGAACCGCTCCTGGGCGGACGGCTGGCCAATGTCCCCGAGGGCATCGCCCGGCAGATGAAACAGCGGGAGCCGGACAAGAGCATCGCCTCCTGGGCCTTCCGCTTCTGCGGAACCTATCCGCGTGTGTTGTGCGTGCTTTCGGGCATGCGCTCCATGGACCCGCTCATAGACAACATCAAGACCTACGGCCACTTCAAACCGCTTACGGAAGAGGAACTGGTCTTTCTGGAGCAGATGGCCACCCAGATGATGGAATATCCGCTGGTGAACTGCACGGACTGCAAATACTGCATGCCCTGCCCCTGGGGCATCGACATTCCCGGCGTATTCCAGCACTACAACAAGGCCATCACGGAGGGCAGCTATGCCCAGAGCAGCGAGCAGAAAGACTATGCCAAACTCAAGAAGGCCTACCTGGTGAGTTACGACCGCGCCGTGGCCTCCGTCCGGCAGGCCGACCATTGCATCAGCTGCGGAGACTGCCTGCCCCGCTGCCCCCAGAGCATACAAATACCGGGTCAACTCCGAAGAATTGCCCGGTACGTAGAAGACCTGAAACAGGATTTGCTTTAGATTTTCACGAACGGCAGCGTATAAGTATTGCCGTCGTAACTGAGCTTCAGCGTATAACGACCCGGTGAGAGCGATGTCAGGTCCAGCAGGACCGGATTGAAGACATCCCCTTCCCGGGTTTGTTGTAACACCTGCCGCCCGTTGGCGTTGTACACAAGCACCTCCACCGGCACAGACGCCGACGCGTTGATGGAGATGGTCATGTCCGATGTCACGGCCCGGAAACTTGTCATGACCGGCTGGCTGGGATCGGTTATGGCCAGCTTGAAACGGATGTCGGCGCTTTCACCGAACGCGTCTTCCACCCGGATGACGACATCGGTGACACCCAGCGAACGGGAATACAGGTTGAGCTTGCCCGACGTGACGGAACTGTAGGCGACCGATTCTTCGGCAATGGTGACAGTGCACTGGAGTTCCTCTCCGTCCGGGTCCTCGAAAAGCCCCGAGAGCGAAAGGGTGGTGGCCTGCGTAAGCGCCTTGTGATGAATATTTTCCAACTGTTTCACCACGACGGGCGCATGATTGGGCAGCAGGGTGTACGCCAGCGTGCCCGTGCTTTGCAGCCCCGAAGGGCCGGTGGCCACGAACACGGCCTCATAGCTGCCCGGAGAGGCATTACGGCCCACGATGGTGATTTCTCCGCTGGCGGCATCGAAGCTGAGCGCTTCCGAACCCGTTGAGGTACAACGGACTGATGCGCCGCCGGTGGCCAGGACGGTGAGGGTACGCGTCTCGTGCGCCTTCACCTCTATGCCGGTCTCGGAGAAAATCAGCTTGGGTTCCACATCCCCGCCGCTGGTCCGGATGCCGTACTGGAACGCGGCATACGCGTCCAACATCCTGCCTATGGGTTTGTTTCCGCCGATGACATCGCCCAGGCCGCCGTAGAGGATTTCCTTGCAACGCTCGGCCGTGAAGCCCTGACCGCCGAAGTACGACACGATGAGGGCCGCAACGCCGCTCACATGCGGACAGGCCATGGAAGTGCCGGCCCAGTCCGAACCGCCATATCCGTCGTCGGAAGGAATGTAGGCGTCTTTGGGCAGGGTGCTCCAGATGGAGTTCCTCTCCGTTGAACCTTCGCCGCCGGGCGCCGCCACGTCTATCCAGTCTCCGTAATTGGAATAGGAGGCTTTCCGTTTGTTCTGGTTGCTTGCGCTTGCTCCCACGGCGATGACCGGCTCGTACATGGAAACGATATCGTGGTCGATATCCTCATTGCCCGCCGCAACGATGACCAGGCCGCCCTTCATGGGAGAATCCGGCAACTGGTTTCCGTCGGCGTCACAACCGGCATACTTGATAAAGTAGTCTATCGCCGCCTTGGTCTCCGGCGCGAGGTCGTCCCCCAGCTGTTCTGGGAGATGACGGCCCCGTGGTCCGCACCCCATTTGATGGCGTTGGCCGTCTGCTTGTCATTGGCCTGTTTCTGGCCGGAGAAAATGGAGCAGGACTGTATCCGCACCCCTGGGATTCCGGCCGCATAGTCGCCGCCGGCAATTCCGCAAACGCCTTTCCCATTGTTGTTTACAGCGCCGATAATGCCTGCGACATGGGTTCCGTGCCCCTGGTCGCCCTCCCCGTATTCCGTTCGGATGGAGAGGTCGTAACTTCTCCGGGCGAAGTTGTACCCGGTATGCCCGCTTCCGTCCGTCCACAGGTTGGCCTTGAGGTCCTCATGGCCGGGATCCACGGTCTCGTCCACTACGCTTACAATCACGGACGAGTTGCCCTTGGTGTACATGTCCCAGACCTTCTGCACGTTGATATCGGCTCCGTTGGAACTCACGTAATGCCACTGATTGCTGAAATAAGGGTCATTGAAGGCGCGTCGGTAAATCCGGTGGTTGGTCCGGGCATAGAGCACGCCGGGAACGGCCGCCAGTCCCTCCGCCGCCTTGGTTTCAGGGATGTCGGCGCGGAATGTTACGTGGTAGAAACGGTGCAGGCCCTCCCGGCGGGTCCGTTCCTCGAACTCGCCTGCGTACGGGAACACGCGTTCCAGGCTTTCCACGTCCAAATCCTGCAGCACGGCGTCCAGCGGGGCCGACTTGGTGACCAGGCCGCCCTGCGCCAGGGCTTCCTCCACCAGGGCCGTGAGCCGTTCGTCGAACTGCACGATGGCCATGTTGCCCGTGGCGTCCACGGCATCAGCGGAAACAGGCTCCGAAAGAATCGGAGCCTGCTCTTGAACGGGGTCTTGC
>CADAIT010000024.1 GCA_902788095.1 uncultured Bacteroidia bacterium | reverse complement strand
AAACCCTACTCCGTGGTGTTGCTGGACGAGATTGAAAAGGCCCATCCGGACGTGTTCAACGTGTTGCTGCAGGTGCTGGACGACGGCCGCCTCACGGACAACAAAGGCCGCACCGTGGACTTCAAGAACACCATCCTCATCATGACATCCAACGCCGGCGCCGACATAATCCAGTCCTACATGGAGAAACTGCCGGAAGTCAACGGGGTGGACATGCAGGCCATCGCCATGCGTCGTTCCCTGCTGGACGAATGTTCCCGCAAGGTGCTGGACGTGCTCAAGATGACCGTCCGTCCGGAGTTCCTGAACCGTATCGACGAGATTATCATGTTCGACCCGCTGACCAAGGCCGATATCCGCGAAATCCTGCATATCCAGGAAGCGGATCTGCAGCACAAGCTATCCGAGAACGGCATTACCGTGGCGTTCACCCCGGCCTTCGAGGACCACGTGGTGGAGCACGGCTACGACCCCGCCTACGGCGCCCGTCCGGTGAAGCGCGTGATGCAGCGTGAACTGGTGAACCTGCTCGCCAAGAGCATCCTGGACGGCACCGTCCGCCGCGACTCGGTCATCACCGTCGATGTCGCCGGAGAGGAAGTGGTGGTGCGCTCTGACGGTTAACAAGTTCGCTGTCAGCCGCTTCCCTGCTTAGTGCAGCATCACGGTAAGGCCGGCCATCACGATGGACACCATGCTCATGAGCTTGATGAGGATGTTCAGGGAAGGGCCGGAAGTGTCTTTGAAGGGGTCGCCCACGGTGTCTCCCACGATGGTGGCCTTGTGAGCCGGGGAATTCTTGCCGCCGTGGTGGCCTTCTTCCACAAACTTCTTGGCATTGTCCCAGGCACCGCCGGAGTTGGCCAGGAAGATGGCCAGCACAAAGCCGGCACCCAGGCCGCCGGCCAACAGGCCGATAACGCCCGCAGGCCCCAGCAGCATGCCCACCACCATGGGAACAACGATGGCCAGCAGGGACGGGAGTATCATCTCGTGCTGGGCCGCCTTGGTGGAAATGCGCACGCAGGAGGTGTAATCCGGCCGCTGCTTGCCTTCCAGGATGCCCGCAATTTCGCGGAACTGCCGACGGACCTCAATCACCATCTTGGAGGCGGCGCGGCCCACCGCCTGCATGGTTAGTCCGCAGAAAAGGAAGGCCATCATGGAACCCACGAACACGCCCACGAGCACCTTCGGGTTCATCAGGGTAATGTCGTACAGGTTGACAATGTCCGTGATGCTGGCGTTCATGGTGTCCACTGTGCGTCCGCCAATCTCCAGGGCATGCCGCCCGACGTGCTGCAAGCCAATTTTGAGCTCTTCGATATACGAAGCCAGCAGCGCCAGCGCAGTCAGGGCGGCGGAGCCGATGGCAAAGCCCTTGCCGGTAGCGGCCGTGGTGTTGCCGAGGGCGTCCAGCACGTCGGTCTTCTCACGTACGGACGGATCCAGTTCGCTCATCTGGGCATTGCCGCCGGCATTGTCCGCAATGGGACCGTAAGCGTCCGTGGCCAGGGTGATACCCAGCGTGGAAAGCATGCCCACCGCCGCGATGGAAATACCGTACAGGCCCAGGCTCAGCGTCCGGGAGGAGAACACGAAGTCCGTGGCGAAACCGTAGGCCAGGAGGATGGCGGCGCAAATGGTAATCACGGGGACCGCCGTTGAACGCATGCCCAGGCCCACTCCGTTGATGACCACGGTAGCGGAACCCGTCTGGGCAGCCTCCGCCAGCTTCTGCGTGGGTTTATAGGAATGGGACGTATAGAATTCCGTGACCTTGCCGATGATAACGCCCGACAAAAGGCCGCTCAGCACGCTCAGGGAGAGTTTCCACCAGTTTGGGAAGCCCAGCATGTAGAACACGCCGAACGTAAGGATGGCAATGAGCGCGGCCGCCAGGTTGGTGCCCACGGACAGTGACTTCAGAAGGTCCATCAGGGAGGCGCCCTCCTTGGTGCGGACAGCGTAAATACCTATGATAGAAAGAACTACGCCGATAGCGGCAATCACCATCGGGGCCAGGATGGCCCGCATCTGCAGGTCTGTGCCGTCCGCAAAGAAGGCCGATGCACCCAGCGCCATGGTGGCGAGGATGGAGCCGCAGTAGCTCTCGTAAAGGTCGGCGCCCATGCCGGCCACGTCGCCCACGTTGTCGCCCACGTTGTCGGCGATGGTGGCAGGGTTGCGGGGGTCGTCCTCCGGAATATCCTGCTCCACCTTGCCCACGATGTCCGCGCCGACGTCCGCCGCCTTGGTGTAAATGCCGCCGCCCACACGGGCAAACAGCGCCTGCGTGGAGGCACCCATGCCGAAGGTGAGCATGGTGGTGGTGATAATCACCAGGTTCTGCGCATCCGAAGGGTCATAGAAAATTTTCAGCACGCTCCACCAGATGGCAATGTCCAGCAGTCCCAGGCCCACTACGGTAAGCCCCATGACGGCGCCGCTGCGGAAGGCGATTTTCAGGCCGGAGTTGAGGCTGCGCATGGTGGCGTTGGCCGTGCGCGCACTGGCATAGGTGGCCGTTTTCATGCCGATGAAGCCCGCCAGTCCGCTGAAGAGACCGCCGGTGAGGAACGCGAACGGGACCCAGGGGTTCTGTACGCCGAATCCGTAAGCGAGCACCGCGAAGAGCGCGGCCAGGACAATAAATACAACAATGACGACTTTGTACTGCTGCTTGAGGTACGCCATGGCGCCCTCGCGCACGTACTGTGCAATTTCTTTCATGGTGGGGGTGCCCTCGCTTTCCTTCATCATCTGACGGAAGAAGAGCCAGGCGAAAAACAGCGCGACAACTGCTGCCGCCGGCACCAGGTAAAACAATGTGGTCATAGTCTGGTTATATAATTAGGTCAGTGTATCTTTTACTTGGCTGCGGGAACTTTAATCACCTCTCCGTGTTCCTGGGCCACCGTGTTTTTCCACAGTTCGGTGTAGCCCGGCCATTCCACGCTCTCCGGCATGCCCTCGGCGTATTCCGAATGCTTGAAGGAGCCGTCCGGATTCTGTGGTTTCACGTTGCCGTCCATGAACTTGAGCAGCAGCTCCACTTCCAGCTCGCGCCAGGCCTCGAACTGCTTCTGGGCCGTTTTCACGCTGTAGTCACTTACATATTTCACCACCTTGGCGAAGGGTGCGCGGGGCACCATGGCATTGCCGCGGGAAGAGAGTTTCTTCTGCATTTTTACCGCCACCTGGTTGTACATGACCACGGCCATGCTGTCCACCGAATGTACCCGGCGCTCCATCTGGTCGCGTTCGAAGGCATCGACCTTGGCGCGCACGTAAGGAGCCATGACATTGTACATTTTGTAGCAGGCGTTGGAAATGCGGTTGTTAATCCAGAAGGAGGCGTCCGGGGAATAGTGCAGCAAGTCTCCGTTGCCCACGCGGAAGCAGTCCGGGACCTCCTGAATGGAGGTGTAGATGGGGGTGAGGTACGAGGTTGCGGCGTCGTCCGTGCCAAACCAGAGGATGCCGCCGACGATATCCGGCACGTAGTTGCGGGCCTGTCCCACCAGCCAGAAGCCGGTCTGCTGGGTGGCGATGGCGCGCTCGTTGACATACGTGTTTCCTTCCGGGTCCTGGAACTCCATGGGACGCCAGCGATAGGGGAGGGCGTTTCCGCCAGCACCGATGTCCTGCGTCATGTCCATGGGAGTGCCCTCGAAGTGGTCGCGCATGACGTCGGCCACCTCCTTCACCCCCACTTTTTTGCGCGGGAAGACAAAGAGCGGGAAGTCGCCGTCGAGGTCTTTGCCCATCACATAGTCCAGGTATGCAAAGGCGTCACGCGTAACCGGGTTGCCGTTTTCATCGTAGAAGGAGAACCAGCCCTGCGTGAGGATGTTGAACGCGCTCCAGGCACGGGCGTCGCAGCCGCGGATGGTGCCGAAATCGGCCGGATTGTAGGCCTTCTTGAAGCTGAATTCGCTGTCCGGGCCTTCGAAATAGCCCTTGCGGCGGGCGAAGGAGATGACGTCCGGCGCATAGATGCAGTTGTCGGGGTCGTCCAGCGGGAACGTGCCGATGCGGGCCTGGTTGGCATGTGCGCAGATGGCGCCGTCGGGAATGCGGCGGGCCACCCAGACAATGCCCTTGTTCATGTTCACGCCGTTGCGCATGCTCATGCCCTTGCCGACCAGTTCCATAATCCAGGCTTCGTTCTTGTCCGCGATGGAGAAGGTTTCGCCTGACGAGGCGTAGCCGTATTCGTTGGCCAGCGAAACAATGACGTCAATGGCTTCGCGGGCCGTTTTGGCACGCTGCAGGGTAATGTAGATAAGGGAACCGTAGTCGATTCTGCCGTTCTTGTCCTCCAGCTCCGGGCGGCCGCCCCAGGTGGTTTCCGTGATGATGAGCTGGAACTCATTCATGTTGCCCACCGTCTGGTAGGTGTGCGGAACCTGTTCAATTTCACCCAGATAACGGTTGGTGTCCCATTCGTAAACAGGAAGCATGGAGCCGGCTTTCCAATCTGCCGCCGGCTTGTAATACAATTCGCCGAACAGGTAATGGGAGTCTGCCGCGTAAGAGACCAGCACGGAGCCGTCCTTGCTGGCGCCGCGGGTGACGATTACGTTGGTGCAGGTGTTGCCTTCCACGGTGCCAAGCACGACCGCTGCGGCGGAAACAAACAATTTCAGGAGCGATTTTCTCATCGTATTTTGGGCTTTTTCGATTTATTGCGTAATTTTGTCATTCGACATCAGACTACAAAGGTATGAAAATTTATCATTTATTGAGCGTTGCCGTAGCTTTATGCCTGTCGCTTTTTGCCGCCAAGGCCCAAAATAACGGTCCCCTGACCCCGGAGCAGCAGGAAAAACAGCTGCTGGAGTTCGTGGACAAGGAGGTACAGCGCCTGGGCGGCCTGCTGGAATTGGAATACTGGCAGGAGTTCTATGTGGATTCCACCCTCACGCACGACCTGAAGGCCATGTCAGTGGAAATGGACGACATGCAGAAGGCCAAGGTGGAGAACCGGGATCTGTACATCGCGGTGCAGGACAAGTGGATGCAGCAGATTGACGACAGCTACAAGCGTTTTTTCACCGAGGAGCAGTGGGCCAAATACTGGAAGAGCGGCGGAAAACGCGCACAGGAGGCAAGAGACAAAAGAAACAATAAGAAGAAATAGGCATGAAAGAAGCGATTGAACAAATTTTCAAAGAGCTGAACGAGCTCAAGGCCAGCACCGCGAAGGAGGCGGAAGAAGCCCGCATCCGTTTCCTGGGCAAAAAAGGTGAAATCACCGCGCTTATGGACGAGTTCCGCAGCGTGGCGCCGGAGCTCAAACGCGAGTATGGCCAGCGCCTGAACGAACTCAAAAAAACCGCCGCCGCCCGCATCGAGGAGCTCAAGGCGGCCGCCGAGGAAGCGGTGACAAACGCCCTTCCCAAGGAGGACCTCACCATGCCCGGCGATGCCATGCCCCTGGGTTCGCGTCACCCGGTATCCATTGTGCGTCAGCAGATTGTGGATATCTTCCGCAAATTCGGCTACGACGTGGCGGAGGGTCCGGAAATTGAGGACGACTACCACGTGTTCGAGGCCCTGAACTTCCCGCCCAACCATCCGGCCCGCGAGATGCAGGATACCTTCTTCGTGAGCACCGGCCACCTGAACCCGCTGCTTCTGAGGACGCACACCTCTTCCGTACAGGTGCGCACCATGGAAAGCCAGTCCCTGCCCATCCGCGTGGTGTGCCCGGGACGCGTGTTCCGCAACGAGGCCATATCGGCCCGCGCCCACTGCATCTTCCATCAGGTGGAGGGCCTGTACATTGACAAGGATGTTACTTTCGCGGACCTGAAGCAGGCCATCCTGCTCTTTGCGCGCGAGATGTTCGGACCGGAAACCGAAATCCGCATGCGTCCCTCCTACTTCCCCTTCACGGAGCCGTCCGCAGAAGTGGACGTGAGCTGCAACATCTGCCACGGCAAGGGCTGCAACATCTGCAAGGGTACCGGCTGGCTGGAGATTATGGGCTGCGGCATGGTGGACCCCAACGTGCTGAAAGCCAGTGGGATAGACCCTGAAAAATACACCGGTTTCGCCTTTGGCATGGGTGTGGAGCGCATCGCCATGCTCAAGTGGCAGGTGAACGACCTGCGCCACTACTTCGAGAACGACATGCGCTTCCTGGGCGAATTCGCCACCGCAACGGAAGTGTAGCCGTCAGCGTTCCGCAAAATAAGCGTGTAACACGAACCAGGATTTTTTCTTCTCCCCGCCGGGGCCCAGAACGCCCTTGCGGTTCCATCCCTGCTGTAAAACGGGATGCAGCCGGTACGGGGAGCGGAAATCGTACAGTAGCCAGGGAACGACCCCGGCCAGGTTGTCGATACGGTCTATCATCCGCAGGTTCTTGCGGTACAGATTGGCCTGATAGTCCTCGCTCCAGGATGCGGCCGTAGGCCAGGAGCCGGCTCATGAACCGGTCCCGCGCATCGCCGGGGCGCGTTTCGTTGGAAAGGCTCCACAGGACGACGGAGCAGCGGTTCCTGTCGCGTGCAATCATTTCCTGCAGGTAACGCTCGGCCTTGCGGTAGGTGTTTTCAACAAATATAATAAAAAGTTTTGTTATATTTGAGCCATGAAACAATTACTTGCTGCTCTTCTGGCTCTTCTTGCCATCGTCCTGCCTGCAAAGGCACAGACCACCGCTTTTGAGGCTATCATGAACGACTTGGAACGCGCCGGCGGCGTGCATTTCATGTACCCGACGGACCAGCCCCGGCCCACCGCTGCTCCCAAGGGATACAAAGCCTTCTACGTAAGCCATCTGGGTCGGCATGGCGCCCGTTTCGCCCTGGGAAGTACCGTGTACGAGGACATCCTGGCCGTATGGGAGACCGCACGCGAGAAGGGGTGGCTGACGGCCGAAGGAGAGCAGTTTTATCAGGAATATACCGCCATTTATCCTTCCCTGGCGCACCGCGAAGGGGTTCTCACCGGAAAAGGCCAGGGGCAGCACCGTTTCATTGCGGGCCAACTGTACAAAAACTACCCGGCGGTCTTTAAGGGAAAAACCCGCGCAGTCGCCGTTTCCACGGTGTCGCACCGCGTTATCGTAAGCATGTTCTCCTTCCTGGACGAACTGTCCGAACGGGATAAGGACTTCACCTTCGATGCGGACTACAGCTACCCTTACCAGGCGTATCTGCTGCCGGACGCCATCGACTCCAAAGCAGACCGCGAGGGCGATGCGCTCACCAAGTTCAAGCGTTTCCGTAGCGGCCTCCTGGACTTCGAGGGCATCATGGGGCGCTGGTTTACCCACCCCGGCCGGCTGGTGGAGCATCCGCATACGTTCGTCTTCGACATGCACACCATGCTGAGCACGCTGGACAACCTGGATTTTCCCGTGCCGGAGCACCTGTACAGCCTGTTTACGGCAGAGGAACGCTATACCCTGTGGCGCGTGAGAAACTTCCGGGACTACCAGCTCATGGGCCGTTCTCCGGACACGGAAAACACCCGCGTGGAGGCTATGCGCGTCCTGCACCGGGATTTCGTGGACAAGGCCGAATCCGACTGGAAGGACGGGGTGCAGCTGCGGCTCCGCTTCTCCCACGACTCCTGCCTGCAGCCCTTCCTGTCCCTGTTGGGCGTCAACGGCATGGATGCCCGTATCGAGAACCCCTTCGAGGTGGAAAACTACTGGCAGAACTATAACGTACCCATGGCCTGCAACCTGCAGCTGGTGTTTTTCCGCAGTTCCCGCAACCCGGACATCCTTTTCCAGCTGCTGCTGAACGGCCGCGAGGCCACGCTGCCGCTGGAAATGGCCGCCCCCGGCTCCTTCTATCGCTGGGAAGACTTCAAAACCCTGGTGCATTAGCCACCGTTCCTCTTTGCACGCCGCCCCATGCTCCGCTGGAGTTTCGCCGCTGGCCCTCTTGCACGCAGCCCCATGCTCCGCTGGGGTTCCGCCGCTGGCCCTCTTGCACGCAGCCCCATGCTCCGCTGGAGTTTCGCCGCTGGTCGGATAACCTCCTGTTGTTGTTGCGTGATCGCTAAGTATCTAATACTCAGTGAGATGCTAAAATTCCTCGTTCAAAAATCGAACGAGGATTATCATATAATAGGCTGATTATTAGTTGAATAGCAATCACAGGGCATCGGCCGAGGCGTGTGACACTTAACTCATTGAATATCAGCCGAAAACAACACATTCCTCGTTCAAAAATCGAACGAGGATTATCATGTAATAGGCTGATTATCAGTTGAATAGCAATCACAGGGCATCGGCCGAGGCGTGTGACACTTAACTTGTTGAATATCAGCCGAAAACAACACATTCCTCGTTCAAAATCCGAACGAGGAATGTTAAGGAAGTGACTGATATCCAGCACGTTAGTGATCACTGGCTTGCCTTAGAAAACACCGTCGGTGATCGACAAGTGCTTAATAATCAGCGAGATGCTGAAAATCCTCGTTCAAAAATCGAACGAGGATTGTCATGTAATAGGCTGATTATCAGCTGAATAGCAATCACAGGGCATCGGCCGAGGCGTGTGACACTTAACTCATTGAATATCAGCCGAAAACAACACATTCCTCGTTCAAAATCCGAACGAGGA
>CADAIT010000023.1 GCA_902788095.1 uncultured Bacteroidia bacterium | reverse complement strand
TTCGTATAACGGTTAGTACTCGGGATTTTCATTCCCGCAATAGGAGTTCGATTCTCCTACCCACTACCAAATATAAAAAAGTAAAATAATGGCAAACACAAAATCCGCCGCACGTGCCGCCCGTCAGAGCGAACGTCGCCGCTTGCATAACAAGTACTATGCAAAAACAACGAGGAACGCCATTCGCGACCTCCGCAATACGACAGATAAGGCAGCAGCCCAGGAGAACGCTCCGAAGGTATATGCCATGATAGACAAGCTCGCCAAAATCGGGGTTATCCACAAAAACAAGGCGGCCAACCTCAAGAGCGGTCTTCAAGTTTACATTAACAAGCTCGCCTAAGAGCTTGTTTTTTATCGGGAGCGGGATGTAGCGCAGTTGGTAGCGCACTACGTTCGGGACGTAGGGGTCGCTCGTTCGAGTCGAGTCATCCCGACCAAAAGAAGCCAGACAAATTGTCCGGTTTCTTTTTTTATATGTATATTTGCCGTATGACAACTATCAGAAAAGCGGAGCCGCGGGACCTGAATGCCGTGAACAGGCTTCTCAGGCAAGTGCTCAAGATTCATCACGACGGTCGTCCGGACCTCTTCAACGAGACAGGGAAGAAGTACACGGACGCGGAACTTCTGGCCATCTTCGCCCATCCGGACACCCCGGTATTTGTCTATGAGAAGGACGGCGTCGTTCAGGGCTATGCCTTCTGCGCACTGCAACGGCAGGGCAGCGGGAGCCTCAGGGAACTTACCACACTGTATGTGGACGATATCTGTGTGGATGCGGACGCCCGCGGTCAGCATGTAGGCACGGCCTTGTTTCAGCACGTGAAGGCTTTCGCCCGGGAGCGGGGTTGTTACAACGTCACCCTGCATGTATGGGACTGCAATCCCGGCGCCCGTGCTTTCTACGAATCCATGGGCCTGCACCCGCAGTTCACATCCATGGAACTTATCTGCGAACAGGCGTTATAATTTCAGGAAAATCTTCCGCTTGTACAGGGGCAGGACGCTGAGCCATACCAACAGTACGCACGCAAGCGCATAGGCGGCCGACAGCAACGGGTCGTCTTTCACGACCTGCCGGGCAAACCAGCCGTGCAGCCCTGTTCCGTCCAGAACCCAGGCCACCACGCTGCCCATCACATAGCAGAAGATGGCGTTGGTGCCGAAAGCCTTGAAAAAACCGTAGTGCTTCCACAGGCCGCGTTCGTCCACCAGATAATACAGCAGGCAAAGCACCAGTGTGCCAATCCCGCACAGTACCAGGACAAACGAGGGCGACCAGATTTTTTTGTTCAGCGGCAGCCAGGGTGTGGCGAGAAGTCCGGCTACCAGCAGTATGATGCCGCAGAGAAGGGCGCCTTTGTTCCGTTTTTCATAAAGCAGTTTCCCCACCAGAAAGCCGACAAGCGTGTGCGCCAGGCAGGGAAGGGTGCTTACAAGGCCCTCCGGGTCTATTCCCTTGTCATTGTACAAGTGGGCCTCCGGAATCATCAGGCGGTCCGCCCGCGCCAGCCCGTTTTCCGGACCGTAGGCATAACCGTTCCCCAGCAGCAGAACGGCAGCATACAGGGCCAGGATGCCGGCCGATATCCACGGCAGGCTCTTGTGCGGCAGCGTGCATACCAGAACGGCGCTCAGCCCGAAGCACAGCCCGAAGCGCTGCAGCACGCCGGTGTAGCGCAGATGGGTAAGGCTCCAGTCGTTCGCCCATACGATCCCGCTTATCCAATTGAGAATCAGCCCGATTCCGATGAGAAGCAGCACGCGCTTCAGTATTTTCCAGCTAAGTTTGAACCCGCCTTTATGCAGCGAGAAGTACATGGAAACGCCCATTACGAACAGGAAAAGGGGAAAGACCAGGTCGGCAAAAAGCAGTCCGTTCCAGCTCGCATGGCGCAGCGGCTCCCACACGGCAGCCCAGCTGCCCGGGTTGTTGACCAGAATCATAAGCGCCACGGAAGCGCCACGCAGGATGTCCAGGGATTGTATTCTTTTCATGTTTTTACGGTTTGTACCAGAGTGTACCACATCAAAGTTACGAAATTTATTCAATAAGTCGCTTTTTCTTAATTTTGCGGAATACCACAGTAGAATACAGTTATGGAAAAGCAGCAGTATCTCTCCCCGCGATGCGAAGAGGCCGTGCTTATGACAGAATGCAGTCTGTGCTTACTTCCGGCAATAGCGGAATGGATGTCACAGCCCGCGTTATCGGGGATGCCCTTTATATCGCTGCGCAGAAGCAAAATCTCGGTTGTGCGGTAGTCACGACAATCAAAAGGTATGGCGGCGATGCATGTGGAAGGGGCAGTGGACCTTCTCCATGCGTCGGGAGAGAATCATGTCGGCGGCTATATGGCCCATTTCACGAAAGTCTGCACTGACGGTGGTGAGGCCGCCCAGTACAAGTTCGTTCATGTCGGACTCATTGTAAGAAATGATGAACACATCCCGTCCAATCTCCAGACCGGCCTCCTGAATACGGCGGGTCAGCGCCACCAGTCCGTCGTCCAGCTGGGAGTTGAGCACCAGGAAGATATCGCCCTTTTCTATGGAATTCGGAACGGTGGTCATATACTCTGCCGGAACGTGATGCTCCGAAACAAAGCGGTTCACTCCCTTGATAATATGAGTGCCGAACAGAGACATGGGCAGGGTGAGAACACGCAGCCTGCGGGCGGGGAAAGCCGGTTGCGTACCTTCCGACAGCCCGTCATAGATATCGTTTTCAAAGTCCTGATAGACGGCGCCGTACTGGCCGGGGAAGTCCGGCTGCAGGCGGTCCAGCATAATGAGTTTGCGGTAGGGAATACGGGACAGCTGTCGGACTACGCGTTTCTGCGTTCCCGCATCAAGCGGGAAGTGCGGTGCGAGGACATAATAGTCAAAGTTGTCCAGGTTGTCGTCCAGGTAGTGCTCCAGCAGGTCGATGCTCTGGTTGTGGTTCAGGATGGTAATTTCCGCAGCATCGGCGAGCCGCTCGGCAAAAGCATTGAACAAAATCTGTTTGTAAACGGAGAACTTGTCGAACAGAACCAGGACGCGCGGATGTGTGCTGGCATTGACATCGGCCGTGTAAAAGCCCTTGCCTTGTTTGGGGTGGATAAGGCCTTTCTTCACCAGGATGCCATAGGCTTTCTTCACGGTTTCCCTGGAAATGGCCAGTTGGGCGGCCAGTTCGTTCATGGACGGAATTTGCTCGCCGGCTTTCAATTTGCCCGAATGCAGTGCCTGGTCCACTTGCAGAACGAGTTGTCTGTAAATGGCTTCTTTATTGTCCGGATTTATAACAAAACGCATCGCTATGCTGTCGTTCGATATTGGTGCAAAGGTAGGAAGATTTTTCCGGCGTTTTTCATGTCAGGAATCGCTATCTGTGGTGTACTGTGGTACAAAAATATGAAATAATTTGCATTTTACAATATTTTTTTGACTATTTTTGCATTTCAATGTATTATCTGAGAACACATCGGCTGCAATGGGGGATATACGGACCGGAAGAAGGGTCCTATACGGGTGTGCGCTTTGACCGCAGCGGGCTTACGGCCAGCCTGGCCATGGACGGTGTGGAATGTTGCGGTCCGTGGTATGGAACGCATGATCCCGCCGCGCACGATGCCGCTTGTCCCGTATGGTTGTACAACGCTGCGTATAGCGGCATTCCCCACCCGAATCGTTCCCTGGGATTTGGAATATAAAACTGAAAAGCTATGAGATTACGTTGTTTATTTTTGGTACTCGTTGCCCTTTTGTCGGGCGGCGTACAGCAAGTCCGGGCGCAGAAAATCTGTGCGCACCGGGGTTTTTGGAAGTGTGAAGAGGCGGGGAATGCGCAAAATTCCATCGCTTCGCTGCGCCTGGCGCAGGAAAATGGCTTCTGGGGCAGTGAGTTTGACGTTCACCTTACGGCCGATGATGTCGTGGTGGTGAACCATGACCCTTCGCTCAACGGCATTTCCATCCGGAAGCATACTTATCGCCGCCTGCTCAAGACCAAGCTTCCCAATGGTGAACGTATCCCTACTTTGGGCGAATACCTGAAGCAGGGGGCGCAGTCTTCGTGCATGCTGGTCCTTGAAATCAAGCCGCAGAAGACGGTGCACAAGACCCTGAAGCTGGCCAAGGCCTGCGTGGAGGAACTGCGCCGGCACCAACTTCTGGACCCCTCCCGCGTGATGTTCATCTCCTTCAGCTTCGAGGCTTGCTGCTGGATTGCCGAGGAACTGCCCGGCTTCGGAAACCAATATCTGGAGGGCGATAAAGACCCGGAAACCGTGCATGCGGCCGGTATCAACGGCATCGACTATGAGTACGGCGTTTTTCACAAGCATCCGGACTGGGTGGAGCGCGCCCATGCCTTGGGCATGGAGGTCAATGTCTGGACCGTGGACAATGAACGCGAAATGAAGTACCTGAGCGAACTGGGAGTGGATGTCATCACCACCAATCGTCCGCTTCTTCTCCGTAAAGTGTTAGGGGAGTAAGTATGACCATCTCGAAAAAAGGAAAAATACTCGTCGTAGATGACAACGCCGGAATACGCCGGACGCTGGAGATTTTGCTGCCGGTGCATTTCGCGGAGGTGAAAACCATTCCGTCCCCGACTACGCTGGTTTCGGAATTGGAGCAGTTCCGGCCGGACGTGGTGCTGCTGGATATGAACTTCCACACCAGCATCAACACCGGCAACGAAGGCCTCTACTGGGCCGGAGAACTCAAAAAGATGGCTCCGGAGGTGGAGGTGGTGCTCTTTACCGCCTATGCCGATATTCAGCTGGCGGTGGAAGGCATGAAACGCGGGGCGTTCGATTTCATCGTCAAGCCCTGGGACAACGAAAAACTGATGTCAACGCTGACGGCTGCCAGGGACAAGGCCATGAAGGCCCTGGGAAGAGATTCTTCGGGCTCCGCCCTCAGAATGACAAGAAGTGGTGACGGAACAGGCCCTTGTCATTCTGAGCGAAGCGAAGAATCTATGTTCTGGGGCACCTCCAGGCCCATGGCCGTCATCCGCAAAACCCTGGACAAGATTGCCCCCACCGACGCCACGGTGCTCATCACCGGCGAGAACGGCACCGGCAAGGACGTGTTGGCGCGTGAAATCCATTCCCGCAGCCTTCGGAGCGGCAAACCCATGGTGGCCGTGGACGCCGGCGCCATCACGGAAACCCTCTTCGAGAGCGAACTTTTCGGCCATGTCAAAGGTGCCTTCACGGACGCCCATACGGACCATGCCGGCAAGTTTGAGCAGGCCGACGGCGGGACGCTGTTTTTGGACGAAATCGGCAATATTCCGCTGCACCTGCAGGCCAAGCTGCTGCGGGCGATTCAAAGCCGGAGCGTGGTGCGCGTGGGCGGCTCCAAGGCCACCCCGGTGAATATCCGGCTCATCTGTGCCACCAACATGGACCTGGAGCAGCTGGTACGGGAAGGCCGTTTCCGCGAGGATTTGTACTACCGCATCAATACCGTCCATATCGCCCTGCCACCCCTTCGCGAACGCCGGGAAGACATCGTCCCGCTGGCTCAGCTCTTCCTGGAGCGCTTTGCGGAAAAATACCACCGGTCTTTGACCGGATTGGATGCTTCCGCCCGGGAGGCTTTGGAGAGCGCCCGCTGGAACGGCAATATCCGTGAATTGCAGAACGTCATTGAAAAGGCGGTCATTTTGAGCGAAGCGAAGAACCTGTCTGCCAAGGATTTTCAGATGGAGACTTCGGGCTCTGCCCTCAGAACGACGAACGGGGCCGATGAAGAGAAACTCGTCAGAGACGCCATGGAGCGGACGGACGGCAACATTTCCGCCGCCGCCAAAATGCTGGGCGTCAGCCGCCCCACGCTGTATGCCAAACTGAAGAAATATGGATTGTAGATTCTTCGGCCTTCGGCCTCAGAATGACAGACTTTTGTCATCCTGAGCGAAGCGAAGGATCTTTGAATATGAAACTGGGGTTCGTCATACTGCTCTGTATCATCGTTGCTATCGTTGCGGCGGTGATAGCTGCGCTCAGGACCCGGCACAAGGACATCAAGAAGGTGGCCTATATGATGGATGCCCTGGAGGACGGGGAACTGAACTTCCGCTTTCAGGACAACAGCAGGTTCAACCGTACGCTCAACCGTATCCGCACCATCTTCGAGAAACAGCGGCAGGCACACGAGCAGGATTCCTGGACCAAGCTCATCCGCGTGCTCACGCACGAAATCATGAATACGGTGTCTCCTATCGCATCGCTCTCCGACGCGTTGTCAAAGTCCATGGACAAAAACGGCCACAGCTCGCTGGACGTGAAGGCCGGACTGGACACCATCAGCGATTCCTCCAAGAACCTTATCAAGTTCGTGGAAACCTACCGGCAGCTCTCCGGCGTGGCCCGTCCGGCAAGGAAAGCAATTGACCTTCAAGAGCTTATTGGCGGCATCATTGCGCTGAACAGTGAATATGCCGCCTCTTGCGGCGCGGTCTGCAGCTATCGGCCTCTGGAGCCGGACCTCATGATTTATGCCGACGAGGGGCAAATCTCCCAGATTCTCATCAACCTCATCAAAAACGCTCTTCAGGCCGATGCCAGGCATATTGACATTTCGGCCCGGATAGGCAAGGACGACGAGGTGATTGTGCAGGTGGCCAACGACGGCGAGCCCATTCCTCCCTCGGCCCAGGAGCAAATCTTCATTCCCTTCTATACCACCAAGAAAGAGGGATCCGGCATCGGCCTTTCCCTGGCCCGCCAAATCATGCGCCAGCACAACGGCAGCATCGAGCTGCTGAGCAGCGACGCCTCCCGAACGGTCTTCGAACTCCGCTTCCGCTAGTCTGCATTACTTCCCGGCGAGTGCAAGCACGTCTATCGGCAAAAATGCTTAACTTTGTCTTTGAGGTATTTATATTTGCGGTATGAAAGTGATTATCATCATCGGGATGCTGCTGGCCGCGGTATTCAGCGCCGGCGCCCAGACCGGAACCTGGTCCGGTAAACTGGAAGTTCAAGGCACAAAGATATCCCTTGTTTTCCATCTGGATGAGGAGAATCCTACGATGGATTCGCCGGACCAGGGCGCAAAAGGAATTCCCATCGAGGTTACGAGGACGGCTACCGGAAGTATTACCATCAAGGTGCCTTCCATCGGAGCTACGTATGAAGGCCTGTGGTTGATGAAGCAGATTGTAGGGACCTTCAAGCAGTGGGGCGCATCCCTGCCGATGACACTTACGCCGGGAGTGAAGAAACTCAATCGGCCGCAGACGCCGGTGGGACCATTCCCCTACGCAACGGAAGAGGTCTCTTTCGCCAATGGAGACGCTGTGCTGAAAGGGACGCTGGTGCTGCCGGAGGGATATGGCCGCAAGACGCCGGTCCTGATTATGGTCACCGGCAGCGGCCTCCAGAACAGGGACGAGGAAATCTATGAGCACAAGCCTTTTGCGGTGATTGCCGATGCCCTGGCCCGCGCTGGCATCGCCACGCTGCGCTATGACGACAGGGGCTTTGGCGAGTCCACCGGGGACCTCGTCCATTGCACGACGGAGGATATGAAGAACGACGCGCTTGCCGGCATCGGCCTGCTGCGGGAGCGCTTCGACCGGGTGGGCGTCATCGGCCATAGCGAAGGCGGTACCATCGCGCTGATGCTGGCTGCGGAGAAAAAGGCCGATTTCATCGTTTCGCTCTCCGGGATGGTTGTGTCCGGCAAGGAAACATTGCTCTGGCAGAACCGCGTTTCTCTTGCAGAAGCAGGCATTCCTGCCGAAACCATCGACAGCTATTGCAAGGCGCTGGAGGCGGTGTTCGATGCCAGCATTGCCGGAACGACCCTGCCGTCGGCGTCTCAATTCGAGCTCCCTGCGGCTTTGTCGCAGAATCTCACTGCAGTCATCCGGCAGCTCAAACTGCCCTATCTGAAACATTTTGTGACACTGGACGTCCGCCCGCTGCTGGGCGGCATCAATTGCCCAGTACTGGCCCTGAATGGGTCCAAAGACGTGCAGGTGGATGCCGGGAGTAACCTGGAAGCGCTGCGAAGCGGTCTGCCTGACAACCCTTGCAACAGGTTGAAAACGGTGGAAGGTGTAAATCACCTGTTCCAGCATTGCCGGACAGGGATGACCACCGAATACCGGGACATTGAAGAGACCTTTGCTCCGGAGGTACTGGATATGCTGGTACGGTGGCTGTCTGAACTGTGACCGATAATGGCCGGCCTGTGCAGGAATTGTCGGCCGACGAACAGTCTCAAATATACAAGATGATCCCCCTGTCCATCTCGGAAACTGAACCAAAGGGGAAACGCTGACGGCAAACTGCCCTGTTGCATAACAGGCCCCTCCTGATTTCCAAGCAATCTCCTTGAACCGGCTCCGACCCCAGCCGGGAAAAACGATAGGGGTGTAAAGAAATGTTTAACACTCCGGTTCGGCATGAACCGGAGTGCAATTTTTCGTATTCCCAATAAACGTCAATCTGGTGCTTCTGTCCGGACCGTCCTTCAAGATGGAAACTATTTCTTGATAAGAACCTTCCAGCGGCCAGACTTGCGGCCTTCGATGCGGAGAAGATAACCTAATTTCTGTAATCTAGTCAGATGGTACTTCACGCCATCTGGCGTCATATTGAGAAGTGGAGCCATATCCTGTCGGGTTAGATATGGGTCTTCTGTAAGCAGGTCCAGAATCTTTTGGGCAGTGTCACTGACTAGCTTTTGGGTAGCGTTTTCCGTCTTAGGGGTAGTCTTTTGGGTAGTATCCTCGGCCTTTGGTGTAGTCTTTTGGGTAGTGTTTCCCTCCTTTGGTGTGGATTCCTGATCAATGATATGCTGGAAGTCTTCGTCCGTCCTGCCATAAAGGACACTATAGACGGTCGTGAAGAAGGAAGAAGCATCGGATTCAAATGTGGGCATGCGGTCTTCCGTAAAGAGGCGAAGCTCGGACGTAAGTTCAGTTATTTTTTGGAATCCGGAGCCGCGTTTCTCCATATAGTCCAGCTGCGTAAAGACATCTGCAATGATGGGATTACGGCGCTTGGAGGGGACTTTCAGGATGTCGCGGTCTTGAATCCTGGTGCCGTCGAACATTCCTCCAGGTGAATAAAACTCAATGCGGTCATCATAAATATCCACGTGCACCTCACTTCCGACCTCGGTCATATCACGATGAATCAGGTGGTTCACGCAACACTCGAGAATGGCACGGTCGGCATACTCCGGGAAGTTGAGACGATAGTCGGGAAGTTTGAACCAGCGCTTAGCGGTGTTGGACTTGATGAACCCTCTCATCATCTTGAGCAGATACAGCAGATTGCCGCTGTATTCGGCATCGTTGATGGCATCGGTCTTGGTAAGGCCATTCCAGCGGGTGCAGAAGACTCGGGACTGGTACACTTCGCAGTTGTCGGAGAAAAGGAGGCCGCCGTTTGTGAGGGCGCCGTCTTCCTGGGCAAGGCCCCATGATACCGGGTACTTGTCATCCCAGGCCTGCTGCGTTCTCTCGTGGTACTCGTGGGCAAGCATCTTGAAGGAATGCTTCTCGATGGTATCCCGACTAGGGAGGGCATCCCAGCTACTGTTGGTACCTTTCAGGACCAACTTAAGCAATTCCCGGGAAGAAGCCACAACACTCTCGTTACCGGAACGGATATATGCTTGACGGGAGCCGTCCAGGACAAGGTAATATGGCGTGAACTGCCCCGCCTTTATGAGCACTTCAAGGACTTTGTGGCCTTGCTCATCTTCTCCGGGAGTCAGCGTCCAGTCCGGGACAGGATCCAAGTGTGCATTGATCTTCTGGCTGATGAAATCGGAATCGCCCTGCGGGTTGGCAAGGCCGGTCACAATTCCGTCGTTGTCAACACCGTAATAGAGAGCGCCGCCTTCAGAGTTGGCATAGGCGCTCACGCTCTTCAGCCAGTGACTGATTTTCTTCCGCTCCAATTCTTGCTTGAAGTCGTATTCCGTACATTCGGATATGAGTTTGTTTCCTGATATCTTCATTAAAGTGTCACGTTGCTTGCAAATATACTGAATTCATTTGGAATAAGCGTTGACAAAACTGATTATTCCTCTGACGTGGAGGTCGATGATGGCCTGGCGGCCGGGGGCGGATTCGAGGAAGGCGAGGTACTGTAAAGTTTTTGACACCCTACTGTAAATCAGTCGTTTATAGGGTGCGTGGTACAAATGTGATACGGCCGATGGAGAGGTTTTCGTAAGGAAATCCGAGCAAAAATAAATGTGTTTGGGGCCGAAAAAATTTTCAAAAATCTCCAATTATTTTGTCCGGTCCGTCAAATAGCATAAGAAAACCCTCCGGAATCTCACGACTGCGGAGGGTATAAAGTTTAGGTTTGGCGGAAACGCCAGAGAGAGTTTCGACTACGGCTCACCGCCACCGGCCGCGGCAGCTGCCCACTTGACTTCTGCCAGCATGGTGCCGGACTTCTCGCCGGTGCTGGAGTTGACGTAGTAGTAGCGGAAGAAGATCTTCGGGGCCGCGGCGCTGGGGGCGCCGTACTTGGCCACGTAGTCCGCACGGATGTCGATGGCATCGGCGGTGGGCTCTTCCACGAGCTTGATGCCGGATGCCTTGGCATGGGCGCGGGTCACACCGTTGGACTGGCCTTCGGTGGCCTCAATCACGAGGTAGATGCCGCCGTTGTCGGCGAGGGCCTGGTCCAGCTTGAAGGTGAAGGTCTCACCCTGGCACACGATAGTGGCGCCGGAGGGGTTCTCCACACCGACAAGCTCGGGAGGAGTCACGGAGGGCTGGCCACCGCAAGCGACAATCCAGTAGTTGAGACGGGTGAACAGGTTGGCGCCGCTAATCTTGGCCTTGGAGCCAAGGACGCTGCGGCCTTCCTGCGAGAGGGCCAGCTTGTTCCAGGCGAGGATCTGGGCGGGGGTCAGGCTCTTCCACATGGTGGTAAGACGCTTGAACACGCC
>CADAIT010000022.1 GCA_902788095.1 uncultured Bacteroidia bacterium | reverse complement strand
GCCAAGGGCTACAAGACCCGCAACCCGAAGGCTGTGTCCAACAAGTTCATCATTGAAAGACGTAAGAAATAACGGAATAAACTAACAGATTATGAGTCGTTCACTTAAAAAAGGACCGTACATTCAGGAAGCGCTGGAGAAGAGAATTCTCGCGATGAATGACGGCAGCAAAAAGAAAGAGGTTGTCAAGACTTGGTCCCGCGCCAGCATGATTTCCCCTGACTTCGTGGGCCACACCATCGCCGTTCACAACGGTAACAAGTTCGTTCCGGTATATGTTACGGAGAACATGGTCGGTCACAAGCTGGGCGAGTTTGCTCCCACCCGCACTTTCCGCGGCCACGCAGGCAACAATAAGAAATAATGTTTAAAGGAAAAGCATTATGGGAAAAAGAAAAAGACTGATGGCCGAGCGCCTGAAAGAGACCAAGAAGCAGACCGCTATTGCTAAACTTAACGATGTCCCCACTTCTCCCCGGAAGATGCGCCTGGTTTGCGACACCATCCGTGGCGTTGAGGTAAACCATGCACTGGATCTTCTCCACTATTCCAAGCGCGAGGCTTCCGTGCGTCTGGAGAAACTCCTGAAGAGCGCCATCTCCAACTGGGAAGCCAAGAACCCGGAGCAGACGAAGGAGCTCGAAAGCGGCAACGTGATTGTGAAAACCATCATGGTGGACGAGGGCCGCACCCTCAAGCGCATCCGCCCGTGCCCGCAGGGCCGTGCCGGACGTATCCGCAAGCGTTCCAACCACGTCACCATCGTACTTGACGTCAAAAAAGCAGTGGAGGAATAAACTATGGGTCAGAAAACAAATCCTATCAGCAACCGTATCGGTATCACCCGTGGTTGGGACTCCAACTGGGTAGGCGGCAACTACGCCGAGAAAATCGCCGAAGACTACGAGATTCGTAAATACCTGGGCAGCCGTCTGGCAAAAGCCAGCCTCTCCCGCATCATCATCGAGCGCACCCTGAAGCTCATCACCGTCACCATCCATGCCGCCCGTCCGGGCGTGATTATCGGCAAGGCCGGTCAGGAAGTGGACAAACTGAAGGAAGAGCTGAAGAAGGTTACCAAGAAGGATGTTCAGATTAACATCTTCGAGGTAAAGCGTCCGGAAGTGGATGCCACCATCGTGGCCGACAGCATCGCCCGCCAGATTGAAGGCCGCGTGAGCTATCGCCGCGCCATCAAGATGGCCATCGCCACCGCCATGCGCGTGGGTGCAGAGGGTATCAAGGTGCAGATCAGCGGTCGTGTAGGCGGCGCTGAAATCGCCCGCAGTGAAATGTTCAAGGAAGGCCGCACCCCGCTGCACACCTTCCGTGCCGACATCGACTACGCACTCGCAGTGGCCAACACCCAGATGGGTACCATGGGTATCAAGGTGTGGATTTGCAACGGCGAGAAGTACGGCAAGCAGGATCTTTCCCCGAACGCCGGCTTCGTCTCCAGCAATGCTGCCGCAGGTGCCGGTCGCCGCGAAGGCGGTCGTTCCGAGCGCGGCGAGCGTCGTGGTGGTCGCGGCGGACGCCGTGGCGAAGGTCGCGGAGAGCGCCGATAAGCGTTAAGCACAATATGTTAAAGGGGTGACCGTTCATTCTCGGCCACCTCTTTTTCATTCCGCGTAATTTGTGTATCTTTGTGCGTTGTAAAAGAAAAGGATATGAAAAAGAATGTACTTTTGGTCGCAGTTGCCCTGCTCGTGAGCATGGTGGGCTGCAAGAGCAAATCCGTTGAAGAAAAACTCGCGGAGTTCAATGAGTGGAACGAAACCCTCATGGATGGCTATCGCACCCGAATGATGGCACTGGACGGCGACGAGGATGCCATGGAGGCCTATGCGGACTCCGTGTCGGACGCCTACGAGGCTTACAACCTGAAGGCCCTCCAGGCCAACCTCGACAACGAGGTGGGTGTGGCCGCCCTCAAGAACCTGTACGGCGTACTGGAAGACGATGAGCTGGAGGTGTACCTGAACAAGCTCACTGCTCCCCTGCACGGCCGTGACTCCGCCTTCGTGGAAGGTCTCAAAGTGGCCCTGAATGCCCAGAAGACCACGGCGGAAGGTCAGATGTTCACGGATTTCGAGGTGGACGGCGTCAAGTTCTCGGACTTCATCGGCAAGGGCAAATACGTGCTGGTGGACTTCTGGGCTTCCTGGTGCGGCCCGTGCCGTGGCGAAATGCCCAACCTGCGTTCCGTATATGAGGAGTTCCACGGCGACAAATTCGACATGCTTTCCGTGGCCGTATGGGACAAGCCGGAAGACACCCGGAAGGCTGCCGAGGAAGAAGGCATCGTGTGGAACCAGATTATCAATGCCCAGAAAATCCCTACCGACATCTATGGCATTCAGGGTATTCCGCACATCATCCTCTTCGGCCCGGACGGCACCATCCTCAAGCGCAACCTGCGCGGCGACGACATCCGTGAAGCCGTGGCAGACGCCTTGAACGACTAAAATCCTTCGGCCTTCGGCCACGGGATGACAGTACGAGAAAAAATAGCATTATTTCCCCATTCCCCCGGCGTGTACAGATACTACGACGCCGAGGGAAAGGTTATTTATGTAGGTAAGGCCAAGGACCTGCACAAGCGGGTGGCGCAGTACTTCGTGCCGCCGGAGCGCCTGAACACCAAAACCCGCATCCTGGTGAGCAAAATCGCGGACGCCCAGTTTTCGGTGGTGGATTCCGAGGCCGACGCCCTCCTCTTGGAGAACAACCTCATCAAGCAGTACAAGCCCAAGTACAACATCCTGCTCAAGGACTCCAAGACATATCCCTGGATTTGCATCACCGGAGATGATTTCCCCCGGGTGTTCATCACCCGCCGCATCGAGAAGGGCAAGGGAAACCGCTACTTCGGCCCCTACAGCAGCGTCATGCATGCGCGCAACATGGTGGATTTCTTCGACGAAGTGTACGCCCTGCGCACCTGCACGCTCAAAATTACCTCCGACGCCATCCTGCGCGGCAAATTCCGCCCCTGCCTCAAGTTCCATATCGGCAAGTGCAAAGCACCCTGCGTGGGCAAAATCTCACGCGACGAGTACCAGCGGGACATCGACGAGATTGTCCATATCCTGAGCGGTCGCGGCGGAGAAGTGCTCCGGCATTACAAGGCCCTCATGGCCGATGCGGCCCAAAAGCTGGATTTCGAGCAGGCGCAGGTGTACAAGGACAAGCTTCGCACGCTGGAGAAACACTATTCCAAGAGCATCATCACGCAGGCGGCGGATACCGATGCCGACGTGTTCTCGTTGGTGTTCGACGGCGGGGAGGCGTTCGGCAACTTCCTGCGCATCCGCGGCGGTGCCATTGTCCAGAGTCTGAACCTGGGCTTCCGGAGCCAGATTGAGGAAGAGCAGGCCGCCATGCTTTCCACATTCATCGGCGAGGTGGAAGACAAGTTCGGCGAGCTGTCCAGGGAGGTGCTCGTACCTTTTCTGCCGGATGTGGAGATTCCGGGCGTGGAGTTCAAGATTCCGCAGCGCGGGGACAAACTGGCCCTGCTGGAACTGAGCGCCAAAAACGCCAAGGAGTTCCATTTCAACAGCATCAAGCAGCGGGAGCACACGGACCCGGACGCCTGGCGCATGAGCGTGATGGAGGACCTTCGCAAGGCGATAGGCATGAAAGAGCTGCCGCGCCACATGGAGTGTTTCGACAACTCCAACATCCAGGGAACCAATCCTGTTGCCGCCTGCGTGGTGTTCCGCGACGCGGAGCCCTGCAAGAAGGATTACCGGCGCTTCAAGATAAAAACGGTGATAGGCGCCAACGACTTCGCCTCCATGAAGGAGGTGGTGAACCGGCGCTATTCGCGCATGCTGGCGGAGGCTCCGGACGACATTCCCCAGCTGATTGTGATTGACGGCGGCAAAGGACAGCTTGCCTATGCGCATGAGGCGCTTGCGGAGCTGGGACTCCTGGACCGCGTGACGGTGATAGGCCTGGCGGAAAGGATGGAGCTGGTGATACGGGTGGGTGACCCGTACCCGCTCTTTATCGACCGGAACTCGCAGGCCTTGAAGGTGCTGCAGCGCATCCGTGATGAGGCGCACCGCTTCGGCATCACCTTCCACCGGAATTTGCGTTCCAAGGCGGCCATCCAAAGTGCCCTGCGGGAGATTAAGGGCGTGGGCGAAAAGACGGAACAGCGTCTGCTCATGCATTACGGCTCGGTGGCCCGCATTGCCGCCGCTCCGCTGGAAGAGCTGAGCGCCCTGGTGGGTGCCGACCTCGCGGTGCGGATACACGATTATTTAAACGACGAGTAGATTCTTCGCTTCGCTCAGAATGACAGAAAAGACTTTTAACAAATGGTTCAGCGGTATCCTGATGGGGCTGATGGTACTTGCCATCGGCATTACCACCGTGTTCAAGCTGCAGGAACCGGAGGCCCGTACGCTGCTCATCATCATTGCGGCGCTGGGCTCGGTAATGGGGGTGGCGTCTTCGGTGCTCAGCGCCAACGGCATCATCTGGACCTTCCTGTTCGGCCTGCTGGACATTGCCTGCTGCCTTGTCGTAGATGCAGACAACGGCATCTGGGGCGACTTCTCCATGCACCTGTTCTACCTGCTGCCCATGCAGATTATCGGCATCTGGCAGTGGCGGAAACGGGGCGCCACCAAGGACAAGGAAGTGACGGCCCGCCGGCTCACGCCGCGCCAGCGCTGGATGGTTATCGGCTCGGTAGTGGCCGGCCTGGCTGCCGTTTACGGCATCCTCATCGCCATCAAGCTTTATACGGTGGCGCCGGACGAGCTTAACCGCACGCAGGTGTTTGCCGATGCTGCCCGCACCACCTTCAACATCGCCGGCCAAATCCTCATGTCGCTGGCCTTTTACGAGCAGTGGTACCTGTGGATTCTGGTGAACATCGCCTCTATCGTCCTGTGGGGCAGCACCATGCTTTCCAGCGCGGCATCCAGCTATACCGTGGTCATGTTCATCAAGTATTGTTTCTATCTGGTGAATTCGTTGAACGGACTCCGCGTGTGGTTTCGGCTGAGCCAATCGGGACAGAAATAGGGGAAGGGTTTTCCCATGTCAAATTTTATTATTATATTTGCACGTAATTTCGCTTGAACGAAAGATATAAAACGTAAATATAAACTTAAAACCTAATCATTATGACAAAGGAAGAAATCGTAAAGCAGGTCAAGGATATCATCGTTGACAAGCTTGGCGTCGAGGAAAGCGCCGTAACCGAATCGGCCAGCTTCACCAACGACCTTGGCGCCGATTCTCTGGACACCGTAGAACTCCTCATGGAATTCGAGCGCGTGTTCGACATCAAAATCCCGGATGAGGAAACCAGCGGTATCGCCACCGTAGGTGACGCTATCACCAAAGTAGCCGAGAAACTCGGTGCTTAAACAACGCAATCATTCATAAAAAGAATCCCGCGCTTTCCGGCACGGGATTCTTTTTTATTTCTGGGGGATGGCGAAGGTTACCCGGAAGCGGGGCCCGCCGTTTTCGCCCGTAGAGAGCGGCCCGTTGAGGATGGCTTTGTAGTAGCGGTCCTTGTCCAGTTCGGCCGTTTCGGTATAGGTGGTCTGGTTCTGTGCGGCCAGCATCTGGGCCATCATCATGTAACTGTAATAGTTGTTGTAACCGCCGCCATAACCGCCGCCGTAACCGTAACCGCCGCCATACACGCTGTTGTAGTAGCTGGCATACATCAGATTCCGGTAGTAGGCGCTCTCCTCCTCCGTCTGGCCGCTGGCATTGGCCACTTTTTCCGTACGGATGGTGAGCAGCCAGATGTCGGCGTTTCCTTTTTCGATGGATTCCTGCGTCAGGGTGGAATTGCCGTCGCCGGGGGTCAGGATTTCCTGCAGGTGATAGGTGATGTCCGGCGCATACATCAGGTTGGAACGGTCTATTCGACCCTGGTTTTCCGAGCTGACGCTGGCGTCCGTAAGTCCGGCGAAGGTGACGAACTCCTCGTTGGTATCCTTTGCGACGGCCGTCGTACGGATGGTGGGGCTCAGGATGGTGGGGAAGTAATTCAGGTCCAAATAGTTATCGGGCATCTCGAAGGGGAGGATAATGCTGGCGCTGACGATGGCGGCCTTGGCGGGATCGCCTCCCATGCCCGTGATGGCTTCCCGGGTTTTGCGCTGCAGTTCCAGGCCGGAGATGACGGGTTTGAGTCCGCCGCCGCCTTCCACCAGGAGGGTGCCGCCCGGTTCCTGCGGCAGGCTCTCGTGCGTACACATGTTGAAGCAGTACTGCGCGAAAGAGATGTTCTGGTTCGTATAGGACACCTCGTCCACAAATTCGGTCTCGCCGGGGACAAACAGGAAGGAGGAGTCCTTCTGAACGCCGTCCCAGGTGCTTTTTACCTTGAGGATGCCGATATTGTTGTTGCGCCGGTAATAGCCGTTTACGACCGACAGGCTGGCGAATTTGAACATGTTGATGCGACCGCCGTTGCCTTCCGGAACCTCGGTCTCGACATAGATGCCGGGCAGCCTTTCAATGAAATCCTTGTATTTGTTGACGGTCGTTTCCGTTTCGCCGCGATTGATGAGCGCCGGTCCTATTTCCTGGAGGACGTCCACATATTTCTGGGCAAACTCGGTCGTGAAAGCAATCTCCAGCGTGCCGCCGCCGTTGTAAACGGGCGACCCTTTGGTGATGCGCTTTGTGCCGTGCCCGATTTCCGTATCGGTGGGTTTTCCGGAACTGGGAAGCGTGTCCAGGAGTTCATAGACATGGATGTTCTGCAGGATGCGCTCCTGGTTGTCGGCGGCTACCGAAACGGAGTCGGCCTCAAAAAAGAGCTCGAAACTTTGGGCGACGGGATTGGTTCCCAAGTCTATCGTGTCCGAGGCGGGAATGAGCGTGAAAGCGGCGTCGCGGGTGGTGAGCCCGAAGGTTTCGTCCCGGATGGCGCCGATGGTAAGGCGCTTGTCCGAGTAGGCCGACAGGTCACTGGAGAGTTTCATGGTAATCTCCGTGAGCGGAAAATCTACCGTATAGGTGTCGAACAGGAGGCTTTTGTCCACCAGTCCTTCCCCGAGGCTGTTGTCCACTTTTATGCAGCCGCTCGCAAACAGGGCTGCGGTCAGACACAGTGCTAGGAATTTCTTCATTTCAAAAGGTTGTCGTAAAATGCGTTATAGGCGTCCATGTAGGAGCCGTCCGCAAAACTTGCTTCATTATACTCCAGGAGCGGAAGTCCGCTTTTTTTGCTGTACTCCACCAGGCTGCCGTCCACGGAATCGCTTCCCAGGATGACGCCGTCGGAATACTGCACGGCAAGTTTAGCAAGATCCATGCCCGTGGCCGGCTCCGGCAGGGAAATGTCGCTTTCCTTGGCTCCGCCGAACTGCAGCGTGCGGGCAAAACCGGGGGAGAGGGTTTGGGCCGGCGTGTCTTCGAACAGGGACAGCACCACCTTGGCGTCGGTGAAGATGGGGTCGTCCTTGTAGGCCTTTTTCAGATACAGCGGAAGTACGTGCGAAATCCAGCCGGAGCAGTGGATGATATCCGGCGCCCAGCGCAGTTTTTTCACGGTTTCCAGCACGCCGCGGGCGAAGAAAATGGCGCGTTCCCCGTTGTCTGCGAAGAACTGGCCTTGTTCGTCATGGTAAATCTGCTTGCGGCGGAAGTAGTCTTCGTTGTCAATGAAATACACCTGGATGCGGGCGTTGGAAATGGACGCCACCTTGATGACGAGCGGACGGTCCACGTCGCCGATGATGATGTTCATGCCCGACAGGCGGATGACTTCGTGCAGTTGGTTTTTCCGCTCGTTGATGCAGCCGTAGCGGGGCATGAAGGCACGGATTTCCTTGTGGCGTTCCTGAATTCCCTGGGGGAGTTCACGACAAATGCTGGCAATCCGGGTTTCCGGAAGGTAGGGAAACATTTCTGCGTTTACAAACAGAATCTTCTTTGCGGAATCTTCCATGATAGTCTCTTTTAGCAAACAAAGTTACGAATTTTTTTTGAGTTTTTCCGTGGTTTGGTTAACTTTGGGGCGAAATTAGGTGTATAATGTCATCTCCCAAGCGTAATACCGCCATCCGCCGCCGCATCGTGAGCGCCTGGATTTCCACGGTCATCAGCCTGTCGCTGGTGCTGCTCCTGGTGGGCGTCGGAACCCTTATGCTGGTGAATGCGCGTGCGGTGAGTGACTACTTCAAGGAGAACATGCAGGTGTCGGTCCTGCTCAAGGAACAGGTGAACGAGGAAGAAGCCCTGAAGTACCAGGACCGCGTGGCGGCGCTTCCCGGCGTCCGTTCCACCCACTTCGTCTCGCGGGAACAGGGCGTGGAAGAAATGGCCCGTATGCTGGGACAGGACTTCCTGGACGTGTTCGAGACGGCGCCGGTGCCCATTTCCATCGACGTTAACCTGGAAGCGGCGTATGTGTCGTCGGACAGCCTGGCGGTCATCAAATCCGTGCTGGCGGAATCTCCGCTGGTGGAGGAGGTGGTGTACCAGACCTCGCTGGTAGATGCCCTCAATGCGAATCTGCAGAAGATTTCGCTGGGCCTGGCCGTTCTGGTGGGGCTGCTGCTGTTCATTTCCTTCGTGCTCATCGCCAATACCATCCGGCTGGAAGTATTCTCGCGTCGGTTTACCATCCATACCATGCATCTGGTGGGCGCCACCAAAGGCTATATCCGCGCGCCGTTTGTGGCCCGTGCCGCCCTGCAGGGCCTGTTTGCGGCCCTCTTCGCCATCCTTCTGCTTCTGGCCGGTCTCTTTGTGCTGCGCGACGAGTTCGTCCAGCTTTTCCAAATCTTCAAACTTGATACCCTGCTCCTTACCATGGGGGTAATGACGGTAAGCGGCGTGTTCATCTGCGTGATAAGCACTTACATTGTAGTGGGACGCATGGTGGGCTACAATCGCGACAAACTTTATGCATATTGATTATGGCTGCAGACCCTTCGAAATTTGCCGTAACGGCCAAAGGACTTAAACTGATGATAGCGGGGCTGCTGGTGCTGGCGGCAGGTTTCCTGCTGCTGTCCGGCGGCGGTTCCGATGACCCGCAAGTATTCAATTACGCCATGTTTGACGCCCGTCGGCTGGTGGCGGCTCCCATCGTCATCATTGCCGGCATTGTGGTGGAAGTGGTGGCCATTATGGGTAAATTTAAAGACTAACTTATGGATTGGTGGCAAGCGATACTTTTGGGCATTGTCCAGGGTCTTACCGAGTTTCTTCCGGTATCCAGTTCCGGACACCTGATGATTTTCAAAGAGTTGCTTGGGGCCGACGCCGAGGGCTTTTTGGACTTTACGGTCACGGTGCACTTTGCCACCGTGCTGGCCACTATTGTGGTGTTCTGGAGCACTATCTGGCAGCTGCTCAAGGGCTTCTTCAAGTTCAAGTATAACGACGAGACGGACTACATCTGCAAAATCCTGGTTTCGCTGATTCCGGTGGCCCTGGTGGGCTTCCTGTTCAAGGACCAGGTGGATGCCCTGTTCAGCGGCTCGCTCAAGCAGGTGGCTGGGGGGCTGTGCATTACGGCCTGTCTGCTGTGGGTGTCGGACAATGCCGGACGCCGGTTCCGCGTGCCGGTGGCCAAGGATACGCGCAACGGCATTTCCTATTGGCAGGCCTTTGTCGTTGGCCTGGCGCAGGCGTTTGCCGTGATACCGGGCGTATCCCGCAGCGGCAGCACCATCTCCACCGGTCTGCTGACAGGCGTCAAGCGGGAATCCATGGCCCAGTTCTCCTTCCTCATGGTGCTTATTCCCATCATCGGCGAGCAAAGCCTGGATCTGCTGAAGGTGGCCGTGGGAAGCGAGTCGTTCGGCGGGGGCGTCGGCCCCGTGGCGCTGTGCCTGGGCTTCGTGGCCGCCTTCGTGAGCGGCCTGTTCGCCTGCAAGTGGATGGTGGCTATCGTCAAGAAGGCCAAACTCATGTGGTTTGCCCTTTACTGCCTGGTGGTCGCCGCCCTCATTTTTATTCTCGCATAGGGCGCTGTCCTTTTTGTCATTCTGAGCGAAGCGAAGAATCTTATGCCCGGACACCTGACATATTTTGTCTCCGACGTCCACCTGGGCCTCCGGGTGGGGGATACGGCCGGGCGGGAATCGGCCTTTGTGGCTTTCCTGCAGGGGATTGACCCGGCGCAGACGGAGGCGCTGTACCTGCTGGGGGACATTTGGGATTTCTGGTACGAGTACCGCGACGTGGTTCCCAAGGGCTATGTGAAGGTGCTGGCGGCGCTGGTGTCGCTCCGGGAGGCCGGCGTGCAGGTGTATTTTTTTCAGGGCAACCACGACATCTGGACCTATCGCTATTTCGAGGAACTGGGGCTGAAGCGCCTGGCGCAGCCGCAGGTGGTACAAATCGGCACGGAGCGGTTCTGCCTGGGGCACGGCGATGCGCTGGGACCGGGCATGCACGGCTATAAATTCGTGCAGCGCGTGTTCAACAACCGTTTTTTGCAGCGTTGTTTTTCCTCGCTGCACCCTTGGCTGGCTTTCCGCCTGGGCAACGGCTGGAGCCGGCGTTCGCGCCTGAAAAAACGTGTCGCCTACCGTTTCAAGGGCGAGTCCGAGCCGCTGTATCAGTTCTGCGCGGCCTTCCCGGAGCCGGTGGACTATTTCATCTTCGGCCACTATCATGCGCAGGAGGACCTGCCGGTGGGAGAAAAAGCCCGCCTGGTGCTTCTGGGGGACTGGGTGACCGCTCCCAATCACCTTGTCTATGATTCCCGGACTTGTAAACTGACCCGCAGCCATGGCCGATAATTATTTGGAAAAGCGCCGGGAAGAAGTGGCGCAGGCGCAGAAGAAGGTGATTCGGCGCGGCAGCCTGTCGCTGGACACCTTGCTGCACAGGAACCGGAGCTGGCGCGGCTACGACGGAAGTGTTTCCGTGTCTGTGGCGCAGCTCCGTGAACTGGTGGGCGTCGTGCCGCTGGTGGCGTCGGGCATGAACCGGCAGCCGCTGCGCTTCCGTCCGGTCACAGGGGCCGATGCCGCCCTGGTGCACCCGCTGGTGACGCTGGGAGCGGCGCTGCCGGAGGAGCACCTGCCTCATCCGGGCATGGAGCCCGCCGCGTACATCGTGGTGTGCAGCACCGTGCCTGAAGACAAGGTGGTGGATATCGACCTGGGATTTGCCGGGCAAAGTATCTTGCTGAAAGCGACCGAGATGGGCCTGGGCGGGATTTTTATCCTGAACTTCCGCCGGGAAGCGCTGCGGGAGGCGTTGCGCCTGCCGTTGGAACCGGTGGCCGTAATCGGCCTGGGGCGGCCGGCCGAGCCGGTGTTCCTGGTTCCGGGCGCATCGCCGGAGGCCCTTTCCTATTACCGCAGGGACGGCGTACACTATGTGCCCAAACTGTCCGTGGAACAATTAATCATCTGATACGCTATGTACAAGTACAAACAAGTGAAGGACAATGCCTTTGTCCTGAGTCTGGACAATCATGCGGAAGTATCCGCCGCCTTGGCCGCCTTCTGTGCGGAGAAGGGGATTCTGGCGGGGAACATCACGGGCCTGGGCGCCGTTTCCGAAGCCACGTTCCGCTTCCTGGACCCCCATACCCTCAAGTATGTGGACAAGACCTTTGCCGAGCAGATGGAAATCACCAATCTGACGGGCAACATCTCCCAGAAGGACGGCAAGCCTTATCTGCACCTGCATATTACCGCCAGCCGACGGGATTACACCTGTATCGGCGGGCATCTGCTCACCGCCGTTATCAACGGTGCCTGCGAGCTGTACGTAGAGGCCTTCTCCGGTGTGGAAATCGGCCGTTATACAGACCCTGCCATGGGAATCAACCTGTACAAATTCTGACAATCCGTTCCGCGTATGAAAAAGCTCATTACCCTGGCCTTCACGGCCGTTTGCCTGCTTGTGGGCACCCAGGAGGCCGACGCCTGCACCAACCTTATCGTCGGAAAAAAGGCTTCCGTGGACGGGAGCGTGATATGCACGTACAACTGCGACAGCTTCGGCTTTGCCTCGTCTCTCAGCTATTCCCGGCCGGGAAAGCATGAGAAAGGCGAGATGATTGCCATCCGGCGCTGGAGAGGGGACGAGGTCTTCTACATCCCGCAGGTGGAATACACCTATGCCGTCGTGGGGCTGATGAATGAAAAGCAGGTTTCCATCATGGAAACCACCTGGAGCGGCCGCAAGGAACTTCAGAATCCGGACGGCTGGATGGACTATTTCTCGCTGATCAACCTGGCCCTTCAGCGGGCGGCATCGGCCCGGGAGGCCATTGCCGTCATGGATGGCCTGTGCCGGGATTACGGCTACAATGCCACGGGGGAGTCTTTCGCAGTCTGCGACAAGGACGAAGCCTGGATCATGGAACTTATCGGCAAGGGACCCGGCCGAAAAGGTGCCGTGTGGGTGGCCCGCCGCGTTCCGGACGACCACATTTGCGCGTATGCCAACGCCAGCCGCATCCGTCAGTTCCCGCAGGCTAAAAAGCTGGACAAGAAGCTGGGCTTCTACGTAACCCCGGACGGCGACACGATGTATAGTGCCGATGTCATCTCCTTCGCCCGCGAAATGGGATATTATGATGGCCCCGATGCCGATTTCAGCTTCCGCGAGGCTTATGGCCCGCTGGACTGGGGCGCCATCCGCTACTGCGAGGCGCGCGTGTGGAGTTTTTATCGGCGCCACTACTCCAAGGAGGTGATGGACAGCTACTTGCCTTTCCTGAACGGCGACTTGAGCGAGCACGATGAACTGCCGCTGTGGATTAAGCCGGACACCCTCGTGAGCTACCGCGACATCCAGCGGGACATGCGCGACCACTACGAGGGCACCGCCCTGGACATGACGGTCGATATCAGTGCCGGCCCCTGGGCATCGCCCTACCGCAATCAGCCCTTGAATTTCCAGGCCTCCGACGGTACGCCCATGTTCCGCGAACGGCCCATCGGCTGCCAGCAGAGCGCCCTCACCGTGGTATGCCGTATGCGTTCCTGGCTGCCGGACGCCCTGGGCGGCGTTGCGTATTTTAACCTGGACGACGCGGCCATGGTGGCCTATGTGCCGGTGTACTGCGGTATCAACCGGATTCCGGAACCGTTCCGCCGGGAGAACAACAATATCCTGGAATTCTCCTTCGACAGCGCCTTCTGGATGTGCAACTGGGTGGCCAATATGGTGTATCCGCGCTGGAGTGCCATGTATCCGGACCTTCTGGAGGCCCAGACCGAGCTGGAAGACTACTATGAGGCCGACCAGGCCAAAGTGGAAGAGCATGCTGCCGGACTCACCCCCGGCGAGCTGTCGGACTATCTCACCGGTAAGACCATTGCCTATGCGGACCGCATGATGCAGCGCTGGGACAAGCTGGCCAAACTGCTCATCGTCAAGCATAACGACCAGATTATGCGTCCCTCCAAGGATGGCGGGGTGATTCCCGGCCGCCACACCTCACCGGCCTACTCCCCGGTCTTTGTGGACGCCGTGCTGGAAGCTACGGGTGAAAGGTATGTGAGGAAGGAGGTGCAGTAACTGCTGGGTGAAGCGCCGGGCGGGTTTGGTAAACTTTTTGCAAAGTATTACCTTTGCACTCGTGAAAATCGCCCGTCATATCCTCTTGACCATCATCTTGCTGGCTGCCGTCCCGCTGGGGGCGTCGGCACAGGGTCATGTGCGCAGGGCGATGGAACGGGCCAGGGAACGGCAGGCGGCGATGGCCCGCGCCCAGGTGAACTCCGAGTCGGGCCGGGGAACGGCCGGCAACATGCGCATGCTGGTGAAGGACGGCGACACCACTTTCCTGGACAACATTCCTCCCGTATATGTCCTGAGCCGGAGCAAACGCACCACGGACAAGGAGTTGCGCAAGTATTACAAGCTGGTCTGGCGCTTTGCGCGCGTGTATCCGTACGCGCAGGCGGCCGGCGTATTGAAGGAAGAGGTGGACAGCACGCTCAATGCCGAGCATTACGGCGCTTTCCGGAAGAGCAGATACATTTCGGCCATCCAGAAAGACCTTTTCCGCGATTTCGAAGGGGCGCTCCGTCAGATGAGCATCCAGCAGGGGGCCGTCCTGCTCAAGCTGATAGACCGGGAAACCGGCGTTCCACCGTACGAAATCATCAAGACATATAAGAACGGCGCTGCGGCCGTTTTCTGGCAGGGCGTAGCCAAAATGTTCGAGAACGACCTCAAATCGGCATACGACCCCACTGGCGCCGATGCCCTCCTGGAGGAGCTGGTGCAAATCTGGCAGCGCGGCGAATTCCGCGACTTCTACTGGTCGCTGTTCTGGGAGGAGCCGCCCGTGGTGGAGGTCCCGGAACGATACAAACGGTAACGGTCGAAAACCCAACGAAGTTTTTTTCAACATTACACGTAACTTGTGTAAAAATCAGCAAGTTAGGTGTAAAAAACCGCGGTCGAAAATGTGAAAAAATCTTGCAAAATTATTTGCGGATTTGAAAAAAATTTGTAACTTTGCAATCCCCAAATTGGAGCAAAATGCACCCAACCAGCTGAGTTTCAATGAGTTAGGGAATTATAAGGAAAATTTAAAGCATTTAAGAAAATGTTACAGCCTAAAAGAACCAAATTCAGAAGGGAACAGAAAAACCGCATGAAGGGCAATTCCGGTCGTGGAAACCAGCTCGCATTCGGTTCTTTCGGCCTCAAAAACCTTGAAAACTGCTGGCTCACGGCCCAGCAAATCGAGGCTGCCCGTCAGGCCATCTCCCGTCGCATGAACCGTGAAGGTCAGATCTGGATCCGTGTCTTCCCTGTGAAGCCGTTCACCGCCAAGCCGCTGGATACCCGTATGGGTAAAGGTAAGGGTGAT
>CADAIT010000021.1 GCA_902788095.1 uncultured Bacteroidia bacterium | reverse complement strand
TTCAAGATGCGCCAGGGTTAATAAGTGTAACTAATAAAAAGTACAGATAGAATATGGCAAGAATAGCCGGTGTTGATTTACCGAACAACAAACACGGAGAGATAGGCCTGACCTATATCTTCGGAATCGGCCGCAGCAGCGCCCGGAAGATTCTGGACACCTGTGGCATCGACCGCACTATCAAAGTCGGAGACTGGAACGACGAGCAAATCGCCGCTATCCGTACCCTCATCAACAACGAGTACAAGATTGAGGGTGAACTCCGTTCTGCTGTCCAGATGGACATCAAGCGCCTCATGGATATCGGTTGCTACAGAGGCATCCGTCATCGTGCAGGTCTGCCTGTCCGCGGCCAGAGCACCAAGAACAACGCCCGTACCCGCAAGGGTAAGAAGAAGACCGTTGCCAACAAGAAGAAAGCAACCAAGTAAAGTCTGAGAAGTTATGGCAAAGAAAACTACAACTACCAAGAAAAGAGTTGTCAAGGTTGAAGCTTATGGCGAAGCCCATATCTCCTCGACCTTCAACAACGTCATCGTGTCCCTGTGCAACGCCCAGGGTCAGGTGATCAGCTGGTCCTCCGCCGGCAAGTGCGGTTTCCGTGGCTCCAAGAAGAACACGCCGTATGCCGCCCAGATGGCCGCAGAAGATGCGTCCAAGACCGCTTTTGACGCCGGTCTCCGCAAAGTGAAATGCTATGTGAAGGGCCCGGGTGCCGGTCGTGAGAGCGCCATCCGTACCATCAACAATGCAGGTATCGTGGTCACCGAGATTATCGACGTCACCCCTATGCCGCACAATGGTTGCCGTCCTAAGGGCCGCCGTAAAGTTTAATTTTAAAGAAGTAAAACTATGGCAAGATATACTGGTCCTACCACTCGCATCGCCCGTAAATTCGGCGAGCCCATCTATGGCCCCGACAAGATCTTTGAAAAGAGAAATACGCCTCCGGGACAGCACGGTCTGGCTGCCAAGCGCAAAAAGCAGAAAGAATACGGCACCCAGCTCAAGGAGAAGCAGAAAGTCAAGTACATGTACGGTGTGCTGGAGCGTCAGTTCCGCAACACCTACGCCCGTGCTGCCCGCATGAAGGGACAGACCGGTGAGAACCTCGTGCTCCTGCTGGAAGCCCGTCTGGACAACCTGGTGTACCGCCTGGGCTTCGCTCCCAGCCGCGCCGCTGCCCGCCAGCTGGTTCTGCATCGTCACATCACCCTGGACGGCGTTATCTGCAACATTCCTTCCTGCCAGGTGAAGCCCGGTCAGACTATCGCCGTTCGTGAGCGCTCCAAGAGTCTGGAGGTGGTTCAGAACAGCGTCGCTGCCGCCACCAAGTATTCTTGGCTGGAGATGGATGCTGCCAACCTTACCGGCAAGTTCCTGAATGTTCCCGCCCGCGAGGAAATTCCCGAGAACATCAACGAGCAGCTTATCGTTGACCTCTACTCCAAGTAACAGATTTAACACCGTACAAAATTATGGCAATCTTAGCATTTCAGAAACCGGACAAGGTGATTATGCTCGAAGGCACCGAGACCGTGGGACGTTTCGAGTTCAGACCCCTTGAGCCTGGCTACGGACAGACCATCGGCAACGCTCTTCGCCGCATTCTTCTCGCATCTCTCGAAGGTTTCGCTATCTCTCAGATCCAGATCGCGGGTGTCCAGAACGAGTTCCAGACCATCCCCGGCGTGATTGAGGGAATGCAGGACATCATCCTGAACCTGAAGCAGGTACGCTTCCGTCGGATGGTGGACACTGTTGACTCTGAGGTGGCGAATATCACAATCAGCGGCAAGCAGGAGTTTACCGCTGAGGACATCTCCAACGGATTGTCTTCTTTCAAGGTGTTGAATCCGGAGCTGCACATCTGCTCGCTGGAGCCCTCCGTCAAGATTACCATCTCCCTGACCATCACCAAGGGCCGCGGCTTCGTTCCTGCAGAGGAACTCCGCGACGAGAACACGCCCATCGGCACTATCGCCGTGGACGCCATCTACACGCCTATCCGTAAAGTCAACTGGACCGTGGAAAACTACCGCGTGGAACAGAAGACGGACTACGAGAAGCTGAACCTGGAGATTGTCACGGACGGTTCCATCTCTCCGGAGGCCGCCCTGCAAGATGCAGCCAACATCCTCATCTATCACTTCAAGCTCTTCACCGACGACAAGAAAATCGCCATTGAATCGGCGGTAGAAACCGAAAGCAAGGAGCTTGACGAGGAGTCCCTGAGAATGCGTCATCTTCTTCTGACCAAGCTTTCCGACATGGGCCTTTCCGTAAGAGCCTTCAACTGCCTGAAAGCTGCCGATATCGACACGTTCGCAGACCTTGTGTCCTACAGCCGCAGCGAACTCATGAAGTTCCGCAACTTCGGCCGCAAGTCCCTGAACGAAATCGACCTCCTGGTGGAAAAGATGAAGCTTTCCTTTGGAATGGATGTCACCAAGTACAATATTGAACCTAAGAAAAAGATCGTTTAACAATGAGACACAATAGAGCAGTCAATCATCTTGGTCGCAAGAGCGGTCACCGCAAGGCGATGCTCGCCAACATGGCATCCTCCCTCATCCTGAAGAAGAGGATTACCACTACCGAGGCCAAGGCCAAGGCCCTGAAGCCTTATGTAGAGCCCCTCATCACCAAGTCCAAGGAAGATACCACCCACTCCCGCCGCATCGTTTTCAGCTATCTGAAAGACAAAGAGGCAACGGCCGAGCTTTTCCGCACCGTCGCTCCCAAGGTGGCCGACCGTCCCGGCGGATACCTCCGTATCCTCCACACCGGTTTCCGCAGCGGTGACGCCGCAGAAATGGTAATGGTAGAGCTGGTGGACTTCAATGAGGCCGCCCTGGCTTCCACCAAGAAAGAGGTCAAGAAGACCACTCGCCGCAGCCGCGCCAAAAAGGCTGAAGCCGCTCCCGCAGAGGAAGCCGCTCCCGCCGCCGAGTAAGGCCGTGCGACATACGCCGACAGACACCCGACCCATTCCGGCCGGGTGTCTTGGTATATTCTGATTCCGGCAGCTGCTTCCGTGCGAAAGCGTTTCTGTTTCAATTTTTTTGCGCAGGAAGGAAGCAAATGGCAAAAAAATTAGTATCTTTGAGAATTGTAAAGCGGATAATTAACAACAAAACTAATACTGATATGTCTGCTAAAAAGAACAGCACCAATATGGTAGCCATTGTCACCATGTGCTTCATCTTTGCGATGATTTCCTTTGTGACCAACATGGCGGCACCCTTCGGCGTCATCTGGGGCAACCAGTACGAGTGGTCCCGCATGGCCGGTAACCTGATGAACTTTGCCGCATACCTGTTCATGGGTATCCCTGCCGGCAAGATGCTCCTTTCCGTGGGGTACAAGAAAACCACCCTCATCGCCCTGGCGACGGGATTCGTGGGCATCTGCATCCAGTACCTGTCCAGCTTCAGCTTCCTGGGGAGCTATGCCATTTTCGTGTATCTGCTGGGAGCCTTTGTGTGCGGCTTCTGCGTGTGCATGCTCAACACCGTGGTGAATCCCATGCTGAACATTCTCGGCGGCGGCGGCAACCGCGGCAACCAGTTCATCCAGATCGGCGGCACCCTGAACTCCTTGACCGGCACCCTTACGCCGCTGCTGGTGGGCGTCCTGGTGGGCACCGTGAGCGCCAGCACCTCCATGTCGGACGTGTCCCCGCTGCTGTTCATCGCCATGGGCGTTTTCGCAGCTGCCTTCATCATCATCTCCTTCCTCACCATCCCGGAGCCCGCTCAGGAGCGCAAAACTACGAAGTACGAGCACAGCGCCTGGAATTTCCGCCACTTTGTGATGGGCGCCGTGGCCATCTTCTTCTATGTGGGCATCGAAATCGGCATTCCTTCCCAGGTGAATTTCTTCCTGGCCGATGCTTCTGAAAAAGGCGCCGGCATTGCCGTGAACGGTGCGGCCATCGGCGGTGCCATCGCCGCTGTGTACTGGCTGCTCATGATGGTGGGCCGATTCTCCAGCTCGCTGATTTCCGGCAAGGTGAGCACCCGCACCCAGATGACCTGCGTGAGCACCGTCGCCATCGTCCTGGTGCTGGCCGCCATTTTCACGCCCAAAACCATCACCGTGAACATGCCCGGTTATAGCGCCGCAGACGGTTTCGCCATGTTCCAGGTCCCGCTCAGCTGCCTGTTCCTGGTGCTTTGCGGCCTGTGCACCTCCATCATGTGGGGCGCCATCTTCAACCTGGCCGTGGAAGGCCTGGGCAAATACACGGAAGCCGCTTCCGGTATCTTCATGACCCTGGTGGTGGGCGGCGGCATCATGCCGTTCATCCAGGAGTTCATAGCCAAGGCCGCCGGCTACATGAACAGCTACTGGCTGGTGGTCGCCATGCTGGCCTACCTGCTGTACTATGCCGTCATCGGCTCCAAGAACGTTAACAAAGACATCCCTGTAGATTAATCAATAGCAATATGGAAAAAGATTTGGTAATCGGTATCGATGTCGGAGGACAGACCTCCAAGTGCGGCATTGTGGATGCCCGTGGTACCGTCATTGCACAAACGGTAATCCGTACAGATACGTGTGACACCGTAGGCCCTTTCATCGCAGAACTGGCGGAAGCCCTGACCCGCCTCATTGCGGAAGCCCATGCGGAGGGACGAATCCGCGGTATCGGCGTGGGCGCCCCCAACGGCAACTACTACACCGGCTGCATTGAAAACGCTCCCAACCTGAAGTGGGGACGCGAGCGGGTGGAATTCGCCAAGCTCCTGAGCGAGCAGATGAACGGCATTCCCGTATCCCTCACCAACGACGCCAACGCCGCCGCCGTGGGAGAAATGACTTACGGCGCCGCCCGTGGCATGAAGAATTTCATCATGATTACCCTGGGTACCGGCGTAGGGTCCGGCATCGTGATTAACGGGGAGGTCGTGTACGGCCATGACGGTTTTGCCGGCGAACTGGGACACACCTGCGCCGTGCGGCACAACGGACGCCAGTGCGGCTGTGGCAAGTATGGCTGCCTGGAGGCTTACTGCAGCGCCATCGGCGTGGCCCGTACCGCCCGCGAATGGCTGGAAATGAGCGATGAACCTTCAGAGCTCCGCTCCTTGGACCGCATCACCTCCAAAGATGTATATGAAGCCGCCAAGGACGGGGATAAGATGGCCCTCAAAATTTTCGCGTTCACGGGCCGTATCCTGGGCGAAAAACTGGCCGATTTCATTGAGTTCTCCGCTCCGGAAGCCATTGTGCTCTTCGGTGGCCTGGCCCGTGCCAAGGAGTTTCTCACGGAACCCGTCCTGGAGGCCATGAACGCAAATGTGCTGCCGCTGTGGCGCAACAAGGTAAAGCTCATTTATTCTTCGCTGAAAGAGTCCGACGCCGCCATTCTGGGTGCATCGGCCTTGGCATGGGAACTGTAATGCAAAGCAAAATTTCAAGTCTTTTGGGGGCGCTGGCGATAACCGGCGCCTTCCTTGTGTCCTGCGCCCGGGCACCCCGGGTCAACGAGGCGCTGGTGGAACAGGAGCTTGCGCAGATGAGCCTGCGGGAGAAGATAGGCCAGTTGTTCTTCCTGCGGGCGGAATCCCTGGACACCACCATCCATTATGTGTCCAGCGCCGAACTTCCCGCGTATCAGGTGCAGGAAGTCAACGACCGCATGCGCTCCCTGGCTGCCGATTATCCCGTCGGGGGCATCGTCCTGTTCGCGCATAACATCAAGGATCCGGCACAACTGGCGGCGTTCCAGCGGGATTTGCGTGCCCTGCCGGGCCGGCCGCTGCTGTGCATCGACGAGGAAGGGGGGCGTGTGGCCCGGCTGGCCGGGAATCCGGTCTTCGGCCTGCCGCGGTATGAAAGCATGGCGGCGCTGGGCGGCCGGCCGCGGGCTGCCGGGAAGGCGGGTCGCACCATCGGCACGTATTTGGCCCGTTACGGCTTTGACATTGACTTCGCGCCGGTGGCCGATGTGAACACCAATCCGGAGAATGTCGTCATAGGAACGCGTGCTTTTTCCGACAAGCCCGAGGTGGCGGCGCGTTGCGTGGCGGCTTATGTGAAGGGACTGCGGAAGGCGGGCATCCTGGGCTGTCTGAAGCACTTTCCGGGGCACGGAGATACCCATGCCGATACGCACTTCGGCTATGCGGTGAGCGGCAAGAGTTGGGAAGAGTTGGCGGCCTGCGAGATGGTGCCCTTCAAGGCGGGCATCGCCGCCGGGGCCCCGCTGGTGATGACGGCCCATATCGCCGTTCCGGCCGTCACCGGCACCGAACTGCCTTCGACGCTGTCGTCGGTGGTGCTGCAGGACAAGCTTCGCGGAGAGCTGGGCTATGAGGGAGTCATCGTTACCGATGCCATGGAGATGGGTGCCATCGCCCGGCAGTTCCCGGTGCCCGATGCCTGCGTCCTGGCCTTGGAGGCCGGCGTGGATGTGCTGCTGTGCGTGAAGGATTATCAGGCCTGCTTCAATGCCGTGCTGGGTGCCGTAGAGCAGGGAAGGATTTCAGAAACCCGTATCGATGAGAGCGTCAGGCGTATTCTGCGCCTTCGTCAATTGTCTTTGGGATACAGGCAAAAGTAAAAAAAATTGCATTTTTTTTTGCAAGTTCAGAATTTTGCCGTATATTTGCAGTCCCGTTCGCGGAAATAGCTCAGTTGGTAGAGCACGACCTTGCCAAGGTCGGGGTCGCGAGTTCGAGTCTCGTTTTCCGCTCCAAAACAAAACAGCAGTCCTTGTGGCTGCTGTTTTTGTTTTGCGGAAGACTCGAACGAAGCGACCCCAGTCCCCTGAGGGGACCGCCGCGGAGCGGCGAGGGGGTAACGTGGATATCGCGAGGGCCGCAGGCCCGCCCGCGTCAGCGGGCTCGAGTCTCGTTTTCCGCTCCAAATGAAGCAATTAAGTCATCAGCCTATCGCTGGTGTTTTAATTTTTTGTCGTTAATACGAAGATGAAATGTGGCTTCTATGCGTCTGAATTAGTGTTTTTGTAACTTGTTAGTAAGTTGTTTTGTTTTAAATGAAGCAGCGAAATGAAGCAAAAGGATGCCTGAAATGATGCAAATGTTTTGCTCAATTTTGTGACGGGTTTGCGTCCAAATAAACGAGCCGTCAAAGTTTACGCATTGACTATTTAACGAGTTAATTATTTAATTAAATCATTTGATTAGAGGCGCCCCCAGTCCGGTTCAATGCAAAAAATACGGTCCGAGTCCATGCGGAATCAACAGGGAGAATCGCAAAAAGGGCTCAGGGGTGGGCTCTCTTTGCGTCCGACTGTTGCCCGTGCTGCAGGAACAGGGAGAGAGAAATCCTTTGCGGAGTGCTGTCATGGGTCCAGAAGATGGGACGATGGCAGCAAAAAGGGCCGAAAATGCTGTCATGGGTCCAAAAGATGGGACGATGACAGCGGTGAGGAGGAACGCTGGAGATAATCGGGGCTACACTCCAGAGGGAGGCAAGGGCAGATTTGGAGGTGAGGCAGACCTAAGCCTAAACTCCGGGATCCGGATGCGCTTGGGAAATTGGGCACGCGATGGCAGGAGGATAGGGGTACCACATGACCGAATTTCCCCGGCGATTAGCGATCACCAGGCCTTCGGGACAATGGGTGCATCGGGCGAGACGTGTGACACTTAACTCGTTGAGTATCAGCAAGAAATAACATAATCCTCGTTCAAAAATCGAACGAGAAATGTTGTATAACACACTATGGTTCAGTTGTTTAGCTGTCACTCGCTTGCCCACCCACTCGCTTGCCCGCCCACCCGCTTGCCCACCCACTCGCTTGCCCACCCACTCGCCCATCCGCTCGCTCACCTACCCGCCCGCCCCCCACTTTCTCTACCCAATGCGTTGGAGACGATGCGGCACAAATGCGAGTCGAAAGAAGCGAGCCCTGTCCTCCGGGGGAACGCAGCGGACGCGGGGTCGATGCCATTGCGCCCGATTTTTGCAGGGAGGCAGGGAAAAAAAGATTCCGGAAATGAAAAAGTTGTTACTTGTACTTGCCATCGTCCTTTCTGCCACGGTGGCCTATGCCCAGAGAGACGTTCCTGCCGGCGGAGAAATGGAACTGGCCAGCATCGAGAGCGGAGACGAGCAAATCACCCTCTACAAAGTGAAGGACGCGGAGGGGATCCCCGCTTTCATTCTTGCGGCGAGCATCACGACCTCCTCCCTGGATATCCAAACGCCGGGGTCGTCCTTTTCCATCGGCACGGGAGACGGCGTGGCTTTGCACCTTGGGGAGCGTTATGAGGATGCCCTGGAAAGCCTTGAGGACCTTATCGACCTGTTTTCCGAGGCGGACGGAACGCAAATAGAACTCCCTTGCGCGGACGGCGGCACCGTAGTGGCGGTCCTCCATAAAGGCTTCCTCGGCAAGCACCTGAGCGTCGGGAGAACCTCTCTTTCCAGAGGGGACCTGAAGGCCATCCGGAGCGGTCTCAAGATTTCCAAGAAGCTCCATTCGGACCTGTAGCGCGAGAACACAAACGGAGGTCCGGCTAAAAAGATTCTTCACTTCGTTCAGAATGACAGCTTCGTGTCGTTCAGAATGACAGCCTCATGTCGTTCAGAATGACAGCCTCGTGTCTTTCTGAGGCCGGTTCATCTGCCGAAGAATCTGCTTGTTTAAGACCGGGGACATGAGCAATGTCATTTTTTTTTCGTATCTTTAGCAAAAGATTGCTTTTTAGCGTATGAAGTGCTTCCTCATCTCCCTGGCTCTGGGCGTGTGCCTTACCCTGCAGGCACAAAAACCGCAGACGCCGCACAAGGTACAAAAGGCCAATTATGAGCAGGCTGCCCGGTTCTCTTCCAAACAGCTGCGCAACATGGTGTACAGCACCCGTATCCGCCCCAACTGGTTCGCGGAAAGCGACCGGTTCTGGTACAGCTGGAAAACGGCGGAAGGGACCAAATACTATATCGTAAATGCCGCGACGGGCGCCAAGACGGAAGTGTTCGACCTGGAAAAACTGGCCCGGCAGCTTACGGAAGTCACCCGGGACCCGTACGATGCCCAGCATCTGAACCTGTATCTGGAGCTCAAGGAGGACAAGCGCTTCCAGTGGGACATGCAGTCCAAAACCCCCAAACGGGACAGCCTCGGGAACACCACGGACGAGTTCGTGAACTATCGTTTTTATTACGACATCGCCTCCGGGGAACTCAGCTGGGATACGGAAGAGCACGAGGACGAATATCCCTCCTGGGCCAATGTCAGCCCGGACGGCAGCGTGGGCCTGTATATCAAGAACCACAACCTGTGGGTGATGGACAGGGAAAACCTGAAAAAGGCGGCCAAGGACTCCAAGGACAGCACCCTGGTGGAGCGGGCCCTCACTACGGACGGCAGCAGGAACATCTCCTACCTGGAAGACAACTACAGCGGCGACATGGAGTCGGATACCACCGCCCGCAACTTCGCGCGTGTCCACTGGGCCCCGGACGGCCGGCACTTCGCCCTCGTCCGCTGGGACATGAGCTCCGTGAAAGAATTCTGGGTAATCAATTCGCTGGCCAGACCCCGGCCGGAGCTGGAAGCCTACCATTACCAGATGCCCGGAGAACCCGGCCCGCAGGGAAAACTGCTGATTATGGACCTGCAGGGGAATCAGCAGGAAGTGAAGTGGAATGCCTTCAAGGACCAGGACGGCGAGATATTGACCGCCCCGTCCACAGTCAAGGAGCGCGCGGCCGACTATTACAGCATCAAATGGCTGGGCGGCAACGACCATTTCTACCTCCTGCGCCGCAGCCGGGACCTCAAGCGCCTGGACCTGTGCAAGGTGGAAGTGGGCCGGGACAGCACCCGAACGCTCGTCGCGGAACGCATGAACACCTACGTTGAGAACCGGGCCCCGTACTTCCTTCCCAATGGAGACTTCGTGTGGTGGAGCGAGCGCGGCGGATGGGCCAACCTGTACCTGTACGGCGCGGACGGCACCCTCAAGAAAAACCTCACGGAAGGCGCCTATCACGTGGAAGACGTGCTGGGCGGCACCGCCTCCTATCTGGTGGTGAGCGCCTGTGGGGTAAACAAAGAGGAAAACCCTTATCAGATGCACAATTACCGCGTTCCGCTCACCGGCGGTGCCATGGTACAGCTGGATATGGACGACATGGACGTGCTGGCCACGGCCTCAGATAACGGCAAGTATCTGGTAGCCAATTATTCCCGCGTGGACTGCAAACCTGCCGTAATGCTGGTGAACACCGCTACGGGCCGGCGTACGGCGCTGGAAGAGGCGGACTTCTCGCGCCTCCTCGCGGCCGGATACCGCTTCCCGGAGCGCTTCAAGGTGAAGGCGGCGGACGGCATCACCGACCTTTGGGGAGAGATGCACAAGCCCTTCGACTTTGACTCCACCAAGGTCTATGCCATTGCGGATTACGTGTATCCCGGCCCGCAGGTGGAGGCCAACGACATTTCCTGGCGTTTTAACCTGCGGACGGACCAACTGGCGCAGCTGGGCATGATTGTGATTACCGTGGGCAACCGCGGCGGCCATCCCAACCGCTCCAAGTGGTACCACAACTACGGCTACGGGAACCTTCGGGACTATGGCCTGGAGGACCAGAAATACGCCATCCAGCAGCTGGCGGGCCGCCACAAGTTCATCGATATAAACCGTGTGGGCATCCACGGCCACTCCGGCGGCGGCTTCATGTCCACGGCGGCCATTCTCAAGTACAACGACTTCTTCAAGGCGGCCGTTTCCTGCGCCGGCAACCACGACAACAGCATTTACAACCGCTGGTGGAGCGAGCAGCACCACGGCATCCAGGAGAAGGTGGCCAAGGGGGACACGACCTTCGTGTACAAGATTGACACCAACCAGGAGCTGGCCTCGCGCCTGAAAGGGCACCTGATGCTGGTCACCGGCGACAATGACAATAACGTGAATCCCGCCAACACCATACGCGTGGTGGATGCCCTCATCCGGGCAGGCAAGCGCTTCGACCTGGTCATCCTGCCCGGCCAGCGCCACGGCTTCGGGGACATGAACGATTACTTCTTCTGGAAAATGGCCGATCACTACGCCCGTTACCTGATTGGAGACCGGCGGGAAAGGCCTGTCGATGTTACGGAATTGAACAATGACTGAACCTATGAAAAAATGTTTTTACTGGGCGGCGGCGCTTATCCTCTGCGTCGGCTGCAACTCGTTCCAAACCGCAATCTATGAGGACAATATGGTGATGCCGCTCAGCGAAGCGTCGGCCGATTCCCTTTACTATTCCCTTTCGCTGGAATATGTGACGGGCGGTCTGTCCAAGGACGCCGGCCGACAAATCAACAATATGCTGCTTACTACGGCATTCGGCCTCGAAGAGGCGCCGGGCACCGTGGAAGAATCGGCCATCCGGTATCGTGAAAACCTGATTGACGAATACCTGACGGAGAACGCCTCCTCCTCGGAATTTCCGGCCGGCATACGGAGCTGGAGCGACGAGATTGAAGGCAGTTTTTTGGACGATTGGAACAAAAACAAATGCTACGCCGTCACCTATTCCTCCTTCCGGGGCGGTGCGCACGGGATGTACACCATCACCTATCTGGTCTTCCATCCCGGGACCGGCGCGCTGGTGACCGAAGGGGATTTGTTCCGGGAAGGGTACCAGGAGCCGGTGGGGAAACTCATGCAGGACAGCCTCCGCGCATCGCTGGCGGAAGATACGGACGCCCTGGAAAGCATCTGGTTCGACCAGGTGCTGCCCAACGGAAACTTCTGTCCGGACCGGAGCGGCATCACCTGGGTGTTCCAGCCCTATGACGTGGCCCCGTATGCCCTGGGCGCCATTTCGGTGGAGGTGACCTGGGAACAATTGAAACCTTATCTGAAGTAATATGGATACCCAATGGATTGTGACGGAAATTGACGGGAAGGTCGCATCCATTGCGACTGACTACCGCCATCTTCCCCATATCGGCGCGGAACTGGCCCGCCTGCCCGCGGAGGAAACCTTCTCGCTGGGAACCCGTAAAATCGACACGGATGAACTGGTGGAATTTGCCGCCTATCTCGGCTGGGAAGACCTCCGGCTTTTTGGAACGCCGTTCCAGATAAAAGTGTGGAAAACGCTGTTCGAACTGCCCCGGAAGCTGTACAGCTATACGGAGCTGGCCTCGTTCGCCGGCAATCCGCAGGGGGTTCGCGCCGTGGCCCATGCCGTGGCCCTGAACCCCATCGCATACGTCATTCCCTGCCATCTGGTCATTCCCAAGGAGTCCCTGGACCGGGAGGCCCAGATTCAGGCCCTGGCCCAGAAAACCCTCTTCAAAGGGGAGGACCTTTATCTCCTGGACAGCCTGGATGTGGGGGCTTACGCCTACGGCCCTGAGCTGAAGCGGGCCCTCATCAAACTGCAACTCGCTCAATAGATGTTTTCTGTCTCGACCTTTAACGTGGTGCTCATCGCGATGACCGTCATGGCCGCGGTGGTGTTCGTATGCCTCTTTTTCGTAGATGCCGGTTACGGGAAATTCTATCGGCCCCAGTGGGGACCGGCCATAGATAACCGGGTGGGCTGGATGCTCATGGAGGCGCCTGTATTCGTGGCCATGCTGCTGCTCTGGTGGTTCTCCGACCGTCGCGAAGACGGGGTGCGCCTGGTGTTTCTGCTGCTTTTCGAGCTGCACTACTTCCATCGGGCCTTCGTGTTCCCCTGGCTCATGCGCGGACGCAGCAAGATGCCGCTGAGCATCATCGCCACGGCGGTGCTGTTCAACACCCTCAACGCATATATGCAGGGCGGCTGGCTGTTTTACGTTTCGCCTGCCGATTATTACAGCGCCGACTGGCTCACCGGCATCCCTTTCATCGCGGGCACGGTGCTGTTCTTCCTGGGAATGGGCGTCAACATCCATTCGGACGGGATTATCCGCAACCTGCGAAAACCCGGCGACACGGCCCATTACCTGCCCCGGGGCGGTATGTTCCGTTGGGTGACCAGCGCCAATTATTTTGGCGAGCTGGTGGAGTGGACGGGCTTTGCCATCCTCACCTGGTCGCTGTCAGGCGCTGTTTTTGCGCTGTGGACCTTTGCCAACCTGGCGCCGCGGGCCGCGCGGATTTACAACGGGTATCGGCAGGAATTTCCGGACCAATTGGACACGGGAAGAACCAAGCGCATCATTCCTTTTATCTTTTGAGGTATGTCTCCTATCAGCTCTCCCATCTTTACTCCGGTGCAGATTGGCCCCGTGACGCTGCGCAACCGCATCATCCGTTCGGCGGCCTTTGAGAACATGGCCTATGGCAACAGGCCGTCACAGGACCTGAAGGACTATCACGTGGCGGTTTCCCGCGGCGGCGTGGGCATGACTACGCTGGCCTATGCTTCCGTGAGCCGGAGCGGGCTTTCGTTCGACGGGCAGCTGTGGATGCGGGAAGAAATTGTTCCCGCCCTGAAAGACATCACCGACGCCATCCATGCCCAGGGCGCCAAGGCTTCCATCCAGCTGGGACACTGCGGCAACATGACGCACCGCGCCACCTGCGGATGTACGCCGGTCGGTGCTTCCACCGGCTTCAACCTCTATTCGCCCACCTTTTTCCGGGGACTGCGCAAGGAGGAAATCGACGCGCTGGCGGACGATTTCGGCCATGCCGTGGAACTGGCCCGTCAGGCCGGCTTCGACTGCGTGGAAATCCATGCGGGACACGGTTACCTCATCAGCCAGTTCCTGTCGCCGTACACCAACCATCGGCACGACGAATACGGAGGAAGCCTGGAGAACCGCATGCGCCTGATGCAAAAGGTCATCCGCCGCGTGATGGAAGCGGCCCGGGACGATATGGGCGTGGTGGTGAAGATGAACATGTACGACGGCTTCCGGAGCGGCATGCAGCGCGAGGAGTGCCTGGAGGTGGCCCGCGAGCTGGAACGGCTGGGGGTGCACGCCATCGTGCTGTCGGCCGGCTTTGTGAGCAAGGCGCCCATGGCGGTGATGCGCGGGGCCATGCCGTTAAAGACGCTGGCGCATTACATGGACGTGCGCAAATTCTGGTGGCTCAAGGCGTTGGTGCGCATGTTCGGCCGCCTCATGATACCCACCGTCCCGTACAAGGATGCCTATTTTCTGGACGATGCCAAGGCCTTCCGGGCGGCGGTGAAACTGCCTCTCATTTACGTGGGCGGCATGGTGTCCCGTGCGGGCATGGAGGAAGTGCTGGATGCGGGCTTCGATGCCCTGCAGATGGCCCGTGCGCTGGTGCGGGACACGGATTTTGTGAACAAACTGCACAACGGGGAAGTGGAACGCAGCGAATGCAGGCACTCCAATTACTGCATCGGGCGTATGTACACGCTGGAAATGCGGTGCAACCAGTGCGCCGGGCAGTTGCCGCGGGCGCTGCGCCGGGAAATTGAAAAAGCGGAGAAAAGATGGTCGCATTAATCACAGGAGGCAGCTCCGGCATGGGGCTGGAATATGCCCGCCAGCTGGCGGAAAAAGGGTACGACTTGCTTCTGGTGAGCAACCGGGAGGAGGAGCTTGAATCGGCTGTGTCGGCCCTGTCCGAACAATATCCCGTGAAGGTGGAAGGGCATTTTCAGGATTTGGCGCAGCCGGATGCGGCCGATGCGCTCTTTGCCTGCTGTCAGGGGCGCGGCCTGGTGCCGGATGTTTTGGTGAACAACGCCGGCATGTTCTTTTTCAAGGAATTGTCCGGGGCCGATTTGGACCGCGTGCAGGCCATGCTGAACCTGCATGTGAGCACCATCACCCGCCTGAGCATCCTGTTCGGGGAAGCCATGAAGCAGCGGGGGAGCGGGTACATCCTCATTGTGTCCTCCATGGCGGCGCGTCTGCCCGTCCCCGGCATCACCTTGTATGCGGCCACCAAGGCCTATCTGCGGAGTTTCGGCCTGTCGCTGTCTTACGAGCTGCGGCCATACGGGGTGGGGGTGACCACGGTGTGCCCGGCGGCCATTGCCACGCCGCTGTATAAATTGAAGCCCTCGCTGATGGACATGGGCGTGAGAATCCGTCTCATCCACACGCCCGAATGGCTGGTGCGGCGCACGCTCAAGGCCATGTTCCGCCGGCGTCGCAGGGTGAGCCCTTCCGCCATGAACGTCTGGCTCCCGCCGCTCATCGCCATTCTTCCCGTCCAGGCTATCTGGAATCGGTTTTCGTCCGCAAAATAGGCCGAAGGGCAGCTTCCCGAAAAAATACGTAAATTCGCACTATGAAAAAGACACTGCTGATAACTATCTTGATGGGCGCGGGGGTGCTCGCACTGGCCCAGCCGGCCGGCCGGCAATTGTGGAACGAAGACTGGACTTTTACCAAGGACGGGACCTCCCGGGTGCTGACCCTTCCCCACGACTGGGGCGTGGAGCAGCCTTTCCTCCAGGAAAATCCGGGCGAATCCGGCAAACTGGCCTGGTGGGGCAAGGCTACGTACAGCAAAACGCTGCAGGTGAGCGCCGACGACCTCCAAAAAAACCTCCGCCTGGAAGTGGACGGCGCCTTCTCCAACGCCAAAGTATATGTAAACGGCCGCGAGGCCGGCGGCTGGCCCTACGGCTATGCCTCCTGGTCCGTGGAACTCACCCCCTGGCTGCATGAAGGGGAGAACAAGGTCGATATCGCCCTGGACAACAAGCCGGAAAGTTCCCGCTGGTATCCCGGCGGCGGCATCTACCGCAACGTATGGCTTACCCGCACGGAAAAGACCGCCGTGGCCCATTGGGGCACGTATGTCACCACCCGTGCGGAGGGCAGCAGGGCCGCGGTAAGCCTCCGTCTCAAGATGAAGACGGACAAGCCGCAGCCGGTTACGGTGAGTACGGATATCCTGTATGACAATATCGTGGTGGCCCATGCCGACATGCAGACGCAGGTGTATGACGGCCGCGAACTGGAACAGCAGTTCATCGTGACGGACCCGCACCGCTGGTCGCCGGCCACTCCGGAGCGCTACGTGGCCCGCACCACTATCGGCCTGGAAAACGGGAGCACGGATACGTACGACACGGTTTTCGGCATCCGTACGGCGGAGTGGAAACCGGACGGATTCTTCCTCAACGGAGCCCGGACCTTCCTGAAAGGCGTGTGCCTGCACCATGATGCCGGCGCCCTGGGAGCCGTCTGGAACGAGGACGCCTGGGTCCGTCGCCTGGAAATGCTCAAGACCATGGGCTGCAACGCCATCCGCTGCAGCCACAACCCGCCCGCTCCGGAACTGCTGGACCTGTGCGACCGCATGGGCTTCCTGGTGCTGGACGAGCTCACGGACACCTGGACCTGGCCCAAGAAGGAAAACGGCTACGCAACGCTCTTTGCCGATTGGGCGGAAAAGGACCTGGTGGCCATGATTCACCGGGACCGCAACCACCCTTCCGTCATTGCCTGGAGCATCGGCAACGAATGTGGGGAACAGGGCGATGCCAGCCGTTGGTGGATTCCCCAGATGCTTACCGACATCTGCCACCGGGAGGACCCCACCCGCCCCACCACCGCCGGCAACGACAACCCCTGGGCGGCCTCGCAGCCCTATGCCGGCACCCTGGACGTTTACGGCTTCAATTACAAGCCACGCCTGTATGCGGAATTCCGCGACGCCCACCCGGACCAGCCTTTCTATGGTTCGGAAACATCGTCCTGCATCTCTACGCGCGGTTATTACCGCTTCCCGGTAGAGCAGGAAAAAGGCAAGGGCTGGGCCATGGAAGCGCCTTTCCAGGTAAGTTCCTATGACCTGTATGCCCCCGGCTGGGCCTCCAAACCGGACTATGAATGGGAGTACGAGGATGCCGTGCCGGAGTGCGCAGGCGAATTCGTATGGACCGGCTACGACTATCTGGGCGAGCCCACGCCGTTCAATCTGGACCCCTCCGTCTTCACCAACTTCCATACGGAGGAAGAGAAGGAAGCCTACAGAAAAATGGTGGAGGGCTGGGGCCAGGTCATAAGCGACGTGCCGCTCCCGTCCCGCAGTTCTTATTTCGGCATCATGGACCTGGCCGGTTTCCCCAAGGACCGCTACTGGCTGTACCAGGCCCGCTGGCGCCCGAATCTTCCCATGGCGCACATCCTGCCGCACTGGACCTGGCCCGGCCGGGAAGGTCAGCTTACTCCGGTTCACGTGTACAGTTCCGGCGACGAGGCCGAGCTGTTTGTCAATGGCAAGTCCCAGGGCCGCCAGGTACGCAGCGGCTACCGCTTTGTCTGGGACCAGGTGGTGTACCGGCCCGGCACCGTGGATGTCATTGTCTATAAAAACGGCCGCGAATGGGCCCGTGACAAGGTGGTCACCGCCGGGAAGGCGGTCAGGCTGGAGGCCGGTGTGGACTATGCCGGCGCGGACCTCACCTACGTGACGGTGGATGTGCTGGACCGCAGGGGCAACCTGGTCCCGGATGCTTCCGACGTGTTGTCGTTCAGCGTAAAAGGTCCGGCGGTCATCCTGGCCACCGATGCCGGCGACCCCACCTCCCACGTGCCGTTCTACATCCACACGCTGCCCGCCTTCCACGGGAAGGCATCGGCAATTGTCCGCCGCACCGGCGAAGGTCCCGTCACCGTCACCGTGAAGGCCCGCGGCCTCAAGACCGCCACGCTGCAGCTGTAGACAAAGTGCTCATCCTTATTTTGCGGCATTTTTGAGGACGAGAGGGTGGTTTTGGCCTTCTCGTCCTTAAAAATGGGCTTTTTTGAGGATGAGTTGCCCGGTCGGAGCCGGGCATGACGGCTATATCACTGATAACAGCCGCAAAAGTATCAATTTATATCGTGTACACCCTAAAAACGCGTATATAATTAAAAATAATATAGTTATAGACTTTTAAACGTCCCTTAACGGGACATTAGTGAAATCACCGACGTCATCCGCAAAGCCCTGGCCGATAACTTCGAGCGCATCCCCTTCACCCACGAAGGCGGCTTCATCGCCACCGACCTGGGCGAAACCGAAAGCGACGATGATCTGCACATCACCATCAGTGGCCATCAAGAGAACGGCGGGCCGATGTACCAGAACATTACGGTCATTTACTTCGATACCAAAGAAAGGGCCGATAGGTTCCGCTACTCTCCTGAAGGCGTCGGCTTCGATGACCCTTATGGCGATGGCCAGGACTCCTTCGACCTCACAGCCCTCGCCGGAGACCCTCGCCTTCCTGGCCTCATTGCCACCATCCTGAAGAACTACTTCGGCTTCCAGGACAACTACCGCCTCTGCGCCCACACCTACTGCGAAGTCGATTACTTCCGGAAGGATCCAGCCGATGCCCGGCCACAGCAGATGAAATCATAGCCGATTACGTTCTCATTGTCACAGATATCCCAACCTCTTTTAGGGACGGGACATTTGCTTTCCTTGCCGTAATTTGCGATATTTGCGTTAGTTATCCGAAAGTACATATGCAAAAGAAAACAAAGAGACTTGCTCCAGACAACATCACGGAACTCTCTAAGTGTGAGGTATTCGTTTTCGGCAGCAATCTGGAAGGCCGGCACATGGGCGGAGCTGCGCGCTATGCCTACGACCATTTTGGCGCAGAGTGGGGCAACGGAGTTGGACCGCAGGGCCAATGCTACGCAATCCCGACGATGCACGGACCGCTGTCGGCCATCAAACCCTATGTCGATGACTTCATAGAATACGCCCGTCAGCATCCGATGAATCGATTTCTGCTTACCAGAATCGGCTGCGGTATTGCCGGCTTCAAGGACAAGGACATGGCTCCGCTGTTCAAGGAAGCTTTGAAACTGCCGAATGTCTCCTTTCCGAATGAATGGTTTGTCCAGCTTCTGGACGATATCGAACCACTTGAAAAGAGGAAGCAAGCAGCTCCGCCGGTCGTCAATATGGAAGTTCTGCAGAGGCTTTGCCAAGAGCATCTGTACACAATCGGCGCCGGGATTCCATGGGACGAGCCGGATATCCTGATTCGATACATCATTGACGAAGACAAGTTCGGATACAAGGCAATGGGGAATTTCTTCTTCTTTGACGATGACCTGTATATCTTCGACTGCGACGACAAGTTTGCCGAA
>CADAIT010000020.1:21095-39903 GCA_902788095.1 uncultured Bacteroidia bacterium | reverse complement strand
GATGAAATGTGCCATAAATGCCACCATTGGATATGACAGAAAAACTGGGGAAGTCAAATATTTGTTTGACAATTATGGGTCCTATTTTGTTACTCAGGCTGGAAAGTATGCTTACTTTATAAACAGAAAAAACAAAATTGACATCTTAGACATAGAGACAGGTGAAAGGTTGGATTATATTGAATGTCCGGAAAAAGGGTGGTCGAATTTCTGGGGCCCTTACCCGACCATATATGATGATAAATTGTACATAATCGGAAACAACACCCTCTACCGCTACCCGACATATCCTTGGTAGTTATATCCCTATAAGTTGGTTGGGAAGACGCATCATTTAGTTTCTTTCATTCTTATCCGTGAAATTGTAAGTCAATAATACTATGTGGAAAAAACTGCTTGTTCTCATATCGTGTGCACTGTTCATCATTTTTTGTGCCTGTTGCCAGAAGGAGAATGTCTCTCCTTTAAAAGGGACGTCTTGGGAAGAAATAGAATCTCCCGGAATATTAGTCTTTTACGATAATCACTCTGGTATATATTACACTAAGAGTGCAACGGATGGTGTCTATGATGCTATCTATTCCTCGTTCGATTTCACCTACGAGATATCTGGGAATAATGTCACGTTGCACATTTTCTTCTCAAGATATGATACGTATTACGACCTTGTGTTAGAAGATGACGAAACACTGTCTTGGGGAGGGAAGGCGCAGTTCAAGAAAATCCATCACAAGGTAAACTTGAACAAATAGTTCCTCCACGGGAGCATTTTACCACTTAAACATGGCACTGGCGGGCCTTTCGGTCCGCCAGTGAAGCGATATGGGGCCAAACCGTAGCGCTGGGCTGACTAAAAGTAGATGATGGTGTAAAAAGTAGATTCTTCGGCAGGTGAACCTGCCTCAGAATGACACGAGTCTGTCATTCTGAAACTTGCCCTGTGCTTGCCGAAGGGCGAAGTGAAGTAGGCAGCGCTTCTGGTCAAAACCAGCCTTAGCGCCACGAATCGGGCCTTTTACGTAGCACTGGCGGGGCGGTTGCTCGCCTACAACACGTCCTTCAGGAAGGGGCCGGTGACGGAATCCGGGTCCAGGGCCAGTTCTTCGGGGGTTCCCTGCGCCACGATGCGGCCACCCTTGCGTCCGCCGGAAGGGCCCATATCAAAGAGGTAGTCCATAGATTTGAGCACGTCCAGGTTGTGCTCGATGACAATTACCGTGTTCCCGGCGTCCACCAGGCGCTGAAGCACGCCCAGCAGCACGTTGATGTCTTCGAAGTGGAGGCCGGTGGTGGGTTCGTCCAGGATGTACAGGGTTTTTCCGGTGGAAGGGCGGGACAGTTCCGCAGCCAGTTTCATGCGCTGGCTCTCGCCGCCGGACAGCGTTACGGCACTTTGTCCCAGGTGGATGTACCCCAGGCCGACATCGACCAGGGCTTTTAACTTGGCGGCGATGCGCGGGACGGGCTTGAAGAACTCGTAGGCCTCGCTGATGGGCATTTCCAGCACGTCGTTGATGTTCTTGCCCTTGTATTTCACCGCCAGGGTGTCTTCCTTGTACCGTTTTCCGCCACAGGCCTCGCAAGCGACGTGAACGGAAGGAAGGAAGCTCATCTCGATAACTTTGATGCCGGCGCCCTTACATTCCTCGCAGCGGCCGCCGGGCACGTTGAAGGAAAACATGCCGGCCTTGTAGCCGCGTACCTTGGCGTCCTGCGTCTCCTCGAACAGTTGCCGGATGTCGTTGAACACAGCCGTAAAAGTAGCCGGATTGGAACGGGGCGTACGGCCGATGGGGCTCTGGTCAATCTCGATGAGCTTGTCGATATGCTCCACCCCCTCGATGGCCTTGTACGGCAGCGGCCGCTCCTTGGAACGGTAGAACTTCTGCTTGAGGATGGGCATGAGGGTTTCGTTCACCAGCGAGCTCTTACCGGAACCGGACAGGCCCGCCACGCCGATGAGACAGCCCAGCGGGAAACTTACGTCCACGTCTTTGAGATTGTTGCCCGTGGCGCCCTTGAGCGTGAGGAAGAGGCCGTTGCCTTTGCGGCGCATCGCCGGTACGGGAATCTCCCGCTTGCCCGTCAGGTAATCCAGCGTAACCGAAGGGCCGATAACCGCGTGCGCAGCCGTATCGGCATCCATTTTCTTCCCTTTCAGGAGCGTCTGCAGCGGTGCGTTCAGGCAAATATGGCCGCCATTCTCGCCGGCGCCCGGCCCCACGTCCACCAGCCAGTCTGCGCTGAGCATGGTTTCCGCGTCGTGCTCCACCACCATCACGGAATTGCCCTCGTCGCGCAGTGCCTTGAGCGAGGCAATGAGCTTGCGGTTGTCTTTCTGGTGCAGGCCGATGGACGGTTCGTCCAGGATATACAGCACATTCACGAGCTTGGAGCCGATTTGCGTGGCCAGGCGGATGCGCTGGCTCTCGCCGCCGGAGAGCGAACCGGTGGGACGGTCCAGCGACAGGTAGTCCAGCCCCACGTCCAGCATGAACTGCACTCGTTCCCGGAGCTCCTTCAAGATATCCCGCGACACGTTTTTCTCCCGCTGGCTAAACCCCTCCGGGATGGTATCCAGCCAGCTCCGCAGCTCCGTCATTTCCATGGCCGCCACCTCCGGAATGGTCTTGCCGTCCACCCGGAAGCACAGGGCGTCGGCATTCAGCCGCGTGCCGCCACATACGGGACAGGTTACGGTGTCCTCGATGTTATCGATGACTCCGCCCCAACTTTCCATCTCGCTCAGGTTGCCTTCACCTACGCGGAACAGGTCTTCGGAGCCATACACAAGCAGGCTTACGGCCTCGTCCGGAAGGGCGTCGATGGGGTCGTACAGGCTGAAGTCGTATTTGCGGGCGATGGCCCGGATGATGTCGAATTTGCGGTTCTCCCTCACCTTCCCGAGCGGGACGATGCCGCCGTCCGCCACGGATTTGCTGCGGTCCGGGATGATGGTGTCCATGTTTACGTCCACAATGGTCCCCAGGCCTTTGCAGTGCGGGCAGTAGCCCTGCGGCGAGTTGAAGGAAAAACTGTGCGGCTGCGGTTCCTGCAGGGAGAGTCCGCTTTCCGGGTCCACCAGGTGTTTGGAATAGTGGGAAAGTCCGCCTGTTTCCTGGTCCAGGATGGCAACGGACCCCTTGCCCAGGTTCAGCGCGCGGGATACGGACTCGCGCACACGGCGGTCGTCCCCGGCGGCGGGCTTGAGCCGGTCCACCACCAGTTCAATGAAGTGGGGTTTGTATCGGTCCAATGCAGTAACGCCTTGCAGCTCAAGAATTTCACCGTCTATGCGCACTTCCGTGTAGCCCCGTTTGCGCATTTGGTCGAAGAGCTCCCGGTAGTGACCCTTGCGGCCCCGGACAAGCGGAGAGAGCAGGTAGCACTTGCGGCCGCTGTACTGGCTCATAATCAGGTCCACAATCTGGGCGTCCGTGTACCGGACCATCTCCTTGCCGCTTTCCGGGGAATAGGCCCGGGAGCCTTTGGCGTACAGCAGGCGCAGGAAGTCGTAGATTTCCGTGATGGTACCCACCGTGGAGCGCGGATTGTTGCCGGTGGTTTTCTGTTCGATGGCAATGATGGGGCTCAGACCGGTAATTTCCTCTACCTCAGGCTTTTCCAGGATGCCCATGAAGTGCTTGGCATAGGTGGAAAGGGTATCCATGTAGCGGCGCTGGCCTTCCGCATAAATGGTGTCGAACGCCAGCGAACTTTTTCCGGAACCGCTCAGACCGGTTACTACTACAAATTCCCCCCGGGGGATGGCCACATCCATGTTCTTGAGGTTGTTGGCCCGTGCCCCCCTCACCTGTATGTACTCTTTCTTTGCCATATTGTACAAAGATACGAAGAATTTGGCGAAGCGCGCACCTCTTTTTCCCCTGCCCGACGCGCAAAGTGTAAAAAATCCTACACGCTGCGCCTATTATTCTAAATCGTCCCATTGCTATGCGCTAACTTTGCAGACCCGTGTTGCTGTCGGCCCTCATATCGCTCCTTATTTCAGCGCCTTCCGATACGCTGGCGCCTTCGTACGTGACGGCGGCGAAGGAAGAAATGCCCGCCGGGGCCTCCGTGACGGCTGTTTCGGCGCGGCAACTTCAGCAATACGGCGTAAATAATCCCAAAGATTTGCAGGCGCTGGTGCCGGGTATCCATCTTCCGGACTATGGGGCATCGCTCACGTCCTCCATCTATGTCCGCGGCTTCGGTTCCCGGATGGAGAATCCCGTAATCGGCCTTTATATCGACGATTTCCCCATTTTGGACAAGAACAGCTACGACCTTGATTACCTGGACATCGCCTCCGTGAAATTTCTGCACGGGCCGCAGGGAACCGCTTACGGCCGCAATGCGCTGCAAGGCGTTTTATCCGTGCGCACGGAAGCCCCCGGCGGCGGGGAACGGCTGCGGGCGCAGTTGGAATACGGACTGGCGCACCACGTCCGTGCGCAGCTTTCCTGGCATCACGGCGAACATGCGTTCAGCATGGGCTATCGGCATTCCAGGGGCTGGTTCAAGAACGAATACAAGGATGCCTGGGCCGACCCTTACAACGGCGGTCAGCTGCGCTGGCGCTGGGACCGGCAGCTGTCGGAACGATGGCGGATGTCCAACCTCCTGCAGGCGGGCCTGTCTGCGGAAGGCGGTTTCGCCTATGGCCTGTGGGAGAACGGCGTCCGGCAGCCGGTCAGCTACAATGACGAGGGAAGCTACCGCCGCCTCACGGTCCTGGAAGGTTTCAAGCTGCATTATGAAGGTGAAAAGGTCCGGATAGACGGCATCGCCTCGCTTCAGTTTCTGGCGGACCGCATGCGCATGGACCAGGACTATACGCCCCGCAGCATCTTCACCCTGCAGCAAAAACAGCGGAGCCCGGCCCATACCTTGGAGGTCATCGTCCGGCCCAGGCGCCAGTACAAGCACTGGAAGCCCGTGAGCGGCGTCTTCGCCTTTTTCAAATACAACCGCATGGAGGCGCCGGTGCTGTTCAAGCGCGACGGTATCCAAAGCCTCATCCTGGACAACGCCAACAGGGGCATTCCGGAGAGTATCGGCACATTGGATATTCCTGATAATGAGCTCCTTGTCGGCAGCGATTTTGACATTTTCACCTGGAATGCGGCGCTGTACCATGAGTCGCACTTCCCGCTGGGGAACTGGCAGTTCACGGCAGGCCTCCGCGTGGATTACGAAGGCGCGTTCATGCGCTATAACAGCACCGCTACGTTGCATTACCAGCTCATCGGCATGATGAGTGCGGTGCGTCCCTTTACCGACCGTTACAGCGGCACCCTTTCGCATGGCGTCCCGGTTATTCTCCCCAAACTGGCTGTGGAATACAGCGGGTTCCCCAATACCAGGATATATACATCGGCCACCAAAGGGTACCGCGCGGGCGGTTTTAACACGCAGATTTTTTCCGACATTCTCCAGAACCGCCTCATGAACGGCATGATGGCCGATTTGGGCGTGCACCTGGATGGCGGAACCTCCTTTGGGGCCGACCGGACGGAATACCAGCCGGAGGAAGCCTGGAACTTCGAGGCCGGGTTCAGTTACCGGAAGGGCGGGTTCAGTGCCGCCGCCAACGCGTTTTACATCACGGCGCTCCGGCAGCAGCTCACGGTGTTTCCTCCGGGCATGTCCACCGGCCGCATGATGACCAATGCGGGCAAGAGCCGGAGTTACGGCGTGGAGGCGCAGGTCCGGTACAGCAAAGGGGGCTTCGTGGGGCATGCCGCCTGGGGCTGGAACGACGCCCGCTTTGTGTCGTTCAGCGACGGCAACGCCGACTATGCCGGCAAGCGCATCCCCTACAGTCCGGCCCATACCCTGTTTGCCGCCGCCGGCTACAACTGGAGCAAGGTGAGCCTGCAGGCACATATGCGCGGTACGGGCCCCATCGCCTGGAACGAGGAAAATACGCTGACGGAGCCTTTTTATGTTACGCTTGGGGCCCGGGCCAGCGTGACTATCGGCCGTGTGCTCTTGTACCTGGAGGGCGAAAACCTTACCAATACGCGCTACAGGGCCTTTTATTTCAAATCCATGGGCAGGGAGTTTTTCCAGCTGGGGAAACCGCTCAGCTTCAAAGCCGGTATTCAAATCAACATTATATGAAAAAGTTTATTTATCTGCTGAGCCTTCTCGGCTTGGTATGCTGCACCAAGGACAGCGCTCCCATCGACTATAGCGTAGGCCTTCATTACAAGGGCTCCGTATGGGTGGAATACAACGGCGGAAGTTATGAAAACAAGGATATTGAGGTGAGCTTTACGCTGTCCGAGGACGGGAAAACGGCCGATATCCGCATGAACCGCATCCGTTTTGTGCCCCAGATGCCTGTCACCGTAACGACAGTTCTCCCCGTCACGGTCGTCGGAAGCGGAAACAATTATACGTTTACCGCGGACAATGTGTATCCCCACTCCCCGACCGGCGTGGAGCAGCAGAAGTACCGGATTAACAAGCTGAGCGGCATGGTCACCGGCAATATGCTCAGCTTCTCCCTCTACTTCGGCGACTATCCCACCACCTTCACCGGCTCCCGGCAGACTACGGTCCAATAGGGTACTGCCCGTGATATCCGTTCGGGGCCGGCGGGCATGACGGGCTCAGACCGGACATCCCCTGCCGCAGGTCCCTCCAACGCCACGATTTGGCCCCTTATTGCGCCGCTGGCGGACCTTTCGGCCCGCCAGTGCTACGTTTTCCCGCCAAACCGTGCCCGTAGCGGGACTAATTTCACCACAGTGGAAGTAGGAAACGCCCATCCCGTACGGAGGAGTAGTGGAAAACCACTATTTTTTGTACCTTTGTGCATGCAAGGATTCGTCCCTGTTGGGGTTTTATGAGTGAACTGTAAATTGAACTGAAAGATGAAAAAGGGTTTTGTTTATGCTGTTGTCTGCCTGTTGGCTGTTGTGGCATGCTCAAAGGTGCCGGTGAACGTAAAGAATCCAATCACCATCTCATCGCCCAGCCCCACCGAGCAAATAACCAAAGTGGAGCTCTCCGACGCCCAGAAGGGGTATGTGCAGGCGGGAAACGCCATGGCTTTCCGCTTCCTCAAGCAGCTCTACCAGGGAAAGAATCTAATTTGCTCTCCCCTCAGCCTCCAATATGCCCTGGCCATGACGGCCAATGGGGCTAGCGGCGAGACCCTGCAGGAGATTATCGACTTCCTGGGCTATGGGGACGAGGGCATGGACGCGCTCAATGCCTACAGCAAAATCCTGCTGGAACGACTTCCGGCGGTAGATCTGGATGTCACCCTGAAGGTAACGGACGCCCTGCTGGTGAATGATGAGTTTCCGCTGCTCCCGTCCTTTAAACAAGCCGTGGAGGAAACCTACTACGCAGCAGTGGAGAACATGGATTTTTCCGACCCGGCGCAAGTGGCGGCCCGCATCAACGAGTGGGCCGGCAGGAACACCAACGGATTTATCGACAAGGTGTTGGAAAGTGACGAAATTTCTGAGGAGGCCGTTGCCTACCTGATGAATGCGCTGTATTTCAAGGCCCGATGGGCCGGAAGTGACTATAGACCCATGTTCTTGGAAGAAGGAACAAGCGAAGAGGACTTTACGCTCGGAAATGGGAGCAAAAAGAAGGTAAAGATGATGCGCAATGTGCGCTATCACCGCTATGCTCCCATGGACGGGTTTACCGTGTTGGACTTGCCTTACTCCAACGGGAAGTTCCATATGTATATCCTGCTTCCGGACAAAAATAACCTGGATGGGCTGCTGGAGAAACTGCAGAACATCTCCTGGGAAGAAATTCAGCAAAATTTCCGACAGGATGCCGAGGTATATGTAAAACTTCCCAGGTTCGATATAGAAAACAAGTTCAATCTGAACGAATCCCTGCAGGCAATGGGCGTCAACCGCGCTTTCAAGCGCAGTTTCGCCCAATTCGACCGGATGTTTGCCCCTCAGGAGGCCGACTACTATTACTGGATAGGGAAAGTGATCCAAAAAGCGCGTATTTCCGTTGCCGAGTGGGGTACGGAAGCCGCCGCCGTCACTGTCGTGGAGATGGCAGCCGAATCCGCTGTGGGTCCGGGAGAAGAGCCCAGGCAGGTCTATTTTTATGCCGACCACCCCTTTGTGTTCGTCATCGGGGAATCCACCTCCGGCACCATCCTCTTCGAGGGCGTCTATTCCGGGGAATAATCCCGCCAAACCGTGCCCGTGGCGGGACCTATTTCACCACAGAGGAGGTAGGAGCACCCCATTCCCCCCTGTGCCTTGCCTCTGTCAACGGCTGCTTCCTGAAGGACGGGCTGTCGGTTGTCTGTTCCCTGCCGGTACCGCGACCTCATGTCCATTAATGAAGGTGGTTTTTCCTTTGTACCAGGCACGGCTGCCAAAGAAGAAGGGAAGGTGCCGGATGCACCACTCCTGCCACGCCGGAAGTTTTTCCCGCTCGAATTCGCGGGCCAGGGACTCGGCAAATTGCTCCATGGCCAGCTTTTGCCTTTCCGCCTCCCGCTCTTCGGGGCTCACATACCCTTCCGGCATTCCCAGTTTGTCGGGCAGCATTCTGCTTGCCGAGTAATAGTATTCCTCCAGGACGGGTTCGTCCACTGCCCGCAGCTGCTCTTCATACTGGTGGTCGATGAAATCCCGAACCTGAAAAAGAAGGTCGATCCCTGCTTGGATGGGCTTTTCGAGCGTGCCGATAGTGATGCTCCGGAGACTGTCTGCCTGCTCGATGGAGAGAACCTTGTCGCGCTGGGCCATCTGGATATACTGCCTGTTCTCCTGCAAGAGAACCTGTTCCTTCAGGACAAGGGAATCGGTCTCCTGGGCCAGCGCGCTCCAAGCGGGTACCGCTAAGCTCACAGGTACAAGTATAAGGCACATTCGGTTCATGCAGGCAGAAATAAACGCCTGCTGCAAAACAAATTGCGTGCCTTCCTGTCATGCCCGGCCCTGGCCACGTCATGCCCGGCCCCGACCCCGGGCATCTCCCACCTGGTGGTCCCGCCACCGCCACGTTTTGGCCCCATAACGCGCCGTTGGCGGACCTTTCGGCCCGCCAGTGCTACGTTTTCCCGCCAAAACGTGCCCGTAGCGGGACTTATTTCACCACAAAGGAAGTAGGAACGCCCCATTCCGTGCGGAGACGGTCCATCAAGTGCATGATGTAAAGCGTCTCTGCATGTGGCATTGATTCAGGCTCCAATCGGCCCGCAGAGATGGCGTCTGCACAGGCCTGGAACTGGTATTCAAAACCGGTAATTTGCTGAGGGATAGGAATTTCCTGTTCAATGATGTGCCGTTTTCTACAGATACGAAGGCAGGTGGGGTTGATAAGGTCGTCAAAGACCAGGTAGCCGGTAGTGCCGGCAATGACTCCTTCATTTGCGCCCTGGGAAAACCCGGAGGCCTGTACGGAGGATAGCGTGCCGTCCTCGTGGATAAACGTGATTACCTCGGAAGCGTCTACACCGGTAGTTGCGCGGATGCAGGAAGTGCTGAGGTCCTGGATGGGGCTGTCGCAGTACATGCGTACAAAGTTGAGCAGATATACCCCCAGGTCCAGCAAGGCACCGCCACCCAATTCCAGGCGTTGCACCCGTTCCTTCCCCGATACATTATACGCCAACGTGGCTGTAAGCATAAGCGGTTTGCCGATGACTCCGGAGGCAAGCACCTCCCGGGCGATGGCGCGAACCGGCATGTAGCGGGGCCACATGGCTTCTGCAATAAATACCCCTTTCTCCCGGGCAAGCGCCAAAATGGTGGCGGCCTCAACAGCGTTCATCATAAACGATTTCTCCACCAGGCAGGGTTTCCCGGCAAGGATGGCGTCCCGGGCCTGCTCAAAATGGCAGGAATGGGGCGTGGCAATATACACAAGGCCGATGTCCGGGTCTTGTAGCAAGTCCTCATAGGAGCCATAGGCCCGGGGAATGGACAGACGCGCGGCAAAGGCCTGCGCTTTTTCCAGAGACCGGGAGCCGATGGCAAGGCACTGAAAGCCATCCATTTGCACAAGTGTGCGGGCTGCTTTTTCTGCAATGTGCCCCGCGCCGATAATTCCTACGTTCATCATAAACAAATGTACGGTTTTTTTTGAAGAATCGGTTGAAACACAAGAAAAATCATGTGAAACAACAGAACTTTTCAACCGATTCTTGGTTTCCTGAGGCAAATGCCGTATGTTTGGCCCGGATGCTACCCCCCATCCATGAGCAAAATGACCGAAAGAAGGAAGCAACGAAACGAGTATCGCAGTTGGAAAAAAGGCTATTACCATCTGAGCACAGACGGCTGGAAGGAGGGCTGTCTGTTCCATACCCCGGCCCAATATGCGTATGGGATGATCTTGATAGGATTGCTTGTTCTAAAGTATTCCCTTAAGATCTACTCCTTCTCCCTTATGCCAAATCATATCCACATCGTCCTATGTACTACGGGTAGCACTTGCGTAGATGCGTTCGATTATCTGCGGAAGAAAATCAATGAACGACTGGTGAAAGACGGTTATCCACCGCTCCCTCCAGACTATGGTTTCAATCTGGCCCCTATTACTACCGAGAAGCAGATGCGGAATAACATCATCTATGTAGACCGGAATGTCCTGGAAAAACAAATTTGTGTTCCGGGCGGTTATCCGTGGAGCTCCTGTTATCTGCAATTCGGTCAGGTGGATGGCCTTTTGGGTGGTGAACGGGCCGGCAGCATGTCCAAGCGGCATTTGCGGGAACTCACCGGGTCGCATGAAGAAATACCGGCCGATTGGCTGTTTCACCCGCAAATGGGCCTTCTTCCCTCCTGCTTTGTGGACAGCAGCATGTTCTACAAGTTATTTCGCACACCGAAGGAATACATGACCCACCTTGTGAAAGACTATGAAGCTTTTGTGGAGGTGGCCAATTTGCTGAACGAGACCCCGGAGTATTCCAAGGATGAAGCCGATGATCTTGTCCAGAAACTGCTGAGAGAATCCTTTAGCGGCCGTAGGCTCAACTCCTTAACCAACGATGAGAAGGGCCGGCTGGCAGTATTACTGAGCCGGAATTACCAAATGTCCACTGACCAAATAGCGGATGTACTCAAGTTGCCACAGTACCTTATAAACCAGTTCCTCAATGCCAAGGATTATGGCAAGAAGAAGCGGTAAGGCTCGCTCTTTAAGCCGATATCAGTCCCGCCACGGGCACGTTTTGGCGGGAAAACGTAGCACTGGCGGGCCGAAAGGTCCGCCAGCGGCGCGTTATGGGGCCAAAACGTGGCGATGGAGGGACCACCAGGGGGGGGGGAGATGCCCGGGGTCGGTCGGGGCCGGGCATGACAGTTACAGCGTCTGGCCGCCGATGAATTCGCGGAGGATGGAAGTGGGCGGAATGGCGGCTATCTCCGCGGGCTGCAGGGGCAGGATGTAGGAGAGGAAACGCAGCAGGCGTACGGCCTCGGCATAGGCCGGGGAGGAAGGCACGATACGACGCAGCAGCGGTTCCGCATAGTACCTCAGCAGCGGCAGTTCATACAGCAGGGCCGTGTTGAACTGGGCGTCGGCATTCTCCTGGAAAGGGAAAATGTACTTGTCCTCTCCCCTGCGCACGGACGGCCAGCGGAGGAGGGTATCCTCCGGCGTGATGCCCCGCACGCGGTTGTCCCGCACCATGCGGCGCAGCAGGCGGTTGTCCGTAGTGGAGATGCAGCAGTTCTCGTCCAGTTTCAGGGAGGTGAGGGCCGATGCATAAATACGGAAAATCCGGCTCTGGTCCACCGAAGGCACCATGTCCGGGTCCAGGGCATGGATGCCCTCCATGATAAGGATGTCGTTCTCCTCCAGGTGCATCATCCTGCCCTCGAAGAAAGGCCGGCCCTCCTTGAAGTCAAAACGGGGTAGTTCCACTTCCCCGCCCGCCAGGAGCGTATTCAGGTGCTGTCCAAGCAGTTCCAGGTCCATGGCCTCCAGGGCTTCGTAGTCGTAATTGCCGTCGGCGTCGCGCGGGGTGCGTTCCCGGGACACAAAATAATTGTCCAGTTCAATGACCTTCGGGTTCATTTCCCGCACCATGCACTGCTGGGCCAGCCTGAGCGAGGAAGAGGTTTTGCCACTGGAAGAAGGTCCGGCCAGGAAGACAATTTTCACACGGTCACGCGCGTCGTAAATCTTATCGGCCAAATCCGCGTAGCCCCGCTCCTGACGTGCCTCGCACAGGTTGATGAGGGTCACGGCATTGCCCTCCAGCAGGCGCCGGTTCAGGGCTCCCACGCTCACCACGCCCGTAGCCTTGCACCAATAGCCGTATTCCTTCAGCGTCACCGTCAGTTTTTTCTGCTTTTGACGGGCTATTGTACGGGTAATATCGTCATTGGAAGGATATTGCAGGCAAAATCCGTGGTGGAAGGGCATGAGGTCGAACACCTTCAGGAAGCCCGTGGAAGGCACCAGCGGACCGTAGAAATTGTCGGCCACGCCGTCCAGGAAATACACCGAGCAGAAGTAAGTACCCAGCGACTCCTGCAAGGCGGCCTTCAGCTTCTGGTTCTGTGCACGGAACAGGGCGCAGGCCTCATCCGATCGCATTTTCGTTTTGGTGAACGGCAAGTCCAGGACTACCAGGCGGCGCATCTCGTCCCGCAGGCGCATGATGTCTTCATCGGCAATGTGCTCTGCACGGAACTTGCAGTACAGGCCGCTGGGCAGGGAGTGGTTAATCTTGAACACCTTGTCCGGGAACAGCTTGCGCGCAGCGCACTGCGCCAGGAAGCTGAGCGACCGCAGATACGTCCGCCGGCCTTCCGGATGGTTGTAGCCGATAAACTCCACGCTATGCGGGAAGAACAGCTGGAAGTCCAGTTGCTTGAGCTGATGGTCCACCAGGGCCGCCAGCACGGGATATTCCTTCCCGGTTTTGGGGTCCGTGACCGTCTCGGGAGCGATGGAAGACAATTTTTCGCCTAAAGGCAGTTCATACGTTTTTCCGTTGTTGATACAGGAGATGGTTATTTTTTCCATAATTATTTTTCTCTGAGCGACAAACCGAAACCGCCGGAGCGGGCCATGCGTACTGTAAGGACATCGGCCGATGTCACCGTGCTGTGGGTAATGGTGTAGGCCTGTGGATTGGTTTCGTAATCGGCATCCGGGGCATCCGCATACAACGTAGCCTCATACGTTTTTCCGGGCTGCAGGAAATCCAGCTTGAAGGTGGTCTCGTGGGCTTTCTCGCCGCAGACGCCGCCCACATACCAGACGTCGCGCGGCCGGGCCTTGGCCAAATCCCGGGCCGTGGCACCTTCCGGAAGGGCATAGACAAAACGGGCGGCACCGGTAATCATGTCCTTACGGGCATCGGGCAAGGTGGCTGTACTCTCCGCCGCCGCATTGAGCGTTTCCAGCTTGGGATGACGGGCCGTGACAATATACTGGCCCGGCTCCGCCTCCAGGTACAGGCTCTTGTCCCAGTCCACCGCCACGTCCTTGATGAACTGGAAGGCATCCATGAAACGGGCATAGTTCTCCGGCAGGTCCGCCGCCATCTGCAACGGGCTGTAGAAAGTGACATACAGGCCCAGCTGGTTGCCGATGGTGTGGCGCATCTTGCCTTCCTGACCGGGGGCCGTAATGGACATGTCCTGCTCGAAAATACCGGGCGTATAGTCCATGGGGCCGCCCTGCAGGCGCGTAAACGGCAGAATGCAGGTGTGGCCGGGGTTGATATCCATACGGAACTCGTTTCCCATGGCGCTTTCATTGCCAATCATGTTGGGCCAGGTGCGGCACAGTCCGGTGGGGCGCACGGCCTCGTGGGCGTTGACCATGATATGGTGTCTGGCAGCCTCCACCACGGCGCGGTGGTAATGGGTAATGAGGGGCTGGCTGTAGTGATGCTCGCCGAAGGGAATGATATCGCCCACATACCCGCTCTTTACGGCGTCGTAGCCATACTGGTTCATAAGGGTATATGCCTGCTCCATCCAGCGCTCGTAATTAACTGTGGATGAAGAACTTTCATGATGCATAATGAGACGTATCCCCTTGCTGTGGGCATATTCGTTCAGGGCCGGCAGGTCAAAATCCGGGTACGGCGTGAGGAAGTCGAACACGAATTCCTTCTGGCAGCCGAACCAGTCTTCCCAACCTTCGTTCCAGCCTTCAATCAGCAGGGCGTCGAAACCGTTGGCGGCGGCAAAGTCAATGTACTTGCGCACATTCTCATTGTTGGCACCATGACGGCCGTGGGGCTTGGCCTGAGAATAATCCGTTTCTCCCAGCTTCACGGAAGGGAAATCGGAGGTGTAGGACCAGTGCGACTTGCCGGTAATCATCTCCCACCATACGCCCATGTACTTCACCGGATGAATCCAGCTCACATCCTCGATGGCGCAAGGGTCGTTCAGGTTCAGGATGAGACGGGATGCCAGCACATCGGTAGCCTTTTCGCAAACCTGTACCGTGCGCCAAGGGCTCACGCAAGGCGCCTGGAGACGGGCCTTGACGCCCTGGGCGTCCGGGGTGAGGGCCGTGCGGAACACAAGGTTCTTATCGTCCAGGACAAGGCTGGTGGTGGAATAATCCAGCACGCGGGCCTCGTGGATGTTGATATACAGGCCTTCGTCCGTCTTCATCTGCAGGGCCGTCTGTACGGCGGTGGGGCCGATATAGGACTGCGACGCGTTGTAAGGGCGGTCGTTCCCGTTCAGACCACGGATTTCCGACAGGCGGGATTGGAAATAATTGTACTCCTGCGTGTCGTAATCGCCGCTGATCCACCAGGCGGTATGGTCGCCGGAAAGGGCAAATTCCGTAAGTTCGTCGGCCACCTTGAAATAGGTGAGCTTGTTCTCCATGGGGAACTCGTAACGGAAGCCGATGCCGTCGTTGTACACACGGAAACGGATGTTCATCCTGACACCGTCCTCGCGGGAGAGCTGCAAAAACATCTCGTTGTAGCGGTTGCGGATGCTGCTTTCCTCGCCCCAGACGGGGCTCCAGGTTTCATCGAAAGAACTGTAACTCACGTCGTCCAGTTTGAATCCGTCCTTGAGGTCGGTGTCCCCTACCAGGTCATAACCCAGGCGCGAAGGCAGGATGACATCCGTCTGTCCGCGCTTGAGGGAATACATGGGAACGCCGTCCACTACGTCTGCATGAAGCTCCAGTTTTCCGTCCGGGCTCTGGAGCGGATGGCGCTCCAGGGGTTTCACTTGGGGAGCGGAGCAGGCGGCGAGCGCCAGCGCTCCGGTCAGTAACAGGGCAATATTTTTCATGATAAATAGATTTTTCACTTCGTTCAGCATGACAAGGGCTATCGGCTGAATTCTACAATCAAAGCACTCTTGGGAGCCACCGAAACGCCGTTTTTCAGGGTAACGGACTCGCCGGTAAGCACGTCGGTTCCCGTGACCGGACCGCTTACGAACTCGCGGTAGTGGTCCCAGTCCAGGGTGCGGGGTTCCCCGTTGTTGTTGATGTACACAAACACAGCATCCTTGTCCGTATAACGGAAGAAGGCGTAGCTGTTGTCCGTCATGTTGCGGGCGCCTTCGTTCTTGCGGGACAGGAAATGGAGCGTACGTCCCTCCTGCACAGCCTTGCAGCCTTTGCGCCAGCGGAAGAGCGTACGCGTGTAGTCGTGCATTTCCGCGGCCGTGGCGTACATTTCCGGGGCCGATGCACGCCCGGCGGCGGTGAACAAGTCGCAGCCATCCCCTTCCCAGCCGCCGGGGAAGTCGATGCGCTTGGCTCCGTCGTGACTGGGGACGTCCTTTCGCTCCAGAAACATCATTTCATCGCCATAATATAGCTGCGGGATGCCCCTCAGGGTGGCCAGAAGGGCGATGGCGAGTTTCATCCGGGCCGGATCCTGCTGCAGCACGTCTCCTGTACGGGCATGGTCGTGGTTGGCGAAGAAGGTCAGCATGTGGGAGAGGTCCTGGTAGGCGAAATCCTGCGCGAGCACCGTGTAAATGCGGGTCATGCCCTCGTCCCAGTTCACCTGGTCCTCGTTCAGGGCGCGGAGCATGGCCTGCTGCAGCGGGAAATCCATGATGGACGGCAGGTTGGAATTGAATCCGTTCCGGTTGGGATTGTCTTTCTGCCAGTAGGCCACCTGCGGGATATTCATGTCCCAGCACTCCCCCACGATGTTCATGTCCGGATATTCGTCGGTCACGGCCTTGCACCAGCGGCTCATGGGTTCCGGCTCGTTGTATGGATACGTGTCCACGCGGAGCCCGTCCAGACCGGCATATTCAATCCACCAGACGGCCCACTGCTGGAAGTACTTGAGCACAAAAGGATTGTCCAGGTTCATGTCCGGCATGGAAGGCACGAACCAGCCGCTTTCCTGGCGTTCGCGGTCCCGCACGGAGGCATGCGGGTCCATGTACACGGAGAACAGGGCGTTCATCTGCATGTAGGGCTCGTTCACATGGTACCAGTCCTTGAAGGGCGGGTTGTCCATCCACCAGTGCGCCGTGCCGCAATGATTGGTCACGATGTCCATGATGACCTTCAGGCCTTTCTCGTGTGCCTTGGCCACAAAAGCCTTGTAGTGTTCATTGTCGCCGAAACGCGGGTCTATATGATAATAATCCGCACAGGCATAGCCGTGGTAGCTTTCCCGGGGCTGGTTGTCCAGCAGTAGCGGGGTGCACCAGATGGCTGTGGCGCCCAGGTCCGCGATGTAATCCAGGTGGTTCATCATGCCCTGGATGTCGCCGCCGTGACGGGCCACCGGGTCCTGGCGGTCCACCTTGTCCGGCGTGGCGGGAACGGCCCAGGGACGGGCGGACCCGTCGAAGTATTCCCCGCCCTGCCAGGCCTCGTCGTTGTCGCCGAAGGCCGATGCAAAGCGGTCCGGCATGATGAGGTAAATCAGGTCGGACGTTGTGAAACTCGTGCGCGCCGCGCTTCCCTGCTCCCTTTCACGGATAATGTAGGGATATTTGAACGACTGTCCGTCCTTGGAAAACACCAGGTAATAGGTGTCCGCAACGGCTTTGGCCGATACTTCCACGTCCACAAAGAGGAAGTCGGGGTTGTCGGCCTTGTGGATTTCCTTCACCTTGAGACCGCCGCCGGGAATGGAGACGTTGCAGGAAGAGATGTCCGGTCCCTGGACCATGAGCTGCAGGTCCGTTTTCATGCCCGTCCACCAGCTCAGCGGCTCCACACGGGTCACCTGCATTGTCGCCTCCTCTACATCGGCAGGGTTCAAGGATTGCGGTGCCGAGCAGGCGGCGGAAAGGGCGACAGCAGCCATCAGAACAGTCTTTTTCATTTATTTCACTTTAGTTAAAACCATATAATCGCCGGGGGCGAGGGTGATATCGTAAGGAGTCTTGATGACCTCTCCGGTGAACACATTCTTGTACTCTCCCAGCAGGTTGAGCGTCATGGTGACAGGGGCCGATTCCAGGTTCAGGAACGGGACGGCCACTTTGTCGCCCTGCGGACGGTTGTCGTTGGCATCGGCCTTCTCCTCTGCGGCCTCCTGCTTTACGGGAATGCCAAAGTTAGCCAGGACAATGACCATATTGTCCTTTACCTCACGGTGGAACGCCACCCAGCCTTCCGGAGCTTCCCACCAGACAATGTCGCCGCCTCTTTCACCGGCAGCCAGGGCCGGGTTCTGGTGCTTGAGACTTACCAGCGTTTTCCAGAAGCTGGTGTATTTGTTGGGGGCCCAGTCCGTAATGGGGTCTTTCTCAAAGAATTCCAGCCGGCGGTTCAGGCCAATCTCCTGACCGGTGTAGATGAGCGGCTGGGAGCCGGGAAGGGTGAAGCAGAGCACGGCGCAGGCGTCTGCCGCCTTGCCTTCGCGCTCAAACTCGGTGCCCGCCCAGGAGTTCTCGTCATGGTTGGAAGTAAAGGTGAGACGGAAGGCCTCCTTGGGGAAACGGGCGGCGTCGCGGGCTACGTAGGCCTTGAGGTCATCTACCGTCTTGCTGCCCTGGGCCAGTCCGTTGAGCAGGTGGTGCAGTTCCCAGGCGTAGTTGGCGTCGAAGGTCTCGAGGGGATTCGCCAGGTTGTCACGTTCGGCTTCGGCCAGGAGGTAAATGTCCGGATAATCGGCATTCAGCTTGGGCAGGATGCCTTTCCAGAAGTTGGCGGGAACCTCCCCTGCCGCGTCGCAGCGGAAGCCATCCACGCCCTTTTCCAGCCAGAAGCGCATGGCGTCGTCCTGGGCCGCCCAGACCTCCTTGTTTTCATAATTGAGGGAACGGGTGTCCGTCCAGTCGTACTCCCAGATGGCGTTGCCTTCCGCGTCGCGCTCGTAGAAATCGGCCGGTTTCGTGGACATCCACACGTTGTCCGGGGCGGTCTGGTTGGCCACCCAGTCCAGGATAACCTTGAAGCCCATGGCGTGCGCCGCCTTGAGCAGCTGCTCGAAGTCTTCCATGGTGCCGAACTCGGGGTTCACTTTTTTGTAGTCGGAAATGGCGTAATAGGAACCCAGGGTGCCCTTGCGGCCTTCCGTGCCGATCTCGTACATGGGCATGAGCCACAGGACATCTACGCCCAGGTCCTTGAGACGGGGCAGCTGGGCTTCCACGCCCTTGAAAGTGCCTTCAGGGGAGAATTGGCGGATGTTGACTTCGTAAACGACGGAATTGTAAGTCCATTCCGGATGACAGGGGGTTGTTTTCGCGCAGGCGAAGAGCAGCAGGCCCGCAGCGGCGGCTAAAAGGCTTTTTTTCATAATAATGGTTATTCGTTCGTTAGTTACTTATGTTTCGCATGTGCGAAACACCTTGTTTCGGAGGCCTCGGGCCGACAGCCTTTCTCCTCCCAAAGGGAGGGGAAACGGGAAAGGGGTGGGGTA
>CADAIT010000020.1:0-21077 GCA_902788095.1 uncultured Bacteroidia bacterium | reverse complement strand
AAAAAATTATCCACGTTACCCTCTCCTCCCAACCTCCTCCCCTCGGGGAAGGAGGCTTGCTATCGCCCCTGCGGGGCTCCATATGGGGTAACTTTCGCAAGTGCGAAAGTTAATTAATCATACAATATTAGTCATTTTCCCGCGTAATTGCAACGGTTTCCTTCCATTTTATGGAAGAACGGTCAGATGGAGCGGTTGAATGGGAATTGCCATATTTTTATTATCTTTGCATTTCTATTGAAGCAAAGATAATTTATGGCTTACGCAGAATTAAACGAGCAGGAGCTCGGACGCAGAGAATCCCTGACCAAACTTCGCGAGTTGGGCATCAACCCCTATCCCGCACCGCTGTATCCGGTGAACACCACCACCACGGAAATCGCCGCCGGCTTCAAACCGGAGGAAGGCAATTTCCAGGACGTGTGCATCGCCGGCCGCATCATGAGCCGCCGCATCATGGGCGCCGCCTCCTTCATGGAGCTCCAGGACCACGCCGGCCGCATCCAGGTGTATGTGAAGCGGGACGAGATTTGCCCCGGTGAGGACAAAACCCTCTACAACACCGTGTTCAAGAAACTGCTGGACATCGGCGACATCGTGGGTATCAAGGGCTTCGCCTTCTTTACCCAGACGGGTCAGCTGAGCGTCCACGCAAAGGAACTCACCGTGCTGAGCAAGTCGCTCCGCGTGCTTCCCATCGTCAAAACCGATGCCGACGGCACCGTGCACGACAGTTTCGAAGACCCGGAACTGCGCTACCGCCAGCGGTACGTGGACCTGGTGGTGAACCCGTCCGTGAAAGAGACTTTCGTAAAGCGCACGCTCATCATCAATACCATGCGCCAGTGTTTCAACGAGGCCGGCTGCCTGGAGGTGGAAACCCCTATTCTTCAGCCCATTCCGGGTGGTGCAACGGCCCGTCCGTTCATCACGCACCACAATGCCCTGGACGTGGACATGTACATGCGTATCGCCAATGAGCTGTACCTCAAGCGCCTTATCGTGGGAGGCTTCTCCGGCGTGTACGAGTTTGCCAAGAACTTCCGCAACGAGGGAATGGACAAAACCCACAATCCGGAGTTTACCTGCGTGGAAATGTACATCGCCTACAAGGACTACATCTGGATGATGGAGTTCACGGAGAAAATGCTGCAGCGCGTGGCGGAAGCCACCGGCGGCGTACACAAGTGCATCGGCGGGAAAGAGATTTCCTTCGAGGGACCGTTCCGCCGCCTGCGCATCCTGGACGCCATCAAGGAATACGCCGGCGTGGACGTGAAGGGCATGGACGAGGCCCGGCTGCGGGAGGTTTGCAAACAGCTGAACGTGGAAGTATCGCCGGAAATGGGCGTAGGCAAGCTCATCGACGCCATCGTGGGCGAATATGTGGAGAAGAACCTGGTGCAGCCCACCTTCCTGATTGACTACCCCGTGGAAATGTCTCCGCTCACCAAGCGCTGCCGCTACGACGACAGCCTCACGGAGCGCTTCGAGCTGTTTGTCAACGGCAAGGAACTGGCCAACGCCTACTCGGAGCTCAACGACCCGGTGGACCAGCTGGAACGCTTCGAGGAGCAGGCCGCCCTCAAGAGCAAGGGGGACGACGAAGCCATGTACATTGACTATGACTTCGTGCGCGCCCTGGAGTACGGCATGCCGCCCACCAGCGGTATCGGCATCGGTATCGACCGCCTTACCATGTTCATGACCGGGGCCGAGAGCATCCAGGATGTCCTGTTCTTCCCCATGATGAGGCCCGAAAAATTCTAGCGCTATGCGGGCAGAGACCATTACATCGGCCCAAAACCCCAAGTTCAAGCATCTGCTCCTGCTGCAGGAAAAATCCAAGGCGCGGCGGGAGCAGGGGCTTTTTGTAGTGGAAGGCCGAAGGGAACTGCGGCACTGCCTGGAAGCCGGGTACAAGGTTCGCACCGTTTTCGTGTGCCCGGAGATTGCAGATTCTTCGGAGGTGATGGACCTCCTCAGAATGACAAAACAAGCCGCCTGTCATTCTGAGCAAGCCACCTGTCATTCTGAGCGAAGCGAAGAATCTTCCGTCATGGAAATTCCGGAAGCGCTGTACCGCAAGGCGGCATACCGGGAAAGCACGGAGGGGATCATCGCCGAGGTAGAGTATAAGACACTGGGGCTGAATGATTTGCATCTTCCGGAAAATCCGCTCGTCATGGTGTTGGAGAGCGTGGAGAAGCCCGGCAATCTGGGTGCGGTGCTGCGGAGCGCCGACGCCGCCAAGGCCGATGCCGTATTCATCTGCGACCCGCTCACGGACCTGTATAACCCCAACCTGATTCGGGCTTCCATCGGCGCGATATTTACCGTCCCCACCGTGGCCGTATCGTCCGAAGAAGCCATTGCGTTCCTGCAAGCGCATGACATTCAGATTCTTACTGCACAATTGCAGGATTCTTCGCTATACTACGACGTGGACATGAAACGCGGAACGGCGCTGGTGATGGGCACGGAATCCACCGGCCTCACTCCCCTGTGGCGCCAGGCGGCCACCGCCCACATCCGCATCCCCATGCTGGGGAAACTGGACAGCCTCAACGTCTCCGTATCGGCCGCCATCCTTCTCTTCGAAGCCGTCCGTCAGCGACAAGGGTAGGCCAAGCTCCTGGCAAGCATTTTTGCCGAAGGTTGGCAGTTCTCTTGCCGATGGTTGGCAACAGACTTGCCGAAGGTTGGCAGCACATTTGCCGATGGTTGGCAGCACATTTGCCGATGGTTGGATTTTATGATGCCAACCATAGGCGGGGAATCGGCAATAGAGCTACCTGTAGCCCATAATATATGCAAAAGGTTGGTCACTCAAAAACCAACCTTCTGCAAGTGCATGGCCAAACTTGTGCGGCAAGAGAGCGCCCTCGGAAAGACGGGGTGCACGAATCAGAACGGGAGGTCGTCCGTGGGCTCGGCGGCGGGGAGAGGGCCCTGGTAGGCAGGATTCACGGGTTGGGCAGCCGGAGCCGAGGCCTGCGCGGGCCGGCCGACCGGAGCCGAGGCCTGGGGCTGATAGGCCGCGGGGGCAGCACCGGGTTGCTCAGCAACCGGGGCAGCACCGGGCTGGCCGACCGGGGCCGAGGCCTGAGCGGGCTGGCCGCCGTACGGGGCCTGGGGCTGATAGGCCGCGGGGGCAACACCGGGTTGCTGAGCAACCGGGGCCGCACCGGGCTGGGCGGCGTACCCGCCCTGATATCCACCCTGGGCGCCGCCTTCCCCTTCCGGACGTTTTCCCAGCAGCTGAAGCGTATCCGCCACCACCTCCGTGGTGTAGCGCTTGTTGCCGGTCTGATCCGTCCACTGGCGGGTGCGGAGTTTGCCTTCGATGTAAATCTGGGAGCCTTTGTGCACATATTTTTCGGCGACATCCGCATTGTTGCGCCAAAGCACGACCGTGTGCCATTCGGTGTTCTCCCTTTGTTCCCCGTTGCGGTCCCTGTAGCGTTCGGTGGTGGCCAGGCGAACGGTGGCGACTTTTACGTTGTTTCCGGGATTCTGGGGGTTGTTCTCAAGGTAACGTACTTCCGGTTCGCTTCCAACGTTACCGATTAGCATAACTTTGTTCAGTGACATAATACTATAGTTGTTAAAAGTTTGCGCGGGCATCCTGCTATGCTGCGTATTGGCGAAGTTACGAATAATTTACAGAACTTTCAACATGTGGGCCACACAGGGTTCCTCCCCGGTAAAGAGCTTGTAACCGGCCACGGCCTGGCCCAGCAGCCAGCGCTTCCCGCTCAGGTACAAACGGCAGGGAACAGCCTCCAGCTGCGGAATCCGGTATTCCGCTTCCAACACCACCGCATCGGAAAACGGCAGGCCCGGCGGAACGGGAGCCCGGCCGGGGAGCGTGTAAATAATCACGTCCGGATGCAGTTGTGACGCTTCCTCGAACGATACCGCCCGGCAGCCCGGAACATCGGCCTTTTCCGGCGAACGCCCGCACACCGTGACGGAACAGCCCAAAACCTGTGCCGCGTACACGGCCGCACGTGCAGCGCCGCCGGTTCCGACAACCAGGGCATCGGCAAAATGCAGGCCGGTCTCCCGCAGGGCAAACAGAACCCCGTCCACATCCGTGTTGTAGCCGGCATATCCGCCGTCCCGCGGAAGCACCAGATTCACCGCGCCGGTGAACCGGGCCTGGGCGTCGGGAAAATCGACCCGGGCAAAAGCGTCCTGCTTGAAGGGCGCCGTGACGTTGATGCCGTCGTAGCGCCCGACAAATACCTGCCAGGCATCCTCGAAGCGCGCGCGGTCCACCAAGTCATAAGCGTATCGGCCCTGATAGGCGGCCCGGAAGAGAGCCGGGCTCAAGGAACCCGCTACAGGATGGCCGATGAGGGCGAATTGCTTCATGAGCGGCGGAAGAAGGATTCGTGAAGATAGGAAACCAGGCCGCAGATGGCTTGGGTAAGCACTTGAGATTCGTGGTTGAGGGTGGCGAAAATCATACCCGTTCCTACGGGAATGTTCCAGATGCTGAGCAGGGCGCCGCAGACTACGCCGTGATAGGCCCCGAAACCACCCGGAACCGGGACTACGGAACTGAAACTGCCCGCAATCATGAGGAAGAAGGCATCCGTCATGGTGAGTTTGGAGAATGCCTCGATATCCTGGAGCGCCCAGACGATGCAGGCGCTCATGAGCCAGTAAATAACCCAGATGAGGGCCGTGTAAACGAAGAACAGCCACACCCGTTTCATGTGCATGAATGAGATGAGCCCGCTGCCGATTCCGTGGATGAAGCCCCAGACTTTTCCCCAGAGGCCGCCTTTGTCACGGAAGGAATAGCACAGCCACAGGAATGCGGCTATCAGGAGCACAACGCCGCCGAGGGTCCACCAGAGGGCATTGCTGCCGCCCAGGCCGGACAGGCTTTCCATGAGGTAGGCGCCGAAAGAGTCCCACATGATGGCCACCAGCACGACGGCCATGCCCATGGTCACCAATCCGTCCCATACCCGCTCGACCAGAAGGGTTCCCAGGGCCTTGTCAAAGGTGAGCAGGCGCTTGCCGTCCGGTCCCTGCGCCGAATGCTTGACGACATAGCCCAACTTTACAAACTCGCCGGCGCGTGCCAGGGCCAGGTTTACCGCCATGCAGATATTGTAGGCATTGAAGGTGGTTATGCTGGATGTGGATGGGTCGAAGGGAAGCAGAAGCATGCGCCAGCGGTTGCCCCTGACATAAAAGACCAGCGTTCCCAGCAGCATGGAAAGGATGACATACTCCCATTTGCACTGTTTCATAGCCAGCACGAATTGTTCCCAGTCTATGCTGCGGATGCAGAAGTACACCAGTACGACTGCAACGGCTATCCAGAAGATGGATTGCAGGATATTTTTCGTTTTCTTGTCCATAAGCATACAAATATAATGAAAAAAAATAACTACTTTTGTAACTCAACTTTCGCAACTGCGAAACTTAAGTTTTGAAAGTAATCCTGTCGAATATGAAATCCATCCTTGGAATTGGCAATGCCCTTACAGACATTCTGGCCGTTCTTCCGGACGATACCCTGCTGCAAAAGTTTCACCTCCCGCTGGGAAGCATGCAGCACGTGGATATGGAAACCGGCGACCGTATATGGGAAACGCTCAAGAGTTATGGGGTAAAATATGTCCCCGGCGGCTCTGCAGCCAACACCATCACCTGTTCCGCCATCTTCGGGATGCCCTCCGGTTTCCTGGGGAAAATCGGCAATGACGACTTGGGCAACTTGTTCAAGAGCACCATGGAACAGTACGGAGTTCGCGCCCAGATGCTTTACGGAGAAAAGTCCAGCGGCCGATGCATGGTGTTCATCACCGGCGCCAACGCGGAGCGCACCTTCGCGGACTATATGGGCGCCACGCTGGAACTGGGCCCGGAAGACCTGTCCCCGGAACAGTTTCAAGGCTACGACTACTTCCATATCGAGGGCTATCTTGTCCAGAATCAAGAACTTATCTCCAAGGCCGCCCGGCTGGCTAAGCAGGCCGGCTGCATTATCTCAATAGATATGGCTTCCTACAATGTGGTTGAGTCCAATGCCGCCTTCTTCCACAATCTGGTGGAGAATTACGTGGACATTGTCTTTGCCAACGAGTCCGAAGCAAGGGCGTTTACCAAAAAAGAGCCGCGCGAGGCCATTGACGAGCTTGCACGCGTATGCGACATCGCCGTCGTCAAGGTGGGCAAAGCCGGTTCCATGGTAAAATCCGGCGAGGAATACCATTTTATCGAACCGTGGCCCGCCAATCCGGTGGACGCCACCGGTGCCGGGGACACCTACGCCGCCGGCTTCCTTTACGCCCATTCGCTGGGCATGCCGCTGCGCGTGTGCGGAGAGGTCGGTTCCATTATCGCCGCCAAGGTGGTGGAGGTAATCGGCACCAAAATCGACATCCCCCGCTGGCGGGAAGCCAAAGAGGAAATCCGCGCACTTATTTCCAAGCAATGAAAAAGTATCTCATCATCTTTCTGATATCCATGGTGCCGCTGGTGGAGCTTCGCGGCGCCATTCCTGTTGCCGTGGGCATGGAACTGCCCGTGGTTCCGGCCATCATCGTCTCGGTCCTGGGCAATATGCTTCCGGTGCCGTTCATCTTCCTTTTTGCCCGCCGCATCCTGGAATGGGGCAAGGACAAAAAGTACATCGGCGGATTCTTCAGCTGGTGCCTGGAAAAGGGCGAAAAAGGTGGCCGGAAGCTGGAATCCAAGGCGGGACGCGGCCTTTACTGGGCCCTGCTGCTGTTCGTGGGCATTCCGCTGCCCGGAACCGGCGCATGGACGGGCACCCTGGCCGCCAGCATCCTGAACATGGACTTCAAGAAAAGCGTTCTCTTCGTGCTCCTGGGCGTGCTCCTGGCCGGCATCATCATGCTGGCCGCCTCCCTGGGCGTTTTCAGCGCCATCAAGCTGGTGAATTAAGCGGCGTGCTCAGATAAGCCAGCCGGTGTTTTCCTCTTCGATATCCGGCATCAGGCGGCGTACGGCCTTGTGGTTATAAAAGAAGCGGGCTGCGATGACGCGCACGACGGTATAGACCGGAATCCCGACCAGCAGTCCGGCCGTTCCTCCGATTTGTCCGGCGAGGAGCAGCACGATGAATATCTCCAGCGGTGTGGACTTGATACTGGTAGAGTAGATAATGGGCTGATACACAAAGTTGTCGATAAGCTGCGCCAGGAGCATGACGGCCAGGACTATGAGCGCAAAAGCCCAGATGGGGACGGCCAGGCCTACGCCCGCACCGTATTTGAGCACCACGCACAGCAGCACGCCGATTACCTCGCCGATGAGCGGTCCCACGTACGGGATTACGTTGAGTACGCCGGCGATAAAGGCAATGCCTATCGCATAATCCGCCCCGATTTGCGCGATGAGCCACAGGCCCAGGAAATCCACCACGATAACCCCCATCACCTCGATGACCAGGCCGATGAAGTAGCGGGACAGCAGACGGGTAATCTCGTCGATGGTTTTTTGGACGGACGCTTCTATGTTGTCCGGCACCAGCGCACTGATAATCTTACCGAAAAGCTGTCCGTCCTTGATGAAAAAGAAGGAGATGAACACCACGGAAAAAAGGCCGACGGCAACGTCCGCGGCGACGGAAGCCACCGAGCCGATGAGGGACGATACATTGGACAGGCTCACCACCGAACGGATTTGCTCCAGCAAGAACGACACCAGGTTGAAGTCTTTTCCCAGGGACGGGAAAACGCCGATGAGTCCGTCGTTGATCTGGTCCAGCAGCGAGTTGTACGGCACATCCTGCGCATTCATGGCCGATGCGTCCCGGAGGATGTGCAGGACCACCGGAATCAGCTGTGTCACCAGCAGGGACACGGACAGCAGAATCACCACGATGGTGAGCACGGCCAGCACGGAATCCGGCAGTCCTTTCCCCTTGAACTTGAATTTGCGGAACAGGCGCATGATGGGCTGTCCGAGCAGCGACACCACAAAAGCGGCCAGCACATACACCAGAACACTTCTGAAGTACCAGCAGGCGGCACAAATCACGGCCACGACGGCCACTTTCATAATCCATCCGGACAACTTGTCCACGTTCCTTTCGTTTTCCATCGTTTATGCAGTAGGTAAAAGGCTTGCCAAAGTATTGATTTGTTCTCTGGTGGTAGCCCAGCTGGTGGCGAAGCGGGTGACTGCGCGGCCGTCCGGAAGGCGTTCCCATACTTCGTACGCCACCTGGCCGTCCAGGGCCTTGGCGGCGGCTTCCGTAAGGAGGATAAATTGCTGATTGGTAGGAGAATCCAGGAAAAGCTCATACCCGCGCGAAACAAACAGCGCCTTCAGCTCCATGGCACGGTCTATCGCATTCCGGGCAATGGAAAAATACAGTCCGTCGGTGAACAGCGTCTCGAACTGAACGCCAGGCAGGCGGCCTTTGGCGAGCAGGGCGCCGTGCTGTTTGACCATGGTGAAGAAGTGCTCCGGGGCGTTTCCCGCCGGGAAAACCACCGCTTCTCCGCACAGCGCGCCCACCTTGGTTCCGCCGATGGTGAACACGTCGCACAGGCCGGAGAGTTCCTGCAGCGTAATGTCGCAGTCGGGGCTCATCAGGCCGTAGCCCAGGCGGGCGCCATCGACAAAAAACGGCAGTTTATATGCCTCGCAAACGGTTTTGACGGCCTTGAGCTCCGCCTTGGAATAGAGGGTTCCGTATTCCGTCGGAAAGGAGATATATACCATGCCGGGAAAGACCATGTGGTCATAGGAACCATCGGCATAAAAACCTTCCAGATAGGTTTCCAGGTCCCGGGCCGATATTTTGCCTTCCCGCTGGGGCAGCGTCAGCACTTTATGGCCGGTATATTCCACGGCGCCGGCCTCATGTACGGCGATGTGCCCGGTCTGGGCGGCCACGACGCCCTGATAGTCCCGGAGCATGGTGGCGATGACGGTGGAGTTGGTCTGGGTGCCACCGATAAGCAGGTACACATCGGCCCCGGGGCAGGCACAGGCTTCGCGGATACGGGCACGCGCAGCGGCGGTATAACAGTCTGCGCCGTACCCGGGCTGCTGGTCCAGGTTCGTGCGCTGAAGGGCCTCCAGGATGGCCGGATGGGCACCCTCGGTGTAGTCGCAGGTAAAGGAAATCATAAATTGACGTTAAGTTCTACGGGGCAATGGTCAGAACCGAAAATCTCGTTATGGATGTCGGTGGAGACGAGGGCGTCCTTCAAAGCGTCGGACACCACAAAGTAGTCGATGCGCCACCCGGCGTTCCGCGCACGGGCGTTCATGCGGTAACTCCACCAGGAGTACTTGACTTCCCCGGGATGCTGGAAGCGCCAGCTGTCCACGAATCCGGCTGCCAGGAGCTCCGTGAACTTACCCCGTTCCTGGTCCGTAAAGCCGGCGTTCATGTGGTTGGTGGAAGGGTTTTTGAGGTCTATCTCCTCATGCGCCACGTTGAGGTCTCCGCACAGGATGACGGGTTTGGGGAGGCGCAGGAGGTAGGCCCGGAAGGCGTCTTCCCACTGCATGCGGTAATCCAGGCGCCTGAGGCCGTCCTGGGAATTGGGGACGTACACGCACACCAGGAAGAATTTTTCATATTCCAGCGTAATCACACGGCCTTCCCGGTCGTGTTCTTCCATGCCGATGCCGTATTTTACGGAAAGGGGCGTATGCCTGGTATAGACCGCGGTGCCGGAATAACCCTTTTTCTCCGCATAGTTCCAGTAGGACTGGTAAGCCGGAAATTCCAGGTCCAGCTGACCGGCCTGCAGCTTGGTTTCCTGCAGGCAGAAAAAATCCGCGTCCAGCTCCGCGAAAATGTCCGCAAAGCCCTTGCCCGCCACAGCCCGCAGGCCGTTGACGTTCCAGGAGATAAATTTGAGATTCTTCACTTCGTTCAGAATGACAGTTATTCCAATGTCCAGGTGGCGCCGTCCTTGGTGTCTTTCACGGTGATGCCGAAGGAGGCCAGGGTGTCGCGGATGTGGTCGCTCTCCGCCCAGTTCTTTTCCTCGCGGGCCTTCTTGCGGGCCTCCAGAACCAGGCCCATGACGCCGTCCAGGGCTTTTTCCGCCTTGCCGGAGGCGCCGGCTTCCTCGTCCTTGAGGCCGAGCACGCCGCCTACCACCTCGTCGAAGAGCCGCTTGAGGGCGGCTTTGTCCGATGCGCCCAGCCTGCCTCCGTTGATGAGCTTCACGGCCTCGAACAGATGGGCGATGGCGACGGGGGTGTTGAGGTCGTCGCAGAGGGCGTCCAGCACGGCGTCGATAATGGCTTGAACTTCAGGTGAAGGGGACGCCTCCCCTTCTTCCAGCGTACGCCAGGCCTGCATCAGGCGCTTGTAGCCTTTTTCCGCGGCCTGCAGGGCATCGTTGGAAAAGTCCAGCGTGCCGCGGTAATGGGCCTGCAGGATGAAGAAACGGATGGTCATGGGCGTATAGGCCTGGGAGAGCAGCTTGTGCTCTCCGCTGAACAGCTGCGGCAGGGTGATGAAGTTCCCCAGGGACTTGCCCATCTTCTGTCCGCCGATGGTAATCATGTTGTTGTGGACCCAGTAGTGTACGCCCTGGGTACCGCGGGAGGCCACGTTCTGGGCGATTTCGCACTCATGGTGCGGGAACATCAGGTCCATGCCGCCGCCGTGGATGTCGAACTCCTCTCCCAGGTACTTGGCACCCATGACCGAGCACTCCAGGTGCCAGCCCGGGAAGCCGTCTCCCCAGGGGGAAGGCCAGCGCATGATGTGCTGGGGTTCGGCCTTCTTCCAGAGGGCGAAGTCGTATGGGGCGTGCTTGTCCCCCTGCCCGTCCAGGCTGCGGGTGCCCTCCAGCGTGGCTTCCAGCGTACGGCCGCTGAGCACGCCATAATGATGGTCCCGGTTGTATTTGCGCACGTCAAAGTAGATGGAGCCGTTGCTTTCGTAGGCATAGCCGGCCGCCAGGATTTTCTTGATGGCTTCTATCTGCTCGATGATATGGCCGGAAGCGCGCGGCTCGATGGAGGGGGATTCCACGTTGAGCAGGCGCATGGCCTCGTGGTAGCGCTCGGTGTAGTACTGCACCACTTCCATGGGTTCCAGCTGCTCCAGGCGGGCTTTCTTGGCAATCTTGTCCTCCCCTTCGTCGGCATCGTGCTCCAGATGGCCTACGTCCGTAATGTTGCGGACATAGCGCACTTTGTATCCCAAATACTTGAGCAGGCGGAAAAGGACGTCGTACGTTACCCCGGGACGGGCATGGCCCAGATGGGCGTCTCCATATACGGTGGGGCCGCAGACATACATGCCCACGCGCCCCGCATGGATGGGCTTGAACAGTTCCTTGTTCCGGCTTAGCGTGTTGGTAAGGTATAAAGGTCTCATAATACTTGCATCTCAAACATGCAAATATACGCATTTTGCACGAGAATACGATAACCCTGCCATCCATCCGCCTCCGAAGGTCCACTCCCTGGCTGTTACCCCTTTTTCGCCTTCGAAGGTCCATCCGCTGGACCCTCAGCGACTGTGCGGGCCCGCCACGGGAGCATTTTGGCCCGATATTGCGCCGCTGGCGGGCCAATCGGTCCGCCAATGGCGCAAAAACCCGGGAAAACGCGCCGCTGGCGGGACTGCTTTCCATTCCGCTAGCCGCCGAGCCGCATAAAGTGCGGCGGCCGTAGGCCTTCGTGCTGGTCGGTAACACATTATAAGTCAGCAACATCCTGATATTCCTCGGCTCCATTTGCGCCGAGAAATATACGCAAGCGCCTCTATATCAGCGCGTTAGCGACAAGCGTCACCTAATCCAGGAATATTTTGTGGCACTCTCCCCTTTTTTGACTAAATTTGCACCTATGAAACTCATCGACGGAAAACAGATATCGGCCTCCCTGAAGGAGAGGCTGGCTGTACAGGTAGCCTCATTCCCGGAAAAATACGGGCGTGTACCGCATCTGGTAGTTGTTCGCGTGGGCGAGGACCCCGCCAGCGTGGTATATGTGCGCAACAAGGCCAAGGCCTGCGAGGCCTGCGGCATCAAAAACACCACCCTGGTGCTGCCGGAAGACACCCCGGAAGCGGCCCTGCTGGACCGAATACGGGAACTGAATGCCGACGACAGCGTGGACGGCGTGCTGGTGCAGCTGCCGCTCCCCCGCCACATCTCCGAGGCCAAGGTCATTGAAACCATCGACCGGAACAAGGATGTGGACGGATTTCATCCATACAACGTGGCCGGCCTGTGGCAAAAGACGCCACACATGAGTCCCTGCACGCCTGCCGGCATCATGAAACTGCTGGAGGCCGAGGGCGTGGACCCCAAGGGGAAACGGGCCGTGGTCATTGGCCGGAGCAACATTGTGGGCCTTCCCGTGGCCAAAATGCTGCTGGACGCCAACGCCACGGTCACCCTGTGCCATACCCGCACGGTGAACATGCCGGAAATCACCCGCCAGGCGGAGATTCTGGTCGTGGCCGCCGGACGGGCCAAGATGGTCACCGGCGACATGGTTTCCCCCGGCTGCGTGGTCATTGACGTGGGCATGGACCGGGACGAAGACGGCAAACTCTGCGGCGACGTGGACTTTGACTCCGTAGCCCCCAAGGCGGCCGCCATCACCCCCGTGCCGGGCGGCGTGGGTCCCATGACCATCGCCTGCCTCATGGAAAACACTGTGCAATGCTTTTTGAACAAACAAACAGAGAAATGAATATGAGAAAAATCCTTTTCCCGTTGGCAGCCGTGGTCCTGCTGGCCTCCGGCTGCACCAAAGAGTACGTAACCCACGAGCACATCACCCAGCAAGTCATCGGCATGGACATGTCCCTGATTGACTTTGAAGTCCAAAGCAACAACTGGTCCCAGCGTGAAATAAGCAACGGCAATGACGACGAAGGTTTCTTCGAGGCCGTACTGGAAGTTCCCGAGATTACCAAAGAGGTGCTTGAAAAAGGGCTGGTGCTGGTGTATGAGCGGCTGGAAGGCGGAGAAAAACCCGTCTGGACTCCCCTCCCCGCCATGTACACGGACAGAGTCATCATTGACGACGCGCCCTACAATTACACCACTTTCACGGACTTTGAATACCAGCTGGGCCAGGTGAACATTTACGTAACCACCACGGACCTGTATGCCGGAGAAAAGCCCGGCGCCAAACACTTCCGCGTGGCGGTGCAACTGTAATCGTCCAATAAGCAAAAAAAAATTCCCGACCGATTTGGCCGGGAATTTTTCATTATAACTCGTTCATCATTTCCATGGCATCGGTCTTGGACCCTACCACAATGTCCTGGTAGCGTGACAGACCGGTACCGGCCGGAATCAGATGACCGCAGATGACATTCTCCTTCAGACCCTCCAAGTGGTCCACGCGGGCGCGGATAGCGGCCTCGGACAGCACCTTGGTGGTTTCCTGGAAGGAAGCGGCACTGATGAATGAACCGGTCTTCAGGGCGGCGCGGGTGATACCCTGCAGCACCTGGGAGGCGGTAGCGGGTTTGGCCGGACGGGCAACGATGAGCTTGGCACCCTGGCGTTCCAGAGAAGCGTTTTCGCCACGCAGATCACGTGCGCTGATGATATCGCCCTCCTCGAACTTGGTGCTGTCGCCGGCATCTTCCACATAGTACTTGCCGAAGATGGCGTCGTTGCGATCCATGAAATCCCACTTGTCCACCAGCTCTTCCGTGAGGAATTCGGTGTCTCCGGGATTGTCGATCTGGACCTTGCGCATCATCTGACGGACGATAATCTCGAAATGCTTGTCGTTGATTTTTACGCCCTGCAGACGATACACGGCCTGAATCTCATTCACAATGTATTCCTGCGCCTTCACAGGTCCCAGGATGTTCAGGATGTCGGTAGGCGAAGTGCCGCCGTCGGACAGACGGGTACCGGCCTTCACATAGTCGTTCTCCTGCACCAGAATCTGTTTCGTCATGGGAACCTCATAGTGATATTCCTTGCCGCTGCGGTTCTTCACGATGATCTCACGTTTACCGCGCTTCACCTTGCCCATGATGACCTCGCCGTTGATTTCGGAAAGGATGGCCGGGTTGGAAGGCGTACGGGCCTCGAAGAGTTCCGTCACGCGCGGCAGACCGCCGGTAATATCGGAAGCCTTGCCGATGGCACGAGGAATCTTGATGATCACGTCGCCCACCTTCACGGTGTCGCCGTCGCTCATCATGATGTGAGCACCCACGGGCAGGTTGTACTGACGCAGTACGGTGCCGTCTTCGCCCACGATGAGCATGGCCGGGCTCTTGGTCTTGTCACGGCCTTCGATGATCACCTTGTCCGTATTGGTGGCGAATTCGTCGGCGCTCTCTTCACGGTAGGTGACACCTTCCACCATGTTCTCGAAGTGGACGGTACCGGCCGTTTCCACGATGGTGGTGGCGTTGTAGGCATCCCAATCGCAGATGTGGTCGCCCTTCTTCACCTTGTCACCGTCCTTGAAGTACAGCGTGGAACCGTAAGGGATATCGTACTGGGAGTACGTCATGCCCGTGCGTTCGTCCACAATGCGGAGTTCTGTCATCCGGGACACGACCACCTGCTTCACGCTGCCGTCTTCGTCCACACGGTCGATGGTACGGAGTTCCTCGAATGCGAGTTTACCTTCGTATTTGGACTCGATGGAGTTGTCGGCCACGGAACCGGAAGCCGTACCGCCCACGTGGAAGGTACGCAAGGTAAGCTGGGTACCCGGCTCACCGATGGACTGGGCGGCGATAACGCCCACCACTTCACCGGTTTCCACCATGCGGGAGGTGGCCAGGTTGCGTCCATAGCACTTGGCGCATACGCCCTTGCGGGATTCGCAGGTGAGCACGCTGCGGATTTCCACCTGCTCGATGGGCAGGGAGTCGATAAGTTCCGCCGTCGCTTCACGAATCTCCTCGCCGGCGGCGATGATGAGTTCGCCGGTAAGCGGGTTGAAGATGTCGTGCACGGAGGTACGGCCCAGGATTCTTTCACCCAGGGATTCCACCACCTCGTCCTTGTTCTTGATGGCGGTGGCGATGAGACCGCGGAGCGTGCCGCAATCCTCCTCGGTAATGATAACGTCGTGCGAGACATCCACCAGACGGCGGGTCAGATAACCGGCATCGGCCGTCTTCAAGGCGGTATCGGCCAGACCCTTACGGGCACCGTGCGTGGAGATGAAATACTCGAGCACGGACATACCTTCCTTCAGGTTGGACACGATGGGGTTCTCGATAATCTCCGCACCGGCGGCGCCGCTCTTCTGGGGCTTGGCCATCAGGCCGCGCATGCCGCAGAGCTGCTTGATCTGCTGGGTGGAGCCACGGGCACCGGAATCCAGCATCATGTACACCGGGTTGAAGCCCTGCTGGTCGGCAGAGATTTGGTTCTTTACGATGGCGGTGAGCTGGTTGTCGATGGAGGTCCACAGGTCGATTACCTTGTTGTAACGCTCGTTGTTGGTGATGAAACCCATGGCATAATTGGCCTTGATGGATTCCACCTCGCCGTAGCCCTTCTCGATGAGGGCCACCTTCTCCTCGGGGATGAGGACATCGCCCAGGTTGAAGGAGATACCGGCACGGAAGGCCTGGTCGTAACCCAGGTTCTTGATATCGTCCAGGAACTGGGCGGTACGGGTTACACCAGTGTGCTTGATGACGTCCGTAATAACGGTACGCAGGGCTTTCTTGCCCAGCACGGCGTTAACGAACGGAACCTCTTCCGGCATGTACTGGTTCACGATGATGCGGCCGGCGGTGGTTTTCACCATTTCGGTCCCCTTGGAAGCGTCCTGCTTGTCCTTGGGCAGGCGGACGAAGATGGGGGCATGCATGTCGATGACCTTTTCGTCATACGCGATGATTACTTCCTCGGGGCCGTAGAACTTGAGGCCGTCGCCCTTTGCACCGGGACGCTCCTTGGTGATGTAGTACAGACCCAGCACCATATCCTGGGAGGGAACGGTAATAGGAGAACCGTTGGCCGGATTCAGGATGTTGTGCGAGCCCAGCATCAGGAGCTGTGCCTCCATGATGGCGGCATTGCCCAGCGGCAGGTGGATGGCCATCTGGTCACCGTCGAAGTCCGCATTGAAAGCGGTACAGGCGAGCGGATGCAGCTGGATGGCCTTGCCCTCAATCATGCGCGGCTGGAAAGCCTGGATACCCAGACGGTGCAGGGTAGGTGCACGGTTCAGGAGCACAGGATGGCCCTTCATCACATTTTCCAGGATGTCCCAGATAACGGGATCCCGGCGGTCCACAATCTTCTTGGCGCTCTTTACGGTTTTGACAATACCGCGCTCGATGAGCTTGCGAATCACAAACGGCTTGTAAAGCTCGGCCGCCATGAATTTGGGAAGACCGCACTCGTGCATGTTGAGTTCCGGACCCACGACGATAACCGAACGGGCGGAATAGTCCACGCGCTTACCCAGGAGGTTCTGGCGGAAGCGGCCCTGCTTGCCCTTCAGGGAGTCGGACAGGGACTTGAGGGCACGGTTGCTCTCGCTCTTGACGGCGGAACTCTTCTTGGAATTGTCGAACAGGCTGTCCACAGCTTCCTGCAGCATACGTTTTTCGTTGCGCAGAATCACTTCCGGGGCCTGGATCTGGATGAGTTTCTTGAGTCGGTTGTTGCGGATAATCACGCGACGGTAGAGGTCGTTGAGGTCACTTGTGGCGAAACGGCCGCCGTCCAGCGGAACCAGCGGACGCAGGTCCGGAGGAGTGACGGGAATCACCTTCATAATCATCCATTCCGGACGGTTCACGTCCTTGGACTCCTGGAACCACTTCACGACACTCAGGCGCTTGAGGATATCGGCCTTGCGCTGCTGGGAACCCTCCGAACGCATCTGGCGGCGAAGGTCGCGGCCCAGCTCGTCCACGTCGATTTCCTTGAGCAGGTCGTAGATGCCCTCGGCGCCCATCTTGGCCACCAGGTTCATCTCGTCTTCCCACACCAGGCCTTCTTCCGTCTTCTTGCGGCGGATTTCCGCCAGACGGTCCTGCGCGGTGAAATACTCGTCCTCGGAGAGGAGGTCCATCTTGTGCAGACGGTACTCGTCGGCAACCTCGTCAGTGCCCAGCAGACCCGGATTCACCACGATGTACTTCTCATAGTAAATCACGGATTCCAGCTTCTTGGACGGGACACCCAGCAGCGCGCTTATCTTGTTGGGAGCGCTCTTGAAGTACCAGATATGGGCTACCGGAACGGTAAGGGTGATATGACCCATCCGTTCGCGGCGGACCTTCTTCTCCGTCACTTCCACGCCGCAGCGGTCGCAGACGATACCACGGTAGCGAATGCGCTTGTACTTGCCGCAATAGCACTCGTAATCTTTGGTGGGACCGAAGATTTTCTCGCAGAACAGACCCTCGCGCTCCGGCTTGTAGGTTCTGTAGTTCACCGTTTCCGGCTTCAGGACCTCGCCGCAGGAACGCTCGGTGATGTCTTCCGGAGAAGCGAGCGAAATGGCAATGCTGGAGAAATTGCTCTTTACCTTGTTTTCCTTATTGTTAAAAGCAGGCATATTCAATACTTTTATTTGTCCACGATTAGACCAATGTGACCTTGAGACCGAGGCCGCGGAGTTCGTGCAGCAGCACGTTCAGGGACTCGGGGATGCCAGGAGTGGGCATCGGGTCGCCCTTGACAATGGCTTCGTAGGTCTTGGACCGGCCGTTGACATCGTCGGACTTCACGGTAAGAATCTCCTGGAGGGCGTTGGCGGCGCCATAGGCCTCGAGGGCCCAGACTTCCATTTCACCGAAACGCTGGCCGCCGAACTGCGCCTTACCACCGAGCGGCTGCTGGGTGATGAGAGAGTACGGGCCAATGGAACGGGCATGCATCTTGTCGTCCACCATATGCCCCAGTTTAATCATGTAAATGACACCCACGGTTGCCGGCTGGTCGAACCAGTCGCCGGTACCGCCGTCGCGCAGACACGTTTTACCGAATCTGGGCACGCCGGCCTTGTCCGTATAGGCGCAAATCTCGTCGATGGAAGCACCGTCGAAGATAGGCGTGGAGAACTTGAGGCCCAGTTCGCGGCCGGCCCAACCGAGCACGGTCTCGTAAATCTGGCCCAGGTTCATACGGGAAGGCACGCCCAGCGGGTTCAGGACGATATCCACCGGCGTACCGTCCTCGAGGAACGGCATGTCTTCGCGGCGGACAATCTTGGCCACGATACCCTTGTTGCCGTGACGGCCGGCCATCTTGTCACCCACGGTAATCTTGCGCTTCTTGGCAATGTACACCTTGGCGATTTGCATGACGCCGTTCGGGAGTTCGTCGCCCACCTTGATCTTGTCAAGCTCGCGACGGGCGCGGGTTTCCGCCTCCTTGCTGGCGATGCAGTAACCGGAGATGAGCGAACGCACCATCTGGGAGGTCTTGGCATCGTTGCACCACTTGGCGGTGGAGATGTTCTGATAGTCGGCGTCACGCAGGCCCTGCAGGGTGAATTCCTTGCCTTTCGGGAAGATTTCCACACCGTAGAGGTCGCTTACGCCGGCGCTCTTCTTGCCGTTGACCAGGCTCCAGAGTTTCTCGATAAACCCGGCACGGAGTTTTTCGGCAGCCTTTTCGAATTCCTGCTGCTTGATTTCGATGCGGGTCTTCTGCTCGCCCTTGGCACCGCGCTTGCCGGTATCCTTGGACACCTTGGCGTACAGGGCGGTCTTGATGACGGTACCGCTCAGGGACGGGTTGGCCTTGAGGGAAGCGTCCTTCACATCGCCGGCCTTGTCGCCGAAGATGGCCTTGAGGAGTTTCTCTTCCGGGGAAGGATCGCTTTCGCCCTTCGGGGTGATTTTACCAATCATGATGTCACCGGGCTCGATGTGGGCGCCGATGCGCACGATACCGTCCTTGTCCAGGTCCTTGGTGGCGTCCTCGCTCACGTTGGGGATGTCGGAGGTGAGTTCCTCCATGCCGCGCTTGGTCTCGCGGACCTCCGTGAGGTATTCGTCCACGTGGATGGAAGTGAGGATATCCCACTTCACCATTTCCTCGCTCAGGACAATGGCGTCTTCGTAGTTGTAGCCCTTCCAAGGCATGAAGGCCACCATGAGGTTGCGGCCCAGGGCCAGTTCGCCGTTCTGGGTGGCATAACCCTCGGTGAGCACTTCCCCGCCCTTCACGCGGTCGCCCTTGCGGACGATGGGCTTGAGCATGATGGTGGTGCTCTGGTTGGTTCTGCGGTAGATGGGCAGTTTATATACGGTTTCGTCCGGCTGGAAGCTCACGAACTTCTCATCGTCCGTACGGTCGTATTTGACATGGATTTCGTTGGCGTCCACATAGGTGACGGTGCCTTCGCGCTCGGCGATTACCTGGGTGCGGGAGTCGATGCAGACACGCTCCTCCAGGCCGGTACCCACGATGGGGCTTTCCGGGCTCAGCAGCGGAACGGCCTGACGCATCATGTTGGCACCCATCAGGGCGCGGTGGGCGTCGTCGTGCTCCAGGAAAGGAATCAGGGAGGCGGCCACGGAAGCCATCTGGTTCGGGGCCACGTCCATGTAATTCACCTCTTCCTTGGACACCAGCGGGAAGTCGGCCTCCAGACGGCACTGGATACGTTCGTCCTGCAGCATGCCGTCGTCGGACATGTTCACGTTGGCCAGGGCGACGTGCTGGCTTTCCTCTTCCTCGGCGCTCATGTACTTCCAACCGCTGTCGGACAGGTCCACCTTGCCGTCGTGTACCTCACGGTACGGGGTCTCGATGAAGCCCAGGCCGTTGATGCGGGCATAGACGCACAGGGAGCTGATAAGGCCGATGTTCGGACCTTCCGGAGATTCAATCGGGCACAGGCGGCCGTAGTGCGTATAGTGCACGTCGCGGACCTCGAAGCCTGCACGGTCACGGGAAAGACCGCCGGGGCCCAGGGCGCTCAGACGGCGCTTGTGGGTGATTTCGGCCAGCGGGTTGGTCTGGTCCATGAACTGGGACAGCTGGCTGGTTCCGAAGAAGGAGTTGATGACCGAAGAGAGCGTCTTCGCGTTGATGAGGTCGATGGGATTGAACTGTTCGCTGTCGCGGACATTCATGCGTTCGCGGATGGTGCGGGCCATACGGCTGAGGCCCACGGAGAACTGGTTGGCCAGTTGCTCGCCCACGGTGCGGACGCGGCGGTTGCTCAGGTGGTCGATATCGTCCACCGTGGCCCGGCTGTTGATGAGCTGGATCAGGTATTTGATAATCTCGACGATATCGGTGTTGGTGAGCACGCGTACACCCGGATCCGTATCCAGGTTCAATTTCTTGTTCAGGCGGTAGCGGCCCACGCTGCCAAGGTCATAGCGCTTCTCGGAGAAGAAGAGCTTGTCGATGACGTCACGGGCGGTCGTCTCGTCCGGCGGTTCGGAATTGCGGAGCTGTTTGTAGATATAGTTCACAGCCTCGATTTCCGTATTGGTCGGATCCTTCTGCAGGGTATTGTAGATAATGCTGTTCTCGGCGGAGACGGCCTCGTCCTTCTGGAGAAGGATGGACTTCACTTCCGTGTCGGCAATTTTGGCGATGGTATCCTCGTTCAGGATTTCGCCGCGCTCCACGATGGCGAGGGTACGTTCGATGGGAATCACCTCACCGGTGTCCTCGTCTTCGAAGTCCTCGAACCAGGTCTTGAGGACATTGGCGGCCAGTTTGCGGCCTTCGTTCTCCTTGAGGGTAGCCTCGTCGGAGGGAACTTCGTCGGCCAGGCCGAAGCGGTCCAGGATATCCTTATCCGAGCTGTAGCCGATAGCGCGCAGAAGGGTGGTGACGGGCAGCTTCTTCTTGCGGTCGATGTAGGCGTACATCACATTGTTGATGTCCGTCGCGAACTCGATCCAGGACCCCTTGAAGGGGATGATGCGGGCGCTGTAGAGCTTGGTGCCGTTGGCATGCATGCTCTGGTCGAAGAATACGCCCGGAGAACGGTGAAGCTGCGAAACGATAATTCTCTCGGAGCCGTTGATGATGAACGTACCGGCGGGGGTCATGTAAGGAATGTTCCCGAGGTAAACGTCCTGCACGCGGGTGTCAAAGTCCTCGTGCTCCGGGTCCGTGCATGAAAGGCGGAGTTTTGCCTTCAGAGGAACGTTGTAG
>CADAIT010000019.1 GCA_902788095.1 uncultured Bacteroidia bacterium | reverse complement strand
GAGAACGGCGTCGTGGCTGACAAGCGGGTTGAGGGGATTGACGTACAAGTCTTTTGTTTCTACCGGCTGCATCGTTCCATGGTATTCCCAAAAGGTTCTTCGAAGGTAGTATCTGTTTCCGTATGTGTTCAGGTAGTTTTCTTCATCAACCAGGCAGCCGGAAAAGAGAAAGCCGCCTTTATAAACATTGGCACTCATTTCATAGCCGGCATAGTCGGGGTCCCCCGTCATGTAATCTCGTTCAATCGCCAGCCCTGTGGCACTAATTGCATTGATCTCGCAAGGCGTCACTGCCGGGCAGGAGAGCGAGTATTCATCACTTCCAGCCAATTTTGTAGCGGCATCCGGATCCTCGACATAAAACTGGACAAACCCTTCCGGAATGGTCATATTAAACGCTCCGGACACTTTATAATTGCTCACCATATAGTGGAGTGTGCCTGTAAGCCAATAGGATTTGCGCGCGAAGGGATTGTCATTATCAATGAAAAAGCGCGGTTCGGAAGATCCGCCGCTGGATATCTTACTGTCGCTTCCGAAGGGGAGATACAGGGCCCGCATCAGGCCTTGCCATTGGAAAGGCCGATGGCGCCTTCCGTATCCCCGTTCATCTCCACGGTAGTCCAGGCGGTACCGTCGTAACGCATCTGCAGGTGCTTGGGCGCCTCCACGCCTTCGAAGAAGACAAAGATTACATCGCCCGCCTCCCAGCCGGTCTTGATGGCCTTGGTGGCCGGAGATTCGTCCGAATAGCTGGCCGTAAGTTCAAAAACAATCTTCGGCTGAGGTTGGGGTTGAGGTTCGGGGGAAATGCTCTCTTTCTGGCAGGACACCAGGGCGGCAAGGGTGGCAAGGGCTGCGAGTGCAAGCGCAAAAATCTTTTTCATATCCATTTTTGTTTTGATTGGTTTTCCTGCTGCAAAGATGAAACAAAAAGCGCCGGTGTTTGTGTCACCCGCGCAAAACTTTGTATCATCTGTGCAAAATCCGCCTTGTGACATGATGTTATCTGGCCGAAGAGCATAACAAAGCGAGGGTCTGCCAAACATCGTGCAGACCCTCGCAGGATATCCCGGGGAAGGAACGAGCCTATTCCTGCTTCTGGTCCGCAGGCGGCGTGTCTTCAGCTGCAGGCGTCTCTGCCGGAGCGTCCTTCTTGGAAATCTTCTCCTTCAGGCCCGCATGCACTTCCTTGGCCTTGTCTTCCACTTTGTCGGCCAGGTCTTCCACCTTGTCGCTCACTTTTTCGGCCAGGTCCTCAGCCTTGTCGCTCAGTTCCTCCACCTTGTCTTCCACCTTGTCGGACAGGTCTTCGGCCATGACGGCGGCCTTGCCGGCAACGTCCTTGGCTACGTCTTTGGCCTCTACGGCGCTTTCGGCAAGGACTTCTTTCACGGTGTCAAGGGTGGATTTCTCAGGAGCGGCCGCCTCGCCGGGAACGGCAACGGGAGTGGCTACCTTCTTCCAGCCCAGCAGGACCAGCACCCAGGCAATCACTTTGAGGATGGCGCCTACAATGCCGCCTACAAGCGGAATCCAGCCAATCACAATAGCGATGGCCACCAGGACTTCGGCCGTAAACAGCTGCCCGAAACCGGCTGTGGCCACCGGGCTCAGTTGGGCAATGGTGGGAGATTTTTTAAGGGAGGAGTATGCCATCAGGAGCAGCACGCAGGAGACGATGGCAAGGATGCCTCCCACCCAGCGGACTCCGGGAATCATGCCGAACACGGCGGCCAGAATATCGAAGATAATGGAAAGGAACACTTTGCCGAAGGCGCTCTGGTCTTCTCCTTCGGTGATGTTCTTGAGGTCCTTGATGGCCAGGAAGAAAATGACATAGCCGACAATGATGCACAACTCGACAATGATGAGCAGCACGGTGGCAAATCCGCCTCCGGAGCTTCCTGAGGCGAAGGATGCGAGGGCGCTTAAGCCGGCGACGGGGGCCAGAATGGCGGCCAGAATGCCCAAAAGGGAGTACAGAAGGGTACCCACGTAGGCTTGGCGGGTTTCCTTGTTCCAAATACGAATGTCCATGATACGATAATTTATGAATTGGTTTAAGAAAGTCTTATGGATGAACGCTTTACAAATATAGTAAAATTTTCTTATGTTTCTCGGACATGCGTATAAATTGCCCCCTTGAAGACCGTGCAAAAAAAGGAATCCGCCTGACGGGGATTCTCCGGCCCGCCGGACCAAAGCAGGAAAATAAGCAAAAATTGTAAGAATGAGACATTTTTTTGCCAGAATGAGACATCGGTTTGCGGGGGAAATGGCATTTTTGCAGCAGACGACAAAAAAACGAAACGCCTTATGGACAAAAAAAGACTTTTTTACGAGGCCCCGGAGGCCCGGACCGTGGAGCTCTGCCACGAGAACGCGATGATGCAAGCATCCCTTACAGGTGTGAAGCCCGGTTATGGGGATGGTATAACGGACGGATGGGAGGACTTGGTATGAGAACACTGTACGTAACCGCGGCCTTTGCCGCCCTGGCCCTTTTTTCCTGCACCAAGGAAATGGAGGTTCCGACCCCTCAGGAGGAGCAGCAGCCCGAGGCCGAAAAAGTATGGACCGTAACGGTGGAAGCCACAAGGAGGGCCGCTGACGTGACCAAGTCCGTCCTTACCGACGACGGCTGGATAGAAGAAGAGGCCGATGCCGCCGTTTCCGGCACCGCCGCCACCAAGGGACTCGAACTTGAGGGGAACTACCTGAAATCCACCTGGAATTTCAAGGAGAAGGTTTATGTTTATTATAACAGAACCTTGGTAGGTGAACTGGAGTCCCAACGATACGGAGAGAACTCCACCGTTCTCGCAGGAAGCCTCACCGGTAGTTTCCCTGAGGGAGAAACCTTGAATCTTTACCTGATAGGCCCCGCTGACACGCGCACTTACATTGGCCAGAAGGGCACCCTTGAGGACATTTCAGAGAACTTTGACTATGCCCGGGCCCAGGTCCAGATAGAGGCCATAGACAGTGAAACCGACGCCATCACCCTGTCCTCCGCAAGCTTCGAAAACCTGCAGAGCATCAACGAGTTTTCCTTTGGCTCGCTGAAAGTGAAGCGCCTCACCATATCCGGAGCCGGCATTGTGGGCCGGAGCGCCACGGAGGCCTATGTTACCGTGACCCCGGAGGAGCCCGCCAATAAGCTTTACGTAGCCATTTCCAACAACAAGGCAGGTGAAAAGATTCCCTATGAGTTTACTGCCGAAATGGAAAATGGCCAGGTTCACTCCCTGCGTAAGAAGGCCGCGCTTCAGGACGGAAAATATTACAGGGCGGGCATAAACTACAACATCAATACGCTTTACGATGCCGCCAAGACCCCTCTTACCTTTGAGATGCTGGAAGATGGCTTGATAAATATTAATAACCCGAAGAATCTTGAAATCCAATGGTCCGTAAACGGTTCCGATTTTGTTAGCAGCAGTGATTCGGAGATTCAAGTTGACAACCTTAAACTTGGCGACAAGGTGGTGTTCTCTGGCAAAAACCTGATTTATGGCGACGGCTCGGATAATCCTCGTTCTACTAATTGCACCAGAATCTGGCTTGATATGGGTAAGGCATATGTTTATGGAAATATAAACAGCTTGAGGGATCCTTTTTTCTATTATAACACCAGCGCCAATCCAGCTCTTCTGAAAGCAGGAAAGACAGCTTATGCATATTTGTTCTATCGCGGTAGCACAGGAAATCAAATATGGAACCACCCCTATAAAGACATCTTGCTTCCGGCAACAGAAGTTGGCGAGTCTGCATACCTGGGAATGTTTGGTAATTGCATCAATCTTACCAGGGCTCCGGAACTTCCGGCCACTACGCTGGCTAGATTGTGCTATGACTCTATGTTTAGTGGCTGTGCAAATCTCAAGAAGGCTCCGGAACTTCCGGCAATGCAGCTTGCTGAGTATTGTTATAGGTTAATGTTTAGCAACTGCTATAGCTTGGAAACAGCTCCTGAGCTGCCGGCAGAACGACTTGCAGGAGTTGGTTGTTATTCGGAAATGTTTTATGGCTGCAGCAATCTTAAACAAATCACCTGCCTGGCAAAAAATCCGTCCAGTTCATTTACATCATCATGGGTAACAGGAGTCCCTTCTTCCGGCCTATTTATCCAGCATCCGAGTGCTGTCTGGACATCCGGTGTAAGCGGAATCCCTGCCGGCTGGGGCGGGCAGGTGCCCCTTACCATAGAGGCCATCGAAGACGGCACCATCACCATCAGTAATCCCCAGCGGCGGACACTGCGCTATTCAACAGCCGCCAATATGTCTGTGGGCGATGCAACCTATTCCTCCAAGGAGCAGATAGAGATTCCCGTAAGCGCCGGGGACAAGCTTCGCCTCTGGGGAGACAACGCGGCTTACGGCCACGAGGACGGACCGGTCCGCTGCACAAACATCATCGGCAGCGGCCTGCACTATGTATATGGGGATATATGCTCTCTTATCAGTAGCGGAGCATACACCAGCGTAACTTCGCTTGACCCCTATGCCTTCGCCAGTCTCTTTTCCGGCAATGACAAACTCAAGAGTCATCCCACCGAAAAGCTGGTGATAAGGCCCACTACGGTTGGTGACGGATGCTTCAGGAACATGTTCAGCGGCTGCACCGCCCTGGAGCGCGCGCCGGAGCTTCCGGCCACCACATTGGCTTCGTACTGCTATGAGAGTATGTTCAGCGGCTGCACGGCGCTGACACAGGCACCGGACCTTCCCGCCACCACCCTGGCCGAAGGGAGCTACGGAGGAATGTTCAGCGGCTGCACAGCCCTGCAGAACCCTCCGGCCATATCGGCCACCACCCTGGCAATGAGCTCCTGTATGAATATGTTCTCCGACTGCACCTCCCTCAAAGAGTCCCCGGAGCTGAAGGCCCAGACATTATCCCAGTATTGCTATGCCTTTATGTTCAGCCGCTGCACCTCGCTCAAGAAGATTACCTGCACCGCCAGCAACATCTCCGCGGGAAATGCGCTTGAGAACTGGGTTGACGGCGTTCCCACCGGAGCCAGTGGCACCTTCATCAAGAAGTCCGGTGTCTCCTGGCCCTCCGGCAGCAGCGGCATCCCCTCCGGCTGGACCGTGCAGCAGCAATAAGCCTCCATTGTCATCCTGAGGAGCGCAGCGACGAAGGATCTCCATGAATCGGCCCCGAAAACAGGCGACAGCTTCCCGTCCAAGCATTTTAAGGCGTTTTGCAAAGACGGACAGGCTGTTGCCTGTATCTTTCCATCGCCCCAAACGCGTTTGTCGCCCCGCCCTGGTGCGCCGGCCAACGCAAAATCGGCCACCCCGAAGCAGGGGCGGCCGATCTGGCATAAAAGGCAGAGAAGGACTAGTCCTCTTCCTGCTCCTGGGCGGCGTATTCGGCCAGCAGCTTGGTCTGGACTTCGGCCGGCACCTGCACGTACTCCGCGAACTTCATCTGGAAGGTGGCGGAACCGCCGGTAAGGGAACTCAGCACGGTGGAGTAGCGGTACAGCTCTGCAAGAGGAACACGGGCGTGGAGCACGGTGAAGCCTTTCTCCATGTCCTGGTTCATAATCATGCCACGACGGGTGTTGAGGTCGCTCATGCAAGGTCCTACGTACTCGTTGGGCGTGAAGATGTCCACATTGTAGATGGGTTCCAGAATCTTGGGACCGGCATTGCGGAAGGCCTCCTTGAAGGCGTTGCGGCCGGCGATGATGAAGGCGATTTCCTTGGAATCCACCGGGTGCATCTTACCGTCGTACACATACACGCGGATGTCGCGGGCGTAGGAACCGGTGAGCGGGCCTTCTTCCATCTTGCTCTTGATACCCTTCAGGATAGCGGGCATGAAGGAAAGGTCGATGGAGCCGCCCACAACGCAGTTGTAGAATTCCAGCTTGCCGCCCCATTCCAAATCCGTGATGTCCTGGCTCTTGAAGTTGAACACCACATCCTTGCCGTCGATTTTGAAGTTCTTGGGAGCTTCCTGGCCTTCCACGTACGGGCAAACCAGCAGATGCACCTCGCCGAACTGGCCGGCGCCGCCGGACTGCTTCTTGTGACGGTACTGGGCCGTGGCGATTTTGGTGATGGTCTCACGGTAAGGCACCTTGGGAGCGTAGAGCTCGATGTTCTGCTTGAACTCGTTGGTCACTCTCCACTTCACATAGTTGATGTGCTGCTCGCCCATACCGGTGAGGATGGTCTGGCGCAGCTCCTTGGAATACTCCACGCCGATGGTGGGATCCTGGGCGGCAATTTTGTTGAGGGCGTCGCCCACCTTGGCCTCGTCGTTCTTGTCCACGGCCTTCACGGCGCAGCGGTACTTGGCATCCGGGAACACCATGTGCTTGACGGCCTCCACGCCGTTCTGGGCCAGGGTGACGTCCGTCTTTCCGGCCTTGAGCTTCATGACGCAGCCGATGTCACCTGCGGAAATCTGGGACACTTTCTCCTTCTTGGAGCCGGCCACGGCGTAGATGGCGCTCAGGCGCTCGCTGTTGCCGGTTTCCGGGTTCACCAGGTCCGCGCCCTCGTTGAGGGTACCGCTCATGACCTTGAAATAGGAGACTTCACCCAGGTGCTGCTCCACGCTGGTCTTGAAGATGAACAGGGCCACGGGGCCGGCAGGGTCGCACTTGAGGGTGCCGCCGTCCACGGTGGGCTCTTCCTTTCCTTCCGGTGAAGGAACCACGTTCACGATGAACTCCATCAGGCGCTTTACGCCCATGTCTTCCTTGGCGGCCACGCAGAACACAGGGATGGTTTCTCCCTTCTGCAGGCCCAGGCGCAACCCTTCGCGGATTTCGTCCGTGGTGAGCTCCATGGTCTCGAAGAACTTCTCCATGAGGGCGTCGGAACCTTCAGCAGCCTTCTCCATGAGCTCTGCACGGAGTTCGTCCGCCTCGTCCGCGTATGCGGCGGGAATATCCAGTTCCTCGTTCTTCTTATTGTAATACTTCATGGTGATGATGTCCACGAAGCCTTCCAGACCGGCACCGGGATTCACCGGGAACTGGCACAGGGCGGCTTTTTTGCCGAACTCTTCGCTGATAGCATTGCGGACGCCGTCCCAGTTGGCCTTGTCATGGTCCAGCTGGTTCACGGCGATGACCATGGGAATGCCGTACTGGTCTGCGTAGCGGGCGTACAAGGAGGTTCCCACCTCGATGCCGGCCGTGCCGTTCATGACCATGATAGCCGCATCCACTACCTTGAAGGCTGCCAGGGCGCCGCCGGAGAAGTCGTCGGAACCGGGAGCGTCGATGAAGTTAATCTTGCAGCCGCCGAACTCTGCGTACAGCGGAGTGGCATTGATGGACTTCTGGTTGGTCTGCTCATACTCGGTGTTGTCCGACACGGTGTTTTTGTCTTCCACGGAGCCGCGACGGTCGATGACCTTGCCTTCGAACAGCATTGCCTCAGACAGGGTGGTTTTACCGCTGTGCGGTGCGCCGATAAGGACAATGTTGCGGATGTTTTTTGTTGTGTAAGTTTTCATTGGTGTTATTGAATTATTGCAATTTTCAAACGCAGTCTGCAAATATAAGGATTTTAGCCTAAAAAGCAATAGTTATCGCTTGGAAATGCGCCAAATGAACCACGCCGACGCCAAGAGGCCGACGGCCACGGCAAGCACGGAACCCTCGGCCCCGAAAGCACCGCCGGTGAGCCAGTCGCTTCCCTGCAGCTGCGCGTGGAACAGGCTTCCGCCCGCCTCCTGGCCGGACACCTTGAAGCCGAAGATATTGCCCTGGGAATAGTTCCAGGCCCAATGGATGCCGATGGGCAGCCACAGCGTCCCGGCCCACTTGTACGCCGCTCCCAGCAGCAGACCCGCCTCGATGGCGATGGCAAACGAGCTCCAGAGCGTTCCGCCGGGATTGGAGATATGGACGATGCCGAAAAACAGGGCCGACACGATGATTGCCGCCCAGAAGCCCCATTTCTCGTCTATCCAGCGGAACAGCACGCCGCGGAACATAATCTCCTCACCCACAGCCACGATGCAGAAGTAACAGAACATGCTCACCAGTTCTGTCGCCGGAGCCCCCGTACCCACGACGGCATACCCGCCCAGGAGCGCCATCAGGCCCGTCACCACGCAAAAATAGCCCAGGCCGATGCCGAGTCCCAGCCCCGTGTGCGAGGCCAGTTTGTCCATCGGCAAGTCTCTGGCTTTTTCTCCCTCGAACAAAATGACAAAGCGGGAATAAATCAACACCATGGCGGCCGAAACCACCAGGCACACCACGCTGAACACCCAGCCGTGCGGTATAAGTTCCACCATGCCGGCAAAGCCGTACATGAGCATCGAGAGCAAAAAGGCGGCTACCAGCAGCCCCAACCATTTCCAAAAAGACATTTCCTTTATCATGAGTGCAAAATTAACGAATTCTCTCCAATTCATCCTCATTTTGGCCCCGAAACAAGGACGAGAGGAGTATTTTGGCCTCCCCATCCTTAAAAAAGGCCAAAAACAAGGACGAGAGAGGCAAAAACCGGCTCTCATCCTTAAAATTGGGCTAAAATGAGGACGAGGGCAAAAAATTGTGTATTTTTGTGTCTGTGAAACCGAATTTGAAGGCATATTGCGAGCCGGGAAGACTGGAAGCGGGCTGCGACGAGGCCGGGCGAGGACCGCTGGCGGGGCCGGTGTACTGCGCCGCCGTCATCCTGCCGCCGGACTTTTTCCACCCGCTGCTGAACGACTCCAAGCAGATGAGCGAAAAGGCCCGCGAGGAGCTGCGTCCTATCATCGAGCAGGAGGCCGTCGCATGGGCGGTGGAGGCGGTGTCGGCCCAGGAGATTGACACGCTCAACATCCTCTGGGCTTCCGTGACGGGGATGCAGCGGGCGGTGCTGCAGCTTGCGCCCAAGCCGGATTTTCTGCTGGTGGACGGCAACAAATTCCGTCCCTTCGGCCCGTATGGCTTCAAGGATTTCCGGACGGTGGTACACGGGGATGCCACTTATGCCAGCATCGCGGCGGCGTCCGTCCTGGCCAAAACATACCGCGACGAATTCATGCGCAAGCTGGCCCGGGAGTACCCGGAGTACGGATGGGAGCGCAACATGGGATACCCCACCGCAGAGCACATAGAAGCAATCCGGCGCCACGGATATACCCCATGGCACCGGAAATCATTTCACGTCAAAGAGCTGGAACCCAGCCTGTTTTAGTTGCTCTGAAGGCTCGCTGCCTTTTCAATCAGCCCCACAAGCTGCCTGCGGAAGTTGTCTTCTCCGGCGACGCCCGTAACCAGTTCCCTGGCCATGGACAGACTGGCCTCCCCTTTGTATTCGGAACCCATCAGGCACATGCCGTAAGCGGCGATACCGGCGGCAAGGTCAAGGTTCGGGCTTGACTTCTCGGACACCTCCGGCACTTCCAATACCAGCGAACGGCTCTGTGCGTCTTTCAGGGACAGTTTGTAGCGCGCTTCGAACGTAGCCGGAGAGGCGGCGGGCGCATCTTTCACGGGGACAATCTCGTAAAGGGCGGTAATCGTCTGACCTGCACCGATTTCGCCGGCGTCCTTGTTGCTGTCTTCAAACTCTTCGCTGGACATTACGCGGTTCTCGTAGCCGATGAGCCGGTAGCTTTCCACAACCTCGGGATTGAAACGCACCTGGCATTTGGTATCGTTGGCAACGCTGTAGAAATTGCTGCGCTCCACCACGAAAACTTTCATCATTTCTTCTTCGCAGTCTATGTAGGTGTAGGTGCCGTTCCCGTGATTGGAGATGTTTTCCATGCGGGAATCCTGAAAGTTTCCGTAGCCGAAGCCCATGATACTGAGGTATATACCCTTCTTCTGGTAGTTTTCCACCATCTCCAGCAGGGCTTCCGTCGAGGACACGCCCACGTTGAAGTCGCCGTCGGTGCACATGATGATGCGGTTATTGGCACTTTCGGAATAATGCGCCATCGCTTCCTCGTACGCCATCTTCATGGCTTCGCCGCCGGCCGTGGCACCGTTGGCCTGCAGGCCCCTGATGGCCGATTTAATCTCGTTCGCGCCCTTGCCGACGAGCGTTGATTCCAAGGTTTTCTCCACATGTCCGGAGTAGGTTATGATGGCGATGCGGTCCTGGGGACGCATGTAATCGACCATGTTTATAAGGCCGCTTTTAACGAGCTCGATGCGGTCTGCACCGAACATGGAACCGGACACGTCCACGAGGAAAATGAAGTTGGCGTCGGGAATCTGGTCTTCGCTCAGGCTCTTGCCTTTCAGGCCGAGCCGAAGCAGTTTATGGGCCGGATTCCACGGACAGGGACCGGCTTCGGCGTTGATGGCCAGCGTTTCGTCCGAGGCGGCGGGATCGGCGTAGTCAAAGGTGAAATAGTTGAGGTATTCTTCTATACGGACGGAGTTCTTGTCCGGCAGCATGGACCGGCCGATGCAGCTGCGCATGTATGCGTAGGCGGCGCCGTCGGCATCTACGGAAAAGCTGGACAGGGGCTCGTCGGCCACTTTGACGAAGGGGTTCTCCTTGATTTCGTCAAAGGAGTCTCCGCTTGGGGCCGGGTCCGGGACCGGGGGCGCCATGGGTTCGGAATTGCCATCGGCGTTGACGACCCCCGGCATATAATTATCGTAATATCCCCTGCTGCAGGCCGTGGCAAGAAGAAGGATTCCGCTGATGAGAAGAATGTGTTTTTTCATAGTGCTTTTTCATTTGTTCCGTCAATATAATCCTTTTTTCGTCAAATCTTGCATGGTCCTGGGAGTTTTTTTATTTTCGTGCAAGATTTCGCCATGTTTTGGATTTAGTACTATGGTGTACAAAAGATTGTTATATAGCCTTGTTTCCGTATTCCTGCTTTGGAGCTGCTCCAAGGCGGATTTTCCGTACGCGGATGATGCGCAGGGCAACCCGGACGTCGCCGACTTTGCCGAATACAGCGCAATTGTTACCGTCAAGCAGAACTCTGCCGGCAGCGTTTTTTTCCAGCTGGACGACGACACCCGGCTCTTTCCCACGAATTACAGCCAGCCGTACAACGGGATGCAGCGCATCATGTGCGGGCTGAGGGAGTATCGGCAAAACCGCTGTGACATACTGTGGATGGACTTCCTCGAAAAAGGCGAGCTCGTAGAGGCCGCGGACTGGAACGGCGAATCGGACGGAGCCGATATCCTCTCCGACTGGATGACCAGCGTCGAAGACGGCTTCCTCACCGTCCACTACTCCGCCTGGTGGGGAGAAGGCGATGTGGAACACACGCTCCGGCTCGTCAGCGGAAAGAATCCCGACAATCCCTACGAACTGTGGTTCTGCCACGACAGCAACGGCGACACTTCCTCCGGGAAAGGCGACGCCCTTGTATATTTCGACATCAACAGCCTCCCCTCCACCGGCGGAGACTATGTAATCCTTACCCTTAAATGGCAGAACTGTGCCGGAGAACTTGCAACTAAGAACTTCCGCTTCCGCAGCAGGCAGTGAGCAGGAACTCCTGAACCTGTTCCGCAGCCGCAAAGCCGACGCCATGCGCCTTTTCTACGAGCGCTATGCCGGCTTCCTCGCCGCTGTCTGCTCCCGTTACATTCCGGAAAAAGACAGCGCGAAAGATGTACTGCAGGAGTCTCTGATAAGCATTTTCGGCGCAATTGAGAAGTTCAGCTACAGGGGAGAGGGCAGCCTGAAGGCCTGGGCGTCACGCATCGTGGTGAACACGGCGCTCAAAAGCCTCAGGCAGCACGGAAAACTGCGCTTCACGGACGAGTTTCCCGACATTTACCAGGACGATGAAACGCCTGAGCTGCAGCATCTTCCCGCGAAAGTGCTGCACGCTTTCATCCGGGAACTCCCGGACGGCTACAGAACCGTCTTCAACCTCTTTGTTTTTGAAGAGAAATCACATAAGGAAATTGCTTCGCTCCTGGGCATCAAGGAGGATTCGTCGGCCTCGCAGTATTTCCGCGCGAGGGCCCTGCTCGGAAAGCGGATAAAAGAATATTTGAAGGAACATGAGTAAAGACTGGACAGACAAGCTTCCCTCTCTCCTTGAGGACTTTGAGGAAAGCGCACCGGAAGGACTGTGGGACGCAGTCCTTGACGGCATGGCTCGGCGCAAAAGGCGCACAGCTGCATTTTGGTGGGGCGGCGGCATTTTGTCGGCCGCGGCCGCCGTGGTATTGGCCGTGTTCCTTTGGAAGCCCGCAAGTGAGCCTGCAGGCGTTTTCATCGTCCCTGAAACGATGCTTGCAGAGCAGCGTGTCCCGGAAAGTACGCCGGCCGAAGCTTCCACCCCCGAGGCCGGGCAGCTCCGGTTTGCCCCGTCGGAACTTCCGGCCGGAAAACCCGCTGCGCCAAAACCCGCTGCGAAGGAGCCCTTGGCGCATGAACAAGCTGTTACGGAGGCGCTTCCAATAGATGCGCAGCCCGACGAGGCCGTTCCGGAGGAGCCGCCCGTGCCTGCGGAGACGCTTCCGGAGAAATCGCCCGTGCCGGCGGAGACGCTTCCGGAGAAACCGGCAAAAGAGGACACCTTCCCGGAAAGTTTCGGGACGACGGAGCGGGAAAAGCCGGCATCCAAGAAGAAAATACAGCTGCGGCTGTCTTCGGGAACATATCTGGCACAGGCCGCCAAGGAGCTTTTCAAGGGGTATGGCGTGCCGTATAATCCCGGCATGTCGATAGCCACCAAGTCCGGCGAAGACGGGGAGATTACGGTTCCCATGCTGAGCCGGAACAGGGAGAGTTCCACGGAGGCCAGGCATCGGCAGCTGCTCCGGGTGCAGCTTGGCGTAAGTTATTCGCTGAGCCGGCGGTGGAGCGTCGGCAGCGGACTCAGTTATTCGCTGCTGCAGTCGGAGTATTCCACCGTATCGGGAGAAACCCAGACACGCACCACCCGGCAGCTTCACTACCTGGGCGTACCCCTTACCTTGCAGTTCAAAGCCTTCGAATACAAGCATTTAAGCATAATTGCCGAAGCCGGGCCGATGTTTGAGGCGGCCGTCGGCTCCAAGGTATGGACACACGCGTATGTGGGTGACAAGCTGGCGTCCAGGCAGCTTGAATACCCGGACGCCAAGGACTTCCGATGGTCGGTGAATGCCGGCCTGAGCGTGCAGTATCAGCTTTTCCGCTACGGTGCCCTCTTCGTGCAGCCCGGCCTAAGCTGGCACTTCGCCGGAAACGGCAACGTGGAATCCGCCTATTCGCTGCATCCGCTCAGCTTCGACTTCAGCTTCGGCTACCGCTTCACCTTCTGACAATCATCAGCCCCTGGAAGAAGAACAGGCGTTTACCAGATAAACGATGGAGCGGTAAGTGATTCCCCCGTTGGTGGAAAGGCCTATCTCGCAGGTACGGACTTCAGCGAGCTGACCGACGAGATGCTTGCCGAGATAGAATGGAAACTGAACCACAGGCCCCGTAAGTCACTGGGAGGTCCATGTCGTGTGCCAGAGTGAGAATCCGGGAGACTTCTATTTCAATTCTGAGCGAAACGAAGAATCTTTGCGATTACATGGATTTTGTTTACATTTGTGCAAACAATGTAATGCAATGAAACGTATTCTCGCAATCCTGGCCGGTCTTGCCATCACGGTGAGCGCCATGGCCGACGAAGGAATGTGGCTCCTGCCGCTCCTGAAACAACTGAACGGAAAAGACCTCAAGGCTGCCGGCTGCAAGCTGAGCCCGGAGGAAATCTACTCCATCAACAAAACCTCCCTGAAAGACGCCATCGTCCACTTCGGCGGCGGCTGCACCGGTGAAATGATTAGCAGCCAGGGACTTCTGGTCACCAACCACCACTGCGGTTACAGCAGCATCCAGGGCCTGTCCACCGACGAGCACAACTACCTGATGGACGGCTACTGGGCCAAGAATCTGGGCGAGGAAATCCCCTGCCCCGGCCTCACCGTCACCTTCCTGGTGAGCATGGAAGACGTGACGGACGCCGTTGAAAAACAAGGCGTATCCAAGGAAGACCTCAAGAAGAACGCAGAGGCCGCCAACCCCGGCTGCCGTGTTTCCGTAACGGGTTTCTACAACGACAACGTACACTACGTGATTGTGTATCGGACCTATACAGACGTCCGTTTTGTCGGCGCTCCTCCGGCATCCATGGGCAAATTCGGCGGCGAGACGGACAACTGGATGTGGCCCCGTCATACCTGCGACTTCTCCATGTTCCGCGTCTATGCCGGCAAGGACAACATGCCCGCCGAATACAGCGAGGACAACGTTCCCTACAAGCCCGCCCGCAGCCTCAAGATTGCCACCGGCGGTGTCAAGGAAGGCGACTACACCATGATTATGGGCTATCCGGGCCGCACCCAGCGCTACCAGACCGCCGCCCAGCTCAACAACATGATTGCCAACAACCGCATCCGCATCGACGCCCGCACCATCCGCCAGGACATCATGTGGGAGCAGATGGTGGCCGACCCTTCCGTCCGCCTCAAATATGCGGACAAGTACGCTTCCTCCGCCAACGGCTGGAAGAAATGGCAGGGCGAGGAACTGGCCTTCGAGGCCCTGAACATCATCGGCCGGGAAGAGGAGAAAGAAGCCAGGCTGAAGGCTTGGATTGACGCCTCCCCGGAGCGCAAGGCCCTGTACGGGGACCCGGTGGCCGATATCGCCAAGAACGTGGAGAAAAACCGCGCGGCCAATATCGCCGTGAACCGCCTCATCGAAGGCCCCTATCAGATTGAACTGATGCAGTTTGCCACGGCGCTGAACAGCCAGTACGGTCGCGCCCTGCAGCAGGGCAAGGACTCCGTCGAGGCGCTCTCCGCTGCCCGCGAGGCCATCCGCGAGGGATATCGTGACTATGTGGTTTCCATCGACAAGAAAACGGCCGTGGCCCTGCTGGAACACTACCGCAAAACCGCCGACCCGGCCAATTACCTGAAAATCGGCGAGCACGATTTTGCCACGATGGACATTCCCGCATACGTGGATGAGCTGTTTGCCGGAAGCGTGTACGTGTCCGAGGAGAGCATGATGGCCGCTACCGACGAGCAGCTGAAAAACGACCCCGCCCTGACGCTGGGAACAGCGGTCGTCGAGGCCCTGATGCCTTCTTACATGGCCCTCTACGCCATGCCGGATCCGGCTTACGACAATGCCCGCAAGCACTTTGCCGCCGCCCTGCTGGAATGGCAGAAAGGACAGGCCCTGTATCCGGACGCCAATTCCACCATGCGGCTCACGTACGGCCACGTGCTTCCCTATAGCCCCAAGGACGGCCTGCAGTACAAGTACTTCACCACCGCCAAGGGCCTGCTGGAGAAAGAGGACCCCGAGAACCCCGAGTTTGTGCTGCCCGCCGGCATCAAGAGCCTGCTGGAAGCCGGTGACTACGGCCGCTGGGCCGACAAAGACGGCACCCTGCACACCTGCTTCCTCACCAACAACGACATTACGGGCGGCAACTCCGGTTCTCCTGTGCTGGATGCCCGCGGCAACCTCATCGGCCTGGCCTTCGACGGCAACTGGGAAAGCATGAGCTCCGACGTCATGTTCGAGCCGGACCTCCAGCGCTGCATCTGCGTGGACATCCGCTACGTCTTGTGGCTGGTGGAGAAATACGGCGGCGCCACCAATATCATCAACGAACTCACCTTCGCCAAGTAGCCCCCCTGGGGTGACAGCCAAGTCGCTGTGTATCATACGCTTATAGTACATTCCTCGTTCGGTTTTTGAACGAGGAATGTATTGTATTACGCTGAGTAACAATTATTTGGCTGTCACACGCTATTCACACGCTATTTGGTAAATTATTCGTATTTTTGCAGCGTAAAATCCCGGAAATGAACAAAAACGAAATAATGCAGTGGCTGCAGGAGGTGCAGCATCCGGCCCAGGACGACAAATCCATCGTGGAACTGGGCCTGGTTCATGATATTGACATCAAAGACGGCGCTCTCTGCGTAACCCTGGCCTTTCCCAAACGGCCCGACCCGCTGAAGAATTACCTGGTGGGGGCGGCGCAGGCGGCCCTCTATCGCCATGCGCCCGGCGGCACGGAGGTGGAGGTGAAAACCATCGTCAAAGACCCCGCCAAACCGGCCCCGAAAGGGATTGAATTCAATCTGGAGCAGTTGCGGGAGGTGAGCCACATCATCGGCATCGCCTCCGGGAAAGGCGGCGTGGGCAAAAGCACCGTCACCGTGAACCTGGCCGTCGCCCTGGCCCGCTTAGGCTATCGGGTGGGCGTGGCCGATGCCGACGTTTACGGCCCTTCCATCCCCACCATGACCGGCACCGAAGGCGTCACCATCGAGATGTACGGAGAAAACGAGAACGACAACCTCTTTGTCCCCGTAGAGAAATACGGCGTCAAATGGCTCTCCGTGGGCCACGTTTCCCAAGCCGGACAGGCCCTGATCTGGCGCGGGCCGATGGCCTCCACCGCCCTCAAGCAAATCATTCTCCAGACGCTCTGGGGCCCGCTTGACTTCCTGCTCATCGACATGCCTCCGGGAACCGGCGACATCCACATTTCCCTGATTGGCGACGTGCCCATGAGCGGTGCCGTCATTGTGACCACCCCCCAGGCCGTGGCCCTCTCGGACGTGCTCCGCGGCGTCAACATGTTCCGCAATCCGCAAGTGGACAAACCCATCTTCGGCCTAGTGGAAAACATGTCCTGGTTCACGCCAGCCGCCCATCCGGAAGAAAAATACTTCCTGTTCGGCAAGGATGGGGGCAGCAAGATGGCGGCCGATTTGGACATCCCCCTGCTGGGCCGGATTCCTCTGGTGCAGGATATCCGCGAGGGGGCCGATGACGGTGTCCCTGCCGCCCTGCTGGACCGTCCGGACAGCCAGGCCTTCCTGGAGATGGCTCAAAAACTCGCCGCCAGCGTGTGACTTTTCCTGTGACAGCTAACCACCTGGTTTCCATACACTTGCACTATAATCCTCGTTCAAATTTCGAACGAGGATTGTGTTGTTTCTTGCTGATAGTCAACGAATTAAGTGTCACACGCCTCGGCCGGATGCTTTGTGATTGCTATTCTGCTGATAATCAGGCTATTATATAACAATCCTCGTTCGAAATTTGAACGAGGATTGTTGTGGATGTGGCTGATAGTCAGGCGATTGACTGTCACTCTGTCCGGGGTGCTACTTAACCTTATGACGGACGAGGGGAAGGGCGAGGGCCGCCAAAAGGAGCAGCAGGAGCGTCAGGGAGGCCACGCGGGAGATGGCGGCGCCCATGCGGTAGCTGTCCGGGAGGAAGGTCATGACGACTTCGTGAGAACCGGCCGGGAGAAGGGCTGCGCGGAGGGTCCAGTCGGCACGGATGAGTTCCAGGGGCTGCCCGTCCACGGTAGCATGCCAGCCGTTGGGGTAGTAGATTTCGCTGAATACGGCCAGGCGGTCGGTGGCGGCGGTGTACCGGTAGTGAAGTTCGTTGGGGGCGTAGGAGGTCATGGAGATGTTGTCTCCTGATTCGGGGAGATTCTTCGCTTCGCTCAGGGTGACAGGGGTGGTGACGACGGCCTGGGAGCGGAGATCCACGGAGCCCAGGAGGGCGATTTCCTCGTCCGGCGAGTTGGCCTGGACCACGGAGTCCACGAACCAGGCCGGGCCGAAGGCTCCCTCGTTCACCAGCGGCGCATAATTGCCGTCCAGCACCACGTAGCGGGTATTCAGGGCGTTCAGCACCGGCGTGTTCGCGGCCATCCAAGCAGCCACGTCTTCCAGTTCGGCCGCCTCTCCCAACTGCTTGTAAAGACCGTTGATTTCGGCCGAGAGGTAGTGCTCAATCAGGTCCTGATAGCGCTGGAGTTTGGCCGGGGAGTAACCGCCCACGCTCTTGTGGTGGTACGACGGCACGGAGGAGTTGAACACGTTCACCGTGAGGTCCAGCACGCGGTACTGCGGGTCTGTATCGGCCTTGATCATCTCATCCACCGGGCGCGCGACAAAGGTTTTGTCAAAGTCGCGTGGGGTGGTGAAGTGGTCGGCATTGAGGTAACGCTTGCCGATGGCGAAAAGGTCGGCCAGGACAAAGATGCCGATAAGCACAACCACCACGGAGCGGCGCCCGAAGCCGGCGAAAGCCTTGGCGTGCTCCGTCTGTCCCTTCGGCAGGAAGGCCCATAAAAGAAGGCCCGCGGAGGCGCAAATCAGAAGCAGCGAGCGGAGGGCATCGGCCTTGAAGAGGGCGATACGGTCCTTCACGAGGGCTTCTACCAGCACATCCTGCATCTGGGCGTCAGAGGCCGCCTCAAAGTTCCCGAACAGACCGGGGACCATCCAGGCCAGCAGACAGAATCCGCCGGTGAGGCCGAAGGCCCAGGCCAGGCTCTTCTTGAAAGCCTTCAGCTCATATTTTTCCCGGAGAATGCCATCCAGCGTAAGGAAGCCCAGAACCGGCAGGGTCACTTGCAGCACCACCAGCGCCATAGACACCGTCCGGAACTTGTTGTACAATGGCAACACCTTGAAACAGAATGCCGTAAAGGGCATGAAATGCGAGCCGACCGCCATGAGGACGGCCAGCAGCGTAGCCACCAGCAGCCACCATTTCTCCCGGCCGCGATACAGTCCCAGGCCCAGCACAAAGAGGAATACGGAGATGGCTCCCATATACATCGGACCGGCGGTGAAAGGCTGCGGCCCCCAGTAAAGCGGCAGATGCTTGGCGGTTTCCTTCAGGTTTTTCTGCCCGGAGCGGCGCAGGAGTTTGACGGTCTCCGACTTTTCGGGATTCACGGCCCCCGCCGACGCCCCGCCGTTGAAATCGGGAATCATCAGGTTGGGCAGTTCCTCCCAGCCGTAGCTCCACGCGGTCGCATAGTCCAGGTCCAGGCCGTCCGCATTGCTTCCTTCCTTGGACAGTTCGGAGCCTCCGCGCATGGTCTGCGGCGTATATTTCGCCAACGGAAGCAGCTTGTTCACATTGGTGGCGATACCCGCGCCGCCCAGCACCAACAACAGGGCCGAGGCCAGCAAAAACGGCTTCCAGGCCTTTGTACGGATGGTATGGACCAGTTCCACCAGCGCGTACAGGAACACCATGATGGCCAGATAGTAGGTAATCTGCTGGTGGTTGGCCTTGATTTGCAGGGAAAGCGCCAGGCCGAAAAGGGCGGCACCGAGAAGCATTTTCCAGAGAGATTCTTCGCTACGCTCAGAATGACAGGAACGCGCAGATTCGCAGGAGCGCGCAGAACGACAGGAGCGATAGGTATAAACCAGCGCGGCGAGGACCCAGGGCATGAAGGCGATGGCCTGCATCTTGGTGTTGTGCCCCACCTGGATAATCTGGAAATTGTAGCTGCAGAAGGCTACGGCAATGGCTCCGCCGATGGCGACGGTCCAGTTCACCCCCAGCGCCAGAAACAGCAGGAAAGCCCCCAGCAAGGCGATGAACAGGTATGTGGCCGGCCGTCGGCCCGTCAGCAGCAGCTTGTACAGCCACTCGGTATAGTCACCCTCGTTCTGCGTGGAGATGGCCGTAGTGGGCATGCCCCCGAACATGGAATCCGTCCAGTACGTGGGATTGTCCGGGTGCGCCTTGTTCCATTCACTCATTTCGTGCGACATCCCCACATAACCGGAGATATCGCTCTGATTCACGATTTTACCATCCAGCACCTGCGGCACGAAACCATAGCTCAGCGCCAGGAACAGGGCCACGACGCCCAGGGCAATCAGTATGTTTTTCCAATATGTCTTCATATGTCTGTCAAGCGCTGTCATCGTCCCATCTTTTGGGACGATAACGGCATTTTTGGGTTATTTTGCGGTCTGCGTCCCACTTTTTGGGACGATAACAGCACTTTCAAGCAATTGCGCCAGGGCATGGGCCGTAGCGCGGCGGGAATACGGGCCGATTTCCCCGGCGGTAGCGGGAATGCCGCCGTTGCAATGGGTGTGCCAGGCAGCCTTCAGGAAGGTCCGCAGGCCCTCTTCATCGTCCCAGCCCATGGTGCAGCCGGCCTCCGTCGCCGTCAGCACGCGGGCCATGGCGCCATCCACCTGGCCGATGCCCAGCACCGGACGCCGGGCCGCCAGGTACTCGAACAACTTCCCAGGCAGGATAGGCCGGTACTGCGGGTCGTTGCGCAACGGCAGCAGCAGCACCGACGCGCTCCGTTGTTCCCGCACCGCATCCGCGTGCTTGCAATAGCCCAGGGAAATGACATTGTCGATAAGCCCGGCCGCATTGATGGCCGTCAGGATTTCCCGGTCCACTTTTCCGGCCAGGCGCAGACGCAGCGCAGCCCTGAACTGCCGGTCGGCGGCGGCCATCTCCCCCAGCACTTTCCACAGTGCCAGCGGGTTGCCGTCGGCGGCGAAAAGGCCGGTATGCGTCAGGTTGAAATGCCCGTCCCGTGGTGGTTCCGGACCATAAAAGTCGGCTTCGTCATAGCCGTTGGTGATGCAGGCCACGGGCGTTTTTGTCATGGCCTGAAAGTCCTCCTGCAGGAGCGGCGTGCAGGTCAGAACCGTACTGCAGCCGTCCAGCACCCGCTGTTCCATGCCGCGCAGGCGTCGCCAGCTGATGCCGGTCATGGGCAAGTGCTTCAGGTAATACATCTTGCTCCACGGGTCCCGGAAGTCCGGAATCCACGGAATGCCCAGGGCCTTGTGCAGGCGCAGCCCGATCAGGTGCACCGAATGCGGCGGACCGGTCGTGACCATGACATCCACAGGATGCTCCTTCAAATAGGCTTTGAGGCGTTTGACGGAAGGGCGCACCCATCCCTTGCGCGGGTCCGGCACAAAAAGATTGGCCCGAATCCACAGGGACAGGCGTTGTTTGAAGGTTTTGGGACCGGCCGATATTTCCGTCACCTCCGTGCTCCTGGCTCCGGTAAGCTTGCGATAGGCTGCGTACGGCTCCCAGATGGGCCCGCGGAGCACCTCCACCTGCGGCGGCACCTCTGCGGCAAACGTGTTGTCCAGCGAAGGGTAATCGGCATGCTCGGGCGCCCACACGACGGGCTCCCATCCCTCCGCACACAGGTATTTGACAAACTTCACCCAACGCTGCACGCCGGAACCTCCCGACGGCGGCCAGTAATACGCTATGACCAGCACCCGTTTCACAGGCCCAGCTCGTCTTTCATACCCCGCAGCAAGTCGAAGGCCTGAAGCGGAGTTAAATTATTGAGATCCACGGCCTTGAGACGGTCACGGAGGGATTCCAGCAGCGGGTCGTCCAGCTGGAACATGGAAAGCTGGACGGAGCCGTCCCTTTCCACGCGGCCTTCCCGGATGTTGTGGGGTTTCACGGGAGTAAGCGCGCCGATAACTTCCAGCTTCTCGCTGTTCTCCAGCGCTTTCAGGGTGCGTTCCGCGCTTTCCAGCACCGGCCCCGGCATACCGGCCATGCGGGCCACGTGGATACCGAAACTGTGGGCCGTACCTCCCTCCCGGAGCTTGCGCAGGAAAATGACTTCCTTCCCGACCTCCTTCACGGCTACATGATAGTTTTTCACGCGCGGGAAAAGGCCTTCCAGGTCGTTCAGTTCGTGGTAGTGGGTAGCAAAGAGCGTCTTGGCGCCCTTTCCGTATTCATGGATGAACTCCACGATGCCCCGGGCGATGGACATGCCGTCATAGGTGGACGTTCCGCGGCCGATTTCGTCCAGGAGCACCAGCGAACGGGCGCTCAGGTTATTCAGGATCATGGCCGTCTCCAGCATCTCCACCATGAAAGTGGACTCGCCCCGGGAAATGTTGTCCGTGGCGCCCACACGGGTGAAAATTTTGTCGAACCAGCCGATATGGGCCTCCGTGGCGGGCACGAAGCTGCCGCACTGGGCCATGAGGACAATGAGCGCCGTCTGCCGCAGCAGGGCGCTCTTACCGGCCATGTTGGGACCGGTGAGGATGATGATTTGCTGCTTGTCGCTGTCCAGCAGGACGTCGTTGGGGACATATTCCTCCCCGGCCGGCATCAGGGTTTCAATCACCGGATGGCGGCCCTGCCGGATATCCAGGACCTTGGAGTCGTTGAGCTCCGGCCGGCAGTAATGCCGTTCCAGGGCCTGCCGGGCGAAGCCCGCGAGGACATCCACCTTGGCCAGGATGCGGCTGTTGCACTGGATGTCCGGTATCTGCTGCTGGATTTGGGCGATAAGCTCCGCGTAAAGTTTTGATTCAATGGCGTATATGCGGTCCTCGGCCGTGAGGATTTTCTCCTCGTACGCCTTCAGTTCCTCGGTGATGTACCGCTCTGCATTCACCAGCGTCTGCTTGCGAATCCACTCCGGCGGCACCTGGTCCTTGTAGGTGTTGCGCACCTCGATATAGTAGCCGAAGACGTTGTTGTAGGCAATTTTCAGGGACGATATGCCCGTGCGCTCCGCCTCCCGCTGCTGCATTTGCAGCAGGTACTCCTTGCCGCCGGCGCTCAGGGTACGGAGCTCGTCCAGTTCGGCGTCCACTCCCGTGCCGATTACCGGGCCCTTGCCCACCTGCACGGCCGGTTCCGGACTCATGACGCGCCGGATTTCCTGCAGGAGTTTCTCGCAGTTGCGAAGGCCTTTGAGCTGTTTGGACAGGGCTTCGCTTCCTTCCAGCCGCTCCTTGATGGGACGGGAAAGCGCCAGGCCGCGGCTCAGCTGCATCACTTCGCGCGGGAACGCTTTTCCCGTGGCAATGCGGCCCAGAATACGCTCCATGTCGCCCAGCTTGCCCAGGTCCAGCTGCGTATCGTCCAGTATCTGAGGATATTCCGTAAAGTACTGCACGCAGTCATAGCGGGCCCCGAGCTCCTTGCGGTCCATGATGGGCATGGCCAGCCAGGCACGCAGCAAACGGGCACCCATGGGGCTGGAGCACTGGTCCAGCGTCTGCACCAGGGAAACGCCGTCGGCCCCGGAAGCGCTTTGGAACACCTCCAGGTTGCGGAGGGTGAAACGGTCCATCCACACAAACTTGGCCTCGTCTATGCGGCCGATACTGCAAATATTCTTGAGGCCGGTGTGCTGCGTCTGCTCCAGGTACACCAGCAAAGCGCCTGCGCTGCAGATGCCAAGGGGATACGGGTCTATCGCAAAGCCCTTGAGGCTGTCCACCTGAAGCTGCCGTTTCAGGCGCTCCACGGCGGCATCGTACACAAAGGCCCATTCGTCGATGGACGTGGTATAATAGTCCCCCAGCCGCGCCTTGAGGCCTTTTTCATAGCCGCGCTGCACCACCAGTTCCTTGGGTTTGAAGGAGCCCAGGAGCGTTCCCACATAGTCCAGCGAGCCCTGGGCAATCTGGAACTGACCGGTGGATACGTCCAGGAAGGCTGCGCCGCAGCGGTCCTTTTCCACCGTGATGCCGCAGAGGTAGTTGTTCTCCTTCTGCTCCAGCATGCCTTCGCCAAAGGAAATGCCCGGCGTAACAATCTCAGTGACACCGCGTTTGACCAGTTTTTTGGCAAATTTCGGGTCCTCCAGCTGGTCGCAGATGGCCACTTTGTAGCCGGCGCGCACCAGTTTGGTGAGGTAGGTTTCGATGGCATGGTGCGGGAATCCGGCCATGGGAATGGGGCCTTTGTCCCCGTTGCTCTTCTTGGTCTGGACCAGGCCCAGGACGCGGGCGGCCGTAACGGCATCGTCTGCATAGGACTCATAAAAGTCCCCTACGCGATACAGCAGCAGCGCCTCCGGGTGTTGTGCCTTCACCTCGAAGAACTGTTTGATAAGCGGTGTATCTTCAGCCAGTTTTGCCATCGTTCCATTCAATGCTAATTCACAAAGATACGAATTTTCCGAAAAACACAGCAATCGTCCCGCCGGAGGGGAGCCGGCTAAAAATCCATGCCGAAGACGAGTCCCACGGACCAGGGGCGCTCCTGGCCCGTGTTCGCGTAGAAGGAGCCGCCCAGATAGTTGAAGGAAACGCCCAGGGACGTGTCGAAGGGCAGGATGAACTTGGTGAGTTCCGCGGTGAAGTCTGCGCCGGCGCTCCAGAGGTTGCCGGCGGACAGGCCGGTGTAGTCTCCGTGCGGGGTGAGCACGAAATTGCGGATATGGGCGATACCGGGGATGTACCAGTCTCCCACATAGATGGGAATGGCGTAGTCCGCCGTCACTTTCCACTGCATGGGACTGGCCTGGACAACGGCCTGCAAGGCGCTGTCGTCAAAGCCGCGCGGCAGGAGGTTGGCCCCGGCCTCGCCGAAGTACGGCTGCCCGGCCGGAAGAAACTGCTGCTGCACCATGGCGGAGAGCCGAAGCCCCTGGGTTCGCCACAAGCCTGGCAGATAACCGTAAAGGTAGGCATAGGCCCCGGGGGTGAAAATCCCGTCCAGGGCCGGCCGGAAGGAACCGCCCAGTTCCGCGCCGATGCCCAGGCGGGGATAGACCTGGTTCACCGCGCGGGGAAGCGTGATGTAACCGCGCACCGATGCACTCATGCGCTGCACGAGCACGGAGGCGTCACTTCCCATACGGACGGGCTTGTAATGGGCCTTGAGACCCGCGAAGCCTATAGGCGCCTCCCACAGCACCGGATCGGTGGAAAGCCAGTTATTCGAGAACGTGTACCGGACTTGCGGCACAAAACCATAGTTCAGGCCATGTCTTTGCCAGGAAAGCGGGACATAAACGCGGAGGGATGCCTCCACCAGCGGCGCCTTCCGGAGGTAATAATTCATGCTCTGCCTGACCGGTTCGCTGCCGTTCGTAAAGCGGTGAATGAAGTAATGCCGGGCCGCCCGGTCTCCCAGGTCGAGGGAGGCTTCAAAAACGGGGAACTGGCCCCTGTACACCAGCTTGGCATGCAGGGAATTGCGCCAGTGGCTGCTGTTGTCCGGGCTGCGGTGGAGACTGTACCCCACCATCCCGTACAAGGTTCCCAGGGTATTTTGGAAAAAGCCGGAAAGGCCGATGGACGCCGTATTGTACGAGAAGTCCATGGAGCCCTCCTTGACGGCGTCGTAGTTCACATACAACGGCAGCCATGAGTGCAGGCGCAGCGGGTTTCCCAGTTTATAATAGCGCCTGGGGGCCGACAGCGGAACGGGGCTGGACAAGTCCGGACCCGGCCCCAACGCCTTTTCCTGCGCGGTGATGACATCGGCCAGGGGGTAAGACGCCACGTCGGAAAATTGCACCTCGCGCTCCCGCAGGGAATCCAGCGGGGTGCGGAAGATATGCGTGCCGTCCAAGGTCGTCGTGACCGCGTACAGGTGGGTATCGTCGCGTATCGGATCCGTCACGCCGTAACGGGAGCTGGTCAGCTGCACCAAACGTCCGGAAGCGGGAAAAAAACGATAGTGTTCATTGACCCCGGTGCGGTCCGAAACCCATTCCAGGCAGTCCGCGTCTCCGATCAGGCTGGTCACTTTCTGGGCGCTGGGAGCCAGTATTTCCTTCCACTCGGGAACCACCTGATAGATGCCGAAGCCCCCTGCCGAGATGGCCGATGTGTACAGCGTATCCCCTATCCAGCCGAACTCCACGGGCTGCATTCCGTCGGGGACCCGCGTACGGGCCAGCACGGAGCCGTCCCGGGTGGACAACTGCACTACGTAGTTCTCCCCATTGGGCATATATTCCGCCAAGGCCAGGCGCGAACCGTCGTCCGAGGGCTGCTGATTGAAATACTTGTGCCCGCGGGCCAGGTCGTGCACTTTGCCCGTATAAATGTCATAATAGGTAATGACGCTGTTCCCCGAGAGCTTCCAGCGCGGGTGTAAACGCCTCTCCAGAAAATAGATACGGTTCAGGTTGGGCTCATACGTCAGCGACATGCCCGTCCCGTTCACGTACGCCAGGTGCTGTACTTTTCCTCCCCTGACTGCCACCAGTTCCGGAACATGCAAGTAGCTTTGCCGGAGGGCATACAGGGTGCCGTTGTCGTCTATCTGGGGCGAAGAATAGAAGACGGGGTAGGAAGAGGTGGCCGTGACCTGTTCCTGCGGAATGAGCGGGCCGCGCGCGAGGGCATCGGCCTGCCACTGATGGTTGACCGTATCCAGGATGGCCCGGAAAACCTCGTCGAAGCGGTGACCGTTCCGTTTGAGCGTGCTGCGGAAGGTGTGGGAAAGCAGCCAGGGGCGCTTGGAGGAATTCTGGGCAGCTTCCTGCATGATGCGCGGACTCCCGGTAAGGAGACGGGAGCCGGCCACCGTCAGATATCCAAGCGTATAATGGTCCGGCGTGTAGTGCTTGTAGGAACTGTAACGCCAGCGGAACCAGTTGCGGTAATCTCCCTGGTCCAATGCCACGCGGTAATAGTTCAGGAAATCGGCCGTACGGGCACGGGTGCCGTTCCATACGCCGGTTTCCGCCGTGACGGCATCGCCTTCGCCCAGGGCCCTTCCCAGGAAAACCTGATAAGCGACGGGATTCCATGCCTGGCCGAAGAGGTAACGGAACGCCTTGAAGTATTTGCGCTCCCCTTGCTGCAGCTGCACTTGGTGCCGGGGTTCGTGAGAGACCAGCTGGATGCTCCAGGGGACCGGGTCCGAACAGTCTGCGTCGGGCAGCGTGTACAGGTCCATGCGGGTGGGGGCCCAGCCTACGGAGCCGTTGGGAAAGGGGTTGGACGTATGCAGCAGAACCGGGAATTTTTTCCACTGCCCCTCACCGGGCAGCACGCCGTAACTGCGGCCTACGGGCTCGCGGAATTGCTCCAGCCGGGTGGCGTACACCCGGGCCAGAGAGTCCGCCCCCATGGGATAAATCAATTGATAATGAGCACTCTCAAACGTGTACCACTTGATATGGGCGGGATCTTCCCCGTTCAGGAAAAACTGGGCCTTGAGCGGCAAGGCGGCCAGGAGCAAGAGCAGGAGCAGTAGGATGGTTCGCTTCATACAAACGCAAAAATACGATTTTTTCCGTAAATTTGCGTGTTATGAAAGTGCGAATGTCCATTCTTGCCGGCCTTTGTCTGCTGGCGCTCTCCTGCGGACCCCGGAAAGCTACGGCTCCGGCGAGCCATGGCCGCCCTTTCCCGTCGGCGGAGATTCCCGCGATGATTTCCGAGCCCGCAGAACGCATGGCCTGGCTGGGGGAACATTTTTGGGACCGATATACCGAAACGGACAAGCTTTATTACTGCGATTCCGTCACCGTAAACGGCGTGACCCTTGAGGAATTGGAGAAGCAGGTAGGGCTTTTTGTTACCCTGCTGGAGCAGGGCGCTCCGGAAAGCGGCGAACAAGCCATGCTTAACTTATATGCCCGCATGGAGGCGTTTCAGCAGGCCCACGACGGAGCCAATCTGCTGCCGGAGCTCGTCCGCCTGATATCCCTTTATGTTTACGACCCCAATTCGCCGGTGCGGAGCGAGGAACTGTACCGGCCGTTTGCGCAGGCGCTCGCGGGCTGCCCGCTCATCTCGGCGCTGGAGCGGGAGCGCTATGCCCGCGAGGCCCGGCTCTGTGCCCTGAACCGGCCCGGAACCCGTGCGGCGGACTTCCGCTTTGTAGATACATCCGGCCGGCTGCACACTTTGTATGGCCTCAAGGCCGACAGGCTCCTGCTGGTGTTCGGCAACCCGGACTGCCATGCCTGCAAGGAACTGCAGGCGAGCCTGGAAAACTCCGTGGCGTTGTCGGCGGCCATTGCCTCAGGAAAACTGAAGGTGGTGGATATTTACATTGACGAGGACATCGATGCGTGGAAAGCGCACATTCCTGAATACCCTGCTTCCTGGCTTAACGGCTATGACCCGGACTTCGTGATTCGCACGGACCTGCTGTACAATGTCCGCGCCCTGCCTTCGCTGTACTTGCTTTCGGAGGACAAAACCGTCCTGCTCAAGGATGCCACTCCCGAGCAAATCTTCACAGCCCTGGGGCTGTAGGCCGGTTCCGCGGGCTTAAAAATGCAGCGTCACGCCCGTGGGTGTTACCCTCAGTACCGTCTTCTCGTTGATTTTTCTTCGGGTGGATATCAGTTGGAATTCATTGACTATCAACCATATCCCCGAGCCAAACGTAGCGGCCAGTCCCAAACCTCCGATTACCGAACCGGCAGAACTTATCCTGTTATTCTGGTCACGAAGACTAAAACCGATGGTTGCAAGGGCGCCTCCCGACAGAGTGACGATGGTGGCAATACTTCTTTGTTTGAGCAGGCGGTTTTCGCGGTTCAGCAGTTCGGAGAACACGTATTGTTCAAAGGCGGCAGCCTGGTCGGTTTTATCGTACTCCGAGACAGTCCCGGAAATTATCGGCAGGTTTTCCTTATCGGGAACCTGTGCGGCCACTGTCGTGGCGATTGCAACAAATGCAAGGATGGCGAAAATTTTCTTCATGCGTCTTTGTTAATTAGTCAAGCCTGCCAAACCCCTATTTCGCAACCGTCGCGAGAGTGGAGTCCTTCCAGGCATATTGGTTTTCATTCTCAAATAACACATTCTCCA
>CADAIT010000018.1 GCA_902788095.1 uncultured Bacteroidia bacterium | reverse complement strand
TAGAGGTGTATGTGTTATCCTCCTATGGCCATTATGAAGACAAATAGGGGGAGTAACCAAAACATTCAAATAAAATTGCTATCTTTGCACCGAATTAATACAAAGTGACATGAATCTCAGAGACATCAAGAAAGACATTCAGTATGTGATTGGCGCATTCATCGATGACTGCACCCTGTTCCTGAACATCAATCCCGGCAAGAATGCCGACGAGATTACCGCCCTTATCGACAAAGCCGTTGACCTGTACAACGACCTTCGCGACAAAGTGGTTTCCGCTCCCAAGGAGGGCACAAAGGCCTATTTTTCCGGCGTGAGCCAGGAACTGCTCGCCAGGACGGACGCCCTCTACGACGAACTCAGCGCCAGCGTGAAGAAAGGTCTGGGCAAATAAGCCTTCCTACATACGAAAAATAAGCTGCAGCAACCTGCAGCTTATTTTGTTATCAGGACGCTGGCCCACACTTGGCAGCCCTCGCATCGGCCCACGAACCCCAGGTGCTCGGTGGTGGTGGCCTTCACGGACACCCGGTCCTCCGTTACGCCCAGGATGCCGGCCAGCACGCGGCGCATATCGGCAATGTGAGGCGCCAGCTTGGGCTTCTGCAGGGCGATGGTAATGTCCGCGTTCCCCACCGCATACCCGTGCTCCTGCACCAGCGCCACTACGCGGGAGAGCAGCAGCTTGCTGTCCACCCCCTTCCACTCGGGGGAAGTGTCCGGAAAAAGATGGCCGATGTCCCCGAGGGCCAGACAGCCCAGCAGGGCATCACACAGGGCATGGATGGCGACATCGCCGTCCGAATGGGCCACAAAGCCGTTTCCCGAAGGTATCTGTACGCCGCCCAGCCACATGGGCAGGCCAGGAGCCAGGGCGTGTACGTCGTATCCGTTTCCAATTCTGATGTCCATGGGTGCAAAGATACAAAAAAATCCCGGGCACATACCCGGGATACATTTTCAAAAGACGAAGAACTTATTTCTTGAGAGCGTCTTTAGCAGCATCGGCAGCCTGATCTACGGCCTTGACGGCAGCGTCGGTAGCGGCGTCTTTGATTTCCTCAGCGGCGTTCTCCACGGCCTCTTGCACGGTCTTGGTGGAATCGCAGCAGGCTTTGGTCTCTTCGCACTTTTCAGTGGTGCAGGCCTCTTCAGCTTCAGCTTTCTTGGTGTTGTTGCATTCGCAACTTACAGCGGCGACCATCATGGCCACGACGGCTGCAGACATAAATACTTTTTTCATAGCGCTAATAAAATAATAACTAACCAACTAAATGTTGCGGACAAAGTTACTGCTTATTATTGAGAATGCAAAAGGTTTTTCAAAAAATTTACGATTAGAACTTGAATAAGTAGCCGATACCCAGGCTCACACGGAACAAATTGCTGTATGCGGCGCTGAACAGACGCGTTCCCTCCTTGTTGGTGTCTATCTCGTATTCCGACAGGTAGTCCAGCAGCAGGTAGGGGGTCAGGACATGATGCTTGCCCAGATTGAAGTCGGCACCGATTTCGCCCCTGTAGCGGTCGTTATAGACATGGGAGTAACCGGTGTGCGTATAGTTGTAATAGGTGGTGCCGTCCGATTTGGTCTGCTGGTCCCCGGAGGTGGTTCCCCAGGCCCCGTTGAGCTGCGTTCGAATTTCGAGCCGGGCATAGGGCTCCGCCAATGCCCAACCCTTGTATTTCACCCCCAGGCGGCTGCGGAGGGCTACTTTGTTCTTGGGGTCCTGATAGACGTTCATCTTGGAATCCCCGTCGTGGTCCACCTGTACGCGCTCGCGGAGCGAAAGTTGGAAGTCGCCGAAGCGCACGATGCCGGTCACGTCGCCGGAAAAGCGGTGCTTGGGCGCCCAGAAACCATAATACAGGGAGCTGGTTCCGTCTTCCTGTTCAATGCTCTTCCCGTTTTTCCAGGGGTTGATGAGCGTGTATCCCACGCCCAGTCTCAGGTACTTGATGGGTTTATAGGTGACGCCTACGATGGTGCGCAGGCTGCCCAGGGCCGAAAAATTGTCGTTGCTGCGAATTTCCTCTTCCACCGAGATGTGGAGGCCTTTCGTAATTTTGTAATCGACGCCCGCCGACGCACGTCCGGCGAAACTGGCGCTTTGTGCCTGGGCAAGGACAGCCGTCAGGAGGGCTGCAAGGAATAAAACAATTTTTTTCATTACTCGATGTAGTCTTTGGCCCGGGTAACCATGTTCACGGAATTGGATTCTCCCTTGGGCAGGTTATAGTAAACTTTGATAAATGCGGCGTCTTTCAGGAAATCCACATGGCCCACTTCCACGTTCTCCACCTTCACGCCCAGGCGTTTTTCCAGGTCGGCCATGAGCTCCGCCCGCTTTTCCGGGACGATGAGCTCGATGCGGTCGTACAGCACCAGTTTGGTGGCGGTGTGCTTGACCAGGCTCTCGCTTTCCAGCACGCCCACCAGCACGATAATCAGGGCATTGACCAGCGCCATCACGCCCACGCTTCCCCAGCTGATGACATAGTGCGGGGCGGTGGCCACATCGGCCAGATGGAATACCGGTGCCAGGCCGTTGGCGGCAGCCAGGGCGATAATCACAAAGAGGTAGGTCATCTCGCGGATGGGCACCGTTTCCGTACGGTAGCGGATGACGCCGAAGATGGCGAACAGGCCCAGGGTAAGTCCCACGCCCACTTCCACATTGCCCATGATGTAGAGCAGGATAAGCATGGCCGATGAGAAAACCATGAAGGTGAAGTAGTAATCCCGGCGCCGGCTCTTCTTGTAATAGAAGCAGTGTACCAGAATCCAGCACACCAGCAGGTTCAGCGCAAAACGGATGCCCAGTTCCGCCACCTTCTGGCTCACCGTCATCACGGCGTCGGTGATGGTCTGGACGTCCAGCAGCATGTCGTCGCCGGCGTCCACGTTGCCAAAGTCGGACATGTCTTCCTGGACAAAACGGAATAATCTGTCGATAATCATATTGTTACAAGTTTTTTGCCTATGGTTTTCTCAATGTACCGCACCTTCTCCTTGAAGCGGCCGCTCTTGGCCTGCGGGTCCGTGAGGGTGACGGCGATGCAATACTTGCTCACGCGGACCGGCTTGACGCGGAGGTCCAGCAGGATGTTTTTCATCCGGCTGTCGGCCCGTCCGTCCTGCTTGAGTTCGATAATCACCGCGTCCTGCAGCGTGGTTCCTTTCCCGGTGCGGAAGTTCTTGAAACACAGCTGCGTGTCTATCGTGAGCCGTTCCGTCAATGCCGGATTCACCAGCGTAATGCGGTGGAAAAGGGTTTCCAGCACGGGAGAAAGGTCCGGAGCGCTGAACCAGGAATGGCCGGCCAGGTACGTGCAGGCGACGGTATCGGCACGAAAGTCCATCAGTTCGTCAGACGGGATGCGCAGGCGCTTTTTCTTGGTGCGGCCCTTGTTGTTTTTTCGCTTGATTTCCAGGAAGGTATCGCCGGAATTCACGTAACTGCGGGTGCGCACCTTCTGCCGCACGAGGCGCCGGTTGTGATGGTCGCAGAACATGCGGAGTCCGGCGGTGTCGTAATACACGGAGTCGTACGGGCTGATGCGCATGTCCTCCGTCACCAGAACCCGATACCCTGCAGCGGCGGCGTCGGCCAGAATCCGCAGCAGGGTGGATTCGTCGGTGAGATACTTGGTGTCTATCCGGTTCATCAGCTTAATCCCGTCCATTTCCTCCAGGGAGATGGGCGCCAGCGCCTCCAGGGGCTCGGAAAAGGATATGTGCTTATTCTCCGGCATCTTGGGCAATGTACTCGTAGTGCTTGATGCTCAGGAGTTTGCCTTTCGCGTTGTACGTATATTGAACCTTCTTTTTCCCGAACTCGTTCCATTCGAAGGTTTTGTACGTCTGCAGCCGGTTGCGGTGGTCGTACACCAGTTCACGGGCCACCTTTCCGTCCGGGCCGATTTCGAAGCGCTTGCGCCACTTCTGGCCGTCGGAGTTGTACTCGATTTCCTCGATTTTTTTACCTTCCGCAGAGAACGTGGTCACGTGGTCCAGGACTTTGTTGCCGCCCTGAGGATTGGTTTTCCATTCCTTGATTACCAGGTTCTTCTTGTTTATTTTCTGCGGCTCCTGGGCCCCTGCCGCCGGAAGGAGCAGCAGGGCCGATACCGCCATGAGTATAAATTGTTTCATAACAAGATGCAAATATAATCATTTCTTGTTTACCATGGACGACCACCGCCGCCGGGACCACCATGACCGCCGGGACCACCCTGTCCGCCGCTGTAGGTGCTCAGGCTTACCGAGCTGCCGCCGGAGATGCCGGAAGTGGCCCACACGTCGTTGCAATAGGTGGTGCTTCCCACGCTGACGCCCTTGTAGCCGCTGCTCAGCGAAGGAGCGCTGACGGCAAAGCTGGACGCACCGGAGGGAGCCTTGAAGGCCGCGATGAACGAGCTGCCGTTGTACAGGGCGTTCCAGCTGCCGGCGGTGCCGCTCATGCTGTACACCGTCTGCGAGGCGGAGTATCCGTTTTCCAGGCCGCCGTAAGCCACGACGGTTGCGCCGTTATTGATGTAAAGCGAATAACGCTCCTCCGTGTTGGCGTCCATCGCCACTTCCGGCGAACCGGCCGTGCATACCGCGAAGACATAACCGCCGGAGAGGGTGAAGTCGTGGTTGGCGTCCATGGCGTCGTTGGCCGACGAATAGGCGTACACGTATCCTCCGGTGATGTTCAGCTCGCCCCCGGAGTTGATGGCGTCGTCGCCGTTGGAGGAGGCGTAAAGGGAACCGCCGGAGATGTTGAGATTGCCTTTGGCTTCAAAGGCTTCGCTCTTGGAACTGCTCACCACGATGCTGCCGCCGGAGATGTTGACGTTGCCGGCAGAGGCCGTAACTTTGTTGCCGCTCTTGGTGGACCAGCCAATCTTGACGCCCTTGGCGGAGACGTCGTTGGACTCGTTGCCGGAGGTCTTGATGGTAAGGGTGCCGCCGGAGATGTAGCTGTCGGTGAGGGAGCCGTTGGTGGAGTAGAAGTCCTGGCTGCCGGCGCTCAGGCCCTTTCCGCCCGAGCCGGTATTGGTAATGGTCACCGTGCCGCCCGTCATGCCGAAGTAGTTGTCGGCCTTGATGCCGGCGGTGCCGGTATATTCGCCGTCTTCGTCGTCATAGTCCACGCCGCCGCTCACCGTGATGGTGGTGGTGCCGCCCTCTACGAGCACATAGTCGTCGCTGGTGATGCCCTTTTTCATGGCGGCCTTGGTGGTGATGTCCAGGGTGCCGTCGCTCAGCTGCACATAGTCGTTGGCCTTGATGCCGTGGCCTGCGCCGGTGCCCGCGCTTACGGAAACCGTGGCGTTTGCGAGCATGCGTACGTAATCGTCACTGGCGATGCCGCTCTTGCTTTTGGCGTTGTTGGCCGTGACGGTGAGCTTGTTGGTGCCGTTGGCGGGGCCGCTGAAGATGAGCTGTCCCTCTGAGAACAATACGCCCTTCATGTCTTCGTCGCCGCTGGTGGCGTAGGCTGCGGAAGAACCGTCGGAGAGGGTGTTGCTGCCGTCAACGTAAATGAAGGTGCGCTTGCCGCTCTGGTTGTCGATGGCCGCGCCGTCGGGATTGGTGAGGCTCAGGCCGCTCAGCCAGATGGCCTGCTTCTTCTCGCTGTACAGCTTGAACTGGCCGTTGGACGAGCTTCCGCTGAGTTTGTACACGACATTTTCCGCGCCGGAGTAGTTGATGGTCACCCGGGCGCCGCTCACGCTCACGTTCATGACATCGGCTACGGCGCTGTATCCGCTTACGCTCGCCCCGTCAGAGCTATACGTCACCGTCACCAGGCGCGAGAATCCTGTGTTGGAGATGTCATCGTCGTCCCCGGAACCGGCGCTGTCGAAGGAAAGGGCCACGGCACCGTCGTCGCTGCCGTCCGTCACTACCAGGGAGTACGAGACCGTGCGGGCCGCATAGGTGTCGTTCCCGGCGAAGGAGGCCGATATGGAAGTGGCGCCTACCTTATTAAGCACCGTCACGGTGCCGTCCGCCGTAATGGTGGCGACGGCGCTGTCGGACGACGCGTATGTGAGCGCAAACCCGTGCGGATTGTTCAGGGTAGGGAGTTCAAAGTCTTCCTGGTCCACCAGAATGATGAGGGAACTGGAGCTCCAGGAAATCTGCGGGTCCTCGAGGGTGGTGTCTTGCGTGGAGCCGTTATCGGTTTCGTCTTTTATAATCTCTTCCTTGGTGCAGCCGGTCAACACCAATGCCGGCAGCAGAAGACTCACTAAAACTTTTTTCATAGTACACGTCCGTTAAAAGTTTCACATGACAAATTTCGCAAAAGGAAAAGCAAAATTATTGCCACGAACGGACAGTTTCAGCGAACGGGGACTTTTTTTCAGCGAATCGGCTATTTCTCTGCCAGGAACTTACGGAATGCGGGCCGATAACTCTCGCCCACCGGGAGCGTGGTGGCGGGTGTCTCCAGCACGACGGAAGAGGCGCTGGCTTCCCGGATGCGGTCCAGGGCGATGATGTAAGAGCGGTGGATGCGCATGAACTTGTCGGCGGGCAGTTCCTCTACCAGACGCTTGAGGCTGTAGAGAACCACGAGCGGGTCGGGCTGGCTGTCCAGATAGATTTTCACGTATTCACTCATGCTCTCGATATAGCGGATGTCGTCCAGCCGGATGGAGACCGTTTTGTGTTCGGACTTGAAATGGATGGCGACAGGCGCCTCTTCAGGCACATGGGCAGGGGGCTCCGGCTCCGGCTCCGGAATGAGAAGCGGAACGGGAGCGGGCTTGGGTTTTCGGAACAGATAAACGGCGGCGACCGCGCACAAGGTCATCAGGATGGCAAGGATGCTGCCGTAAATCATTTTCCATTCCGGTTTGAGGGGCGGGTGATGTTCCGCAGCATCGTCGTGGAAAGGCTCCTGCGGCGGCCCTCCGGGGAAGTCCCCGAACACCTCCATCCCTTCCGGCGGAGGGCCGGGAGGACCAGGAGGGGCCTGGGGCGGACGTCGGTCCAAAAACAGCCAGATGGTCACCGCCAGCAGTGCCAGCGCGACCGCCACAAGGGCGAATGCCATCTGTCTGCGTTTCGTCATTTACTTTCCGGCCAGGTGTTTTTCCCAGGCCCAGGCGGCCTTGAGGGTTTCTTCTACGGTGCGGGTGGCTTTCCAGCCCATTTCCTTGTTGGCAAGGGTGGGATCGGCCCAGATGGCGGTGACGTCACCGGGGCGGCGGGGGGCAAACTTGTAGTTGAGCTTGAGTCCGTTCGCTTTCTCGAAGGCGTTTACGAGTTCCAGCACGCTTACCGGACGCCCGGTGCCCACGTTGAAGGTTTCGCAGTCCTGCTTCATCTTGCCTTCCATCATGCGGGTGACCGCAAACACATGTGCCTTGGCCAGGTCCACAATGTCGATATAGTCCCGCTGGCAGGTGCCGTCGGGGGTGGGGTAGTCGTTGCCGAAGATGCTCAGGCATTCGCGCTTGCCGATAGCCGTCTGCGTGATGAACGGCACCAGGTTGTTGGGAACGCCGCGGGGCAGTTCGCCGATCAGGGCGCTGGGATGCGCGCCGATGGGGTTGAAATAGCGCAGCAGGATGCCCTTGATGCGGCCTTCGCTGGCCTTCACGGTGTCCCGCAGAATGTCCTCACACATGGTTTTGGTGTTGCCGTACGGGGAGGTGGCGGGCTTGCGCGGGGTGTTTTCGGTCACCGGCACGCTGTCCGGTTCGCCATAGACCGTGGCCGAAGAGGAAAACAGCACGTTGCAGCCGCCTTTCTCCTGGGCCGCCTCCAGCACGTTCAGAAAGCTGGTGAGGTTGTTCTTATAGTATTTGAGCGGCTGGGCCACCGATTCTCCCACCGCTTTGTAGGCCGCAAAATGAATGACGGCGTCGATGGGATATTTCCCGAAGAGGGCCTTGACGGCCTTTTCGTCACAGAAATCCACCACCTCCAGCGGAAGGTCCTCGCGGCCGCTTATCTTCTTTACCCCCTCGAAGCAGGTGCGGTCGCAATTGGAGAAGTTGTCGGCCACCACGACGTCGTAGCCGGCATCAAGGAGCTCTACTGTAACATGGCTGCCGATAAATCCGGCACCACCCGAAACCAGAACCGTTTTTTTCATGAGCTATTGCTGTTTAAGTTTTTGGGCTTTCTTTTTTTCCTTTTCCAAGTATTTTTCGAAGCGCGCCCGTTCCTTCTCCGCCTTCTTGGCCAGATTCCGGAGCGCTTTCAGCTTTTTGGCCCGTTCTTTTTCCAATTTCCGCTGGGCCTTGGCGGCCTGTTTCTCTGCATACAGCCGGTCTTGTTCGGCCCACATGGCCTCGCGCTCCGCCTGTTTGGCGGCCTTGGCTGCTTCCCTGGCCGCTTTCTCGCGGGCTTTCGCCTCCTCCTTCAGTTCCTTTTCCGTTTTCTGCACCTGTTCTGCCGGCCGGGCGGAGAGTGAGTCTGCCGGAGCGGACGGGGCCAGGCTGTCTGCCGGCGGAACAGGCGGCAGGATGCCGACAGAGTCTTTGACGGCCGCGGCCAGCGAATCCGGCAGGACGGTCAGCGAATCCGGCGGCGGAAGCGTGAGGGTGGAATCGGCCTGGACGCGGGCCAGGGAGTCCCTTTCCCGTTGGCGGGCGCGTTCCCGCACCACCTGCAGGGAGTCGCGGACGGCGATGTCGCGGTAAATCTTTTTTACCTGGCCGGGGAAGTATTCTTCCGTCTGCTTGAACTGTGTATGCGGCCGGGCCAGATAAGCCGTCCGCTCACTCCGCCGCGGGGTTAACGAGGTGACATCCAGCGGCGAGGTCGGACGGCGTTCCGGATCCCAGCGGAATCCCTTGAGGGTCTTGTCTTCCTCCGGCATCTGCACGGTGGGATAACCGTCGTTCTTGGGATTGTCGTAATAGTAAATGCGTTCTAAGTCGCCGTCCTTGAAGGTGGCGTAAATCATCTTGGAGTCCACCTTGTTCACCGTGGCCAGGGCCCCCTGTTCTTCCAGGTAAAAGAGGGTGGAGGCGCCTCCCAGGGCATCAAAACGCGTCAAGGCGGAGGTGGAGTCAAAGTAGGCCACCATTTCCGTTCCGCGGATTTGGTCGTAGCTGTGCGGGTCCTCCTGGATGGTGATGAAGGCGTTGGACAGCAGGTGCGCCTTTTCCATCTGCTGGTTTTTGATGACCATGTAAATGCTGTCGGCCGCATATTGCCGATTTCCCTCGTTGTAGAAAATCGGGTTCTGATACAGTCGTACCAGCGAATCCAGGTCCGTGTACATGAGGGAGTCGGCGGCCATCTGCATGTCCCGGCGGAACATGCGGACGTGGCGGGAGCCCCAGATGAAATTCACTTTGGTGGTGTCCTTGGGCTGGGCCAGGCTGTCCAGCTGCGCAGGCACGGCCAGGGTGTCTGCGGGCGGAAGCGGTGCAGCGGTGGTATCGGCGGGCGGGACCGGTGCCGCCGTGGTATCGACGGCTGCCGTCGGAGCGACTGTGGTATCGGCCGGAGCGGCCAGCGCCAGCGAATCGGCAAGTTGTTTAATGAGCGAATCCGCTTGTGGCTTCACCAGTGAATCCGGCTCCGGACGCACCTGCGGCTCCTGCTGGGGCCGTACCGCTTTTTCCGTCGGGGGAGCAACGGGCTTGTCGCCGGCTTTTCCGGCCTTCTTGCCCTGCACAGGCGGCTGCGGCGGGCGGTTCGGGTCGTTCTTGGCGGCCTCTTCCGCTGCTTTTGCCGCTGCTTCGGCGGCCTTTTTGCGGTATTCCATCACCGGGTCGCCGGCAATGTCGCCCAGGCGCTTTTCCGCATCCTTTATCCACGCTTCCGGGATGTCGCATTTGCGGATGCCCCGCAGCAGCAGGACATCGCCGCCCATGTACAGCGTATCCCGTTTCCCTTTCTCTTCCGTGACGGACATGATGGCGGGCTCCCGTGTCATGCGGACCTGCGAGAGCGTATCCGTGTACTGGAACTTGCCGGCCAGCGCAAAGACATTGCGGGTGGTGTCCATCAGCTCCACGTGGCCCAGCATGTCCACATCGTTCCGGGTCCTGTAATAATAGAGGGAGTCCGACCAGCTTTCCTGATCCTTTGTAAGCAAGTGCACATTGCGGCGGAAGAAGAAAAGTTCGCGCCGGCGGTCGTACCAGCCGTCGTTGGCGCTCAGCATCTTGTCGTCCTGCCACATGTCGGTGGCAAAGCCGAAGTATGCGGTGGAAAGGTCGCTCCGGTATTCCAGGCGCGAGGTTTTCACAAAAGTGGTGTCCAGGTACATGTTCACATGGTCGTTGAACACGAACAGGTTGGCCTTGGAGTCATAGGTGCCGTACAGGCTTTCCATAATCTGCCCGTCTTTGTCCCGCATGGCGCCGCCGTTCTGGAACACGGCAACGGAATCCTTCGTGTTGTAATCCAGGTAACGGGTGCGGAGCACATTGCTGTCTTTGTCCTGCAGCTGCACCAGCGAACCCCGGAACCGGGCCATGTTCTCGTCCACCACATATTGCAGGGTTTCGCTGCTCAGTTGCGTCCGCTCCTGGATGATGCGCACGTTTCCCATGGCGTCGATGATGTTGGTGTTCACGTTCCACAAGGCGGTGTCGCACAGCAGGTAGGTGCCGTTGTGCAGGAAGCGGGCCGGGCCTATCACCTTCCGGTAGCTTTGGCCGTTCTCTTCAATGAGCTGGGCGCTCCGGGCGCTGATCAGGCGTACTTTCTCGTCTTCTTTCTTCTCCTGCGCATGCAGATAACCGGCAGCCGCCAGGGCCGCCAATAGAATATACGCGGTATGAAGCAGTTTCCGGGACACTATTTGCGGGCATTCCACACATCCCGCGTGAATTCACATTCGCGGAAGAGCGGGTCTATAATAATGTAGGTGTCCTTGACTTTCTCGGCCAGGAAGTTGTCCACGGCCTCCTGCTGCTTGTTCTGCTGCACTTTTTCCAGGATTTGGGTATAGTCGTGCTCAAAAGTGGCCGTGTGGGCCGGCAGGATTTTGTCCACCTTGATAATTTTGTACACGAGGTTGCCGCTGCGTCCCTGCTGATAGCCTTCGTTGTCCAGCGACTCCACGGGTTCGGAGACATCGCCCACCTTCAGATCCTTGATGGCGGCGTAGTCGGCCGGTTTAAGCTGGTCTATCTCAAAATAGGCGGAACCGGTGGCCGGGTCTGCCATCTGGCCGCCGTTGGTGCGGGTGGCCGGGTCCTCGGAGAAGAAACGGGCCGCCATCTGGAAGGTGATTTCCTCTTCCTGGATTTTGCCGCGCAGGCTGTCCAGCTTGTGGAAGGCTTTTTCGCGGTCCTCCACCGTATATTGGGGCTTGATGAGGATATGACGGGCGTTGAACATGTCGCCCTTCTTTTCGATGACTTCAATGATGTGGAAGCCGTCGGGGGTTTCGACAATCTGGGAGATGGTGCCGGGGCGCAGGGCCATGGCGGCGTCCGAGAAGGCCGGCCAGAAGATGGACTTGGACGCCAGGCCCAGTTCTCCGCCGCGGCGGGCGCTGCCCGGGTCCTCGGAGTAGATGCGGGCCAGCGTGGAGAACTTTTCACCGTTCATGATGCGTTCACGCAGGCTCAGGAGCTTTTCCTTGACGGCCAGGGCCGCCTGTTCGCGGTTCGGATAGATGCAAATCTGGCTCAGCTGGTATTTGGCCGGCACTACCGGGAGGTCTTCCGGGTCCGTCGCGTCCATATACTGCTTTACGTCGAACGGCGTCACTTCCGGAATCTTTCCGGCGATTTCCATGCGTTCCTGTTCCGTAAGGCTTTGTTCCTCAAGTGTTTTCTGCCATTCCTGGCGCAACTTGTACAGCGGTTTGCCGAAGTATTTTTCCACTTCCTCGTCACCGCCCAGCTGGGTGCGGAACCAGTCCATGCGCTGGGACAGGTTGCCCTGCACCATGTCGTTGTTTACGCTGAGCGAGTCGATGCGGGCCTGCATCAGGAAAATTTTGGCGTCCAGCATCTGCTCCAGCACCTCGCAGCGCATGTCGCGGTCCGAGCCGGCACCGCTGGCGCGCAGTTGCTGCACCTCGGCCTCGATGTCCGACAGGAGGATGGTTTCTCCGCCCACGACGGCGACGGTTTTGTCAATGACGCCCCGGTATTTCTGGGCATTGAGGGCAAAACAAAGCAGCAGGGCTGCTGTGGACAGAAAAATATGCTTCATAATCAATAAATTACAAACTTTTTATTCTTGCGCGCATCTTGCAATACATCTTGCTCCAGGCGCTGCTCCAGTTCATGTCTGCGACCGCTCAGGATGAGGTCCCGGATACGGGGCTCGCAGTACTCCAGCGGGGCGGTTTTCCCTTCCGGAACCATGTCTAACAGGCAGGCCATGTGCAGAATGCGGTTTTCGTCGGTCCACTCCACGAAGGAGCCTTTTATCGAGGCCATCATGATGCGGTAGTCCATGTCCAGGTTCTGGGCCAGGAGGAGGGCGTCGGTCCATACGCCCGAAGCATCCACGTATTTGATGGCGCTGGTGGCCGACAGGCTGGCGGCCTCCACGACGCTGTTCTCATCGTCGGAAGAGATGAGGTTGCGCAGGTTTTTCAGGTTTTTGGAATCGGCGGGGATAATCAGGTAGCGCGCTTTCATGACAGGACGCTCCAGGCGGAATTTGTCCGGGTTCGCGTGGTAGTATCGGGCAATTTCCTCGTCGGTTATCAGGGTGTCCAGGCGCTGCTCGATGTAGCGCTGCTGGTAACGGAATTTCAGCAGGGTCCGGCGATAGTCTTCCAGCTCTGCCGACACGTCTTTTTCCGCATCTGAAAGCTGCTCCTCCGCCATGTCCAGCAGCAGCAGGTCTTCCGCCCAGGCGTTGATGTACTGGTGGGCCAGGTTGATGCTGTCTTCACGCGACACACCGGCCGGAATGTAGTTTTCCAGCTGTTCGCGGTGCAACCTGTGCGTGCCGGCCCGGGCCACGACCTCCCCGCGCAGCAGTTCGCCGGCGGTATCGACAAGGGTCGTAGCCATCTTGCAGGAAGTGGCCGCCAAAAACAGGAACGCTATGTACATGTACTTGCGCATATATCCCGCAAAGATACTAAATTTCTTCCATTAGCAACTTCAACAAGCGGGCCAAAACCCTCCGGACCTCCGCCGGAGCTGCTGTCGTGTGGTTGGTCATGATGGAAAGCGTGACCGCCGGCGTGCCGTCATCGGCAAGAATATAGCCGGAATAACAGAGCACGCCGTCCATGGAGCCGCTTTTGATGCAGACGCGTTCGCGGCCGGCCACTCCTTGCAGGAAGGCGCTCAGGGTGCCTTCTCCCGGGTGGGGGAGCGAGGCGAGGAAGGCGTCGAATGCCGGGCTCCGCTGCATGGCCTGCAGGTAGCTCACCATCCATTCCGGTGACACATAGTTCATGCGGGAGAGGCCGCTCCCGTCCACCTGCCGGACGCCGTCCGGGTTCACGCCCAGCTCCGTGAGGACCTGTCGCTGCGCCACCAGGCAGCTGTCGTAAATCGCCACGCCGGTGCGGTCTTCTCCCATGGCGCGAAAGAGCGCTTCGGCGTAAAAGTTGTCGCTGCGCACGTTGGTGATGCGGGCGATGGCGGCCATCGGCGCCGATACGGTTTCTCCCAGCACGACGGGCTCCCCGGCCTTTTCTTCCGGGACGAAGCCGCTGTTGCGGATGTACCCGCTGCGGTCTATGTCGGCATAGCCGCCCGTGACCTCCCAGCCGCTTTCCTGCAGGTTTTTCCAGAAATAATAGGCGCAGGTAAGGGCGCCGAACTTGTTGGAAAAGTGCTCGGTCTTGGGCCTGCGGTCCGTGGCGAAGGAGCCGCGCAGTTCCGCATACGGAGCCAGGTCGGTGGTGTACAGATACAGGCTGTTGCCCGTTCCCTCCGGCCCCGTCACGCTGTGGTTTTGAAAGTGCAGCCAGGGGGTTTCGGGATACGTCTGTTGTACCTGGACCGGTTCCCCGGGCGTGGCGGCGCGTACGGAAAAGTCAATCGCGTTGGCGTAGAAACTCAGTGCGCTGGTGCCGGTTCCGTAGTACGTGCCGATGTCGTCATACCCCCAGCTCCGGTGCTCCAGATTGCCCTCGTAGGCGCTTCCGTCGCCCACGATGCGTCCGTGGACGGCCCGGATGCCGGCTGCCGTGAGGAGGTTTTTCCACAGACCGAACAGCCGTTCGTTTTCCAGGGCGATGCTGTCCCTGGCGCCCAGCGTGGGGTCTCCGCGGCCGATGATGTACACGTCGCCTTCCAGTACCCCGTCCTTGATTTGGCCGGTGTACCCCAGCCGGGTGCGGAATCGGCCGTCCGGGCCGAAGTAGTGGAGCGCCGTTCCCGTGGTGATGAGCTTGAGGTTGGAGGCCGGGACCATGCGCTGGCTCTGGTTCAGGCTGGCCAGGGTGCGGCCGTCGCGGTCAAGCGCCAGCACGCCCCACACGGCGTCTTTCAGGGCGCCCGTGTGAGACTGCCGGTTTATGAATTGCTGGGCCGGCGTCTGGCCCCCGGCGATGACCGGCAGCAGGGCCAGAAAAAGAAAAATCAGCTTTTTCAGAGGCGTAGAGGATTATTTGGTGCCGAAGATACGGTCGCCGGCATCGCCCAGACCCGGAACAATGTAGGCGTTCTCGTTCAGCCGCTCGTCCACGGCAGCCACGTAAATGTCCACGTCCGGATGCTCCTGCTGTACTTTGGCGATGCCTTCCGGGGCGGCCACCAGGCACATGAGGCGGATGTTCTTGCAGCCGCGTTCCTTGAGCATGGCAATGCCGTCGCAGGCGCTGCCGCCGGTTGCGAGCATGGGGTCCGTCAGGATGACCAGGCGGTCGTCGATGTCGTTGGGCAGTTTGCAGAAGTAAACGACGGGTTTATGGGTTTCCTCGTCCCGGTATAGGCCGATGTGGCCCACTTTTGCCACGGGCAGCAGGCTCAGCAGGCCGTCCACCATACCCAGACCGGCGCGCAGGATGGGAACGATGGCCAGTTTGCGGCCGTTCACCATTTTGGCGGTCATGGGGCAGATGGGCGTTTCAATCGGGACGTCCATGAGGGCGATGTCGCGGGTGAGCTCGTAGCCCATGAGCATGGCAATTTCTTTCAGGAGTTCGCGGAAATCCTTGGAACCGGTTTCCTTCATTCGCATGATCGTGAGCTTGTGCTGGACCATGGGATGGTCGATAACGTGGAGTTGGCTCATAGTGATAATAATGGTTCAAACGCTCAAAGTTACGGATTTGGGCCGACTTTCGCAAAAGAAATGCTAACTTTGCAGCCATGAAAAAACTTGTGATTCTGGATTTTGACGGCACCCTGGCCGATACCCGGGAACTTATCATCCGCACCAGTCAGGACGCCATGCGGCGTATGGGCTACCCGGTGCAGGACGAGGAAACCATCGCTGCGACTATCGGCCTTATCCTGGAGGAAGGGCTGCTGCAAATGTACCCGGACCTGCCGCGGGAAACCTTGCCTGAGTGGGTGAGGGCCTACCGGGAAATCTTCGAGCAGCTGCGTACGCAGATTGTGCCCGCGCTTTTCCCCGGTGTCCGGGAAACGCTGGAGACCTTGTACGGGAAGGGATGCCTGCTCAGCGTGGCATCGTCCCGAAAATCCAATTCCCTGCACGGCTTCCTGGATAGCATGGGGTTGAGCCAATATATTACGTATGTACTTGGTGCCGATGATGTTACGCATGCGAAACCGCATCCGGAGCCGGTGCTGAAAACCCTGCGGGAACTGGGCGTTCCGGCCGCGGAGGCGCTGGTGGTGGGCGACATGCCCGTGGATATCCGGATGGGCCTGGGTGCCGGCGCCTGGACCTGTGGCGTAACGTACGGAAACTCCTCACGCCGGGAACTTACGGAAGCAGGCGCGCACCATGTCATCGACCGCTTCAGCGATTTGCTGGAGTTGGTTTGGTAGGATGACGGGTTTGGCTGGGCGGCTGGTTTTGTCGGTTTGGGGTTGGCCGAGCTGGGAGGTGTGGCGATCGGCCTGCCGGGAGGCGTTTAACCGAGCTCACCCAAGTCCGGATTGGAGAACCAATCCTGTAGCTTCAGCTTGGCTTTCGCCTTGATGTCCGGCGTGATGGCGGTGGCTACGTAAGTGACGGCGGCCACCAGGGCGGCCCAGTCATCGGCCATGCCGGTGAAGGGAAGAAAGTCCGGAATCAGGTCAACAGGCAGGATGAAATAACCCAGGGCGCCGGCAATCACCGCCTTGTAGCGGGCCGGTGTGTTCTCGTCCGTGAGGGTATAGTACAGTACCAGAGCGTAATACATAGTCTTAGCCCCGACTTTATAAGCCATTCGGCGCAGTTTTTTCCAGAAGTCCTTCTCGTTGAAGTTCTTCTTGTACTGCGTGAGTTTCTCTGTGGTGAATTCCTTATCTTCCATAAACGGGGAACTGTTTCTTATATCGTACTTTTTCCTGTTCTGAGGCCATCGCATCATCGCACATTCAGCACATGCGAAGTTAATAAAAAACCACCTTATTTCCCATTTTTTCTTGCCAAACCTTCTCCTCCCCCTTTCCGTTTTTGTCGCCGAGACTGGTAGGGGAGGGCAAGGGGAGCGTTTGAGTCTCCGGAAACCGTGGCCGCCCGTGACCGCGTGAACGGGAGGGGCCCGACGGCCCGAAGGGACGTTGGGAGGGACGAGGAGCGCAGCGACGAAGGTTTCCCGGGACTCAAATGCCTCCGTGCCCGTCTAGCCAAGTCGGCCATTTTTGGGTGATCGCTAACCATATGATTCTCAATGTGTTGTTGAATAATCCTCGTTCGAAATTTGAACGAGGATTATACGGCAAGTCGCTGATAGATAGAGATTTGACTGTCATCAGAAAATGCTCCCACAGGGACGAAAGGCCGGGAAATGAGGACATTCCATTCCCCATCTTCAGACTTGGCCACAATCTTCGCCCAAGAAAATGCAGAACAACCGGGTTTTTGCATTGAGCCGCATTGAGCCCATTCTATCACCACCCCAATATAAAAAAAACCATCACAAGGGGTTGTGACGGGTATATAGAGAGTTTAGTCTGTGAGGCTGATCGTAGTCAGACCAAGACTTATGTTAGATTCTTCGCTTCGCTCAGAATGACACTTTGTAGCGGGAGTGAGTCACCTGCCCGCAAACACCACTATCTCTATTTACCCTATCAAATACCCTTTCCAGCAGCTTGTAGAGCGATCTCATCACTTTCCAAATCTGCGACCTATGTGTCCAGTATGTCAATTGGTCGCGTATATGTGCAACCAGGAGCGAAGATAGCCGTTTCCGATTTCACGGTCAAGGGTGGCACTAAATGGCCGCCATATCCCTTCCCAGCTGGCGAATAGTGCCCAAAATCTGTTCTGTGCGCTGAGCAGAGGGTTTCTTAATTCCGTAGATATAACGGGAAAGAAGACTCTTGTTGATGCCGATGGTGCGGGCCACCTCTGAAACATTCAGTTGGGGGAACTTATGGAACACCTCTGCAATAGGATTGTTGGTGTCGGGCTCAGCGGTAACAAAGAAGCTGCTGATGTGGATATCTTCGTCGATGTCATCCCATCGAATATCGTCTCCGTCAAGGCCGATCTCATAATGGGCACGCTGTTCAGGGGTGGCTTCCAGCAATAGGGGAAACGCCTCCAGCGGTCTGCTATAGGTATTTCCCTTGTCGGTCAGGATGTAAATCCGACCTTCTTCGAACCACAGTTTTACGATAGCTTCCATAACATTAGTCCTCGTCAAAGTACTGTTTCCAAGCCTGTATCATGTCATCCTTATACTGCTTAACGGCATCCACGGCCTTTTTAAGGTCGGCCGGCTTGATGCCGCTGTTCTCTATAACTTCGGCGGTTTCAATGTTGATTTTGGCTTTGCCATCACCATTTTTAACATGTACGTGCATAGGCAAGGCTCATCTGAATAAGAAGAAGAACCGAAGACCAAAGAGGAACAGTATTGTAGGCATCGTTGATATTTTTTTATTATGTTGCAAATATAGGGATAAATTATTTATCCCTATATTTGCAGAGCCGACAAAATAGAGTTGAGATTTCTCTCAACCCTTTTCCACTAGCTTCTACTCATAATTTGTGACCAGTTTAGTTTGCTGAATACACTGGTCGCATATATGTTCACAGATTTTGCAAGTTTTTGGATAGATAGCCCTTGGGAGTGAGGAGGGTGATCGTGTTCCATTCTATACCACCCCATATATAAAAAAAGCCATCACAAGGGTTTGTAATGGGTATATAGAGAGTTTAGTCTGGGAGGTTGATCGTAGTCAAACCAAGACTTATATGTGATGTTTTGTAGCGGGAGTGGGTCACCTGCCCGCACACACGATCATCTCTATATCCCTATCAAAAACACCCCCACAATCTCCTGTAGGGCGATCTATCCAGTCACAAAAAGTGCGACCTATATGTCCAGTATGTCAATTGGTCGCATATATGTCACGACCAGGAGCGAAGATAGCCGATAAAGATCACACGGTCAAGGTTCCCCAGAAGATTATCCTGATGGATAGATCCTGGGGATTCCTCTATCAATGTGCTACTACAGATGGAAGGTCTTCTTTAAGCGCTGTACTGTACTCTGGGATACTCCACAGATCTTGGCAGTATTGCGCACTGACTGACCAAGTTTGAGGTTCCTGATGACTGACTTGTACTCGATCTCCTTCATCTCCTTGGTCTTTACTCCTGACCCCTTTGGTTTCCCTGGTTTTCCGCCATCACGCAGCCATTTATCCCTACCAGATTTTAACCTCATCTGGATAGCTTCAAGTTCTGCGCTAGCACTAAATTGGAGACAGGATATGAAGATGTTCAGGAAAGGGTTGGGCTTACCGTCCTCCTGGAAGATATTGAGGTTCTCCTTCTGGAAATAGATGTTGATACCGGCATCCTTGCACTCCTTGACGATAAAGAGCACATCATCCGATCTCCCTATTCTGGATAACTCTGTGGTGAGGATGGTGTGGATATGGTTCTCCTTGGCGTATGAGATTGCAGAGGAAAGGATGGCACGGTGCTCATAAGCTGTCCTTCCTGATATATGTTCTTCAAAGGTCTTCTCTACCTGATAGTGGTTCCTGGATGCAAAGTCTTGGAGATCTTCCACCTGGCGTGTAGTGGACTGACGGGTTTCTAGTGCTCCTGACGAAGAAGTACGAGCCCAGATGATGGCGGTCTTGATAGATGTATTCATATTATAGGTGTATTCAAAATAATGATCCTGGGGTGGATACAGGTTGATAGAATGATGGTGGTGTGCTGGAAAAAATCAGTCGATCTCATCTTTGATATAAACGAATACGGGGGACTACTTACTGATAGAATCAAGAAGGGATTGGGCAAGGCCTTTCGCTACCAGAAGGTGGGTACTGGTTGGAGAAACGGTGGAATAGTTTGAAGCTATACCAGCGATGATGATAGCAGTGCAGATAATCAAAAGCTGCTCTTTGGTCAAGATGATGGTGGTCTGTTCTTCCATATGATGTGCTTTTTAGTTAAACTGTCGTTCCGTCATTGGAATTGAATACACATTTATATCTACCGATTTTGCGCCGAAGTGCAGCACGTCAGTATTATTTGTCGATTTGTCGGATGAGAATTGAATACAGCACCGCAAATTGCAAATCATGCAAGAAAGACGGAATGGCGTATTCATTTTGCAACAAGCCTGCGAACTTTTTTCGCAGAGAAAATGCAAGGTGGAGATAGAATAAGTATGTTTTTGTTGATCTGTTCGCAAGAGTTCGCAGAAATCGCGGGTGATTCTCTGTATTCAATTTTCTATCAACCTCCGGGGGTTCTATCATATGCCAGAGTCATGTAGGACGTCCAGTGAAAGAAAAAGGACCGGGAGATAGAATTGCTCTTTCTCCCGATCCAGTGGTGGTAATGTGAAAATGAAGGGCGTTAAAGCGCCCTATATGGTGGTTAGCTATCTATATTTGGACATCCAGTACCATATTTTGGACATCCACTTTTCTCTTGCTCTATCAACCCTATCAAGTATTCATACAGTTCCTGGTCGATTATCAAGTCATCCCTAATTCCCAGTGCTACCGTATATGAAGGATTGCGTGCTGCAAATGCTGTTATCTTCAAGCTATTTTTGTTCTTGCAGATGAAGCTCTCATCCTTTATATCCTTTTCTTTTGCATTGTAAGCCACCCCATCTTTATACCACGTTGCATAGTCAGTTGTCGTGAATCCAGATGGTGTTCTTCCTGTGAGATAGTATTCTTCGCACATCGCAAGATAGCCTACATATCCTTTTATATCATATTCAAGCCGGCTTGTAAATGCCCTATCAGAGATGACTCCATATATGTGAGTGAATCCATTCTCATTTTCCCAGAGGACATTCTTTGGGAGCCAGACAGGGCGATTAAACAAGAAAATGACCCTCTTTTTCCTATTCTGTTCCTTTGCTAGATAAACCAGTTTGTTCATTAAGGACTCGCTTATGATAAAAGATTCTTCCATTCCCTTATCAGCAAGAAGCTCTACCACATCAACATCCAGAACATAGATAGAGCACCGCAAATCTATTCTCTCCCTGCATTCCTCTCCTTTCAAGTAAGACCAAAAGTCATTAGTATCGTGCTTTTCACCTGAATTAGTAATCCAGTTTTGGTCTTCGTCCACAGAAAAATCAGTAGCTCCTTTACTCCATTCGTGGATCGCGGAGAGATATCCAAGATAAGCTTTTAGTCCATCACCTAAAAACATCTTTTCTCTATCTTTTCCTTTCGGGCAGTAAATAAAACCATAGATTGTATCATAGTGAGTTTCTTTGTCTGTGCTATTATTCACCAGCACAGGATGGTTGAGTTTAATAACGTAAGTCTTCATTTTCACATTAGTTTCTTTGTATAAGGTATTTATGGGATAGTGGAGTTCAGCGAAGATGACCTGGGGGGTATAAGGCAGGGTAAGGAGATAGGGTAGATGAGGAGACCAGGCAGGACAGATAAGTCATTTAGGTAGGGATGGTGGAGGGAACAACGTGACCGCCACCATGGGGTGTTCTCTATCAAGGTAAGGGTATCACCAATAACCTTATCCTAGAAAAGCATAAGAGATAAAGAGAGACCACCTTTCCTTATCCTGAATATGATATAAATCAATCTTCTTGACGCTTAGCGGAGAGAAGATTGGCCTAACGAGCGTAGCTCGATAGCACTCCTCTCTATCATATTATTATTCTTCTATATCTTGCCTGTTGTTGGAGTACAACGACAACAAGTAGTATATTTATTATACTATATATCCATATCGAACACTTAACTACTTGATAATCAGTGGTGCTATTTCTTGAAAAACCTTGTATTTCCATCCATTTTTCCATACAAAAACACACTTTTGAAAACCATGCCGAACACTTTTCTTTTTGAGGAGTGCCTTTTCTATCACCCTATTATTCCTTTTGTAATCCATACCGAACACCCCTATTCTTTGATATACTCCTTTACCCATTGATGCAGTCTAGCTAAGCTAACATCATTTATTCCGTTGTCCTTGAACATTTTTATATTATCCCGAAGAGAGAGTCTAGGCTCATACCACTTCTTTATCAATTCATCCTTCATTCGTTTCTCTATCTTGTTCTGCCATCTGACTATATCAGTTTGTCTCATCTTCCTGGTCATATCCGGGTCAAAGGCAAACTTTCTTGTATCCTTCCTGGAAGCACAGTCAATCTCATCTGGTTCCTTTTTGCACGCGGCCTGACAGAGTTCCCCTATCTTTAATTGGTTCTCCCTGGTGCAATCAAACACCTTATCCACAAACCTCAAATATTTGGTCAAGAAAGAGATCGCATAATAATACATTTCATACGCCTCATCTACCCCTATCTTCCTGAGAAAAAGAATGTAGCTATATAGGTCTGTTATCATTTGGTTCTTATCCTTGCAGAATACCTTGTCCTTGTATAGCAGCTGGTCTTTGCTTCTATAAGTCCTGCTGGTGCTAAATATCATCCAGGTTCCATCATTGTAAGCAACACCGTCCTCGTATGTCTTCTTGGATTCATATATCCCCCAGCTGTTGTCCAGGACTCTGTACGCCATCTTTCTTTCATCAAAGTCTCCATGTTCAGCGTTCCAGATAAAACGCTGGTATAGACCTATTCTAAACTGTTTCCAGTCATCCATCTTATGTATTTTAAGGCCTTTCTTCTTCATACAAACAAAGAAGCACCGTAACCTACTTGGGCTCTCACTCCCTTTCAGTTACGATGCTTTGTATTTTTCTATGTGTATGGGTTGGGCGGACTAATGTGAGAGACATCCTTACAACCAGAAGTATCCGAAGGTATTTATGTTAAATATAACAGCTTTTCCTAAAAGCCATTTCTATGGGCGGGATTCTGCCTCACGAGCCTCAGAATTCCATAAATATCTATGAGATCGCCTACTAAATTCAGCGGCATCTCACTATACATAATAATCGGTCAAGTAATGGGAAAATGTATTTCTAAACCAATCGGATCTTTTGCAGATTATTGCAAAACCAAGCAAACAAAAACTATCAATGAAAACAGTCAGGTATCGATAGATGTCCCGTTTTGGGATGAAGCCATCAATAGCCTTATTGGACACATCCACGGTATCGCAGGAGAGCCAGTGTCTTGGGAGCGCCTGGTGAAATATATCAAGACAAAATTCATCATCACCGGCAGGGATTTTCCAGAAGATGACACACGTCTGGTGCTAGATTATATCGCCGACAAGTTATTCCAGGATTATGGAGATGCCTGGGTAGATGGAGATGCGACCTACAGTTATTCTACGGCGGAACTTGGCAGCAAGGCGCTAGTCCTATCAACACTGTCTGATGAGATCCTTCACCAGGTGAAACAGGAAACAGGAGAAGAAACTGTACCAGAACCGGAAACGCCAAACACCGTCGCAAAGGTTTATATAGAAGACCCCTATGAATTTGATGACTACTGTGGCGAAGGACGTGTCGCAAGTTATAGCAAGTTCTCCAAGCTCCTGAAGGAAAGCGTAGAAAGAATCACGACCCAGGATGATGGTTCGACTCTAGACTTTGTGCTCAACAAGATAGAGCAAGCAGCGGGGAGCCTGAAGCTGGAAGATATTCTGAAGGTGGTTCAGGACGAAGAGTACGAAGACCTGGAAGAATATGTCTCCAGCATTGCAGAAGAGCGAATGGAGGACTTCAAGATAGCGCTCAATGGAAAAGAACTGGTGGATAAGAATGTGCTCAAAGTGGCAAGGAAACTGTTCTCCTATCAGGTCGTGAGAGATGTTCTGGACAAAATAAGCAAGGAAAACCCCACAAAGAAATGAAGAAGTTAAGCGAATTGATGACGATGACAAAAGACAATTCGTCGGTGGAGACAAGTACATCTAGACCTGTCGTTGTTCTCTTTGATAAAGTCTTGGATTCGGGAAAGGTTATCCATTCAGCGGAGATAGATACCTTCACGCATCATTTCTATGGTCAGTCTATCAGTGCCACCCTGGGGACAGACCACGATGAGGAGTTGCAGGATTGGCTGCGTGATGAACTCTATAAGGCTGGGATTAAAGGGCGTTCTATGATTTACCCCTTCAAAGCCAGATTTGAAGACCTGGCGCACGACACGCACAGCGATGAGTATTCTGGACCGCTCTATCTGTTTCTTTTTGATACAGATGATATTAAAAACTTGCTGGTCATTACCTGCCATTGGTATGATGGCCTGTTCAGAAACGACTCTTATGTGGTAGGGGTTATTGCTTCGGAGGATACAATCCTGGGGTTTGTTGAGAAAAGATTACAGGATCGCAATTGTATCAGCGCATATTGAGAATCCCCGACTTCTAAATAAAAAGAAAATGCAGTTTCTGTTTTGACCGCTCCAATCTTTTCGTAACTTTGTAGAAATATGATGCGCGTATGTCATTGTTTGAAGATACCATACAAGCCCGTCCATTCATCAAGTGGGTTGGAGGTAAGACACAATTGCTGGATGAAGTGGCAAAATCTCTACCGAGAGACTTCGCCACACGTCAGCACCTTACATATGTAGAGCCCTTTGTGGGTGGTGGCGCCGTTATGTTCTGGATTCTTCAGGCATATCCCAACATTGAGAGAGCTGTCATCAACGACATCAACCAGGAACTTATCTGCACCTATCGTGTAATCAAAGAGAACGTGGAGGAACTGATAGCAGAACTCGCTCATATCCAAGAAGAGTATATTCCCCTGGGCGCAGAAGACCGCAAGGCTTTTTTCATTGAGAAGAGAGCCCGTTTCAACACGAAGCAGACCACTCCGGTAGAAACGGCCGCACTCTTCATCTTCCTCAATAGGACGTGCTTTAATGGCCTGTACAGGGTCAATTCCAAAGGCGAATTCAATGTCCCTCACGGCAAGTATGCTAATCCCCGTATTTGCGATGCTGATAATCTCCGTGCATGTTCCAGTGTCCTTCAGAGGGTAGAAATCCTCTGCGGTGATTTCGCGGAAACTGGACGCTTCGCCGGCCCTAATACCCTGTTCTATTTTGACCCGCCGTATAAGCCCATCACCGAAACTTCATCCTTCACGTCATATGCAAAGGAAGGCTTCGACGATAGCGAGCAACTCCGACTCCGCGACTTCTGTGACCAGATTAGCAAGGAAAAAGCCCTCTTTGTAGCCAGTAACTCTGATCCGAAGGACGTGAATCCTACAGAGAATTTCTTCGACACCATATACCAACACTTTGTCATCAAAAGAGTATCCGCCGCCAGAATGATTAATTCCGATGCTTCTGGCCGCGGCGCCATCTCTGAACTGATGATTTCTAACGTAGTTAACGCGTAAGTATGAGAGATTTTATGACTTGGTTGGCGGGCTTCCGCTCCGCCATAGCTGGCTATAAGTATTACACCGACTTTGAGAAGATTTACAAGAATGTAGACGCTATCAAGGTTGAGCTCAACATCATGAATTCCCTAATAGGATGTCAGGATATTGAAAAGGAATTCGTGGCGCTGTACCGGCGTTATCCGGAAATCCTCAAGTGTATTCCTATCCTGCTTGCCAAGCGTGAATCTGACATCCTTACCGTGGACTTTGACGGCGAGCACGTCTGGAATTTCAAGAAGGCCAACTACCACATTGAGGAATACACTGTTTTTATGCGTGAGACCGGCCTGTTCGACCTCATGCAGCAGAAGCACATCCACAATCTGGTGGACTACGTTACCGGCGTAGAGACCGGCTTGGACTCCAATGCCCGTAAAAATCGCGGTGGTCACGTGATGGAAGACCTGGTGGAAGGTTATCTTATCAAGGCCGGTCTGGAGAAGGATAAGACTTACTTCAAGGAGATGTACATCCACGAAATTGAGCAGAAATGGGGCATTGACCTGTCCTGCATCTCCAACGAGGGCGGCACAGAGAAACGCTTCGATTTCGTCATCAAGCGCCCCAATATGATTTATGGCATCGAGACCAATTTCTACGCCAGCGGTGGCTCCAAACTTAATGAGACTGCCCGCAGCTATAAGACCATAGCTCTTGAAACCAAAGACCACCCCAAGTTTAAGTTTGTCTGGATTACCGATGGTCAGGGCTGGGGCTCTGCCCGCAACAATCTGAAGGAGACTTTCGACGTCCTGGAGAATCTCTACAATATCATGGACCTGGACGAAGGCGTGGTGTCCTCAAAGCTCGTCTAAGTTATATGCCCACAGCCTACTACAAATCTCAGGATAAAAACTTCACGCTCCTCCAGGGAGATTGTATCGAACTACTGAATTCTTTTGATTTCAAGTTCGATATGATTTTCGCAGATCCGCCATATCATCTATCCAACGGCGGGATTAGCATACAGAGTGGAGTTCCTGTTTCTGTGAATAAGGGCAAGTGGGATAAGTCTCAGGGATTTGAAGAAGACTACAAATTTGATAAAACCTGGCTGGCGGCCTGTAGGGAGCATCTAAAATCTGACGGAACAATCTGGGTAAGCGGGACATATCACAACATATTCTCTGTAGCAAGGTGCCTTACCGAACTGGATTTCAAGATTCTCAACTGTATCACGTGGGTGAAAACTAATCCTCCACCCAATCTTTCCTGTCGGTATTTCACTTATTCGGCCGAATACATTCTCTGGGCGCGCAAAGAGCAGAAAACAGCTCATTACTACAACTATGAGCTGATGAAGGAAATCAATGGCGGCACCCAGATGCGTGATGTCTGGACACTGCCGGCGATTGCCCCGTGGGAGAAGTCTTGCGGTAAGCATCCGACCCAGAAACCGTTGTGCGTCCTCTCCAGAATCATTCAGGCATCCACCAAACCGGGGGCATGGATACTCGATCCATTCACTGGGAGTAGCACTACCGGTATCGCAGCCAATCTCCTTGGTCGCCGATTCCTGGGCATCGACCAAGAAGATAAGTTCCTCGAGATGAGCAAAGCCCGTCGCGAGGAACTGAATAGTATCAACCGTCGTGGTGAGATTCTGGAGAAATTGGAAAAGCAGGCCAAGCTCTTCCAGGATAGTGACATTCGGGTTCTTTGTGAGCCAGAAGTCTATTATGGGCCTGAATTACCCTTCTAGTAAAGCTCAAACGCCTATTTCATGCAAAGAGGATTCTCAGTCCTCCTCCTTCATGAGTTTCCATCCCTTGGCGCTCTTCATCTTTCCAGAGACAACCTGACTAGCGGTTCCGGGACTTACTCCAAGGTCCTTTTCGCACGCCCGAAATGACGACCAGCGTCTTTGTTCACCATCCTTGACGCCAATAATGATCGTGCCGCGAGGCCCCTTCCCTTCTTTTTTCACAGAAGATTTGGTCCTCTCCTTTTTGGCTTGATCTATAATCTCCCGATAAGAAGGAGTTGAAGAAGGGCGGATCGCTTGGGCAAGTTCTTCATTCTCCTTCAACGCCTCATCAATCACGCTTTCTGCCCACAGTTCATCTTTCAGGAATTCTTCCGCTTTTGAGAAATCTGGCTCTAATTCCACGCCTTCAATTTTGAAATACGAGACCCGATACAAGCCTCCTTCCATCCTAAATACCAAATAGCTACCTCTTGGCGTTGTCCGAACATTCTTATAACGAGACTCGACATGCGTTTTTTCTACAGCCTTGAGTTTTTTCAGCGCCCCAGCGGACATATTCCATCCACAGGGAGAACCAAAAGGAAGCAGTTGTCCATCTTCTGATTTCTTGAACTGGCAGCAAAAATAGTATGGAGCACTTGAGACGACATCACTTGGAATTGGAGTCTCTTTCGCAAGTTCAACGACCTTGGTTACAATGTCCTTCTCCTCGGTTTTAGACGCTTTAGTCTTTTCCGTTGGAATGATAGACTCTTCTTTGGGTGATTCAATTTCCGGCGAAGGGGCTGCATCGTTTTTTGTCGCTACTGATATGGGCGTACATTTAGAATTATCTCTGGCTGAGTATCTATCGGTGAGAGCTTTCAGTCTCTGTTGCCTTTTGGTCGATAGTTCAGCATTGATGATTTCCCTCGCCCAGGAAAGGGTCAACTCAAGATCCACTAGTTGATGATAGTCCATTGAAGCATAATCTGCATTGCCGATCGCTTCCACCAAATCGATAGAATTAGCCATAAGATAGTGTGTTTATGTGTGTACTTGCTGTCACAAAGCTACGAAGAAAATCGATTATATGATGCTACACAACACCATAAATATCGTATGAAACATCCTTTTGTCTTGAATTTCTATCAATATAAAGCTATGATAGTCGAAGGAGGAGGCAGTGAATCCTCTTTAGCGTTCTGGGAAGACTGTGTGTTACAAGTTGAAAAACAGATACTTCAGGACTGTACGACCACGAAAGAAAATTTGCGGGACAAGATTAAGAGCTATGTGCTGAACTATCTGGCTATAACCCCAGAATTGTCAGCGATAGAAAAAGACACACTGATAGAAAACATTACAGATGAGATAGAGAATGATTTCAAGAATGTGTCTTTCGACCAACGGATACCTGCAACTGTGCTCGCCAGACAAGAAAGAGACAAGATACCTGAAGCGCCGGAAAACAAATATATCAAGTTAAGTCTATAAGCCTTGCGGATGTCATAATTTGCAGTTATCTTCGCTTTACTTGCTAATCCCCTGACTCTATGGGGGAAACTAATGGGAGTTCATTCTGCACCATCTTGCAGTTGAGCTCCCACTTCTTATTCCACGGTATCCCCAACCACCACCCACATTTATGTAGCCCAAGGAGTGGCAAGGGACATTTTCAAGATCGTTCTCAAGGAGCAGCGATAGTCCCCCGTATTCGTTTATATCAAAGATAGCCCCCCATACAGTCTATCTATCTTACCCCTCTATCTATCAATCTGTATTGAGGTGGTCTATCAATTTCCTGAATACGCTTTTTAACAGAATACACCAATGGAAACCAAATCAGCCATCATCTGGGCCAGAACATCATCATCAGGAGCCCTAGAAACCAGACAATCCACAACCCGCCAGGTGGAAGATCTCCAATCTTATGCAGCCAGGAACAACTTCAAGGTAGATCGTATCTTTGAAGAACATATCAGCGGAGCGACCAAACTATCCCATCGTGAAGTCCTATCCTCTGCTATCTCATACGCCAAGGAGAACCATATCCACACCATCCTCACCACAGAGTTATCCAGGATAGGGAGATCGGATGACGTTCTCTACATAGTGAAGGAATGTAAGGATGCTGGTATCAACATCTACTTCCAGAAGGAGAACCTCAATATCTTCCAGGAGGACGGTAAACCCAACCCTTTCCTGAACATCTTCATATCCTGTCTATCATTCAGTGCCCAGGCAGAGTTGGAGGCCATATCAATGAGGTTAAGATCGGGCAGGGAGAAGTGGTTACGTGATGGAGGTCACCCTGGGAAACCCAAGGGAGCAGGAGTAAAGTCCAAGGAACAGCTTGCATCAGAATACAAGTCTATCATCAGGAACCTCAAAGCAGGCCAGTCAGTGCGCAATACTGCCAAGATAACTGGTTATTCCCAGTCCACAGTACAGCGCATCAAGAAGTCCTTCCATCTGTAAGTCATTGTAATATCAATAGAATCAAGGCCATTCCAATCCCTATCCATCAGGATATCTTTTGGAAGGCCTTGTTTGGATGATCGATAACGGCTATCTTCGCTCCTGGTCGTGACATATATGCGACCAATTGACATACTGGACATATAGGTCGCACTTTTTGTGACTGGATAGATCGCAATACAAGTGATTGTAGGGGGTATTTGATAGGCTATATAGAGATGATCGTGTGTGCGGGCAGGTGACCCACTCCCGCTACCACACCGAAACAACATATGTCTTGATTGACTACGATCAATCTCACAGACAAAACTCTCTATATTGTTTATAGTGGATGGGGATAGAATTGAATACGATCACCCACCTCACTGACAAGGGCTATCTATCCAAAAACTTGCAAAATTTGTGACCATATATGCGAATCAAATGAGTGACCAGATGAAAAAGAGTTGAGAAAAAACTCAACTCTTTTCCTCAGGGGAGATATCTATAATCTTGCCTTGTCCGCTTCTATGTTAGGAAGGTCATAATTAACAAAAGTGTCGAAATCAAAGGACCAACTATCACCATAAGCCAACTTGTGAATGCGCCTGTATATCGCTTCGCGAGAGGGCGCATTAAAAGGAAGTGACAAATCATACCCCATTGCACTATCCTCTGTAGGACGATAAACACCTTTTGAATAATGGAATCCACCCTCAAACACTCCGATTCCAGAGCCTGCATATCGGGGGTCATTTAAGAAACGTGACCAACGCACTTCCGAAGGGTCATTAACGAAATCAATATTACTATACTGATAGATGTGCTCATAGTTCTGCGTAAGACTATTCTTCTCCCATTCTGGTATCTCACTAGCATTATCAACATATTCGTCAGCCAGACGAGCAAATGCATGTGCGAATTCGTGGCTCACCACATTCTGGAAGTTCTCTACCCCATCTAATTTTGCGCCACGTACTATCGCGTATGAAACATGTGCAGTTGGATAGTCATAGTATTCGCTAGAGTTAAAATGATTGTGAGAGATACTAATTCCTCCAGAAGATGAATCATTTACCACAACAATTATTCCCGTGTCAAATAATTGTACATCAGCCGACATCCTTTGTTTGCCAACTGCGGATGTAGCATATTCAAAAATTGCATCTTCAAAACTAGAAACAGAAGAACTTTCTCCCGAAAACTCTTCAAACTCAATACCGAATGCTGTCGACTCTCCGGTAACTTCGTTTTCAGAAACAGCATAGATTAAATAAACGTTGAAAAGATTTCTGAAAGAAGAATATGGCTCTTTTTGGAAAATGGCCTCCATTGTATTATTCATAACAGTATCATATGTGCCATCGTTTATTAACCTATCAGAAAAGCCTTCTCCAATAAGAACCACATCAATGCCTTGTCCCTCCGTGGCTGATTGAAGGACTTTAACTGTCTTATCTTTACTGAAATCAGAAGAATAATATAAACCCGGATTAATGTAGGGAGGGAGATCTGGAAGGGTTTCACCTGGAAGAACCCATGTTACGTAATTCTTGTATGAAAAGTGTGTGCTTCCGGAGCATAACGTATTTTTTGTTGCCTCACTACAAAGAATCGCACAATTCTTACTCACTCTAGCAACGTTCAAACAAGCAGCATGAACATTCTCAACATTTGATAAATCAAATAGGCCTAAATTTAGTTTCCTTAATGAGCAGCAGCCTGCAAGAAATGAGAAAGTATTAGATAAGACGTCGGAAGAGAATCCGCTTATGTTTAAATCTATAAGATTACGGCATCCCTCAAACATTCCACTCATTGTTGTCACTTGTGATGTGTTAAATAGAGATAAATCAATGGCTGATAGACTGGTGCAGTATGAGAACATTCCAGTCAAATTGGTGGCTTTTCCTGTATTAAGATCTGTAATCCCATCTACTCTCGCCAAACTGTTACAGTTTCCAAACATATACTGGAAGATTTCTCCATTCGAAGTATCAAGAAAGCCAAGATTTATCTCTTGTAGCGACAAACAGTCATTAAACAGGTTTTGGAAATCGGTGGCGTTATGTGTGTCCCAACTTGATATATCGATGCTTGTCAATGACGTACATCCATTAAAGAAATTAGCCGGATAATCAACTTGAATACGAGATGCGCGAGTATAGAAATTGACGGTAGTCCCATCTATCTCGCAGTATACGGTCTCATAACCCTCTGGAGTATAATTGGGCGTAAAATCTGTGGTTTTAGATGAATTTGTATAAAAGTTAACAGATGTTATATTTTCTGCTGGAACCCTGGTAATGCCTATTAAGTCCCCACTACCTCCCAAGTAAGCAAAGCGGGCGATTCCAGAATATGTGACCACAGGCATCTTTAGCAAACTTGATCGAGGAATCGTCTGCTCCCTTGTTGTCTTGATTTCCATTTCCTTGCCCTCAGTGTCTGTTACAACAACCGTGAATCCGCCAGTCATAGTCATCGGGGGCAGTGCGATGATGAATGATGTTGCTGTTTCTGAGTCCAAAGTTACTCCTGCTCCGCAATCAAGAGTAACCACCTTAGCAGACACATCAGTCAGGTTGATAGAAGGAGCGCTTGCGGTAGAGACAGTCACTTCTGCATCACCACATAGGATTTCATCATTGTTTCCAGTTACGGCAATGGATGCGATCGTTGCAGTTCCCTTAAGCTGGAGTTTTAGGCCACCAAGCACATTCTTGAAAGTGAGATTCATCTCTGCAGGAGTGCTCGTTATTGCCGCCATTGAGAAAGCACCATTCCCAAAACTTCCCACTGAATAATCCTGGGTCGCAGGTAGTTCTATCCCACTGATGACATAGTTACTTCCACTTTTTGCGATGGTCGCTGCAGAAGCATAAGGATAGAATGCCACATTGTTCTCTATAGCTGAACCAGATCCGGTGCCAGATATCTTGTTAAGTGCAGCAGATGTCTTCCCTTCTGACTCATCGGTAACTTGATAGCATTCGTTAACGGTGCTTCCCGCAAAGATGCTTACTTGGTCACCTTGTTTCCAGAGCACATTGCCACTATTATCAAGTGTTGTTTTCGTTTCGTTTCCAACGCTATCGTCTTCAATAATAGCGACAAAAGGCTTGGATTCCAGAACAGGTAAGACATCCTGCTCATTCGTGGTTTCAACTTCCAATTCTTTTACCTGGCAACCAGCAAGGACTAAAATAGCTAGGATACTATATGCAAATACCTTTTTCATAATAATCGAATTTTACCAGATTCCTTCTATTTCATCAACCACTTCAGTTCCTTGGATTGGATCATCAAAACTTCCACAGATCACTCTCTGTGTTCCAACGATAATTACATCGCATACAGGTGGAGCATAGCTCTGGATACCCGCACTTTCTTTTGATAGATTGTTATTCATATGATTAGTGTTATTTGCTTTCTATCCTTTTGCTGACAGATCCCAGAGTCAGCGCTATGATACATAAAAAAGGCAGGAACCTGTCTATCAAAAGAGAGCCTCTGGACGGGGCCTACAGCAATAGACATCCTGCCTATATGCACGACACCACGAATGGCGTCGAGACATACCAAACCGGATTGTCCATCTGCTGTAAAAAAATTGTCCAGATTTTCTCTTTTAGATGAACTACCTTTTGCCCTGGGGATTTCTCTTCCCAGTAGCATCACAAAGATAGGAAAAATATATTAGTTTAACGAAAATCCCTTTTATTTGAGAGGTTTGTGTTGATGGCGTGCTCTATCAATAAGACTTCTCAAAAGCATCCTTTACCTCTTCTAAAATATTGTTTTTAAGGAGCTTGGCATAGTGCTGTGTTATTCTGGTTGTGCTGTGTCCAAGGAGTTTTGCTACCACTTCCAGGCGTATTCCTCTGTTCAGGCACCTGGTAGCATAGGTGTGTCTGGCAACGTGGGAAAAGATAGGTTTATCAATGCCACATAAGTCCCTGATAGTTTTCAGATAGACATTGAGTTTATGATTCCCAATGATAGGGAGTTTGAAATGATACTTTTTGAGAATCTCCACCCCTTGCTCCAGGATGACAGCGGTATAGAACACCCCGGTCTTGTTCCGCTTGTCGTGAATGTAATACTGACCACCTTCTGTCACCTGGAAGTCTGTGGGTACCAGTTTAGCCATATCCGTGTAGGAGAGTCCTGATGCTGCCTGGAACACGAACAGGTCTCTGACCCTGTTAAGGCTCTCATTATGGAAGTCTGTGGAGCGTATCTTCTCCACCTCTTCTTCTGATAGGAACTGTACGCTCTTTTCTCCTCTCCTGAGCTTGATACCACTGAAGGGATTGATTTTGATTTTCCCATTGTCTATCCCAAACTGAACGATAGTCTTCACCCTCTGGCAGTATCCGTTGGTAGTCACATAGTCCAGGTATTGGTTCATAGAGGCTTGATAGTCCAGGATGACAGCCTTGGTTATAGCGCTCACAGGTTCCTTGGGGGAAATGATTTGATAGAACTTGTCCCTGGCTATCTCATACTTTCTGTAAGTCTTTGGTTTCAAGTCCTTACCCACCCTCTTTGATAGGATGTGCATATAGTCATCAAAGAGGTTCTCAATGGTATAGACCAGATAACCACCACTCTTGAAGTAAGCCTTGAGCGCGTCAGCGGTCAAAGGCTGACCTTCCATCAGGAAGTTGGTGACTATCTGGTTCAGCCTTGCTCTGATACCATCCAGGTACTCTATCAAGTCTGTCCTTTTCTTCCCGCTTGTCTGTGCTCTGAACTTCTCCGGGTATTCTTTCCTTGGCAGTTGGATGAAACACCTCCGTGTATTCAGGATAATGACCAGTTCAATGGGGGCTAACCCATCCTTGTTTTTCTTGCTTTCACGGCAATAGAATGAAACATTTGCTGTACTTCTACTCATAATCTGTGACCAGTTTTGTTTGTTGAATACACTGGTCGCATATATGGTCACAAATTTTGCAAGTTTTCAAGTGGTTGTGACGGGTATATAGAGAGTTTTGTCTGTGAGATTGATCGTAGTCAATCAAGACATATGTTGTTTCGGTGTGGTAGCGGGAGTGGGTCACGATCCCACGACCTCCGGATTATGAATCCGACGCTCTAACCAGCTGAGCTACCCCGCCGTACCGTTATTTCAAAATAAAAACCAGCTTGGTACAGGCTGATTCTTTTGGTTGAGATAGAAGGACTCGAACCCTCACTGACAGAGCCAGAATCTGTAGTGCTACCATTACACCATATCTCAATGGTCCCGCAAAACGGGACTGCAAATGTACGACTTTTTTCTGAAAGTGCAAGAAATAATCAAAAAAACTTTCCGCAGCACCAAAGAAAAAGCCTCTGGTGCCGAAGAGATTTCTCCCTGGCACAACGAAGCACCAAAGACCACGCCCCCTCCGTTGCGGAAAAACCCAGTGACAGTCAAGTGGTTGATAATCAGTAGGATGTAGAACAATCCTCGTCGCAAAATGGAACGAGGATTTTCCGGTAATTGGATGAGTGTCAGGTGGTTAGCGATCACTCCAAATCTGGCGGCGCACACACTTAAAGCGTCAAAGTCCCCTCCCTCGCAGCCCCTGGGCCCCCAAACAAAACGCCCACGGTGCTGCAGAAAACCCCGCTATGCCCCTCACCTTCCCGCGACAGAAAACACCCCCGCGTCGAAGAAAAAACGCCGCGCCGTTGATTTTAGCATAATTTTTTCTAAATTTGTAATTTAATAAACATGTAGTTATGGCCGCATCACTCTATCAACTGGACGCGCATTGTCAGGCCATTCTGGAGGAATACCGGGAGCACCTTCCGGAGTTCGAAAGGGTGGCGAAGGAGGTCCAAGCCTCCCTTAAGGAAGTTTTCTCGGAGGCGGGGCTCGTCGTCGCGTCCATCGAGCATCGCGTAAAAACGGAAAAGTCGCTTACCGGCAAGTTGGAGCTGAAGGGCGCCAAATACGCGACCCTGGCCGACATCACGGACATCGTGGGCGTACGCGTCATCACTTTTTACAGCGACGACGTTGACAAGGTGGCATCGGCCGTGGACCGCCTGTACAAGGTGGACTGGGAGAACTCCGTGGACAAGCGCAAGGCGCACGAAATAGACAGTTTCGGCTACATGTCGCTTCACTACATCTGCTCGGTGCCCGATTTCCCTTACCGGATAGAGATTCAGATGCGCACCGTGCTGCAGCACGCCTGGGCCAACATGAACCACGACACCGGCTACAAGTCCGGCGTGGATGTGCCCAAGGAGTATCTCCGCAATCTGAACCGCCTGGCGGGCATGCTGGAACTGGCAGACGAGCAGTTCTCCCTCATCCGCAACGAGATTACGGACTATCGGCGCCGCGTGCAGTCGCTGGTGGCCTCCGGCAACCTCAGCGATGTCCCGCTGGACGCCGACACCTTCCGCAGCTATCTTTCGCTGGGCCCCTTCGACGCCCTGAACCGCCGCATCGCCGCCGTGAACCAGGCGGAAATCCAGCCGGTGAACCTGCTCAACTACCTGAGCGTATTCCGCTTCCTGGAATGCAAGACGCTGGGCGATATCGACAGGATCATCAAGGAAAATGCGGACGCCGCCTACCAGCTTGCCTGCTACCAGATCGGCCTGACGGACCTGGACATCATTTCGTCCTCGCTGGGCCCGCAGGACGTGTGCATTGCGTATGTCCTCCGTTCCGGCGCCGGCAAGCTGGGGCTCAAGAAGCTTTTCGACGAGATCAACGGCGAATCGGACAGCAACGAGATGATGGCCGAATATCTCCTGGAAGAAATCAAGGATTTCCCGTTCATGAATAATCAATAGCATATGGCAAACAAACCCCTGGATACAGAACTGCTGGACAAGGCCATCATCTTCGCGGTGAAGGCGCACGCAGGTACGGAGCGCCGCGGAAAAGGTTTCCCGTACATTGTCCACCCCATGGAGGCCGTGGAAATAGTGGCCACCATCACTCCGGATCAGGAGCTGCTTGCCGCTGCGGCCCTGCACGACGTAGTGGAAGACACGGACGTCACGGCCGATGACATCCGCCGGGAGTTCGGCGAGCGCATCGCCAACCTGGTGGTGGCGGAAAGCGATGTCTTCGTGGAAGGCGTAAGCGAGGAAGACAGCTGGCACGCCCGCAAGCAGGCCGCCATCGACCGTCTGGCAAAGGCCCCGCACGATGCCAAAATCGTGGCGATGGGCGACAAACTTTCCAACATGCGCGCCATCGCACGCGACTATGCCATGAAGGGGGACGAACTCTGGAAAATTTTCCATGCCAAGGACCCCAAGGACCACGAGTGGCACTATCGCGGGCTGGCCGCCTCGCTGAGCGAGCTCAAGGGCACGTTCGCATACCAAGAATTCATTTCGTTAATCGACCAAGTATTTGTTCATTGATATGGAAGCAATTAGAATAGATTTGAACGACTATGTCCACGCCGGCGAAGGCGCCAACGGAGAAAGCTTCAACCACAAGACGGACCCCACCATCATGATGAAGCTCTACAATCCGGGCAAGGTGCAGCAGCCCCTGGACGAGATGATTTTGGCCCGCAAGGTGTTCGATTTGGGCATCCCCACCCCGGAGCCCGGCGACTATGTGACGGACGGCGTCCGTTACGGCATCCGTTTCCGCCGTGTGGCGGGGAAGGTGTCCTACTCGCGTGCTACGGCGGACCATCCGGAGAAAGTGGAGCAGTATGCGTCGGAGTTTGCCGAGATGTGCAAAAAGCTGCATCAGGTGCACGTGGACACGACGCAGTTCGAGAACGTCAAAGACCGTTACTACCGCCTGCTGGAGGAGAATCCCTTCTTTGACAAGGCGCAGAAAGACGCCATCGGCAAGTTCATTGCCGATGCCCCCGACGCCACCACGGCCATCCACGGAGACCTTCAGTTCTCCAACGCCATCTTCGTGGGCGACAAACGCTATTTCATAGACCTCGGAGATTTCTGCTACGGCTACCATCTGTTCGATGTGGGCATGGTATATCTTTGCGCCTGCGTGAGCGACGAAGCGTTCATCCAGGAGGTTTTCCACATGCCCAAGTCGCTGTCCACGCGTTTCTGGGAGTGTTTTGTGCCCTATTACTTCGGCGCGGACAGACCGTATAAAGATGTTATGGAAGAAATCATGCCCTACGCCGGGCTCAAGACGCTTATCGTAGAGCGCGATACCCGGTGCCCCATGCCGGCGATGAGGGCTTGTCTTAAAGGAATTATCTGATGGCAAGAAAAAAAATGGATTCCGCAACCCAAAAAGCGGCCAGGATGGGTCTTCTCATCGTGATTGTTTCCGTTGTAACCCTGGAAGCCACGGCCATCCTGCAATATTTTTACTCCCAGCGCATCCTCTCGGAGGAGTCCACGCGCCGGGCGGAAGGCCAGCTGGCCGCCACGGAGCTGAAAATATCCAGCGTGGTGGATCAGGTGGAAACAGCCGTGCGCAACAGCCTGTGGAGCGTGCAGCAGCAAATCAACCGGCCGGACAGCCTGGAGGCCATTACCGTGCGTCTGGTGGAGGCCAACCCCGTCATTTTCGGCTCCACCGTGGCCATGACAGACAAGAATCAGGCCCCCTATTCCTACAAGCAGGCCGATACCGTCATCACCTCCAGCCTGGCCAACGCGGAGTACGACTACAAGCACCAGGAATGGTATGTGAAGCCCCTGGAGCTGCAAGGCGGATACTGGTCCGAACCCTATTACGACGAGGGCGGCGGCAACATGCTCATGACCACCTATTCCGTTCCCGTGACGGACAAGCGGGGACGCGTGGCGGCGGTGTTCACGGCCGATGTCTCCCTGGACTGGCTCACGGATCTGGTCGGGGAAGTGCAGGTCTATCCGTCGGCATTCAGCATGGTGGTGAGCCGCGAAGGCCAAATCATGGTATGTCCGGCGGAAACGCTGGTCATGCGCCACACGGTGCAGGACCTGGCCTCTACGGCCGGCGACACGGCCACCTTCAACCAAATCAACCGTTCCATGCTCTCCGGAGCTGCCGGCGCCACCTCGTTCAAATTCGAAGGGAAGAAGCATTACATGTTCTTCGACTCGGTGGACAAAACCGGCTGGGCCATGTCCATCGTCATTCCCCATAACGAGATTTACGGCAAGGCGGAGCGCCTGGGCCAGGTTGTTTCGCTGCTGATGCTCCTCGGAATAGCCATGATTATCCTCATCCTGTACCGTACCATCAAGAACCAGCGGGACATGAACCGGATAGAGGAGAACAAGCACCGCCTGGAAGGCGAGCTCAAGGTGGCCCGCGGCATCCAGATGTCCATGATTCCCAAAATTTTCCCGCCGTATCCCGAACGCAGCGACATAGACATGTTTGCCGCCGTGGTTCCGGCGAAGGAAGTGGGAGGAGACCTGTACGACTTCTATATCCGGGACGACAAACTCTTCTTCTGCATCGGCGACGTGAGCGGCAAAGGCGTGCCCGCCTCGCTGGTAATGGCCGTGACGCGCAGCCTGTTCCGCACGGTGAGCGCCCACGAGAAGAGCCCCCAGCGCATTGTCACCGCCATGAACGACAGCATGTCGGACATGAACGAGTCCAATATGTTCGTTACCTTCTTCTGCGGCGTGCTGGACCTCCAGAACGGCCATCTGCGCTATTGCAACGCCGGTCACAACGCCCCGGTGCTGGTAAAGGCCGACGGAAAGGCGTTTTTGCCGGTGGAGCCCAATCTGCCGCTGGGCATCATGCCCGGCATGAACTTTGAGGAGCAGGGAACAGACTTGGAATGCGGTACGGGTGTTTTCCTGTACACGGACGGTCTGAACGAGGCCGAAAACCCCGTCCACGCCCAATTCGGCGAAGACCGGATGATGGATATCCTCAAGGCAGGAACAGAGAGCCGTGCGCTTGTTGACAAGGTGGTTACCTCCGTACACGACTTTGCCGACGGCGCCCCGCAAAGCGATGATTTAACCATGTTATACATACGCTTTATGAACAGCCGGAAGACGGAGGAGACGGAACGACACCTCATCCTCCATAACGACATTCAACAGATTCCCCAGCTTGCGGAGTTTGTAGAGGAGGTTGCGGAACTCGCCAACCTGGATGTCGGGCTCACCATGAGCCTGAACCTGGCGCTGGAAGAGGCCGTATCCAACGTAATCATGTATGCCTATCCCAAAGGCTCCGACGGCCTGGTGGACGTGGAAGCCATCGTCCGGAAAGACTCCCTGGAGTTCATCCTTTCCGACAACGGCACCCCGTTCGACCCTACCGCGGCCCCGGAGGCGGATATAACCCTGGACGTGGAAGACCGGCCCATCGGCGGGCTGGGTATTTTCCTGGTCCGCAACATCATGGACGAGGTGAAGTACACCCGCAGCGATGATGGCAAGAACATTCTTTCGATGACAAAAAAACTATCATAAAAACTATGGAAGTAAAAATTACTGAAAAAGACAATGTAATGACCGCCGCCCTGGTCGGTCGTCTGGACACGGCTGTTTCACAGGATGTGGCCGCCGCCCTTCAGCCCCTTATCGACAATGCCGACAAAACCCTGGTGCTGGATTGCAAGGAGCTGGCCTACATCAGCAGCTCCGGCCTGCGTATTTTCCTGACCATCCGCAAGGCGGCCGCCGCCAAAAGCGGCAAGGTGATCGTCCGCGACATCTCTCCGGAAATCCGCCAGGTGTTCATGATGACGGGCTTCCTGAACCTGTTCGAGATTCAGGAGAGTTAAATGGAGGCGCTGCTCAGCCGCTTCCTGCGGTACGTGGCTGTGGATACGCAGTCCGACGAAGAATCTGACAGCCAGCCTTCCGCGGCCGGGGAGTGGGACCTGCTCAAGTTGTTGCAGCAGGAACTGCTTTCCATGGGCGTGGAGGCGACGCTGGACGAGTATGGCTATGTGATGGCCTCGCTTCCTTCCAACGTGGGCGAGGGCGTTCCCGCCATCGGCTTTATCGCCCATGTGGATACGTCCCCGGACGCGTCGGGCAGGGATGTGAAGCCGCAGATTATAGAAAAGTATGACGGCGGCGCCATCGACCTGAAAGGGGTTCCCGGCCTGCAGCTGAAACCGGAAGAATTCCCGGAGCTCCTGCATTATGTGGGGGAAACGCTCATTACCACCGACGGCACCACCCTGCTGGGGGCCGACGACAAGGCGGGCGTGGCGGAAATCATGCACGCCGTGCAGTACATGGTGACGCATCCGGAGTTCAAGCACGGGCCGGTGAAGATCGGCTTTACCCCTGACGAGGAAATCGGCCGGGGCGTGGTCAAGTTCGACGTGGCCCGTTTCGGGGCCGATTACGCCTACACCATGGACGGCGGCGAGTTGGGCGAGCTGGAGTTCGAAAACTTCAACGCGGCCGGCGCCAAGGTGCATGTCCAGGGACGGAACGTCCATCCCGGCAGCGCCAAGGACAAGATGCGCAACGCCATCCTCATCGGCCAGGAGTTCTGCAGCCTGCTGCCGGTGAACCAGCGCCCGGAATATACGGAGGGCTACGAAGGGTTCTTCCATCTGATTTCCTTCAAGGGAAGCGTGGAGGAGGCCGATTTTGCCTACATCATCCGCGACCACGACCGCGCCAGGTTCGAGGCCAAGAAGGAGCTCGTCGGCCGGGTGGCCGCCTTCATGAACGCCAAATATGGGGAAGGAACCGTGCAATTGGAGGTGAAAGACACCTATTATAATATGCGCGCGCAAGTGGAGCCCCATTATCACATCGTGGAGAAGGCGGTGAAGGCCATGGAAATGGCCGGCATCCAGGCCCGCATCAAGCCCATCCGCGGCGGGACGGACGGTGCCAACCTCTCTTTCAAGGGGCTGCCTTGTCCCAACATCTTCGCCGGCGGGCTCAACTTCCACGGAAAAATGGAATTCGTGCCCCTCAGAAGCATGGAAAAGGCCTCCGAGGTTATTCTGAATATCCTGACGCTTTTTGCAGGGTAAACCCTGAGACAATACTCCTGAAACGCGCATCTATCTCCGTGAGGCACAAGTGGCCGATAGAGCCTTCGTGCGTGTGATGCAGTTTTCCGGAGAAATGGAATGTCCCTTCCCTGACGGCCTTCCCCACCTGGCGGTAGGCGTCGCGGAAGGGCAAGCCGTTTTCGACCAGGCGGTTCACCTCCTCCACGCAGAAAGCCTGCTCGTAAAGGGGCCGGGACATCAGGTCCGTGGCAACCCGGATGCCAGGGACGGCCACCAGCAGGATATCCAGACAGGAATCCATCTCCTCGAACATCGGCAAAAACACTTCCTTGAGCACCTGCATGTCCCGGAAGTATCCGCTGGGCAAGTTCCCCGTGATGAGGCGGATGGTGCCCGGAATGCCCTGCAGCCGGTTGCAGTGGGCCCGCACCAGCTCGAAGACGTCCGGGTTTTTCTTTTGCGGCATGATGCTGGAGCCGGTCGTGAAGGCGTCCGGCAGTTGGACAAAGCCGAAATTCTGGCTGGAGAAGAGGCAGCAGTCGGTGGCGAAGCGGCCCAGGGTGGCGGCCAGGGACGCATAGGCGTTGGCGATGGCCAGTTCCGTGCGACCGCGCCCCATCTGCGCGTAGATGGAATTGTATGCCAGGGCGGGGAAACCCAGCAGCTCGCTTGTCCGGGCCCGGTCGAGCGGGGCCGACGAGCCGTACCCTGCGGCGGAACCCAGGGGATTGCGCCCGTTGATGTCCCAGGCGGCCTTCAGCTGCACCAGGTCGTCGCAGAGACATTCGGCATAGGCGCCCAGCCAGAGGCCGAAGGAGGAGGGCATGGCCACCTGGAGATGGGTATAGCCCGGCATCAGGATGTCTTTCCACGCATCGGCCCGGGCTTGCAGAAGGAAAAAGAGCTCCTGTATCTTGCTCACCGTCACCTGCATGCGGGCGCGGGCGAACAGTTTCAGGTCCAGGGCCACCTGGTCGTTGCGGGAACGTCCGGTATGCACTTTTTTGCCCAAAGGTCCCAGGCGCTCTTCCACCTCGGAGTGGACATCCTCTCCGTGGATGACGAAACGGCCCTCCAGTGCTTCCTGCCGCAGTTTTTCCAGGGCGGGGAGCAGGACGGAAAGCTCATCCTTCTCCAAAAGGCCCACTTCGGACAGCATTTGGATATGGGCCATGGTGCCTTCGATGTCGTAGGGCGCCAGCAGGAGGTCCAGTTCGCGGTCCTTGCCCACGGTAAAGCGGTCTATACGCGGATCGTTGTCAAATCCTTTATCCCAGATTTTCATAAGTCTGCCAGAATTTTAAGTAAAGGGGGACGGCCTGCTCCACTTCCCGGACCAGAATGAATTCATCGGCCGAATGGGAGCGGGAAGAATTGCCCGGCCCCATTTTTATGGTAGGGAAGCGGCAGAGCGCCTGATTGGAGAGCGTGGGAGAGTCGAAGGTGGGGATGCCCAGCGCCAGGGCGGTCTTCACCAAGGGGTGAGAAGGGTCGATACGACTGCCGTTAAGGCGCGTGGAACGGGGAACGGCCCGGCACCGGACATGCTTCCGGATTTGCCGCAGCGCCTCCAGGTTGTCGCCAACGGGCCTTGCGTCCACCACAAAGCGGCAGCGGTCCGGGACCACATTGTGCTGGGTGCCCGCTTCAATCTGGGTTACCTGCATCCCCTGTTCCCGAAACCAGGCCAGGTCCGGAAGGGCGGCGTAAATGGCGTTCACGCCCTCGGCGCGGGCGGCATGGGCGGCCACCCCCTCGCTTTCGCAGTCCAGCACCAGCAGGCCTTTCTCGCTCACGGCCGCCTGCATGAGGGTGGGTTCTCCCATTATGCCGCAGCAGACGGGACCGGTCCGGGTCTCAATCAGGGGAAGAACCTGCTCCAGCCCGCCTCTCCCGCTCACTTCCTCTTCGGCCGACAAAGACAGCACCAGCGTGTGTTTCCGCGGCCGGGCCTGAAGGAAAAAATGGATGAGGGCCACCAGGGAACCGCCATCGTCGTTGGTGCCCAGTCCGTACAGCTTTCCGTCTTCCAGGACGGGGGTGAAAGGGTCCCGTGTCCAGCCCGGAACGGGTTTCACCGTGTCGATATGGGCATCGACAAGCACGGCCGGGCCGCTTCCTTTTGCGCACCAGAGGTTGTTGCCCGTGCGCTCAGGAACCAGCCCGTGACGGTGCAGCCAGTCTTCCAGGAAGTCGGCTGCGGCTTTTTCGTCCCTGCTGGGGGAAGGGATGGAGACAAGTTGCCGGAGGAGCGCAATCATAGGATTTCGTCGGGATGGCGTCCGTAATATACCCGGAGCGGCGTCTGCAGGAGTTTGATGAACCCCTTGGCTTCATCGGCCGTCCAGCCTTTCTGTCCTTCTCCGTATTCGCCCAGCGGGGAGTTGACCAGGTCGCCGGCCGTGTCCACGCCCGTACATTCGAACCATTTGGGGCCTATCGTGAGCGTGACCGTGCCGCTGACATGGCGCTGGCTGCTTTCCAGATAGGCTTCGATGTCCCGCATCACGGGCTCCATGTACTGGCTCTCGTGGAGGAACATCCCGTACCAGTTCCCGAGCTGTTCCTTCCAATACTGCTGCCATTTGCTCAGGGTGAATTTCTCCAGGTATTTGTGGGCGGCGAGGATGAGCATGGGGGCGGCGGCTTCAAACCCCACCCGGCCCTTGATGCCGATAATGGTGTCTCCCACGTGGTTGTCCCGGCCCAGGCCATAGCCTTCCACGGCCTTCTCCAGGGCCTGAATGGCTTTTACGGGGCTGTAGTGCCGGCCGTTTACGGCGCAGATTTCGCCCTTCTCGAAGCCGATGCTCACAGTCTGCGTGTCGCTTTTGGTGAGGGGTTTCAGGTAGGCTTCTTCCGGAAGGCCCAGGTTGCTGTTGAGGATTTCGCCGCCGCAGATGGACGTTCCCCACAGACCTACATTGTAGGAGTATTTGAGGCGGGCGAAATCGGCCTCGAAACCATTGGCGTTCAGGTATTCCGTCTCTTCTTTGCGGGAGAGCCGGCGGTCTCGGGTGAGGGTGATAATCTCCATTTCCGGGCACAGCACGCCGAAGGTCATGTCAAAGCGCACCTGGTCGTTCCCGGCGCCGGTGCTTCCATGCGCAATGGCCTGGGCGCCGATTTGTTTGGCGTAGCGGGCGATGGCCGTAGCCTGGAAAATCCGCTCGCTGGAAACGGAGATGGGGTAAGTCCCGTTGCGGAGCACGTTGCCGAAGACCATATAACGGATGCTGCGGCGGTAGTATTCCTCCTTGACATCCAGCGTTATGTACGAAGTCGCGCCCAGTTTGAGCGCGTTTTCCCGGTTGGCCGCCAGCTGTTCCGGGGAGAAGCCTCCGGTATCGGCACAGGCGGCATATACCTCGTAGCCCATCTCGCGGGCCAGGTACATTACAGTATAGGACGTGTCAAGTCCACCAGAGAAAGCGACGACGACTTTTTTCTTTTCCATACTTTTTGTTTGGGTGCGGGGTCGAACAGCATGCCGGTGCACAGGCAGTTTTTGTTGCCGCTGCGCTGCAGCACGTCGTAGTATTGGCAGGATTCGCAGCCTTTCCAGAACTCCTGGTCGGCCGTAAGTTCCGTGAAGGTGACGGGCACGAAGCCCAGCGAAGAATTGATGCGCATGACGGCCAGCGAGGTGGTAAGGCCGAACATCTTGGCGGCGGGGAACTTGCGCCGCGCCAGGTGGAACGCTTCTTTCTTGATGGCCGTGGCCAGTCCGTGGCTCCGGTATTCGGGAAGGACGATGAGCCCCGACGTGGCTACGTAGTGCTCATGTTCCCAGGATTCGATGTAACAGAAACCGGCAAAGGCGTCCTTGTAGAGGGCGATGACGGCTTTGCCCTGTTCGATTTTGCTCCGGATGTATTCCGGGCTGCGTTTTGCCAGGCCGGTTCCTTTGGTGCGGGAGGCGTTTTCCAGGGCCTGGACCACGGCGTCCACATAGGGGAGATGTTCTTTGGACGCCGTGCAGATGGTAAATGGCTTCATTTTATATACGACAATCTGAAATGTTGGGGATAATAGTTGCAAGGTTGGCGAGGACCTCTTCCGGCGAGGAGCCCAGGCGCAGGATGAGCAGGATGGTGTCGTCCCCCGCGAGGGTGCCCATGATGGAAGGGCAGTGAAGGTGGTCGATGCGGGCGGCAACTGCCGGAGCGTAGCCGGGCTGCGTTTTGATGACGCCGTTCTGCCCGGAAAATTCGATACTGGCAATCCCGTGGGGCTCCAGGGAGGGCGTAAGCTTCTGCATGGGGAGCCGATATCCTTCGCCGGCCGACTTGACAACCCGGAGGGCTTTCAGGTCGCGGGACAGGGTGGCCTGGGTAGCCTCTATGCCCCGGAGCAGCAGCAGTTGCTGGAGCTGCTGTTGATTCGTTACATTTTGGTGTTCCAGTATTTCCAGCAAGGCCTTTCGCCTGGAGGTGGTGGATTGCATAATTTTGTATAATTATTCGTTCGGATTGCAAAGATACGCATAATTATTTATGATGCAAGGGGGTGTTCAAAAAAGTGGGTAAAAAAGTTGAAAAAAATTTGTCAGATTCAAAAAAGGTTGTACCTTTGCAGTCCCGTTTGAAACGAACGGGATTTTTTACGGCCTTCGGGCTGCGTTCATTGACAATACTGAGAGAATAGATTAAGAGGTAAAGCAAAAGATAGAGTTAGTCTGATAAAGAAGTTATCAAAAAACGGAATTTTCGGACTACAATTTCAATAGGCAAGAGCAACACAGAAATGTGTGATTCACAGTGTTCTTCCTGTCACCCTGAGCGCAAGCTGGGGGTCCTGACGGGCGGACACGAAAACGAGAAAGGAACGAAGAGCGAACGGAGGATGCCTAGGCTATCCGGAGGCGATGAAAGACGTGGTAAGCTGCGAAAAGCCGCGG
>CADAIT010000017.1:52801-92006 GCA_902788095.1 uncultured Bacteroidia bacterium | reverse complement strand
ATAGGTTGCTCCGGTCCTCAACGTTCGCCTTCCTTGCATTCGGCTAAAAATGCATCACAAACTTTGTTTCTCTAAAGAAACTGACGCTCGTTTAAATTAAGAAATTGTTGTTACAACTTCCGGTACTTGCTTGTACTTTTAGTCTTTCAATATTGTCAATGAGCCGTAAAAAAATCCCGTTCGTTTCAAACGGGACTGCAAAGGTAGTAAACTTTTTTGAACCCACAAATTTTTTCCGGGAAAATTTTCAAAAAATATCACTTTCCCGGCAGGAAGATTCTTCGCTTCGCTCAGAATGACAAACGCGGCGGGCATTCCAAACGAAGCCGGGGACTCACAAAGCGGGGACTCACAAATTGATCACGGGCCGGAGAACGAAGCGGAACTCACGCTCGGCCGCAGGAATGCGATACTGTTCCAGCGGCCACGCACCCCAGGAATTGATGCCGCCCACACCCATCTGCACGGCATCCACATGCACAAACGTGTTCCCGGAAGGCTTGAGCTCCAGCGAATGCCGGGGAACGCCATACTGGTTGTTGCGGTTCATCACATCCGTATCGCCCTCCGGCGCCGCCACATCCAGTTGCTCCAGGGAATACGGCAAGGCCGAGGCGGAGAAATCCGTCGCTGAAATCACTTCGAAGCCGTTTCCGTCCAAATCCAGCACGCGGAAGAAGCGAAGGCCCGTATGGGTGCCGGACTCCTGCGTACGCACATACCCGTGATGGTACTGGTCGGCCACCTTCTGCCGATATCGGCCCAGCAGGGCGGCGCTGTTCCGGTCGATATAGTTTTCCCAAGGCCCCAGGCCGAAGAAATCTATGGTATCGTAGGCCCCGGGCATGGCGAAACGCATGCCGAAACGGAAGAGGTCCGGCGCATCGGCCAGTCCGCCTGCGTCCCTCATGCTTTCCACCACGCTCAGGCTGCCGTCGGCCGCCACGCGATAGAATACGGAAACAGCCGCCACGCCGCCGATGGGCGCATATTCCACCTCCACCAGGCAGGCCCCATCCTCCGGGGTCACGGTAAAGTCCTTCACTTCAAAGGAAGGCTTGCGCCACAAGCCCAGCTCGTAGTGCAGGCCGGCGCCCAGGTCGTTCTCCACGGGAGCCCGGTTGAAACAAGGCATCAGCGGAGCCGACAACAGCTCCTTCCGCCCCAGCGTATAAGAACGCAGGGCACCTGTCTTTTTGTCGAAGCCTGCCGTCCAGACCGTCTTGCGCGTCCCCGTCGTTCCACAGACATCCGCCGTTCCGCTGAGCACCAGCGAGCCGGGACTGTCGAAAACACCCACTTGGCCGCCTTCGGGTTCCAGCAGGGCGGGACGCCGGTCCCGGAGCAGCAACTGGTCATAGGCCAGCTCGGAACCCGCCGCCTGCAGAGGCCAGGCCTTCTTCAGCACATAACGGACCGTAAGCGTGAGGGTCCCCTGCAACTCCTCCAGCGGGCCGACAGGCAGGCTGAGGGTCGCGGTTTCCTGCGGTTTTACGGCCAACTCTTCCACCACGCCCGTGCGGACGGCCTCGCCATCGGCCTCCAGGGTCCACAGCAGCCGGACGTCCGACAGGTCGCGGAAGAAGAACTCGTTGTACACCTGCAGCGCTTCCGGAGTGCCGCCGGTGAGAATGTTCCTGTACTGATATTTCACCTCATAGGCGTGCGGATGCAGGGAACGGTCCGCGGCGATGACGCCGTTGCAGTTGAACGAACCGTCGGAGGGCTCCGCCGTGGTGTAATCGCCGCCGAACGCAAAGAATTTGCCGTTCCAGAGAGCCTGGTCCTGGAAATCCCAGATGAAGCCGCCCTGGTAGGAGGGATACTTGCGCACCAGGTCCCAATACTCCTTGAAATTGCCCATGGAATTGCCCATGGCGTGGGCGTATTCACACTGAATGAGGGGGCGTTCCGGCTGGGAAGAAAGGTATTTCTCGGCCCATTCCGGCGACGCATACATGGGGCACATGATATCCGAGCAGTCGAAGCGGGTACGCAGCGCCCGTTCATACTGCACGGGGCGGGAAGGGTCGTATGCCTTGATCCAGTCGCGGCTTTCCACGAAGTTGGGACCGCCGCCGGCCTCGTTGCCCAGGCTCCAGACAATGACGGACGGATGGTTGAAATCCCGCTGCACCATGCGCTGGTCGCGGGCAAGATGGGCCGCGCGGTACTGCGGGTCCTGCGCCAGGGTGACGCCGTCGTCATACCCGATGCCGTGGGTTTCGATATTGCCTTCGTCCACCACGTACAGGCCGAATTTATCGCAGAGCGAGAGCCACACCGGGTCATCCGGATAGTGACAGGTGCGCACGGCATTCACATTGAGCTCCTTCATGACGCGGATATCGCGGATCATGTCCGCCTCCGACACCACGTAGCCCTTTTCCGGTCCCAGTTCGTGCCGATTGACACCCTTGATGAGCACCGGCTGACCGTTCACGCGCAACTGGCCGTCCTTGATTTCCACGGTGCGGAAACCCACGTCGAAGGAGGTGCTTTCCACCACCTTGCCGGCCGCATTGCAGGCGCTGACCTTGAGCGTGTACAGATGGGGCGTTTCCGCGCTCCAGGTCTGCACGCCGCTTACCGTCTCCTGCGCCAGGGCCTTTCCCTTTTTCACGGGCGCGGAGAACGCCGCCACCTGTGCGCCGGAAGCATCGGCAAGAACGCCTTTCACCGTGGCGATACCGGCCGTCACCTCCGCCTCCACCGTCAAGTTGCCGTCGGCATCGGCAAGGATATGGACGTCCTCCAGGCGCTGTTTTTCGCGCGTGTAAAGGAACATGCCGCGTGCGATGCCGTTCAGGCGCCAGAAATCCTGGTCCTCCAGGTAGGTGCCGTCGCACCAGCGGAAGACTTCCATGGCGATGACATTCTGCCCGGGACGCACGAATTTGGTGACGTCGAAGCGGGCTTCCAGCTTGCTGTCCTCGCTGTAGCCCACCATTTTACCGTTCACCCACACACGCACGTTGGATGTGGCGCTGCCGATGCAAAGGTACACCGGCTTGCCCGCCCAGGAAGCGTCCAAATCGAAGACACGGCGGTATTGGCCCACGTAATTCCCCTTTTCCGGGACGAAAGGCGGCGTATTGGGCGCCATATCCTTCCAGGCATAGCCGATGTTCACGTACACCGGGTCTCCGAAGCCGTTGAGCTGCCACATGCCGGGCACGGGCATCTCCCGCCAGGAGGCGTCGTTGTAATTCACCGCTTCGAAGCCCTTCAGGCGGCTTTCCACCGACGGACTGCCGTGGAAGCGCCAGATGCCGTTCAGCGACAAAGTCTGCTGCTGGTCGGTGGTGAAGGTGGCCCGCATGGGCAGGCGGTTTTCTTCAAAGACATTGGGGTCCTGCCAGGGCTCCAATTTGCGCGCCTGCAGGGTAAATACGGCAGAAAATGCCAGTATTGCGGTTATCAGTTTCTTCATGGTATGCAAAGATAACAAGACTTTTTGTATCTTTGTATGACCATGGAGAAAAACGTCCCGCTCTGGCAAATATTTACGGTATTCGCAAAAATCGGCGCTTTTACAATCGGCGGCGGTTATGCGATGATTCCCATCATCCAGGCGGAGCTCTCCAAACGCGGATGGATCAGTGACGATGAACTTCCGGACATCGTAGCCCTGTCCCAAAGCGCTCCGGGGGTGATGGCCGTGAACATTTCCATTTTTGCCGGGAACAAGCTGCGCGGTTTCAAGGGCAGCGTCGCGGCCACCCTGGGCAGCATTACGCCGTCGTTCCTCATCATCCTTGCCATCGCCATGTTCTTTACCGCCTTCAAGGACAATCCGTGGGTGGAACGGGCGTTCAAGGGCATTCGGCCGGTTGTGATTTCCCTGATTGCCGTCCCCATGATCAACATGGCCCGCAAGTCCTGCAAAACCTGGTGGGCGTGGCTGCTGGCCGCGGGCTCGCTGATACTTGTCGCCTTCCTCAACGTATCTCCCATATACATAATTATATGCGTGATGGTGCTGGGGTTCAGCATTTCCTGTTATAGATTGAAACGGTGATGGATATTCTGCTACTGTTTGGCCAGCTGGCCTGGACCTTCTTCGTAATCGGAGCCTTCACCTTCGGCGGAGGGTATGCCATGCTGTCCCTCATCCAGAACCAGGTGGTGGTGGAACATACCTGGATATCCGAGAGCGTTTTCACGGACATCGTGGCGGTGAGCCAGATGACGCCGGGGCCTATCGGCATAAACAGCGCGACGTATGTGGGGTATGAGGTCCTTCAAAACGCCACGGGAAGCCATTTCCTCGGCATTTGCGGCTCGCTTACCGCAACGCTCGCCATCATGCTGCCTTCCTTCGTGATCATGCTCCTCATCGTGCGTTTTTACGAGAAGTTCAAGACCAGCACCCTTTACGCCGGCACCATGCGCTTCGTGAAACCGGTCGTGGTGGGGCTCATCGGCGCCGCCGCCGTCATCCTCATCCTCAAGGTTACATGGACGGGATTTTCGCCCGAGGTGACCATCGTGACGGAAAACTTTCCGGACTGGAAAAGCTGGCTGCTCCTGGCGTCGGCCTTTGCCGCCGGATACTGGGGGAAAGCGAACCCCCTCTGGCTGATTATCGCCGGAGCCGTACTTGGAATTATCCTTTACTGACACAATATGAAACGATTAGCCCTTATCCTCACAGGTCTGGCCATCCTTGCCGCCTGTCAGCACAAACCGGAGGCCTTCTCCGTGATTCCCATGCCCAATGACGTCACCCTCTCGGAGGGCACTTACGCCGTGGCCGGGAAAGCATTCTTTCTGGACCCCCGCATGGACAACGCGTCGTCCGCGGCTGTCTGGCGCTTCAAAAAAGCCCTTGAGACGGCTACCGGCAGGGAGAGCCCGCTGGGGAAAGGCGAACTCCAGTTCCTGGTGAATCCGGACCTGGCCGCCGAGCAGTACACCATCAGCGTCAGTGCCGATGGCGTGGTGGTGGAAGCATCGGCCCTGAACGGCTTTGTCTATGCCTGCGAAACCCTGAAGCAGATGCTTCCTGCGGCCATTTACGGAGGCAAGAAGGCAAAGGCCGACTGGGTGCTCCCCTGCGTCCGGATTGCCGACCAGCCCCGCTTCGCCTACCGCGGCATGCACCTGGACTGCAGCCGCCACTTCTGGAGCGTGGAGGAGACCAAACGCTACATCGACATCATGACCACCTACAAGCTCAACCGCCTGCACTGGCACCTGACGGACGACCAGGGCTGGCGGATTGAAATCAAGTCCTATCCCCGCCTTACGGAGGTGGCCGCCTGGCGCGACGGCACCTGCATCGGCAAAGACATGGAAAGCAGCGACGGCATCCGCTACGGCGGTTTCTACACCCAGGAACAGCTCCGCGAAGTCGTGGCATACGCGGCCGAACGCGGCATTACGGTGATTCCGGAGGTGGACCTGCCCGGACACATGGTGGCGGCCCTCGCCGCTTATCCGGAACTCGGCTGCACCGGCGGCCCCTACAAGGTCTGGGAGCGCTGGGGCATCGCCAAGGATATCCTCTGCGCGGGAAACGAAGCGGTATTCACCTTCATCGAGGAGGTCCTGGCCGAAGTGATGGACATCTTCCCTTCCCAGTACATCCACATCGGCGGCGACGAGTGCTTCGACCCCTTTGACAAAGAGGCGGTCTTCCCCTGGGACACCTGCCCCAAGTGCGCCGCCAGAATGCGCCGGCTCGGGCTCCCGAAAGGACCGGAAGCCAAGCATCAGCTCCAGCATTACGTGACCGCGCGCGTACAGCAGTTCGTCAACAGCAAGGGCCGGAATATCATCGGCTGGGACGAAATTCTTGACGGAGACCTGGCCGAAGGCAGCGCCATCATGTCCTGGCGCGGCACCGAGGGCGGCATCAAGGCCGCGGCCAAGGGCTTCGACGCCGTCATGACGCCTTACAACTATGCCTATTTCGACTATTACCAGGGCTCCGAACGCGACAAAGAACCCCTCGCCATCGGCGGAAACCTCCCGCTGGAGACGGTCTATTCCTATGAGCCCCTCGACGGCATCGCCCCCGGTGCCGAACAGCACATCCGGGGGGTACAGGCCAACCTGTGGACGGAGTATATCGCCACGCCCGAGCACCTTTATTACATGCTTCTTCCCCGCATGTGCGCCCTCTCCGAAATCCAGTGGTGCAAGCGCGACAGGAAGGACTACACCCGCTTCGACGCCTCCCTCGACCACACCTTCGCCATACTGGACCAGATGGGCGTAAACTACTCGCTGGACTGCCGCGGCCTTGTGGGTCTGGACCGCAAGCCCGCACGCAATGCCGCTGAGCTGGAAGAATATCTCGCCAAGAAGGATTGGGAGTGGTAGAGCGGCCTACACGGCAGGAATGGGCCTGCGGCGAAGGAGCAGCCACGCGGAAGCGCCATACGCGCCGACAAGCAAGGTATTGACCGCCAGCTTCACAAGCGTGGCTTCTCCCGCCCGGAGGTCGATGAAATAAATGGCCGCATAGGTCAAACCCATCAGGAGGAAAAAGGCGCCCAGCCGCTTCCAATTATAGTGGATGGGGTAATACTTGGCGCCCAGCGCGGCACTCAGGATAAACATCACAAGGTAGCTGGCCAGGTGTGCAAAGGCCGATGCCCAGTAGGAGTAGCGCGGCATGAAGAGCACGTTTACCACGATGGTGACCACCAGCCCGGCGAGGGTAATCCACACCGCCATGTTGGTCTTTCCGGAGAGCTTGTACCACATGGACACGTTGAAGAGCATTCCGAGAAGCATGTAGCTCAGCAGCATAATCGGCACAATGCCGATGCCCACCCGGAAGTCCCGGCCCAGCAGCAGGGAAATGACGTCGATGTAGGCGATGACACCCACGAAAACCAGCCCGCAGAAAGCCGTAAAGTACTCCATCACCACGGCATAGAGCTCCTTGGAACCCTTGTCCCGGGCGCGTTGGAAGAAAAACGGCTCGGCCGCATAGCGGAACATCTGGATGAACAGGTTCATGATGACCGCAAGCTTCACGGCCGCCTGATAAACGCCCAGGGAGGCACGCCAGGCCTCGGAAGAAGTGTCGAAGTAGCGGAACAGCACACGATCCACCAGGTCGTTGGCGACACCCGGAAGCGCCGCGACCATGAGCGGCAGACTGTAAAGCAGCATCCGTTTCACGACAGGGCCGTCCCAAACGAGCCTCAGGTGCAGGATGTCCGGAATAAACAGCAGCAGGCACAGCACGCAGCTGACAAGGATGGCGAAGATGGGATAGGTGAAATCCGGCGCCGGGGACAGCAGGCCGCCGAGGAAGGCATGGGCGGGATACCAGAAGAAAAGGACAAGGTTCGCTGCCGTTTCCGTGAGGATTTTCACCGTTTTGAACACCGCGAACTTCACGGCCTTGTGCTCCTGCCTCAACTTGGCGAACAGGATGGCCGTAATGCTGTCGCAGAACAGGATGGCCGCCACATAAATGACGAGCGAACGGTAGCCTTCGTAGCCCAGGGCCGACGAGATGGGGGCCGAAAAGGCCACCATGCAGGCCAGGAACGCCAGATTAAGGCCGAAGACCGTGAGCAGCGCCCCCGAGTACACCTTGCGCGGGTCCTCCCCTTCCTTGTTGGCAAATCGGAAACAGCCGGTCTCCAGGCCCAGTACCAGCACTACCTGCAGGATGGCGATGTAGGCCATGAACTCCGTCACCACGCCGTACTGCACCTGGGTGAGCATGCGCGTATAAATGGGCACGAAAAGAAAGTTGAGCACCCGGGCCAGAATGGAACTGAAGCCGTAAATCGCAGTCTCCCCTGCGAGCTGTTTCAAAGGATTTTTTGCCATAGTTGCACAAAAATAACTAATTTTGCGGAAACAAAAGTCAAGAATATGAAGAAGTATCTGTATGTCGTGCTGGCGCTGGCCCTGCTGGCCGGATGCAAAAACAAGTATAAGGAAGAACAACTCCCCGTACAGGAAGAAGTCACCGTTGAACCTGTGGACACCCTCGCAGCCATGAAGGCCGCGGAAGTCCTGCCGGCGGAGCCCGTATTCGACATCGTCACCAACCTGGGCACCATCCGCGTCAAACTGTACAAGGACACGCCGCTGCACAGGGACAATTTCGAAAAGCTGGCCCTCTCCGGCTACTACGACAGCCTGCTGTTCCACCGCGTCATTTACGGGTTCATGATTCAGGGCGGCGACCCGTTCACCAAGGACACCGCCATGGTGGCGCATTACGGGGAAGGCGGCCCCAAGTACACCATTCCCGCGGAGATGCGGGATGCGGATGGTAATCCCCTGCATCGGCACAAAAAAGGCGCGCTGGCTGCGGCCCGCGTGGGAGACCTGGCCAATCCCTTCAAGGCTTCCAGCGGTTCCCAGTTCTATCTGGTGCAGAATCCGGACAACTGCGTACACCTGGACGGCGAATATACTGTTTTCGGTGAGACTGTGGCCGGGCTCAACGTCATCGACAAAATTGCCGCCGTACGCACGGACCGCCTGGACCGCCCTGTCCAGGATGTCCGCATCCTGTCCATCCGTCCCAACAAAGAATTGAACGAAGCTATCAAAAAAGAAGAGTTTGGCACGGATTTGGCAGTAAAGACAGACGAATAGTTTTTTTAATAGGTTAAGTTTTTAGGTTAGAATGAGAGCCCCCGTTGCTGTGAAGCACCGGGGGCTCAACTTTTTTCGACCGACGGCTCACGCGTCCATACAAAGAGTCAACGATTAATTCTCAGGCTGAAAAGGAGCAGCTGAAGATGCGGGCGCTCCTTGCCCGGGCCTGGAATGCCGACGACGACATTGTCTGGAAGTACTCCGACGGCCACCTCGAAACCGAGTCCGACGTAGGGGGTACCGCCATGAACATTATCTGGAAACTGGGACTCCTGGGCGTGGGGCTGATTGCCTTTATCGTCCTTTCCGGCTTCCTCATGTTCGTCGAAACCGCCCTTGCCATTCCGGTAAAGGTGCGGGAAATGAAGGAACGATAGTTTCCCCGACAATTCTTTTCCCTCCCTTCCCACGATGCGGGAGGGGCGAAACTCTAACGGCTCACCGCCATCCATGTGCTGACCGGCCCAACCACAAATAGGGCTAGCGTATTGGCTCGCGGAAAGCTGATTGGATGCAATAAATAGCCCATTAAAATAGTTGCAGAAATTCTAGAATTTTCGCAACTATTTATTTATCTTTGCAGGGTAAGCCGCGAAGGCTCAGGTTCGAATCCTGATGCATCCACTCAAAACAATCGACGCATCAACAGACTATTGATATGTTTAATGAAGAACTGAGAATATTCAATCCGGAGGACGTATGGTTCACGTCCGACACTCATTTCTGGCATGAGAATATCATCAGGTTTTGCAACCGCCCCTTTAGCTCCATCCAGGAGATGAACGAAGAACTCATCCGCCGCTGGAATGAGACCGTGCCGGAAGAAGGAGTTGTGTTTCATCTCGGAGATTTCGCTTTCGGAAGGGCAAAGGAGTGGAATGAAGTGATGTTCCGACTTAACGGGAAAATCTACCTTATTCTTGGGAACCACGACATGAAGCAGATGAAACAGGGCTTCATGCAACGCTTCGAACACGTGACACAGCAAATGACCATCCGGGTAGGAGGGCAGAGCATCATCCTGAATCATAACCCTTTTCTGACCTACGGAGGGTGCTACAGGAATACATGGCAACTGTTTGGGCACGTGCATTCCGGACCGCTGTCGGATCAAGGCAAGGACCTTACAAGGCTGCAGGTGCTGTTCCCAAGACAATACGATGTCGGCGTCGACAACAACGACTACAGACCTGTGTCTTTTCTACAAGTGAAGACCAAAATTGAAGAACAGATAAGGAAAGCGGAAAAGTGAACAAGTTTTTCAAATATCCTGATGCCAAACAAGTCCTTGTCTCCGGGGATATCCACGGCGATTTCAGGGGGATTGTTTTCAAGCTGTGCGTCCAGTACGGCCTGACGGATACCCTTCTCATCGTCGCAGGAGACTGCGGTTTCGGATTCGAAAAGCCCGGCTATTACGAGTCCATTTACAACCTGGTCGCCGACAGACTCAAGAAGGCTAACAACTGGATTGTGTTTGTCAGGGGAAACCACGATGATCCGTCGTATTTTAACGAGGAAATGGTTGCTTTCGTCCGGTGGCGCTGCGTGCCGGACTACTCCATTATTCAGGCTTGCAGCCACAATATCTTATGTGTGGGAGGAGCAGTCAGCATCGACCGTTTGCAGCGACAGGAAGAGAATGCACGCCGACGGGAGAGAGGACATCTGCAGACTGCAGTCTGGTGGCCGGACGAAGCCCCGGTATATGACGAGGATGCCATTGACTTCATCCCTGTGGAATACTCTATTGATACCGTCATCACCCACACGGCTCCGTCGTTCTGTGAGCTGCAGCATAAGCAGGGCTTAAAGTCCTGGTCTGCGATGGATCCGGCGCTCATTAGGGATATAGACGATGAGCGCCGAACCGTAGATAAAATCTTCAACCGTCTCCGTGAGCAGGAACACCCAATAAAACGCTGGATCTATGGCCACTTCCACCGTTCCTGGAACGGACAGAGGGAAGGAGTGCTGTTTTCAATGCTCGATATAGAGGAATTCAAGGAAATCCCATCATGAAGTACATTTTGTTGGATTTTGACGGGGTCCTAACCTCTGACGCTTTCACCAGGCAGTGCGTCTTTGAGCACCGCCAGGAGAATCTTTTTGGCGTTGATTGGTTCGCCCCCACCTGCATTGATGCACTCAAGCACATCGTAGAAGAGACGGCAGCGAGAATAGTCGTTTCCTCGTCTTGGAGAGAACTTGGGGAATATCGGCTCAGAAAGTTGTGGGAATACAACCGGATGCCAGGCTGTCTCGATGATACCACACCCACGACACCTGAATACATACTAATGAAAATGGATGCTATAAAGCACTGGATTGCGGAGCATGAAGGAGACAGATTCGTCGTTCTGGACGATGATAGCCTAGATGTACCCAACTTGGTTAAAACAAATCCTCAGATTGGTCTAGCCCCAGAGAACAGCGAAAAAGCTATTGAAATATTGAATTCTAATGAATAAGTCAGCAATCGTATATGCACGCGTTTCCTCCCAGGGAGACCGGCAGTCCACCGACAGGCAGGTGGCCGACCTGGAGGCTTTTGCCTCCCGCAACGATATACGTATCCTCCGTACCTTCACCGAAAAGGTTTCCGGTGCGGTCCGGAACCAGGCACGTCCGGTTCTGACTGAGTGCCTGGCGTTCTGTGAACATAATCATCCGGATATGTTGCTGGTCTCCGAGCTATCCCGCCTCGGCCGTGATACGACGGAGATTCTGACAGCCGTCAGGCAGCTCAATGAATCCGGCGTTTCCCTCTTCATCCAGAACATGGGGATTCAGACACTCCAGGAAGACGGAACACCTAACTATGTCGCTTCTATCCTGATTCCTCTTCTTTCAGAGGTGGCACGCATCGAGAGGGAACAGATTAAGGAGCGATTGGAATCCGGACGCAAGAGATACAAGGAGGCCGGCGGCCAGCTGGGACGCCCCAAAGGGACAGGAAAGACTCCAGAGGTTCTTCTGCAGGAATATCCCGGGATTGTTCGGAGACTCAAGAAAGGTCAGACCATCAAGGATATTGCGCAGCTGGAAGGGAAATCTGAGTCCACCGTTAAGAAAGTTAAAAAGAACCTGGTGTCCATTTGGCCGGATATGCACGGTGGGAAACGAGACCTTATGTGGCTTCGACTGGACTCGGAGAAGAAAGAGGGATAAATGGTCTCCGCCTAGGGTTCGCGAAAAGCCCGCAGCGTGAAATCTGCAGGCTTTCTAAAGGATTCAACGGCCTTCGGTAGTGCCGTTACGGCGAGGTCTTCGGATCCCAAGATTCTCAAGAGGGAGCACAAGACGGCGTGCCGTCAGTAAGCTGGACAGTTGGTTGAAATGAAATCCCGCCGGCCGGGAATACCGGTCGGCGGAATTGTTTGCTATGGCAGATTAAAATAATGGGCCTTAAAAATAAAACAGCCGTGGGAAGTTACTGATTTTTCTGCCATTGGCGTATGTGAGAGGCGGTTAATACAAAAATCCGAACAGCCAAAGGGGAATCTTTTTTCCACGGCCGAATTCTACGCCGTCAATGGCTAAAAAACTATTATCTATATCCTTTATTTGTTCAAAGCTCTTTCCGGGACCTCCTACTTCAAACAGGTACTTTTCGTCCACCAGAAAATCGCCTTTGGATGGATAATATACGTTGCAGACTCTGCTCAGCTGATTGTAGAAGAAGGACTCCCGGATGGTTCCAATCTCCGGGTTGTCGGATAGGGCATACATGAGATTGGAATTATCCAGGAAGAGTTTGTCAGGGGAGGACAGTTTCTTCACGGATTTGGGTTTGGTTTTGAGTTGACCAATAAGGGCTGCCCGCTCGAGAAGGTCAATCAGTTTAAGCCCTTGCTCCCGATTGGTCTCCAACTGATTATAAATCTCTTCCATATTGGGGATAAAAGGAACCTGGGCTGCTATGATATAGAGCAACTTCTTAAGTTTTTGTATAGTAGCATACTCCACTTCGGTAACAGCCGGGATATCCTGCTCAATCACCTGACGGCAGACCTCGGCCAGGCGGTCGTTGAATCCTTCCGGATCTTCCATATAAAAGGGGTAATAGCCGTGCTTGAGGTAATCGTTGAAATAGTTTAGGACATGGATTTTGTCAGTGATTTCCGTAGCTATTTCCACGTGATGGGTTAGGATATCCTCCAAACTGACCTTTTCCCAGGACATGATGCCTTCAAAGGCAAGGTATTCGCGGAAAGACATTCCGTGGACCGTGTTCATGGAAGTTCTTCTGGAGAGATCCACGTTGCCCTCGCCAATCTGGAGCATAGAGCTTCCAGTGAAAACGACATTCATCGTAGGATAGTTGTCATAGATATTCTTGATACCCCACTCCCAATTTTTGTATTTATGCACTTCATCCAGGAAGAGGTGGGTACCACCGTGGATATAATGGTACTCAACCAGGTCGTCCAGGCTGTGCCCGTTGAACCAAATATGGTCTAGTGAAGCATAAAGAATCTTGCTGTCATCAGTGAACGACTCCTTGATATGCTGCTTGAGGAGCGTGGTTTTTCCCACACCTTTCGGACCTTTGATGCCGATTATCCTGGGGCTCCAGTTGATGTGGTCATATATCTCCCGTTTGAAGTCAAGGCTGACTTGCGACACCAGTCTGTGCGAGTTTCTGTAAAGTACGTCCGGATTCAGTTCCATATCTTTGTGCTTTAAATCAATGCAAATATACAAAACAATCTTGGAAGATTGAAATTCTTAAAAAAAACAATCTTGGAAGATTGAACGAACCCTGCAGCAAAAGATGGCCCTTGGCCGCATTGTACCCTTCGTGATACTTTCTGATTTGACTATAACAGACCTTGCGAGCTATTTGCGAGCAAGATTAAATTTCTCCTGTCGAGCGTAGCAACACAAGCATTTCACTTGGCGTAACTACACGCAGTACTTTAGGGAAATGCTTGACGTTGTTTGTGACCACATGAGAATTTTCTACCGAGAGCGATATCTCGTAAAAGATTCTGTCGGTTTCGTCCGGGAAGATCTCATTCGAGGGCGTACGACCGGGATACAAACCGTCCTCCCGGAATTTCTCCAGGACATCGGCAACTTTCTCTGAATCCAAATTCAGGACAGGAAGGTTAAGGATGTCATTGTACTCAGAGAGAATCTCTTCACTCACCAGAGGCTTGATAATCCCAGCGAATACCAATGATAGCACTTGAGAGGTAGAAGAGTCCAGTTTGGAAGTCTTTACGGCAGCCACAAGCACATTTGTATCGATGACGGCGTAAATCATTTCTTGCCTCTTCTGTATTCGCTGATCAGATTGTCTATCTCCTCATTCGTCCACTCTTTTCCACTTTGGGCCGATGCGCTCTGCAATTCCTGCAATGCAAGTTGGGCCTTGGCCGATCGCTTCTCGCTTCCGCTTTTAGTAACTGTAACGGGGAAGGGGAAGCCCTTCTCCCGCACAACAGCGCGGGCGAAGATATTGATGGCCGAATTGACGCTAACGCCAATCTGTTTGCAGATGGCGTCGAACTGAGGCTTGATTTCCGAATCCAGGTGGATGGATGTAGCTGTCTGTCCCATAATTAACAATTACTTTTTGCAAAGATATCAATTTTATATCAAATTGCAATATTATAAAAGAAATAGTTTGCAAAATGGTCATAGCGGATCCTCATCCCACCGTATCTCCGCCTCACAGTGGAGCCGCAGAAACGGGAGCCGGAGACGGAATTGGCGTCGCTTTAGTTCGGTAGAATACCCCAGGTTGCTATATTTGCTGCTTCCTCCAAGGGTTTTCGGGACTATGTGGTCCATAGTCATGGCACTGACATTTGTTATTTCCTTGCCGCAGTCCAGTTGGGTGGCAGCAAGGATGTGGAGTGCGATGTATTTATCTCCTCCGACAAAAAGTGGAACTTCAAAGGACGAAAACTCTACACTCTTTCGAAGTCCTTTTTTAAGACGATTGCCGTAATACCTGCCACATAGGGCAAAACGCCAATTAAACGTAGACCGCAAGTCTCTCCACAAAAAAACAGCCGGTCAGGCTGTCTTTTTGTGCGGAGAGACCGAGATTCCGCTGCGCGGCATCTCGATGCGCTCCCGCGGGGGCGCTGAAATCAGGAATGGCATTCGGTCACTGCGTTCCCTCTGTGCTTTTCCGCTGCCCACCCCTTACGAAAACAAGTTTTCGACGGGCTGGCCAACAAAAAAGCACCGCAGCTGCACTGCGATGCCATTCCTTGATTTGCGGAGAGACCGAGATTCGAACTCGGGATACCCTTTTGGAGTATACACGCTTTCCAGGCGTGCCTCTTAAGCCACTCGAGCATCTCTCCAGACTTTAGTCCCGAAAAACGGGACTGCAAAGATAGGAATTTTTTTTGAGTTTGCAAAAAAGATTCTTCGCTTTGCTCAGAACGGCAGTTACGCCAGGCAGCTGTCCATCAGCTTTTCCAGGGCAGGCTTGTCCAGATGCTGGCCGATAAACACAATCTTCTGCATGCGGTCGCCGTATTCGGGGTCCCAGTCGGCACGGAGTTTACGGTCCCGGTTCATCATCTCTGCCAGCTCGTCCGCTTCCATGGTGGCGAACCACAGCCCGGCGTCGCGGATGCTCTTCTGCCTGCCGGCCTGCTCGAAGAGATAGCACTTGTCAATATCGTCGGAGAAGTAGCACAGGCCCTTCGCGCGAATGATGTTGGCCGGCCACTTGGTGGCGACCATGTGGTCGAACTTGTTCAGGTCCAGGGCCGGACGGCGCGTGTACACATACGTGTCGATACCATATTCCAGCGCCTCGCCCTCAGCCTCTTCGTCCTCGTCCTCCTCTCCCTCGATGGCGGCAATCCAGGCAGCCGACGTGGCCACCTCGTCAAAATTGAACATGCCGGTGTAGATGAGTTCGTCCAGGTCCACGTCGCCATAATTGCATTCCAGCACCTTGGCGCCGGGATTGATGCTCTTGACGATGCCTTTGAGCTTGCCCAGCTCCTCCGGCGTCACCTCGGCGGCCTTGTTCAGCAGGACGATGTTGCAGAACTCGATTTGCTCGATGACCAGGCGTTCCAAATCGTCCTCGCCGATATCTTCCTTTTCCAGGGCGGAGCCGTTTTCAAACTCGTCCTTCATGCGCAGGGCATCCACCACCGTGCAAATGCAATCCACATACGGCAACGCGCCCTGGGTGTACTGGGGCGCCAGCGCCGGCATGGTGCTGATGGTCTGGGCGATGGGCGCCGGCTCGCAGATGCCGCTGGCCTCGATGACAATGTAGTCGAAGCGGCCCATGGCGGTAAGGTCCGCCAGCTGGGCCACCAGGTCCATCTTGAGGGTGCAGCAGATACAGCCGTTCTGCAGGGCTACCAGGCTGTCGTCCGTCTTGCCTACGACGCCTCCTTTTTCGATAAGGCCTTCGTCGATATTCACCTCGCCGATATCGTTCACGATCACGGCAAACTTGATTCCCTTCCTGTTGGAAAGAATACGGTTCAAAAGCGTCGTTTTGCCGCTTCCAAGATACCCGGTAAGCAGAAGCACCGGGACTTCTTTTCTGTTCATCTGTATTTCCATGATATTATTCCACGTGGGTGACGGCTTCTTCGCCCAGACGGGCTTCGGCCACATTGAGCACATAGTCGCCCACTTTCTCCATTTCGTTTACCAAATCCATATACACCGTACCGTTGTCATAGGTGTAAACGTGGTTGTCCACGTCGGTAAGACTCTGTTGTTTAAGGTTGTTGCGCTGGGCATTGATGCGCTGCTCCAACTGGGCCGAGACCTCGATGTCGAAGTCCTCCTTCCGGCCGTCCAGCATCTCGTTCATCCGCGCCATGGCGGTGCTCACCAACGCGTGCATCTTTACCACGCCGTCCCACTGCTCATCGTCAAAATGCACCTTCTTGTCCCGCTTGCGCTGCAGGATGCGGGCCAGGTTGAAACAGCTGTCGCCGATGGATTCCAGCTCGCCGATCTCGCGAATCATGCCGCGAATCTTCTCCTTGGTTTCATCGGAGAGGTGGGCGTCGCTCACCTGCCCCAGGTAACGGCCGATCTCGTTCTCCATCTTGTCGCTCTCGTCCTCGTACTTCCTGATGCGTTCGAACAGTTTGGCAAAAGCCTCCTCGCCCTCCGTCTCCCAGAGTTCCTTCACCATATCCAGCATCTTCTGCATCTGATTGCCGAAGACCGCTATTTCCTTCTGGGCCTGCAGTACGGAGATTTCCGGCGTCTTCATGATACCGGCATTGATAAACTGCAGACGGAACTCATCTTCCTGCTCCGCCTTGCGCGGCTTGATAATCCAGCACACCAGTTTTTCAATCTGCGGAATGAACCAGATAAGGATGGAGGTATTGATTACGTTGAACGCCGTATGGAAGGCGGCCAGGGCGAAAGAAAGCTGGGTGGGCGATTGGCTCTCCGCCGTGGGGTCCAAGCCGACGAGGCCGCACACGAAACGCACGAAGGGGAAGAAGAACATCAGCACCCACAGCACGCCGAACACATTGAATACCAGGTGCGCCATTGCCGTGCGCCGCGCCTGCGTATTGGCCGACATGGCCGCCAGATTGGCCGTAACGGTTGTGCCGATGTTTTCACCCATGACCAGCGCAATACCCTGGTAAATGGTGATGGCGCCGGTGGAGCACAAAACCATGGTAATGGCCATCAGGGCCGCCGAAGACTGGACAAGGGCCGTAAGAACGGAGCCGATGAGCAGGAACAGCAGGATGGTCCCGTAATTGGTTTTGAAACTGGCAAAAAAGTTGACAACGGCCGGCTTGCTGGCCAAATCCATCTCCACGCCCGTATCCTTGAGCATGCCCAGGGCAAACAGGAGGAAAGAAAGGCCGAAAAGAAAATCGCCTACATAACGGTGCTTGCCGGTCTGGATAAGGATAATGCCAATCAGAAAGGCCGGCCACACCAGCATGGTTACGTTGAACGAAAAACCTGCGCTCATAATCCAGGCGCTCATGGTGGTGCCGATATTGGCCCCCATGATAATGGAAATGGCTTGAGCGAGGGTGAGCAGGGCAGCATTTACGAACGAAACCGTCATGACGGTAGTTGCCGCAGAGGACTGGACCGCCACCGTGACCATGGCTCCGGTAAGGACGCCGGAAAGACGGTTGGTCGTCATGGCGCCCAGCATGTGCCGCAGCTGCGGGCCCGCCATTTTCTGCAGGGCCTCGCTCATGACTTTCATGCCATAAATCAGGAGAGCGATGCTGCCCAGAAGCTTCAGGACAATGAACATAATGGTTCAGGGATTAGGGAGCATTACTCCTCCTCTTGCATTTTCTCTTCCAGTACAACCCGTGTTTTCTTGAAGAAATCAGCGCCGAAGCCATACCAAAGCAGGGCCAGGAAGCCACCGATAAAGCCCCAGGCAAGCACGCGCTTGGCACGGCTGTTCATGGGGACCTGCGGCAGCACGGCAGGCTGAACGACGGCATATACGGGCTTTTCTTCCTGAATTTTGGCACGGGTCAGTTCCCGCTGCTGGGCCATCTGACTGTAAATCTGGCTGGCGAGGTTAGCTTCCTCGCGAAGCCGGTCGCGTTCCGACTGGGCGCTCTGAAGAATCACGCTGCGGTCATAGTCCACGGACCGGGCATAGGCCGCCTGGGCTTTCTTGTACTCTTCCTTGGCTTCGTCAGCCAGCATGCAGTAATAGTCATAGTCCGCCTTGGCCTTTTTGGTACGATAGTCGGACACATATAGCTGCAGACGGGTACACACGGTGTCGGCCAGTTGCTTCACCATCAAGCGATCATCCATGACCACGCTCACGGTGGTAATCCCTGTTTTCTGATCCACATCGCAGGAAATGATGTTGGAAAGGGCCTTTACGACATCCGCCTCCTTGCGGGTGAGTTCCGTGGGATCCTGCACGCCGGTATAGGGCTTTTCCGGCTCGTTGTTGCGGAGCGACGCCATCCACTTGGCAAAGGCGCTTTTCTCCCTGTCCTCGCCTGTTAAATGCTTGTACACCGTGGTATGGATGGATTTCATGCCTTCTTCTTTCATCTCCTCGGAAACGTAAGATTCCAGCGGGACATCCAGCAGGGCAGTCAAAAAAGGCGTGCTTTTGCAAATTTCCGGGAACAGGGTGATGTTCATGGCATCGGTGGCGGCGCTCATGTTGATGCCGCCAAGGCCCAGCATGGAAGCCATGTTGCTCAGAGCATTGCCGGACCGGGACTGGATTTCCGGAGCCAGGGTAAGTTTCACGCCGTAAAAGCGTTTCATGGTAAGGGCGCTGAAAATGCCCATTACGCCGAATACAAAAGCAATGATGAAAATCTGTTTCCAGTGCTTGAGCAGTTTGGTCAAAATGCCAGCCCAGTCTATCTGGACTTCGTCATTCTCCTGGACTTGAGGCTGCTTGTTCTGATTCTCCTCCATAGCGCTTTTACTTGGAATTACGTACGATATTGTATATGACGATGGCCATCGTTGACAGCGAAGAAGCCGCCGTACCCAAAGCCACAATGAAAGACGGGTCCACCCGGTGTTTCTTCTCCTCCTTCTGAGGGACGTAAATCTCGGCCCCGGGATCCACCTTGGTGCCGCCGCGAAGGCGCTTGGCACGGCCACCCATATTCACTACATATGCCTTGGAGCGGGCAGCATTCTGGGCATACCCGCCGGCCGCTTCGATATAATCCCGTCCGCGCATGCTTGCATCGTAGCTTACCGCGGTAGGATACATGACGGAACCATGCACACGCACCACGCCGCTCTTGCCGGGGATAATCAGTTCATCGCCCTCCCGCAAAACTACGTCTTCGTCTCCGCCCGGATTGGCAAGCGCCTTCTCCAGGTCGATGGCAACGCTGTAAGTGGTCCGCAGGGCCTTGCGGGCACCTGTGTCTGTGGTATCCACGCGGGATTCGATGATTTCCACCATTTCATTGCTCTGCCGACGTTCCTCGTCCGTTATGCGGCGCACCAGACGGGCTCCCTTCATATAGGCAAAAGGAGTAAGGCCGCCGGCTTTGGACAGCAGGTCCGTAACGCGTTCTTCACGGTGGGTCAGGGAATAACCGCCGGGGAAGTTCACTTCGCCGCTTACCGAAAAGTGGCGCTGGACGTTGTAAGAAGGGCTCCGGTGAATGACGACTTCGTCGTAGGGCTCCAGGATAAAACCGCTTTCGCCGGTATTGGCCAGCCCTTTGTCGAGAGAGAAAGAATAGAGCACGCCTATCTCCTCCGTGGCGGCCATGCCGTCCGAGTCTTTCTTGCGGCGGGTCACATCCACACGGGAAGTGGAAGCGCCATCCAGCAGACCGCCGGCCATGATGATGAAGTCCTCAACGGTGGTATTCTCCGCAAAGGGATACTGGCCCGGATTCTTCACCATGCCGGAAATGCGCATGGTGCCCTGTTCCTTGAGGTCGTAATTGCTGGAAATATAAATTTCGTCGTTGTTCTCCAGGGCAAAATCCGGCCGCTTGCCCGCAAGGATTTCCGTCATGTTCAGGGAAAACACCTCCATGCTCTTGTCCTCGTGCTCACGATGCACCACCACGCGGTCCGTGAAGGCTTCCGGAAGCAGTCCGCCGGCCTTTTCGATAAGCTGCTTGGCAGTGTGCACCTGCGCGTTGAGTTCATAGGTTCCCGGGAAATACACGGCACCCTGGACCGTAAGACGATTCTCGTACAGCGACTGCAGCAAGCCTACTTCAATACGGTCTCCGTCCTTGAGTTTGAACAAGCCATACTCCCCTTCCTCCACCGTACGGACCTCAAATCCTTTGGGATTTTGGCGGTACACCGTAACCGCGGCGGAATTGTAGCCGTTCAGGAAACCACCGCTGTACTCGATGAGGTCTGCGAGCGTCTCCCCTTCTTTCATTTCGAAAGTCATGGCACGCTTGACACCGCCGGCTATGCTCACCCTGCATTTGTAAGGGGACACCAGGATGACGTCTCCTTCTTCCAGACGGATGTCGTTGCTGAGCGAGCCTTTTCTCAGGAATTCATATACATCCAGTTTTCCGACCACCTTGTCTCCGCGGACCACCTTGATGTCGCGCAGCGTACCAGGGCCGCTGACACCGCCGGCGCGATAAAGGGCATGGAAGGCCGAAGAGAAAGCGGACAGCACATAAGTACCGGGATTCGTGACATCGCCCATCACATTGATCTGGATGCTGCGGATTTGGCCCAGGCTAAGACGCATGTCCGTTCCCGAACCGCCGCTCAGACCGCCATAAATCTGCGACAGGCGCTTTTTCAGGTAGGTATTGGCTTCCTCCACCGTCATGCCGTTCAGGTACAGCGGGCCCAAAACATCCACATTGATGCTTCCTTCCGGAGATATGGTGCTGCGAAGTGTTGTCTGGTTGCGGCCGAACACGTCAATGATGACTTCGTCGCCGGGCCCCAGCTTGTAATTGCGGGGCGTAGCCAGGTTTTCGCTGGGAGCGAAATTGAGGTTTTTGTTCCGGAAAATGTTCCGTCCGTACACACCCCCTTCATCGACGACGGCGGTAGTGGTGGTCGAAGCCTCCTCCACAGCGGCCGTGAATTCCTCGTTGATGGAATGGGCGCGGCTGAGTTCCTTCACAACCGGCACGACTGCGCCGCCTCCGCCGCCTTGATAGTCGGCATAAATACGCATAGCCTGGGCACGGGTGACGCCCCGGAGCGTAAGTTCCTTCATCAGCGTCTCCTTGCTTTTCCCTTCCTCCAATCCCTTTTTCACATATTCCGTCACCTGTTCGTCAGTCATGGAACCTTGTGCCCATACGGGAACAGTCGTCAGCGAGAGGCTCAGCAAAACAGCCGCTGCAAATAACCGAGATTTTTGCATAATCGATACGTTATAATACAATCGCACAAAGATACGATTTTTTTATAAATAAAAATAGCGTGGATTTGGCCCAGAAAATGTATATTTGCACATTGAAAACATTTATACCATGATAAAGAAACTGGCTTTTTTGGCAATCGCCACTGTTTTTGGAGGCATCCTGTCCGCCCAGACTGTCCGGACCAATTACCGTTCGGAAGGCATGACTCATATCGCCACGGACTATGAGGCGTTGCAATTGGACAACATTCCCGCCCAGGTCCGTGTGGAGCTGGTAGGGTTCCCGGACGGCTCGTCGCTGTACCTGATGTACATCAATTTGGTACAGAATACATCCACGGTAGTGCCCAAGGGGGTGAAGATGGCATTCACGCTGTCCAACGGGAAACTCATCCGTGCCGAACAAATCGGCCAGGCTTCCGCCACGCCGCGCCGCATGGATGACGGCAACTTCCTCAATCGCCTCAAATACGCCATCGAATCGGCCGATATGGAGAAACTGGTGCGCGGCATCAAGTCCGTGGACATCGTTACCGGCTGGTCGCCGGACGATTTCGTCAGCGTCACCTTCTCCAAGAACGAATTTGCGGAATTGCTGGCCAAGCACTGCCAGGCCATCCTGAAAGCGTCGGACAACACCATCGACCTGCAGGCCACCATGTCCGGTTACACGGAAAACGTGAACAGCATCCTGTCCACCGCCAATCCCGTCGTGGCCCGCGGCACCAACTATGACTACAACATCCTGCTCACCCACCTTTACTATAAAGGCAACAATGAGGAGGACATGGACCTTGCATTCGTCATCGGCACGCAAGACAAGTACCATATCCCGGTAGATTCTCCCGTCTGCATCACCCTGACGGACGGATCCACCATCGACCTGCTCCAGGCCCGCGACGATGTCAACTTCGTGTACCTGTACCCCACCATGGAAGACATGTACCGCATCAGCGCCCTGGGAATCAGCGCCCTGTCCATCGAATACGAAGGAGGCGTCCTGGCCGATACCTTCACCCCCGACGAGCAAAAGAACGGCTTCTCGGACGCGGTCAACCAGGAACTTCAGCTTCTCCTCTCCGCCAGCCCCAGGTAGTTGTTTATTGGCAAAATTTGACTAACTTTGCATCCCCATTTTGAGGATGGTTCCGTAGCTCAGCTGGATAGAGCAACAGCCTTCTAAGCTGTGGGTCTCGGGTTCGAATCCCGACGGAATCACGAAAGGCACAGACGCCACGGGCAGGCCGTGGCGTTTGGCATAAAAATAGGCCGTCAAGCTTGCTTGAACGGTCTATTTTTGTGACAAATCCCCGACCTCACTACCGTCCAGCCCGACAAGTGCAGGTAGCTGGTGAAATAATAACCAGTCTCCTGCAAAAAAGGGCATTTTTGACGGTAAGTGGAAAAATAATGGCCACCTACCCGCACCCGAATCGGGGCGCCTGTGTCTTTTTTTATTATCTTTGCATACATAACACAGTAACCATGAAATTTCCCATATCCCTCAAATGGGCGGTCCTGTCCCTGCTGGCCGCCACGCTGACTTTCTCCTGCAAGAAGGACAATCCCACTCCCGTTGCCGCACCGGACACCTATGAGGTATCCGTGCTGGATTTTTCCACCACGAAGGGCACATCCCGCATCGGCGGAAAACTTTACATGCCCTATGGCCTGGAAGGCCGCAAACCGGCCGTCATCCTGTGCCACGGCCTCTTTGCATCTTACGTGAAGATGGAACCTTACGCCAAGGCTGCCGCCCAAATGGGCATTGTGGCCGTCTGCTTTGACTTCTGCGGCGGCTCGCCCGGTGAAAGCCTGAGCGACGGCGACATCGCCAAGGACAATTCCGTCCTCACGGAAGTAGAAGACGTCACGGCCGTTTACGACGCCATCGCCAGCCGCGCCGATGTGGATCCTTCCCGCATTGTAGTGATGGGAGCCAGTCAGGGCGGCCTGGTCTCCGCCCTGTTTGCGGCCAAGTACCCTTCCCGCGTAAAGGCGCTGGGGCTCTTCTTCCCTGCCTTCAACATCCCGGAATATGTGCGTACCGCCGTAAACACACTGTTCGACGGCGACCTGGACAATATCCCGGAGGAGGGCGTCGGCCTGAACCTGGGCGTAGTAAACTACACCTTCTCCAAAAGGTACGTCCGGGACGCCTATGACATCCAGCCCTACGAAGTTATCGACAATTACAAAGGCCCCGTCCACATCATCCACGGAGACGAGGACCTCATTGTGCCTATTGAGTACACGCACGAGGCCATGAAGACCTATCAGAACGTCCGCCTGGACGTAATCAAGGGCCAGGGCCACAACTTTGACGACCGGGGAATCCGTGAAGCCACGGCCGTCCTGCAGAAGTGGTTCCCGACCGTCCTGTAAACTAACTGCAACAATAACGCTATGACTTTTACCATGATTGTGGAGCTGCTCATTGTCCTGGCAGCACTGTATGTAGGGTCCCGTTACGGCTCTCTGGCGCTGGGCGCCATTTCCGGCATCGGCCTGGCCATCCTGGTCTTCGGTTTCGGCCTCAAACCCGGCACCCCGCCCACGGACGTTATTTACATCATCATCGCCGCCGTCACCTGCGCGGGCACCCTCCAGGCATCCGGCGGCATGGACTGGATGATTCAGATAGCGGAAAAGATGCTGCGCAAGCATCCGGAGCACATCACCTTTCTGGGGCCCCTGGTGACCTTCTTCCTCACCGTGCTTGTAGGTACCGGCCACGTGGTGTACACCATCATGCCCATCATCTGCGACATCGCCCTTAAAAAGAACATCCGCCCGGAGCGTCCCTGCGGAGTGGCTTCCGTAGCCTCCCAGGTAGGCATCACCTGCTCCCCCATCGCAGCGGCCGTAGTGGCCTTCGTCACCATTTCCAACGCCAACGGCTACATGGTGAGCATTCCGCAGGTGCTCATGGTTACCATCCCGGCCTGCGTGATAGGCCTCATGTGCGCCGCAGCCGCTTCCTACAAGCGCGGCAAGGACCTGGACAAGGATCCCGAATTCCTGAAGAGAAAGGCCGACCCCGAACTGTACCAGTACATGTACGGCAACTCCGCCACCACCCTGGACAAAGTGATTACCAAGGAAGCCAAGGCCTCCGTATATGTGTTCCTGGGCGCCCTGCTGGTGATTGTAGGCTTTGCTTTCTGCCAGATGATTCACGTGGCCGACGGCAACACCCTCGCCCAGGCCATCAAGTTGCCCAAGATGAACATCTGCATCCAGATTATCATGCTTGCCGCTGCCGCCTGCAACATCATGTTCTGCAAGGCCCAGCCCAAGAAGGCCGTAGCCGGCGCCGTCTGGCAGAGCGGCATGGTGGCCGTGGTGGCCATTTACGGCATCGCCTGGCTGGCCGATACGTATTTCGGCAACTACATGGACCAGATGAAGCTCATGCTCACGGACTTGGTGACCAACTATCCCTGGAGCATCGCCTTCGTGTTCTTCCTGGTGAGCGTGCTCATCAACTCCCAGGGCGCCGTCGTGGTGGCCATGCTGCCGCTGGCATACGAGCTGGGCATTGCCGGTCCCGTACTGCTGGGCGTGCTGCCGAGCGTTTACGGCTACTTCTTCATCCCCAACTACCCGTCCGACATCGCCACCGTGAACTTCGACCGGAGCGGCACCACCGTTATCGGCAAGTACCTGCTCAACCACAGTTTCATGATGCCGGGCCTTATCAGCGTCATTGTGTCCACCATCGTGGCTTATCTGATAACCAATGTATTTTTTGCCGGCTACTTTGCCGCTTTCATCCAGTAAAAAACATGAATACTACACCTACACCGCATATCGGCGCCAAGAAAGGCGAGATTGCACCCTTCGTCATCATGGCCGGTGATCCGCTGCGCGTCCAGTTCATGGCCGAGCACTACCTGGAGAATCCCGTCCTGTTCAATAAAGTCCGCGGTATGCTGGGCTACACCGGCACCTACAAAGGAAAGCCCGTGAGCGTAATGGGACATGGCATGGGCATCCCCTCCATTTCCATCTACACCTACGAGCTGTTCAATTTCTACGATGTCAAGACCATCATCCGTATCGGCTCCGCGGGCGCCTGCCACAAAGACCTGAAAATTGGCGACCTGGTGCTGGCGATGGGCGCCTGCACGGATTCCAACTACGCCGCCCAGTTCCAGCTTCCGGGCACCTACTGTCCCATTGCCGATTTCGGCCTGCTGCAGAAAGCCGTAAACAACTGTGAAAATTTCGGGTACGACTATATGGTGGGCAACGTGGTGTCATCCGATGTCTTCTACTCCGCCAACCCGCAGACGGACAAATGGATGAAGATGGGCGTGCTGGCCGTGGAGATGGAAGCCGCCGCCCTGTACATGAACGCCGCCTACTCCGGAAACAAGGCCCTGGCCATGTTCACCGTGTCGGACCACATCATCACCGGCGAGGCGACCACCGCCGAACAAAGACAAACCACCTTCACCAATATGATGGATGTGGCGTTGTCGCTGGTGTAACCCGTCTGGCCGCTGTTGCACGCCACTCTTCGTGATCGCCAACCATCTGTAGCACAGCATATTACGCAATAATCCTCGTTCAAAATTTGAACGAGGATTATTCTATAAACATCTCAGTGACAGCCGATTAGCCGCCACTAAAAAACTACTTCACCATCCCGCTGAAGCCCATGAAGGCCAGGGCCAGGATACCCACACTGATGATGGCAATGGGCACGCCCTTGAAGGCCTTGGGAACATTATTCAGGGCCAGGTGCTCACGGATACCGGCAAAAATCACCATGGCCAGGCCGTAACCCAGCGAGGTGGCGAAGGCATACACCAGGGCCTGGCCCAGGTTGAGCATGCCGCCGGGAACGAAGGCGAACTCCTTGGTAACCACATTGATGGCCACGCCCAGCACCGCGCAGTTGGTGGTAATCAGGGGCAGGAAGATGCCCAGGGCCTGATACAGGGACGGGGACACCTTCTTGAGCACAATCTCCACCATCTGCACCAGTGCGGCAATCACCAGGATGAAGGCGATGGTCTGCAGGAAAGTGATGCCGAACGGTACCAGGAGATACTGGTTTATCAGATACGTCACCAGCGTAGCCAGCGTAATCACAAAGCATACGGCCATGGACATACCCGTGGCGGTGGACAGTTTGTTGGACACGCCCAGGAACGGGCAGATGCCCAGGAACTGCGCCAGGACGATATTGTTGACGAAAATCGCCGAGATAATAATCAGAAAGTACTCCATAGCCTAGTTCTTTTTCAGGTATTTGTTAAACAGAACCATCAGGTAGCCCAGGCACAGGAAGGCGCCCGGAGCCATCACAAAGGCCAGCATGCCGTCGTGACCGCCGATGAAGTTGTAGCCGAAGGCGCTGCCGGAGCCGAGAATCTCACGCACCAGACCCAGCACGGTAAGCGAGCAGGTGAAGCCCAGGCCCACGCCCAAGCCGTCGCAGGCGCTTTCCAGCACCCCGTGCTTGTTGGCGAAAGCCTCCGCACGGCCCAGGACGATGCAGTTCACCACGATAAGCGGGATGAACAGGCCCAGGGTTTCGTACATGGCCGGCGTGTATGCCTGCATCAGGAACTGCAGCAGGGTTACGAAGGTGGCAATCACCACGATATACACCGGAATGTGCACCTTGTCAGGCACTGCCGGAGCGATGGCTGAGATGGCCATATTGCTGAGCACCAGCACAAAGAGCGTGGCAAGGCCCATCGACAGGCCGTTGATGGCGGAAGTGGTCGTGGCCAGGGTAGGACACATACCCAGCAACAAGACGAACGTAGGGTTGTTCTTGACCAGTCCGTCGGTAATCAGTTTGAACTTACTCATTGCTCTGTCCTCCTTCTTCTACGGGTTTGGTGGCGCCGGACGTGGCATCCGGAGCATACAGGGTATCAAAGGCCACCAGGGCGTTCTCCACGGCCAGCGCGTACGCGCGGGAAGTAATGGTGGAAGCGGTGATGGCATCCACATCGCCACCGTCTTTCCTGACGATGAGCTTTTTCACGGACGGGTCGAAGCCCTGCCATTGGGAAACGAACTTGGGGTCCGAGGTGCACTTGGCCCCCAGACCGGGCGTTTCGCTGTGGGAGAGCACGGAGGTGTTGTACACCACGCGGTCCGGCGTAATGCCCACCATGAGGGTGAGATTGCCGCCGAAGCCCACCACGGTGGACTCGATGGCGTAACCGGCCAGCGTTTCGCCGTTCTTGGCCTCATAGTAAGGGAAATCCTTGCCCAGGGCCTCGACAAACTGACGCTCCGATGCCGTCTCAAAGGCCGGAAGCACCTGTGCGATGGCACGGTTGGTCTTCTGGGCGGCAGCAGCCTCGATGGGCTCTTTGGTGAGCACGAAGGCCCCGCCCAGGATGGCCGAGCACAGCAGGCAGGTGACACCCAGGGCCAATACCATATTGGTTAAATTGGATTTTGCAGCCATGGTCTATTTCCTCCCGAATTTTTTCTGTTTAAACCACATATTCAGCAGCGGAACCACCGAGTTCATGATGAGGATGGCGAAGGAAACGCCCTCCGGATAGGAGCCGAAGTAACGAATCATCATGGTAAGGAAGCCGATGCCGACACCAAAGACAACGCCGCCCCAGGTGCTCATGGGCGAGGTTACATAGTCCGTAGCCATGAAGCAGGCGCCGAGGATGAGACCGCCGGTGAGCAGGTTGAAGGCGGGGTCCGTGAAACGGGCAGGGTCCACGCTCCAGAAGATGAGGGACGTCAGCGCCACGGTGCACAGGATGCTCAGGGTAATCCAAGGCTTGATGACCTTGCGGCAGCACAGGTACACGAAACCGGCCAGCAGCGCCAGGGCGCACACTTCGCCGGCGCTGCCGCCCAGATTGGCGAACAGCAGGTCCTTATAGTTATAGGCTGCGGTGAGGTCCTGCACGGAAGCTCCCTGCAGCAGGCCTTCCTGGATGGCGCCCAGCGGGGTGGGGCCGGAAACGGCATCTACGCCGAACAGGCCCTGCGGCTGGCTCCAGGTGGTCATGTAAGTAGGGAAAGAAACCAGCAGGAACACACGGCCCACCAGGGCGGGGTTCCAAATATTCTGTCCCAGTCCGCCGAAGGTCATTTTGGCAACGCCGACAGCGACCACGGCGCCGATGAAAATCACCCACCAGGGCGTGGTATATGGCACGTTCAGCGCCAGCAGAATACCCGTAATGACGGCCGACCAGTCGCCGATGGTGGACGGCTGTTTAAGCATATACTTGGTGATGGCCCATTCCAGCAGCACGCAGGAAGCCACACTCACGCCCAGTACCAGCAGTTCCTGCCAGCCGTAGAAGACAACGGAGCAGATAACGGCCGGAATGAGTGCAATCACCACATCCAGCATCAAGGACCTGGTAGAGACCTTGGAATGGATATGGGGAGAAGGAGATACTAATAACTTGCTCATAGTCTGTTACTTTTTAGCAGCTTCTGCTGCAGCCTTGGCGGCAGCGGCACGGGCGCGGATAGCATTTAACACAAAGCCTTTGCCCACGCGGATGTTGTCCAGCAGCGGGATGTGGGCGGGACAGGAATACAGGCAGCAGCCGCACTCGATACAGTCCTGCGCGGCATTGGCCTCGCAGGCATCCCAGTCCTTGGCCTTGGAGAGTTTGTTCAGCAGGAACGGTTCCAGGCCCATGGGGCAGGCGTCGGCACACTTGCCACAGCGGATACAGTTGGTTTCCGGAGCACGGCGGGTCTGCTTTTCCGTGAGGAAGAGCAGGGCGCCGGTTCCCTTCACCGTGGCGGCATCCAGGTTGGCGACGGCACGGCCCATCATGGGACCGCCGCTGATGATTTTGGCGGCATCGGCCGGAACCCCGCCCAGGAAGTCGATGATATACTGCAGCGGCGTGCCCACACGCACCAGCAGATTGGCCTGCTTGGGGAAGCACTCGCCCGTCACGGTGACGGAATTGTCCACGATGGGCTTGTTCTTCTGCACGGCATCGTACACGGCCAGGGCGGTGGCGACGTTCTGCACCACGGCACCCACGCTGATGGGAAGGGCCCCTGAACCTACCTGACGGTGCATCACGGCATCGATCAGCTGCTTTTCACCGCCCTGCGGATACATCATCTTCATCACCATCACGTCCATGTCCTTATAGCCCAGTTTGGCGATGACTTCACGGATATGGGCGATGGCCTCGGGCTTGTTCTCCTCGATGGCGATGGTGCAAGGCACGCCGCCCATGGCTTTCTGCAGCAGGGCGGCACCTACCACCACCTGCTCCCCTTTCTCCAGCAGGGTGCGGAAGTCCGAAGTAAGGTACGGCTCACATTCGCAGCCGTTGATAATCACGCGCTCGCATTTGGAACCCGGAGGCGGGCTCAGTTTCACGTGCGTGGGGAAGGTAGCGCCGCCCAGACCCACGACGCCGCCCAGACGGACTTTGTCGATAATGGCCTTGGCGTCCTCCGGAATGGCGGTTACGAGGGTCTCGCTGCGGTCGATGCTCTCCAGCCACTCGTCACCTTCCACGGCAATCTCGATGTGCGTGGAGGCGCGTCCGGCGAGGTCTGCGCGCGGGGCGATGGACTTGACGGTACCGGACACCGAGGAGTGGATGAAGGCGCCCACGAAGCCGCCGGGCTCCGCAATCACCTGGCCCACTTTCACTTTGTCCCCCACGGCCACGCAGGGCACCGACGGAGCGCCGATGTGCTGGGCCACGGAAATGTACACGGTGGGGGGAATGGGAAGCGGCTGAATGGCGCATTCCCGGGATATTTTGCTGTCGTGCGGATGTACACCGCCGATACTGAATGTATGCTTACTCATGGGTAGCCTCCTTCTTTACGGGTTCTGCAGCCGGCTTGGGCGCTTCCGCAGCCTTGGCGGCCTCGGCGGCTTCCCGGGCCTTCTGCTGACGCATTTTGATGCGCTCCTTGACGGCATCCTTGTCCAGCGGTTTGGGGAAATTCACCCCGTGGATGGCGCCGGTGGGGCACATGGCCTCGCATTCACGGCACAGTTTGCACTTGGCCGGGTCGATATAGGCCACATTGGCCTCCACGGTGATGGCTTCGTGCGTACAGGTTTTGGCGCAGATGCCGCAGCCGATACAGGCGTTGGCACAGGCCTTCTTGGCGACGGGTCCCTTGTCCTTGTTCACGCAGGAGACGAACTCGCGCATGCCACGCGGGCCCATCGGCCGCAATTCTATGATGCGCTTGGGACAGGCTTTGACACAAGCGCCGCAGGCCGTGCACTTTTCCTGGTCCACCACCGGAAGCCCGGTAACGGGGTCCATGGAAAGGGCGCCGAACTGGCAGGCCGACACGCAGTCGCCACAACCCAGGCAGCCATAGGCACATCCCGTGTCGCCGGTGTACAGCAGGGACTTCACATAACAGGAAGCGAAGCCGTCATATTCATTCACCTTGGGGCGGGCCTCGCAGGCTCCGTTACAACGGACGACAGCCACCATGGGAGCCTTGGCTTTTACCTCATACCCCAGGATAGCCGCCACTTTTGCCATGGTGTCATTGCCGCCCACCGGACAATAATTGTTGTCCAGGTTGGGAGCCTTGACCGCAGCCTCTGCGAATGCACGGCATCCGGCAAAGCCACAACCGCCGCAGTTGGCGCCCGGCATGGCCTTCTCCACCTCGTCGATGCGGGGATCCTCCTCTACCCTGAAGCGCCTGGCCACCAGGTACAGGACGAGCGAGAGCACCAGTCCGAGGACGGTCACCACTGCGATTGTCCAAATAAATGCGTTCATAACTTATCCTTTTATTGTAAATACATATTCATTCCTGAGAACGTCCCTAAAAAGGTACAGCAGCAGGTAATACAGGCCGACAGCCGCCAAAGCGCTGATTCCGGTAATCACCTCGCCCACCTTCAGGGCCGACAGGGGCAGCACCACGGCCATGAGCACCAGCAGCGGAATACAATAGGCCAGCCACACGGCTTTCAGGCCCATGGAGGCCTTGAGCACTACTTCCACTTCGTCGCCGACGCCATAGAAAGCGTACGGGTCCGTAGGGACCTCCACCATCTTTTCCGCAATGTCCGCCATGCCGCACAGGCCCGCGGCATGACACTGCGAGCAGGCACCATGCTGCAAAATGGCCACCGTAGTCACCTGCGGGGTCATTTTCACGACTTTCCCCTTATGCGCTACCTCTTCCTTCATGGTTTGTACTGCTTCAGCCAGCACCATACGGCACCCACGCGAAGCGGCGCCATCACGCCGAGGGGAACATAGCGTCCGTCGTCAGAAAACCAGAACTTGAGTTCCTGATCCCCTTCGAACATGGCACCCGACACCACCGAGCAGGTAAAGAGCAGGGCGTCCCGTTTTCCCATCCTGCGCACATTCAGTTTTTCCTTTCCATGAAAGGTGAGAACGACGTCAAATATGGAGTCGTCAATGGCAAAACTCAGCTTGTACTTGTCCCCCTTATGCATCCTGGACAAGTCCATGGTGCGGAGGTAGAAGATGAGGGCAGGCAGGTCGTACGCGCAGTCATGCAGGGGAATCTCAAAATGCGTGTCTCCCCTTTTGTTGAGATTGATGTCCGCGTGAATCACCTTGTTGGGCCAGTCGTAGTGGTACAGGTTGGTGGCTGTATAACCGCCCTCGTACGTGTCGCGGGTGAACTTCCGCGGTTTCATGTCAAGCATGGAAAACCAGCTGTGAAAGTCTTCCCGCATCTTGAAGAAAAGGTCGAAGAACGGTGCCGAACGCACCTTGAAATTCACATGGAACGTCGGTTCTCCGTTGTACTGCAGGGTGTCCAGGTCGATGGTGGCCAGGCCCACTTCCGTATTCACGGCGCCCCACTTGTACATGAGGCTGAGGGTAATGTGCTCTCCGTCTTTGAACGGATGGTCTTGTCGGGTGGGGAGACAACCTCTTCCTTGTCCGTAAACAGTTGCAGATATGAATAAACTCAGTATAAATAGTTTCCAGCGCATGCTTAGAATTCACTTTGGGCGTCGAAGTCGTAATTGGAATCTCCCGCAGCAGGTTGGTTGGCCGCACTGGCCACCGGTCCCCGCTGGGCATACATGTCCAGGCTCTGGTCCGGCTCGACGAATTTCACTTGACCGGCCTTGTACTTCATTTCAATGTCGCAGACCTCTCCGTTACGGTGCTTGGCAATGACGATGATGGCTTTTTCCTTGTCTTCCGGATTGTCGCTCATGCCCACGAAGTCCGGACGATGGATGAAAATGACCATATCCGCATCCTGCTCGATGGAACCGGACTCGCGGAGGTCGCTCAGCTGCGGTTTTCCGGTACCGCCCGTACGCTGCACGGCATTACGGGAAAGCTGGGACAGGGCAATGATGGGAATGTTCAGTTCCTTGGCGGTAGCCTTGAGGGTACGGGAGATGGCCGCCACTTCCTGCTCACGCAGTCCGCGCAGTTCCACCGGGCCCTGCATCAGCTGCAGATAGTCCACCACGATGAGCCGCACCCCTTTCTGCTTCACCAGCCGCTTGGCCTTGGTGCGGAATTCCATGATGGGGATGCCGGGCGTATCGTCAATATACAGCGGCGCCTTGGCCAGGCGCTTGAGGGTGTCTTCCAGCTGCACCCACTCGAAGGGCTCCAGCTTCACGCCGCCCTTGATTTTTTCTCCCGACAAGCCGGACTCGGTGGTAATGAGACGTTTACCCAGCTGATCCGCGCTCATTTCCAAGGAGAATACCGCGACGGGCATATTGGCCTCGACGGCGGCATTGCGGGCGATGTTCAGGGCGAAAGCCGTCTTACCCACGGACGGACGCGCCGCCAGGATAATGAGGTCGCTCTTTTGCCAGCCCTGGGTTACGCGGTCTATGGAAGGATAGCCCGAAGGAACGCCGGACGGGCCGGTGATGCCCTGCAGCTCCTGCAGGTTGTCCAGCACGGAATTGATGATGGAACCAATGTCCTGGACATCGCGCTTCACATTGTTCTGGATAGCGGCAAACACCTTGGTCTGCGCGTTGTCGATGAGCTCGTCCACGTTTGTGGACTCGTCGAACGACTGCTTCAGAATCTCGTATGAGGCACTGATGAGGTCCCGCTGGATGGTCTTCTGCTTGAGGATTTTTATGTAGTACTCAATGTGGGCCGCGGCGCCGATGTTCTGCGACAGGCCTGCCAGCACCACCGGTCCGCCGATGGCCTCCAGGTTCCCTTTTGCACGCAGTTTTTCGCTTACGGTCACCAGGTCGATGCTCACGTGCTCGTTCACCAGCTCGCTCATGGCCTCGAAAATCATGCGGTGCTGGGGGTCATAGAAGCACGACGCGGAGAGCTCCTCCATCGACTCGTCGATGGTGGCGGGCTCTACGAGCATGGCGCCCAATACAGCTTCCTCGACATCCAGGGCCTGCGGGGGCTTGTTCCCCATCAGGGTCTCCAGGTTCTCGGGCTCCTGCGGGCGGGACCGTTTGCGGCTGGCTTCGGGCATACTACTGCTGGTCGAAATCCGGGTTGATGATGATGCGTCCGCAGTGCTCGCAGATGATGAGCTTGCGGTTGGACGCAATTTCTACGCGGCGCTGGGGCGTGATGGTGTTGAAGCAGCCTCCGCAGGAGTCGCCGTTGTAGATACCCACCACGGCCAGGTGGTTGTGCACGCTGGCGCGGATGCGCTCGTAAGCGCTCATGGTACGGGCGTCTATCTTGGCGGCGCACTCGTCGCGGCGCTCGCGCAGGACGGTTTCTTCCTTCGCGGTTTCCTCCACGATGGTGGCCAGCTCTTCCTTCTTGGCCTTGAGGTCCTCCGTGCGGATGTTCAGACGGTCTTTGATGTCGTCCAGTTCCGCCTTCTTGGCACCGATCTCATAGCGGGTGTCGCTGATGGTCTTTTCGTCAATCTGGCGCAGCAGCTCCTGATTTTCGATTTCCTTGTTCAGGGAATCGTACTCGCGGGAGTTCTGGATGGTCTCCAGCTGACGCTGGTATTTTTCGATGATGCTCTCGTGTTCCGCGATGGACAGTTTGGCGTCTGCAATGTTGCGGTTGAACTGGTCCACAACGGCGGAAATGGCGGCGCTGCGCTCCTTGAGGGTGGCAATCTCCGCCTCCAGGGCAGCCACTTCCTCGGGAAGTTCGCCACGCAGCTGGATAATCTTGTCAATCTCGGAATCCGCGGCCTGCAGCTGGTAGAGAGTCTTCAGTTTCTCCTCGACGGGCATGTCGGAATCGGCGAAATTTTTCTGCAGGGATACAAAAGTTTCCCTGTTGTCGATAGGAGCCTCCACTTTCTTGGCGGCGGTGGTTTTCTTGGGTGTAGCCATAAAAATTATAAATCGATTTATATTTTTCTGTTCATCTTGCCGGGCTCTTTGTCATACCGAGCTTGGCGCTTTGTCATGCAGGGCCTGGCCTTTGTCATGCTGAGCTTGGCTCTTTGTCATGCTGAGCTTGGCTCTTTGTCATGCCGGGCCTGCCGAAGCATCTCCTACACTACAAAGTAGTGGACCGGATTGCTCCTGTCCAGCACGGCACTTTTGTAGCTTGCAAAGGTAGGAAAATTTTTCCGTATCTCTGACAAGAAAATGTCCACAATCTCCACTTCGCTCTCAAAATGGCCGATATCCATGACCATGAAGCCGCTTTTTGTGAAGAACTGATGGTAGGAAACGTCCGCGGTAATGTACAGCTGGGCACCCTTGGCCTGGGCCAGGCCCAGTTCGCCGCCGCCGCTGCCGCCCAGGAGCGCCACCCGGGTGATAGGCGTCTCCAGCGGCTTGGAACTGCGGATCATCTTTACGCCAAACTTCTCCTGCACGTACCTGAGGGCTTCCCGGCCCGTCATGGGTTTGGGAAAATCGCCAATGCAGCCCAGTCCCACGGTCCCGTCCTCTTCCGGGACCATGATGCTCACGTTCTGAAGTTCCAGTCTGCGGGCCATGGCGCCGCTCACGCCGGTAATCACCTTGTCCGCCGTGGTGTGGGCGGCATATACCGCCACCCCGTGCTGCACGGCGCGCATCACCGCCGCTCCCACCGGGTCCTGCGCATTGATGCGCCGGATGCCCTTGAAGATAAGCGGATGGTGCGTCACCACCATGTTGCAGCCTTTTTCCACAGCCTCGTCAATGAGTTCCGGCGTGCAGTCGAACCCGACCAGCACACCATGCACCTCATCCTCCGCGCTGCCGATGATGAGGCCGCTGTTGTCCCACTCTTCTTGAATGCGCAGCGGTGCAAACACCTCCAGCGCCGCAGTGATATCCCCTACTTTCATAATGCATTTCCTTATTCATGCAAAGATAAAAATCCTTTGGGATAAATCCAATATCGTGCCAGTCCCCTGCCCGGCCGCCCCCTTGCCCGGCCGCGATTGCACAAAATCGCCCTTTTACCGCCTTCCAGCTGCAAACGCGGCCACGATTTCACCACTTGTGCCCGCTTCCCCTGCCGCGATTGCACAAAATCGCCCTTACACCGCCTTCCAGCTGCAAACGCGGCCACGATTTCACCACTTGTGCCCGCTTTCCCGCCGCGATTGCACAAAATCGCCCTTCTACCGCCCTCCAGCTGCAAACGCGGCAACGGTTTCACCGCTTGTGCCCGCATTTCCCTGCCGCGATTGCACAAAATCGCCCTTACACCGCCTTCCAGCTGCAAACGCGGCCCGTGAACCGCCGCACCAAACCAAGTGCGACGGTAATCAACAAGGCCGAATAACCATAACACATTACGCACTAATCCTCGTTCGCTTTTTGAACGAGGATTAGTATGGAACCTACTGATATTCAGCAAAATAATCGCCACACATCACTGCGGCATGTGACGGCTAATTGTTTGATTTTCATATCATTCCTATACAATCCTCGTTCAAAATCTGAACGAGGATTATTACGGAAGAGCATGATGTCCAACATGTTAGCAATCACCGGGCGCCAGGATTCAGACCGTGGACCTTCGCGCAAAGAAAACCGGGTGGCGAGTGCGAGTAACTGGCGAAAAAATAACCACCTACAATCAAAAAAGGCCGATTTTGCTGGTAGCTGGCAAATTTTTAACCACCCACTCGCACTGAAGGGCCAGGAGGAGATGCCCGGTCGGAGCCGGGCATGACGGAGAACGCGAAACGATATTGGATTGGTGACAAGCAGTATGGCGGTTTACATCCCCTTGCGGACGGCGACCAGCCGGGCCCGGATGTCCTTGAGTTTCTCAATGGCCTTCACGCGACGGTCCACGCTGCGGCGGTCCTCCGTGAGCCGCTGCCCCGCACCTTCCAGCGTGAGCCCCTGGTTCTTCACCAGAAACTGAATCTGCTTGAGCGTATCGATATCCTCCGGATGAAACAAGCGGTTCCCCTTGGCGTTCCGCTGCGGATGGATGAACTTCTCAAAGTAATTGCTCCAGTAGCGCACCGCCGAGGCATTTTCTCCCAGCATCTGCGCCACCTCACCCATTGTATAAACCAACTTTGCCATAACGTACAAATTTAGCAAAATCCGCGGACAATCCAAAGCCTTTGGCCGCGCAGGGCAAAAATCGGACTTTTGAGCGGTCCCGGCATGCCTACATGCGGGGCAAAATCGGACTTTACTGCCCCTGAGTGGTCCCGGAATGCCTCTGTGCGGGCTGATGCGAGAAGGAGCGGCGGGGGCCCTCGGCCTCCAGCCAGAAATCGTGGTCGAAGGCCTCGCCCGGGAAAGCGTACGGGCCTTCATGGCCGATGCAAAACGCCAGGTACGTAATGGGCAAGCCCATCTCCAGGAACATCTTCTCGTAGAAGGTCTGCACCTGCAGGACCGATTCCATGTCTGTCAGGATGGTATGTATATCTCCGAATCTGTGGCCACCCTCGGCCACATAAGAGGGAGAGACCCATCCGTCAGGATGAGATGGGTTGCGAAGTGACGATTCGGGGATATACATACCTTCCCGGTAAATGTCTGTCCCACATGCAAGTACCTGTAAACCATTGACTTTGACAACAGCCTGCGTGTATTCGTAGAGATAGCGGGAGTCCGTTTTGAGATGGACGATACCGCCGGGTCGCAGGAACTTGCGGTAGCGCTCAAGGAAAAGCGGAGAACTCAAGCGCGCATTTTCGCTGCCGCGCAGCTGCGGGTCCGAAAAGGTCAGCCAGATTTCGCTCACCTCCTCCGGGCCGAAGAACGCGTCGATAAACTCAATCCGCGTCCTGAGAAAAGCCACGTTGGGCAGCGCCTGTTCCGTGGCATACTTGGCCCCCTTCCACAGGCGGGCGCCCTTGATATCGACCCCGATGTAATTGATTTCCGGATGACGGAGCGCCAGGGCGATGGTATAATCCCCCTTGCCGCACCCGAGCTCCAGCACGATGGGATGGTCATTGCCGAACATCTCCCGGCCCCAGTTCCCCTTGATGGCATGGTCCCTGAGACGCAACTCCTTGCTGCCGGGCTCCTTGTCCAGCACCTGGGAGGCGTCCGGCTGCAACAGGCAACGGAACGTCTCGTTCTCGGCGAATTTCTTCAGTTTACCGTGTCCCATAGAGATTCTTCACTTCGTTCAGAATGACAAAAAAGCTTGCAAAATGACCGAAAAGGCTATGCCTCCTTCTTCGCGGGCTTCTTGCCGCGGCCCTTGCGGCGGCGCTTTTTCTTTTCCGGGTCGAAGCGGTTGATGGCATCGTCCCCGACGGCCGATACAAACTCCGGAGCCACCACCTGCTCCTCATGCAGCGTAGCCGGCTTTTCCCCGCGCCGGTTCATGGCCTGGATTTCGCGCACCTCGGCGGCCGGAAGCGGGAACGTCTGCGCCAGGGAACCCTTCTCGTAGGAGAAATACAGGGTTTCCGAGAGGATGTCCGTCTTCACCAGCCACGCCTGCCCGTCCTGAAACTCCAGCGGCTCCTGCACACGCGGAATGCGGGAATGCGCGTCCAAGTACGCCGCCACCTCGTAGTTCAGGCAGCACTTGAGCTTGCCGCACTGTCCCGCCAGTTTCTGCGGGTTCAGCGACAGGTCCTGCACGCGGGCGGCAGAAGTGGTAATCGACTTGAATTCAGTGATATAGTTGGCACAGCAGAGCTCGCGGCCGCAGATACCCAGACCGCCGATGAGACCGGCCTCCTGACGGGCGCCGATCTGCTTCATCTCCACGCGGATATGGAACTCCTCCGCGAAGTCCTTGATGAGCTGGCGGAAGTCCACGCGGCCGTCGGCAATGTAGTAGAAGATGGCTTTGGTGCCGTCTCCCTGGAATTCCACGTCGCCGATTTTCATCTCCAGGCCCAGGTTGTTAGCCAGCACGCGGGCGCGAATCATGGTTTCCTGCTCACGGGCGATGGCCTCCTGCCAGCGCTGGATGTCGAAGGGACGCGCCTTGCGGTAAATTTTCCTGAGCTCCGACTTGGCGGGGTCCACGCCTTTGCACTTCATCTGCCGGCCCACGATGGCGCCTTCCAGCGTCACAATCCCCAAATCGTACCCTGTGGCGGCTTCCACCACCACCAGGTCTCCGGTCTTGATGCTCTGGCCCGACGCGTTCTGGTAAATGCCCTTGCGGGTATTCTTGAAACGCACCTCGAAATAGTTGTCGAACTGCTCCTGGGCGATACCTTTCAGCGTATCGTAAACCTCCAGTTTGCAGCATCCCTGCCGATATTTGATGTCCAGTTCGCCGGTGGCGTCATCTGTCACGACCGTGCAGCCGCGGAAACAGTCGAACTGGATGGTTTCGTTGGTAAAATCGTTCATCTCATGAACATAAAATGTTATACGTTACCCCCTCCCGAAACCCCTCCCCTCGGGGGAGGGACCCTGCGGGTCCAGGGACTATTTTACGTTACCCCCTCCCGAAACCCCTCCCCTCGGGG
>CADAIT010000017.1:0-52738 GCA_902788095.1 uncultured Bacteroidia bacterium | reverse complement strand
ACGTTACCCCCTCCCGAAACCCCTCCCCTCGGGGGAGGGACCCTGCGGGTCCAGGGACTATTTTACGTTACCCCCTCCCGAAACCCCTCCCCTCGGGGGGAGGGACTTTAAGAGTGCTATATACAATACAACTGCCCGACCAAATCGGCGAACAGGATTTTTTGGTTAACATTGCGCTCGACTAGGAGCAGGGCGCGGTCCAGGGCGGCCATTCCCCTGCGGGGGAAGCTGGGCTTCAGGGCCCCGGCCATGCGCTTGTAAAAGTCTTCTTCCCCCTCCGGCACATGCGAAAGGGCGGGCATCTTCTGCAGGAAAAACAGCCGGCGAAGGTCCTCCGAAGCCAGTCGGCAGAAGGTCTTCTGCTGCTCACGCACCTTGAGGTCCGCCACCGCCTCGCCGGTCTCCAGCGCCTTGAGCCTGTCGCGCGAGACAATCGCCTCCAGCAGGTCGTGGAACAGGTCCGTAAGCAGCTGATTGGATGCGTTTTCCCGGGCATGCACCTCACGTTCGGCCTCGGGGCTCAACGGCTGCACCCGCATGTGGAGGCAGCGGGACGATATGGTGGTGAGCACCTTTTCCGGCGCATGGGTGATGAGCAGGAAAAGCGTTTTTGCCGGCGGCTCCTCCACCATTTTAAGCAACGCATTGGCCGCCTGGGCGTTCATCTTCTCCGGCAGGTACAGCAACACCGTCCGGTAACCGCCTTCCACCGCACTCAGCGACAGACGGTCCAGGATGCTCCGGGCCTCGTTGACGGATATATTGCCCTGCTTCCCCTCTATGCCGATAGCCGTATATAACTCATTCTCATAGAAATAAGGGTTATCCAGCGCCAGCTCGCGGAACTTGCCTGCAAACTGCAGCGACACCGGTTTGTCGGCCCCGGCCACCGGGAACACAAAATGGATATCCGGGTGAATAAGTTTCTGCACGCGCGGGGAACCGCCGTACAGTTCCTCCAGGAAGTTGATGGAGAGCGGGAAGGCCCCGCCGCCGTCGTCCTCGTGCAGGAGCAGGGCATGCGGGACATGTCCGCTCCGCACCATCTGATGCAGGGCGGCCACTACCTCCGTATTCCCGTAAACTGTCATACCGTACGGTCTCCGACAAAAAAGGCCAGGTCTTTCAAATACTGCTTGCAGGGGCTCTCCTCCAGCACGTCCAGGCAAAGGATGGAATCGGCTATGTAATTGTCCATCACCTTGCCGGCCAGCTCCACGCCGTCATGCGTACGCACAAAATCCACAATGGCGTCTATCTGCTCCGGATGCTCCGCCACCTGTGTCACACGGGCACGCCAGCGTTCTGCTTCTTCGGCCGGAACGGTTTCCAGCGCACAAAGGAGCGGCTGCGTAATTTTCTGTTCCTTGAGGTCGATGCCGACCGGCTTCCCGAGCGCTGCGGACGTTTCGCTATAGTCCAGGATATCGTCCTTGATTTGGAAAGCCGTTCCCAGCTGGCGTGCGAACCGCCCCATGGCCTCCACCTGCTCCTCCGACGCCCGGGCCGATATGGCCGCAGCGGTGGCCGTCGCCTCGAACAGCGACGCCGTTTTTCCGTAAACGATACGCAGGTAATCCTCCTGGGTAGTATCTCCCTTGCCCGCCTTTTCCATTTGCAGGAGTTCGCCTTCCGCAAGGTGCAGCAGCGTCTGCGAGAGGATGCGCAGAACCCGCTCCGACTCATGCGATGCGGCCAATATCTCATGGATGGAGCTCACCAGCCAGTAATCTCCCACCAGCACGGCCGGGCCCGCGCCCAGGAACTTGGCAACTGTCGGAACACCCCGGCGTTCGTCCGCTCCGTCCACCACGTCGTCGTGAAGCAAGGTGGCATTGTGCAAGAGCTCCGCGGAGGCTGCAAAACGCAAGCTGTCTTCCGTCACGCCGCCGCAGGCACCCGCAACCAGCAAGGCCAGCACGGGCCGCAACTGTTTGCCGGGATGCGCCCGCAGACGCCGGTTGACACTGTTCAGCAAGGAAATATCGGAACGGAGAGACGCATTGATACGCGCCTCCACACGGGCCAAATCCGGCCCCAGATAGGTAAAAATCTCCTGAATGTGCATTAAAAATTCTCCAGCAGCTGCTCCACCGTTTCCGGGAAAGCAACAAGGTCTATATCCGCGCGGGCGGTCATGTTGGTGGCCGCAAAATGCGACAGCAGCGTTTTCAGCGGCTCATAAAAGCCATCCAGATTCAAGGCATAGACGGCGCCGTCGTACTTTTTCAGTTTGCGCAGCGTATGGGTTTCCATCAGTTCGTCCAGCGTGCCGATTCCGCCGGGCAGCGCAATGGCCGCCACGGTGTTTTCCCGCATGCGGTCCTTCCGCTCCGACATGGTATCCGTCCAGACAATCTCGGAAACGCCCCGATTCTCCATGCCGGCCATAAAACGAGGCAGGACGGCGACATGACGGCCGCCTGTCCGGATGGATTCGCCGGTGATGGCGCCCATCGTGCCACGGTCTCCGCCGCCGGATACGATGTCGTATCCCCTGGCATGCAGTCCCCGTACCAGAAGCCGCGCCGCTTCATTATACTTCGGGTCGATGGTGCCGCTCGAAGCACAGAAAATCACTACCTGTCTGCCCATCTTTTAGAAGAACAGTCCCAAGGTGATTTTCACGCCCTGATAATTCCTCAAGTTGGCGTACTTGCTGAAATCGTAATCGCCGACGGCCAGTTTGTTGCCGTCGTACAGTTTTCCCAGGTTCATGAACCACTGCACGGATATCTGGAAGTGATTGAGCAACTCTATGCCGCCACCCACGCCGAAGCCATATTCAAAACGGTTCTTGGCGTTGTTCAGCACGGTCTGCACATCTCCGTTCACCTTGTTGTGGGCACCCAGGTCCAGGCCGATGAAAGGCTCAAAGAGGAAGTACGGGCGCAGGGCCAGCAGGTCGATACCCACCTGGGCACCCAGCTCGAGTTCCAGGAAATTGGCACGGCTGTAAAGGACATCCGTCCCCTCGGTAACGCTTGCCGCTTTTCCTTGATACACCAGGGCGGGCTGCAGGGTGAACACCGGACCCAGCTCAATCTTATAAGCCACGCCGGCATGAAACAGGCTGGCATTCTTGGGAGACAAGGCGTCATTGCCCGTAGGCGTCTTGGCGGTGGTCCAGCCACCGACGACGCCAATCTGCGCATGGGCTGCGGTCAAAGTACCCAGCACCAGGGCCAGCGTAAGGAGAAGCTTTTTCATGACAACTACAGGTTAGCGTTGATTTTTTCCACCAGGACCGGCTTGGGCATGGCCCCCACGGTCTTGTCCACCACCTGGCCGTCCTTGAAGAACAGCAGCGTAGGAATGCTCATGATGCGGTACCGGGCGGCGATTTCATCGGCGTCATCCACGTTTACCTTCACCACGGAAATTTTGTCCTGCATTTCTTCCTCGACCTCGTCCAGGATGGGAGAAAGCATGCGGCAGGGGCCGCACCAGGTGGCCCAGAAGTCCACGATAACCAGCTTGCCGTCCTGCAGCAGCTCGTCAAAATTGGTATTGGTTGCTACTTTTGCCATAATATTTTGTCTTTTATTCTACAAATATAATGAAAAAATATAAAAAAGATGGAGCCGCCCCGAAAGAGATTTTTCGCCGGGCTTTCCCCGTCCCGGCACAGCACAGGGCTGCCGTACCGGGCAGACCCGCCCTGTCATGCTCAGCGAAGCGAATGCAGCTCCCCGCCGGCCGTGATCACTAAACACCTGACGCACAGCGAGCTACCGAATAATCCTCGTTCGAAAAATGAACGAGGATTATCGTGAAAAACATTGATGTTCAGATAGTTACTTGCCACTCATAAACAGCCGGAAGGGAGGGCGTCCGTTCCGGGTCCGTTACAGCGCGTCCTCCACCGGGAGTACGTAGGCCCTCAGGCCCAGCATCCGGTTGGCGGCGTCGGTTTCCCGGAGCGCGGCCATTACCTTGGGAGCCAGGCTGTCTTCCAGCACCGTGAGCAAAGCATGGTTCTGCGTAGGCCAGGCATGGTTCCCCAAATGCGGTTCTCCGTCCACGCTACCCCTGCCGCCAATCTCTTCCCACACGGTGTATCCCCGCTGTCCCAAGCTTTCCAACAGCTCTACAATCTCCTGATTGTATGCCTGATTATATGCAATGAATATCGCTTTCATACGTATCTATAATTTTTTGTTAATGCCTGTTGTTTTTCAATCCCATGGCTACCCTCGGCCGTGTAAGAGGGTGGGGCCCACAGCCGTGCTTTAGCACGCTGCGAATGGAAGGGGTCGCGAAGCGACGGTTTGAAAAACAACAGGCATTAAATTAATTCTTCTTAGCTTTTCTGCGGGCACGGAACTCCGTGAAGCCGCAATACAGGACAGGGATGAGCACCAGGGTGATGAGGGTGGATATACTCAGACCCCAGGCCACGGTGGTACCCAGGCCGCGCCACATCTCGGAGCCTTCGCCCCGGCCCAGGGCCATGGGAAGCATACCCAGCACGGTGGTGAGCGTAGTCATGAGAATAGGACGCAAACGGCTCTTGGCGGCCATTACGGACGACTCCCGTACGCTATAGCCCCGCTCCTGCAGCAGGATGGTGTAGTCAATGAGCACGATACCGTTCTTCACCACGATACCCAGCAGGATGATGATGCCGATGAGCGACATCACGCCAATGGCCATATCCGCCGCCAGGTTACCCAGCGCCACGCCCACCAGGGCGAACGGGATGGAGAACATGATTACGAACGGTCCCATGAAGGATTCGAACTGGGAAGCCATCACCATGTACACCAGGATGACTATCAGGGCCACCAGGAGAAGCATGTCGCGGAACATATCCTGCTGGTTTTCATAGTCACCGCCGATCTGCCAACTCAGGCCCTGCGGCAGCGGGTTCTCGTTGAGCAGGGAGGTCACCGTCTCCACACCTTCGCTCAGGGACTTGCCCTGCGCCATGATGCCGGTGACCTGGATGTACCGGTCACGGTTCTTGCGCTGGATGGTGGGCGGCACCTTGGACTCCACAATGCGGCCCAGGTCCTTCACGCGGATACCGCGGCCCTGCGTGTTGTAAATCATGATGTTCTCGATGTCTTCGATGGAGGTACGGAACTCCGGGGCGTAGCGCACGCGGATGTTGTACTCTTCACCGTCCTCGCGGTAGAACGAGCCCACGGAACCGGACATGGCAGCGGACACGGCAGCTGCGGCACTCACGGAAGAGAGGCCGTTGAGGGCCAGTTTTTCACGGTCGAAGTCCACCTCGTATTCCGGGGTGTACTGGTCGCGGGACAGGATGGCCTGCGCAAACAGGCCGCTTTCCATCATGCGTGCACGCACGGCGCGGGCGGCGCTCTCCGTCTCCGCAAAGTCATAGCCGTAGATTTCCAGCTGCACCGATGCACGGCCGCCCATGCCGCCACCGCCTTCCGTCACATTGAACTTGTTGAGTTCCGGGAACGAGCGGAGGTCTGCGCGGACAATATCGGCCAGTTCACTCAAGGTACGCGTACGGTTTTCCATGGAACCCACGTTGATGTTCATGGAAATAAGGTACGTACCGTTCTGCTGCATGGAGGCGAAGGCATTGTCGGAGTCGGCCTGACCAAAACGGTAGCTGAGCACCTGGATTTCCGGAATGTCTTCCGCCAGTTTGGCATAGATGCGGGCGGCCACGTCACGTGTGACATCCTGCGCCGTACCGATGGGCAGTTCGATGGTGGCCGTCATACGGCCGGAGTCCGCATTGGGGAAATATTCCGTTTTCATGCGCGGCGCATAAAAGACCATGACGCCAGCAAAAATGACGACGGCTCCGGCCAGCACCCACTTCTTGCGGTTCATGCACCAGCCGATGAGGCGGCTGTAGCCGGCAGAAATTCCGTCCAGGGCTTTGTTCACCGGACCGAAGACCAGATTGAAGAACTTGCCGCTGTTCATGTTGTTGTCCATCAGCTGCGAGCACAGCATGGGAACCAGCGTAAGGGCGGCCGTAGTGGACACAATCATGATGATGGACACAATCCAGCCCAGCTGCTTGAACATGATGCCGGCCATGCCGGAAATCATGGTCAGGGGCAGGAACACGCACAGCATGGTAAGCGTGGAGGCGATAACCGAGATACCCACCTCGGCCGTGCCGTGCACCGCCGCCTCCTTGGGCTTTTCTCCTCTTTCCAGGTGCGAAGTCACGTTCTCCAGCACCACGATGGCATCGTCCACCACCATGCCGATGGCGATGGACAGGGCGCTCATGGAAATGATGTTAAGCGTATTGCCCGTAGCGGACAGATACAGCAGGGAGGCCAGCAGGGCGATGGGGATGGACAGCACCACAATGAGCGTACCTTTCAGGCGGCCCAGGAAGAGGAACACCACCAGCATAACCACCAGGAAGGTGATCATGATGGTCTCCTTCAGGGAGTTGATGGTACGGAGGATGTTGGACGAAAAGTCCACCACGGTGGTAATCTTGATATCGGCAGGAAGCGTGCGTTCCAGACGCGCCATTTCCTTTTTCACCTTGCGGATAACCTCCACGGTGTTGTAACCGGACTGCTTCTGGATGATAATTTGCGCGCCGCGGACGCCGTTGGTGTAGGACTCCTGCGACTTTTCTTCCACATCGTCCACCACACGGGCCACGTCACGCAGATAGACGGTTCCCCCGTTGAAGTTGCCCAGCACCACGTTCAGCAGCTCCGAGGGGTCCCTGAACTCCTTCTTGATACGGAGGGTATAGGTGTCGGAACCGATGTCGATGCTGCCGGAAGGGATGTTGCGGTTCTCCGCGGCAATAATCTGGGAAATGGCGGGGATGGACAGGTTGTAGGCCTCCAGCTTGGAAGGGTCGCAATAGACCTGGATTTCACGCTTGGGGGCACCGGCCACCGACACCGTACCCACACCGGACACGCGGCCCAGCGGGGTGGCAATGCGCTCGTCCAGGATCTTGTCCAGCGCGCTCACGCTCTGGTCCGCCGTGGCGGCCATGATCATGATGGGCATATCGTCCACGCTGAACTTGAACAGGAAAGGCAGCGACGCGCCGTCCGGCAGCTGCTGCGATATCATGTCCAACTTGTCCCGGACGTCGTTGGTGGCTTCGTCGATGTCCGTTCCATATTCGAACTCCAGCGTAAGGACGGAAATGTTCTCACGCGAGTTGGAGGTTATATTCTTCAGGTCCGATACACCGTTGAGGGAGTTCTCCAGCAGCTTGGTGAGGTTGTTCTCCACATCCTCCGCCGAAGCGCCGGGATAGGAGCTCATCACCATGATTACGTTGGACTCCACGTCCGGGAAGTTGTCCACCGGCAGGCGCGTAAGGGCGAAAACGCCCAGGATAGCGAACGCCAGGAAGAGCAGTCCCGTGGTGACCGGATTATTGACGGCTGTTCTGTAAATACTCATAGCACATTCACCTTCACGCCGTCACGCAGGGCGGCCTGTCCTTTCACAACCACTTTCCAGCCATCCTGGAGACCTTCGGTAATTTCATATTCGGCACCCATGTGGCGGCCGGTCTTGACGGGCAGGTACTTCACGGTACCGTCCTCCTGCAGCACATAGATGAAGCGGGTGCCGGTGCCTTCCTGTTTCACCAGGGCCCGGTCCGGGACCACCACGCTGTTGTGGGAGCCGAAGTTCACCAGCACGCGGGCATACATGCCCGGGCGCAGCACCCTGTCCGCGTTGGGCACCACCACTTCCGCCTTGAAGGTATGGGTGGCGGCGTCAATCACGGGATACAGGCGTTCAATCTTTCCGTGGAAAGTTCTTCCGGGGATGGCATCCACCGTCAGGCTGACCGCATCTCCTTTCTTCACCTTGGTATATTCGCTCTCGGAAATACCCACAAGCAATTTCACGGGCACCACCTGCTGTACCGTAAACAACGGGGCGCTCATGGCGAACATGTCCCCGACATCGAAGTTGCGGGCGGTGACATAACCGGTGACCGGGCTGCGGAGGATGGTGTTTTCCTCTACGTTCTGATAATTGGATTTGCGCACCTTGTAGCCCAGTTCGGCAGCCTCGAAATCGCTCTTGGAAACGCCGCCTTCCTGATACAGGCTCTTCAGGCGCTCATATTCCACGTTGTCATTCTGGATTTGGAGGGCCAGCTGGTCCAGCTGGAGGCGGTCCATCTCCGCCAGCACCTGTCCCTTGGACACATAGTCGCCCACTTCCACGTTGATTTTGCGGATGCGGCCGCCTTGCTGCGGCATAATGTTGTTCACTGCATACGCTTCGACGGTGGAGGCATACGTGCTTTCCTGGGGAACGGCACGGACCTGTACCAAAGCCACCTCTACGTTCGGGACGACCGTTTCGGGAGCGGCCTGCTCCGTTTTGGATTCATTGCTCCCGCATGCGACCGCCGCGAGGAGGGCAAAGATGATTGCCGATTTGTTCTTCATATCTTCTTCTGTTATTCTTCTGTGAAATCGTAGCCGAGGGTCTGCTCCAGCGTGGCTTTGGCCACGACAAAGTTATACACGGCCTGGGCAGCCTGCAGGCGGGTCTGGGTGAGGGTGAGTTCCGTGTTGTTCAGGTCCGTGAAGGTGGTTTTTCCCACCTCGTAACTCTTGGAAGCTATCTCATAGGCCTTCTCCGCGCTTTTGAGCGCCTCGTTGGCGGCATCGTACGTCTTCATGGCGGTGGCCATGGTGTTCAGGTTCTGGCGGATGCCGATTCGCAGCTGCCGCTCCGTGTTCTCCCGCTGGAGCTGGAGCTCATCGGCCTGGACACGTGTCTGCTTGATGGCGTGATACCGCTGGCCGCCGGAGAAAATAGGGATGCTGAGGGTGAATACCATGGTGCTGGACGGCAGCCATTTCCACTGGCTCAGATTGAATTTGTCGCTCTGGGTATAGTAGTTATACGTGAGCGAGAGGTTCAGCGTAGGGATGTAGGCGAACTGCTGCATGCGGATTTGCTTGGCCAGGATTTCCGCCTGGGTGGCCAGCTGACGGAGCTGGGTATTGCGCTCCAGGTCCGATTCCTCGCCTTCGGTAAGGTCGCGGAACATGGAATCGGCGTAGTCGCTCAATTGCCCTTCTATATCGACAGGGGTGTCCAGGGCGATGCCCATGACGGCCTTCAACTGCCACAGTCCCAGCTGGATGGCATTTTCCGCATTGTACAGATTGGGGATGGCGGCGGCAAAGCTGCTCTGGGCGCGGGCCAAATCCATATCCGAGGCCTTCTGTACGTTGTATCGGCTCTCCGTGAGCTTCAGGTTGTGCGCGGCGTTCTCCAGCACGGCATTGTACACATTGTACGAGGCCTTGGCCATCAGCACGGCATAATAGGCCTGCTTGACGGACGTGACGGTATTCAGACGCGACTCGCGGGCCTTTTCGATGGTGAGTTCCACCTGGTCTTTGGTGAGGCGGAGGCTTTCCCACAGCTGTGCATTCACCAGCGGCATGGCAGCGCTCAGGCTCAGCTGCACCTGGTTGCGGCGGCCCATCTCGATGGGATCGCTGCTGGTGCCCGGCCCTTCTTGTTCCGGAGCCACATACTCCACGAACGGGGTGCCGGTGACTTCGTACAACTGCTGAATGTAATACATGATGGGCTCCATCATGCCCGACATCATGGACGACATGCCGCCGCCGGAACTGCTCTGGCTGTCATCGTCCGAGCCGAAGAACACCTTCTGCTTCTGGAGGGCGTAGCTGTACATGCCCGTCGCATTGATTTGCGGGAACAAAGCGCCGTAGGCGCCCTTCTGTGCGTATTTCTGGCGCTGGATTTCCATATCGGCCACCTTTACGGAGGTGTTTTCCGACAGGGCGATTTTAAGCGCGTCTTCCAGGCTCAGAACCAGTGTGGAGTCCGCTTGTGCAGGTCCGGTTTCCTGGTATTGCGCCCATGCCTGCAGCGGAAGCAGCAGTATAAGCGCGAGCATACATTTTTTCATAATTAACCAACTAACTTTTAAGCGGGCAAAGTTACTGCAAAATCTACGCCTAAGCAAGAAACCCGCACGATTGTTTTTAATAAAGTCGTAGAGTCGCAGCAAATGGGGATTTTTTTCTATCTTTGCAGTATGGAATATCTGGTAGTACATTGGAATGTGGACCCGGCCATTCTCAAGCTGGGCGGTTTTGAGCTCCGCTGGTATTCGCTCCTGTTCGTGAGCGGATTCGTCCTGGGCTGGTTCATCGTGAAAGCTATGTTCAAGCGGGAGCGCATCCCGGAGTCCCTGATGGACCCGCTCCTGTACATGCTCCTCATCTGCACCATTGTGGGCGCACGTCTGGGGCACTGCATTTTCTACCAGCCGGATTACTATTTCGGCTCCTGGTCCGGCTTCCTGGAAATTTTCATGCCCTGGAAAGGCGGCCTGGCCAGCCACGGCGGCACCATCGCCCTTATTCTGGGCGTGTGGTGGTATGCCAAAAAATACGGCCCCGCCAACGATTTTGACTTTGTGTGGATGGTGGACCATATCGTGATTCCCATCGCATACGCCGCCTGCTTCATCCGCCTGGGCAACCTGTTCAATTCGGAGATTTACGGCGGCCCCACTTCCCTGCCCTGGGGCTTTGTGTTCGAGCGCAACAATGAAACGGTGCCCTGCCACCCCACGCAGCTGTACGAGGCCCTTACCTATCTGCTGCTGGGCCTGGGGCTCACCGCCCTGTACAAGTGGGGGCTGGACAAGACGTACCGCGGAACCTACTTCGGGATTTTCTTCATCGTGTGCTTCGGCAGCCGCTTCCTTATCGAGTTCGTCAAGAACGACCAGGTGGACTTTGAGGCCGACATGGTCCTGAACATGGGGCAGCTTCTGAGCATCCCGTTCATCCTGCTGGGTATCGGCTTCCTGGTGTACGCCTACGTGAAAAAAATCCCCGCCCGGGCCGTCCATCCGGAGAAAGGGCCCCAGAAGAAAGAGCCCACCCACTTTGCGCACGCGAAGTAACGCCCTCCGGCGCTTCCTCCTCCGGCATGCCGGGCGCTCATCATACCGGGCGCAGCGAATGCAACTCCTACAGCAGCTTCAAGGCTATCTGTGCACAGGCCTCCGCATCGGCCAGGGCATGATGGTGCCGTGTAAGGTCGTAGCCGCACGCCGCCGCAACGGTCTGTAACTGGTGATTGGGCAGGCTTTGACCGTACACCCGCCGGGATACGGCCAGGGTATCGAAGAATTCGTAATCCGGATAGTCCATCCGATACAACTTGAACACTTCTTTCAGGCAGCCTTCATCGAAACGCGCATTGTGAGCCACCAGCGGCAGGCCCTCGATCCTCGGCGCTATCTTTTCCCATACCTCCGGGAATACCGGGGCTTCCTCGGTGTCCTCGGCCGACAAGCCATGTACCCGCTGGCAGAACCACTGGTAATAGTCCGGCTCCGGATGGATGAGCGAGTAGAACGAATCCACCACTTCTCCTCCGCGCACGATCACCACGCCCACGCTGCAGACGCTGCTTCGGCACTCATTCGCCGTCTCAAAGTCTATGGCCGCAAAATCCGTCATGATGGTACATTGTCAGTGGCAGTTAAACGACTGATACTCATCTAAATACTGGATAATCCTCGTTCAGATTTTGAACGAGGATTATCATATAACTCACTGATTGCCAACCGGTTGACAATCACAACAGAATTAGTCCTGGATGGCTGCGATGCCGGGGAGAATCTTGCCTTCGATGGCTTCCAGCATGGCGCCGCCGCCGGTGGAGACGTAGCTCACCTTGTCGGCGTAACCCATCTGGGTAACGGCAGCCACGGAGTCACCGCCGCCCACCAGGGTGTAGGCGCCGTTCTTGGTGGCCTCGGCCAGATCCTCGGCAATCTGCAGGGTACCCTTGGCGAAGTTCGGAAGCTCGAAAACGCCCACGGGACCGTTCCAGAGGATGGTCTTGGAGCTCAGGATAATCTTCTTCCAGTTCTCCAGGGAAGCGGGTGCGGCATCCATGCCCTCCCAGTCGTCGGGAATCTCGGTGATGGGGAAAATCTTGCGGGGCGTGTCGTTGTCGAAGGCCTGGCCGCAGACGGTGGCCACGGAGAGGGACAGGTTTACGCCGCGCTCCTTGGCTTCCTTCATAATCTCCAGTGCATCGGGAATGAGCTCGTCCTCATGCAGGGACAGGCCGATATGGCCGCCCTGGGCCTTGATGAAGGTATAGCCCATGCCGCCGCCGATAATCAGGTTGTCCACCTTGCCCACCAGGTTCTTCAGCACAGCCAGCTTGGAGCTCACCTTGGAGCCGCCGATGATGGCCGTGAGGGGACGCTGGGCGTTCTTGAGCACATTGTCGATGGCCTTGATTTCGCCTTCCATCAGGTAGCCGAACATCTTGTCATTGGGGAAGTACTCAGCGATAAGGGCGGTTGAACCATGTGCGCGGTGCGCGGTGCCGAAAGCGTCGTTGATGTAGCAGTCGGCATAGCTGGCGAGGGTTTTCACGAACTCCTTCTGGGAGGCCTTCACGGCAGCCTTGGCGGCCTTCTTTTCCTCGTCGGAGGCATCCTCGGCCAGGCCGCGGGGTTTGCCTTCTTCCTCGGCATAGTAGCGGAGGTTCTCCAGGAGAAGGGCCTCACCGGGCTTGAGGGCGTCGGCCTGGGCCTTGGCCTTCATGCAATCCTCGGCAAACTGGACGGGAACGCCCAGACATTCGCTCACGCGGGCCACGATGTGCTTGAGGGAGAACTTGGGGTCCACTTTCTTGGGACGGCCCAGGTGGGACATGATGATGAGGGAACCGCCTTCCGCGAGCACCTTCTTGAGGGTGGGCATGGCCCTGCGGATACGGGTATCGTCCGTGATTTCAAAATTTTCGTTCAGGGGAACGTTGAAGTCAACGCGTACAATGGCTTTCTTGCCTTTGAAGTCGTACTTGTCAATGAATTGTTGCATGGATATAATAAATTGTAAATTTGTTTCCAGTCTGCAAATTTAGCTATCTTTGCAGAAAAAATCAAAATTATGGCGGTAGAATTCCCTGCACAATATTGGAAAGACTATGAGCTTATAGACAGCGGCAACGGTGAAAAGCTGGAGCGCTTCGGCAAGTATGTGCTTCGCCGCCCGGAGCCCAAGGCGCTGTGGGCACCTTCCCTCCCGGAGGCCGATTGGCGCCGGCAGAGCCACGTGGTTTTCAAGCCCGGGGCCGGTTTCGGCAAGGCCGGCAAGGAGGACAGCGGCACCTGGGAAAAACTCCGGAAAATGGAAGACCAGTGGGGCATCACCTACAACGGGGAGCCGGACCCCGAAACCCACGCCGCTTCCGACCTGCACCTGGCCCTGCGGCTGGGCCTCACCTCCTTCAAACACGTGGGTGTGTTCCCGGAGCAGGCTCCCAACTGGGAATTTATCTATGCCCAAACGGCCCGCCTGGCCCGCATTCACAAGGCCAACGGCCTGGCTGCACCGCGCGTTCTCAACCTCTTTGCCTACACCGGCGCCGCTTCCCTGGCCGCCAAGTGCGCCGGGGCCGATGTCACCCACCTGGACTCCGTGCGCCAGGTAGTCACCTGGGCCCGTGAAAACATGGAGCGCAGCGGCCTGGACGGCATCCGCTGGGTGGTGGAAGACGCCCTCAAGTTTGCCCGGCGGGAAGCCAGACGCGGCAACAAGTACGACGGCATCATCCTGGACCCGCCCGCCTACGGCCACGGCCCGGACGGCGAAAAATGGAAGCTGGACGAGCTCCTTTTCGGCCTGCTGCAAAACGTGGCCGCCATCCTGAGCGAACGCGATGCCTTCATGGTCCTGAACCTCTACTCCAACGGCTACAGCGCCGCCCTGGGAGAAACCGTGGTGCGCGAGGCATTCAAAAACCAGTTCCTTGAAATGACTTCCGGGGAACTGGCCTTCAACGATTCCTTCGGCAAAATCCTGCCGCTGAGTATCTATGTCAGGCTTAAACGCTAGGGTGTTCGTGTGACACTTATCTCCTTTTGTATCAATTTATTACAGTATAATCCTCGTTCAAAAATCGAACGAGGATTATACCATAACATCCTGAAAATCAGTCGATTAGCAGCCACACAAAATCACCCGGCCACCTCAAGCGTGTCGGAGGAACGCTCGGGCCGATAAGTACCGCCCGAAGCGGCATGCAGCAGTGCCTCCAGGTTGGACACGATGGCCTTCGACAACTCCGTATCGCCGTACTGCTTGCACACGTCGGAGACGTACAGCAGCACCCGGGAAGCGGTCTCGAACTCGGAAGAGCCCAGGGAACCCCATTCCAGGTAGAAGCGGGCGGTGTCCATGAGCTGGTCCCCGAAACGGGCCGCCAGGTCACGCGCCTTCTCGTACTCGCCCAGATAGTAATAGTTTTCCAGCATCTGGGCCACCATATAGTCGTTTCCGCTGAAGCCCACGGAAATGCTTTCCAGCGGGAAATTCTCCTCCGGGAAGTTCTCCTGGCACATGTCCATGATTTCCAGGGCCTTTTCGCTTTCTCCGGCGTCAATCAGGGCATTGGCTACCGTGAGGAACAACTGCCGCTGGCTGAGCACGCCCAGGAAGGTGTACATGTTCTGGTAGTCCACAAAGTAGTCCGTGCGCTTCAGGGCGTCCCACTTGTACTTGGTCTTGAAGTCATTGTACAACTGCAGGGCGTCCACCTTGCCGGCGTCCGTGGTGCCGATTTTGTTGCGGATGGGCGTGAACCGATAGGAGAAGCCGTCGAACATCAGGTAATCCTTGATGCCCACGTTCAGGTCTCCGCCCATGTTCAGAAGGTTCAGCGGACGGTCCCACTCGTAGGTGGACAGGAAGTCCAGCAGGAACAGCTCCGGCTTGGAAATATAGTTCTTGTCCTTGGACATGGTGAGCATGATTTGGTCGGGGATTTCGTCGGCAAACTTCTCCGGGACAATCCCGTATTTGAGGCAGTTCTCCTTGTTGACCGGAATCACGATATTGCGGGCGCAGATGAAATCCAGCTTGCGGCCGCTCTCCAGCGGAACCTTCATCTTGGGGTCCTTGAACACGTCCATGACGTCGCTCAGCAGCATGGGCGAACCGTCGTCGTACGTAATGTACACGAACTCGTTGGTGCCGTACAGGTACTGTTCCTGCGGAACCGTAAGTTTGAGCGGCTTGCTCTCGTTGCAGGCCCATTTCATCTGGTCGATATACCAGTCCGTGCCCAGCAGCGAGGTGTTCACCACGCGCACGTCCGTGCGGACGCCCTCAATTTCCTGGGCATACCACAAGGGGAAGGTATCGTTGTCCCCGTGCGTCACCAGCAGGCCGTTCTCGCCCACCGAATTCAGGTAGTTCCAGGCCATTTCCGGCGCCGTATAACGGTTGGAGCGGTCGTGGTCGTCCCAGTTTTGGGCGGCCATCAGCACGGGTACGCACAGGCACAGGACCGATACCCCGCCGGCGACGGCGACAGGAGGCAGCTTCTTGGCAGCCGCCCCCAGCCACTGGTACAGGGCCGCCACGCCCAGGCCAATCCAAATGGCGAACATATAGAACGAACCGGCGTATGCGTAGTCACGCTCACGCACCTGATACGGCGGCTGGTTCAGATACATGACGATGGCGATACCCGTCATGAAGAACATCAGGAACACAATCCAGCTGCCGCGTTTGTCTTTGTCGTATTGGAACACCAGTCCCAGCAGGCCCAGCAGCAGCGGCAGGAAGAAGTAATGGTTCTTGCCCTTGTTCTCGCGCAGCGGCGCAGGAGCGTCTGACTGATCTCCCAGGCGGAATTCGTCCAGGAAGCCGATGCCGCTCTCCCAGTTGCCGTTGAAGATATTGCCCGGCAGCGGGGAGTGGATGTCGTTCTGGCGGCCTACGAAGTTCCACATGAAGTAGCGCCAGTACATCCAGTTGAGCTGATAGTCAAAGAAATAGGCCATATTCGCCCCGAAGCTGGGCTTGCGGTGCTTGGCGCCCTTCACGCGCGTCCCCTTCCCTTGCGTATAGGTCTCGTAAAAGTCGATGTAGCGAGGGTCCGCCGAAGACCACATGCGCGGGAACAGCATCTTGCCTTCCGGCAGATAAGCGGCGTCCGCGGGAGCCTCGGCCCGGACGTATTTGCCGTCCAGCGGAGCCCAGTACTTGTCCTGCGTAAGGTCGTACGGGGCATCGAAATACTGGCCGTACAACAGCGGGGCCGAACCATACTGTTCGCGGTTCAGGTAACGCACCAGGGTGTACGGGTTGTCCGGCTGATACTCGTTGGTAGGGGTTTTGACGCTGGAACGGATAATGACCATGGAAAACAGCGAAAAGCCGATTACCAGGGTGGTGACGCACAGGGTCACCGTATTCAGGAACACCCGGCCCTTCCTGAGCGTTGCGAACAGCGCCCAGAAGCACAAAACCAGCAGCGCCACCAGGAACACCAGGGCGCCGCTGTTGTACGGCAGGCCGAAGCTGTTCACGAAGATGCGGTCGAAGAAGGCCGCCAGCTTGGGCAGGTACGGAATGAAGAGGTACACCAGCAGGAACTCAATGACCACGCCGATGGCAAAAATGCCCAGCAAGTGCTTGAACGGCAGTTTTTTGTCCTCGTTCATGCGATAGTAGTACATGAACACGAAGGCCGGGATGGTGAGCAGGTTCAGAAGATGCACGCCGATACTCAGGCCCATCAGGAAGGCGATGAGCACTATCCAGCGGCGGGAATGGGGTTCATCCGCGTGGTCGTACCACTGGCACATGGCCCAGAAAACCAAGGCCGTAAACAGGGACGACATGGCATATACCTCCCCTTCCACCGCACTGAACCAGAACGTGTCGCTGAAGCAGTAGGCCAGGGCGCCCACCGCGCCGGAGCCGAAGATCGCTATCGCACGAGCTACGCTTCGATCTTCGTTTTTGAGGGGGCTCTGCCCCCTATTATCCCCCGCGGCCTCCGGCCGAACACGAGAGCTCTCCCACGGTGCTCCGATCAAGCGTTTGGCAAAAAAGACGATGGTGAAGTACAGCAGGAAGATGGTCAGGGCGCTCAGGATGGCGTTCATGGCATTCACGGCCACGGCGGCATGCTCCGGCTTCACCGGAATGGTGAAGAAACGCGCAAGCAGCTGGAACACCGGGTTTCCCGGGGGATGCCCCACCTCCAGTTTATACGACGATGCAATGAATTCTCCACAGTCCCAGAACGAAGCCGTGGGCTCTATGGTGGACAGATATGTGACGGCCGATACCGCCAAAACGGTAAGCGCCACAATCCAGTTCCACTTATTAAATTCCTTTTGGTCCATAATCACATACAGTAAGCCTGCAAAGTTAACAAAAACTTCGCAGGCTTACAACACGGTTCAGTCGTACACGAGCTCAAACTCATCCACCCAAAGGGTACTCCCGCGCCCGCCCGTGAAATAGTCGCCCAGGGCGCTGGATGAAGCGACAATCACCAGATATCTGGGAGTCCGGTCGCTGCGGTACGTAAGCGGAATATCGAATGGAACGTATCCGTCGGTGGTTTCCGAGAGGGCGTATCGGCCATAGGCGATGATGGCCGGATCGTTGTCGAAGTCCACATACGTACTGTTGGAACTGACGACATGGAACTGGTCCGCCCAGTCGGTAAGGGCTATCAGGATGTGCCCGGTGTCAGGCTGGCCTTTCAGGGCCGCGTGGGCGCCATCGGTGTCGGTAATGGGCGTGGACTTGTATGCGGCGCTGCCTTTCAGCGAAACCGGCTTGGCGGTAAAGGGAAGGCCCCAGGCCAACTCCGCACCCAGGCCCTGCAGTTTCACGAACTGTCCGGTGAACACGCTGCCGGCGGCAAATTTCACCACGGCATAGCTGCTCTCCATCCGGCAGGCTTTCTTGCCCTCGCCGGCCACCGCCACGAAGGAATCGTCGGGCATGGTGGCACTGCCGGTGAAAGAGGCCGTGGCCTTGTTCGCGGAATCCCAAACCTGCACGCCGCCCTCTTCCCACGGGTTCCATACCTTCCCGTTGGCATGCCAGGCATCGAAGTTCAGGTTGGCGGGCTGCACCGGCTCTCCCGTTTCAAAAGGCATGGGGGCCGATACTTCCTCCCCGTCCCGCACCCGGCACTCGTAGGCCGTCTTGGGCGTAAGTCCCGTCAGGCGGGCCGTAAGCCCCACCCCCGACACGGAAACCTCCGTAGCGGCCGTCCAGGTGCTCTCGTCGGCCTTTTTGTACTCCACGCCCACGTCCGAGCCGTCGGAGGCGAACACCCCGCGCACACGGGCCGAGTAGCAGTGGGCGTCCACCTCGCTCACGGCCGTGCTTACTTTAAGCTGCAAGGCTTTCAGGCGCCACTCAATCATTTCCCCCTTCCATTCCACGAAGAAACTCCGTTCGGTGACGCAGTCCAGCGTCATGGGAAACGACACGGCGCGGGTGGTGAGCGTCAGGTGCTGCAGGTCGCTCTCGTATCCGGTGGTGCTCACGATGCGGGAACCTTCGGGCTCCAGTTTCATCGCCTCGAACGTCACGGAAGAAAGCGGCTTGGTATCAGGCATATACACATACACGCTGCGGGTTTCCATATTGAACTGGGCTTCCTGCGCCTGGCCCGCGCAGCGCACATACCGCTCGATGGGCTGGGTGGCGGTGATGGTCCACTCGTAGTCCTGGTACGTGTGCAGCACCGCTTTCACGGGCTGCGTCAGGTCCAGCCACTCCCCGATGTCGGCGCAGGTGGCCTTGTCCGTCATTTCGAACGACGTCACTTTCACGTGGGACATATCGGCCCATTCTTCCAGGACGATGGAAACTTCGCGCGCCGCCGCGTCTATGCGGACCTCCTTGGCATCTTCCACCTCGAACGCCACGATGGCCCCGACCAACTGCGGATAATCCAGGTCGTTCGGGAAAAAGCAGCTGACGGCCAGCATGCCGCAAAGGGCTATGTTCATCCAGCGTTTTACCATAGATAAAAGTGCGCGCCGAAACGGATGGCCAGAATGTCGATGTTCAGTCCCGTACCCAGGCTGTTTCCGCTGCTGGTCTTCACCTGGTTTTCCGTCTGTTTGGTGATTGTCCAGGTGAAATCCAACAAGCCCACGGACACCTCGAAGTCGAAGTTCTCGTGCACGAAGAAACAAATGCCCGGGTCCAACCGCAGAGCCAGTTTCCATTTGTCTTTGTATGTCCCCTGTTTCAGATTGTCCGTCTCTTCATACAGCATGCTCTGCACATAGCCGCCATTGAGCGTCCCCTCCACGAACCAGCCGAAGATGCGGCTGCCCATGAAAGGCACATAATAACGGACGCCGGCCGCCAGGGCATACGACTGCCGCTTGTAATGCTGTCCGGCGATATCCAGGCCCAGGTCTTCCGAAAGATGCAGCGAGGCCTTGTTCAGGTCCACGCCCAGCCAGGAATACTCGAAGCGGGCCACCGCGCTCAGGTTGGTGCCGAAGAAATACTCGAACGAGGGCGCCACGCCGATGGAGCGGTACCCGCCTTTCAGGTCGCCGATATACTTGGACAGCACCGTGTAGCCTTCATCGTCTCCCAGCGAAAACTTGCGCCAGGACGCGCTGAGGCCGCCGCCGAAACTCCCCTTGGGGATGAATATCTTGTTCTTTCCCGCAAAGCCGCGCGTAAACTTCTCCTGGGCCTGTCCCGAAATGGCGAGACAGGCGGCCAGAAGAAGGATGAGGTATTTTTTCGTCATTACAGTTTACGGTATCCGACCAGTTCGCGGTCGGCTTCGGAAAGCTGGCCGGCGTCGTACACCAGGGACAGTTCGTCCAGCCAGAGGGTGGAGCCCTTGCCGCCGGTGAAGTAGTCTCCGAGACGGGAGGCCGCGCCTACGATGACCACGTACTTGGGCGTACGGGCGTCACGGTACTGCAGCGGGAAGGTGAATTCCACATATCCGTCGGTGCTCACATTGGAGGTGAAGTCACACATGGCGATGATGGAAGGGTCGTCATCCTGCAGGAAAATGCCCTTGGAGGTATTGACGCGGAACTTGGCGCTCCAGTCGCAAAGGTACATCTTGATGGAGCAGGCATCCGCCTCTCCTATCTTAGACTTGTAGGGGTCCTCGGCAAAGTCGATGGTCTTGGGGCTGTATTTGTAGTAGCCGTGGAGGGCCAGCGGGCGGGAGGAGAAGGGAAGGCCCCAATCCAGTTCCGCACCGACGCCGGACACTTTCACGAAGTCGCCCACATAGACATTGCCGGCGGCAAACTTGGTGATGACGACCACCTTCACCGCCGTACTTTCCAGGCGGGCGGCTTTTCCGCGCACCACCGCGGACTCTTCCGGGGTGGTAGGGACCGTGCCGAAACTGGCCGTTCCGCCGTTCGCGGAATCCCAGACACGCGAGGAGGCACCGGAACCCGGATACCAGGCGTTTCCATCCTTGTACCAGTCGTCGAAGTTCAGATTGGGGATGGTGCCGGCGGCCGCCGTGGTGAAGCTCAGCTCGCGGGTATCTTCGTCCTTGTCCGTCTTGACGCGGAATACGTATGCCGTGGAAGCCTGAAGACCGTACAGCTCCGTGCTGCAGGTGGCGGCGGCGTCATTGTACGTGACAGGGCCGCTGCAATCGGTCCATTGGGCATCCCCTGCCTTCTTCCACTGGAAACGCAATCCGGCGGGACGCCCGTCGGTGAACCAACGGCCGCTGAGGATGGCAAATTCGGCCCAGGGTTTGGCGGTAGCGGCCTCGGCCTCCACCGGCGAGGTCACGGAAAGGACCACCGTGGCGGCGCTGTAACGGTTGCGCGCATCTATCAAATCCAGGGAGAGGTAATACTCGCCCATGGGAAGAGCGGCCAGGAAGGGGCCGAAGTCCACGGTCGTTTCCGTGGCGCCGTAACTGAGTGCCGATACGCCCAGGCCGGCGGCGGTCAGGCTTTGTACCGTGGCGGCGGGAGCATCGACCAGCTGCACATGCTGCGGCAGACCCGCTTCCTGCAGCTTGGTGTCGCTATGGCTCAGCGTCAGGGACTTCATGCCCTTGGGCGCGTAGAACTGCACGATGTTGTGACTGTTCGTATCGCCCTTCTTTACGGAAATGCCGTCGGCCAGGTCAAAGTCCTGTCCGGTGATGGCAGGCAGGCCTTCGCCGGTGAAGTCCAGATTCAGCTGGTAGTATTTTGCATTCAGGGAATCATCTACCAGCACGCGCAGCAGCGAAGAGCCCGCCTGGGCCCGGGTGCGGTCCAGGGCGAACTTGAAGTGATAGTGCTGACGCGGCTCCACGGAGTCAATCGAGACCGGCCCCACCCGATAGACCGTTCCCTGGGTATTCACCATATACAGGTCCCATTCCAGTGCCGATGCGGCCAGATATCCCTTCCTGGAGAGGTTTCCGTTCGTCGTGCTGAAGACCAGGGCGTCGCCGTTTTCGTTGGCGACGGACACCCGGTACTCGGAAAAATAGGCGGCCGTTTCGGCATCGAACTCCACCGTGACCATGGTACGGGCGAGCGTGGCGGTAATGGTCGCCTCGCTAAGACGGTCGGGACGGACGGTAACCTGTGCTTCGCCCTCGTAACGGGGTTCATCCCAGCTCTGGCGCGTGTCCGGGCCGGAAATGGCTTTGACGGTATAGTCGCCAGCGGGCAAGGTCATCGGTTCGCTCTCCAGGGTACGGTAATCGGCAATCCGAACCGTTTCGCCGCCCTTCGCCGGGATAAGCTCCAGCGAGAAGACAGGGTCGGGCTCGCCGGCCTCGGCCTTTACGACCGGAGTCACCCCCAGGTCGGCGGAGAGGCGCACGGAGAGATACCCTTCCTCCTGCGACCGGTCGGCTTCGCGCGAACAGGCCAGCAGAGCCAGCAGCGCGACAAGGCAATACTTGGTTTTCATCTGGCTATTCGGCATAGAATACGACGGCCTTCTCAAGGCGCTGGTTCTTTTTGTCGGTTACTTTCAAGGTAAAGGTGTGCTGCGAGCCGCTTTCGGGGGTGTACACGGCAATCAGCGGGACCAGTTGCGAGAGGGAGAAATTCACCGTCGTCTGGTCCTTCAGCTGGTCGCCCACCGGAATCATGCCGTTGAGCGCGGCAATCATCGCCTCGTCGTTGATGAGGTCCATCGGGAACGGCGTATCGGGGCTGTAGGTATAGCTGGCACCGGCCAGTCCGGCAATCGTCTCGCCCAGCACGTTGGAATCCACATCCACCACAAAGTCGCGGATGCCTTCCGGAACGTCAATCACAATCTCCACGTCCATCGTCCCGGCGATGGGCGTCGGGGCGAACGTGGGATTCTTGTCCCAGGTCATGGTGGGCACGGTGGAAGGCTGCGGGTTCACGGACGGGTCTTCCGTCGGGTCTGTCGGGTCCGTAGGATTGTCGTCGGAATCGCCGCCATCCACGGGCACCTCATCCCAGCCGGGCACCTCCACGTCGCTCGTGCGGTCGTTCACCGAAGGGTCGATGGTAATGGACACACCGTTCACCAGACCGGTCACGCGGGCATCCAGGGTAATGACGTGGTGGTCCTTGGCGGAAACATCGGAAATCAGCAGTTCAGAATGGGTTTCGCTGTTGTCCACGGCACGATAGCCATCGACTTTTACGCGGAGCGGCGCCACGGAAAAATAACCGGCCGTCTGCTCCACGTCACCGGTGGCGGAAGACCAGGTCAGGCTCCTTTCACCGGCATCGGGCGCATCCCAGGAGGCGGCATTGGTAACCACGATGGTGTAGGAGGAGAGTTCGCTCTTGAAACTGTCCGTGAGTGCGAAACTCACCTTCATGTTCTGCAGGGCGGCGGTCACGTTCACGGGCGTGAGCTCGTCCACGCGGATGGTGAAATCCGCACTTCCCTTATAAAAAGGAAGGTTCCAGCCGGCATACCGGAACTCGGGAGAAGCCACGGTAAGGGTATATTCCCCGCTGCCCAGCGTAATGGTCTGGGGAATGTCGGTGTAGCGGTCATAGTGCTTGGTCCAGCCGTCGGAACGGACAATGTCCACGACGAAATCGCCCAGCACATCGTTGGCCTTGGTGGAATAAACACCCTCCTGGACTGCAGTAAGGGAAAGATGGCCATGGCCCTCGTTCAGGCTTTCTCTGGCCCCGCAGGCTGCCACGGCGGCAGCGGCTGCGACAATATAGAGTAATTTTTTCATATTCGCTTATTGGTAAAGGAGTTCTACGTTGTCCACATACAGGGCGTTGCCGCAGTAAATTTTGTGCGAGCCGGAAAGGGTGGAGATGCCGTCCAGTTTCCGGGCTTCTTCCCCTCCGTCCTTGGAGGAGCGGATGCTGATACGGATGGAAGCGGCTTTCCGGTCGGTAACGGTATAAGTGACGGGAATGTTCACCCTTGTCCAGGCGTCCACCGCCGCCGTTCCGTCGTTCTTTTCACCGGTTCCGATGACATTGCCGGAGGCGTCCAGCACCTGAATCTGGGCATAATAGGCCGCTCCGTTGGGGTTGAAGCGATGCATGAAGGACAGGGCCGACGGACGGCTGGAGAAAGCATGGCCCTCGGAAGTCTTGGCCCAGGAGCCTTTGTTCTTGTTGTTGGCCGTCCCCAGGAAGATTTCACCGGGATAATTGGTGTCGCCGTGCTTCACCTCGGATGCCACGGAACTGCCGATATAGACAGTGGCCAGCATCACGCTGTTTCCGGAATAGGAGCCGGAATTGAACACGGCCACGCAAGGGTAGGTCTTGTAGTCCTGATAGCCTGTCGCCATCCGGCCGTCTTCGATGGTCCGCATGGCATTGACGCCCCACCAGGCATTGGAAGCATTGCCGTACAGCTGCCACCAGGTAACCTTGAAGTCGCTGACAATCGCGACGGGAGTAGTATAACTTTGTGCCGTAATCTCCTCGAACCCGCTGTTCCCCACCTGCTGGGCGGCTTCGGTGGTGAAGGTCCCGGCGGTTACGGAAGCGCGGTCCGTCTGGTGCATGGGTACCACGCGGAAGCGATAGGCCGTAGCAGGGGTCAGGCCGGCGATGTCGCCGAAGCGGAGGGTGTTCCCGCTCACAGACACCGCTGCTTTTTCCGTGCTCCAGGAGCTGCCGTCGGTGCTCCATTGCAGGCCCATGGGGACATCGGCGGGAATGGCGTCCACATCGGCCACGGTGGCGGTGACATCCGTCATTTTCCAGGCCCAGATGTTCCCGGCGGGGATGTTCACGCTTGCACGGAAAGGCTTCACATCCAGCACGATGGTACCCTCCACCGTCTGCCCGACGCCATCGGTGAGCGTCAGGGTGAAGGTGGCCGAGCAGGCGCTGCCGCTCTCCAGCATGCGGTTGACGAGACCGTTGAAGTCCACATAGCCCAAATTGCTGGTATTGCCGGCCATCCAGTCCAGACCGGCATCCGTGAGACGCTGCTTGTCAGTGCCCGAAACGGATACCAAATCCACGTCCGGAAGGCTTACGAAGGCCGATTCCGTATGCATCGTCACGCTGCTGATGCTGGTGCTGGCACCGGCGCTCAGGGTGAGGATGGCATCGTTCACGATTTTGGTGAGACCGGCGTTGCAGCTGTAGGCGAACGTCCCATCCTTGTCTCCGTCGAAGACAAAATAAGGAGCGCGCGCGGGAAGGGCGTTTTCTCCGATGAGTTCCGTCACTTCGATGGTTTCCACGCTGCGGTCCACCGCGATGCTCACGGAAAGGGAGCCGTCGCGGCCGGCGGCCTCCACGTTAAAGGTGACATTGTCGTTGGGAAGGTACTCCGTCGCTTCGCTCTTGTAATACTTCCACTCGTCGGAAAAGAGCTGTGCATAGACTTCCAGGTAGAGTTCGCCGCCGGGCATGTACCCGTAGCGGGTTTCGTCCCGGGTGAACTTGACCTGCTTCCCGGCGTAGCGGGCATGGCGGACAACGACGTAGGCGTCCTTGTAGCTTGTACGAAGGCTGTTCCCCAGCTGCACGCGCATGCGCACGTTGGCCAGGCGGGCCGTAGCGGACACCTGGTCCGGCTGGCCGTTGTTTTCTACATAGCCATGTACTGTAAATGCCTGGTCGGCAAGGAAATAGGCCTTTCCGAATCCGGCGCCCAAGGTATCTCCGTGGTGAGCGACCAGCCGGAACTCGCCGGCATTGAGCTTGATGGTAGCGTCTTTGGCCCGGGCGTATGTGTCCCGATAGAGCCGGATGGCGTTCGTATTGTAGATTTCCACCTCGAAATCGTCCAGGGAAGGCAGGTCCTCCAGATCGGATTTCGTTCCCGGCACTTCTTGTGAAAGGGTGAGCCGGATGGCGCCTTCATCAGACGAAACAGGGCCTCCGGGACTCTCCGCGGTGCATCCGGCCAGTAAACTGAGCAGCAGAACGCACGGCAAGAAATGTTTATTCATAATCAAGTACTCTGTTTATACTTTGAGTGACAAAAGTACAACAATAATATGGAAATATTGTTCGCAATTATTCTCGATTATTGTTCATTTTTTCCTTTTTTATGGTGCTATAGGAGAAAAATTGCTTACTTTTGTGAAAGATTTGCATACTACAACACATGGCGCATAACGAAAAACTCGACCAGGAACGGCTGGAAAGCCTGCAGATGTCCAACTTCGACCTTTCCAAGACAGAATGGATGGAACGGTTCAGGGACGAAATACTCATCCTGCACAACCCCCATTTCAATGTAAACTGGGAGCCGTACAGGATGAAATATATCCTTGTCGCCCTCTGCCACGAAGGCAGCGGTTTCGGAGCTGTCAACCTGCGCTCGTTCCGCCTGCGGAAAAATTCCCTCCTGATAACCCTTCCCTCCCAGATTATTCAATCGTACGAGGTGGGGGCCGACTTCAAAGGGTCCTTCATCCTCATTTCGGAGCACTTCTTCAACCGCCTGGGCCAAGGAGACGCCTACCTGTTTTACAAGCATGTGGAAAGCCACCCCTTTTACCAGCTGGACGACGGAACGGCCGACGTTTTCCGCTCCTATCTCGACCTGCTGCACAAACTGCTGCAGATTCAGCAGAACACCCCGAACATGGAAGAGGCGCTCCACCTGCTTACCAGACTGTTCATTCTCCTGATAGGCGGCCTCCTCCATGCCTCCAGTGCAGGCCAGGAAATACAGCATCGGGAGAACGAGGTGATGATGCAGTTCCTTCAGCTGGTGAAAAACCATTACCGCGAGCACCACGAGGTCGCGTTTTATGCCGACAAGATGAACATATCGGCCAAGTACATGACGACGCTCGTCAAGAAAGCGAGCGGGAAATCCGCTATCCAGTGGATAGAAGATTACCTCATCCTGGATGCCAAGGCGCAGTTGTCCTCCACCGTGAACACCATCCAGCAGATTACCTTCAATCTCAATTTCCCGTCGCAGTCCCTCTTCGGCCGCTATTTCAAACGGGCCGTGGGGATGTCTCCCTCAGAATACCGCGCCTCCCTGCGCGTATATCAGATAGCCTCACACAAAATACAATAACGCAAAAGGGGCTGGCCAAAAAGCCAGTCCCTTCAATCAAGTTGTCGCTCCCTATCAGTTTCCTTTCGCGGCGACGACGGCGTCGCATACCTCGCCCACGGTCCGGGGCTGCATGCCGTCGGGAAAACGAATCTGGAATTTCTCTTCCGAAGCCAGCGCAAGCAGCAGCATGGTCAGGGAATCAATGCCCAGGTCGCGGATGAGTTCGGAGTCATAGGTTACCTTGGAAAGGTCCGTATGGGGACGGATGACGGCTATCACTTCCTTCAGGCCGTCAAATGCTTCTTCTCTGGTCATACGCGGGCCACCTTCATGCTTCCCGTACGCTTGAAATCTTCCGTACGTACCGTCACCTTACGGATTTGATGGGTGCTGGGCAGGGTGGCGTTCACCTTGTCCACCAAGGCCTTCATATAGGCCTCCACCTCCTCGAACGGCTTGCCGTCGAAGGCAGGCATGAAGGGCAGAATTTCGATGGCGATTACCTGGGCGCCGTTCAGTTCGTCCTCTTTCACCATGGCGTCGCGCACGCAAGGGTCGGCATAGAAGGGTTCCTCCAGGCTTTCCGGGCTCACGTTTTCGCCGTTGGGCAGAATGATGAGGTTTTTGATGCGGCCGGTAATGTACACGAAGCCGTCTTCGTCCATATGGCAGAGGTCGCCGGTGCGGAACCAGCCGTCTTCCGTGAAGGCTTCCGCGGTGCGCTCCGGATCCTTGTAATAACCGGAGAACACATTGTCACCTTTGATAAGCAGCTCGCCGTCCACGAACTTGGCTTCCTGGCCGGGATAAATGCGGCCGATGGAAGTGGGTTTCTCGATGGCGTTGGCATTGGCGCTGGTAAGGTTGGCGGTTTCCGTAAGGCCGTAGCCGAAGCAGAATTCCACGCCCAGCTTGGTGAAGATGTCCACCAGGCGCGGCGGCACGTTGGCGGCGCCGGCGATAATCAGGCGGAGCGAACCGCCCAGGAACTGTGCGCCATACATTTTCACCAGGCCGCTCAGGATGTCGCAGATGCCCGGTACGATGACCAGAAGGGTGGGTTTGATTACAGACAGTTTGCCGATGGTCGCCTTCATGTCCTCGCAGGTGTACATGAGGTTGCCCGTGTAGAAGCACCCGGAGAGTCCGGCCACGTTGCCGAACACGTGACTCAGCGGCAGCAGGGCGATATAGCGGTGTACGCCGATGGTTTTGCCGGGTTTGAAGATGGTATTGTAGTTGCCTCTCATGAGGGCGCGATGGCTCAGGACGGCACCCTTGGGAGCGCCGGTGGTGCCGCCGGTGAAGAAGATGGCGGCGGGGCTTTCCGGGTCGATGTCGGCAGCCACGGGAACGCCTTCCTCCGCGATGGAAGCGGCAGGAAGCACCTTGGTGCCCTGGATATTCGCGGTCAGCGGCATGAATTCCTCACGCACGAAGATGGCGGCGATGTCAAATTTCATGCAGCAGCCGATCACGGCCTGCTCAGGCAGGGAGGAAGGGAACATCATGGCCACATAGCCGGCGGAAGTAATGGCATAATACAGTTCGATGGCGTCCTGACTGTTACGGTCGAAAACGGCAATATGGGCACCCTTGGGCAGGCCAAGGCTGCCGATGAAGGCACGACGGCGGGCGATACGCTCACCGAATTCCTTGTAAGTAATGGTGTTTGTCAAATCCGACAGGGCCGGCAAGGAAGCATACTCCTTGGTGAACCAGTCCACGAACTGCCCCATGGTGGGCAGATACGGCAGACGCTCAAACTCCTCCTTGGGGAGCAGGTTCTGGAAATACTCTTGGGAAGTCATACGTTTAGGGTTATGGGTTTTAATATCTTTTACATAGGAACGGCGGCGCTGGTACATCCGGGTGTCGAAATTGTCCCAGAGCGACTGCACCTTATGGTTTTCTTCCAGCTGCGGATTCAGGAGCATGTGCTTGACGCCCAGCCGGTGGTAATTCTCCAGCAGGTAATTGAACATGAGCACCGCCGCCCCCTTGGCCTGATAGGCCGGAAGGATGCCGATGAGCAGGGCCTCGGTGGTGTCGTTCCGCTTGGGCGAAAGCGCCGGAAGAAGGTGAATCCAGCCGAAGGGGAAAATGCGGCCTCTGGCCTTGCGGACGGCGGCGGAGATATGCGGCATGGTCACGGTAAAGCCGATGAGTTCGTCTTTCTCGTTCACCACAAAAGCCACCAGGTCCTTGTCCAGGACGGGAGCATACTGCTTCACATAGCCGTCTATCTGGTCCTGCGACAGCTGGGTATATTCGTACAGGCCGGCGAAGGCCTCATTGAGGACATGGAACATTTCCCGGCCGCGGCGGGCCATCTGCTTGATGGAGTTGGCCCGATAGATACGGATGCCATAGCGCTCCGAGATGCGGTCCGCGAAATTGAACATGGCCGGCTTTTCCTCGGGCACGTTCAGGACACGCTGCGTCCAGTCCACATCCTTGGTGAAGCCCAGGCGCTCCAGGTATTCCGGATAATAAGGGTAGTTGTAAATGACGGTGAAGGGGCTTTCGTTCTCAAAGCCTTCTACCAGCAGGCCTTCCCGGTCCATATCCGTGAAGCCCAGGGGGCCTTTGATTTTTTCCGCACCCCGTTCCTGTCCCCAGGCAATGACAGTGTCGATGAGGGCCTTGCACACGTCGAAGTCTTCGATAAAGTCTATCCAGCCGAAGCGGACCGACTTCTCCTTCCACTTTTCATTGGCCTTCTTATTCAGGATGGCGGCTACGCGGCCTACGGTTTTCCCGTTCTGCCTGGCCAGGAACAGTTCCCGCTCACAGAAAGCCAGAGAGGGATTGTCCGGACCCAGTGTACTGTATTCATCACTTTCAAAAGAAGGCACCCACTTGTCGCAGTTTTTGTATAACTCGAGCGGAAATTCGATAAATTCCTTGAGCATGCCCTTGCCGGAAACGGGCACAATGATGGTTTCAGGTTTCATACGTCTTAGTTAGCCTACAAAGATAGTCATTTTTCTCCAATGAACATACGGCACAGTCCGAAAGTAAACGATTTGTGCCGAACGAGCCGGAATCCCGCCTCCGTCAGCATGCGCATGACCTCTTCCGGCGGCGGGAAAGCATGCACCGAGGCCGGCAGGTAGCAGTACGCCGCTTTGTCACCGGACACCAGCCCGCCCACCCAGGGCAGGATGTGCATGAAGTACAAGTCGTACAGGCTGCGCATCCACTTCTTCTGCGGGACGGACAGTTCCAGGATGACGGCTTTTCCGCCCGGCACGAGCACGCGGCAGAATTCCTGCAGTCCCTTTTCCTTGTGTTCGAAGTTCCGCACGCCGAAGGCGCAGGTCACCCGGTGGAAAGTCCCGTCCGCAAAAGGCAGGGCTTCGGCATCGGCCACCTGCAGGCGGATGCGGTCGTGCACGCCCTCGTGCGCGGCTTTTTCCATGAGCGGCGCCATCATGCCCTCGGAAATGTCCACTCCGGTAATGCGCGAACCGCTGCCGGCCGCCTTGGCGATGGCGATGGTGCTGTCGCCGGTGCCGCAGGCCACATCCAGGATGCGCTGCGGGGTGCCATCGACAATCTCCGCGAGGGCGCGTTTGCGCCACAGCTTGTCCATGTTCAGGGACATCAGGTGGTTGAGCCGGTCATACGACGGGGCTATCCCGTCGAACATTTCCTTTATTTTTTCTTTTTTGGGCATTATGGTACGGGGTCATAGCCGCTTCCGCCCCAGGGATGGCAGCGAAGGATGCGGCGAACCGACAAATACAGGCCTTTGAACGGGCCGTGCTTGCGGAAGGCTTCCAGCGCATACTGCGAACAGGTGGGGGTGAACCGGCAGCTGGGCGGAGTGAAAGGACTGATGCACAGCTGGTAAAACTTGATGAGGAATACCGCCGGTGCAATGAGTATTTTTTTGAGCGTGGAATGAAACTTACGCATGATTCACCGTTTTGATTTCACGGAGCAGCACGCTCATGTCGGCAAAAATGTTCTCATAGGGCAACACCTCGCGGGAAGTGTACACGATAAGCAGGTCCCACACCCCCACGAGCAGGGATTTTTGCCTGCGGTAACTCTCGCGGATGCGGCGCTTGAGCAGGTTCCGCTTCACCGCGCGCTTGAAATGGCGCTTGGGGACGGAAACGACAATGCGCGAAGGACCTTCGTCCGGACGCGGCAGGTATTTGACACGGAGGCAGCCCGCCTGAAAATGCTTCCCATGCTCGAACAAAGCGGCCACGGAGGTGGTTCCCCTCAGGCGTTCAGTCTTGGGAAGGCGGGCGTCCATTATTGTAAAGACTTGAGATACAGGTCGATAGCAGACGCTACCGACGGCGCTTCCGCCGACGGGGCTTTTACGTCTATGCGCAGACCGGCCTCCTCCATGGCACGCACGATGGAACGGCCGTAAGACACCATCTTCATGTCTCCCTGCTCAAAATCCGGGAAATTTTCCTGGAGGGATTTCACATCGGCAGGGTTGTAGAAGACCACCATGTCGTACGCATGCAGGTCCAGATCCTTGAGGTCCTGGCTGATGGACTTCACGAACACGCCGGAAGCAAACTGCAGGTGGTTGGCCTCGAACAGCGACGTAATGGCTTCCGACTGCGCGATATCCGACATGGCCACCAGGAATTTCTCCCCTTTGTGCTTGGGGCCGATAAGGGAAATCACGCTTTCCGGGGTTCCGGTGCCGTAGAAGATTTTACGCTTGCGGTACACGATGTGTTTCTGCAGGTACATGGCCACGGCCTCTGTGGTGCAGAAATACTTCATGGTTTCGGGAATCTTGGTTCGCAGTTCCTCGGCCAGGGAAAAATACGCATCTATGACGTGCCGGGACGAGAACACCACGGCGGTGTAGTCCAGGAAATTGATGCGCTGGGCGCGGAACTCGCGGGAAGTCAGGGGTTCAATTTTGAAAAACGGGCGAAAATCGAAGGTGACGCCATACTTTTCACTGACGTGTTGATACTGAGTGAGAACGCGGGGAGCGTTCTGGGAAACCAGGATTTTACTTATGCTCATCTTATATACGCTTCTTTCTACATTGCCGCTGATGCTACCAGCAACCCGGCGGGAAAAAATTCGAGGCCGCAAAGGTACAAAAAAGTTCGCAAAGGATTGCAAAACAACAAAAGAATTTGTGTTTTACGGAAGATAAAAAGCAGGTAAATCAGGAGGACTTCCACATACAGGATGGCCCTCACAAGCCAGTCTGCGCCATGAAAGAGGGAGAGCACGCCCACCGTGGCGAGCGCCAGCACCACGAACACGATGAAGTAGGTGTGCCCCATCTGGTGGGCGAGCACAAAATTGTCCGGGCGGATGCGCGGTTTCAGCAGGCGGTACATCAGCAGGCGCAGCAGCAGAAAAGCCAGGAAAACGCCTGCCACCGCCAGCAGGTACAGATTGGGCGTGAAATCTTCCAGGAAGGAGGGCCGATACAAGTGATAACGGACGCTCACCAGCACGGCGGCCAGCCCCAGCGTAAGGGCGAACTCGTTCCGGTCACGGCTGTGGCGGACGCTGTTTTCCAGCGTGGAACTGCCGCGCATGCGGAAGAGGCTGTCGCCCAGGAGCGGAGCCAGTTCCCAGACGCGCTTGAGCTGGAGCATCATCAGCAGCACAAATACAACTACCAGGATTTCCCACAGCATCAGTTTCCCCGTTTTGCATTATACCCCATTCCGCGCAGCAGGTCCACCACCTTGTCGCGGAAATCTCCCTGGATGGTGATTTCGGCGTCCTTGGCGCCGCCGCCCACACCGAGCTTGGTCTTGAGTGAGCGGGCAAGTTCTTTCAGGTCCTCCGCACCGCCCACAAAACCGCTCACCAGCGTCACCTGCTTGCCGCCCCGGTTCCGGCGGTCGATACCCACGATAAGCCGCTGCTGCCCGGGAGGAAGGGTGTCAACCGCTTTCTCCTGGGCAGTGGTGTACTTGAAGTCCGGATTGGTGGAGTAAACCACCCCGAGACGGTCTTTCCAATCGCTCATAGCTTCGCTTTTACTTATTCACGTCACCCGCCCCCCTCGGGGAAGGGACTTTACGCTGTTCGCGGACAAAGGTACGCAAAATAACGCTACTTTCCGCGGCCGCCGGCCTGTACGTGCGCCAGGATGTGCGCATTGAGCCGGTCGTTGGCCACCAGGCTTTCCAGCGTGCAGTGCATGCGATAGCGCCAGTAATAGCGGGGGATGGCCGGCACGTTGATGCGCTCGTCCGAGGGGTTGCCCGGGTAGCGCACTTCGCCGTCCGTGGCCAGCCAGTCCTGCAGGGGCAGAATGGCCAGCATGGCCGGAGAATGCATGTGCTGGGAAACAATCAGGTCCGCCACCCACGGCTCGCAGAAGTACGGGGCATCGCCCTCACAGCCCAGCACCTGATTGTAATACTGCTGGGTAAGGGCACGGTTCTCTTCCCACCAGGCCCGCAGAGGGGAGGTGTCGTGCGTTCCGGTGGCACAGACACACCAGTAGGGATAGTCTGCCGGATAGCCGAACAAATCCTTGGGGTCTTTGGGCATGCGCTGGATTTCCAGGGAAAGGATATTGAGTTCTTCCATCACGGAGGGGACGCAGCCGGGTATCATGCCCAGGTCCTCCCCGCAGGAAAGCATGCCGGTGGAGCGGAGCAGGGCCGGGAGCTTGCGCAGGGCGCTCTCCCGCCAGAAATCGTCGTGCCTGTGCCAGAAGAAATCATTGTACAGCTGGTTGAAACGGTCTTTCAGCTCCTGCGGAAGCGCTGCATACCGGGCGGTTTTCTGGGCGGAGATGCGAGGATGGAAACAGCCTTTCCGACGCGGGTCCTCCACGAAGAGGACATCGGTTCCCTCTCCCCCGCGCGGGTCGAATCCCATGCCCTGCAGTTCCTGCTCAGAATAAGGGAGGGCGGGGTTGAAGTGGCCCATGAGGCCGCTCTTGTACTGCGAAGGAATTTCCCAGATGCGGAAGAATCCCAGGATATGGTCTATGCGGAAGGCATCAAAATACTCCGCCATCTTGCCCATGCGGGCCTTCCACCAGGCATAGCCGTCCTTGGCCATCTCTTCCCAGTTGTAGGTGGGGAAGCCCCAGTTCTGACCGTCCTCGGCGAAGGCATCCGGCGGAGCGCCGGCCTGGCTGTCCATGTGGAACAGGTTCGGGTGCTGCCAGGCATCCGCGCTGTGACGGCTCACGCCGATGGGAAGGTCTCCCTTGAGCGCCACGCCGTGCCGGTGCGCATAGTCCACCGCCTCCTTGAGCTGGCGGTCCAGCAGGAACTGCACATAGCAGTAAAAGCCCACTTCCCCGGCATTTTCATCGGCAAAGGCCTGTACCTTTTTTGCATTGTAGGCGGAAAGCCGCTTCCAGTTTTGGAAGTCCGGCGTGCCGTTGAGGTCTCTCAGGACGCTGAAAACGGCGTACGGAAGAAGCCAGTCCCTGTTGGCATCGACAAAGGATTTGTAGGCCTCCGAGGCGAGCGTAGCCTTGCCCTTGGCGCCGTTGTAAAGTTTGCGGAGCAGGTCCAGCTTGGCACTGTTGACGGCTTCATAGTCCACGAGGCCCAGGGCTTCCAGTTCGGCCTTTTTGGCTTTGTAGGCGGCATCCTGACGCACGCCGGCGTCCGGCAGATGGACAAATTGCGGATGCAGGGCGAAGGAGCTCACCGCGTTGTACGGGTAAGAGTCCTGCCAGGTATGGGTCATGGTGGTGCCCGCCTTCACGGCCCAGTCCACCAAGTGCTTGATGTCGTTGAATTCGCCCACGCCGAAGCTGTCCTCGCTGCGGAGCGAGAACACGGGAACGGCCACGCCGGCGCCACGCCAGGGTTCCGTGGGGAATTTGGGTTCCAAATCGGCAATGATAATTTGCGTATCCTTGGGCGGGACTTCCGCGAAGAAGTGGTTGGGGCCCTCTTCCCACAGGCGGATTTCCTTGGTTTTGGTGTCCACGATCACGAATTTATACTCCAGGGGTTCCTTTACGTCCAAGGTGATGAACCACCAGGGGAAGGCATCGTCCGAAAGCAGGATTACCTTGTTCCACTTGCCCATCGCGGCGCTGCTGCCCACGATGGCCAGGGACTCGCCGCTGCGCACCTCCGGAGCGGCCACGCGGATGCACACGTTTTCCAAATCGGGATTCATGCGCTGCGGCTTACGGAACGACATCCCCGACGGACGGCGGAAAATGACATCGCTGAAGGCCGAAGCGTAGAAAGCCGAATTGGACGGGCGGGCTGTCCAGCGGGAACGCACGATAATGTTTTTCTGGGCCTGCGGGGCCTTGAAATGATGGGTGCGCCATTCGCGCTTGATTACTTTTCCGTCACGGACCACCTCGAAGGTGAATTCGTCACCGTGATGCAGGTCACGTCCCGTGAGCATGATTTGCCACAGGCCGCCGAAAGAATATTCCATGGGAATGCGCCGCTTGCCGATGCGCAGTTGCACGCTTTCTCCCCAGTTGGTATGATACTGAAGCTGAACGTTGATGGTCATAGGTTTTACGTGTTCGTTAGCAAAACAAATATACGATATTTAAGGGAATATTGCTACATGATGCCGACGGGTTTTTCACCGAACTGCGTAATTATTGCGACGAATGAACAAAAATTGTAAATTTGTACGATGAAAACAGGAACAGCAACCGTCGTAAAGAATGCCGGCAGCCATTATCTGCTGTCGGAACTGCCTGAGTGGGATGTGTTTCCCGCCGTCCTGAGAGGAAAAATCCGCCTGAAGGCCAGCGTGGTCACCAATCCCATTGCCGTGGGAGACCGGGTCCGCTACGAGGACGATGTCATCACGGAAATCCTTCCCCGCCGCAACTACGTAATCCGCCGTTCCACCAACCTGTCCAGGCAGGCGCACATCATCGCCGCCAATGTGGACCGGGCCTATCTGGTGGTGTCGCTGTACTTTCCGGAGGTGAAACTGCCCTTCCTGGACCGCATCCTGGTCACCTGCGAGCTGTATGGCATTCCTGCCACCATCGTCCTGTCCAAGGTGGACATGTACCGCGAACTGGATCCGGAAGGACTGGCACGTTTCCACTCCATTTATGAGGGTGCCGGGTATCCGGTGATGGAGACATCCGTCGTGAGCGGAGAGGGCATTGATGCGATCCGCGAGGCCTGCAAGGGGAAGGTGAACCTGTTTTCCGGCGAGTCCGGCGTGGGGAAATCGTCACTGATAAAGGCGCTGGACCCGACGCTGGACCCCAAAATCGGGGCTATTTCCACGGCGCACCTGCAGGGGAAGCACACCACTTCGTTATACGAGATGTATCCGCTCGCTACGGGAGGATATGTAATTGATTCTCCGGGGATTCGCGGTTTCGGGCTGGTAGATGTGGAGAAGGAGGAAATTGCCCGCTACTTTCCGGAAATGCTGCGGGAGGGAGCCGATTGCCGTTTTACGCCTTGCACGCACACCCATGAGCCGGGCTGCGCCGTCAAGGCCGCCGTGGATGCGGGGATCATTTCCCCGGAGCGGTACAATTCCTATCTGGGGATGTTGGAAGAGGATAAAAAGTTCCGCTGACAGATCCTTCGTCGCAAAGCTCCTCAGGATGACAGGCTTGTCATTCTGAACGAAGTGAAGAATCTACTATGAAATTACACCGAGAAATACTGCGGCTGGCGGTGCCCAGCATTCTGGCCGGCATCACCGTTCCCCTGGTGGGGATGGTGGACATGGCCGTAGTGGGGCACTTGGGGGATGTGGAAGGCTTCGCCGGGGCGGCGCTTATCGGCGGTATTTCCGTGGGAACCATGCTCTTCGACCTGCTGTACTGGAATTTCGCCTTTCTCCGTGCCGGAACGGGCGGTTTAACGGCCCAGGCCTATGGCAGGGAAAAAGCGACGGGGCACGTTCATTCTTCCACCATCGGGCGCATCCTGGCGCGGGCGCTGCGGATAGCGCTGCTGTCCGGGGTAGCGCTCATCGCCCTGCAGTGGGTGGTGGTGCAGCTGGCCTTCCTGTTCGTGGACTGCTCCCCGGAGGTGCGCGAACTCGCCACCCGCTACTTCTACATCCGCATCTGGGCAGCCCCCGCCACCCTTTCGCTCTTCGCGCTCAAGGGCTGGTTCATCGGCCTGCAGGACACCCTGCGCCCCATGCTCACGGACCTGTGGGTGAACCTGGTAAACATCCTCTTCTCCCTGGGGCTGGGCTTCGGTTTGCATTTGGGGACATCGGCGCTGGGGGCCGGCTTACACCTGGGGACATCGGTGCTGGGGGCCGACCTGCATTTGGGCACGGCGGCCCTGGGCGCGACAGGGGGACCGGAGCCCGGTTTTACGCTCCTCCCCACCCTGGGATTCGCCGGCGTGGCCTGGGGCACGGTCATCGCCCAGTGGACCGGCCTTTTCCTCGCTCTGTTCATGACACGTAAGTATCTATCACTCAGTCATTTGTTGAAAATCCTCTGCGCAAAAAAGAACGAGGATTTTCAGCAAAACACTGATAATCACAAGGTTAGCGATCACTCCATTTCCGGCCAAATCCCCACCGAAGACCAAATCTCAGACCGGCCCGAGGGTACAGCCCCCACCACAAAACCCCTGGCCGCGGCCAAGCAGACAGCCGCCGCCCGCTCCAGGGAGGCCGACTCCTTCTTTTCCCTGAACCGGGACCTGTTCCTGCGCTCGGTGGGGATGATTGCCGTGTACATCGGCTTTACGGTGATTGGCGCCGGGCTGGGTGACCGCATGCTGGCCGTGAGCAGCATCCTCATGAAACTGCTCATGCTTTTCAGCTACTTTACGGATGGTTTCGCCTACGCCGGAGAGGCTTTGACGGGCCGATTCATCGGCGAACATACAGAGGAGGGAGTGCGTTCCACGGTCCGCGGCACCTTCGTCTGGGGTTTCGGACTGGCCGGCTTCTTCATGCTGCTGTACGGCCTGGGCGGCACGCCCCTGCTCCAAATGATGACCTCCGACGCTTCCGTGGTAGTGGCCGGCCGCGATTACCTCCCCTGGCTGCTCCTGATGCCGCTTATCGGCTGCCCCGCCTTCACCTGGGACGGCATTTATATCGGCGCGACGGCATCCAAAGACCTCCGCAACAGCACCCTGCTATGCGCCGCCGGCTTTTTTGCCGTATGGTTTGCGGGCCGATGGCTGCTGCCCTTATTCGTCGGCGGAACCCCGGGCGACCTGCCAAACGGAGCCCCGGGAGGCCTGACCGGCGGAACCCCGGGCGCAGAAGGCCCCCTTTCCCCGGAACTGTCGCTGCACCTGCTGATGGCCGCCTACTTTGTCCACCTGGCCATCCGCAGCATCTACCAGACCGTCCGTTACCGTCCCGCCGTCCTGCTCCCCCACTTCAAGGGTGACAGCTAATCGATTATCCCACAATAACTTATACAACAATCCTCGTTCAAAAAACGAACGAGGATTAGTATGTAACACGCTGAATCACAGAGACTTAACTGTCACACATTCCATCCGCAGGGATGGTCCGGAGGCTGAACTTAGGAGGAAACAAGCAACGTTCTATCGCCGCAGGTATTTCCAGCCCAGGACGGGCAGGACGAAGGCCAGCAGGCAGGCAATCAGCCAGAAAACGGACACGGGGCCGAAGTCGTACACGCCGTCGGCGGCATACCCGTCGATCAGGAAGCCGCTGGCCATGGACTGCAGACCCGAGGCCGCATAACTGAACACGCCCACGATACCCAGGGCGGCACCCGTAGCCTTGCGGGGCACAAAGTCCAGGGCCATGAGGCCGGCCACGATACAGAACACCACGCTGAACGCGCAGCTGAACACCGCGACAAAGATGATATTCCACACAAAGCCGCCGTCCAGAAAGAGGAATCCGGACAACGACGCAACCGCCAATACGCCCGCTATCATCACCGGACGCACCCGGTTGCCCCGGAACAGCACATCCGAGAGCCAGCCGGCGGCCACATTGCCGATGACCCCGAAAATCTCCGCATAACCAATCACCTGCGCCGCGCTGGTGAGCGAGAAGGCTTTCTGTTTCTGCAGAAACAGCACCCCCCAGTCGCTGACGGCCTGCTGGGTAATATACAGGAACGCAGTGGAGATGGCGATAACCCAGATACCCGGATGCCGGAACACCCACTTCTGCAAATCTTTGGTAGGCTGCTTGTCCATGGGACGGACCTCCTCCCCGGAGAGTTCCTGCACGGACGGAAGTCCCTCACTTTCAGGCGTATCGGAAATGAAAAGAAGCGAGACGACAAGCCCCGTCACACCGGCTGCAGCCGCGGCCAGGAAGCCCCACTGCCAGCCGGCCGCCGCCACGATGAAACCCGTCATAATCATGGACAAGGCCTTTCCCAGCTGCGGCGTGGAGCTGAAAATGCTGTACATGGTACCCCTTCGCGACAGCGGGAACCACCGCGACAAACTGATGGTACCGGGCGGCGAACCCATGCTCTGCGCCCAGCCGTTCATGCCCCACAGCACCATGAAGAGCAGCAGCACGGTCACCGAGCCCACGGCCAAAGTGCCGTGCAACAGCCCCAGCACCCCCAGCAGCAGGTTCACCAAGGCCGAAACACCTATCCCCACCGCCATGAAGCGCCGGATGTTGCAATAGTCGGCAATAAAACCGTTCATGAACTTGCCGGCGGCATACACGAAAAGGAAAGCCGAGCCGATGATGCCGAGCTGCCCGGCCGTGAGCACACCGCCGTCGATAAGCGGCTGCTTAACCACGCTGAGCGTTCCCCGGCAGATATAATAAAGCGTATAGACGGCGGTCACGCCCCAGAATGTGCGCCGGCGCAAACGCCTGTACGTCGCGTCCACCTCCCCTTCCGGCACCTTTTGGGCCCGAGGCTTGCTGATACGGAAAAAGGAAAAGAGGAACATTACAAATCGCTAAGCAGTATCGACAACCGGGTGCCGGCAACATATACCCGCGCCTGCAGACCGACGGCACGCGCCGCCTGCACATTGGCATCGTTGTCGTCGATAAAGAGGATTTCCTGCGCCGGAAGGCCCACCCGGGTCACCGCTTCCATGTATATTTGCGCCGACGGCTTGAGCAGCTTCATCTCGCAGGAGATAAACTGCTCACGAAAAGTCGTTTCCGGATTGATGCCATAATCCTGGAACATGTGCAGGATGTGTCCCATGGAAATGGGATTGTTGTTGGACAGCAGATACAGGGGATACCGGGCCGACAAATCCTTCACCGTTTCCACGGTATCGGCCTCCATGCCCGAAAGGAGCGCGCGCATGGAACGGTCCACATCCTCCGGCCTGCTACCGGGAGCGGATTCCCGAAGCACCTGCGCCCGGAATTCGTCGGCACTGAGAATGCCGGCTTCCATGTCCCCGTAGATACCTTTCTGGTGATAAGGGTCCAGCAGTTCCGTAATGCGCTCGAATCCAAGATTTTCGCGGAATGCGCGAATGCATCCGTCCATGTCAAGGTTAATCAGCACCCCGCCTATGTCAAAAATAACAGCCTTTACCATAATTTCCTGCAAAGGTACAATAAAAAGAAATACCCGCAAGCGAATTTCACAATTGGCTGCGGGATTATAGTAAGGTATCAATATTTATGTCTGATACCCCTTATTTCCAATACCGTGCCAAAACTTGTGGCACGCCTGAAAATTTATCTTTTTTTCTTCTTTTTTGCATTCCAGTCCCCATAAATCTCGCTCACGTTGCCGGCGGTGATGAAACCGTGGATGTCGTTCTGCTTCAGATAGCTCATGAGGTCGGAAAATTCGTTCTGCGTAAGGAGGGACTGGATTTCCACATTCCGGTGACCGTTGTAGCCGCCCGTAACATCGTACAGGGAACAGCCCCGCTGCAGGTCCTCGATAATGTATTTGCGAATCTCCTCATAGCGGGACGATATGATACACACGCGCTTGCGGCGGTTTAGGCCGGCGGTGAAGTAATCCAGGGCCAGGCCGTTTATCCAGGTTCCTATCAGGCCGATGACAACCATGCGGAAAGGGTTCACCGCGAAGGCCGTACAGCAGATAAGGGCACCGGCCACCGATACGGACGTGCCGATGTCGAAGTGCAGGTACTTGTTCACAATTTTGGCCAGGATATCCAGCCCGCCCGTAGAGGCGTTGATGTTGAACAGGATGGTCTGCGAGGCGCTGAGGATGAGTACGAAGCACAGCAAATCGAACCAGGGGTCTCCCATGACGGAAGTCTGCCCGGGTTCCATCAGCTTCTGGTAAGGCAGAATCTTCTCCCAAAGCTCGATGAACGGGCCCAGGATAAGGGCCGTGTACACCGTCTTGGCGCCGAATTCCGCGCCGATAAGGAGCCACGCCAGCACCAGCAGGAGGGCGTTGATAATGGTGACCACCAGCGACACCTTCACCGGAATGCCGGCTGCGGTAAATACACTGGCTATCACCATGGAGAGACCCGTGATGGAACCGATGACCAGATTGCTGGGCATCAGGAAGTAATACACGGAGGCCGCAGCGATGAACATGCCTGCAGTCATGATTACCAGTTCCTTCCAGAACTTGTAGGTCAGCAGCGGCTGAATGAGGTTTTCTTTAATGTTAGTTTTCATAGTGTGTGGTTAGTTTTCTGCCTGTCCGCCTGCAAGGTCCAGAATCTCCGCGGTAATTTTTTGCTGGCGGCCCTTGTTGTATTGCAGGGTAAGTTCCGCAAGCAGGTCTTCCGCGTTGTCGGTGGCCGTTTGCATGGCCACGGTGCGGGCGGCGTGTTCAGCGGCCGTGCTGTCCAGCAGCGCAGCGTATAGTTTTAGTTTTCGTGTTTTGGGAAGGAGCGTCGCAAGCAGTTCCTTCCGGCTTGGTTCGAAGATGGTGCCGGCCGATTCTTCGCCGGCGCTCAGAACGGCATCCGCGTCATTATCCTGAGGCGCTGCCCCCACCAGCACCTCTACCACCGGCTCCTGGCGGGCCGTGGAAACAAAGTGGTTGTACACCAGCACCACCGTGCCGGTGTGCCCCGCTTCCTCCGCCAGTTTATCCACCAGCGCCGCCGCATCGCTGTAAGAAGGATGCTCCGAGAGGGACGAGCAATCGGCCGGCGAGGCAAAGCCGTCCCGACGCATGGCATCGGCCATTTTGCGGCCGATAGCGTAAACGGTGTCCCCGGGCTGCCGGATGGAACGCACCTTGGCCACCGCATTGGCGTTGAAACTGCCGCAGAGCGAGGAATCGGAGGCAATCGCCACGATGGTTTTGGTGCCGAGCGCCGTGAAATCGGCCTCGTTCGAGGCACTTGCGGCATTTTCCGGGCTTGGCGCCGTGAAATCGGCCTTGTCCGTGGCGCTGCTCCCCTGCAGCGAAGTCAGGATGCCCTGCAGCTGCTCCTGGTACGGACGCATGGCTTCAATGGCCATCTGGGCCTTCCGCAACTTGGCGCTGGCGACCAGTTTCATGGCCGAAGTAATCTTGAGGGTACTCCGGACCGAGGCGATGCGGCCTTTTATTTCTTTCAGTGTGGGCATGGGATTCTTCGACTTCGCTCAGAATGAAAAAATAACTTACTTCAAAGTGAGAATCACGAAAGCGGCGGTTTCCGTCAGCACGGACTCAATCTCCGGCGTCAACTTGCCCTGGCCCAGCGGCTCCAGGACATCGGCCTTGTGAGCGGCGCGGAGGCGGTCCAGGAAAACGTCCTGGAACGGACGCACCTGGTCGATGGCAATCTCGCGCATAAGACCGTGCGTACCGCAGTAGAGGATGGCTACCTGCTCCCCGACCGGCATGGGGCTGTATTGGGGCTGGATGAGCAGCTGGTTGTTCTTTCTGCCCTTGTCCAGGGCCATTTCCGTCACTTTGTCCACGTCGGACGAGAACTTGGAGAACGCCTCCAGTTCCGCCCATTGGGCCTGGTCTATCTTCAGCGTACCGGCCACCTTTTTCATGGATTTCACCTGGGCGCTTCCGCCCACACGGGACACGCTGATGCCCACATTGACGGCGGGGCGTATGCCCTGGTTGAACAGGGACTGCTCCAGGTAAATCTGTCCGTCGGTGATGGAAATCACGTTGGTGGGAATGTAGGCGCTCACATCGCCGGCCTGCGTCTCGATGATGGGCAGCGCGGTCAGCGAGCCGCCGCCCTTCACCTTATCCTTGAGCACCGCCGGCAGGTCGTTCATCTGCTCGGCCACTTCCTGCTGGTCGATGATGCGTGCGGCACGCTCCAGCAGACGGCTGTGCAGGTAGAAAATATCGCCCGGATACGCCTCGCGGCCGGAAGGACGGCGCAGGATGAGGGATACTTCGCGGTAAGCCACGGCCTGCTTGGAAAGGTCATCGTACACCACCAGCGCATGGCGGCCGGTATCGCGGAAATACTCGCCGATAGCCGCGCCGGCAAAGGGGGCATAATACTGCAAGGCAGCAGGATCCGCCGCCGTCGCAGCCACCACCACGGTATAGTCCATGGCGCCGTGTTCCCGCAGCGTTTTCACCAGGGAAGCCACCGTTGAGCCTTTCTGGCCGATCGCCACGTAAATGCAGAACACGGGGTTCCCGGCCTCGTATGCGGCGCGTTGGTTGATAATGGTGTCGATGGCGATGGCGGTTTTTCCCGTCTGGCGGTCGCCGATGATGAGTTCCCGCTGGCCGCGGCCGATAGGAATCATGGCGTCGATGGCCTTGAGGCCCGTTTGCAGCGGCTCGCTCACCGGCTGGCGGAAAATGACGCCCGGCGCCTTGCGCTCCAGCGGCATGTCCAGTTTCTCCCCTTCGACAGGTCCCAGGCCGTCCAGCGGATTGCCCAGCGGGTCTATCACGCGGCCCAGCAGATTGTCGTTCACGGCGACGGATGCGATACGGCCTGTCCGGCGCACCACCATGCCTTCCTTCACCAGGTCCGTCGGCCCCATCATGACGGCGCCCACGTTGTCCGCCTCCAGGTTCATCACCACGGCCATGACGCCGTTACCGCAGTCCAGCAGTTCGCCGGCCTCCGCATGGTTCAGTCCATAAATGCGCACCACGCCGTCGCTCACTTGTAAAGCCTTGCCGATTTCCTCGAACTGGAGCTCACTTTTCATGTCCCTGAGCTGCCCGAGGAGGATATCGCTCACTTCGCTGGGTTTGAGGGTAGTATTTGCCATTAGATTATTCTTCTGTTTCGTTCAATAAATTGTTCCCGGATCAGGTCCAGCTGGCGTTTTACGCTGGCGTCCAGGAGGTAGTCGTCGATGTCGAACACAAAGCCGCCGACAAGGGAAGGGTCCACGTCCACCTCGATGATGACATCGTCGCCGGTCTTGCTCTTCACCAAGGCCTTCAGGCGCTGCAGCAGGCGCTCCGACGGTTCCGACACCGTGGTCAGGTGAGCCTTGCGGATGCCCACGCTCCGGTGGTACATGTCCACGAAATCCCGCAGGATGTCCTGCACCAGTTCCATGCGCCCGTTCTTGTTCAGCAGCGTCAGGAATCGGCTCAAATCCGGCGACATGCGGTTGCCGAGGGCGCTCTGGAGCAGTTTCTTCTTGTCGAAGTCGCTCACGACATCGCCGGCGGCCTCCACCATCCGGAGCAGGTCGGGGACGCTGTTCAGCGCAGCCAGCAGAATCTGCGCCTCCGAACACACGATGTCCCCGTGCCCGTTGTCACGGACATAGCGTACCAGTGCTCTGGCGTAGCGTGTTATGACAATGGCCCTGTTCATCAGTTGCTGTTATGCATGGGAGCCTTGCTGGCCTCGTCCACCAGCTGGTCGATAAACGCAAGCTGGTTGCCTTCGTCGGAGAGTTCGTGCCTGAGCACTTTTTCCGCCACCTGAACGCTCAGCATGGCCACTTCGCGGCGTACGTCGCGCAGGGCGCTCTCTTTTTCCGCCTCTATCTGAAGCTTGGCTTCCGAGAGAATTTTGTCCGCCTCCGCCTGCGCCTGCGCCTTGGCTTCGGCCACGATGCGGGCCTTGGTCTCGGTGGCATTGCGCAGCATCAGGGACTGCTCCTTGCGGGTTTCTTCCAGCATCTGCGCCTGTTCCTGCTTCCACCGGGCCATCCGGGCCTCAATCTCCTGAGCGTCCTTCAGCGACTGCGCAATTTTGGCACTGCGTTCATCCACCATGTCCGTGATGACCGGAAAACCGAACTTCGCAAGGAGGAAAAACACAATCCCGAAAATGACGACCATCCAGAACAGAAGGCCCATGTCAGGTGTAATCAGGTTCATTTAATCAGGATGGCAAGCAGACAGACGATAATGGCGAACAAGGCGGCGCCTTCAATCATACCGGCGGCGATAATCATGGACGTACGCAAGTTGCCGGCGCTCTCGGGCTGGCGGGCGATGGATTCCATGGTGGATTTGCCGATTTTGCCAATGCCGATGGCGGCGGCCAGGGCAGCGACAGCCGCGCCGAGGGCTGCACCGAACTTACCGAGGGCTGCACCTGCAGCGGCCTGGAGAATCATTGTAGAGAGAATCATAATAAGTATAGTTTAAATGTTTTTTATTCTTCGTGGGCTCTGGCCAAACCGATGTATATGGAGCTGAGCATGGTGAATACGTACGCCTGGATAAAGGCCACCAGGCACTCCAGGGCATCCAGAAACACCCCGAACAGCACGCTCACTACGGTCATGCCGCCGCTCATCAGCGGCCCGTATTTGGCCACGATGAAGATGATGCAGACCATGCTCAGAATCATGATGTGCCCCGCCAGCATGTTGGCGAACAGACGGATGGTGAGCGAAACGGGTTTCATCATGGCGCTGAACACCTCGATGACGGGCATGATGGGCTTGAGGAACACCGGCACGTCCGGATTGAAAATCTCCTTGTAGTAGTGCCTGGTGCCCGTGAGGTTCACGATAAAGAAGGTGAACAGGGCCAGCACCAGGGTGATGGCGATGTTGCCGGTGAGGTTGGCGCCTCCCGGGAAAAACGGGATGATGCCCATGAAGTTGTTGGTCAGAATCCACAGGAAGGCCATGCACAGGTAAGGCGAATATTTCCGGTAGTCGGCCTCGCCGATATTCTCGCGGGCCATGTCGTGGACCATCATCACCAGCGGTTCCACGGCGGCGGCCAGGCCGGTGGGCGCTTCCTTCAGGGCATCGTGCCGCTTGTACCACCGGGCCGTGAGAAGGATAATCACCAGCAGCAGCGCGGTGCTCATCATCAGGGACAGCACGTTCTTGGTGATGGAAAGGTCCAGCGGCCGCTTGCCGGTGGCCTCGTCCACAATTTTTCCTTTTTCCGGGTCTATGTAAAGGCCCTGGTAATGCGCCCCGTGCTGAAGGCGCTCCGACGAAAAGACATGCCAGCCCGTACTGCTTTTTACGATGACCGGCAGCGGAATGGCGACAGGCTTTCCCTTCCATTCGGTGATGTGCCACTCGTACTCGTCGCCGATATGCTCGAAGATGATTCCCGCGATGTCGATGTTTTCCTCCGCAGATGCTTCGCTTTCGCCAAGGTTGATAGATTCTTCGCTTTCGCTCAGAATGACAGGGGTGTCCTGAGGCACGGCAGTAATGTCATCCTGAGGCACGGCAGTAATGTCATCCTGAGGCACTTGTGCCGAAGGATCTGCCTGCAGAAGCAAGAACGATATGAGGAAGGTCAGCATCATACTTCCACGCACGCTTTTACCACATTGTCCTTCACCTCCACAAAGCCCTCGCGGATGGACAGGGACTTCTCTTCCCCTTCCTCCACATAGCGGATATGGCCCTTCTCAAGGGCCGTGATGAGCGGCGCGTGGTCTTTGAGCACGGTAAACGGCCCGCAGACGCCCGGCAGTGTCACCAGGCTGACATCGGCCCGGACCAAGGTCCCTTCAGGGCTCAGGATATGCAATGCAATGGCCATTCTGGACGAAGTGAAGAATCTACTTTGCGGCCGCGAGGAGGGCCTCGCCTTTCTTGATGGCATCCTCGATGGTGCCTACGTTCAGGAACGCCTGTTCCGGAAGATAGTCAACCTCCCCGTCCATTATCATATTGAAGCCTTTGATGGTGTCTTCGATGGAGACCATTACCCCCTTCACGCCCGTAAACTGCTCGGCCACAAAGAAAGGCTGCGACAGGAAGCGCTGCACACGGCGGGCGCGGTTCACGGTGGTCTTGTCCTCGTCCGAGAGTTCATCCATGCCCAGGATGGCTATGATATCCTGCAGCTCCTGGTTGCGCTGGAGAATTTGCTTGACGCGCTGGGCGGTGTCGTAATGGGCCTTGCCCACGATATTGGGATCCAGGATGCGGGAAGTGCTCTCCAGCGGGTCCACGGCCGGGTAAATGCCCAGGGCGGTGATTTTACGGCTGAGCACCGTGGTGGCATCCAGGTGGGCGAAGGTGGTGGCGGGAGCCGGGTCCGTGAGGTCGTCGGCAGGGACATAAACCGCCTGCACCGAGGTGATGGACCCGTTTTTGGTGGAGGTGATGCGCTCCTGCATCTTGCCCATTTCCGTAGCCAGGGTGGGCTGATATCCCACGGCGGAAGGCATACGGCCCAGCAAGGCGCTGACCTCCGAACCGGCCTGGGTGAAACGGAAGATATTGTCTATGAAGAAAAGGATGTCCCGCGGGCCTGCACCGGAATCGCTGTCGCGGAAGCTCTCCGCCAGGGTGAGGCCGCTCAGGGCCACATTGGAACGGGCTCCCGGAGGTTCGTTCATCTGGCCGAACACCATGGACACCTGGCTCTTTTCCAGTTCCTTGGGGTCCACCAACGAAAGGTCCCATCGGCCCTCCGCCATGGCTTTTTCAAAGGCCTCTCCATAATGGATGACCCGGGATTCAATCATTTCCCGCAGGAGGTCGTTGCCTTCACGGGTGCGCTCCCCTACGCCGGCAAACACGGAAAAACCGTTGTGGGCCTTGGCGATATTGTTGATGAGCTCCTTGATGAGCACCGTTTTTCCCACGCCGGCGCCGCCGAACAGGCCGATTTTCCCACCCTTGAGATAGGGCTCCAGCAGGTCGATGACCTTGATGCCCGTGAAAAGCACCTCCTGGGAGGTGGTAAGGTCCTCGAACTTGGGCGGTTCACGATGGATGGGCAGCGTGTTGTTGCGGTCCAGTTCCCCCATGCCGTCTATGGCGTTTCCGGTCACGTTCATTACGCGGCCGCGGATTTGCGCCCCCACGGGCATGGCGATGGGACGGAAGGTATTCTCCACCTCCAGGCCGCGGCTGAGCCCGTCCGTGGAATCCATGGCCACGCAGCGGACGGTGTCTTCGCCGATGTGCTGCTGCACCTCCAGGATTACGCTTTTCCCGTCCTTGCGCCTTACCACCAGAGCGTCGTCTATGCGCGGCAGTTCCACTTCCTCGTTGCGGGCCGTTATATTGAAATGTACATCCACCACCGGTCCCACGACCTGCGCGATGTGTCCTACAGCATGGAGCATAAGTAAAATTTTAAGATTCGTAAGCGCGAAAGCCGAAGACAAATATATGAAAATATTGCTTACAATGCAATCATTTTATGTTCCCGGGCCGCCACCTTGATTTCGTGCGTACACAGCTCTTTTCCCGACTTGTCCTTCACCACCACCTTGTGCGAGCCCGGGTCCAGGGAAATGAAACTGCCCGCCATCTGCTGAATGTTCGTAGAACCCGATGCGCTGTTGAGGCGAATGGTTTCCTTCCGATATTCCTTCCCGTCCACGATGACAATGATGTCCTTCGTCTCCCCGGCCGAGAACGAGAGGTAAGCGACCTCCGGCTTGGTGGTTTTCACGGCCACGCCGCTTGTCCCGCAAGAAGTCAGGGCCAGCAGCAGAACGGCCCAAAGCATTATTTTTTTCATAGGTCGAACAATTTTCACAAAGTTAGCAATTTTTCCGTTACCGCACACCGGGGAAAGGCTGGCGGGAATGCCCTCCCGGGACGGGATAAAGCGGCCGCCTGTTTTTACGCGAGCCGGGTGACAAAGTCGAAGAAGACGCCGATGTCCTTCTTGTCCTTGAGGCGGACGATGTAGGCCATGTTGCAGAGGTCGTCGGAGAGGGCGTCCGGGACGCGTTCCGCCATGCACAGGGCGTGGCCGTAACGGGACAGGATTTCCGCATGGCTGTGGAGGTAGGCCTTGCCGTCGCGGCGGCCTGCGTAGGCGCAGAAGTACGGCTCGCCCAGCGGCTTGCGGGCTTCGCCGAAGGCCACCATGTCCGCCCAGATCTGGAAGACGTCCGTACTGTGGGCGAAGTTCATCATGTCCGGCGTATAGCCGCCCGGCGGGCGCATGTTCACTTCCAGACCCACGTAGTCGCCCTTTTTGCCCAGGCCCTCGCGGTCGCGGTCCAGCTGGAAAAACTCCAGGTGCACGAATCGGCTCTTTACGTCGAACGCTTTCACGGTACGTCGGCCGATGGCGGCGAGCTTGGCGGGAACGGTCTTGTTGGTCCAGTAGCAGGTGTCCAGGTTCCCGTGTACAATCTCCATGATGGGCGTGGGGAACACGGAGTTGTTCTCGAAGACCGGTTCTCCGTCGGCGTTGAAAATGGCGTCGTAGCTTACCAGAAGGCCGGTGATGAACTCTTCCATCACATAGGCGCCGGCGTCGGGATGGGCGGCGAACCAGGCTTCCAGCTCTTCGGCGTTCCGGATTTTACTGGTGCCGCCGGCGCCCATGCCGTTGTCCGGTTTGGCGATGATGGGATAGCCGGTTTTCCCGGCGAAGGCTTTCACCTTGGCCAGGCCTTCCGCGCCCTTGATTTGACGGGCCGTAGGGATGCCGCCCAGGGCGTAGTATTTTTTCATCTCGCTCTTGTTCTTGATGGCGGCGATGCGGTCGTTCCGGATGCCTGTGGTAACGTTGAAATCCGTGCGCAGGCGGGCGTCCTGCTCCAGCCAGTATTCGTTGTTGGACTCAATCCAGTCAATTTTGCCCCACTTGTGGGCATACCAGGCCACGGCGCGGTACATTTCGTCGTAGTTCTCCAGGTTGTTCACTTTGTAGTAGTCCGACAGGTTGTCGCGGAGTTCCTGCGGCAGGTTCCAGTAGTCGGTATCGGCAATAGCCAGTACGTTGACGCCGTTTTGCTTGAGCCCGGCGCAGAAATGCCAGTAGGTGGCGGGAAAATGGGGAGAGATAAATACTAAGTTCATAAAGCTGTAAGTTTTGTTTTCTTCGCTTACGCGGCGCATGGCACCGCCGGTGATTTCATACGCCTCGCCGTACAGGGTGGGCTTTCCATGGACGATTTTCACATAACCGCCGTCCTTGAAGGTATAGAAGCGGTGATTCCAGCTGTCCGGGAAGGCAATGTCCTCGAACAGGCGAAGTCCGTCCACCTGCGCATACCGCACCTGCTCCATGTGGGGAATCAGATTGATGTCCGTGAGGCCCAGGCCTTTCAACCAGCGCCTGTACTGCGGGTCGGCGGCCTCTCCGGGCAGTTCCGGGTGGGAGTACACATCCTCTGCACAGTTCATGCTGCCGGCGCTGCAGCCCATCACCACGCCCGGGAAGTCCTTGAGCAGTTCCTTGAGGCGAATCTCGTGCAGGAAACGGTTCTGCGTGGGGACATGGCCTCCGCAGAGCACAATCCAATGGGCCCAGCGCACCAGCTCCGGGGTTTGCGCCGCATTCCTGCGGTCCAGCATGACCACCTCCTCCGTGCCGATACCGGAGCCGTGGATACATTCGCTCATCCCCCGGAGGACGGAGTCCGTGAAGCCGCGGTCGTCCGGGGCGGCGCTCACCAGCAGCACGCGGGGCTTGTCGCCTTCCCCGCCGCCCGCCCGGCGTACGGCGCGGGCCAGTTCTGTCTTGATATCGGCCAAAAAACCATTGTCCTGCGTGAACCGGGCTTCCCCGTATCGGGTGGGACTTCCTGTGAGATACAAAATCATGGAACAAAGATACGAAAATCTTGCAAAACGCTCCCCTGGCGGGACTGTTGGGGGTGGCTTATTCGCCGCGAGCCACTTGGCCAGCAAAAAGGCTCGAAAATGCCGGGCACATGGCTCGTGGGAACCACCTGGCCAGCGAAATCGCCCCAAAATGCTTGCCGGGTGGCTTGCTCGCTTGCCTGAGGGCCCAGGGCATGGAGTTTCGGAGGGGGGATACAAAAAAACGTCCTCCGTTTTTTCCGAAGGACGTTTTCAGTAATGAGGACTCGAATTAGTCGGCCAGGGAGAAACGCTTGAAGGCGAGAACCTTGGCGTCCTTGTCCACGGCGGCGAGGGCTTCCTTCACCGTCTTCTTGTCGTCGGACAGCTGGTACTCCTGGTCCATGAGGGTGTTTTCCTTCAGGAATTTTTGGATACGGCCGTTCACGATACCGTTGATCATCTGCACCTTCTGCTCAAGGGAAGCAAGGGTTTCCGCACCCACTTTGGCGATGATTTCACGGGCCTGCTGAGCCTGCTCGGAAGTGAGCCAGCCCTTGGCGGTGTTGGATTCGATGTGGTCTTCGCTGTCCACGTGGGCAGGGTTGATACCGGCCTTCTTGAGGGCGTTGTCCACGGACTTCTGAACCTGCTCGTCCTTGGTCTTCTGGATGGCCACGGTTTTCTCGCTTTCGATGACCTCGGCGGGAACGGATTCGGCGTCCACAGCCACGGGGTTCATGGAAGCCACCTGCATGGCGATGCCACGGGCGATGTCGGAAGGGATTTCCTTGGAGAAGGAAACGATGGCGCCCAGTTTGCCGTTGAAGTGCACATATTCGCTCACGAACGGAGCCTCAAGGGCGCCGTAATAAGCCAGCACGTGCTTTTCACCGGTTTTGCCGGCCTGGTTGGTGATGTCCTCTTCGATGGAGTAACCATCGGCAAGTTTCACGGCCTTCAGCTCTTCTGCGGAAGCAGGGAAAGCGGCGATGGCTGCATCTGCGATGCTGCCGGAAAGGGCTTTGAAGTCCGGGGTGGCGGCCACGAAGTCGGTCTCGCAACCGAGGCAGACGAGGATGGCCTTGCCGCCGTCTATACGGCTGAGCACGGCACCCTGGGTGGTCTCGTTGTCACCGCGCTTGGCGAGGGTGGATTTACCTTTCTCGCGCAGGATTTCGACAGCACGTTTGAACTCGCCTGCAGCCTCTTCGAGGGCTTTTTTGCAGTCCATCATGCCGGCGCTGGTCATGTCGCGGAGTTTCTTGATATCTGCTAAAGAGATAGCCATAATTACTTGCTTTTTAAACGGTTAATTACTCTTCTGTAGCGGGGGCTTCGGCTGCAGGTGCTTCAGCTGCGGGAGCTTCAGCGGCGGCCTCTGCGGCGGCGTCAACGGGTTCGGCCTTGGGAGCGCGGCGGGAACGGAGCTTGCGCTCGGGAGCGGCGGCCTCGGCCTCTGCAGGCTCGGCCTCAACTTCCTTTTCCTTCTCCAGTTTGCGCTCTTCCAGACCTTCGTTGATAGCCTTGCACATCACTTCCATGATGAGGGCGATGGACTTCGTGGAGTCGTCGTTTGCCGGAATCACATAATCAATGGGCGTGGGATCGCAACATGTGTCAACCATTGCGATAACCGGAATGTTCAGACGGACGGCCTCCTTGACGGCATTGGCCTCCTTCTGGACATCGACCACGAAGAGGGCGCTCGGGAGACGGGACATGTCGCGGATGGAACCGAGGTTCTTCTCCAGTTTGGCCCGCTGGCGCTCCACCTGCAGACGCTCACGCTTTGCGAGCTTCTCGAAGGTGCCATCTTCTTTCATCTTGTCGATGGTGTTCATTTTCTTGACGGCCTTGCGGATGGTGGGGAAGTTGGTAAGCATACCGCCCGGCCAGCGCTCGGTCACGGAAGGCATATTGACGGAAGCAGCCATTTCGGCGACAACGTCTTTAGCCTGTTTCTTGGTGGCAACGAAGAGGATCTTGCGGCCGCTGCGGGCCATTTCCTTGAGGACCTCCGCTGCCTCGTCAACTTTGACGACGGTCTTGTGCAGGTCGATGATGTGGATGCCGTTTCTTTCTACGAAGATATACGGGGCCATCTTAGGGTTCCACTTGCGGGCCAGGTGGCCGAAATGGGAGCCTGCATCAAGCAATTCCTGAAAATTAGTTCTTGACATGGGTTGTTTGTTCTTTTTAATAACTCATTCATCAATCCGAAGTAGCAGTCTTGTGCTGGTCTCCGGGATTTTTTCGCGGCCCGGCAATCCTTTTCGTAGCTCGGGAAGATTCGCATCCTCACCAAGGTCTCAGGATTTACATACCTAAGCCGTGCTGACGTAAAACCTGCAGTAAGATTAACGCTTACTGAACTGGAAGCGACGACGTGCGCCAGGCTGACCAGGTTTCTTGCGCTCAACTTCGCGGGCGTCGCGGGTGAGGAAACCGGCGGCCTTGAGGGTAGAGCGGTAAGCCTCTTTGTCCACCTCGCACAGAGCGCGGGCGATACCGAGACGAACGGCCTCTGCCTGACCTTTGGTACCACCACCGACGAGGGTAACCTTGATGTCAAACTGACCTGCTGTGCCGGTAACCTCGAAGGGCTGGTTAACGATGTACTGGAGGGTTTCCTCCTTGAAGTACTCCGTCATGGGGCGGCCATTGATGACAATGTTGCCGCTGCCGGCTACAACATAAACACGAGCGACAGCTGATTTACGTCTTCCAAGGGCGTGTTTCTGTTCCAT
>CADAIT010000016.1 GCA_902788095.1 uncultured Bacteroidia bacterium | reverse complement strand
TTTAGCTGTCACATGCTTGTGTCTTGTCAGGAAAAAGTTCACCCGCAAAAAAGGACCGGACATCAATCCCTGGCCATTCGTAGCAAGGATATGAGATTTCTCCTCGCATTATACACCATTCTCCCTCTCTCGCCGGAAGCGTAGAGGATTTCATAAAAGAAATAATTTCCGTACCTTTGCACTTCTATGAAAGCAAAGGAAGTACTGGCGTTCATTGTGGGCGTGATGGCCTTGCTGGGGGTGCTGTGGCTGGTAACCCCGGCGGAAGGCGTGAACCTGGGGCCGCTCAACCTGCGTTTTGCGTCCTATCAGCGTACACTGCGGGATGCCCATGAAAAGAAGGTGGACGTGGACTCGGTACTGTTTGCCTTGGAGGCTCGCTTCCGCATGGAGGACGACACCCTCAACTATTACCGCCGCTTCTTTTACGAAAATCCGGACCGGATTTACCTGCCCGGTGACGATTATCGTTTCTTCGACCCGGTGTTCCGTCAGTTGGAGGATGCCGATGATCACCTGGTGCGCATTGTGCACTACGGAGATTCCCAGATTGAACTGGACCGCATCAGCCAAGACCTCCGGCAGACACTGCAGGAGCGTTTCGGCGGCAGTGGAACGGGCTTGTTCCCGGCGATAGGCAACATTCCGTCGGCCAGCATCTATAAATCGGCCAGCGGCGGCTTCACTCAGTACACCATGTACGGCGATTCCACTACCCAGCGCGCCGGGCACAGCCGCTACGGCATTCTGGCGCAGGTGGTGCAATTTGCGGGAAGCGGCACGGTCTCCCTTCGCAGCAGCAAAAACAAAACGGCCCGCGAAGGCGTAAAAACGTTTGAAAACGTTTCCGTTTTGTACGGGAAAGGAGAGAAACTGGTGGTAAAAGCCGTATCAGACACGTCCAAACCCAAACCGGTGGTGCAAAAAGGGGAAAACGGCACCACGCTGCTTACCTGGCACTTCGGCCGACCGGTGAAAAAAGCCACGCTCACCTTCAGCGGCAGTGCGGAAATCTACGGTATCAGCGCCGACGGTGAAAACGGTGTCGCAGTGGACAATGTGCCGCTCCGAGGCTGTTCCGGTACCATTTTTACCCGAATCAGCAAGCCGCTCATGAAGGACAGTTTCTCCCTGACGGACACCCGTCTCATCATCCTGCAGTTCGGCGGGAACATGATGCCCATGATTCGCGGCGCCAAACAGATAGAGCCGTATCAGGAGCAAATCGCCAGGCAAATCGATTATTTCCACGAAGTGGCGCCCCAGGCCAAAATCCTCTTTATCGGCCCCTCCGACATGGGCAGGAGCGTCAATGGCCGCGTGGTTACCTGGCCGCACCTTCCGGAACTGGTAGATTCCCTGAAAGCCACGGTTTTACGGAACGATGCCGCTTACTGGGACCTCTACCGTATGATGGGCGGCGAGAATTCCATGGTCCAGTGGGTTCGACACAGTCCGCCGTATGCCGGCCCGGATTACATCCACTTCACGCCCGCCGGCGCCCAGAAGGTCGGAGACGCCCTTTCGCGCTCCTTCCTCACCTATTATGACTTCTACACCCTCAGGAAAACGCTTCCGGAACAACGGGTGCAAAACGCCATGCGGCCATGAAGCGGGCGCTCGCGGTCGTCCTGCTGCTTCTGACGGTCCTTTCTATGGAGGGCCGACGCCTGCCGCGTTACCCTTTCATCCGTACGGACAAAAACGTGTTGCAGGGTAAATCGGCTGATTTTCAGCGCTTCTGCAGCAAGCTGGACACCCTTCTGCTCACCGGCGGCGGCGATGTCCGTGTGCTCCACGTGGGCGGCTCGCACGTGCAGGGCGGCACCCTCAGCGACCGCCTGCGCCGTCATTTCCTGAGCCTGCGATACGGCATTGAGGGCGGTCGGGGATTGGTTTTTCCCTTCGCCACGGCGGGTACCAATACGCCCGTCAGTTACAACAGCTCTTATATCGGCCAGTGGGAAAGTGTCAACTGCCTCAAGCCCGGCGACGAGGCCCTGGGCCTCACCGGGATGGTGGCGCTGGCGCGGGATACGTCGGCGCGGGTCATCATTGACCTGAAACCCCGCGAGCGCACAGTCCTGCAGCAACGCTATACCTTCAACCGGGTCGATGTCCTGGGCGACGGCACGTTGGAACCCCTGCTGCTGGTGAACGGGCGCGACACGCTGCACGGGATAGGCACGCAGGGCCTCCGCCATTTCGACCTGCCGCATTACACGGACTGGATTCAGCTGTGCTTCAGCGGAAAAGGCCGATACGCCCTCCGCGGCCTGTACCTGGACAAGTCCAGCGGCGGTTTTTCGCTCAGCGAGGTGGGGGTGAACGGCGCCTCCACGCAGTCCTGGCTCCGCTGCGACCTTTGGGAACAGGAGCTCCGTCGCGTGATGCCGGACCTGGTGATTTTCTCCATCGGCATCAACGATATTCAATCGGCCGATTTCGACGTCCGCCGTTTCAAGGCCAACTACCGCCAGCTCATCGCCCGGGTGCGGCGCGCGAATCCGCACTGCGCCATCCTGATGAGCGGCATCAACGACAGCTGGCTGCGGAAAAAGAAGGTGAATCCCCATACCGACGCCGCTGAAAAGGCTTTTCGGGAACTGGCGGAGGAATGCGGCGGCATGTTCTGGGACTGGTACCAGGTGATGGGCGGCTATGGTTCCATCGCCCAATGGGAAGAGGCCGGGCTGGCCCAGGGGGACAAGGTCCATCTGACGCCGGCGGGTTATAAACTGGTGGGAGATTTGCTCTTCGACGCCATCATGGACGCTTATTACCGGCGATGAGTCTTCTGGATATCATACGGGATTTCTTCCTGAGCCTGCTCTCCTTCGACCAGGCCCATCCGTTGCTCTTCACCCAATTCTACTTTTGGGCGTTTTTCGCGCTGGTGTTTGCCGTTTTCTCGCTCTTTCACTCCAAGGTGCTGCTCCGCAACGGCTACCTTTTTGCCGTGTCGCTGTTCTTCTATTACAAGACCAGCGGTGTCTTCCTGGCGCTGCTGCTCTTTGTGATTGTCTATAACTACTTCGCAGCTAAGTATTTGAATCGTCTGCGCTCCGAGCGGGCGCGGTCGGCCCTCACGGCTTTCAGCGTGATGGTGGACCTGGGTATCCTGGCGTATTTCAAGTACGCGTACTTCCTGACGGACTTCGTGAACAACCTGCTGGGGCTGCATCTGGAGGTGCACGACGTCCTGGGCGAATGGCTCAACATGCTCATGGGCGCGGAAGTTTTCCGGGTCGATGCCATCATCCTGCCGGTGGGCATTTCCTTCTTCACCTTCCAGGCGGTGAGCTATGTGGTGGACGTCAAGCGCCGGAAGATAGCGCCGGTGGCCAATTTCCTGGATTTCGGCTTCTATCTGAGCTTTTTCCCGCAGCTGGTGGCGGGCCCCATCGTCCGCGCCGTGGAGTTCGTCGAGCAGTTGCACAAGCCGTATAACCTTTCGCGCCGATGGTTCGGCATCGCCGTATTCTGGATTATGAACGGCCTCGTCAAGAAGCTCATCCTGGCCGATTACCTGGCGGTGAACTTCTGTGACCGCGTGTTCGAAAATCCGCTGCTGTACAGCGGTTTCGAGAATTTGAGCGCCCTGTTCTGCTATTCCCTGCAGGTGTATGCGGACTTTTCCGGCTATACGGACATCGCCACGGGCGTGGCCATGCTCATGGGTTTCTACCTGCCCCAGAACTTCGACTCGCCCTATAAAGCGGTGAATACGCAGCAGTTCTGGCGCCGCTGGCACATGTCGCTGTCGCGTTGGCTCCGGGACTATCTGTACATCCCGCTGGGGGGCAACCGCAATGCGACGCCGGCCACCTTCGTGATTATCCTGGCGGTGGCGGTGTTCGGCAGTTTCCTCAGCGGCTCCTGGTGGGTGGCGTTCGGGGTGTTTGCGGTGGCGGCCGCTATCGGCGTGTGGGCCTGGCTGTGCCCGCAGGACCGGAAGCTTATCACCACCAACATCAACTCCATGAACACCATGCTGCTGGGCGGCCTGTGGCACGGGGCCAGCTGGAATTTCATGATTTGGGGCGGCCTCAACGGCCTCGGCATGGTAATCTATAAAGTTTGGACCAAGCGCAGCATGCAGCAGAAACTGCTGCTGATCAGTGCCTTAATGTCGCTTAGCGCCCTGCTGGTGCGCTGGACGCATGCGCCGGTGTGGAACATGTTCGCGGTGTGGCTGCTGATTATCTGGGCCGGTACGTTTGTGAAGTACTGCTACCGCTGGGCTGTCCTGGGGAAGGATGCGGTGGTCAAGGCGCCGGCGATGACGGCCAAGGGTGCGGTCGTTCCGGAAAAGCTGCCGTCGGCCGGAGCCCGCTGGATGTCCAGCGCGTGGGACATATTCCAAACCTTCGTATTCATTACCTTCACCCGGCTGTTTTTCCGCAGCGGCTCCAACCTGGACCCGGCCCTCGCCAACGAGCAGGCCTGGAATACGGCCAAGAACATGGTGAACCAGATTGGCAGCGCCTGGGACCTGTCGCTGTTGCCGGCCATGGCCTGGCAGCATCGCGCCGTTCTGCTGGTGTTCGTGCTGGGCATGCTTGTCCACTGGCTGCCCGAACGCTTCAAACGCCGGTACCGCATTGTCTTTGCCCGCCTTCCGCTGCCCGTTATGGCCCTGGTGGTGGTGGCCATCATCGTCTTCTTCTACCAGTTCATCACCGCCGACCTCCAGTCCTTCATCTACTTCCAGTTCTAAGTTCAGCGCCGGTCCAAGCGCCACGAAAACAGCCGAAATCATGGCGCTAAAGACCAAGTAGGGAAAAATCTTGAAATGCAAAACTTACGCGCTAATTGCTTGTGAATTCCAAATTTTCGTCCTATCTTTGCGAAAAGAATGGATGTAATGAGGATTGTGTCTCATAGGAAACTGAAGGAGTTTTACGAAACTCCGGGAAGGGAAGATGCAGAGGCTCCGCTCGAAAGATGGTATGAGATAACAGAGTCTGCGGATTGGAGCAGTTTTGCGGAGATGAGGGCAGATTTCGGGTCCGTGGATGCTGTGGGGAATCAACACTATGTATTCAACATTCATGGCAATAAGTACCGCTTGGTCGTAGTGGTTAAGTTTGTAATGGGTTATGTGTTCATCCGTTTTGTGGGGACACACCGGGAATATGAAAAAATGGACGCATCGGCAATATGAGGAATTTGGACAAATACCGTTATGAATACGCCTCGCACAGGGTGGAGGAACTGCTTCCCCTTGTTACGGAGGATATGCCTGCAACCCATCCGCTGGCGGTGGAACTTGCCATTATGTCAGATGTGGTTATTGCCTATGAGAAAAAACACTATCCCATCGGCAAGCCCACAACGGCCCAGATTATCCAAATGTCACTGGAAGAAAACGGCCTTTCCCAAAAGGAACTTGCGCAGAAAATTGGAGTGAGTCCATCCCGTATCAACGACTACGTGACAGGAAGGGCAGAACCCACGCTCCGGGTTGCCCGCCTTCTTTGTGCTAACCTGGGCATTGCTCCTGCCTTATTGCTTGGGATGTAATTAAGCCAGCAGATTGGTTAGGGCTGCGAAGTCTTCTACGGAAAGGCGTTCCGGGCGGAGAGAGAATACGTCCTGGGCCAGGAAGGCCGCCAGCTCATCCTCGGACCAGCCGCAGCGTTCCGCCTTTGCGCGTGCGAGGGGCTTCAGGGGATTGCGCATCATCTTGCGGCGCTGTCCGAAGGCCGTTTTCACCACCGTCTTGAACAGGGCCTCGTCGCAGCCCAGGGACGTGCGTCCGTTCCGCTTGAGCCGAATCACGGCGCTCTCCACCTTGGGCGGGGGAGCGAAGCAGCCGGAGCCCACCGTAAAGAGGTATTCGATATTGTACCAGGCCTGCAGCAGCACGCTCAGGATGCCGTAGGTTTTGGAACCGGGCGGACAGGCAATGCGCTCAGCCACTTCCTTCTGCACCATGCCCACCACCTGCGGAATCTGCTCCTTGTAGTCCAGCACCTTGAAGAAAATCTGCGAAGAAATGTTGTAGGGGAAATTGCCGATAATGGCAAACTTGTCCGGGAACAGCTTTTCCAGCTTCAGCGTCAGGAAATCGCCCTCCATGAGACGGCCCTGCATGCCCTGAAAGTGCGTCAGAAGGTATTCCACGCTTTCGGTGTCTATCTCAATGAGTTTCAGGTCGATATCTTTCCGCTCCAGCAGGTATTGGGTAAGGACGCCCATCCCGGGACCCACCTCCAGGACAGGAGAACAAGCTTCCTCCGACCCTCCCTTTTGCAAAGAATCCGAACACGGCCGGTCGCCGGCAGCTGTCTTCGCTTCGCCCGGAGCGATGGCCGGAAAAGCCTCCAGGGCATCCACAATGGCCCGGGCGACCTTCTGGTCGGTAAGAAAATGCTGCCCGAGGGCTTTTTTGGCGCGTACTTCCGTCATAACATGCAAAGATACGTTTTTTATGCCAAAAGCAAGCGTTTATCCCGAAATACGGGCGAGCCATTCGGCCGGCGTCTGTCCGGTGACCGCCTTGAAATTCCGGTAAAAGGCCGATTCCGACGCAAACCCCGCTGCATCGGCTACGTCGGAGAGCCGCATCTGGGGCTCCTCCAACAGCTTTTTCTGGGCAAAACGGATGCGGTAGCCGTTGACATAGTCCAGGAAAGAGCAACCCGCTCCGGCGTTGATGCAGGAGGAAATGTACTTGGTATTGGTCCCGAGGGTAGTGGCCAGGTCGGCAATCGAAAGCCCCTTCTTCGTAAACATTCCCTTCTCCATCAGGGCCGATACCTTCTCAAATAGCTCCCGGTCCCGCTGGCCGTGGGATTCCGGCTGCTGCGGGACAGCTTGCTCTACGCGCGGCTGGTTGCGCTTTCGGGCCAGCCACCAGCCCAGTCCCGCCAGGGCAAGTCCGGCGAGAATCCCGGCCACCCTTCCGGCAGTTTCGGAGCGGGCGGTGTCGTCGGTATCGGCAACGAGCATTTCCTGGCGGGTGTCAAAGAGATAGACACAGGCGAAGGGCTTGTAATTGGAGCCTTTAATTCCGCCGGCGAGGGCAATCCGTCCGTCCGGCAGCATGGTGCAGGCGCCGTACTGGGGCAGGTCCTCCAAGGGCTCCGTATAGTGGAGTTTCAGCGTGGCTTTTCCCCCTCTCAGGGCCGGTTTGTAGTCAATCTGAAGCAGATAAGCCCGGGACTTCGGGTCGGTCCCCAGCGCCCAGGCGTACGCTCCGTCACATAGCAGGGGAGTCCAATAAAGGATGGGACCGTCCGCTCCCCGGCGAGGGATCTCCGTTTCCAGTTCCAGAAGGGAAAACGCCTCTCCGTGGACCCGCAGGATGCCGTTGGCCTCCAAACTGTCGTTGACGACGAGCATAAGATAGTCGTATTCTCCTATTTTGCAGAGGGGCTGCTCCATGTTCCCGTCCGAGGACATAGGCCGCGCGGTAAGCAGCAGGGGCTCATGGAAGGCCTCCCCATGCAGGCGGTCCACCCATCCTTTTCCCGGGTGCCCCCAGGAATCCACGGCGCCGAAAATGATGGCGTTGTCCGGAGCCGTCGGGAGAATCCACGGATAGCCCCGGTTCTCGGCCGTTTCCTTTACCGTTGCAAAGCCGTCCTTGGCCGAATACATCTCCAGCGCATCGTCGGCATACCAGTTTCCGGACACCAGGATGGAGCCGTCTTCCAATTCCAGGGCGGTGGAAGCGGCACGCCGGCGGTCCAGAATGGAAACAGGTTCAAAGGAATGACTCACAGGCAGGTAGCGCTCCGCGGAAAAACTCTGGCCGATGCCGAACGCTTCCTGCAGCCCGCCGCCCAGCAGAACGCTTCCGTCCCTGAGCGGGAGGCAGAAACCGTTGTCATGGGTGTACAAGGACTGCACTTTGTTCCACTTGCCGTCTTTGAAATACTCTGCCGTTGCGGTGGGAATGAAACCGGTGGTGTGCCCGCCGATGACGGTGAGCTCGCCGTTCAGTTGCAGCAGGGCATGGCCGGCGCGCGGAACCGTCAGGTCCGGCAGCCGCTCCCAAGCCATCTCCTGCGCCCGGGCGGACGCCAGGGACAGGACTATGGCAAGGCCTATGAAAATTCCTTTCCTCATGATATACAAAGATACGTTTTTTCCGGGAAGTATGCTTGTCCGGGCGGTTTCAATTCCTGAATCGGCAGCTTTATTTTCCGACAATGGGAGAATTTTTCTTGCATTTCCCGAATTGAGAGCAAGATTTTCTGCCGATGGTAGCCGTCGTCCGGCATATCGCGATACATTTGTAAAAAAATAGCGCGATGAATCCCTTCAGAAAAATTTACGGCATTCTGGTCTTCCTGCTTTGTGCGGCAGTTGTGAGCGGCTGCGGAAAACCATCCAACCCGGGCAACAACCCCGGCACAAATCCTGGAACCAATCCTGGGACCAACCCCGGCACGAATCCTGGGACCAACCCCGGCACGAATCCGGGAACCAATCCGGGCACTGACCCCGGGACCGATCCCGGCACTACGGGCCCCTATTTCAAGGCGAGCTTGCCGGACGAAACCGTCCTGAATCTGGATACGGGAGTCGTTGTCTGGCCGGTGGAAACGGACATCAAGGACTGGACGGCCGAATCCAGCGAATCCTGGTGCAAGACAGTCACGTCGGCCACGGAACTTCGCCTGGACGTAGAGGACTATAAGGTCCGCAACGCGTATGACAACGGCTGGGAATATGCACAGCCGCGTACTTGTACGGTAAGCGTGAAGGCGGGAACGGTTTTCAGCAAGACAATCCGGATTGTCCAGCAAACCTACACCATTATCACTTTCCCTCAGCAGGCCATGAGTGCAAAATACGACTGGATTCAGGACGGCCCCAGTGGAATGACGGTACTGCTGTCGTCGGACGGGGACATGCGCGAGATTTTGGTATCGTCCAACACCTGGCGATGGGTTCCGGAAACGGACGCCGGCTGGTTGATGGCCGAGTACGTAAACGGTTCGACACTCCGGCTGACTTCGACCGCCCGTGCGGAGACGGAAACATCGGCCCGCAGCGCAACGGTCAGGGTTTACGATAAAAATGATGAACTGGTCTATGCCACATTCACGGTTCAGGACGCCCCCGCAAATGTGGAAGGCCAGGATTTCGGCTACGGCGACCATACCGACTGGGACTAACAAAAAAATGCAGGAAAGATGAAAACAAGCTATTCCATCCACATAATTCCGGCGGTGCTTCTCGTTTTGTCCGCCTGTACCAACGACAGCCTCAGCCCCGAGAACGGGAGCGAGCCTGCGCGCCTTCGCGCCACCTTCGACGCCGATGTGGCCGTCACCAAATCCATCCTTGTCGATAATCCGGGCGTAAAACTGGAATCGTTCTGGGAAGCCGGTGAGCAGATTGGCGTATTCGGTGGCAACAGCGGAAACGTTTTGTTCACCCTGAAGGCCGAAGACCTGTCCTATGACCGGAAGACGGCGGATTTCACGACGGGCGGAAGCATCCCTGCCGGCCGGCTGACGGGCTATTCGCCCTATCAGAAAGGAGCCGGGAGTGACGGTGAGTCGATTGTCATCGATTTCCCGGCGAAACAGCACTACGTGACCTATAACGGCGTGGTCCAGCCTGATCCGGCGGCAAACATCCTGCTGGGAGAAGGGAGCAAAGGTTCCGGCCTGCGTTTCCGGAACATGACGGCCGTGCTGAAAATCGGGCAGGTTTTCGAGACGGAAACGCTCGTAAAGACCGTGGAATTCCGGGACCTTTCAGGCGCGGCGGTTTCCGGTACGATGAAACTGACAGGCGGGAGCTATCCCAAGGCCGAAATCACCGGCAGCGGCAAGGTCCTGACGTTAGACTTGGGCGACGGGCTGGAGTTCCCGGCCGGTTCCATGTGTCCGCTGTTCCTGATTGTCCCGGCGCGGGACTACGCGAAGGGCTTTGAGATTACCTTCATCGACGCGAATGGCGGAAAGACGGTGCGGACGGTGGGCACGACGAGGGGAAAAACCCTGGAGCGCAGTGTGGTGTACCTGATTGGTGATATCAGTGGCCATTCCTACCCGGTGGAATCCAAGACGGTCCTGAAAGATGGCGCCACCATCATGACGCCGGAACTGCTGGACAAGGTTACGCTCATCCAGACCGATGAGGCATGGCTGCGGGGACCCGACGGCGAGGTTCTGTACAACGAGCATGGTGCGGCCCTGCATCGCCCCGTATTCAACATGATTGTTCATGAGGGAATGCATCCGGAGGAGGGAGGCTATCTGATTTTCGACCAGCCTACAAGTGACCTCCCGGAGGGCGGGGTCTATAAGATTATCTCATGCAAGGATTTGGGCGGCGGTCAGTATGAAGTGTCGGCCTATCCGGAAGCCAACTTCGCCGCACCCTTTGAGGAACTGACGGTGGGGACGCCGCTCTACGATGAAACCGGCGCCCTGCTTAAAGACGGCGGCATCGAGCTGAATCTCTCCTCCCATGTGAAGTCAGTCACTGACCAGAACGGCAATGCGATTTCGTTCAGCGTCGGCCCGTCAGGGGAGCTGTTCTTCGGTGAAGCGGAAACAGAGGCCCTGCTGGGACTCTCGCCGGACACCAAGGCCATGATGAGCAAGATGTGGACCCTGCCCAAAATGTCTTTCAAGCACGCAGAGAAAAACGCGGAGGTGGCCTTCGGCGCCCAATTGTCCATCAATACGAAGTTTGCCATCGGCATCATGCAGGGAGAGATGCAGTATGTCCATTTCACGGCCAATCCGGTCTTTACGCTGGGCGCGGACTTCACACTGAAAGGCGAATTGAATAAAGACTGGCCGTTCCACCTGATTACGCTGGAGTTTGTCCCGATTGTCGTGGCTCCGGGTTTAGTTCTGGTCCCGCAACTCAAGCTGAGCGGAAAGGTCGGGCTTGGCGGCACCATTACATTCACTTCCTCGGTCTCCTACACCTATGATATGGGCACATATGGCATCTCGTACAACAAAGGAGACGGATTCACCGCACGCCATCAGCCGCCCAAGCCCAGCAAAGTGGAATTGACCCCCAGCCTGGGCGGCTTCTCCGGGTCCTTGTATGCTTCCGCCGGCGTCACTGCATCCCCGAACCTCTTGCTGTACGGCGTTTTCGGCATGGGGGCGGATATGGATTTCAGGCTGAAATTCGGTTTCGGCACCGAGACAGTCCAAGATGCAATCGTTACTCCGCTGGCTTACAAACTGTTCCTGCTTCCGGAGCTGGAGATTACGCCGCATATCAGTGCGATAGGATACTTTTACCACAAGTTCACGGACTTGACGACCAACCTGGAATTCGACCCCATCTGGGAGTGCTACCTCACCCCGGTGGTCAAAGAACTCGGGGTGATGGAGCCAATCGGCCCTACCCGCTCCATGGAAGGAATCAAATATTTGGAATGGGATACCGACGAATACGGCAACGACAGAGCAACCCCCTATGAAATGCGTCCTCAGTTCTACGCGACGACGCAGACAATCTGCACCCAGGTGGAAGGGGTTTACTATCATCTCATTTCGACAAAACCCACCCTGGATCCCTGGTCTGTCTGGATTGAGGTCATGACGGGCACGACGGATATGCCCTGGGGCGGTCTGGCCCTTCAGCACGGCGGCATCGGCGGCGTTGGAGGAGCGACGAATTATTGGCTGTTGTCGTCCATGTATCAAATGGATTCCGAAACGGGACAGATAAGCGAAAAATGGCATTACACCGGCGTGAGGACGGTTGCCCGCTATGAGGCGATGATGATTCCGGCGGGATCGACGGATCATAGCAGAAAGGGGAAGGTGGGGAATAAAACCCATTTCCCGGAAGGCAAGGTCCGGTCACTGCGCTACGTCCTGGTCAACAATGCGACCGGTGCGACCCTCGGAGATGAAAGTGGTCCTGACGGTGAACCGCTCCACAAAGGGACGCCGTTTGCAACCTACTGGCCGGAATCGCCGGCCGGGCCGTACTTCATCCGTGTCGAGATGCCGTACGCTTACAAAGACAGCAAGTATCCCGTGGGCACCCCGTCCAGCCTGAAAGAGCCGGACGGCTACTACGAGGGCGGTTACGGCGAATGACACTCCGCCGGCGTCACCTTCCCTTCAGGGAATTGGGGTACAAACGCCGGCCTCTTTGGGCTTGCAAGGCAACTAATTCGGTTTTTTTTGCTATTTTTGTAGATTGTTTCCATGCAATAGACAAAAATAGCATAAACTATGTACAGAACACACACATGCGGAGAGCTCCGCATTGAGAACAAAGGGCAGCAGGTGACCCTTGCCGGATGGGTACAGAAAGCCCGCAAACTGGGCGGCATGACCTTTATCGACCTCCGTGACCGTTACGGCATCACCCAGCTGGTCGTGGAGGCCGACGCTCCCGCTTCCCTGGTGGAGGTAGCCACCTCCCTGGGCCGTGAATTCGTGATCCAGGTCAAGGGCGAAGTGGTTGAGCGTCAGGCGAAAAACGCCAAGATGCCCACCGGCGACATCGAAATCAAGGTATCGGCCATCAACATCCTGAACAAGAGCGTGACTCCGCCGTTCACCATCGAGGAAGAGAGCGACGGCGGCGAGGACCTTCGCGCCAAATACCGTTACCTGGACCTGCGCCGCGGACCGCTGCAGCGCGCCCTGGCCCTGCGTCACAAAGTGGCTCATGAGGTGCGCAACTACCTGGACGCCAACGGATTTATGGAAATCGAGACGCCGTACCTGATCAAGAGCACTCCGGAAGGCGCCCGCGACTTCGTGGTCCCTTCCCGCATGAATCCCGGCCAGTTCTACGCCCTGCCGCAGAGCCCCCAGACCTTCAAGCAGCTGCTGATGGTGGCCGGCTACGACCGCTACTTCCAGATTGTGCGCTGCTTCCGTGACGAAGACCTCCGCGCGGACCGTCAGCCCGAATTCACCCAGATTGACTGCGAAATGTCCTTCGTGGAGCAGGAAGACGTCCTGAACATGTTCGAGGGCATGATGCGCACCATCTTCAAGAACGTCCTGAACGTGGATATTCCCAACCCCATGCCCCGCATGAGCTGGTACGATGCCATGGACAATTACGGCTCCGACAAGCCCGACGTCCGTTTCGGCATGACCATCCACGAACTCACCGACGTAGCCAAAGGCAAAGGCTTCAGCGTCCTGGACGATGCCGCTTACGTCGGCGCCATCTGCGTGCCCGGCGCGGCGGAGTACACCCGCAAGCAGATTGACGAGCTCACCGAGTGGGTAAAACGCCCGCAGGTGGGTGCCAAAGGCCTCATTTACGTAAAAGTCAACGCCGACGGCAGCTTCAAATCCTCCATCGACAAGTTCTACGGGGCCGATGACCTGGCCAGACTGGCTGCCGCCGCGGAAGCCAAGGCCGGCGACCTGATGCTCATCATGAGCGGTCCCGCCAAACGCAAGGTACAGACCATGCTGGGCGTCCTCCGTCTGGAAATGGGCGGCCGCCTGGGCCTTCGCAACCCCAAGGAGTTCGCCCCGCTGTGGATTGTGGACTTCCCGCTCCTGGAATGGGACGACGAAACCCAGCGCTTCTACGCCATGCACCACCCCTTCACCGCCCCCAAGCCGGAGCACGAAAAGTGGTTCTACAGCGACAAGAAAGAGGACCTGGAGCGCGTCTGCGCCAATGCCTATGACTTCGTGCTCAACGGCAACGAACTGGGCGGCGGTTCCATCCGTATCCACAATGCCGACATGCAGAAGCGCATGTTCGAGGTTCTGGGCATCGGCCCGGAAGAGGCGGAATACAAGTTCGGCTTCATCATCAACGCCTTCAAGTTCGGTGCTCCGCCGCACGGCGGCCTGGCCTTCGGCTTCGACCGCGTGTGCGCCCTCATGGGCGGGCAGGACACCATCCGCGACTACATCGCCTTCCCCAAGAACAACCAGGGCCGCGACGTAATGATTGACTCCCCGTCGGAGATTGACCAGGCCCAGCTGGACGAGCTTCAGCTTGACCTGCGTCCCGCCCCGCAGCAGTAAGCCGTTGCGCGAAGAATGAGTTATGGTAACGAGGTATGACAACTGCGACCTTTCCGGCCGGAACACCTTCCGGATGAAGGTGAAGTGTGCGCTGTTCGTGGAAGTGACGGCCGAAGAAGACCTTCCGGTCCTGGACTGGGACGCCCTGCCACAGCCCGTGCTGGTGATGGGCGGCGGTTCCAACCTCCTCTTTACCAAAGATTTTCCCGGAACGGTGCTTCACATGGCCATCTGTCATTCTGAGCGGAGCGAAGAATCTCGAAGCGAAGAATCGGTCACCTGCGGCGCCGGGGTGGTGTTCGACGACTTCTGCGCCTGGGCTGCGTCGGAAGGCCTGTGGGGCCCCGAGAACCTCTCGCTCATTCCCGGCGAAGTGGGGGCATCGGCCGTGCAGAACATTGGCGCATATGGTGTGGAGGCCAAGGACATCATCAGCGGAATCCGTGCCTGGGACCGCCAGGAGGCCTGTTTCGTGGACATCGACCCGGCCGACTGCGCCTACGGCTACCGTACCTCCAAGTTCAAGACCGAGTGGAAAGGCCGGTTCGTCATCACCGCCGTTACCTATCGCCTTAGTCGCACCCCGCAGCCCCGCCTGGACTACGGCGGTGTCCGTGAAGCCCTGGAAGAGAGTGGGAAAGTGCCGGTTCCGGGGACATGTCCACCCCCGGACATGGGTAGGGGGAGGGGCCTGTTCCCGAAGGGAATGGGAGGGGCCGGAACGGAGCGAAGCGAAGTGGAGTTCCCCGGAACCGGCACTTTATCGCTCGCGCCTGGCGACATCCGCGACGCCATCATCGGCATCCGGCAGGCCAAACTGCCGGCGGTGGAAGAACTGGGCAGTGCGGGCAGCTTTTTCTGCAATCCCGTCGTCTCCCGCGAGCACTTTGAGCGTATCGTGGCCACAGCCCGCGAGGACAACGGCCCGGACTACCAGGTGCCCCACTACGAGGTAGGGGACGGCATCAAAGTCCCCGCTGCATGGATGATTGAGCAGTGCGGGTTCAAAGGCGCCCGGAACGGCGGCGCACAAGTGTACCAGAACCAGCCGCTGGTGATAGTAAACGCCTCAGGCACAGCTTCTCCCCAAGACATTATTGGCCTGGAGAACCAAGTCATCCAGGCCATTGCGCAGAAATACGGTATCACGCTGCACCCCGAGGTGGAGCACGTGTGACCGCCGTCAATATTTGTGGTCGGTGCTTTCTATTTCATCGGCCGTGATGGATTTGCGGTCCATCGCCCTCCAGGCATAGACAATATACGCCAGCACAAACGGGATGAGCAGGGATACCCAGAACATCACGGTGAGGGTGAACCGGCTGGAAGAACTGTTCTGCAGGGTGAGGGAACTCTGGAGGTCTGTGCAGGACGGATAGTAGGCCGTTCCGTTGAAACCGGCCAGGAAGAACACGCTCATCACCACCAGCACGGTGCCGGGCGTGGCCATCCAGATGCCCTTGCGGGACTGGCTGAAGGCGCCCAGGTACAGACTACAGAGCACAAGAACGACGCCTGCGAGCAGCATCACCAGCACCACCGGCATCTCCAGCAGGTTGTGCAGGTATTTGTAAGGCTCCATGGAAACCACGCCCCGGGCATCAACGGCGAAGCCTTGGCGGCAAAGCAGGATGGCCGTCCAGCTTATGAAGAGCAGCAGGAAGGGGACGGCTGCCATTTTGATGCAGCGGCGCATCTCGGCCTCAATTTTCTTATCATCTACATTGTTGAGGACATACAGGGCTCCCAGGATGGCTGCCAGAAAGACCAGGGTGCAGCCCAGAAGGACGGCGTGATACTGTCCCAGAGCCTCCAGGCCATGCCAGCCATTCCCCCAAGTACTGATGACCGGGGCCGACGGGTTGGCGATGGCCAGTTTGTTCACGGTGAAATCCGAACCGGTGAAGAAGGTTCCCACGGCCGTTCCCACCAGGAAGGGGGCCAGGATGCCGTTGATCATGAGGGCGATACGGAAGCCCTTCACGCCCAACAGGTTGCCCTTTTTGTTCTGAAACTCGTAGGCCACTGCCTGGAATACGAAGGTGAGCAGGAGCAGCACCCACACCCAGTAGGCACCGCCGAAACTGGTGCTGTAGAATAACGGAAAGGAGGCGAAGAACGCTCCGCCGAAGGTGACCAGTGTGGTGAAGGTAAGTTCCCACTTGCGCCCGGTGGAATTCAGGATCATCCGTTTACGGGTTTCGTCCAGCGCGCGGTTTCCTAGGTGCAGGTTGGCGCCTTGTACAAACATCAGGGCCACCAGCAACCCTGCCAGCAGGGCTACCAGGCACCACCAGTAGTTCTGTAAGAATTCGTAACTCATAGTCTAAGCATTACCAGGTTCAACTTCAGGTCCTTTCCGGATGGCACGCAACATGATCCGGATTTCAATCACGAGGAAGAGGGCGAACACGGCCAGGAACACGAAGAAGGTGGTCTTTACGGCTCCTGCGCTTAGGCTGGAGATGGCCACGTTCACCGGCAGCAGGCCCTGGATGGTCCAGGGCTGGCGGCCCACTTCGGCCACAATCCAGCCGGACTGGCCGCAAATGTACACCAGCGGAATGCACCAGATAGCCGTCCACAGCAGCCAGCGGTACCCTTCCAGCTTGCCCTTCCAGGCAAACCAGACGGTGAGCAGCAGCACCAGGGCCAGCAGCATGCCCAGACCCACCATGAAGCGGAAGGCCCAGAACACCACACCCACGGGCGGAATTACATCCTCGGGCTTCTCCAGATGGCCGTAGCCCATATATTGTACATTGGCGTTCAGTACGGCTTTGGCAGCGGCCGCCACCTCGGGATTGGTGTCCCGGTTGGCCCTGTAGGTGGCCAGGGCGTCCAGGGCGGTGCGGCCCATAGCCATCTTATCGGCCACGGAAGGAATCACGTTTCCGTCATTGTCGGTGTAACCGCGGAGGATGTCGTTGATGCCCGGGACATAGCCGTTCCAGTCATGGGTGGCGAGCAGAGACAGCATGTGCGGCACCTTGATGCCCGGGACGATGGTGAAGGCTGCGCCCTTTCCGCCGTCTTCCAGCCCTTCTGCAGCGGCCAGCTTCATGGGTTGGAATTCAGCGGCGTGGATGCCGGAAGCATCGCCGGAAAGCATGACGGCGGCGCTGCCTGCCAGGCCCACGAGACCACCCACGAGGATGCTCTTCAGCGCAAAGTGCTTCTCCCGTCCTTTCAGGAGATACCAGGCGCTGACACCGACGACGAAGACTCCGCCGGTCACCCAGCCGCTGGTGACGGAATGGAAGAACTTGCTCACGGCCACGGGGTTGGTGACCACTTCCCAGAAGGCCGCTGCCGATGCCATCTCGCTGCGTACCGTGTCGGGATTGAACGTGGTGCCCACAGGGTTTTGCATCCATCCGTTGGCCACCAGGATCCAATAGGCCGAAATGGTGGCGCCAATGCCGGTGAGCCAGGTGGACGCCAGGTGGAATTTGGGCGAGACCTTTTCCCAGCCAAAGAACATGACGGCAAAGAAGGTGGCTTCCATGAAGAACGCCAGGATGCCCTCGATGGCCAGCGGAGCGCCGAACATATCGCCCACGAACCAGGAGTAGTTGCTCCAGTTGGTGCCGAATTCGAACTCCAGAATGATACCGGTGGCAATGCCCACGGCAAAATTGATGGCGAACAGTTTTATCCAGAACTGTGCCGTCTTCTTCCAAAACGGGTCCTTCTTGACCACGTAGAGCGTCTCCATCACGGCCATTACCAGCGCCAGGCCCAGGGTAAGGGGGACGAACAGCCAGTGATAGGCTGCGGTCATGGCGAATTGGATGCGAGACCAAATGACTACATCCATAGTAAAATCAGTTAAAGGTTAGTGTATCTGTATGTGATAAGGTTTTTTCTGTAAGATGTGCACCCACCAGCTCGCTTTTTTGCTCGTCTGTGAGACCGCGCATGGCCGGTTTGAAGAAGAACAGACGGAGAATGGCGAAGAGGATGAAGATTTTAAGGAGAATGAGCCAAATGAGCGGCCGTCCCCAGGTCATGTTCCTGAAGCCGTCCCGGTAGAATTCCCAGATGCTCAGCATGAGTTCTTTTGCGGATTTCATCTTGGCCGTGGTTAATCGTTTCAAAGGTAAGGAAAAAAATTCAGTATTCATAGCGCGCCCGTTAATTTCGGGAATCCGACAAAAAAGAGTATATTTGTACACTATGGCAAAATTTATCATCGAGGGAGGGCACAAGCTCTCCGGCAGCATTACCCCGCAGGGCGCCAAGAACGAGGCCCTGGAAGTGATCAGCGCCGTGTTGCTCACCAGCGAGCCGGTAACCATCTCCAACATTCCGGAAATCCTGGATGTGAAGAATCTTATCGACCTGCTGCAGCAGATGGGCGTTAAAGTGACGCGCCTGGCCAAGGGCATGTACACGTTTCAGGCCGATGCCGTGGACACCACCTACATCGAGACGGAGGAATTCGTGCAAAAATGTGCCAAGCTCCGCGGTTCGGTGATGGTCGTGGGGCCGCTGCTGAGCCGTTTCGGCCATGCCTGGTTCGCCAAGCCCGGCGGCGACAAAATCGGCCGGCGCAGGGTGGACACCCACCTGGACGGCATGGTCAAGCTGGGTGCCCGGATGGACTATGACGCCTCGCGCCGTGCATTCCATCTCACGCAGGAAGGCCGCCTGGTAGGCCGATACATGTTGCTGGACGAAGCCTCCGTGACCGGTACGGCCAACATCGTGATGGCCGCCGTGCTGGCCAAAGGCACCACCACCATCTACAACGCCGCCTGCGAGCCGTACCTGCAGCAGCTTTGCAAGATGCTCAACCGCATGGGTGCGTATATCGACGGCGTGGGCTCCAACCTGCTGCGCATCCATGGCGTGGAGACGCTGCACGGCACCCTGCACAAAATTTTGCCGGATATGATTGAGGTGGGCTCGTTTATCGGCATGGCCGCCATCTGCCAGAGCAGCCTCACCATCAAAGACGTGTCGTACTATGACCTGGGCATTATTCCGGACGCGTTCCGCCGCCTGGGCATCAAGCTGGAGCAGCAGGGAGACGATATTTACGTTCCCGCGCAGGAAAGCTACGAGATAGACTCTTTCCTGGACGGCTCCATCATGACCCTTGCCGACGCCCCCTGGCCGGGCCTCACCCCGGACCTCCTGTCCGTGATGCTGGTGGTGGCCACCCAGTGCAAGGGAAGCGTGCTCATTCACCAGAAGATGTTCGAGAGCCGCCTGTTCTTTGTGGACCGCCTCATTGACATGGGCGCACAGATTATCCTCTGCGACCCGCACCGGGCGGTGGTGATAGGCCATGACCACCGGATTACGCTCAAGGCCGCGCGGCTGGTGTCGCCGGATATCCGTGCGGGTATCGCCATGCTGCTGGCCGCCATGAGCGCCAAGGGCACGTCCACCATCGACAATATTGAGCAGATTGACCGCGGTTACGAGGACATCGAAGGCCGCCTGAATGCCCTCGGTGCGCATATCACCCGGGCTTAGCCGTTCCCGTCATTCCGAGCACCCTTTTGTCATTTCGAGCGAAGCGAGTAAATCTCATGGATTACAACAAATACTTCTCTGCCGACGTGCCGTCCTTCCTGCGATCCCCCGTGCGCGAAATCTTCCGCAAGGTGGACCTTTCCGCCATCTGCTCTTTCGCGGGCGGGTATCCGGCGGCGTGCACGTTTCCCCTGGCCGATATCCCCGGCCTCACGGAGCGGGTGCTGGAGAAGTACGGCACCAAGGCGCTGCAGTACGGCGCCACGCAGGGCGTCCCGGAGCTGCGGGAACTGATAGCCTCGCGTTACGGCGTGCCCGTTTCGCAGGTGCAGATTACCACATCGTCCCAGCAGGGCATCGATGTCTGCGCCCGCGTTTTCCTGGACCCCGGAGATGTAGTCCTTGCCTCCAATCCCATTTACCTGGGCGCCCTGCAAAGTTTCAGGGCCTACAGGGCACAGGTGCTGCCGATCGATTCCGAAGGAGTGCCTGCCTCTGCGGGAATCGCCCCAAAGATTAAGTTCATATACGTAATTCCGGACTTCAACAATCCCACTGGGAAGACCTTGACCCTGGCGGAGCGGGAGGAGCTGGTGACCCTGGCCCGGGAGCTGGACTGCCTCATTGTGGAGGACAGCCCGTACCGGGAGCTGCGGTACTCCGGGGAGGCCGTGCCCACCATCCGCGAGCTGGCGCCGGAGCGTACCCTGCAATTGGGCTCCTTCTCCAAGATTTTCGCGCCGGGGTTCCGGCTGGGGTGGATGATCGGCCCGGAGCCGCTGCTGGAGCAGATTTACGTATGCAAACAGTGCCTGGACCTTTGCCCGCCGGTGCTGGACCAATACCTGGCGGCGGAGTTCCTGGCTTCCGGCCTGCTGGACACCAATTTGCAGAAGACCATCGCCGAGTACCGCCGCCGGCGCGACCGGATGGTTTCCCTGCTGGAAAAATACATGCCTTCCGGCGTCTCCTGGACCTATCCGGAGGGAGGCTTGTTTTTGTGGCTTACGTTGCCGTCGGCCGTGGATACCGTGGCGCTGTACGACCAGGCCCTGGCCGCGGGAGTGGCTTATGTGGCCGGCTCCTTCTTCTATACGGACGGCAGCCACCGCAACACCATGCGCCTGAACTTCTCCTTCGTGGACGAGTCCAAGATGGAGCCCGGCATCAAGCTGTTGGCGGAGCTGGTGCGGCAAGCCGTGTGATCGCTAAGCGACTGACGCATAGCGAGTTATAATACAATCCTCGTTCAAATTTTGAACGAGGATTATGTGGGAAACAATTGAGATACAGAGAGTTAAGTGCCACTACGTTGAAGTGTGACGGTTGTGTATAACCACTATGTTGTTGTGGCAGCTAACTGGCTGATACGGAGTGAATTACTGTATAATCCTCGTTCAAAATTTGAACGAGGAATGTAACGGAAACGATTGTATGATAGATAGTTACGTGTCACGGTTTTTTACGTTCTCCGGAGCGGGGAACGATTTTGTGGTGCTGGACGGGCGTCGGGGCGGAATGGAACCCTTCCGGGAGCCGGCCCGGATTGGCGCGCTGTGCCGTGAGTACCACACGGACGGCCTCATGATTCTTACTTCAGCCCCCACGCCCGCCCAGTCCGGGGAAGGCTCAGTCCGGGCTTGTCATGCTGAGCGAAGCCCGAAGGGTGAAGTCGAAGCTTCTCCTTACGACTTCGTGATGGAGTTCTACAATCCGGACGGCTCCGGCGGCATGATGTGCGGCAACGGCGGCCGCTGCATCGTGGCCTTCGCCAACTACCTGGGTATCAACCCCGCCGATGGCCGCACTTACCACTTCCTCGCCCCAGACGGGGAACATACCGCCGAGATTCTTTCGGAGGGGAGTGACCTCTCCAAACCGTCGCTCCGCGACCCCTCCCATTCGCAACGTGCTGAAGCACGGCTTTGGGCCCCTCCCTCTTACACGGCCGAGGGTGGCCATGGGTTTGGAGAGGTCACTCCCCTCCGAACCTGGACCGTGCGGCTGAAAATGATTGATGTGCAGGGCGTTACGTCTATGAAAGACGGCTATTTCCTGAATACCGGCACGCGGCACTTCGTGAAATTCACGCCCGGGGTGGACGGCATCGACATGGAGACGGAAGCCAAACCCTTGCGCTGGGATGCGGCCTTCCAGCCGGAGGGCACTAACGTGAATTTTGTGGAAGTCCGGGCCGACGGCCTCCATGTCCGCACCTTCGAGAAAGGGGTGGAGGGAGAGACCCTTGCGTGCGGCACCGGCCTCACCGCTTGCGCCCTGGCTGCGTACAAGGCCGGGGTGGCGATTCCCCGTGGCGAGGTAAGTACACCCGCTGCGGAAGGCGGAACCTGCCATGACGGCTCCGGAGCGGCCGTCTCCTATCGGCTCCAATGCCGCCGTGGCGACTGGCTTCAAGTAGATTTCCAGTCCGCCGCGGAGGACCGTTTCACCGATGTTTACCTCACCGGTCCCGCCGAATTAGTGACAGTTAATCGCCTGAAATAGAGCGACTTGCAACACAATCCTCGTCGCAAAATGGAACGAGGATTATACTGTAACAAATTGATACGAAAGAAGATAAGTGTCACACGAACATACTGAACCTATACCATGAGAGCAGCCATTTACGGCGCCGGGTCCCTCGGGACCATCCTGGGTGCCTATATCACGAGGAAAGGAGGTCGGATTGACCTTATCAACCGCAATGTAAAACATGTGGAAGCCCTGCAGAAGAACGGGGCCCAAGTGACAGGAACCGTGAACTTTACCCAACCTGTCACCGCCTACACGCCGGACAAAATGAGCGGCCTGTACGACATCATCTTCCTCCTTACCAAGCAGCAGCAAAACGCGGAGGTGGTTACCTTCCTGAAGGACTACCTGGCGCCGGACGGGGTTATCATCACGCTGCAAAACGGCCTCCCGGAGCAGGGGATTGCCGATATCGTGGGCGAAGACCGGGTCCTGGGCTGCACCGTCGCCTGGGGCGCCACCCTCCTGGAGCCGGGCGTGAGCGAACTCACCAGTTCGCCGGACAGCCTCACCTTTTCGCTGGGCAGCATCGGCACAAAGCCGAACAAGCTCTTGCCGGAGGTGAAGCGGATGCTGGAAATGATGGGACCGGTGACCGTTGAGCCCAATTTTGTGGGCACCCGCTGGAGTAAACTGCTCATCAACAGCGCCTTTTCCGGCATGAGCACCGTGCTGGGCTGCACCTTTGGCGAAGCGGCCGCCGACCGGACCTCCCGCAAAGTGGTGCTGGCCCTCATCAGGGAGTGCATCGACGTTTGCGCAAAGGGCGGCATCAAGATTGAGCCGGTGCAGGGCAAGGATGCCGTGAAACTGCTGGACTACCACGGTCCCATCAAAAAACAGCTGTCCCTGTTCATCCTCCCCATCGCCATTAAAAAGCATGCGAAGCTGAAAGCCAGCATGTTGCAGGACATCGAGAAGGGAAAACGGACCGAGGTCGATGCCATCAACGGCGCCATCGCCGCCTATGGCCGCAAGATAGGCTTCCCCACCCCCATGAACGAAAAAGTGACGGACATCATCCACCGCATCGAGGCCGGCGAGCTGCAACCCTCCTTCGACAACCTGAAGCTGTTCGCCAGCTAATCGGTGCTTGCCGACCGGCAGGTTTTCCGGCACAGGGCGGTAAGGATTCCTAAAATTATACGGAAAACTCCTAAAAAATTAGGAGATAAGAAAAACTGTTGTATCTTTGCACCAGAACCATTAGACACATGAAACAGAAACTCACGGAAAAGGAAGAGAGGCTCATGAATATTTTCTGGGCACACGGCAGCATGTTCATCCGGGACCTTATGGCCTATATCCCGGACCCCAAGCCCCATTACAACACGGTGGCCACACTGGTCAAGTTCCTGGAAGAGAAGGATTTCCTGAAGCGGGAGCCCATGGCCAACTCTTTCCGTTACAAGGTGAAAACCACCGAGCGGCAATACCGTGGAGACACGGTTTCGGAGGTGGTGGCCCGCTACTACAACAATTCCTACCTGAGCCTGGTATCGCAGTTCGTGGAGGAGGACAAGATGGATATCCGGCAGCTCAAAGACCTCATTGCCAAAATCGAGAAAAAATGACCCCGTTCCTTCTCTATATCGCGCGGGCCGGGCTCTATCTGGGCCTGTTCTACGCCTTCTATCTGCTGGTGATGCGCCGGACCACGTTCTTCGGCCTGAACCGGGCGCTTCTTCTGGCGGGCAGTTACCTCTGCCTGCTGCTCCCGGTGATCCGCCTCAGGACCGTGGCGGCCGCCGGCATCGCCCAGGAACTCACCCTGGCCGGCGTAGGCGCGGAACCGGCGGAGACCCTTCCGGCCGCTTTTCCCTGGCCGGAAGTCCTTCTGGCCTTCTATGTGTGCGGGGCCGCCTGCGCTTTGGGGCTGTACCTGGTATCGGCCTGGAAGTTGAACGGGCTCATCCGTCGCGGAGAAAAGAGCGTTCTGGAGGATTGTACGCTGGTTTTGCTGGAAGAAAACATGCCCTCTTTCAGCTGGGGAAGGACGGTGGTGATGAGCCGGCAGGACTTGGAGCAGGCCCCCGCCATCCTCACGCATGAGCGGATGCACGTGCACTACAGACATACCCTGGACCTCCTCCTTTTCTTTCCCCTTCAACTTCTTTTCTGGTGGAATCCGCTGGTGTGGATTATCCGGGAAGAGCTTCGGCTCCTGCACGAGTACCAGGCCGATGAAGGGGTTCTTCAAAATGGTATCGATGCTACGCAATATCAATTGCTTCTGGTGCAAAAGGCCGTGGGTAAACAGCGTTTCTCCCTGGCCAGCTGCTTCCAGCACGCAAAACTCAAAAACCGAATTACCATGATGCTCAAACCCGCAACAGCCGCTTGGATACGCTGGTCGTATCTGGCCCTGATTCCCGTGCTGGCGGCATGTATGTTCGCCTGCAATCCCAAGAAAAGCGCGAAAGGTGCTATGGAAACCAAGGCTGCCGAATCCGTTGAAGAGCCGGTCCCGCTGAACATGCTTGACGTGAAGCCCATGTTCAATGGGGGCGATGCCAACGCGTTTTCCAAATGGGTGAACAGTCAGCTCAGCTATCCCGAAGAGGCCAAGGTAAACGGTATTCAAGGCCGAATTCTTCTCCGGTTCTCCATTGAGGCCGACGGCAGCGTGACCAATGTGCGCGTGCTCCAGGGCGTGCACGAATCCCTGGACCAGGAAGCCGTTCGGGTCTTGTCCTCTTCTCCCAAGTGGACTCCCGGTATGCAGGATGGACACGCCGTAAAAGTAACGTACACATTCCCCGTCATCTTCCAACTGCGATGAGAAAAATTATTCTTGGCATTCTTTGGCTTGTGCTCTGCGTGCCGCTGGGTGCGCAGACCAACCATCGCGATTCCCTCATTGCGCAAAGCCGATACCTCCGCAGCGTCCTCAAGACGGACGAGGCCGTTGAAATGCTCTCCACCTTGGTGACCCCGGAGCGGATGGACGTGGAAGTGCTCTCCGAGCTGGCCGACTGTCACTTCCAGAGCGGCAACTATGAGGACGCCGCAGGGCTGTATAGCATGCTGTCCCTGCAAAATCCCGGCAACCTCCTGTTCAAACTGCGCAAGATGCAGATTTTCTACCGGGTGAAAGCCTGGGCTCAGGCTCTGGACGCCGGCAAAGAGGTGCTGGCGCTGGACTCCATCCCTGCCGTCCTGGGCTATGTGGGCGACGGTTTCAAGCAGCTCAACCAGGCCGATTCCGCCTTGTGGTACTACCGCCGTTCCCTGGCGCTGAAACCGCAGAACGCCACCACCGTGTCCAAGGTGTTCGATATCCTGCTGGGACGGGAAGCGTATGACCAGGCTATCGACCTTACAGACAAGTATTTAACGGACGATCCGGACAACCCGGTGGTGGCTCCGCTCGGCGGCCTGGCCCGGTATCGGAAGGGGGCGTACGATGCGGCAGCCGACATTTTCGAGCGCCAGCTGGAATTAGGCAACGACACCTATCCCATCCACTACTACCTAGGCCAGAGTTATTGGCGTACCACCCGTGCATATCGGGCCGACAAGGAACTGCTCACCGCCTGGCAAATCGACTCCTCCGACGTGAATCTGGCCTACAGCATCGCCGCTCTCCGGACCGACCTGCACCTTCCCTTCCAGGAAGTCAAACCCTGGCTGGACCGCGCCTGGGAAATGAGCCAGCCGGACAACAACATGCTCTACCTCCTGCACCGGATGTATGCCCAGGGCATGGGAAAAAGTCCCCAAACCATGTCCCAGGCCATCGACCATTACCGGGAGGCTTACCGGCTCAATCCCAAGTACAAGAATGCCTTGTTGCAGATGGGCTATCTTTATGAGACCCAGGGTGACCGCCAGAAGGCCATCAGTTACTATGAACGCTATTTGAAGGAATCGGATCCCGAAAACACCGCTTCGCAGTGGGTGAATGCGCGGATCAAGTTCCTTCAGGCCGAAAATTTCATGCAATGAAAAAGCTACTCCCCATCCTGTTTCTGCTGCTGGGCTTACGGGCTCAGGCCCAGGTGATTATCCTGAACGAGAACATGTTTCAAGACCGTATGACGGAAATCCGGGCTTCGGTGGTGGACTCGCTCACCAACGAGCCCGTCGCCTTTGCTTCCGTGTATGTGATTCCGGCCAGGGACACCACCATCACCAACTTTACGCTCACCAACGAAAAGGGCGAGGCCAAGCTGGAGGAGGTTCCGTTAGGGCAATATGTCTTCCACGTGGAGATGATGGGCTACAAGCCGTTCGTGCGCAACCGGTATTTCCGGGACAGGAGAACGGATTTTGGCACCATCAAGCTGCAGCAGGACGAGCAGTACCTGAAAGCGGCCGTCATCAACGAAGTGGGCAACCCCATCGTGGTGAAAAAGGATACCGTGGAGTTCAACGCTTCCTCCTTCCGGGTGGGCGCCAACGCCATGCTCAAGGACCTCCTTAAACGCATGCCCGGCATGGAGATTACGGACGATGGCAAGGTGAAGTTCAACGGGGAGGAAATCGACAAAATTACTGTGGGCGGCCGTACCTTCTTCTTCAACGACCAGAACACGGCGCTGAACAACCTGCCCGCCTCGGTGGTGGACAAGGTGCGGGTGATAGACCGCGAGAGCGAACAGGCTCGTGCCACCGGCCTTCAGGATGGGCAAAAGGAAAAAATCCTGGACGTAGGCCTCAAAAAAGAATACGAGAAAGGCTGGTTTGGCAACGTGGGAGCCAAGGGCGGCGCCACGGTTGCGGCCGCCAAGGCCGATGAACCCCTCCGGGACAACCGCGGCTTCCTGTTTGGCGCCAACGCCCTGCTGTCGGCCTATAACGAAAAAGACCAGGTGACCGTGATCGCCAACGGGCAGAACGTGGACGATTCCGGCATGGTGTTCATCGTTTCCGACGGGGAGGATAATTGGATCTCCAGCGGGCAGGGCCTGTCCACATCGGCCCAGGCGGCGGTGAACGCCAACACCTCGCGCATCAAGGACGTGGAAACCACGGTGGGCGTCAACGGCAAATATACGGACACCGACTCCGGCACCCAGGCTTCGCGCACCACTTTCCAAGCCGACGGCGACCTCCTGTCCAAGAACGAGAACAAAGGCAAGCAATACGGCAGTTCCGTGACCGCCAATGCGGAATTGAAGAAGGAGACGGGGAAAATCTGGTTCCACGTCCAGCCCACTTTTACCCATGGCCGCACGGAGGGGTTTACAAACGGAAATTCACAAGTTACCCGGGAAGGAACCTGGATCAACAGTGCAACGTCTTCCACCCACTTGTTGAACCGGACCAATGAGGGGAAACTTTCCGGCGATGTGTTCTTCCGTGAGCTGGGCGGAAAAAAAGACCGTACGCTCGTATTGTCTGCCGGAGGCAGTTTGCAGGCCGATAAAGGGAATAGCGAAGAGTCCTCCCGGCTGGAGACCGGCTCCGGCACCGACCTTCGCAACCTGCGGTACGACAATCGGAACAAGCAGTACTCCGTCGCGGGAACAGTCCGCTACACGGAGCCGTTTGGGGAGAAATGGCTGTTGTCGGCGATGGCCAGCATCCGCGCATCCCGTAGCGAGCGTGTCAGGGATGCCTCCGATGCCGGCGGTGCCAACGACTACTATTCGTCCCTGAGCCGGAATCGCAACATCTTGCAGGAATACCGGCTCACCGCGCAGTATAATTGGGCACAAGGCCGATATGTATCCGTGGGCGCACGCGTGTCCGGCATTCTGGACGAGACTTTTTCCCGGAGTTTTGGCGTTTCGGAAACTACCGGCAAAAACGAGTGGTACTGGTTTGTGGCGCCCAATGTGCGTTTCCGTTACAACAAGGACAATGACCAGCTGGATGCGTCGGCCTCCGGTTACACGCGGCAGCCGGGTGCCCAGCTTCGCCTTCCCGTCCTGAATATTGCCGATCCTTCCCGCCTGACGCTGGGTAATATCTACCTGAAGCCCTACGGCAACATCAACCTGTACACAAACTGGTACAGAAATAACCGAAAGCGCTTTTCCTTCGTGAATCTCTTCTGGACCGCTTCACTGGGCGTGTCGCCGGTGGGGTACGCCCGCTGGTACGACGCCTCCGGGGTTCTGTATTCCGTACCGGTAAATTCCCGCAGACCCTCCTTTGACACCCGGCTTTACGCAAACTATACCTTCCCGCTGGACAGCAAGAAGCTGTGGTCCCTGTCTTTGGGAACCAGCCTCTCTTATAACGCCCAAACCAGTTATCAGGCGACGGGGACCTTGCCGGGACTGGACAAAGACCAGTTTGACTATACGGCGTTCATGGCCGATTTCTGGGGCGATGCTGCCGGCTCCCGCTTCTATGGCGGGCAAAGTGGATTCAAAGAGAGCCTCACCACCACGTTCACTCCTGCCGGCAATCTGAGCCTCAAGTTCAACCCGGAGCGCTTCTCCGTGGGACTGTGGCTGTCCACATCGGCCACGCTGGCCCGCTATTCGCTGGCACCCTCGCTCAACATGAATACCACCCATAACTCGGTAAGCCTGGAGGGCAGCTACACTACCCCGCACGAGTTTGAACTGTCCACCGATGTGGGCTATCATTTCTACACTGGCTACAAGGACGGCTTCAACCAGCCGGAGTGGCAGTGGAATGCGGAGGTGTCCAAGAATATCGGGGCCTTCACGCTCAGCCTCAAGGCACACGACATCCTGAACCAGACCCGCGGCCGAAACCACACGGTCACCGCCAACTATGAGGAGGATTCCTACCGCCTGGTGTTGGGCCGATACCTCCTCTTTGGTGTAAAATGGAACTTTGGCAAGATGAACGCCGCCCATAGTCAGCGCGCCCAGCAGGCCGCCTGGAACATGGCCTGGTAATTCCGCTGCCCGAGCGCCACGGAAAAGGCCTGTTTTCAGGCGCTTGGGGCAAAAATCGGGCTGAGCGCCATCAATTCGACCCTTTTTGTGGCGCTTCACCCGCTGCACCACATCGGCGGTGACAGCTAACCAACTTATTATCAGTGACATCCTACACAATCCTCGTTCAGTTTTGGAACGAGGATTATTGTATAACTGACTGTGAATCACCGAATTAGCTGTCACATGCAAAATTCCGGAATAATTCCGTATATTTGTAAATCGTTAAATACAAGGGAACATGACTGAGATTAAAGGTTGCGGAACAGCGCTGCTCACCCCGTTCAAGGGGGACGAAGTGGATTATGAGGCTTTTGCTGCCACGGTGGACTGGCAGGTGACGGCCGGTGTGGACTTTCTGGTCCCGCTGGGCACTACCGGGGAAACGCCCACGCTCACAGAATCGGAAAAACTCCAGGTGCTGGAGGTGACGCGCTGGCATGCCGCCGGAAAACCCGTGGTCGCCGGTGTGGGGACCAACAGCCTTGCCGGCACCCTGGCCAATCTGCGCCTGCTGCAGGATGCCGATGCCTTCCTGGTGGTGGTCCCGTTCTACAACAAACCGCCGCAGAGGGGCATGTACGCCTATTTCAAGGCTGTGGCGGAAAGTACCCGAAAGCCCATCATCCTGTATAATGTGCCGGGTCGCACGGGCTCCAACCTGGAGGCGGAAACCACCCTGGCGCTGGCGCGGGACATCCCCAATATCGTGGCCATCAAGGAAGCCTCCGGCAAGATGGAGCAGATTCAAACCATCCTTCAAGGCCGTCCTGAGGGCTTTTCGGTGCTCAGCGGCAACGACGAAGACACCCTCCCCCTCATGCAAAAAGGGGCCGACGGCGTCATCTCCGTAGCCTCCAACGTATTTCCCAGCGCCATGGTGGATTTTGTCCACGCCCTGCAGGCAGGGAAGCTCGCGGAGGCGGAAAAGATGGATGCCCGCCTGAGTCCCCTGTTCAAGGCCCTCTTCGTGGAGCCCAATCCCATCCCGGCCAAGGCGGCCATGGCCCAGCTCGGACTCATGGAAAACAGCCTGCGCCTGCCGCTGGTTCCCGCCACCGCCGCCACGGAGGAACTGCTCAAACAAACCCTTAAAGACCTGTTCTAATGGAAATTACCCTGCAAGAGTTCAACGAAGTCATCTCCGCCCTGGAAAAGGGAGCGTTGCGCGTCGCCCAAAAAGTGGACGGCGAGTGGGTGGTGAACCGCCACGTAAAGGAGGTCATTCTGGCCGGCTTCAAGCTGGGAGCCATCACGGACATGTCCGAGGGGCAGTTTTCCTTCTTCGACAAAAACACCTTCCCGGTGCGGCAATTCCGTGCCGATGACGGTGTGCGCATCGTTCCCGGCGGCACCAGCATCCGGCGCGGCGCGTACCTGGCTCCCGGCAGCATCGTCATGCCGCCTGCGTACGTGAACGTGGGCGCGTACGTCGGAGAGGGAACCATGGTGGACAGCCACGTCACCATCGGCTCCTGCGCCCAGGTGGGCCGAAACATCCATATTTCCGCATCGACACAGATTGGCGGCGTGCTGGAACCGGCGGGCGCCCTGCCCACCATCATCGAGGACGGCGCCTTCGTAGGCGGCAACTGCGGCATCTATGAGGGCACCATCGTCCAGGAAGGCGCCGTGATTGCTTCCGGCGTCATCATCACTTCTTCCACCGCCATTTTCGATACCACCACCGGCGAATTCATCAAGCGGAATGCCGACGGCCGCATCGTCGTCCCTCGCAACGCCGTGGTAGTGAGCGGCTCCAAGCCTGTCATCCGCGACGGAAAGCCCCTGGAAAGCGGCGTGCACCTCTACTGCCCCGTAATTGTGAAATACCGGGACGAAAAAACCGCCGGCAGCGTCCATCTGGAGGACCTCCTGCGCTAGGACGCGCCTGGCCTGGACCCACTGCGGGCGCACTTTCACGGAAAAACGTAGCACTGGCGGACCTTTTGGCCCGCCAGCGGCGCATTTGTGGGCCAAAACGTGGCGGCAGCGGGACCAGCCCTTTACACCGCAGGAATCTATCATTTTTCCAAAAAGATACGTATATTTGTAGGTTATTAAGATGAGTCCCTTCCTAAGGGGGCGGGAGGTTAAACATTTAATTTATCATAACATGATAGTAGCCGTAGTCGGCGCCACAGGCTTGGTAGGCTCCAAGATGTTGGAGGTATTGGAGGAAAGAAATTTCCCCATAACGGAATTATTACCGGTTGCTTCTTCGCGTTCGTGGGGAAAAAAAGTTGTATTTCGCGGCAAGGAATGGACGGTGATGAGCGCGGCCGATGCCATCGCCAAAAAACCTGTCCTGGCGATTTTCAGCGCCGGCGGGGCAGCCTCGGCCGAACTTGCGCCGCAATTCGCGAAAATCGGCTGCTACGTGGTGGACAACTCCTCCTGCTGGCGCATGGATCCGTCCGTCCCGCTGGTGGTGCCGGAAATCAACGCCGATGTCCTCACCCGGGAAGACCACATCATCGCCAACCCCAACTGCTCCACCATCCAGATGGTGCTGCCGTTGGCGCCCCTGCACAAAGCCTATGGCATCAAACGCATCGTTGTGAGCACCTATCAGAGCGTCACCGGCGCCGGCCAGCGGGGAGTCGAGCAGCTGGAAGCGGAGCGCGCCGGCGGCAGCGGGAGCAAATTCCCGCACCGCATCGACATGAACATTCTGCCGCACATTGACTCCTTCCTGCCGGACGGCTATACCAAGGAGGAAATGAAGATGGTGAACGAAACGCGTAAAATCCTCAGGGACAGCAGCATCGCCGTCAGCGCCACCACCGTTCGCGTGCCGGTGGAAGGCGGTCACTCGGAAAGCGTCAACCTGGAGTTCAACAAGCCGTTCGAGCTTTCTGAGGCCCGCCAGCTCATGGCCGATATGCCCGGCGTAGTCATTCAGGACGATCCCGCAAACAACGTTTACCCCATGCCCGTCAACGCCTGGGGCAAGGACGAGGTTTTCGTGGGCCGCATCCGCCGGGACCCTTCGGTGGAAAACGGCATGAACCTCTGGGTTGTGAGCGACAACATACGCAAAGGCGCGGCCACCAATGCCGTGCAAATCGCCCAGGTCCTCCTGGCCAAAGGCTGGCTTGCCTGACCGTGCGGGGCAAAATGGGCCGATAGTGCCCCTAAGTGGCCTCCGAAGGGGGAAAATGGGGCATTTTGCCCCTGAAACCGATAAAGTAATGAACTGGAACTTTTTCAAAGAGCTCTTGTGCATCGATTCCACTTCCGGAAAGGAGCGGAAGGTGGCTCAGTGGCTTCTGACGCAGCTGGAAGCCCCGGTGGTGGAGCCGATGGAAGTGGGAGACGGCACGCTGAACCTTTTCCTCAAGTGGGGCATCCCCAAGGTGGTTTTTTGCACGCACATGGACACGGTCCCGCCCTATATTGCCCCTGGCTTTCCGGAGGAGATACTCTCCCGAGGACATGTGCCCCCCCGCACATGGGTAGGGGGAGGGGCCCGTTGTAAACAAGTTCCCGAAGGGGACGAAGTAGACAATGGGAGGGGCCGGAGTGAGCGAAGCGAACGAAGTTCCTCGGGAGAGCATCCTCTCCGGATTAGCGGCAGGGGCAGCTGCGATGCCAAGGGGCAACTGTTTGCCATGTATATGGCCTGCAAGCAGCTGGAAGCGGAGGCCTGCACGGACTTCGGACTGCTGCTGCTGGCAGGGGAGGAAACCGGTTCCTGGGGAGCCAAAGCGTTTTCCAAGACGCATTTCGAGGCCCCTTTCCTCATTGTGGGCGAGCCCACGGAGAACAAGATGGTCAGCGCCTCCAAAGGCACCAAGTCCTATGACCTCAGCTTCCGCGGGGAAGCCTTCCATTCGGGCTATCCGCAGTACGGCGTGAGCGCGGTGGACTTGTTCAACGAATTCTACAACAAGCTGAAGGCGAAGGACTTCGGGGAGGATCCGGAGCTGGGTGCAACCACTTGGAACGTGGGCCTGCTGCACAGCGACAATCCGCAGAACATCCTGTCTCCGGAGCTCACCTGCCGCCTGTATTTCCGCACCACCTTCGTGAGCGACCAGGCCGTGCAGGACTGGATGCAGGCGATGGGGGACAACCCGGCCGGAGGCCTCACCGTGGCGGCGCGGGGCGGGGATGCGCCGGCGCGTTATGTCACGCTGCCCGGTTTCCTGAGCGGTCCCGTGGCCTTCGGCAGCGACGCGCCGCACCTCACCGGCTTCGGCCACAAAATTATCTGCGGCCCCGGCACCATCCGCGTGGCGCATCGGCCCGACGAACAGGTCCTGGCAAGCGAGCTGGAAACCGCCGTGGAGCAGTATGTAAATATGTATAAGGCACTTACCAAATGATAAAAGTTATCCTGAGCGGCTACGGAAAGATGGGCCACATGATAGAGGCCGAACTCAAGCGCAGAGGTATCGAGCTGGTGGAAGCCAGCGAGGATATCACGGCTACGGACCCGGACAAGGCCCGGGAGGCCGTGTGCATCGACTTCACAACCCCCGAGGCTTTCCGCGCCAACTACCCCTTCATCGCCACTCACTTCAGGGCCGCCGTCATCGGCACGACCGGCTGGAATGACATCAAGGACCAGGTAATCAGCGCCTTCCTGAAGGCCGATACCCCCATGATTTACGCCTCCAACTTCTCGCTGGGCGTGAATGCGCTGTTCAAGGCCATTACCCAGGCGTCGGAACTCCTCAAGGATGCCGGCTACACGCCGGAAATTGAGGAAATTCACCACATCCACAAACTGGACGCCCCTTCCGGAACGGCCAAGACCATGGCAGAACTCGTGAAAGCGAGCCTGGGCGAAACCCCGGAAATCACCTCCGTCCGCGAAGGTGAAGTGCCTGGCACCCATACGCTTACCCTCACGTCGGCCTGCGACAGGCTCACCTTACGGCACGAGGCTTTCTCCCGCGAAGGCTTTGCCAAAGGCGCCGTGGTGGCCGCCCTCAAAACCGAAACCCTGAAAGGGGTACACGAATTCAGCGAACTCCTATGATCAGCGTCCTCAAATTCGGCGGCTCGTCCGTTGCTTCCGCGACAGGCATGTCGCGCGTGCTTGATATTGTAGAAAAGGAGCAGGGCAAGGTGGTGCTCATCTCCAGCGCCATCAGCGGCTGCACGGATGCCTTCCTGAAGGGAGACGACGCGAGCATCGCCGCCATGGAAACCCGCCACCGGGACATCGTCACGCGCCTTTTCACCGGCGATGAGCGTCTGGCGCTCCAGCAGCGGGTGGAAGCCATCTTCAACGAGCTGAAGCAGGCGCCCAAGGACGAACAGGTGACCTTCGGCGAGCTCCTTTCCACCACCATCCTGGCGGCCAAGCTGAAGACGGAAGGCAGGCGCACCGCCTGGCTGGATTCCCGCGACCTGGTGGTGAGGGACGATGAACCCGCCACCTTCGGCAAGATAAAAACGGCCCTCGACACCATTGAGGCCGATATTTATGTGGCTCCCGGTTTCATCTGCCGGGACAAGGACGGCAAAATCTGCACCCTGGGCCGCGGCGGCTCCGATTATACCGCCGCCCTGTACGCGGCCGCCATCAACGCCGACAAACTCCAGATATGGACCGATGTCCCCGGCATCATGACGGCCAATCCCAAGCAGGTGAGCGCCGCCCGCACCATCCCGCGCATGTCGTACGCGGCCGCCCTGGACATGGCTTCGCACGGCGCCAAGGTGCTGTATGCGCCTACCGTGGCGCCGGCCATGGCCGCCGGCATAGACATCGAAATCCGCAATACCTTTGCGCCGGACGGGAAATTCACCGTAATCGGGGCGGAAAAAGACCCTGTGAAGTGGATTGGCGTGGCTTCCGAAGGCGGAAACATCCGTCTGGCGGGAGCGGAAACCCCCAGTGAAACCGAAGACGTTGAACGCGCGTCCAAGGCCCTTGCCGAGGCCGGCATCGCCGCCAAAAGCATCGTCGCCCGGGGGCGCGGCCTGGACATCGAAGTGCGTCCGGGCGTGCTGGACAAGGCTTTGCGGGCGCTGCACCGGGCCTTCTTCCAGCAGCTGCCCGTCACGGACGTGAACCTGTTCATCGCCGGAAACGGGGCGGTGGGGAAGGCGCTCACCGGCCTGATTGCCCGGACGGCGGAGACCGTGCGCGAACGCACCGGCAAGCGCCTGCATATCGTGGGCCTGGCCGACAGCACGCATTACGGCATCGACCCGGGCGGTCATCCGGAGCTGAAGTGCGAAGGGGACTACATTGCCGCCATCCTGCAGCAGGCTCCCAAGGGCGCCTTGTTCGTGGACGTCACCGACAGCGAAACCCTCTATAAACGCTATCCGGAGCTGCTGGAAGCGGGTATCGGCATTGTTTCCAGCAACCGTCGCTCCTTTGCCGTTCCATACGCCGATTATGCCGCCATCCGGTCCGCCGCCCGCGAAAACGGCGCCGTCCTCCGTTATGAAACAACGGTGGGAGCGGCCCTGCCCATGCTGGAATCCATCACCCGGGGCACCAACAGCTGCGACGAGATTCTCTCCATCGAGGCGGTGGTGTCCTGTACGCTGAACCAGATTCTGGGCGATTACCGGCCCGGAGGAGGGAGTTTTGCCTCGCTGGTGCGCAAGGCCCAGGCGGCCGGCCTCACGGAAGAAGACCCGCGCATGGACCTCAGCGGCAAGGATGCCCTCCGCAAACTTCTCATCCTGGCCCGTGAAGCCGGCGCCCAGCTGGAAGAAAAGGACGTGTGCATCACGCCCATTGTCCCGCCGGAGCACTTCAAGGGCAGCCTGGACCAGTTTTACGCCGCGCTGGAGGCGGACGAAGCGGAACTGGCCCGACAGGAGCATGAGGCCGCGAGCCAGGGCTTCCGCCGCCGCTTCGTGGCCTGGCTGGAAAAGACGCCGGAAGGTTACCGGGCGGGCATCGGCATCCGCAACGTGCCGCCCGTACACCCGGCCTACCACCTGCGCGGTACGGAAAACGCCATTATCGTGCGCAGTGCCTTCCATCCCTATCCGCTGGTGATTCAGGGGCCCGGAGAGGGTGCGCGTGACGCGGCCAGCAGCATCCTGAACGATATTTTGCGCTGAGGTACGAGATTTTATTCTTATCTTTGCAGACTATGTTGTTGCAGTCAACGGGCATATGGGGTTTCCTCAGCTTCGGCTGGGCGGATGTGCTGGACATCGCGATGGTGGCCGTCATCATCTTTCTGCTCATCCGCAGCATCAAAGGGGATTCCACGGTCCTGAACATTGTCCTGGTGCTGGTTAGCATGCTGGTGGTCCAGGTGGTGGTGAGCGCCCTGAACATGCGCATGATGACCGTGCTCATGAACACCCTCCTGGATGTGGGTGTCCTGGCTGTCATCATCCTGTTCCAGCCGGAAATCCGCCACGCGCTCAACCGGCTGGCCGTGCGTTCCGGCATCGCCCGCCGCAGCGGTCAGCTCTTCAACCGCATCCTGGGCATCAAAGAAGAGAAAATGGGCCGCCAGAGCGTGGAGGAACTGGGCGAGGCCGTCCGGGCCATGTCGGCGGAAAAGACCGGCGCCCTCATCGTGCTGCAGCACAAGAGCTCCATGGAGGAATACATGAACACCGGCGACCGTTTCGAGGCGGAAATCAACCGCCGGCTCATCATGAACATCTTCTTCAAGAATTCCCCGCTGCACGACGGCGCCATGATTATTGTGGGGGACCATATCGCCGCCGCCCGCTGTCAGCTGCCCATGACCAACCGCACGGACATTCCGGCCCATTACGGCATGCGCCACCGCGCCGCCATCGGCCTCAGCGAAGATACCGATGCGGACATCCTGGTGGTGTCGGAGGAGACCGGCAACGTCAGTTTCGTCCGGGGCGGCGAAATCCGGCCGGTGGCCAGCATGAAGGATTTGCGTGAACTGCTTGATACGGTGATGAACCAGGAGGAAAAGGGATAGATGGACGCAAGACTGGAAGCCAAGCTGGGATTTGACAAGGTACGGGCCGCCATCGGCGCGCGCTGCTCTACGGAATATGCGGCCAACCGCGTGGCTCAGGAGGAATTCTGCACCAGCGGAGAAGAAATCCACCGCCGGCACCTGCTCGCGGACGAAATGCGCCTGATTCTCATGTTCGAGGACGGCTTTCCTACGGCCGGTTACATAGACGCCATCCCTTTTCTGGAACCCATCGGCAAAAGCGCGTCCATCGACTTGCTTTCCCTGGGCAAACTGCGTACGCTGCTGGACACGCTCCGCAAGGCGCTGCACTTCTTCCACACGGTAAAGGAAGGGATTTATCCCAATCTGCAGCACCTGGCGGCGGGTATTCAAGCGCCGAAGGAGGTGATAAGCCGCATCGACGCCATCCTGGACCGGCACGGCGAAATCAAAGACACCGCTTCGGACGAACTGTATAAGATTCGCCGGAGCATCAAGGACAAGGAAATCAACGTTTCCAAGCGGATGAACGCCATCTTGCGCCAGGCGCAGCAGGAGGGCTTGGCAGATGCCGACGCTTCCGTGGCCATCCGCGACGGCAAAATGCTCATACCGGTGGTATCGGCCCGGAAAAGGGCCTTCCAGGGCTTTGTGTACGATGAAAGCGCCACCGGAAAAACCACCTTCATGGAGCCTGCGGAAATTGTGGCCCTGCAGAACGAGATTGCGGAGCTGCATTTTGCGCAGTCGCGCGAGATTGCCAAAATCCTGTATGAATTTGCGGAATTCCTGCGCCCGTGGGTCCCGGAGCTCCTTGCTGGGGCAACGTTCGTGGGCGAACTGGACTTCAATATGGCCAAGGCATACGTGGCCCTGGACTATATCGCCGGCATGCCCGTGGTGTCGGAAGACGGCACGCTGAACCTGCGCAAGGCACGCCATCCGCTGCTGGAAAAGAGCCTGCGGAAGGAGAAAAAGGCGATTGTTCCGCTGACAGTGGAACTTACCCCGGAAAAGCGCATCCTGCTCATTTCCGGCCCCAACGCCGGCGGCAAAAGCGTCTGCCTCAAAACCGTGGGCCTGCTGCAGTACATGTTCCAGTGGGGTATGCTCATTCCTACGTCGGAAAGCTCGGAACTGCCTGTGTTCGACCGTATTATGCTGTCTATCGGCGACGACCAGTCCCTGGAAAACGACCTGTCCACCTACAGCAGTTTCCTCTCGGACATGAACGCCATGCTGGCCGTGGCGGATGCCCGTACGCTGGTGCTCATCGACGAATTCGGTTCCGGAACGGAGCCCGCCGCCGGCGGCGCCATCGCGGAGGCCATCCTGCACGAACTGGACAGCCGGGGCGCGTACGGCGTCATCACTACGCACTATACCAACCTCAAACTCTATGCTTCGTCGGCGGAAACCGGCGTGGTGAACGGCGCCATGCAGTTCGACGCCGCCACGGTAGCGCCGCTCTTCCGGCTGGAAGTGGGCTTGCCGGGTTCCTCGTTCGCATTTGAACTGGCCCGGAAAATGGGCTTACCGGAGCCGATCGTACACGATGCGGAACAACGTGCCGGCGAGCAGTTCGTGGGCATCGAACGGAACCTGCGCAAAATTGCCCGCAGCCGTCGCGTGCTGGACGAAAAGCTGACCAAAATCCGCGCGACGGACAAAACGCTGGAAGGCCTTACGGACCGTTATGAGAAGGAGCTGGAGGATATAAAGGAAATGCGTCGGCGTATCCTGGATGAGGCCCGCGAGGAGGCGGAGAAGATTATCCGGGGCGCCAACAAGCAGGTGGAAAATACCATCCGCACCATCAAGGAGTCACAGGCGCGCAAGGAAGAGACGCAGGAGGCCCGCGCGGAATTGCAGGGTTTCCTGGGCGCCCTTGCCCGGAACCGGGGCAAGCGGGACGCCTACATAGACCAGAAACTGCAGACCGTCAAGGAACGCAAGGAGCGGGAAAAAGTGCGCAAGAAGAAGCGGGCCGACGGACAGACGCTGCAGCAGATGGAGCAGGAAGAGTCGCAGGACCGCAAGATGGCGGCTTTCCGGAGCGCGCCGCTGAAAGTGGGGGAGAAGGTGCGCATCAAGGACAACGGCATGGTGGGCGAAGTGGCCACCGTGAGCACCAAGGCGGTGAGCGTGATAGTGGGAAACATCACCACCAAGCTCCCGCTGGACCGGGTGGAACGCATAACCGCGAACGAATACAAAGCCGTGGTAAAGGCCCCTTCAGAGCGCCCCAGGCAGGTTTTTGATACGGCCATCAGCGAGCGCAAGGCCTCCTTCAAGCTGGAACTGGACGTACGCGGGGAGCGCGTGGCGGACGCCATCGACATCGTCATGCGATATATTGACGATGCCATCATGTTGGGTGTTCCTTCGGTGCGGATTTTGCATGGAAAAGGAACGGGTGCCCTGCGTGAGGAAATCCAGAAATTCGTGCGCACCGTACCCGGCGTGAGTTCCGCCTCGGACGAGCATATCCAGTTTGGCGGCTCAGGCGTAACGCTTGTGAAATTTGACTAAAACCTAATACCAATGAATGTTCTGAGAACGAGTAAGATAGGGGCGGTGGGAGAACAGTTGGCCTGCGATTTTTTAGAAACGCGCGGGCACCAGATTCTGGACCGCAACTGGCGGAGCGGCCACCTGGAGCTGGATATCGTTTCCGAGGGACCGGACGGTTTGCACTTCGTGGAAGTGAAGGCCCGCACGGCACCGGAAACATCGACCATCCTGGATCAGGTGAACGTGATAAAACAGCGCCGAATCACCGCGGCCGCCACCCAATACCTTAACAAAAAGCACCTTGCGGGAAAAGATGTGTATTTTGACGTGGTGTCTGTCCTCTTTGAGGGGCAGAAGTCCGTGGTACGCTATTTCCCGCAGGCCTGGATTCCCATGTACCTATAACCCCAGCAGCGATGAAAACGAATAAGCGATATTGCGTAATCATGGCCGACGGCAGCGGCGCCCCTTACCAGCTCCGCATGACCTTCGACCGTTTCCTCAAGGTGGTGCCCCCGGAGCATATCTTCCTGGTGACCCCCGCCCGTTTTGCCCCCGAGGCCCGCAAGGTGCTTCCGGAGCTCCTTCCTGAAAATTTGCTGCAGGAACCCATGGCCCGCAAAACGGCACCCTGCATGGCCTATGCCGCCTATACCCTTCTTTCCCGCGACCCGGACGCCGTCATTGTGGCCACCCCGTGGGACCTGGTCATTCGCGACGAGAGCCTGTTTGTCCATACCGTCCTCGAGGCCTTCAAATATGTGGAGGAGAACGACGTCCTCATGACGCTGGGTATCGTCCCCAAGACGCCGGACGTGAACTTCGGCTACATCCAGGTGCGGGAGGGGCGCAACGCCCATCTCATGGCCGGTCCGCTGCAGGTGAAAACCTTTACGGAAAAGCCTTCCCCGGAGCTGGCCGAGGTCTTTGTCCGCACCGGCGAATTCTTCTGGAACAGTGGTATCTTCATCTGGAGGGCCGCCACCATCGTCTCGGAGATGGAAAAATACATTCCCGAAGTCACGGAAATGTTCAAGGGCTGGGAAACGCGCATCGGGGACCCCGTCTTTGTGGAACAGGCCTACGTGGAGTGCCCCAAAGTCTCCCTGGACTACGGTGTCATGGAGCACACCTCCCGCGCCTGGCTCTATCCCGCGCGGTTCGGCTGGGCCGACATCGACAGATTGTGAATCTGTCGATGTCAAATCGTACACGTTACCCCCTCCCGAAACCCCTCCCCTCGGGGTAGGGACGTGTGAAAAAACCTGTTGATAACTTTTGGTAATTCAAAATATTATCCGTATCTTTGCGGTCCGCAATTGTGCCCCTGAGGCCTCCAAATGCGGGCTAAATTATTAAGTAACAATTAATTAAAACACCAATGCCTGGTTTAATTGGAAAGAAAGTCGGAATGATTTCCGTCTTCGGTGCCGACGGGAAGAATATCCCGTGCACCGTCATTGAGGCTGGTCCGTGTGTTGTCACGCAGGTTCGCACCGTAGAAACCGACGGCTATGCCGCCGTGCAGCTTGCCTATGACGAAAAGAAAGAGAAACGCACCAGCGCGGCCCTGAAGGGCCATTTCGAAAAGGCTGGAACTACTCCCAAGAAGAAGCTCGTGGAATTCCCCGCAGACTTCGCCGGAGAGCTCAAGCTGGGTGACACCATCACCGTGGCAGACATCTTCACCGAGGATGTCAAGTTCATCGATGTGGTGGGTACTTCTAAAGGTAAGGGTTTCCAGGGCGTCGTAAAGCGCCACGGATTCGCCGGTGTCGGTGGTGTGACCCACGGTCAGCACAACCGTCTCCGCCACCCTGGTTCCATGGGTGCATCCTCCTGGCCTTCCCGCGTTTTCCCGGGAATGCGCATGGCGGGTCACATGGGCAACGAGCGTGTGAAAGTGTTCAACCTCGAGGTCCTCAAAGTCATCCCTGAGAACAATCTCGTGATCGTTAAGGGTTCCGTTCCCGGAGCCAAAGGTTCTTACTTAATTCTGGAGGACTAATTATGGAATTGAATGTTTTGAAGATTGACGGCACTCAGTCCGGAAAGAAAGTGGTTCTTGACGAGAAGGTGTTCGGCGTAGAGCCCAACGACCACGTCATCTACCTGGATGTCCTTCGGTATCTCGCCGCCCAGCGCCAAGGCACCGCAAGGACCAAGGACCGCAGCGAGGTTGCTTATTCCACCAAGAAACTCGGTCGCCAGAAAGGCGGTGGCGGTGCCCGTCACGGTTCCCTGAAGGCCGGTATCTTCGTAGGCGGCGGCAACGTGTTCGGCCCCAAGCCCCGCGACTACAGCTTCAAGCTGAACAAGAAAGTGAAGCAGCTCGCCCGCTTGAGCGCCCTTTCCTACAAGGCCCAGGAAAACAAAATCGTCCTGGTGGAGCCTTTCGCGATGGACGCTCCCAAAACCAAGGAGTTCAAGAACATCCTCTCCGCCATCAAAGCCGGCGACCGCAATGTCCTGCTTGTGCTTCCGGAGAACTCCAACAATATTTTCCTGTCATCCCGCAATCTGCCTAACGTGCAGGTTATCACCGTTGACGAGATCAATACCTACGCTATCATGAATGCCCACTCCCTGGTGCTTGTGGACGGCGTGCAGGATATCCTCGCAGCAAGAGTTAAGTAAAGGAGAGAAGAAAAATGGGTATTTTAATTAAGCCAATCGTAACCGAGAAAATGACGGCTGAGGGCGAAAAGCTCAACCGTTACGGTTTCATCGTGGACCGCAAGGCCAATAAACTTCAGATCAAGGCTGCCGTCGAGCAGATGTACGGCGTGTCCGTCGCAGACGTGAACACCCTGAACTACCATGGCAAACGCAAGCAGCGCTACACCAAGTCCGGCCTGCTCCGCGGCAGAATGAATCACTTCAAGAAGGCTTATGTCACGCTTGCAGGTGAAGACAAGATTGATTTCTACGCTAACATCTAAGAAGGAGAATAAACTATGGCAATCAAGAAGTACAAGCCGGTAACTCCCGGCCAGCGCAACAAGGCTATCAGCTCCTTCGAGGAAATCACTGCGAAGAAGCCTTACAAGAAGCTCCTTGCTCCCCTTAAATCCACCGGCGGACGCAACAACACCGGTCAGATGACCGTGCGTTACCGCGGCGGCGGTCACAAGAGAATGTACCGCCTGGTCGATTTCGTCCGCAACCGCGACGAATTCAAGGCAACCGTGCTCACCATCGAGTACGATCCCAACCGCAGCGCCCGCATCGCCCTCATCCAGTATGAGGATGGCATGAAGAGCTACATCATCGCCCCGAACGGCCTGAAGGTCGGTCAGGTGGTGGAGAGCGGCCCTCAGGCTTCCCCGGATATGGGCAACTGCCTCCCGCTCGCCAACATTCCCGTTGGTACGCTTGTCCACGCTATCGAGCTCCGTCCCGGTCAGGGTGCCGCTATGGCCCGTTCCGCCGGTACGTATGCCCAGCTCGCCGCCCGCGAAGGCAACTACGCCATCCTGCGCCTCCCTTCGGGTGAGACCCGCATGGTCCCCGTGGCCTGCCGCGCTACCGTGGGCACTGTTTCCAACCCGGATCATAATCTGGAATCCGACGGTAAAGCCGGCCGCACCCGTCATCAGGGTCGCCGCCCGCACAACCGCGGTGTTGTCATGAACCCCCACGATCACCCGATGGGTGGTGGTGAAGGTCGTGCTTCCGGCGGACACCCGCGTTCCCGTAAGGGTCTGCCTGCCAAGGGCTACAAGACCCGCAACCCGAAGGCTGTGTCCAACAAGTTCATCATTGAAAGACGTAAGAAATAACGGAATAAACTAACAGATTATGAGTCG
>CADAIT010000015.1 GCA_902788095.1 uncultured Bacteroidia bacterium | reverse complement strand
CAGATCAAAATCCAGCATCACTTTCTGCCCGCGAATCTCATAAATCAGATTTTGGACGATAATCAAATCCTCACTCATAACTCAACACTTTATCGTTCGTTACAAATATAGACAATTGTAGAAAACAAGTCAAGTCCGATATGAAAAGCTACCTGAAATTCCTCTCCCGCAACAAACTGTACACCGCCATCGAGGCGGTGGGGCTGGCGGTGAGCCTGGCGTTTGTGATTATCATCGGCAGCTATGTGGTGCAGCAGTTCGAGGTCAAGTATGAAAACCCGCTCTGGCGGGACATCTATACCTTTGCAATGGTGGAAGACGGCCATCCGGACCAGCTGGGACTCACCTACACCTTCACGGATGCCATCCAAGAAGCCGCCCCGGAAGTGGAGGTGGCGGGCAGGCTGTCTCTGGTGGATTATCTCCTGTTCCCGGAGGAGGGGATGCTGAAGGCCAAGATAGTTACGGCAGACAGGCATTTCTTTGAGCTGTTCCCCAATCTGAAATTTGTAGAAGGCGGGCCAGACGTCCTGTCCGATGCCGGCAATATGATTATCAGCGAGGAGTTTTCGCACAAGTCCGGACTGAAAGTCGGAGACAAGTGGAAATTGGGAAAAGACGCCTTTACCGTCGCCGCCGTCATGCGGGACTGGAAGTCCACACTCTTCGATTATGCCGATGTCGTCCTTTCCATCGACGGGCCCGTCAAGGCATTTTCCGACCCCAACGACCAGTTTGGCAGCGTTTGTACCTTTGTAAAACTTCGTCCGGGGGCCGACAGGAACGCGTTGGAAGAGAAGGCCGTGGCGGTCTGCAAGCGCCTCTACGACACTTACGGGTCGTCCTTCCTGCAAGGAGTCCGGATCTATAGACTGGATGAACTGATATTCGGAGACGCGCAAAGCGGCACCTATGTCTCGGGAAATATCGCCCACAGCGACAAACGGACGTTGGACCTGCTGCTTGTGGCCGTGCTGCTCCTCCTGGTCAGTGCCGTATTCAACTACATCAACCTGAACATGGCACTCAGCGCAAAAAGGGCTCGGGAGATGGCTACAAGGCGGCTTATCGGCGCCTCGCAGGCCTCCGTCTTTGGCCGTAGAATCCTGGAGTCCGTGCTCTTTACACTGGTGTGCTTTGCGGTTTCCCTCCTTCTGGCCATTTGGTGGACGCCTGTGGTGAACCGCCTCCTGAACGACCCGGACATAGCCATCCGGATTCAGTTCACACCCAAATACATCGCCATTTTCATCGGCCTGGTGCTGGTGGTCGGGTTCCTGGCGGGACTCTTGCCTGCCCTATTCTCAAGCCGCTGGAAACCCATCGACGTGGTCCGCGGGAACTTCCGCACGCAGAGCAAAATGACTTTCAGCAAGGTGTTTATCGTCCTGCAAAATGCGCTGTCGGTCCTCTTGATTGCCCTTGCCATCGTCATGGAAGCGCAGTACCGGAAATCGCTGAACCGGCCCGTCCATGCCGATCTTGACAACAAGTATCTCCTGTCATCCGCCTCCTTCGGCCTGGAGTCTCTCAGAAGTTCACTGGAGGCGTTGCCTTTTGTGAAAAGCACCGGTCTGGCTGTTCATGTGCCCGGGCTACAAGCCGGTGGGCAGTATAGCCAGACGGCGGATGGGAAGGACATCCTCTACCGGGTTTACCATATGGACAAAGCCGCCTTTGATATGCTGGGATTTGAGGTGCTGGCCGATTACAATGCCCCGGTGAACAATACTGTCTGGTTCGGAGAATCGGCCTTTGCGGCTTCCGGCTTTACCGATGCGTCACACGATATCGGGGTCCTGAGTCAAAGAATGGGCAATTGCGAGAATATGGGCGGCGTCATTGCTGATTTTCCGGTATCCCTGAACAATATGGGAGCAAAGGAGAATATGATTGTCCTGGTTGAAAATATTCAGGAAAAATTTCCTTATGCCTATGGCATCCTGATGGAAATCGGCGGAGACCACGAAGAGGCCCGTAAACAGATAAGGGAAAGCTATGAAACCTGGAAGAAGGACAATATGGTCTATTATGAACTGGCCGACGGTTACCTGACGGAATTCTACGAAAAGGCGCTGCGGCCCGCCCGGAACAACATGCGGCTCATGGAGGTGTTCATGATACTGGCGCTGCTGCTTTCGCTGCTGGATTTGCTTGCCATGAGTACCTTCTATGCCGATGAAAAAGCCCACGATATTGCCGTGCGCAAGGTCTTTGGCAGCACGGTGGACACGGAGGCATGGCGTTCCATCCGTGACTATATGGTGCTGGTGGGCATCGCCTGCATCATCGGCATACCCCTTGCCGTCTGGGCAGCTCAGGAATACCTCAAAGACTTCATTTACAGGCTGGAAGGCTATTGGTGGATATTTGCGCTGGCTGTTGTCCTTACATTTGCCATGGCTTTCGGGTCCGTCCTCTGGCAAACCCTCAAGGCCGCCCGGACCAATCCGGCGACGGAATTGAAAAAGGAATAGATTCTTCGCTGCGCTCAGAATGACAGAGAGGTCGCTCAGAATGACAGAAAAGTGATCAGAATGACAGGTCAATCATCCATATTTTGCTGGAAGCCAATCTTCCGCCGCGGTTCTTGCTTCTTCTCCTCCATGCGGGAAGAAAGTTCGCCGATGGCCAGATACAGGTTGTCGATGTCCTGCCGGACGTCCTCCGAGAGGTTGTTCACGGCCCCCAGGTCTTCTTCCCTCTGGAGGGCCAGAAGGTCCACTTTGGCCCGGAGCTCCTTCAGTTCGGCCGATACAGTAGAAGCGGCAAGCAAGTATTCACGGACTTGCACAAAGGCCCGCATGATAGCGATATTTGCAGCGATGGCTACATCACTTTTCAATAACCCGGAAAGCATGGCAACACCCTGTTCGGTAAAAGCATATGGCAGGGCGGATTTTGGCCTGTTTGATGTCATCACAATTTGTGATGAGTTCGTAATCCATTCGTCTTCAGTTAATTGGAACATGAAATCTGGCGGAAACCTCTTGATGTTCCTCTTGACAGCTTGGTTTAGCACTCGTGTTTCCACCTGGTATAGCCTTGCCAGGTCGAAGTCCAACATTACCTTCTTTCCCCGAAACTCATGGATGAGGTTTTGCACAAGAATCAATTCATCACTCATATCCTTCAAATTATAGATTCCTGCAAATATAAACAATAGCATAATACATGTCAAGCCAGATATGAAAAGTTACCTGAAATTCCTTTCCCGCAATAAACTGTACACGGCCATCGAGGCGGCGGGGCTGGCCGTAAGCCTGGCGTTTGTGATCCTCATCGGCAGCTATGTAGTGCAGCAGTATGAGGTGGCGCATGAGTCGCCGCAGTGGAAGCGCACCTTCGTGCTGGGAACCAATGAGTTCCTGGGCCTGACCTATTGGGACAAAGAGGAACTGGAAATGAACATACCCGAAGTGGAGGCCGTCACGCGCATGGTGCTCCTCTGGCAGCCGCTCATCCGCCAAGGCAATGAGCTGCTTCCGTGCTCCGGCATAGAGGCCGATGCCGATTTTTTCAAGGTGTTCCCGCAATACCATCTGGTAGAAGGCGGTCTGGATGACTTTGTCGGCAAGGACGATGTCCTCATCAGTGAATCCCTCGCCAGGAGACTGGCCAAAGGGGGAGGGAGCCTCGTCGGCAGCGCCATCTCCGTGAACGACGCCAACCGCACCGTCAAGGGCGTTTTTGCCGATTTTGACGGGACCTACGTCATGCCCTGCGACATCATCACGCACATTTCAGGTGCATGGGCCGCCGAACAGGAACGGAACTTCGGCAGCATCGGCAACTACACTACCTGGTTCCGTGCACGCGAAGATGCGGACGTCGCGGCTGTGAGGGCCAAAGTGAAGGCGCTGCTGCACAAGAACTACGACCCCATTTGGAGCGCGGAAAAGGTGGACGAATGGAAAGCTTACCGCATGGACGAAGCCTTCTTCTTCACCGGCAGCAGCAACGGCCTCACCCGCACCGGCAACGCCCGGATGCTCAGGCTCCTGACGATGGTTGTACTCCTGCTGTTACTTTCGGCCATCTTCAACTATGTGAACCTGAGCCTGGCGCTCACGGGCAAGCGGGCTAAGGAAATGGCTACCCGGCGGCTTCTGGGGGCCGATAAAACCGGCATCCTCTGGAAGTACATCGGCGAATCCGTGGCTTTCACCGCCGTCTGCTTTGCCGCGGCGCTGCTGCTGGCCGACTTGCTTGTGCCCATGATGAACAGCCTGGTTTCTACTGCCGACCCGGACGAAATGATGCTGGGCATGGGCGATACCAGTGTGCGACTTTCCTTCATGCTTACGCCCGGGTATATCCTGGCCTACCTGGCCGGAATCCTGGTCCTGGGCGTTGTCAACGGCCTGCTCCCGGCCTTTGCGGCTTCCCGTTACCAGCCTATTGATGTCATAAAAGGCACACTCCGTCGCCGCAACAAGATGGTACTGAGCAAAGTCTTCATCGTGGTGCAGAATGTCCTTTCCGTATTCCTGATTGCCCTGGCGCTGGTAATGGAGGTGCAGATGCGCCACATGCTTACAAGGCCGATGCACGCCGCCACGGAAAATCTCTACTACATTGAGTATTCCGCACAGAACTACGATGCCATGAAACTCTTCAAGGACAAGGTAGAGCAACTTCCGTTTGTGACTAAGGCCGGCGTCGGCCGCGGAATTCCCGGAATGATTAACATGACGATGGGTGTGAAGGTGGACGAGGAGCATCACGTGGATATGCCCGTCATCCTCTGCGATTCCACTTATTTCAAACTGCTGGGGCTGGAAGTGGAGGAAGACTTCGGCCATCCGCTGACGCATTCGCTCTGGATGAGCCGTTCGGCCTTCAACGCAGCGGCTGTGTCCGATACTTCCACCGTATTCCCCAGAAGGATCAATATGAACGGCGCGCAGCCGGAGTTCATCGGCGGCGTAGTGACGGATTTTCCCGCCAGGCCCGCCTCCGAAAGCGTCCAGAATCCCAATGGCGGTGTCATCGTGACCCGGGCCGAGGAACTGCATTATGCTAATTGCATGCTGATTGGCACCACGGGAGAGGATGAATCTTACGATAAAGCCATCCGGCAGGCTTACAGGGAGTATCGGCTGGAGACCTCCGGCGTGGAAGAGCCCGCTTGGCGCTACGGCTTTATCAAAGACATCAACCGCAAACTGCTGGCGCCTGTCCAAAGGACCCTCCGCCTGGTGGAACTCTTCGCAGTCCTGGCGGTTCTCATCTCTCTCCTGGGCCTTCTTGCCATGAGCACTTATTTTGCCGATGAAAACACCAAGCAAATAGCCGTGCGCAAGGTTTTCGGCTCCGATGTCTCGAAAGAAACCTGGCGCACGGTTCGCAGCTACATGCTTCTGGTGGGCGGGGCCTGCCTCATAGGCATCCCGCTGGCCGTTTGGGCTTCCCGGCTGTATCTGGAACGCTTCGCTTATAGGATAGAAGGCTATGGCTGGGTATTCGCGCTGGCGGTGCTGATATCTCTGGCAATTGCCTTTGGTACCGTCCTCTGGCAAACCCTCAAGGCCGCCCGGACCAGCCCGGTGACGGAGCTGAAGAAAGAGTAAAAATGAATCAAGCACTTACGGTTTCCGCAAGTGCTTGATTTTTAGGTGCTCCCCCTGTTGGACTTGAACCAACGACCCTCTGATTAACAGTCAGATGCTCTAACCAACTGAGCTAAGGAGGAATATTTTGCCGTTATTTCCGTAACGGGATTGCAAAGGTACAACCTTTTTTGAATTCTCCAAAGCTTTTGCAGATTTTTTTTCAAAAGATTTATTGTGCCGGATTTTTATGTATCTTTGTAAGTTAATTTGTAGTTCCGAGGAAAAATGGACATCGACCTGTTGGCCAGAATGGTAAAAGAAGTGGTGATGGACCACGACACCGTGACGTTGCCCGGCGTGGGCAGTTTCGTGACGGAACTGGTGCCGGCTACCTTCGCCGATCGCGGCTATACCATCCTCCCGCCATATCGGCGGCTGTATTTCTCGCCCAAGCAGGGGGAGGATACGCTTTTGGTCGATTTGTATGTCCAGGCCAACCATGTGCCCGAGGCGGACGCCCAACGCATCCTTACGGACTTCCTGACAGAGATGAAGGAGGTGCTCAAGGTGAAGAAAACCATTGTTTTCCCGGGTCTCGGCCGCTTGCGCGCCACGCGGGAGAATCATTTTTTCTTTGTGGCGGACGAAGACCTGGACATTTATCCTACCGGTTTTGGCCTGCAGCCCATTTCCCTGAAAACACACGAGGAAACGAAGGAGGAGGTGGAAGAGGCGGTCTCCGCCCTCGCCTCCATGTTGGAGGAGTCGCCCGCTCCCGTCGCAGCGCCGGAGCCCGAGCCGGAGCCGGAGCCAGTCGCAGAACCCGAGCCCGCACCTGTCGCAGCGCCGGAATCCGAACCGGAGCCGGTCGCAGAACCCGAGCCCGAGCCGGTCGCTGCCCCTGAACCGGATTCCATCCCTGCGGTCGAAGCGAATGTGTCTCCCGAACCTTCTCGCAAGGGCAGGAGCGTGTTCGTCCGAATCCTCATCGTCTTGCTCGTCTTGCTGCTCCTGGCCGCCTTGGGGCTGGCCGTGGCAGGCCGCGTGGCCCCCGAATGGCTGGATCGGTTCCTGTATTCCCCGGAAGAGTTAGAAGTGTTATATTAGTAGTGTTGTCATAATGAATCCGGTCAGCAGAGAAGGATATAAATTCAGACAAGACATTTTCATCCCGTGTTATCAAACGGACCGCAAGCTTCTGCTGAAGCCTGCCGCATTCATGGACCTCGCCCAGGAAATCGCATACTGGGCGGCGCAGGAGTTGGGTTTCGGCTACGACACCCTGCACGTCCACCACACAGCCTGGGTACTCAGCCGCATGCACATCCGCTTCGTGAAGCCTGCCGCATGGCGGGACAGGGTTGCACTATATACCTGGCACAAAGGAGCTGCCGGGCTTTTCTACATCCGTGACTTCGACCTGCAGAATGAGGCGGGGGAGCACAGTGTGGTCTGCACCAGCTCCTGGGTGGTCATCAACGAGGAAACCCGTCGTTTGGTGCGTCCGGAGGATATGGCCCATTTCTTAGAAGTGGACTATGATGTGGACGATGCTGTCAAGGAGGCGGCTCCCAAAGTGGTTCTCCCCAAAGGCGTGGAGCCGGAATGTGTGGGTGAGCATCGCGTGGCGTTCTCGGACCTGGATCTCATCGGCCATACCAACAACGCGCGATACGTGGTCTGGGCCATGGACTGCATTCCGCTGGAGCAGGCGGAGCAGGCCCTGAAGGACGTGTACGTCAGTTTTAACAAAGAGACAAAGGCCGATGAGACGGTGCAGTTATACCGCCTGCAGGAAGGCAGTTCCTGGTATGTGGAAGGCCGCGTGGACGGCAAGTCCTGCTTTGTCGTGAAACTTGAATATTGATTATGAAAGACTTGTTTTTGGGATATGGCGTGGCTCACAGCATCATGCTGCTGGCCTTTGTGATTGGCATCGGTCTTTTTCTGGGCCGTTTCAAGGTAAGGGGCATTTCACTGGGCTCCACCTGGATTCTGTTCCTGGGCATCCTGATGGGCCATCTGGGCTTTCAGATGGACCTGGACATGCTGCATTTCGTGAAAGAATTCGGCCTGATTCTCTTTGTATTCTCCATCGGCCTGCAGGTGGGCCCCGGTTTTTTCCATTCGTTCAGGAGCGGCGGCGTCAAAATGAACCTGCTGGCCGTGATGAACGTCCTGCTGGCCGTGGCGGTGACCTGGGCGGTATCGGCCATCAGCGGTGAAAGCCTGTCCACGATGGTGGGCGTGATGTCCGGCGCCGTCACCAATACGCCCGGTCTGGGTGCAGCACAGCAGACCTTTGTCGATGCCGCCGTTGCGGGTGGCAGCAGTGCGCTGGCGGCCGGCGAGGCCTCCGGACAACTGGCATCGGCATACGCCGTAGCCTATCCGATAGGCGTCATCGGCGTGATTGGCGTCATTCTGCTGTTCAAGGCCTTGTTCAAAATCGACCACAACAAGGAACTGGCGGAACTGAAGGCGGATGACGACAAGGTGGAAAAGGCCCGCCGCATGCACGTGATGGTGGAAAATCCGGCCATTTTCGGACGCAAGCTGTCTGCCATCCTGCAGGAATTCGGAGGCGATTTTGTGGTCTCCCGTGTCATGAAGGGCGATGAAATCCTGTTCCCGCAGCCGGAAACCATCCTGAACGAGGGCGACAAACTGCTTGTCGTCACGTCCCAGAACGAAGTGGATAAAATCCGCATCCTCTTTGGTGAGGAAGTGCCCATGCACCAGTCCGACTGGGTGGAGAAAGACCACAACATGGTCACCCGCCGCATCGTGGTCACCAATGGCAAGCTTACCGGCAAAAAACTGAAGGAACTCGGCTTCCGCAGCGCCTATGGCGTAAGTGTGACACGCGTTATCCGTGCCGGCGTGGAACTGGTGGCCAGCCCCAACCTGTATATTCAGGTGGGCGACGGTCTCATGTGCGTGGGAACGCTGAAAAACATCGAGAACCTGGCCAAGAAGGTGGGCAATTCCAACGATGCCCTCAACAAGCCCAATCTGGTGCCCATTTTCCTGGGTATTGTGGTGGGCATTATCTTCGGCTCCATTCCCATCCGCTTCCCGGGGATTCCGCAGGCCATCAAACTGGGCCTGGCGGGAGGTCCGCTCATCATCGCCATCCTGCTGGGATACTTCGGCCCCAAATACAAAATCACCACATATACCACTACCAGCGCGAATCTGATGCTGAGAGAAATCGGCATTGCCATGTTCCTTGCTTCCGTGGGTATCGGCGCCGGTGCGGATTTCTGGAGCTCCATCGTGGGCGGTGGTTACTGGTGGATTCTTTACGGTGCGCTCATCACGCTCATCCCCCTGTGCATCACGTTCATCGTGGCCCGCGCGTTCTGCCATCTGAATTTTTATCAGATTTGCGGACTTATCAGCGGCTCCTGCACCAATCCGCCCGTGCTGGCCTTCGCCCAGGGCATGTATGGCAGTGACTATACGTCCGTGAACTATGCGACGGTGTATCCGCTGTCCATGTTCATGCGCGTGCTGGTGGCCCAGCTGCTCATCCTGTTTGCTGTGGCTTGAGTCATGACGGATTTGGTTTATCCTCCGGACCCCGCTCCGCTGTACCCACGGCCTTCCATCAGGTTTCCCGGTCGGCAGGCAGTGCCGAAAGGGGAGTTGCTGCCGCTCATCGAACCGTCCGGCCTGGTATATGGTCAGGCCACGCGTGCCTGGTGCCACAGCGGTTCCAAAGTGCTGCATCCGGTAGTTCATCTGCATATTGTTGACAGGTTCGGCAAGATTTACCTGCAGAAGCGCGCCATGACCAAAGACCTGCTTCCCGGCTATTGGGATACGGCTGTGGGCGGCCACGTTACATATGGAGAACAGGCCGTGGAAGCATTGTACCGTGAGGCCGCGGAGGAATTGGGCCTGCAGGCTTTCAATCCTGTCCCGCTGGAAACTTATACGTATGAGACGGAGCGCGACAGCGAGTTCGTGTTCATTTACGGGATGGTCGGCCATCCGGAAATCTCCCCGGACGAGGCCGAGGTTTCCGAAGGGAAGTGGTGGTCACCGGAAGAATTGGATGCCGCCTTCGGAAAAAACGTTCTCACCCCCAATTTCGAGTCGGAATTTCCCCGGATTCGTACCCGTTTGATGGCGTTACTGTAGGATTTCCCCGAAAAAAGCCTTAACTTTACAAGGTTATGGCATTAGATATCGACAAATTCGTACACGACCAACTGTCGGTGTGGCCGGCGGTGGCGGCCAAGTACCGGGCCCTAAAAAGCGCCCGTACCCGCACCCTGCCGCTTCGGGGGACGCTGGTTACGCTTCAGTCCAACCCGGGCCGTATGCCCATCTTCGACCACGGCTGTCCGCTGTGCGAGGAGAACTATATGGAGCATCAGCACACGCTGCCGTTTGAAGGCAGGAAGGGGCGCAAATACAACATCCTGGTAAACCGGGCGCCCATTTTCCCGAACCATCTGGTCATCACGCGCGATATCCATGCCCCGCAAACCATCTGGCACCGTTTCCCGGACATGCTGGACATGGCGGCCCAGCTGGAGAATTACATCGTCTTCTACAACAGCCCCAACAGCGGAACCTCGGTCCCGCAGCACGCCCATTTCCAGGCTTGTCCCAAGGGCTATATGCCGCTGGAGCGCGTGACGGAGCGGATGCTCCGTGCCGTGCGGGCGGGGGAATCGCCGCAGGAAGTCCGCTTTATTACTTCCGTCCGTGATGCGCAGCTGTATCATTACCAAGGGTTCAACCGCGGTATTTTTATGCTGCGGGCCACTACGGCCAAGTCCATGGCCAAGCTGTTTTACCGTTTGCTGGACTGCCTGAATCTGCTGGCGGAAGAAACGGAACCTCGTTTCAATGCGTTTACCTATTGCAGCGAGGGCGAATTCCGTGCGCTGGTCACGTTGCGCAGCGCCTCCCGCCCGCAATGCTTCTTCGCGGAGGGAGACGCCCACTTTGCCATTTCGCCCGGTGCGGCAGACATGGCCGGCTTCATTGTGGTGCCTGAGGTGGATGACTTCGACCGGCTCACCCCGACGGTGCTTTCGCAGATTTATGACGATGTCACTTTGCCCGCTGCGGAGGAAGAGCGGCTGCTGTGGCGCCTGGTGCGTACCCAGCCCCGTATCGAGGTGGGCATTGTCGCAGCCTCGCAAATAGGTTTCGAGATTATTTCCGACGGCGCCGGCCCGCAGCAGGTATCGTACCGGGAAGGCAAAATAGACTATAACGGCGTACTGTACGATGAACTTGTGTTTGAGGCGGTTACCATTTCTACGCTCTTTGCGGAACCGTCCTTCATCCTATACGGGGAAGGAGAACCTATGCGCTTTGCCGGTACGCTCAAGTTTATTGTGAACGGCGGAAAGGTGCAGGCGGTAAACTGTATCGGCGCGGAAGATTATCTCCTGAGCGTGGTATCGCTGCTGCCGGAAGCGGAGCGCAAAGAGCAGTCCGTAGCCATCCGTACGCAACTGATGGCGCATGTGGCCCGCCGGAAGGCCGGACGCAAGCTGGCGGTCGGCCCGGACCTGGTGAATACCGAAGAGGTGGTCACATGGCTGGCCCATCGGCCCGTTGCGACGGAAAAGCCGGAAGAGGCGCCCATGCATGTGCGGTACGATGTTTGTGCCGGGGAACATTGCTGGCGTTATGTCGGCCTGACGGACCGAGCCGATGCCCACGCACGCTCAGTTATTGACGAAACATGGGGACAGACCAATGGCGACGATAGGCATATTTGACTCCGGTTGCGGCGGCCTCTCGGTATATCGGGAGCTGATTAAAGTGCTGCCGCACGAGCAGTACCACTATTTCTCCGACAACGCGCACTGCCCGTACGGAGAAAAAACGCCGCTTTATATCCAGCGGCGGGGGCGTTTCATCACGGAATTTCTCCTTGAGAAGGGTGCCGATATCATTGTGGTAGCCTGCAACACGGCCACTGCGGCGGCCATCGCCACGCTCAGGGCGGAGTATCCGGACGTCCCTTTCGTCGGCATGGAGCCGGCCGTGAAACCGGCGGCGTTGGGCACCAGGAGCGGTGTCATCGGCGTATTGGCTACAGCAGGCACGCTGAAAGGCTCCAAGTACTTGAATACAAGGGGCTTGTATGAGGACGATGTGCGCATCGCGGAACATGTGGGCCAGGGGTTTGTGGAACTGGTAGAAGCCGGGAAACTGGACGGCCCGGAGACGGAGGCCACGGTGCGGGCTTCGCTTCAGCCGCTGCTGGACACCGGGGCCGATACCATCGTCCTGGGTTGTACGCATTATCCCTTCCTGCAGCCGGTGATTGAACGCCTGGCCGGTCCGTCCGTGCGGGTAATCGACCCGGCTCCCGCCGTAGCGCGACAAACCATGCACGTGCTTGCGCAGCGCGGCGTCACCACCGGGGCCGGCCCGTTCTCCGTGGAATTGCATGCTTCCGGGGACCCCGCCGCCCTCCGGCGCATTTTTGCCTTGGTGGAGAGTGCTTGAGATTTATAAACGATTAACACATAATAGGATGCGTATCAGTAAAAAATGCTTGATTTTGCTCGTGGCCTTGCTGGTCGGGCAGATGATGCACGCACAGGTGCTCACAGGTATCGATGTACTGCAGCTCAACGGTTTCGAGGAGTTGCAGGGGAAACGGGTCGGCCTGGTGACCAACCCCAGCGGGGTGGACCGGAACCTCCGTTCCACCATCGACATTCTGTTTGAAGCCCCCGAGGTGAACCTGGTGGCCCTGTATGGTCCGGAGCATGGGGTGCGGGGCGACGCTTACGCCGGCGACGTGGTGGAAGGAAGCATAGACCCCAAAACCGGGCTTCCGGTATTCTCCCTCTATGGCAGCACGCGTGAGCCCACCCCGGAAATGCTGAAGGGAGTGGATGTCATGGTGTACGATATCCAGGACGTGGGCGTACGCTGCTATACTTTCATTTCCACATTGGGCCTGGTGATGCGGGCCTGCGGAAAGGCCGGTATCGAAGTGCTGGTGCTGGACCGCCCCAATCCGCTGGGCGGAAACAAGGTGGAAGGTCCGCTGGTGGAGGAGGGCTTCTACTCTTTTGTGAGCCAGTTCCATATTCCGTTTGTGTACGGTCTCACGGTAGGGGAGCTGGCCGCACTCATCAACGAAGAAGGCCTGAACAAAGGCCAGAAAGGGGACCAGGAACACATCAAATGCAAGCTCAACGTAGTGGCCATGCGCGGCTGGCATCGTTGGATGCAATTCCGTGACACGGGCCTTCCCTGGATACTGCCTTCTCCCAACATCCCGTCCATGGAAAGCGCCCTCTGCTATGCCTCGTCCGGCATTTGCGGCGAATATGGCCACATCCACGTAGGAGTAGGGTACACCATCCCGTTCCAGACCTTCGCCATGGATTGGATTGATGCCGATGCCCTCAAGGCCCGCCTGGACAGCTACCATCTGCCGGGTGTAGTCTTCCGCACCATCCATTACAAGCCCATCGCCGGCTATTACAGCGGAAAGCTGGTGCACGGTGTCCATTTCTTTTTTACTGATTTCGAGAAGGCGCCGGTTTCGCTCCTGCAGTTCTATGTGATGCAGGCCGTGCAGGAGCTCTGGCCCAAGCATAACCCTTATCCGCTCAAGAAGACGCGGATGTTAGATATCGTCTGTGGTACAGATTATGTAAGAGTCAATTTTGGAAAGCGTTTGAAAGTGGCCGATATTCAAGCCTATTGGAACAAGGATGCCGACGCTTTTAAAGCTCTTTCCCGCAATTATTATTTATACGACTGATACTAAAAACTGAGACGCTATGAGAAAATTAATGACTTATGCCGCTGCGTTGGTAATGGCTTTGTCCATGCTCACGGCTCCCGATATGTCTGGGCAGTCCCGCTCCGGCGGTGGCTCTACCACCACCCGTTCAAACGGCAGTTCTACCAGCAGCCGTTCCACCACTTCGACCAGCCGTTCCAGCGGCACTACTACCCGCTCTTCCGGCAGCAACCAGCAGGTAAGCCGTTCCAGCGGCAGCACCAGCCGCTCTTCCGGACCAGCAGGTAAGCCGTTCCAGCGGCAGCACCAGCCGCTCTTCCGGCAGCAACCAGCAGGTAAGCCGTTCCAGCGGCAGTACTACCCGCTCTTCCGGCACTTCCTCTGCGGTAACCGGCAGCTCGCAGTCGCGTTCCTCCGGCAGCACCGCCCGCTCCAGCGGCACTGCCAGCCGTTCCGGCGGCAGCACTACCGTGCAGAGCGGCACCCGTGCAACGAGCAGTAGCTCCGCCGCGCCGGTGACCGGCACCACCGTGCGTTCCTCCAACGTGAGCCGCAGCGGTCTCACCTCCAGTGCGAGCAAGGCCGACGATACCCCGGTGAACCCCACCTATCGTGACGACGGTTACAACTACCGCTACAGTGACGACATGCGCGTGGATGACCGCCACAACATGTACCGCATCGCCCCGCGTCACCGCGACCCCATGCCTTGGGACCGTCCCGGTTACTTCTGGGGAGACCATCCGCACTACTACGGCTATCGTATCCACAGCCTGCCGCCGCAGTGGCGCCGCATCAGCCACTGGGGAATCGACTATTATTTCTACAACGGCATTTATTACCGTCCTTTTGGCGGGGCCTATGTGGTTTGCCGTCCTCCGTTCGGCACTCCGCTGGAGGCCGCCATCGACAGGGCTGTCTTCCGTGCCATCCGCTTTGCGTACTACTGCGATACCTATCGCACCTATTCACGCACCTTCGATTATTATAACATCATTGCACGGCAGAACCTGATTATCGCCCAGCAGAATGCCCGGCTCATCGCCCGCCAGACCTCGTATGCCATCAATGCCAATCGTGCGCTGTCGGCCTACGAGCTGGCCAACCGCCTGGGACTGGTGCAGAGTTACGCTTACGCCAATTCCGAGTATTTCTACCAGGACGGCGTTTTCTACACGGTTTCTCCTTCCGGTTCCTACTCCACGATAGTCCCGCCTGCCGGTGCGCTGGTCACCTCCCTCCCGGACGACTATGAGACAATTGTCATGGACGGTATCGAGTATTATCTGGTGGACAACACCGTATATCGGACCACCCTGTTCGAAGGTGTCCCTTACCTGGAGGTTCTGGGCCAGATGTACGGCTCCCTGTACACCCAGTATAATGTGTACCGCTAAACTTGTGATAGCCAAATAGCTGATTCCCAGCACCTTCCTATACAATCCTCGTTCGGATTTTGAACGAGGATTGTTGTGTAAATGGGTGAGTGTCAGGCGTATATCTGTCACAGATGGTGTCCCATAAAAGTATGGCGGAAATTTCGTATATTTGCAAGTTATGATTACACAGGAACAAATAAAGGAATTGCAGGAGCGTGTGCAGGCGCTGGATGCGTGCCTTGACATAGCCGGGAAACGGAAAGAGGTAGCTGCCAAGACGGAAGAAACGCTGGCCCCGGACTTTTGGGCCGACCCCAAGGTGGCGGAGGCTTTTTTGAAGAAGCTTTCCGGCATCAAGTCGTGGGTAACGGATTATGACAAAGCCAAGGGCCTTGCCGATGACTTGGACGTGCTGTACGAGTTTGCCAAAGAAAGCATCGCCGGCAGGGAAGACGAGGCCGTGGAAACGGACGAAACCCGCGAGCTGGACCAGAACTTCCAGCAGGCCACAGAGGCCGTTGAAGCCTTGGAACTGAGGAACATGCTGGGAAACGAAGGCGACAACCTGGGCGCCGTGCTCACCATCAATTCCGGTGCGGGCGGCACCGAGGCCAACGACTGGAGCGCCATGCTCATGCGCATGTACCTCCGCTGGGGGGAGCGCAACGGTTACAAGATGACGGTCACCTCCCTGCTGGAAGGCGAAGAGGCGGGCATCAAGAGCTGCACCATTGAGGTGGAAGGGGACTATGCCTACGGCTACCTGAAGGCGGAAAACGGTGTTCATCGTCTGGTGCGCATATCGCCCTTCAATGCCCAGGGGAAGCGCCAGACTACCTTCTCCAGCGTGTTTGTGTATCCTTTGGTGGACGATTCCATCAACATCGAAATCAACCCGGGCGACCTGGAATGGGACACCTTCCGCAGCGGCGGCCATGGCGGCCAGAACGTGAACAAGGTGGAAACCGGCGTCCGCGTGCGCCATATCCCTTCCGGCATCATGGTTGAAAATACGGAGACCCGCAGTCAGCAGGACAATCGCCAGCGTGCCCTCCTTATCCTGAAATCGCGCTTGTATGACATCGAGCTCAAGAAACGGCAGGAAAAACAGGCCGAGCTGGAAGGACAGAAAAAGCGGATTGAATGGGGCTCCCAGATTCGCAACTACGTGCTTCACCCGTACAAGTTGGTGAAAGACCTCCGCACCGGTTACAGTACAGCCGATACCCAGGCTGTGCTGGACGGCGACCTCAATGAATTCATGAAAACCTATCTGATGGGTAAGGGCAGCGCCGTTACCGATCCCGACAATCTGGACTGATGAAAAGAATCCTCCTCCTTCTTTCCGTCCTGGCGCTTGCCTCCTGCGGCCACCGCGTAAAACCGGTCCATTCGGCCCCGGTCACGGTAAGAGTGGCCCCCGTGGCAGCGGAAGTCACGCACGTGCAGGCTTCCTATGTGGGCAAGGCGGAAGCGGCCGCAGCCACCACCATCACGGCCCCGTATGCCGGTACGCTGGTGGATATCCCCGTCAAACAAGGGCAGCGCGTGAAAAAAGGACAGGTGGTGGCGCGTGTGTATTCGGAACAGGTGAAATCGGCCTTTGACATAGCCCGGGCATCGCTTTCCCAGGCGCAGGACGGTTTCGAGCGCATCCAAAAACTGAAGGACGGCGGTGCCGTGGCCGATGTGAAAGTGGTGGAGATTGAGACGCAGCTCGCACAGGCCCGCGCCGCGCAGGCCGCCGCCCGCCGGACGCTGGAAGAAGGGACGCTGAAGGCCCCCTTCGAGGGGGTTATCGGCGATGTTTATGCCCAGAAAGGCATTCGGGTCGATGCTCTTCAGCCGCTGGTACAACTGTTGGACCGCAGTGGCACTTACGTCCGCTTCCCGGTTCCGGAAGGGGAGATTATGCAGCTGGAACCCGGCATGGATGTGGAGGTGGAAGTGCCCGCCCTGGGCAGGACGTTCCAGGCTACACTGGAGACCAAAGGCGTGGTGGGACAGGCCCTGTCCCATACCTATGACTGTCTGGCGCGGGTAGAAGACGCGTCGCTCCTGCCCGGCATGGTGTGTAAGGTGCGTATTCTCATGCCGGCGGACGTGCGCATCCTCTGCCCGGCCGGCGCCGTGCGCACCGGAGCGGAGGGGCGGTATGTCTGGTGCGTGGAGCAGGGTGTCGTCGTCCGTAAGTCGATTGTCGTCGGCGGATACAGCGGGCGGAACATCATTGTGGAAAAAGGTCTCAGGGAAGGGGACCTGCTCATTGTGGAAGGTACCCGTAAAGTCTCCGGCGGCATGCGTGTACAGACGGTACAATAGTCCATGGACGGAAGACGGTACAATAAGGGAATCGGAGGATGGGTCCGTTGGACCATCCGGCACAAGAAGGTGGTCTATCTTCTTGTGGCGGCCCTTTGCGTACTGGGCATCTGGGGCGTAAGCCGGATCAACAAGGATGAATTTCCCACCTTTGAAATCAAACAGGGGCTGGTGGTGGGTGTCTATCCCGGTGCCTCGGCACAGGAAGTGGAAGACCAGCTGGCCAAGCCCCTGGAGGAAACGCTTTTCACCTTCAAGGAAGTCATCCGGAGCACGGTCCATTCGGTAAGTCAGGACGGTATCTGCTACATCTATGTGGACCTGAACAGCCCGCAGTCCAAGAAGGACGAGGTATGGTCCAAAATCAAGCTCCGCCTGCAGCAGGAAAAAGCGCTCTTGCCTGCAGGCGTCCTTGCTGTCGCCGTCCTGGACGATTTTACCGCCTTGTCGGCCATCATGCTCTCCATCCAGTCCACCGACAAGGGATACGGGGAACTGGAAGAACTGGCCGATGTCCTGAGTGAGCGCCTGCGTCGCATAGACAAACTGTCCAGCGTGAAAATCCTGGGCACGCGGCCGGACGAGATTGCCGTCCATGTGGATATGGAACGGGTGAGTGCGTACGGCATCGACCCTGCCACCCTGCTGATGAATTACCAGACCGCGTCCCTTCCGGCGCCCGGCGGCAGCTTTGACGCCGCGTATGTGAATGCCCCCATCCATGTGGACCCGGCCATCACTTCCGAGCAGGAGATTGGCGAGCGCATTGTGTATGCCAGCCCGGCCGGCGATGTGGTGCGGCTGAAGGACGTGGCGCGTATAGAACGCCGTTATCAGGCTGCTACAGAGGAGGTCAGCTATAACGGGACGCCTTGCGTGGTGATGTCGCTGGAGTCCCGTCCCGGAAATGATATCACCGCGTTCGGGCGCGACGTGGACCGCGTGCTGGCAGACTTCCGCAGTGAGCTCCCGCACAGTGTCACCATCACCAAAATCACCGACCAGCCCAAGGTGGTGGGAGACTCCGTTTTCAACTTCATGCGGGACCTGATCATCTCCATGCTGGTGGTCATTCTGGTGATGCTCTTGCTGTTCCCGCTCAAGAGCGCCCTCATCGCATCGTCGGGACTGCCCATTATCACGGCCATGGCCCTGTGCATCATGTATGTCACCGGTATCGACCTGAATACCGTAACGCTGGCAGCCCTGATTACCTGCCTGGGCATGATTGTGGACGACTCCATCATTACCATGGACGGGTATATGGACAAGCTGGGGCGGGGGATGGACCGCATGGACGCCGCCTGTGCCAGCGCCAAGGAACTCTTTATGCCCACGTTTGTGGCCACGCTGGCCATCGCCCTCATGTTTTTCCCGGTAAAGGTCATCCTGACCGACTATATGCGGGACTTCGTGAAGTTTTTCCCCTGGGTGATATTGTGTGCGCTTATGCTGTCGCTGGTGTACGCCGTGTCCATGGTGCCGTCGCTGGAAACCCGTTTTATCAGCGAGCCGCACAAGGGGGATGAGAACCTGGTGGCCCGCATCCAGTCCAAACTGTTCCATTTCATTGAAAATGCGTATGCAACGGCGCAGGGCTGGTGTTTCCGCAACCCGCATCTGACGCTGGCCGGGGCCTTGACGGCGGTCGGACTGGGCGTCCTCATGTTCCTGACGCTCAATTTCCAGATGATGCCCAAGGCCAACCGGGACTTCTTCTGCGTGGAAGTGGACCTGGAGGCCGGCAACTCGCTGGAGCGTACGCGCGAGGTGACGGAGGCCTTGGAGAAAATGCTCCTGGCCGACGACCGCGTGGTATCCGTTACGTCCTATAAAGGGGTGAGCGTGCCACGTTTCAGCGCCACGTATGCACCCAAGATTCCTTCGCCTTCGTCGGCCCAGCTCATCGTAAAAACCGTTTCCAGCAAGGCTACAGTGGCGCTTCTGCAGGAATACGAGAACCGGGAGACGCTGTTCCCGCAGGCGTTGCTCCGCTTCAAGCAGATGGACTACCAGATGGTGGATGCGCCGGTGCATGTAATTTTCAAGGGCGAGAAGCGTGAGGCTCTCTATCCCGCCGCAGACGCCCTCCGTGCCCGGCTTATGCAGATGGATACGCAGGTGAAATGGGTCCATGCGGACAATGACAACTTGCAGCCGGTGGTGAACATCCGCCTGGACAGCGATGAAGCCTCCCGCTTAGGCGTGAACCGGACGCTGCTTTCGTTGCAGCTGGCCGGCTCTTTCAATGGCCAGTCCATTGCCTCCGTCTGGGAGGAGGACCGTTCCGTCCCCGTGACATTATATGCCGAGGGACTTGAGGGCGATATGCCTTATACGGTGGTGGGAGACCAGTTGGTGACATCGGCCTTGCCGGGCGTGCGCATTCCGCTGCGGCAGGTAGCTTCCGTGGAACCGGACTGGCAGCCCGCGCAGCTGCACCGCTGGGGCGGTGAACCCGCCGTGGGGGTGTATGCCGACACCAAGATGGGCGTGAGCCAGCCGCGGGTGATGGATAAGGTGGACGCGTACATGAAGCAGGTGGAATTGCCGGAAGGTGTGCGCTATGAGTACAGCGGCCTGTCTTCCTTGAATGCCGTATTGGGGCCTCAGATAGCCATTGCGTTCATTGTGGCTTGCCTCATCCTGTTCATTTTCCTGCTGTTCCACTTCAAAAAGGCCAGCATTGCCCTGCTTACCATGGCCATGAGTACGCTCTGCTTCTTTGGCGCCTTCCTGGGCATGTGGCTCTTCAACCTGGACTTTGGCATGACGGCCGCCCTGGGCCTCATCTCGCTGGTGGGCATTGTGGTGCGCAACGGCATCCTCATGTACGAGTACGCGGAAGGCAAGCGCTTTAAAGACGGTGCCGATGTCCGTACGGCCGCCATGGAAGCTGGAAAACGCCGTGTCCGTCCCATCTTTCTTACCTCCTGTACCACCGCCCTGGGCGTCCTGCCCATGATAATCTCCGCCGACCTCCTATGGCAGCCCATGGGGGTGGTCATCTGCTTCGGCACCATCCTCTCCATCTTCCTGATTGTGCTGGTGATGCCCGTCGGCTATTACCTGCTGTTTAAAGGGAAGGACGTTACGGCAGGTCCGCAAGTGTAATGAAACTGGCGCGGAGGGTGCGGATGGCACCGGAGTCGAACTGGACGTCAAAGCTGGTGAAGTCTTTGTTGGCGGCTACGATGACGCCTTCGCCAAATACGGCATGCGTGACGATGTCTCCCACATGGAAGGGGGACTGGTAGGCGGCGCGTTCGGCACTGAAGTCCTCCTGGTCCAGCACATGGGTGAGGCTCCGGGTTCCCTTCCACAGTTCCTCCGGTACAACGCCTTCCGTCACCACCAGATTCTGCTTGATTTCCGCCAGGAAACGGGACGGGTATTTGGCCATCTTGGTGGAAATGTTGAAGCCCTCGCTCTCGGTAAGGAAGAGCGCTTTCTCCGCGCGGGTGATGGCTACATACATGAGCCGCCGCTCCTCTTCTTCGCCGTTCTTCTTCCCCTCGCGGATGCTGCGCATGTTGGGGAAAATGCCCTCCGAAAGGCCTGTGACAAAGACGTAAGGGAATTCCAGCCCCTTGGCCTGGTGGATGGTCATCAGTTTGAGGGTAGGGGTGTCCTTGCGGTGGTCGTCGTTGGTGTAAAGGGCGATGTCCTGCAGGTAATCCGCCAGCGTGCTCTCTTCCGGCGTGCGGACGCTCTCGTAGAAACGGATGCTGGAAAGAAGCTCGTCCAGGTTCTCCAGACGGTCTTCGTCCTGGTCTTCGCGCACCATTTTCTTGTAGCCGGAACGGTCCAGCAGGCGGTTCAGCAGGTCGCTCACCCGGTTTTCCAGCGCAAACTGCTTGGCGTCCTCGATAAGTTCCACAAAGGGGGCCGATTTGGCGTCCCCGTTCAGTTGCAAGGCGCTGTAGAGCGAGATGCCCTTTTCGTCGGCCAGGGCCCTTATGCCGTCCAGGAACTTGCGTCCCAGCTTGCGGGAAGGTACGTTGATGATGCGCTCGAAGGAGAGGTCGTCGTCCTGGTTGCTGACCAGCCGTAAATAACTGAGCGCGTCTTTGATTTCCCGCCGCTCGAAAAAGCGCGTGCCGCCCCAGATGGTGTATTCCAGGTGCGCGTTCAGCAGCGCTTGCTCCAGGGCGCGGGAGAGGTAGCTGCTGCGGTAGAGGATGGCGATGTCGCTCACGCGGGCGCCGCTGTCCAGCAGGCGTTTGATTTGCGTCACAATCCACTCCGTCTCCTCCTTCTCGCTTTTGCCGTGGAAATGAATGACGGCCTTGCCCTCAGCCTTTCGGGTGAAAAGGTCCTTGGGGATGCGGTTCTGGTTGTTGGAAATCACGCTGTTGGCTACGTCCAGGATGCGGGGCGTAGAGCGGTAGTTCTCGTCCAGGATGATGGTTTTGTCGGCCGCGAAATTGACAAAAAGGTCCGGCCGGGCGCCGCGCCACTCGTAGATGGCCTGGTCCGGGTCCCCTACGATAAAAAGGTTCCGGTGCTTGGCGCTGAGGCGGTCGATGAGGTCCCAGTCGTCCAGGTTGCAGTCCTGGGCCTCGTCCACCATGATGTAGTTCAGTTTGGTCTGCCACTCCTCGCAGGCGTCCGGAAAATGGTCCAGGATGTACTTGGTCACGTTCATCAGGTCGTCGAAGTCCAGCGCGTAGTTTTTCATCTGCCGGCTCACGTAGGCGGCCAGGCGGGAAGTGCGGCGCATCTCGTCGGAGACCACACTGCCCGGCAGCATATAGGTCTGGATGTAGCCGTTGAGGGCTTTTTCGGCCCCGATGGCGTCCAGGAACTGCTTCACCGTCTTTTCCGTGCGCTTGAGCCCCAGTTCGTCCATGGCCTGTTTGGCGATGGCCTTGCTGTCTTCCTCGTCCAGCACGGTGAAGGATTTGGGGAAGCCGATGCGGTAGATTTCCTTGCGCAGGAACTTGACGCAGAAGCCGTGCAGGGTGCACACGAAGTCGTTGTAGTCTCCGCTCTGCACCATGGCGGCGATGCGGTTGCGCATCTCGGCCGCGGCCTTGTTGGTGAAGGTCAGGCACAGCAGGTTGGCCGGGTCGATGCCCAGGACATTCACCAAGTAGGCATAGCGGTGCGTCAGGGCCTTGGTTTTGCCCGTCCCGGCGCCCGCTACCACGCGGATGCGGCCCTCGGTGGCCTCTACGGCCTCCCGCTGGCGCGAATTCAGTCCCTGGAAAATGTCCGTCATAGTTGATTGCGATTTTTTTCGTTGCGACTTTTTTCGCAATGTCTAAATTATTCTTTTTACCCAGCGTTTGAAGAAGGGGTCGTCATAGACGTATTTCCCGTTTTTAATCAGTATTCCGGCACTGACCAGCCGTTTCAGGGCACTGAAAATGGTGCTGGGGGGAAGTTCCGGATTTTCCATGGGCGCTTTGTCGTTATCGGCAAGTTTCAGCAGTACAAGACGGTTTGTCCTGTTCATGGATTCCCACAAGCGGGAATAGTCAAAGTCATGGGCCTGGATGATATGCTCGATGGCTGTTGGGACCGATAAAGGTATTTCCGCTCCCTGCTGCAGTTCGAACCAAACTTGGAAAGCGAGTTGCTGTGTGTAGTAAGGATGGCAAGCCGTGAAGGAGAGAATGTCGTCCGAGATTCCTTTGCCCCGGTTTTTTGTCGGCAACCTGTCTTCGATGTACTGTTTGAAGTCGGCCTCCGGTATCCTGTCCAGGTGGATGACGTTTCCGAAGTGGTAAAAGGCCGATTTTTTCCTGAGGAAGATTTTTTTCATCATGTCTTCCTGGCTGCCCATCAAAATGTAGTTGATGTTCTGCTGTTCCTGCATGATGGAACGCAGAAGTTTGTCCAGTCCTTTTTCTATCTGCAGGATTTCCTGGAATTCGTCCAGTACTACTATCAGCTTTTTCTTTTGTCCTGCTTTTTCGAGCATGGCAAAGACATCTTCCAATACAACCTGCGCATTTACGTTGGGTAGAAACGATACCTCCGGGCTTCCGGAGACGGGGTTGATGGACAAGGTAGGGATAATCCTCAGGTGCGACAGATAATGCCTGGCCTTTTCTATGGGGTGGAGGGAAAAGAATCTCCTGTATAAGGCCTCGGCCAGTTTGAGGGAACTGGTTACGGCCTGCATATTCAGGGAAATGGATTCTCTTTTTTCCGATCTCAGGGTTTCGGCAACGAGGGAACTTTTCCCATAGCGGCGCGGACTAATCAGGATGGCATGGTTGGGGCTATGCAGAATTTGGGTAAGAAAAGCTCTTTCATCTACCCTGTCTGTGAAGTATGCTCCTTCTACGACGGTGCCGAATTTGAACGGATTATCCATATTGCGAAAATTTTCGTTGCGAAATTTTTCGCAATGTAAGAAGTTTTTATGGGATATGCAAGTGCAGCCGGCTTGAAACTTGTCTCGACGGCTTCCTTCCGGCAACTGTCAGTCCTTGGAAGAGCTTCGTAATACCCTCTTAAATCTCAAAGGAGTCAATCTCCTTCACCAGCTTTCCGATGATGGACATCTTGAGGTCGTAAAGGGCGTCGGAGATATCCACTTTATAATAGTGGGGGTTGATCAGGCGTCGCTCCGCCGGTGAAAAATGGTTGAGGTTGTCCTGATAGAAGGCCTTTTTGGTCTGAAGGTCATAGTACGGGGCGATACGCTTGCCTGCTTTGATGGACTGGAGTTGCAGCGGACGGGCGTCGTAGGTTCCTTCCTCAAAAGTCTTGCTCTTGAAGGAGTCGTACTCGTCCCGGACGGTGACCGTCTTCCCTTGCTGGATGGCCAGGTCGGTGGCATCCCCGCGGAGGCAGGTGACGTCGGCCTTGAAAACATAGCCGTCCATGGAATTCCCTTTTTCCTTGTCCTGGGCCGATATGCGCCAGGTTATCTGGAAACCGGGGTTGATGAGCTTGATTTTGTCTTCCGAACGTTTGAGCACGGGTTCATCGTCAATCTGCACCAGCTTATATACGTTGCCGAAGCAAGGGGCGGCTTTGGACGTGGCGATGGCATCGCCTACGCCATAACTGTCGATGCAGGCGCCCTGGCGCTCCAGGTCGGTGATGAGGTATTCGTCCAGACCGTTGGTTGCGAAAATTTTGCACCGCTTGAGTCCGTGGGCGTCCAGGGTGCGGCGCACTTCCTGCGAGAGGTACGCGAGGTCCCCGCTGTCCAGGCGGATGCCGTAACCGGGGGCATAACTGTCGTCAATGCCGTTTTCCTTGAAGGAACGGATGGCGTTCTTGATGCCGCAGCGCAGGGTGTCATACGTATCAATCAGCAGGATGATATTTTCTCCCCTGTGTGTGTTGATATAGTCCGTAAATGCCTGATGCTCACCCTCTACGGTGCTGCCGTAGGAGGTGATGAAGCTGTGCGCCATGGTGCCGGTGGAAGGCACGTTGTTGAATGCCCCCGTGAGAATGTTGGAAGAACTGGCGCAGCCGGCAATCTGGGCCGCCTTGCCGCCATACACTGCAGCCCAGGGGCCATGCGCACGGCGGGAACCGAACTCGGAGACCGGCTTGTTCGTGGAACGGCATACGCGGGAGGCTTTGGTGGCCACGGCCATCTGGTGATTCAGGATGCACAGCATGGGCGTTTCCAGCACCTGGGCCTGCACCAGCGGTCCCACCACCGTAACGATGGGTTGGTTGGGAAATACGATTTCCCCTTCGCGCATGGTGTACACGTCCCCCGTGAACTTCATGGTGCTCAGGTACTTGCGGAACTCTTTGTATTCCTCTCCGGGCAGGAATTTCTCGTAGAATTCCTCCGGTTCGGTCCCCAGTTTCAGGACCATCTCTATCACTTCCTCCGTGCCGCTCACCACGGCCCAGTTGTTATTCTCCGGAGCCTTGCGATAGAAGAGGTTGAACACGGCAAGCTGGTTTTCCTTTCCACAGTCCAGATAGGACTTTCCCATGGTGTACTGGTACTTGTCCGATACGTAGGCGGTATTAATCATACTCGGGGTATTTTTCAGATGCGGCGGGTTTTACAGCGTGGACATCTTCTCCAGGCTCAGTTCCACAAGCTTGCGGATGGCCGGTTTGTAGTCCGGGTTGGAACTTTGCAGGTAGCGGTTGGCGATGATGCAGCAAACCGTGCTGGCATGGTGGCCCAGCTGGGCGGCCAGGCCGGCGAGCGGGGAACTCTCCATCTCGAAGTTGGTGATGCGGTAGTCCTCACCGTCGGTGGAGAAGCGGAAATCTTCGACGTCCTTCAGCATGTTGGGCATGGCCAGCGGCAGGCGGACAATACGTCCTTGAGGACCGTAGAAGCCAGGTGCAGAAATGGTTACGCCCTTCAATGTGACGTCCTTCATGAGCTTGATGATTTTGCTGGAGGCCTTCACGAAGTAAGGGGAAGAAATGTACGGGCTCCAGTTCATGTGCTTTTTGAATGCTTCCTCCACTTCCGGAATGGTGATTTTTTCGCGGTTGCCATACCAGTTCATGACACCGTCGAATCCCACGCTGATGTGTGACAGTACATAGCTGCCCAGGGGAATGTCAGGGTGCAGGGCACCGGAAGTGCCGATGCGCAGGATGTTCAGGGAGCGATGCTCCGGCTTTACCTCGCGGGTTTTGAAGTCCACATTGGCAAGGGCGTCCAGTTCCGTCATGACAATGTCAATGTTGTCCGGGCCGATTCCGTGGGAGAGGGCGGTGATGCGCTTCCCGTTGTATTTTCCGGTCACGGAAACGAATTCACGCGACTCATGGCGGAATTCAATGTCGGTGAGATATTCGGCAATCATGTCCACGCGTGAAGGGTCGCCGACCATGATGACGTTATCGGCGAGTTCTTCCGGTTTCAGGTGAATGTGGAAAACGGAGCCGTCGCCGTTGATGATGAGTTCAGATTCAGGAATTCTCATAATTGATGTGGTTCTTAAAACACAAATATAAACTAAAATTCCTATATTTGCAAAAGACCTATCGCCATTGTTATGAAGAAATCCATTCTCCTGGCGGTCCTTCTGGCCGCCGCATTGTTTCCGTTGAAGGCCGACGAAGGCATGTGGCTCCCGGCCCTCATTTCCCAGCGCATAGAAGATATGCAGGCCAAAGGCTTCAAACTCAGCGCCGAGGACATTTACAGCGTGAACCAGGCCAGCCTGAAAGACGCCGTGGTGCTCTTCGGCGGCGGCTGTACCGGCGAGCTGGTGAGCGACGAGGGACTCCTGTTCACCAACCACCACTGCGGCTACGACTACATCCAGAAGCACTCCTCCGTGGAGCACGACTACCTTAAAGACGGCTTCTGGGCCATGAACCGCCAGCAGGAACTGCCCAATCCCGGGCTCACCGTGCGTTTTCTGGAACGGATGGAGGACGTGACCGCCCAGGTGCTCAAGGGGTACAAGCCGGAAAAAATGGATGAAGCGGACCGCGTCAAAATTGTCAAGAAGAACAGCGACAAGCTCAAGGAACAGGCCGTGAAGGGCGGCAACGGGCTCAAGGCCAGCGTGGAAGCCCTGTACTATGGCAACCAGTACTTCCTCTTCGTGTTCCGCGAATACCGGGACGTGCGGCTGGTGGGCGCACCGCCCTCCTCCATCGGCAAGTTCGGCGGTGAAACGGACAACTGGATGTGGCCCCGCCATACCGGCGACTTCTCCATCTTCCGCATCTATGCCGGCAAGGACAATATGCCGGCCGATTACAGCCCTGACAACGTGCCATATACGCCTAAAAAATCCTTGAAGATTTCGCGTGCAGGCGTGCAGGAGGGCGATTTTACCTTTGTGTACGGCTGCCCCGGCAGCACGCAGGAATATGTGCACTCGGAGGCCGTGAAGTATATTTCCCAGGTGTCGGATCCGGAAAAAATCGCCCTTCGTACCACCCGGCTGCAAATCATGAAGAAGTACATGGACCGGAGCCAGGCCGTGCGTATCCAGTATTCCAGCAAATATGCGGGCGTAGCCAATGCCTGGAAAAAATGGCAGGGCGAGGAGAAAGGCCTCAAGAAAATGAAGACCGTGGCCGTCAAGCAGGCCTACGAAAAGCGCTTCCGGGAGTGGGCCCGCGGCACGCAGTACGAGCATCTGCTGGACAATCTGGCAGCCGTTTACGAGGAGCGCAACGCCCTGTACCGGGCCTATGAATACTACAACGAGACCGTCCGCAGCATCGAGCGCCTTCGCATGGTTTCCGGCCGTCCGTTCAGCATGAAAGACTACTACAGGCCCATCGACGAGGAAACCTTCGTGGCCTTGATGGAAGCTTTCGACAAGAATCTGGACGATGCCTACAAGCCTGCGTATTTCCTGCAGAAGCGTGCCGAATACAGCAGCATGGCGGCCTGGAAGGACGATGTCTTTGCCAGTGACGAGGAGGCCCGTGCGCTGTCCGATGCCCTGGATGCCTTTTATGCAGGTCCCATCGTGAGCAAAGTGCGTTCACTGAACGAATCGCTTCAGCTGCTGAACCGCGACTATATGCGCGCACAGATGGAATTCGAGCCTGACAAGGCCTTTTACCCGGACGCCAACCTCACGCTCCGCGTCGCCTACGGCCATGTGGAGGGGTATCGGCCTGCCGATGCCATCTACTACCGGCCGGTATCCACGCTGCGGGGCATCATCGAGAAGGACAATCCGGACATCTTCGACTACAACATTCCCCAGGCGCTGCGGGATATTTATGCCCGGGGCGGCTACGAGGACCAGCCCGTTTGCTTTCTGGCCACCAACCATACCACCGGCGGCAACTCCGGCTCACCGGTGCTGAATGCGGAAGGCAATTTGATTGGAATCAATTTCGACCGCGTATGGGAGGGTACCATGAGCGACCTTGACTTCGACCCGGAAGTCTGTCGCAACATCTCCCTGGACGTCCGCTACATTCTGTTCATAATAAAGGAAATCGGCCATGCCGGCTACCTCCTGGACGAGATGTGTTTTGTGGATTAAAGGCTGAGCATGATGTCATTCAGCAGGCCGCCGGCCGTCTGGCGCGTTCCGGCGCCGGCGCCTTGGATGAGCATGGGGGAAGGGTAGTCGCCGGTGGTGATGAGGATGGCGTTGTCCGTGCCCCGGAGGCTGTAGAGCGGGCTGTCCGGTCCCACCTCCTGCAAGCCCACCGTCGCGTGGCCCTCTGCGTCCACCGTTGCAACGTACCGCAGCTTCTTCGAAGAGGCTGCGGCTTTTTTGTACCGCTTTTCGATATCGGCTGGAATGGGCTCGAGCGTTACCTGCGCCTCTTCCAGCGGAAGGCCCGCCTGGCGGCTCAGAATGAGGATTTTCCGGAGTACGTCTTTGCCGGAAAGGTCCACCTGCGGGTCCGGTTCCGTGTAGCCTTTTATGCGGGCGTCTTCCACCAGGGCCTCCCAGTCGCTGCCCTTGTAATTGTCCAGCAGGTAGTTGAGGGTGCCGGAGAGCACGGCGTCCATGCGCACCAGCCGGTCGCCGCTCTGCACTACGCGGTCCAGGGTTACCAGGACGGGCAGGGCCGCCCCCGCCGTAGTCTCGTAGCGTAAGGAAACACCGGCCTTGTGGGCCTCCAGCTGCAGGTTTTTGAACTGGGCATACGTGCCCGAGAAGGGGATTTTGTTGCAGGCCACCACGGAATAGCCGCTGTGGAAAAGGTCAGGATAGCGGAACCCGAGCTCCTCATTGGCCGTACAGTCAATGAAGATGGCGTTCTCCAGGGACAGCCCGCACAGGGCATCCACAAAGGAGCCGGCCATGCCTTTTTCCAGCCATTCGCCGGCATGGGCCAGGTCGATGCCCTCCGTATCAATCACATAGCGCGTACTCCGGGCCAGGCCGCACACGCGGAGTTCTTTGCCGGAGCGCTTGGCGATGGCCGCTGCATTGTCCAGCAGCATGTGTACCAGTGCCTTGCCCACGCGGCCGTATCCGGCGATGAACAGCGGGATGACCTGCGTGGCAAAGCGGTCGAAGAACTCGTGGTGGATGGCGCGGATGGCTTCATCGGCCCGCTCGGAAGGGACAATCACGGAGATGTTCCGCTCGGAGGAACCCTGGGCGGTGGCGCGTACGGGGATGCTGTGGCGGCTCAGGGCGGCCAGCATGCTGCCGGTGGCGCCGCTGTGCCCCAGCATATCGTCGCCGATGACGCAGACGATGGAGAAGCCTTTTTCCACGCGCAGGGGATTCAGTTTTCCCAGGGAAATTTCATACGCGAAGCAGGTATCGGCCGCCCTTCTGGCCTTCTCGGCGTCCGCTGCGGCGATGGCAATGCACATGGAATGTACCGAGGACGCCTGCGTGATGAGGATGATATTGATGCCGGCACGGGAAAGGGCGTCGAAAAGGCGGGAACTGAATCCCGGAACGCCCACCATGCCGCTGCCTTCCAGCGAGATAAGCGCCAGGCCGTGGGAATGGGCAATGCCGATGGCACCCCCTTGCGCCCGCGGCGGATTCTTCTCCACCAGCGTGCCGGGTTCATCGGGGTGGAAGGTGTCTTTTACGTAAATGGGAATCCCCTCAGCTACAACCGGTTGGATGGTCGGCGGATAAATCACCTTGGCGCCGAAATGGGACAGTTCCTGCGCCGCACGGTAGGAGATATGCGGAATGGGACGGGCCGACGGCACCACGTCCGGATGGGCGGTCATGATGCCGGGAACGTCGGTCCAAATCTCCACCCGGCGGGCGTGGATGCCCACGGCGAAGAGCGAGGCGGTATAGTCGGAACCGCCGCGTCCCAGCGTCGCCACCTTGCCGTCCTGGTCCCGCGCAATGAAGCCCGGAACGATGAACAGCTCCGCGCGGGTATGCTGGTCAATGGCTTCCTGCATGCGCCGGTAAGACTCGGTGCTTTCCACCACGCCGTCCCGTATGCGGATGAGTTCGCGGGCGTCCAGCCATCGGCACGCAATGCCTTGCGAAAGGAAACTGTCCGTAAGGATGCGGGTGGAGAAAAGCTCGCCGAAACTTTCCACTGCGCTCAGGCTGGCAGGGGAGAGCTCGCCCAGCAGGAACACGCCCTGCAGGATGCGTTCCAGGTCCCCGAACAGGGCATCTACGGCTGCCTGTGTCTTGTTCCTGTACCCTTCCGGAAGGAGTTTCCCGACGATGGTGCGATGTTTCTCCTGCCAGTGCGCCAGGCGGAGTTTGTAGGCCTCGTCGCGTCCGGCGGCCAGGCGGCCCATTTCGATGAGCCCGTCCGTGCAGCCGCTGATGGCGGAGCTCACGACGATGGTCCGGTCGGCCTCCAGGGCCTTTTCCACTATTTTGATGGTTTGAAGCATGGCTTCAGCGTTGGCAACGGAGCTGCCGCCGAATTTGAGTACTTGCATACGCTTACAGGATAAGGGCCGACAGTTTGGCGGTTTCCAAAAGGAAGCCGTCGTGGCCGAAGTTGGAAGTGATTTCTACATATTGGGCTCCCGGAATCCAGGATGCCCATTCACGGCTTTCTGCCGGCGGGAAAATGAGGTCGCTGTCCACGGCGACCACGGTGACGCGGGCCTTGATGCCTTGCAGGGCCTTTTGCACGCCGCCCCGTCCACGGCCGACGTTGTGGCTGTCCAGTGCATTGCAGAGGCAGTAATAGGAGTAGGCGTCGAAGTTGCGACGCACCAGTTTTTCACCCTGATAACGCTCATAGGAGGCCACGCGGCCTGCAAACAGGGTGTCCGGGTCGGCCTCCGCCTGGGTGAGGCCGTAGCCTTTGAAGCAGCGGTAACTGATAAGGGCCTGGGCGCGGGCGCACTTGAGGCCTTCCCGGCCGCCGTCCAGCGAGCGGGCCTCGCGGAAGGTCGGGTCCGCTTCCAGGGCCATGCGCTGGGCTTCCACCGTCGCTCCCAGGAAGGGGGAGATGCGCGGGGCCGTGCAAAGGAAGAGGCAGCGGGTAAACAAATCCGGCTGCATCACGGCCCATTCAATGGCGTCGAATCCGCCGTTGGAGGAGCCAATCAGGAGGTCGATTTTTTGGATTCCCAGGTGTTTGCGCACAAGTTCAAAAGCCTGCACCGTATCGCGGATGGTGACGTCCGGAAAATCCAGCATCCAGGGCTTCCCGGTGGCTGGATTCTCACGGGCCGGCCCTTCGGAACCATAGGCGCTCCCCAGCATGTTCACGCATATCACGCGGTTTTTTTCCGTGTCGATGGTTTTGCCCGGTCCCACCATCTCCGGCCACCAGTCTTCCGGGTCGCTGTTGGCGGTGAGGGCATGGCAAATCCAGATGACTTTTCCGGTCCTGGATCCGGAGGTGTGGAATACAATGCGGGCGTTTTCCAGCCGGCCGCCGCATTCCAAGTCCAGTCGTGTTGTAAGTTGTTGTTTTATCATTGTTTAGCTGCGTTCAGGGCCTGCTCCAAGTCTGCGATAATGTCTTCCGCTGCCTCCAGGCCCACGCTGAAGCGGATGAGGTCCGGGGCTATCCCGGCGGCTTTCAGCTGCTCGTCGGAGAGTTGCCGATGCGTATGCGATGCCGGGTGCAGGACGCAGGTGTGGCAGTCGGCCACGTGGGTTTCAATCGTCACCAGTTTGAGGGCGTCCAGGAAGCGGTTGTCGAAGGCGCGGCCGCCCTTGAGGCCGAAGCAAAGCACGCCGCTGCAGCCATCCGGCAGGTATTTGCGTGCCAGCGCGTGGTGCGGGTCGCTTTCCAGGCCGGGATAGTGCACCCAGGCTACGTCCGGGCAGTTTTCCAGCCAGCGGGCCACCTGAAGGGCGCTGCTGGAGTGGCGCGGCATCCTCAGGTGCAGGGTTTGCAGGCCCAGGTGCAGGTAAAAGGCGTTCTGGGGGCTTTGGGTGCTGCCCAAGTCCCGCATCAGGTGGGTGACAGCCTTGGTGATGAAGGCGGCCTTGCCGAACTTTTTGGTATAGGTGAGGCCGTGATAGGAGGCGTCCGGCGTGGTGAGGCCGGGGAATTTGTCGGCATATTTGTCCCAGGGGAAGTTGCCGCTGTCCACCACGGCGCCGCCCACGCTGGCCCCGTGCCCGTCGATGTACTTGGTGGTGGAATGGGTTACAATGTCGGCGCCCCATTCGAACGGGCGGCACAGGACGGGCGTGGCGAAGGTGTTGTCAATCACGAGCGGCAGACCGTTCTTGTGCGCCACGGCGGCCCAGCGGGCAATGTCCAGCACCTCTACGCCCGGGTTGGAGAGGGTTTCCCCGAAGATGAGCTTGGTGTTGGGCCGGATGGCGGCTTCAATCTCGCTGTCGGAGGCGTCGGCCTTGATGAAACTGACCGCAATGCCGAATTTTTCCAGTGTGACGCCCAGCAGGTTGAAGGTGCCGCCGTAAATGTTGTTGGCGGCGATGATGTGGTCCCCGGCACCGGCGATATTGATGCAGGCGAAGAGATTGGCGGCCTGCCCGGAGGAGGTGAGGATGGCCCCCACGCCGCCTTCCAGGGCGCATAGCTGCGCGGCAACGGCATCGACCGTGGGATTCTGCAGGCGGGTATAGAAGTAGCCGGCTTCTTCCAGGTCGAACAGGCGAGCCATCTGGTCCGACGTCTCATATTTGAAAGTTGTACTCTGGATGATGGGGAGCTGCCGTGGTTCGCCCTTTCCGGGGCTGTATCCGGCATGTACGCATAAGGTGTCAATTTTTGCCATAGTTCTGTTTTTTTCCTGAGGAGTGGCAAAAGTAGATTCTTCACTTCGTTCAGAATGACAGGCCGATGTCATTCAAAGGCAGGTCCACCTGCCGAAGAATCTGCTTTTAGCCGACGCTCTCGGAATGCAAAGATAGAATGTCCGGAAAAAACGGACAAGTTTTTCATGAAATTTGGAAAATATTCCTATATTTGCTTTTTAGATTGGAATATTTAGAAAAATAGACGTTGAATTTTTGTTTTTAGCAGAAAATTATTCTTATGAGCGATATACAGTTGGATGCTGTGGATTTGCAAATCCTGCGGGCCCTGCAGGAGAATGCACGGCTTACTACCAAGGAACTGGCGGCACGCGTGAACCTGTCCACCACACCCGTGTTCGAGCGCATGAAACGGCTGGAACGCAGCGGCTTCATCAAGCAGTATGTGGCCGTGCTGGATGCGGAAAAGCTGGGCAGGGGATTCACCGTGTTCTGTTCCGTGAAGCTCAAGCAGATGAACCGTGATGTGGCGCGGGATTTCATCTCCGTCATCCGGGACATTCCCCAGGTAGCCGAATGCTACAACATTTCCGGCGAATACGACTATCTGTTGAAGATTTACGCGCCCGACATGAAGTATTACAACGAGTTTATCATCAACGTCCTGGGCAACATCAGCTCCATCGGCTCCATCCTTTCCTCCTTCGTCATGGACGAAATCAAGAATACCCGCGCACTCTATCTGTAGTCCCCGGGACCCAGTCCCGCCACCGGCACGTTTGGGCCACAAAACGTGCCATTGGCAGACCTTTTGGTCCTCCAGCGGTGCAAAAACGGGCTTATGCGTGCCGCTGGCTGTACCAGTAATGACTCCTTAGATGATTGCTTGGCCCGTTCTCTCTTGCAAAATGGATTCTATATAGTAGGGTGTTAAGTTGTGATACATTTTTAACGTTATGATATCAGCTTGCTTGACTCAGAAGCTGTTTAAAATTCATTCGTAGATTTTGTTATACATAAGCCGACAGAAGGCAAGTTGCACCATCGCCTGTCCGGTAGAGAATGAATGCGCCGAGAGCTGCGAGTCCTGCTGTGCGAAGGATATTTTTCAAGGCGATTGGGGCATTCATGGTTTTTTTACTACATTTGCAATCTAATGTACTTTAACTGAACCTGTTGATATGAAAATGAACATTCCCCTGATGGCCACGCTGCTGGGCTTGTCGCTCATTGTGTGCCCCATCCTGTACATCTATGTGGGCCCTGCACTGGATGCGACGCAACTCTCCACCCTCAAGACCCTGGGCATCATCTGCGCATGCAGCGCCGCCTGGTGCTTCATCCTGGGCGAACTTACCGGGAACAATTCCCAGATGGACAAACTCTGGAGCCTGCTTCCCATCGCCTATACCTGGATTATCGCCGTCAACGGCGGCATGCAGCTCCGCCTGGTCGTGATTGCCATCCTGGCCACCCTCTGGGGCTGCCGTCTCACCATGAATTTTGCCCGCAAAGGGGCCTACAAGCTCAAATTCTGGGAAGGAGAGGAGGACTATCGTTGGGCGGTGGTCCGAAATGGCGCTCCCTTCAAGGGCAACCGCCTGGCCTGGGGTGTCTTCGACCTTTTCTTCATCTGCATTTACCAGAATGTCCTGGTGCTCATGACCACGTTCCCGGCCCTGGTGAGCATGAACTCCACCGTACCCTTCGGCTGGGTGGATGCCGTCGCTGCGGCGCTCATGTTCGGGTTCATCCTGTACGAGACCATTGCCGATGAGCAGCAGTGGGCCTTCCAGACCACCAAATGGAAGATGCTCAAAGCCGGCCAGAAGCTGGAGGACCTGCCTGCGCCGTATAACAAAGGTTTCAACACGCGCGGCCTCTGGAGCCGCAGCCGCCACCCCAACTACCTGGGCGAGCAGGGCACCTGGTGTGCGCTGTATATCTTCTCCATCGGCGCCGGAGTGGGCGTTTTCAACTGGAGCATCATCGGTGCGCTCCTGCTGATTGTGCTTTTCCTGGGCAGTTCCGCCCTGGCGGAGGAAATCAGCTCTGGCAAGTATCCGGAATACGCCCGGTATTGCCGCTCCGTGCCCCGGTTCTTCCCCGGAAAGAAATACGACGGTTCACGCGTGTAATCCCCACAGAACCACACCCACGCTCACAGAAACATTGAGTGAATGCTTGGTTCCCTGCTGAGGGATTTCGAGCGAAAAGTCGGCGGCGTCCACAACTTCCTGTTGTACGCCGCTGACTTCGTTTCCGAATATCAAGGCATACTTGCGGCCGGGCTCCCGGCGGAATCGGTCCAGTTTCACCGAATGGACGGTCTGTTCCACGGCTACTACGGTGTATCCTTCCGCCTGCAGGCGTTTCACCAGGGCCACCACATCGTCCACGTGCTCGGAAGGGACGGACTCCTCCGCCCCGAGCGCCACCTTGTGCAGGTCTGCGGACGGCGGGACGGGACAGATGCCGCCCAACCAGATTTTGTCCACACCGAAAGCGTCGCCGGTGCGGAAAGCGCTTCCGACGTTGTGCGCGCTGCGGATATTGTCCAGCACCAGCACCAATCCGCTTTCGGCACGGTGACGGTACGCATCGGCCGTCATGCGTCCCAGTTCTATATTGAGAAGTTTTCTGTCTTTCATATTGCAAAGGTAAAGGTTTTCTCTTAAATTTGTAAACTGATAAGTAAATGTAAAAACTAACCACAGAATATGAAACGCGATTCTCAACTTTTCGACCTTATCAACAAGGAACACGAGCGCCAGGCCGCCGGCCTGGAACTGATTGCCTCCGAAAATTATGTCACGGACGAAGTGCTGGAAGCCATGGGCTCCGTATGCACCAACAAATACGCCGAGGGCTACCCCGGCAAGCGCTATTACGGCGGGTGCGAGGTGGTGGACCAGATAGAGCAGCTGGCCATTGACCGCCTTTGTGCACTGTATGGCGCCGAATACGCCAATGTGCAGCCGCATTCCGGCGCCCAGGCCAACATGGCCGTCACCATGGCCGTCCTCAAACCCGGGGACACCTTCATGGGACTGGACCTCTCCATGGGCGGCCACCTTACACACGGCTCGCCGGTGAATGCTTCCGGCATCCTGTACCATCCCGTTGCATACGGACTCAATCCGGAAACCGGCCGGATTGACTACGACGAGATGGAGCGCAAGGCCCTGGAATGCAAGCCCAAACTCATCATCGGCGGTGCATCGGCCTATTCCCGTGAGTGGGATTACGAGCGCATGCGTGCCATTGCCGACAAGGTGGGCGCCATCCTCTGGATTGACATGGCCCATACCGCCGGCCTCATCGCCGCGGGCCTGCTGAAGAACCCGGTGAAATACGCCCATATCGTCACTTCCACCACGCACAAGACCCTGCGCGGACCGCGCGGCGGCATCATTCTCATGGGCAAGGATTTCGACAACCCGTGGGGCCTCACGACGCCCAAGGGCGAGGTGAAGAAGATGAGTGCCATCCTGAATTCCGCCGTTTTCCCCGGCATCCAGGGCGGGCCGCTGGAGCATGTAATTGCCGCCAAGGCCGTGGCTTTCTGGGAGGCCGCCCAGCCTGAGTACAAACAGTACCAGAAGCAGGTTGTGGCCAATGCCGCCACCATGTGCCGTGCCTTCCTGGACAAAGGCTACAAGATTATCTCCGGCGGAACGGACAACCACCTTATGCTCATCGACTTACGCACCAAGTTCCCGGATTTGACGGGTCGCGTGGCAGAGAAAGAACTGGTCCGTGCCGATATCACCGTGAACAAGAACATGGTGCCGTTCGACAGCCGCAGCGCCTTTGCTACCAGCGGCTTGCGTATCGGAACGCCGGCCATCACTTCCCGCGGCTTTGAGGAAAAGGACATGCTCGACATCGTGGAACTGATTGACCGGGTGCTGGAGTCGGCCAACAAGCATTTTGACGCTATTTCCGCCAAGGAACCCACGGAGGCCCAGACGGCAGAACGGATTGCCCATAAACTGGTCCTTGACGAGGTGAAACGTCAGGTCCACAACATGACTTCGGGCATGCCCTTGAACCGTTACTAATCATGAAGAAGACTTTTCTCGTTTTGGGAAGCCTGCTGGGCTTTCTGGCATGTGAACCCGCCGCGCAACCGATAAAACCGGCCATTCCTTCCGGGTCCGAGAATCCTTCCGGTCCGGAGACGCCGGGCGGTCCGGAGACGCCGGGCGGTCCTGAGACGCCGGGTGAGCCTTCAGGCCCCACCACCTACACCTTCTCGGCCTCGCCGGAAACCCTTTCCTTCCCCGGAGAAGGCGGTACGCGCACTTTTACGCTCACTACGGAAGCCGTGTGGACAGTTTCTACACAGGAAGACTGGGTGGAACTCAATCATACCGCAGGCCAAGGCGATGAAACCATCAGCGTCACTGTTCCGGCAAACCCGGACTACGCCTACGCCCGCCGTGCCACCCTCCTTTTCGAAGTGGACGGTGAGGGAGAGGGCTCGCTGGAGTTCGAAATCACGCAGGAGAAGGGAACGGCGTCTGCTATAAATACCAAAGTGTATGCGGCCGATGCAACTAACGTCACTTCCACCACGGCCAGCATCCGATGCAATTATACGGATGCCCCGTCCGAGGGCGAGTCTGTCGGTGCATATGACCGGGGCGTGTATTATGGGACGTCGGCCGATAAACTTTCGCAGCAGGCCGCGCTCAGCAGTTCCAGCGCTACGGATGCGTACTTTACGGTGACGCTTTCCTCCCTGGAGCCGGGTACCACCTATTATTATAAGGCCTTCGTAACGGTCTGGGACGATGCCGCCAAGAAATACGTGGACGTATTCAGCGATGTGAAGAGTTTCACCACGCAGGCCGGAGGCGCCACCGCAGGACTTCAGTATCTGGGCGGATACGAGATCCCCGCTGTTAACCTGAAAGATACGGACAAGTGTACCAATTCCGGCGCAGAAACGTATGGAAGCACCAAATGGTACCAGTACGACACGGGCAACAGCAACCAGAAGATTATTACGCACACCTATTCCTATAACGGGAAACAGTACCGCAACTGGACTGCCCTGGTGGACAAAACCAAGCAGGCCCCGCTCTGGAATGCGTTCGTGATGCAGAAAGACGCCTATCCGGATAACGGCGTGGGCCGCACGGGCAGCTGGCACGAGGACCCGGGCCTGCCGTCCTCCTGGCAGCAATGTTCCTCCACCAGCGGATTCAGCCGCGGACACTTTGTCGCCTCCAACTACCGGCAGGCCACCGGCGATGCCAACAAGCAGACTTTCTACTACACCAACCAGGCCCTGCAGTACCAGACCTCCTTTAATGACGGCGTCTGGAACAGCCTGGAACTGGCCGTGAAATCCAATGCGCCTTCCGGAAGGGACACGCTGTATGTGGTCGTCGGCGTGTTGTACGAGAGCAGCAAAACCTTGGACGGCGTTCCCTGCCCCAGCCACTTCTACAAGTGCCTGATGAAGTGCAGCTTCGACAGTTCCGGAACTATGACGGCTGCCAAGGGCTGCGCCTACCTGTTCACCAATGAGGCCCACGGCGGCAGCTACTCCCAGGGCCTTACCAGCATTGATGCCGTTGAACAACGCTCCGGCTGGGACTTCTTCGCCAACGTTCCAAAAAGCCTGCAGGATAACGCGGAAAGGTCCTCAGCGTCGCTCTGGTAAGCCATAAGAAGGTTTTTACAAAAAAAAGCGGGTTTTTGCCCGCTTTTTTCTTGCTTGCGCAATGATTTGGCGCATGGTGACGGTATCTTTGCACCAGAAACTTAAAAGAAAAGTACCATGCGCAACACAGATTTTAACATCGACGCCCTCGGAAACATGATTTCTTCCACCACTTCCTTCCAGGCCCTGAAGGACATCATCAGCGACTTGGATCTGGAATTCGAGCAGGCCGCCACCCTTTAGCGCCCCTTACTCCGCCTTCAGGTCCACTACGGTGGATTCCTTGTCGGGGGAGAGGCCTACGCGGAGGGTGCGCACCGTGCCGCCGCCTTTCTGCCTGGACACCAGGATGCGGTCTCCAATGATGAATTCGGATACCGGGTCTTCCACGTAGCGCATCACCGCCCGCTTGAGCGGACGCGCACCGTAGGCGGGGTCATAGCCGGCATCGGCGATAAAACGCTTGGCGGAAGGCGTGATGGTGAGCTTGTAACCGGCTTCCAGCGCCCGGGCACGGAGGTCCTTGAGTTCAATGTCAATGATGGACTCAATGGATTCCTTGGTCAGGGAATTGAAGTACACCTGGTCATCTACCCGGTTGATGAATTCCGGCGGGAACGCCTTCTTCACCGCTTTTTCCACCACGGAACGCCGGTCCATCTCCACATTTTTGCCTGCTGTGGCAAATCCTATCCCGTTTCCATATTCCTCCATCTCGCGGCTGCCCACGTTGGAGGTCATGATTACGATGGTGTTCTTGAAGTCCACGGTACGGCCGTTGCTGTCCGTCAGGCGTCCCTCGTCCATCACCTGCAGGAGCAGGTTGAAGATGTCCGGATGCGCTTTCTCAATCTCGTCCAACAGCACCACGCAATACGGTTTGCGCCGCACGCGTTCGCTCAACTGCCCCCCTTCCTCATAGCCGACATATCCCGGAGGCGCACCAATCAGCCGCGAAACACTGAACTTCTCCATATATTCGCTCATGTCAATGCGTACCAGGTTCTCCTCGCTGTCAAACAGGTATTCGGCCAGCGAACGGGCCAACTGCGTTTTCCCGACGCCGGTAGGGCCGAAGAAAAGGAAGGTGCCGATGGGCCGGTGCGGATCCTTGAGCCCGGCACGGTTGCGCTGGATGGCGCGTACCACCTTTTCCACCGCCTCATCCTGGCCGATGATGCGCTGCTTCAGCCGCTCGCGCATTTTCACCAGGCGGTTGCCTTCGCTTTCGGCCACCTTGTTCACCGGTATGCCCGTCATCTTGGACACGACCGAAGCGATGTCCTCGGCCTCCACCACGTTGCCGCGGCTTTTTTTCTTGGCCAGCGACAGGCGTACCATGGAACCGGCCTCGTCCAGCGCGTCAATGGCCTTGTCCGGAAGCGATTTGTCGGTAATATACCGGTCCGTCAGGCGTACGGCGGCGTCAATGGCTTCGTCCGTATAGGTAATGCCGTGGAATTCCTCGTATTTGGGCTTGAGTTGCTGCAGGATGGCGATAGACTGCGGAACGTCCGTGGATTCCACCACAATCTTCTGGAAACGGCGGTCCAGTGCGCCGTCCTTTTCCACAATTTTGGTAAACTCGTCCAGCGTGGTTGCGCCGATGCACTGGAATTCGCCGCGTGCGAGCGCAGGCTTCAGCATATTGGCCGCATCCAGGCTGCCGGAAGCACCGCCGGCGCCCACGATGGTGTGGAATTCGTCAATGAACAGGATAAGGTCCGGATTCTCGGAGGCTTCCTTGATGATGCTCTTCAGGCGCTTTTCAAAGTCGCCGCGGTATTTGGTTCCGGCCACCACGGAGGCGATGTCCAGGGACAGGATGCGTTTCTTGGCGAGGGCGGCGGAGATGTCGCCGGTGGCGATGCGCTGGGCGATGCCTTCCACGATGGCGCTCTTGCCGACGCCCGGTTCGCCGATGAGCATGGGGTTGTTCTTTTTCCGTCGGCCCAAAATCTCGATGACGCGGGCTATCTCCGTGTCGCGGCCCACCACCGGATCCAATTTGCCTTCACGGGCGGCACGGGTGAGGTCGTAAGCGAACTCCTCGATATCCAGCTTTTTTTCCTCGGCCGGCTCGTCATCCGGGCCTTGGGACGGCTGTTTGGGCGTTTCCTCACCCTCTTGCTGTCCGGGGTGCAGGAGTCCTTCGTCCTCCATATAGGCCAGCAGGCGACCGTAATCGATGCCGTGCGAACGCAGATATACCTGCCCGTAGCTTTCCGTCGTGCGGCACAGGGCCAGGAGCAGATGCTGGGGGGCTGCCGCGGGGCTCTTGAGCCGGGTGGCTTCCATTACCGTAATGCTGAGCACGTTCTGCGCCTGCCGTGAGAAACTGATGTTCTCAATTTGCTCGTAGGGGATGGTCTCGTTGGTAAAAATGCGCTGGTCGATGAAGGCTTTGAGGTCTGCCGGCTCTATGCCCAGGTTCTGCAGCGCCTTGAACGCCGCATTTTCCTCATGGCGGATAATGCCAAGGAACAGGTGGTCCGGGCCGATGCCGTAACTTCCGGTGCGCATGGCTTCCTCCCGCGCGTATTTGATGACCAGATTGAGGTCTTCGGTAACTTTCAATTGCATGGATACAAAAATAATCAAATTCCACTTATCAACAATCGCGCCCGCAAAGAGGAACTGACAAAATGTCAATAACGTACGGGCATTGTTTTTGCAGCGAGACTCTCCGCTATGAAGAAAATCCTTACATTCGCGCTGCTCCTTTGCGGAATTGCTGCGGGAGCACAAGACCTGGAAGGCACTTTTACCCAGGCCAAGACATTGAAAATTTCCGGCCGCGTCATCAAGAGCGAAGGCACCCTTACCTTTACCGCTCCCGACCAGCTGGCCATGCTCTATACCAAGCCCGACGGTGACTACTTCATTATCGACGGCCCGTATCTGCGCATGGATATGCGAGGCATCGCCCTGGATGTGAACCGGGAAAACAACAAATCCATCAAAAACGAGACCAATGCCATTCTGTACGGCATTGCCGGCCGCTATGAGGAAATTGCCGAAGACCTGAAGGCGGATTTCACCGTCTCCGAAAACAAGGATGGCGGCAAGCACGTAGTCATCAAAGTACGCAAAGCCCTGCCCAAAGGCTATTCCGGCATGGAACTGGACTACAAGAAAAACGGCCAGCTCAAGCGGATGGTGCTGGAAGAGTTCGGCGGTATTTCCACCGAATACGTCATCAAGACCAAATAGCAAGGGTGACGTTTTACAAATTTCCGTTTATGAAAAAGGGTCTGTATTCCTTGGAAAAATCCTGGAATACAGGCCCTTTTAAGAAGTTCGGTGTAATTTACGCCAGGGAGTGGATGGCCAGGCCGCTGCGGAGCTTGGGCTCAAACCAGGTGGTCTTGGGCGGCATGATGTTGCCGGTGTCCGCAATGCGGATGAGCTGGTCCATGGAGACGGGATAGAGGGCAAAAGCCACCTTCATCTCGCCGGAATCCACGCGGCGGGCCAATTCTCTCAGGCCGCGGATACCACCCACGAAGTCGATGCGTTTATCCGTGCGTAAATCCTTGATTCCCAAAATCTTGTCAAGTACCAGGTTGCTCAGGACGGTCACGTCCAGCACGCCGATGGGGTCCGCGTCATCGTAGCGGCCCGGCTTGGCGGTGAGGCTGTACCATTTGTCTCCCAGGTACATGGAGAAGTTGTGAAGGCCGGTGGGCGCATAGGGCTTGGCCGGGCGTCCGCAGCGCGGTTTGGAAACCATCGACACCTCGAAGTCTTCCTCCAGCGCCTTGAGCAGCTGCTCTTCCGTGAGTCCGTTCAGGTCTTTCACTACGCGGTTGTAGTCGATGATGGCCAGGTGGCTCTGCGGGAAGCATACAGCCATGAAGTAGTTGTACTCCTCGTTGCCGGTGTGCCTGGGGTTCTGGGCCTTCTTCTCCGCGCCGACGCGGGCGGCGGCAGCTGTGCGGTGGTGCCCGTCGGCCACATAGAACGCGTCAATCTCCTTGGAGAAGATTTCCGTGATGCGGGCGATGGTGGCGTCGTCGTCGATTACCCAGAAGGTGTGCGTGAACTTGTTTTCGTCCACGAACTTGTACTCCGGTTTTCCGGCGGCGGCCTTGGCAACGATGGCGTTCAGTTCCGCGTTGTCCTTGTAAGCAAAGAATACGGGCTCGATATTGGCATTCTGGATGCGTACATGCACCATGCGGTCGTCTTCCTTGTCCTTGCGGGTGAGCTCATGTTTCTTGATGACGCCGCTGGCATAGTCGTCCGTGTGGGCGCAGAGCACCAGTCCGTACTGGGTGCGCTTCCCCATGGTCTGGGCGTACACATAGTACTTCTCTTTCTCGTCCTGGATCAGCCAGCCTTTTTCCTTCCATTCCTTGAAGTTGGACACGGCCTTGTCATAGGTGCGCTGCTCGTGCTCGCCGGCGATGGGCGTGAAGTCAATCTCCGGCTTAGTGATGTGCAGGAGGCTCTTTTCACCGGCCATGGCCAGGGCTTCCTCCGAATTCAGTACATCATACGGGGGGGCTGCTACTTCGGTCACCAGGTCTTTGGGCGGACGGATGGCCGCAAAGGGTTTTACTCGTACCATACTATTTGTTTACTTGGAATTTACGGTTGCCTGTTGCGAAGAAATCCACAATCTGGCGGGCGGCGGCCAGGCCGGCGTTCACATTGGCTTCGGCCGTCTGGGCACCCATCTTCTTGGGCGTGGCGAACACACGCGTGCCGAATTTTTCCTGCAGGGCGGCATAGTTGTCCGGCATCACGTCCGTGACATACTTGAGGTCCTGGCGTTCCTCCAGGGCTTTCATGAGGCCGTCTTCGTCAATGACCTCCTTGCGGGCGGTATTGACCAGCGTTGCCCCCTTGGGCATGCGGGTAATCAGGTCATAGCCGATGCTTCCGATGGTGGAAGGAAGGGCGGGGATGTGGATGGAGAGGTAATCCGATGCAGCATACAGCTCTTCCACGGAGTGGACGGGCGTGGCGCCGCCGGCGAGAATCTGCTCATCCGTGAGGAACGGGTCCAGGGCGCAGACTTCCATGCCCAGGGCCTTGGCTTTCTGGCCTACCAGGCGCCCCACGTTGCCATAGGCCTGTACGCCCAGGCGCTTGCCCAGGAGTTCCGAGCCGGTAGCCGGGGTAAGCTGGGTGCGGGCCATGAAAATCATCATGCACAGGGCCAGTTCCGCCACGGCGTTGGAATTCTGTCCCGGGGTGTTCATGACCACGATGCCGCGGGCGGTTGCGGCGGCCAGGTCCACATTGTCGAAACCGGCGCCGGCACGTACCACAACCTTGAGCTTGGGTGCCGCGGCCATCACCTCCTCCGTCACTTTGTCGGAACGGATGATGAGGGCTTCGGCGTCCCCGACGGCCTTTACGAAATCGGCCTGCTCGGCATATTTTTCCAACTTGGCCACCTGATGACCGGCGGCTTCCAGAATATCGGTGATGCCTTTGACCGCAGCGGCGGCAAAGGGCTTTTGGGTTGCTAATAAAACTTTCATTATTTCTTCAAGGCTTCAAATTCTTTCATGCAATCTACCAGGGCCTGGACGCTCTCAATGGGGCAGGCGTTGTACAGGGAGGCGCGGAAACCGCCTACGCTGCGGTGGCCCTTGATGCCCACCATGCCGCGCTCTTTGGCGAAGGCGAAGAACTCGTCCTGGAGTTCTTCCTTGCCGGGAGCCATGACAAAGCAGACGTTCATGAGGGAACGGTCCTCTTTGGCGGCGGTGCCCACGAACATGGAGTTGCGGTCAATCTCGTTGTACAGCAGCTCGGCCTTTTCCCGGTTGATTTTCTCGATGGCCTCTACGCCGCCCATGGACTTGATCCATTTGAGGGTTTCGTTCATCACGTAGATGGCAAACACCGGCGGCGTGTTGAACATGGAAAGCTTGTCGATATGGGTCTGGTAGTTGAGCATGGTGGGAATATGGCGCGTAACGCGGCCCAGAGAGCTTTTGCGGATGATGGCGAAGATGACGCCGGCAGGTCCCACGTTCTTCTGGGCACCGCCGTAGATGAGGTCATATTTGCTTACATCTACCGGACGGGACATGATGTCCGAGGACATGTCTGCGATAAGCGGGCAGGGGCAGTCCATATCTTCCCTGATTTCCGTACCGTAAATGGTGTTGTTGGTGGTGATGTGGAGGTAGTCGAGGTCTGCGGGAATCTCGAATCCCTTGGGAATATAGGTGTAGTTCTTGTCCTTGGAGCAGGCGATGGCATACGCCTCGCCGATGCCCTGGGCCTCTACGAGGGCCTTGTGGGCCCAGACGCCGGTATCCAGATAGGCGGCCTTCTTCTCCAGGTAATTCATGGCTACGTACAGGAACTGCAGCGATGCACCGCCGCCCAGGAACACGACCTCGTGCGTGTCCGGAATGTGGAGAAGCTCCTTCCACAGTGCGCGGCATTCGTCCATGACGGCATCCCACTCTTTGGTGCGGTGGCTGATGGAAATCAGGGAAATTCCGGTGCCGCTGAAGTCTTTCAGGGCTTCGATGGTGTGGTCAATGGCAACCTGCGGCAGAAGGCAGGGACCGGCATTGAAAACATGAACTTTTTTAGACATGGTATTAATAAAGGTTATTAGTAATAAAGGTTATTAGTGTTTGCTTTTGTATCGGGCTAAGTTACGAATTATAATTGAAAAAACCTATATTTCTTCCAGATTCGCGAAAGAATCCAGCTTTTTTTTGAAATCTTCTATGGAGGACAGCCTTACGCGTACCTCGAGCGAGCAGCTTTCCCCGAAATCCTGCGCCCGCGGCGTAAGGTCCATGTCCTTGAGCACTTTCATGACGGCGTTCATGGAAAGGTAGTCAAAACGGACCCGGAAATGCCTTCCGGCGATTTTGGTAACGATTTGTCCCTTGCCGATGGCATCCGCCGTGGAGGTCTTGTAGGCCCGGATGAGGCCCGGAATGCCCAGTTTGATGCCGCCGAAATAGCGTACCACCACTACGAGCGTGTCGCTCAGGCCGGCGGAGTCTATCTGGCCCAGGATGGGGCGCCCGGCGCTGCCGGCCGGTTCTCCGTCGTCGCTGGCGCGGAAAACGTCGCCCTGATATCCGAGCCGATACGCATAACAGTGGTGCCGGGCGTCGTGATATTCCTTTCTCAGGGAAGCGAGGACGGCTTTCACTTCCTCCTCTGTCTCCACCGGGTAGGCGAGGGCGATGAAGCGCGAGCCGTTGTCCTTGAAAAGGCCTTCCGAAGGCGCCGCAAGCGTGCGATATGCGTCAAATGCTTCCATGGATACGAAAATAGTGATTTTTGTAATAATTTGCAATGGAACGGGAAAAAAGCAGTATATTTGTGTTGCCGAAAAAAGAAGTGTTATAAGTATGGTATTCAAACTGCGCGTTACCCTCTCGGGCATCAAGGGCTTTTTCAGAATATACAATGTGCACGGCGCCACCACGCTGTACACCCTGCATAAACAGCTAAGAGCGGACTTGGAGTTTCCCCAGGACGCCATCATCATGTTCAAGGCTTTGGATGTGACCGGCGCCGTCGTGGGGCGTTACGGCTTGTTCGACCTGGGCTGGGGCACGGTGGACCAGACCCCGCTGGAAAAGGTTGCCAAGGCCGGCGCGACGGACTTCGTATATTTTTACGATGTCACCAACCGCAAAAGTGTGAACATCACCCTTGAGGGGGAAGCGGAGGGCGTGACCGTACTCCCGGATTCCCCGCAGCTCGCGGAAAGCAAAGGTCCCAATCCCGTTGAATTCGAGAACGGCTATGTCGCCTTTGAGGACCTTCCGGACCGCCAGCGCCGTCTTCCCGGAGAAGAAGACGATGACCTGGACGACGAAGAGTTCGACGACGAGCCGGAGGAAGACGAGGACGAAGACGGCAAAGAAATCTTTGACGAGGGCGAAGAATAAGCATGCCCCAAACGCTGGAGATTATACTGGGTCCCACCGCTGTCGGCAAAACCGGCTATGCCGTTGCACGTGCACTTGAGGTGGGCTCTCCGGTCATTTCCTGCGACTCCCGTCAAATTTATCAAGGACTCACCATCGGCACGGCGGCTCCTTCGGAAGAAGAACGCGCCGCGGTGCGGCATTATTTTATAGGAACGGTTCCCGTTACGCAAAACTATACGGCCGGCATCTATGAAACGGAGGCGCTGGAACTGGTGAACCGTCTCTTTGCGGAGGGACATGAGCACCTGGTGATGTGCGGCGGTTCCATGTTGTATATCGATGCCTTCTGCTACGGTCTGGACGATTTTCCCGAAGTCCCCATGCAGCTGCGCCGTCACCTGATGGACTGCCTGCAGAGCGAGGGGGTGGATGTGCTGGCCCAGCAGCTGAAGGAGCTGGATCCCGTATCCTACGAGGAGCTGGATTTGAGCAACGGTCAGCGTGTCGTGCGCGCGCTGGAGGTGAGCATGTACACCGGCCAGCCCTTTTCTTCGTTCAAGACGCGCAGTTTCAAACAGCGGTCTTTCCGCATCGTGAAAACGGGCTTGGAACGGCCCCGGGAGCAATTGTATGCGCGCATAAACGCGCGGGTGGAACAAATGGTGGCGGACGGTCTGGAAGGGGAGGCCCGCGCTATGCTGCCGCACCGGGAACTGCCCGCCCTGCAAACCGTGGGCTACCGTGAATTCTTTGAATACTTCGACGGTAAGTATGACCAGGAAACAACCATCCGGCATATTCAGGCCAATACGCGTCATTATGCCAAGCGCCAGCTCACCTGGTGGCGCCGGGACGCGGACATCCGCTGGGTGGATGTGTCGTCTGAATAGGCCGGGGAAAGGGTTGTCCGAATCAAATTTTTTTCTTATCTTTGTATGTTTATAAAGATAAGTAATTTCATCGAATAAAAATGGACAACAACGAAGAGAAGAATCAGTTGGAAGAAGTGCCCGGAACCGGCTATATCGAGCAGGTGGAGATAGACCATGAAATGCGTACGGCTTACATCGACTATTCCATGTCGGTGATTGTTTCCCGTGCGCTCCCGGATGCCCGTGACGGCCTCAAACCCGTGCAGCGTCGCGTCCTGTTCGGCATGGATAACATGGGCCTGAACTTTAACGGCCAAACCAAGAAGAGCGCCCGTATCGTGGGCGAGGTCATGGGTAAGTTCCACCCGCACGGAGACTCCAGCGTATATGACGCCATGGTGCGTCTGGGCCAGGAATGGAACCAGCGCTATCCCATGGTGAAAGGACAGGGCAACTTCGGCTCTGTGGACGGAGATTCGCCGGCTGCCATGCGTTATACGGAAGCCAAACTCCAGAAAATGGCGGAAGACGTACTGGGAGACATGGACAAGAATACCGTGGACATGACCCTCAACTTCGACGACACGCTGGAGGAACCCACCGTGCTGCCCACCAAGGCGCCGCTGCTGCTGCTGAACGGAGCCTCCGGTATCGCCGTGGGCATGGCTACCAACATGGCCCCGCACAACCTGGGCGAATGCTGCGATGCCATCTGCGCGTATATCGACAATCCGGAAATTACCACGGATGAGCTCATGCATTACATCAAAGGCCCCGATTTCCCGACGGGCGGCATCGTCATGGGCGTTTCCGGCATCAGGGAAGCCTACGAAACCGGCCGCGGCCGCGTGGTGGTGCGTTCCAAGACGGAAATTGAGGTGGACGAGCACGGGCGCGAAACCATCGTGGTGACGGAAATCCCGTACATGGTGAACAAGCGCGAGATGATTGAGAAGATAGCCCAGTTGGCGGAGGACAAGAAAGTGGAGGGCATCTCCTATATCAACGATGAGAGTTCCCGCGGAGAAACCCGCGTGGTCATCCGCCTCAAGCAGGGAACCAACTCGGGCGTAGTGCTCAACATGCTGTTCAAGTACAGCCCGCTGCAGTCCAGTTTCTCCTTCAACAACGTGGCGCTGGTGAAGGGGCGTCCCCGCACCCTCAGCCTCAAGGAGATTATCAAGGAATTCGTGGATTTTCGCCACGAAGTGGTGGTGCGTCGTACCAAGTTTGAGCTGGACAAGGCCCAGAAACGCGCCCATATCCTGGAAGGTCTCCTGAAAGCCATGGACCTTATCGACGAGATTGTCCATATCATCCGCTATGAGTCCAAGAGCATCGACGAAGCCCGCCAGATGCTGGTGGAACGCTACCAGTTCACGGATGTTCAGGCTGCCGCCATCGTGGAAATGCGCCTGCGTCAGCTGGTCGGCCTGGAGCGCGAAAAGCTTCAGAACGAGTACGATGACCTCATGAAGTTCATCGAGCGCTGCAACCAGATTCTCGCTTCCGTGGAAGAGCAGTTCAATGTGGTAAAAACGGAGACCCAGGACCTCAAGGCCCGTTACGGAGATGCCCGCCGCACGGAAATCACCCTTGCGGAAGATGAATTCAACCCGGAGGACTTCTATGCGGACGAAGACCAGGTCATCACCATCAGTCACCTGGGCTATATCAAGCGTACGGCCCTCACGGAATTCCGCACCCAGAACCGCGGCGGCGTCGGCATGAAAGGCAGCGCCACCCGTGACGAAGACTTCATCGAGCACATCTATATTGCCAATACCCACAGCACCATGCTTCTGTTCACCCGGAAGGGCAAGTGCTACTGGCTCAAGGTTTACGAGATTCCGGAAGGCAACCGCACCAGCAAGGGCCGCGCCATCCAGAACATCCTCATGATAGACCCGGACGACAGCGTGCGTGCATATCTGAACGTGAAAACGCTCAAGGACGAAGACTTCATCAACAACAACTACATTATGATGTTCACCCGCAACGGTATCGTGAAAAAGACCTCCCTGGAGGCTTATTCCCGTCCGCGCACCAACGGCGTGAACGCCATCAACATCCGCGAAGATGACGAACTGCTGGCCGCGCTGCTCACCAACGGGCGCTGCAACATCATGATTGCCGCCCACGGCGGGCGTTGCGTACGATTCGACGAGGCGGAAGCCCGCGCCATGGGCCGCACCTCCACCGGCGTCCGCGGCATCAACCTGGATGAAGGGGACTATGTCGTAGGCGTTGTTTGCCAGGATCCCCAGGCGGAGGATGTTGACAAGCATCAGGTACTTGCCGTATCGGAGAACGGCTTCGGCAAACGCTCGGATCCCATGGACTACCGCCAGACTTCCCGTGGCGCCAAGGGCGTCAGAACCTTGAACATCACGGAAAAGACCGGCGCTCTGGTAACCATCAAGAATGTCACCGACGAAGATGACCTGATGATTATCTGCCGCAGCGGAATGACCATCCGAATGCCCGTTTCCACGATTCGTGTGGCCGGACGTGCCACTCAGGGCGTCAAACTCATCAATATCCGTGAAAAAGATGCCATTGCAGCGGTTTCCGTGGTCGCTCACAGCGAGGAAGAAGAGAGCCAGGCGGCGGAGGGAACGGAGCTTCCTGCATCGGAAGGCACGGATATTGCGAATGATACTCCGGAGAATAACTAATTAACCATGTTATAGTATGAAAAAACTGTTTATTGCTCTCGCGCTGGCCTGCTCCCTGCAGCTGGCGTATGCACAAAAACCCGATGCGGACTTGCAGAAGGGTATTGACAAGGCCCTGAGTGCCAGCATGGATGCCAAGAAGGGCACCAAACCGGCCACCTGGATGAACCTTGGAAAAGCCTATATGGCAGCTTATGCCAATCCTACTACCAACATGAGCACGGGTGTGGACAAAACCACCTTTGCCCTGATGAATAAGGAGAAACCCGTTTCCGTTTCCAACGTAACCCTTCAGAACGCTACCTTCGAGAAACAGGAGTTCTCGCATGTGAACGCTTACTTCAACGAGGCCGGTGTCCTGGCTATCGTGGAAGTGACCAATCCGTCCGTTCCCGGCGACCTGCTGGGAGAGGCTGCCGCCGCGTATGTGAAGGCTTTCGAGCTGGGCGCCAAGGATAAGGATGTGGATCCCAAGCTGCAGGAAGTGGTAAACAACTATTATAACGACGCTTTCACCGCTTATCAGCTGGGCGACATGGCCAAGGCCAGCGACCTCTTCAAAGGTGCTGCAGACTGGTCGGCTACTGCTCCGTGCTCCGTGCGCAACGACGACGCTGCCTACAACTGCGCTTTCACCGCCCTGGCCGTTCACAATTATGACCGTGCCATCGAGTATTACAACAAATGCCTGGAGCGCGGTTTCACTTCCGAGGGTAACATCTATGCCGCCCTCTCCGAGTGCTCCCTGGCAAAAGCGGATACCCTGGCGGCCAAGAACTACCTGGCTACCGGCCTCACCAAGTATCCGGACAACGCCTCCATCCTTACCAACCTCATCAACCTGTACCTCACCACCAATGAGGATCCCAAGAAGATTGTGGAACTGCTGGACGAGGCCAAGAAAGCCATGCCGGACAATGCTTCCCTGTATTATGTGGAAGGCAATATCCTGGCCGGCGTGAAGGATTACGAGGCTGCACAGGCTGCCTATGACAAAGCCCTGGGTATCGATCCCAAGTACGATATGGCTTACTACGGAATGGCCAACATCGCGCTCAAGAAGGGTGAAGATATCGTGGACCAGATGAATGCGCTGGATGTGCGTGAGTACAAGAAATACGATGAACTCAACGCCAAGCTTACGGAAGTGTATGTGGGTGCCCTGACTCCCTTCGAGCAGTGCTACAACGTGAGCACCAACCCGGACGTGAAGGCCGCCTGCGCCGACTTCCTCAAACGCCTGAACTTCCAGCTCCGTGGCGTGGATCCCAAGTACAAAGAAGCGTACGAGAAGTGGGAAGCCGTCCTGAACGGAGCCCAGTAATCGTCAGAAAATAAGCTGATTGTTAAGCTCCGTCCGATTTATTTGGGCGGAGTTTTTTGTCATTCTGAGCGAAGCGAAGAATCTCCTTTGTCAAAGGCCTTGACGATTTTGGTGACAAGGGGATGACGGACGATGTCTTCGCTGGTAAAGCGGATGGTGGCTATGCCCTTGATTCCCTCCAGTAGCCGGATACCGGTAATGAGACCGCTGTCTTCCCGGCGGGGCAGGTCTATCTGGGTGGCATCTCCGGTGACGATGAATTTGGCACTGGTGCCCATGCGGGTGAGAAACATCTTCAACTGGCCCAGGTTGGTGTTCTGGGCTTCGTCCAGAATGACGCAGGCTTTGTCCAGGGTGCGTCCGCGCATGTAGGCGAGAGGCGCTATCTGGATGGTTCCGTCGGCCATGAACTCCTGCAGCTTTTTGCCGGGAATCATGTCGGAAAGGGCGTCGTAAAGGGGTTGCAGATACGGGTCCAGCTTGTCTTTCAGGTCACCGGGAAGAAATCCCAGGCGCTCGCCGGCCTCCACGGCGGGACGGGTGAGGATAATCCGTTTGATTTCACGGTTCTTCAGCGCCCGAACGGCGAGGGCGATGGCCATGTAGGTTTTGCCGGTTCCGGCCGGGCCGATAGCAAAGATGAGGTCGTTGTTAAAATAGGATTTAACCAGTTCCTGCTGGGTTTTTCCGCGGGCGCGGATGGGCTTGCCGTCTGTTCCGTAAACGATGATGGCATTGCCGTCCAGACGGAAGCGGTCGTTGCTGTTTCCGGAGAAAATGTCCTCTACGTCATACACGGTGAGGTTCATTTTGTGATGGCGTCTTTCCACCAATTGGGCAAAACGGATGTTGAATTCAGCAATGTCGCTTTCCTGCCCCTCCAGAATGAGTTCGTCGCCGCGGGCGACTACTTTAAGATGGGGAAAGTAGGAGCAGAATTCGCTCAGGATTCGATTGCCTGCACCATAAATTTCTATGGGGTCAATGGCTTCCAGCTTGACGGTTTTTTTCATGCACGTGTTTTTCTAGCACAAATATACAATATTTATTTGGCTTGATTTTGGAAAAAAGCGTATTTTTGCAGATTAAGGAGGATTATGTATGAAAAGAGCCTTCATTTTGCTGATGTCAGCGACATTGCTGCTGTTGGTCACGGGGTGTGACTTCATCCGCACCCTTGCCGGCCGGCCCACGGCGGCCCGGCTTGAGGAAATCCGTCTGGAGCGGATGGCCCGTGAAGAAGCACGTCACCAGGCGGTACTGGATTCGTTGCAGCGGGCAGAAAAACAAATGGCAGATTCGTTGGCCGCATTGGAAACCTACCTGCTGGATTCGCTGGCCCAGACCAGGGGCACCATCCTGAATCCGTCCAAGATGGGCGGGCTGTTCACTACCAAACTGGAAAGCAAATACTACATCATCGTAGGCGCCTTCCGGGGGCGTTCTTATGCGGAGCGCAAGCTCAAGGCTTGTAACGGGGCCGGTTATACGGGCACCATCATCAGTTTCCGCAACGGACTGCTGGCCGTGGGCGTGTGTCCCTCCAATGATTTGAGTGCAAGCTTGAAAACCCTGAAAGAAATGCGTGGGAAGGGCATTTGCCCGCAGGACGCCTGGATTCTTGTGAACAAATGATGAGACGTTTTTTCTTTAGTGTCGTGACAGCGCTTCTTGCGCTCGTCCCCGCCTGGGCCCAATACCGGACACCCCTCGAGGACCTGGACGATTCCGAGACCGTCCGGGCCCTGAAGGAGCATGTGGCCTACCTGTCCGGTGCGCAGCTGGAAGGCCGCAAAGCCGGTTCAGAGGGAGAAAGGATGGCGGCAGAATACCTGGAGGAACAATTGAAAGCCTGTGGAATAGACCTGCTGAAGGCCGGCAACACCTTCGGCTTGGCTGCGGGGGCCGATACGCTTACCTCACGCAATGTGACCGGTCTGCTGGAGGGATGGGACAAGGCGCAGAACCAGCATTACATAGTCATTGGAGCCCGGATGGACAACCTGGGTACGGATACGCTGATGGTAAACGGTGAAAAGCAGGTGCGCCTGTATTCCGGCGCCAACGGCAATGCCTCCGGCATGGCCCTCATGCTGGAGCTGGCCAGAAAACTGTCCTATTCCCGCACCCTCATCCGCCGGAGCATCCTCTTTGTCGGCTTCGGCAGTTCCTGCGAGTCTTTCGCGGGTTCCTGGTATTTCCTGAACCGGGCTTTTTCCGCCGACGTGGCCCAGATAGACGCCATGGTCAATCTGGATATGCTGGGCACATCGGAACATGGTTTTTGGGCCTATACCGCCTCCAATGGAGACCTGAACGCCCTTATCCGTACGCTGCAGGGCGAGTTGCTGCCGATACAGGCGGAAATCACCGCCCAGCAGCCCTATCCCGGCGACCATATCGTCTTTTACGACAAGGAAATTCCTTCCGTCCTGTTCACTACGGGCCGATATCCGGAACACGGCACGGGCCGCGACACCTACGCCATCATCGACTTCGAAGGCATGGAGAAGGAACTGGAATATATTTACAGTTTCGTGCAGCATCTTGCCAACGGCCCCCGGCCCTTGTTTCGGGACAGTACGTTGACGCCGGATGCCAAGACGCCGGTTGGCGTATATGCCTACAGCGACGTGGATGTCAAGCCCATGTTCCTGAATTCTCCGGACCCTTCCGCGTTCATGGAGCGTTGGGTATATCAATACCTGAAGTATCCTAAGTATGCCCAGGAGAATGGCATCCAGGGCCGTGTATTGGTGGATTTTGTCATTGACGAGAGGGGGGAAGTGCGGGATGTGAAGATTGCGCGCGGCGTACATGAGTCCCTGGACGAGGAAGCGTTGCGTGTGGTTTCCGCTTCGCCCAAGTGGCGGCCCGGCCGGCACCGCGGAAAAAAGTGCAAGGTGGCCCTGACCATCGCGGTGGAATTCAAATTGAGCAGGACAAGAGGGAAGTTTGGTATAAACGGAAAGACGATTAACTGACACTATGGATTATAATTTTTCTGAGATTGAACGCAAATGGCAGCAGTGGTGGGCCCAGAACAAGACTTATCACGCTGCGGACAAGTCGGACAAACCCAAGTATTACGTACTGGACATGTTCCCTTACCCCAGTGGTGCGGGCTTGCATGTCGGGCATCCGCTGGGCTATATCGCCAGTGATATCTTTGCCCGCTACAAGCGCCTGAAGGGCTTCAATGTGCTGCATCCGATGGGCTACGATGCCTTCGGTCTGCCTGCGGAGCAATATGCCATCCAGACCGGTCAGCATCCGGAAAAGACCACGCGGGACAACGTGGCCCGGTATCGTCAGCAGCTGGACCGTATCGGGTTTTCCTTTGACTGGGACCGCGAGTTCCGTACCTCAGACCCGGATTACTACAAGTGGACCCAGTGGGCTTTCCTGCAGATGTTCGGCGCCTGGTACGACAACAAACTCCGGAAAGCGCGTCCTGTTGAAGAACTGGTGAAGGCCTTCGAGCAGGGCGGAAGCGCTGCCGTGGATGCGGCCTGCAGCGAAGGTGCGCCCTTTACGGCAGGGGAGTGGAAGGCGTTTTCCGAAAAGGAAAAAGCCGATGTCCTGATGCGCTACCGCATTGCCTATCAGGGAGAAAGTACCGTGAACTGGTGCCCGGCCCTGGGAACCGTGCTGGCCAACGACGAGGTGAAGGACGGCTTCTCCGAACGCGGAGGGCATCCGGTATTCCAGAAGAAAATGACCCAATGGCAACTTCGCGTAAGCGCCTATGCCGGACGTCTGCTGGACGGGTTGGACCGCCTGGACTGGACGGACTCCCTGAAGGAGATGCAACGCAACTGGATTGGCCGCAGCGAAGGTGCGGAAATGGTATTCAAGGTCACTTGCGACGGCAAGGAGCACGATGTCACCATCTTCACTACCCGTGCCGATACGGTCTTCGGGGTCACCTTCATGGTGCTGGCGCCGGAAAGCGAATGGGTGCCGCTGCTTACCGCCGGCTCCCGGAAGGCGGAAGTGGATGCCTATCTGGAGCAGGTGAAGAAGAAAACGGAGCGTGAACGTATTGCCGGCAAGGCGGTTACGGGCGTTTTCTCGGGTTCCTACGGCATCAATCCGCTCACCGGAGACAAAGTCCCGGTGTGGATTTCGGAATACGTGCTCGCCGGTTACGGAACGGGGGCCATCATGGCTGTCCCCGCCCACGACAGCCGCGACTACGCCTTTGCCAAGAAATTCGGCCTGCCCGTCATTCCCCTGATTGAAGGCGCCGATGTAAGCGAACAAAGCCTGGATGCCAAGGAAGGCATCATGTGCAACAGCGGTTTCCTGAACGGACTCACCGTGAAAGAGGCTATCCCCGCCGCCATCGACTATGTGGAGAAGCACGGCATCGGCCACCGCAAAATCAACTACCGCATCCGCGACGCCATTTTCTCCCGCCAGCGTTATTGGGGCGAGCCTTTCCCCATCTATTACAAAGATGGCATCGCCACGCCGCTCCCGCTGGAGGCCCTTCCGCTCACCCTGCCGGAAATCGACCAGTATAAACCTACCGAGGACGGTCAGCCGCCGCTGGCCCGCGCCAAGGACTGGACCTACGACGGCTATCCGCTGGAAAAGAGCACCATGCCCGGTTTCGCAGGCTCCAGCGCCTATTATCTGCGCTATATGGACCCGCACAACGGGGAAGAGCTGGTGAGCAAGGACGCCAATGCGTATTGGCGGAATGTGGACCTCTATGTGGGCGGCACGGAACACGCGACCGGCCATCTGATTTACAGCCGTTTCTGGAACAAGTTCCTGTATGACCTGGGCTACGTCTGCGAGGACGAACCTTTCTGCAAGCTCATCAACCAGGGCATGATTCAGGGACGCTCCAACTTCGTGTACCTGATTCCCGGCACCAACAAGTTCGTGAGCGCCGGTCTCAAGGACCAGTACGAGACCATTCCGGTGCATGTGGATGTGAACATCGTCTATAATGACAAACTGGACATCGAGGCGTTCCGCGCCTGGCGCCCGGATTACAAAAATGCGGAATTCGTGCTGGAAAACGGCGAGTACATCTGCGGCTGGGCCATCGAAAAAATGTCCAAGAGCATGTACAACGTGGTGAATCCGGACAAGATTTGCGATACGTACGGGGCCGACACGCTGCGCCTGTACGAGATGTTCCTGGGACCCATCGAACAGGCCAAGCCTTGGGATACGAAGGGTATCGACGGTGTCAACCGCTTCCTGAAAAAGTTCTGGCACCTGTTCTGGGACCGCGACGCGTGGCTGGTGACGGACGAGGAGCCTACGAAGGAAGAGCTCAAGGCCCTGCACAAGCTTATCGGCAAGGCGCAGGATGATATTGAGCACTTCTCCTACAATACCACCATATCGGCCTTCATGATTGCCCTGAATGAGCTGGGCGGCTGCTCCAAGCGTGCCATCCTGGAACCGCTTACCATCGTGCTGAGCCCGTTTGCTCCGCATATCGCGGAGGAACTGTGGCACCAGCTGGGACATGAAACGTCCGTGGCGTATGCCGCCTTCCCGGAATACCGTAAAGACCTGGCTGCGGACAATCTGGTGAATTACCCGGTGTCTTTCAACGGCAAGACGCGCTTCTTCCTGGAGGCCCCTGCGTCCGATACGCCGGAAGCCGTGGAGGCAGCCGTGCGCGCGCACCAGAAGACGCCGCAGTACGTGGGAGACATGTCCATTGCCAGGGTAATCGTAGTTCCCGGGCGTATTGTAAATGTAGTTTTGAAGAAATAAGCGATGACTGAGAAGAAGTTCCTCATAGGCGTTTTTGACTATGTCATCATTACAGTCGGCGTCGTGCTGTTCGTGATGGCCTGGCAGTCTTTCCTGCTTCCCAACAACATGATTGACGGTGGTCTGACAGGTGCATCGGCCCTGCTGGCCATGGTTACCAGCATTCCGGTGGATATCTGGTATTTCGGAATCAATGTGCTGCTGCTGGTGCTTGCCTGGTTCATTCTGGGGCAGGGGTTCGGCATCAAGACCATCTATGCCATCCTGCTTTCCACGGCGTTGTTCCGTATATTGGGCAGTGAAAACATGCGCTGGCTGTGGTCGGTGGAAGGGGAGGTGCTGTATGTGGGCGACGGCATCCTGGTTCCCATCATCGGCGGTCTGCTGGAAGCCGTCGGCCTGGCGCTCATTATCATGCGCGGCGGTTCCACCGGAGGAACGGATATCCTGGCGCTTATCGTGAACAAATTCTGGCCCATCTCCGTAGGCCGGTTTTATCTGTTCGCGGACTTTGTCGTCATTACCCTCCTGATTTTCGTGCCGGGGCACTGCTTTACGGATGTGGTCTATGGCTACATCACCATGGGCATCTGCGCGTATGTCCTGGACCTTATCCTGTTGGGTAAGGATTCCACGGTGCAGGTGCACATTTTCTCGGCGCATCAGAAGGAGATAGGAGACTATATCTGTCATGAGATGGAACGGGGCGTGACGGCGCTCAATGCCCAGGGATGGTACACCGGGGAGAACCGGCAGGTGCTGCTGGTGCTCATCCGCAAGACGGAACTCCCGGAACTTACCAAGGCCATCAAGGATATCGACCCTAAGGCCTTTGTGAGCGTGGTGCCCGCCAACAATGTTTTTGGCGAGGGTTTCGACGAAATGAAAACCGGACTTATCAAGAAAAAGAAGAAATAACATGAAGTCCCTCTTTTTAAAAAAATCGGTCTTTACCCAGGTTAAGGAATGGGTTTTGGTAACGATCGGCATCCTTATCTACGTGACGGGATGGTCGATGTTCCTGATTCCGAACAACCTCATCGGCGGGGGTGTTTCGGGTATCAGCTCCATGATTCAGTATGCCACCAACGGCACCATCCAGATGGGTTACAGCTACTTCATCCTGAACGCCATCCTTATTGCTGCCGCCATGTTCGTCCTGGGCATGGGTTTCGGGGCCAAGACCATCTACGCCATCGTGTTGGCATCCGTGGCTCTGCGTTTCCTGCCCGGACTCATTCCTGTGAGCATCATCAAAACCCTGGCTATCGACAATGGCAAGCTCCTGAGCGTGCTCATGGGCGGCATTGCGGCCGGAATTGGCATAGGCATGAGCATCTCCAACGGCGGCTCCACGGGCGGGACGGACATCATCGCCCTCATTTACACCAAGTACCACAACGTGTCGCCCGGCAAGGTGATTCTGTTCCTGGATTTCATCATCATCGGGTCGTCCATTTTCGTGCCTTCCTTCGTGAATGAGCTGGACCCTGTCACGGGCCTGCCGGTTTTGGATGCGGCCGGGAATCCGGTTACGTTCAAGATGCCGATTGCCGAGAAGATAACCACCATTCTGTACGGCCTTATCCTGGTGACGGTGAACAGTTATGTGCTGGATATGTACATCTCGGGTTCGCAGCAGAGCGTGCAGTTGTTTATCCTCTCCAAGGAGTATGACAAAATTGCCGATGCCATCTCCCAGGAATTGCACCGCGGTGTCACCGTATTGGACGGCAAGGGCTGGTACACCAAACAGGATACGAAGGTGCTCATGGTCCTTACCCGCAAGACCGACCTGAATTTGATGCTGCGTTATATCAAGCAAATCGACTCACACGCGTTCCTTTCCGTAAGTTCGGTGAACGGCGTGTATGGCAAAGGCTTTGATACCATCAAGAAATAGCGTTCTTTGACATAGGGAAACGCGTCCGCCCGGCCCAACCTAAAAAGCCCATGAACCTGTTAATTTTGTTCCTGGCCTTTTTTCTGGTGCTGGCGGCAGCGGCGGGCTTTGTCCTGCTCAAACACCTGCGTAAGAAAGAGGCTCAGTTAAAGTCTGTTCTGGAACAATCCAGACCTGAAGACGCTCCGTCTTCCCCTCACGAAATGTCGGCGATCGATCAATTGCTGTATGACAGGTGCTGCAGGTATATGACCGAGCACAGGCCATTCCTGGTAGAATCTTTTTCCCTTCAGGACTTGGCCGGAGCGGTATATACCAATAAAGGGTATTTGAGTAAGGTTATCAATCGTTTTTCCGGCCGGAATTTCCGGCAGTACGTAAACTATTACAGGGTTATGTACGCCATGGAACTTTACCGGAATAACATGAGTTTGCGTGTCTCAGATTTGTCCCAGTTGTCTGGTTTCCACTCAACCACGTCGTTCTTCCAAAGTTTCAAGATCGTAATGGGAGAGCCTCCCAGCCACTGGTGCTCCAGAGTCCGGAGAAAATACCTGAAAGCGAAAAAGAGTGATTAACTAAAACCGGCAGCGGACGCGTTACCCTTCAACCCCTTTCCAACTCTCCGGAACAGGGGCGGTTACATCCACCTCGGTCTTTTTGACGGGGTGGATGAACTGTATTCGGCGGGCGAGAAGACAGATGCCGCCGTCCGGATTGGAACGCTTTGCCCCGTATTTGAGGTCTCCTTTGATGGGGCATCCCATGTGGGAGAGCTGGCAGCGAATCTGATGATGGCGGCCGGTGTAGAGCTCCACTTCCAGGAGATAATAACGGTCCGTGCTTTGGAGGAGCGTGTACTTGAGCCGTGCTTCCTTCCCGCTTTTGCTCACATAGGATTTGTTCTGGGCCTCATTCCTGACGAGGAAGTCGGTCAGGGTGTCGCTTTCTTTGGGCGGCCTGCCTGCCGTGAGGGCCCAGTACGTTTTGTGGATCTCTCCTTTGCGGAGCATGTCGTTCAGCCGCTCCAGGGATTTGGAGGTTTTGGCGAAGAGCGTGACGCCGCTTACGGGGCGGTCCAGGCGGTGGGGAACCCCCATGAAAACCTGACCCGGCTTACCGTCCCGCTGCGCGATGAAAGCTTTGAGTGTTTCACACAGCGGTTCGTCGTCGGTTTTGTCTCCCTGCACAATTTCGCCGGTGCGCTTGTTGAATACGATAATATGGTTGTCCTCGTAGAGGATTCTGTCCTGCAGGTCCCGGAACTCCTCCGGCCCTATATCTCTGTAAACTCCCATAACGATGCAAAGATACTGTTTTTTCTCGTGAGTTTTTTTATTAGTTTTGCGCTTATGAAACGAATTTTACAGATGGTGTCTTTAAGCGTCCTGCTTTGGGGCTGCGGTACGCTTCAGCATCGCCATGACCCCTATCAGTCCCGCAACGCGGATGTGGTGGATATCGGGTACGGAAAACAGGACCGCGGTTCCCTTACAACTGCCGTTTCCAGTGTGAGCATCGACGAAGAAACTGCGCCGATGTACAGGAACATTTATGAGATGATACAGGGAAAGTGCCCCGGCGTGTATGTGGAAGGGACGCGCATCATTATCCGGGGGGAGAGCACCCTCTACGCCGGCAAAGACCCGCTGTTCATCGTGGATGGCGCACCGGTGAACTCCATTGACTGGATCAGTCCTCATGATGTGAAAAGTATCGATGTGCTCAAAGATGCCAGCGCTTCCATTTACGGATTCCGCGGCGCCAACGGCGTTATCATTATCAACTTGAAATAAACGCTGCAGGTTTTATTTTTTCGCCGGGACTAAAGTTGCAAAGCTGCTTATTTCTCCCGAACCTTCTTGCCGCTCATGTGGTCGATGGTAAGCTCGAGGATGAGCGCCCGGCTTGCGTTCTTGGCCATATCGGCCTCAATGTCGTAACCGGCCGGGAACAGTTTGGTGCCAAGCGTGCGCAGAAGGGTGTTTTTACGCTGCTCATCCTTAACCTCCGCAATGCGGCCGAAGCAGACTACGCTGGTAAAGCAGTTCCACCATTCGCCGGGATGCTTGACCGGCTCTGACAACACCGTGAAACACACTTTGTCATTGGCCCGGACGGCATCGAGTTTATGCCCTTCCATGGCGCAGTGGAAATAGATTTTTCCATCGGCCAGGAAGTAATTCATGGGAATGCCGTAAGGGTATCCGTTTTCTCCGTGTACGGACAGAATCCCGCGCGGAGCACTTTCCAATATTTCCAGGCATTCCTCCTCCGAGGCGGCCTGCTTGAATCTTCTTAATGGTCTGAATTTCATATCTATGCTGGATGAAGAACAAATATAGCCATTTTCCCGGATTCCATTTCAAAAAAACCAGTAAATTTGTCAACTGAAATCTTCGTGAGCGGGGACACCCTGCAGCTTAAAGACTATGGCAAGACCGACTGGCCTTGGACGATGTTCGACCCGGAACGCAAGCAACTCCGCCACGAAACCGTCTTCCTGGAACACTGCAAGCAGGTTTTCGACATGGGCGCAAACTTAATGGGAGAATAAATCAGCAGGCCGCAAGCCCCGGCTTTCCGGGCCCCATAACCTGGACATTCTGTCCGCAAAATGGACTTTTTGTCACCCGCTTTTGCCAAATAGTCCATTCTTCCGGCACTGGTCCCGGCTTTGCAATATCTTTAGGCGTTCCGATAAGGAACCCG
>CADAIT010000014.1:59053-59508 GCA_902788095.1 uncultured Bacteroidia bacterium | reverse complement strand
GTTGAAACTCAAAGGAATTGACGGGGGCCCGCACAAGCGGAGGAACATGTGGTTTAATTCGATGATACGCGAGGAACCTTACCCGGGCTCGAACGGCAGAGGAACAATCCAGAGATGGTGCGGCCCTTCGGGGCTTCTGTCGAGGTGCTGCATGGTTGTCGTCAGCTCGTGCCGTGAGGTGTCGGCTCAAGTGCCATAACGAGCGCAACCCTTGCCGTCAGTTACCAGCACGTCATGGTGGGGACTCTGGCGGGACTGCCACCGCAAGGTGTGAGGAGGGGGGGGATGACGTCAAATCAGCACGGCCCTTACGTCCGGGGCGACACACGTGTTACAATGGGAGTTACAGCGGGGGTCTACCTGGTGACAGGATGGGAATCTCGAAAAGCTCTCTCAGTCCGGATCGGAGTCTGCAACCCGACTCCGTGAAGCTGGATTCGCTAGTAATCGCGCAT
>CADAIT010000014.1:0-58989 GCA_902788095.1 uncultured Bacteroidia bacterium | reverse complement strand
CGTAACAAGGTAGCCGTACCGGAAGGTGTGGCTGGAACACCTCCTTTTTGGAGCGCGTTCTTGACTTGAGGACGCTCGGCAAGTACAAGGTTGTACTTTAGTCTTTCATTATTATACAGGCTCTTAGCTCAGTTGGTTAGAGCGCTACACTGATAATGTAGAGGTCGGCAGTTCAACTCTGCCAGGGCCTACCAAAATGCCGGCCACCAGACCGGCATTTTCCGTATTAAAGTCGCCTGCAGGCGACCGGCCGTGCCGGGTATTTTCGTGAGAAAATACGGAAAGGCGGAAAGGCCGCGGGGTATTAAGGGGCAGAGCCCCTGGCATCGAGGGGGTATAGCTCAGCTGGTAGAGCACATGCTTTGCAAGCATGGGGTCGCCGGTTCGAATCCGACTACCTCCACAAACAACGGAAACCGCCGAACGCCAGTTCGGTGGTTTTTTCGTATCGGGAAGATTCGAACTCGTTCGATATCTACCGGATACGAAAAAATATTTGGGGCAATGCCCCAAGGTGGTTTCCGTTATTTAAGCGGCCCTGCGGGAGCAAGTTCGGATAGCGCGAAGCGGAATCCGACTACCTCCACAAACAAGACTGATAATCAGCTTGTTACAAGATTTACGCAGAACTTTACGCATAATATCGTAAGTTTTGCGTATTTTCTTTTAATATATTCGGCTCCACTATCCACGGACTTTTGCTAGCATTGTTTGTAAACTGAAACTACACTATGTCTGCCAGAAACAACATATCCCGTGACGACAAACAACCTCATCAAACTTTTTCGAAGGCCGAGGGACAACGAGGTGTGATCGTTAAGTATCTGACTGTCAGTCGCTTGCTGGAAAATCCTCGTTCAAAAACCGAACGAGGATTATCCAGTATTTGTATGAGTATCAGGCGTTTAGCTGTCACTCGGAACCTGGCGTCCTGCTGAAGGAAAGTTACCTGGAATTGGCCAACGCCGACGACCTGGTACAGGAATTCAATGTTTCAAAGGCCATCTATGAGCTGGGGGTATCCACGCCCCGTATGCTGGAGCTTGTGAGCGTGAACGGCCGCGCCGCTCAGCCAATTTCCTTGACGACGTGTGCCGGCGAGCCTACCGCCACGCATCGTGCCGGAATGTCGGTCGTAACGACGGCCCCGGCACCAATCACGGCTCCTTTCCCGATGGTTACCCCGGGGAGGATGGTCACGTTGCCTCCAATCCATACGTCATCGCAGATGGTCACCGGTTTTGCCCAGGCATAAGCCTCCCTTCGCTCTTCGGGGGAAAGGGGATGGCTCACGGTGGTGATGAGCGTGTGCGGGCCGATCATGACGTTGTCGCCTATCCTGACTTCCCGGATGTCCAGGATGGTAAGGTTGTGATTGCCCGTGAAATTGTTTCCGATGTAGATGTTCTTCCCGCGGTCGCAGTTGAAGGTTTTGCCAATCCAGATGTGCTCGCCCACGGAACCCAGCATTCTCTCAAGCTGCTCATGCTGGGCCATGTTGTCGGTCCCGTCTATGCTGTTGAATCGTTCACATTCCCGGATGGCGGCCTTTTTCAGCGCAACCATTTCGGGGTCGTTGAAGCGGTAGGGCAGTCCTGCATAACATTTCTCGAGTTCAGTCATATTCCGGCGTAATTTTCAGTCAAAGTTAGTCAAATTATGCCTGATTTCCTTGTGTTTACGGAAAAATTGCCTGATTTTTTGTATTTTTGGGCATGAATCTATTCGGACTTTTCAAGAACATCCGGCCCTTTGTGAAGCCGTATCGGCTGCTGGTGGCCATTACCCTTGTCCTTACCCTGGTGGGCTCGCTCATGCAGCAGGTGAACGCCATTGTCCTGGACCGGACGGTGGACGCCATCAACGCCCTCATCGGCACGGATTTCAGCTGGAACGAGGCGGCGCGCATCCTTACCGTCATCTCCGCGGTGCTGCTGGGGAAGGAAGTGCTGTCGGCCCTTATTACTTTTGCGCAGAACTATTACGGGGAGCGCATGCGCATTTTCGTGTCCCGGGACCTTTCGCAGGCGGTGATTGAAAAGGTGCTTACCTTCCGCATGGCCTTTTTCTCGGAGGACGACAACGCCACCGGAAAGGTGCAGGCCCGTATAGACCAGGGCGTGAGCAGTTTGTCCCGTACGGTGCAGAATTTCTTTATCGACCTGCTGCCGCTTTTCACCAGCGCCCTCCTGGCCCTTATCCTCATGTTCGCCGCCAATGTCTATGTGGGGCTGGTGGCCCTGGCCATCGTGCCGGTGTATTTCTGGATTACCGTCCGCCAGGCGCGGCGGCTCAAAGGATGGAGAAGGGAGATGCGCCATCACCTGGAAACCAAGAGCCAGGGCATCAAGAACATCATCGACTCCATCGGCGTCATCAAGTCCTTCAACCGGGAGGGCATCGAGGCGCGCAAGCAGCTGGACATCCAGAATCAGGTGACGCAGAATCAGGTGAAAACCCGCCGGGTCAGTTTTTACTACAACGGCGTCAAGAGCTTTGTGAAACAGGTGGGAACGGTGCTGGTCATCATTCTTACCGCCTATCTGGTGCTCATCGAGTATCCGGGCATGACCATCGGTAAAATCATGTACCACGTGATGCTCTTTTCCAACGTGATTGCCCCCATCACCCAGCTCCAGCGCATTTTCGACGACGTAAACGACGCCCTCATCTATGCCGAGGGCTTCTTCGACATCCTGGATTCGGAGGAGGAGGTGGAGCCCAGTGGCAGTTATCGGCCTCAAAAGATTCAGGGTCGATTCGAACTGAAAGGCGTGGATTTCACCTACCCCAACGGCACCCAGGCGCTCTTTGACGTGAATATGGTGATAGAGCCCGGCAAGATAACGGCCCTGGTGGGCCTGTCCGGGGCGGGGAAGAGTACCATTGTGAATCTCCTGGACAAATTCTACCAGCCGCAGAAAGGCTGCATCACCCTGGACGGGGTGGATTTGCGCGAATACGATACGCACTTCCTGCGGGACAACATCGGCCTGGTGCTGCAGAAGAACCATATTTTTGACGGGACCATCGAAGAGAACATCCTTTACGGAAAGCCCGACGCCACGCACGAGGAGGTGGTGGAGGCTGCCCGCAAGGCCTATATTTACGACCAGGTGATGGCCTTGCCCAAGCAGTTTCAGAACAAGGCCTCGGACCTGTCCGGCGGCCAGCAGCAGCGCATCGCCATTGCCCGCATGTTCCTCAAGAACCCGCCTGTCATCTTCCTGGACGAGCCCACGGCCTCGCTGGATGCCATCGCCACCGAGCAAATCAAGAGCGCCATAGACGAAATCAAGAAAGACAGGACCGTGATTATCATCTCCCACAGCATTTCGCAAATCATTGACAGCGAGATGATTTACGCCCTCAGGAAGGGACGTGTGGAGGAGTCCGGCAATCCCGACGAGATTTATCGCAAGGGCGGCATATACAAGGACATCATCGATGCGTCGGCCCGAAGCCTGAACATTGAGAAAATCGCAAAGACCATCGAAGGGTAAATAAGCGGCCGATTCGTCGGTACCGTTGGGCGCTGATGGGATTTTTTGTACATTTGCAGTATGAGACGAACTTTCATCATTCTGACCGCTTTGCTGCTCCTGGCTGCGTGCAACCGGAGTCCCAAGGTGCATCAAATCAGGAATCTGGGCGATACCCCCACGCTCACCTATCAGGAAGGGGTCACCGCTGAGGATACGTTCTACATTTCCTCCGGTGGCGTAGGCGTGGAGCCTGTGGAAGACATGACCTACGCCCAGGGCCGCGCCCTGCCTTATATCGAGCTCAGCGGCGGTGTCAGGCCGGATGGAAGCTACGCCTCACAGGCGTACCGTGCCTTCAAGGAAGAGGGACACTTTGTCCTTCCCGTGCAGGCACCGGCCCGTCCGGAGAACATTGTGGGCTGGGATACGTATACCACCGTAGCCGCAGACCGCTGGATTTTTAGCCGGAATCAAGACTATACTTATATTTACAACGCCAACGAAATTCGGTAAATTTTTGGGCCGCCCGTTTCACTTTTTGCGGAGGATTCTGGTTTGTGATATGAAACAAGGGTTTTTCATCATTACCACCGTTTGCGTAGCGCTTAGTCTGTGGCTTTCGCGCTATATCCCTGCTGGTGCCTTCGAGCAAATCCTTTCTCCGCTCCTGTTTACCACCACGGTTACCGTGACGTTTTTCGGCTCATTCCTTGTTTTCAAACATGCGGACGGCCTGCGTATCCGGAGAGTATGGGGCTGGACGCTCCTCATCTGGGGTCTGATCGACTCAACCTATCTTGTCGGCCATATCTTTGCCCATTCTCAGATAATGGATATAGGCGCTCAGCATATCACTACCATAGAGCTGCTTTTGGGCAACCTGCTGGGCTGGCTGCTGCTGATGTATCCTACGGAAGCCGTCCGGCCCGGATGGCTGTCGTTCCGGACCGGGCTATGGCAAGTTCTTCCCATGTGTGTGCTGGTAGGCCTGGATTACCTGATTCCCCTAAGCCTGAGGCTCCTTATCGCGTTATATCCTTTTGCGCTCATTCCGCTGCTTATTACCCATGTCCGCACGTATAAAAACTGGTGCGAAGAGAATTTCTCCACCCTGGATGCGTTTGATGTCCAGTGGATTGTCCACTACCTGTGGATGGTGGCGCTGGTGGGCGTCAATTATATTTTCATCTGCGTCACCCAGGCCCCGGCACGCGGCTTCACCCAGCTGTGGTTCACGATTGCCATGTTCGCCTACAGCACGGAGCAAATCCTTTACCGCAAGGACCCTTGGGAGATGGTGCGTGGGCGGGAAAAGGCAAGGGAACCGGCGCCGGAGGCCATAACGGAACCCGCGCCCTCGCCCGAGAACAGTGAACTTCGCCAAAAACTGGACCGCTGGATGGAGGAGGAAAAGCCCTATGTCAATCCGGCCTTCCAGCTGTCGGACCTGGGGGCGGTCCTGCCCATGAACCGGACCTACTTGTCCCACTTCATCAAGGCGGAATATGGCTGCACCTTCTACCAGTTTGTGAACCGCTATCGCGTCGCGGAGGCCAAGCGCCTGAAACTGGAGCAACCGGATCTGAAAATGAACGAAATCGCCGCGCGCTGCGGCTTCTCTTCCCGCACGGTTTTCTCCAACGTGTTCACCCGCGAGGAAGGCGTTTCGCCACGCGAATGGTTTAAAAAATGTAATCCTGCGTAAAAAATTGCGCCCAAAAAACATTCTGCGTCAATTTCTGCCCGGGCAGTTGTGTCCGAGCAGTATTTGTTTTATATATTTGCTCAATTCGTATGGGGAGTAACATCGTAATACACAACAATAAATGGAACCAAAGAACAAAATCATTTATGCCCCCCCCATGGCGGAGACTGTGGAGGTGAAGGCTGAAGGCGTTGTCTGCCAAAGCGGACGGCGTGGCTCGTACGGAAACGCCAACGACGGGATTGATTCCGGTTCGCTGGACGGTAATGGTATTTGGACTTGGTAAGAAGGAGGAAAGCATCATGAAAAGCATGTTGAAGATTTCTTGCCTGAGCGCTGTCAGCATCGCAGCCCTGGCCTCCTGCCAAAAAGAAATGACTCCTGTCGTTGCTCCTGCCCCAGAGCAGCCGTCGGCAAAGACGTACACCCTTACCGTGGATGCCACCAAGGGTGACGATACCAAGGCGCTGTCCCTGGACGGCCAGGTCCTGAACGTAAAGTGGGCCGATACCGACCAGGTGAGCGTTTTCGCCGGAGACTGGAGCGGTGATCCGATGGGCACCCTGACTGCCGCCGCCAGCGAAACCGGCAGCACCACCCTGACGGGCGCCGTCACCGGTGCCAATAAAGGTGATAATCTGAACTTCCTCTTCCCCCGTGCCGAATGGAACTACACCGGCCAGAAGGGTATTCTTTTGAGTGACGAGAACTCCATCGAGAAGAAATACGACTACGCCGCAGCTACCGTGACGGTGAACGAGGTAGATGGTACTACCATCACTACCGATGCCGCCAACTTCACCAGCCAACAGGCTATTGTGAAGTTCCGCCTGACCGACGGCGTCAGCCCCGTTGCAGTTAATAGTTTGACAATCAGGGCTAACAGTGGCAAGTTAGTAACTAATAAGAGTTACCGGGGATTGGAGCCCAAGACCTACTATTACGGAAACGGATACTACACCGTGGATGCAGGTTCGGGAGGATTTAATGACAACGAGGTGCACAATAAGTTGGTTGACAACGACCTGGGTACTAAATGGGGCCAGAATAAGCCCAGTGGTGGCTGGTACATCGAGTTCCACACCGCCAGTGCCATCCAGGTGGAAGGATATATGCTCAGAACAGGCAATGACACGGGGGGGCAATCTAATCGAAATCCTACAGACTGGGTGCTGAAAGCCAAAAAGAACAGTGGGGACAGTTGGACTGTCATCGATACGAAAGTCAACAACAATGACCTGCCCAATGCAAATAATACTGAGACGGACTTTGATGTGGCTACTCCCGGTGAGTACCGCTATTTCCGCCTTGAAATAAGCAACAACAAAGGGAATGGAGGATATATGCAACTCTCGGAAATGCGGCTGTTCAAGTATGCCGACTTTGGTCAAGGAACCTCTTATGGCAATATTACCGTAACGCCCGATGCCGCTGCAAGCGAGCTCACCGTGGCTCTGCGTAACGAGAACGCCGGCGCCGATACATACACCCTGACGGCCACGGTCGGAAGTGGTACCTATACTTTTAGCAAGAGTGGCATTACCTTCGAAAATGGCAAATACTACGACATCCGTGTGCCGATGAATGCGAAGAAATTGTCTTACATCAACTTGAATAAGACATCAGCCAACCTGTTTATCGGAGGCACCGTAACGCTTTCCGTTTCATACTCTTCCCCTTCCGATGCCGTAGATAAGACAGTGAGCTGGAGCAGCAGCAATACTTCCGTCGCCAAAGTCAATGCCTCTACGGGTGAAGTTACCGCCGTGGCTGGCGGCACTGCCACCATCACCGCTACCGCCAACGACGGCGGTGGTGCAACGGCCACCTGCTCGATTACAGTTTATCCGGAAGGTGCGATTGTATGGGATGAAAGCAATTGGGGTAGCGAATATAGCTATCAACAAGGAGCGCCTTATACCAATAGCAACATTACGTTGACTATGAACGGAAATGCTGTATTCGGTATTAGTTATTGGGGAGATGCCACAATAGCGTGTAGCCATTATGGCGCTAAAGGTAACTTTGTATTCTCGAATTCGCTCAGTAAGAACTTCACCAAGATAGAAATAGACCCCGACGATGGCTATGCGTGGGAATATGCAAACCTGGGTACTGGCTGGACGGTTAGTGGCGATTACATGACTGGATATAAAGTCACATGGACAGGCAATGCAAGTACGGTGTCTCTATTTGACAGCGACGACTGGCTTGACCAGTCAAGAGTGAACAGCATAATGTTTATTCTGAATTAGCTCACGCACCGGATCTTTACTCCACATCCAATAACTCATCCCCACATCTTCCATCGCTGAAGATGTGGGGATTCTGTAAAAAGGCAAGGTGTTTGGACAGTAAGCATCCCCATCTCTGCGAATGGCGTTTCCCCGGCAGCCCGGGATGAATGGCGTTTTCCATGCAGCACCGGATTAACAATATCTCATGGCTGGCCGGGAACTGGTTAACAATCAACCACTTACCAAAAATCCTCGGCGCAAAAAGAGCCGAGGAATAATCGGAAACGGCTGTTGGTCAACAATTTAGTGACACCCCGGTCTCTCCATGGGCACGGAAATGGCCCAAACCGTAGCACTGGCGGACCTTTTGGTCTTCTGTCGCCACGTTTTCGCCCCCAAACGCTCCCTTGGCCGTCCTTCCCGTCCTTCCCGACCATCCCATCCTGCCCGGCCATCCCTCATCCTGCCCGGCTTTCCTGTCATACCCGTCCTTCCTGTCATGCTCGACCCGACCGGGCATCTCCTCCCGGCCCCTTGTGCGGTTAACTGGTAAATTTCTTGCCACTTACCCGCAAAATCAGCGCTTTTTGCGGGTAGTTGGTCATTTTCTCGCCAGTTACCCGCATCCCTTTTGTCATACCGGGCGCGGTGATTGTATCTCACTCCGCTAAAACACAACGCAGTTGGTAAATGACAGTAATTCTTTGTATATTTGTCAGTACAAGATAACCAATAGGCCTTATGATATCCCCTCTTTCCCAAGCGCAGCTCAGCATTTACCTTGCCAGCCAAGGACTCAAGGAAGAAGACGGCAACTACCAGCTTGCCATGCTGTTCAAACTTCCGGACAGCATTGATCTCGCCCGCCTGAAAACGGCCTTGGAGGCGGTTCAGCTGGCGCATCCGTACATGCTTTCGCGCCTGGTTCTCCATGACGGGGAGCCCTGCATGGAAACCCCGGACAATCCGCAGGCGGAGGTGCCCGTTTACAATGTGCTGGACAGGAGCACGCTGGCCAAGGCCATGCCGCTGGACATGCCGAGCGGCCTTCTCACGCGTACGGAACTTTACCGGACGGCGGCGGGCAATTACTTCTATTTCGATGCCCACCACATCCTCTTCGACGGCGCCTCCACTTATCTTTTCCTCACGGACCTGAACAAAGCCTTCAACGGAGAATCCCTGGAAAAGGAAAGGATGAGTGGTGCGGACGTGGCCCTGAAAGAGCAGGAGCAACGCAATTCCGACGCCTACAAGGAGGCACGGGAGTGGTACGCCGGCACCTTCGGCCCGGGAGCGGAAACCGAGTCCCGCATTATTCCGGACAAGTACGGGGAAGAGGGGCCTTACAGGGAGCTGGACGTGGACCTGGCGCTGGACCGGCACGCCATGCAGGCCGTGCTGGAGCGCTACCGCTATGCGGACAGCATTCTTTTCACGGCGGCGTTCGGCCTCACCCTGGCCGCCTGGAATGCGGACGACAAAGCCGCCTTCACCAGTATCTGGAATGGCCGCAAGGGTTTTTCCGGCGGTATTGGCATGCAGGTGCACACCATTCCCGTGTATGTGGAAGCGCAGCCGGACAAAGCGCTCAAGGACGTGTTGGAGGCCATGAAGGGCCAAACCCTCGGCATCCGTTCCCGCGGTTTCTATTCCTTTGCGGACTGCGTCCGTGAACTGGGCCTCACCAACGGCATCAACTTCGGTTTCCAGGGCAACTTCCTGGGCGAGCACCCCGTGCTGGAGCTGGGAGACCACCGGATAGAAGGGGAGGATTTGCGTACCAATTCCCCGGGAATCGGCCTGTCCATCGAGTTCTTCACGGCCGCGGAAGGGCCGTACAAGATGCGTTTCTGGTATCGCAGCGGCCGCTACAGCGAGGATATCCTCCGCAGCCTGGCGGAAAGTTTCACCGCGACGGTCCTGTCCATGGCCGATGCGGAAACCGTCCGGGACCTGTCATACGCCAGCCCGGCACAGCTGGAAACCCTGGACGGCTTCCAGCCGGCGGAAGATGGCATCACGGCCGAAAAAACCCTCCTGGACCTGTTCCGGGAGCAGGACCCGGCCAGCCCTGCGCTGGTGTACCGGGACCTGCGCCTGACCTACGGGCAGGTGGATGCCCTCTCGGACCGGCTGGCCGCTTATATTGAGAAAAATATCGGTACCGGCAAAGTGGTTTCCATCCTGCTGGGCCGAAACGAATTCAACATGATTGCCCCGCTGGGCGCCCTCAAGGCCGGCTGCGCCTATCAGCCGCTGGACCCGTCCTACCCGATGGACCGCCTCCGCTTCATGGTGCAGGATGCGGAAAGCGCCCTGCTCATTCATGACGAGGGCCTGGACGTGGAAGGCTTCGAAGGGCCGCGCCTTGTCACCAAGGAGATAGGCACGCTGCCGGAAGGCAAGCCCACGGCCCGCCCCAAGGCCGACGACCTCTTCGTCCTGCTGTACACCTCCGGCACCACCGGCAAGCCCAAAGGCTGCATGCTGCCGCACCGGAGCGTAAGCCTCTACGCCCGGCGCCACTGCGCCATCATCGGCCTGGGCAAACATTCCCGCATGACTGCCTACGCCAGCTTCGGCTTCGACGCCTTCGTGAGCGACCTGTTCGGCACCCTGGCATCCGGCGCCGCGCTGTACATCATTCCGGAAGAGATTCGCCTGGATTTGCCCGCACTGCACCGCTACTATGAGGAAAACGGCATCACGCATGCCTTCATGACCACCCAGGTAGCCACCCAGTTCGTTATCAACTACCCCAGGTGCAAGGGCCTGGAAGCGCTCTATACCGGCGGCGAAAAACTCTCCTCCTTCCCGCTGCCGGAGTACCGCCTTTTCAACTGTTACGGACCCACCGAGAGCCTGGCCTACGTGGTGTGCAAGGAAGTGGAACCGGAGGCGGAAGTGCCTATCGGCAAGCCCATTCCCGGCATCCACTGCTACGTGGTGGCCAAGGGCGGCCAAAGACTGCCCGTGGGGGCCTGCGGAGAGCTCCTGGAGGCCGGCGAGCAGGTGGGCGACGGCTACCTGAACCGTCCGGACAAGACGGCGGAGGTCTTTGCCGACAATCCCTATGAAAGCGACAAGGCTTACCGGCGCCTTTACCGCACCGGCGACGTGGTCCGCTACCGGGCCGACGGCGAGATTGAATACATCGGCCGCAAGGACTCCCAGGTGAAGATTCGCGGCTTCCGCATCGAGCTCAAGGAAGTGGAAACCGTCATCCGTGCGTACGAGGGCATCAAGGACGTCACCGTGCAGGCCTTTGACGAGGCCGAAGGCGGCGGCAAGTTCCTGGCGGCTTACATCGTGGCCGATACCCCTGTGGACATCGACAAGCTCAACGCCTTTATCGCGGAAAGCAAGCCGCCGTACATGGTGCCGGCCATCACCATGCAGATAGAGGCCATACCGCTGAACGTGAACCAGAAAGTGGACAGGAAAGCCCTGCCCAAACCGCAGCGGCAAAGTGCGGCCAAAGCGGCGGAAAACGCCCCGCTGAACATCCTGGAAGAGGAAATCGCCACCCTGATTCGAGAGAGCGCCAACATAGACGGTTTCGGCCTCACGGAACCGCTCATGTACTACGGGCTCAGCTCGCTGAGCGCCCTGCGCATAGCCACGGAACTGTACAAGAAATACGGCGTACAGCTGGACATGGGCAGTTTTGCCCGCACGGCCACCCTGCAGAGTATCGAGAACGAAGTGCTGAAAGTGCTCATGGCGGGCGGGGGGAAGGCGCAGGAAGAGGCATCGGCCGTCACGGAGCCGCAGGAGCTTACCTTCCAGCAGGAAGGGGTCTATTTTGACTGCATGAAGGCGCCGCATGAGACCCTGTACAACATTCCCATGCTCTGGCGTTTCCCTGAGGGCGTGACGCCGGAAGCCGTGCGCGATGCCGCCGTGGCCGTTCTCAAGGCCCATCCCAGCCTGAACACCGTGTTCCGGCAGATTGAAGGCAAGGTGTATGCCGTCCCCGTGGAACTGGAGCCGCAGGTAAGCATGGATAAGACGGAGGAGCCCGTGGTGGCGGAAAGCTTCCGCGAAACTTTTGTGGCGCCCTTCAAGCTGTCCGAGGCGCCGCTGTACCGGGTGAAGGTGCTGGATACGCCGGAGGGCGTGGTGCTGGCCACCGATTTCCACCACCTGATATTCGACGGTGCGTCCTATGACATTTTCGGCAAGCAGCTGGCGGCGGCCCTGCAGGGAACGCAGCCGGAGGCGGAGAAATTCACGTATGCGCAATATGCGGCGGCCCAGAAGGAGGAGGTGGGTTCCGCGTCCTATGAGCAGGACAAGGCCTTCTTTGCCGAACAGCTGAGCGGCCTGGAGGAAGCCTCCGAGATTCTTTCCGACATGCCCGCCCACGAAGGCAAGGGCCGGGAGGAGTATGTGGCGGAAACGGTGCAGGCCCCCGGCATCGCGGAGCGCTGCAAGGCGCTGGGCATTACGCCGGCCAGCTACTTCCTGGCGGCCACGTACATGGCCATATCGGCCTTTACCGGAAAGCGGAAAGTGTATCTATGTACCGTGTCCGGCGGCCGCGGCAAGCTGAAGACCGCCGGCACCATGGGCATGTTCGTGAACACGCTCGCCCTGAGCGGCGACGTGCGCCCCGGAACCGTGGACGATTACCTGAAGGCCGTTCACGCGGACTTTTCCGAGTCGCTTCGGCACGAGAATTATCCCTTCTCGCTGGTGGCGTCGGACTTCGGCTTCCAGCCCCAGATTATGCTCGCCTATGAGGTAGGGGTGGTGGAAGGCTATACCGGCATGCGGAGCGAAGTGCTGGAAACCGGCTATCCCAAGTTCCCGGTAAGCATTTTTGTCGATGGCGAAGAAGGCAAGGAACGCTTTGTGGTGGCCTACGACGACAAACTCTACAGCCGGGGCATCATGCAGAACCTGGCCAGGACGCTTGCCGCCGTGGCGCGCGGGATGCTGCAGTACGACAGCGTGGAAGAGGTTCCCTTCCTTTCCGAGTCGCAGCTCAGCGAGCTGGACGGCTTCAACCGCTATACGCGGGAGGTCAGCTGCGACGAAACCATCGTCTCGCTCTTCCGCAGACAGGCGGCCGCAGCGCCGGACCATGTGGCGGTGGTGGCCGGGGGCGTTTCCTGGACGTACGCGGACGTGGACCGCATCACGGACCGCCTGGCGGCGTATATCGGCGGTATGGGGCTGGGCCGCGAGGACGTGGTGTCGGTGCTCATCGGCAGGGACCAGTGGATGGTGCTGGCCTCCCTGGGCATCCTGAAAGCCGGCTGCGCCTACCAGCCGCTGGACGCTTCCTATCCCGAGGAGCGGCTGAACTTCATGATTGGCGACGCATCGGCCAGGCTGCTGATTGCCGACAAAGACCTCCTGCCCCTCCTGAAGGATTACCGGGGCCCCGTGCTGACGACGGATGCTATTAAAACGCTGGAGGACGGCAAGGTGCCCGAGGGCCCGGCTCCGGACAGCCTCTTTGTCCTGCTCTATACCTCCGGCTCCACCGGCGTCCCCAAGGGCGTGATGCTGGAACACCGGAACCTGGTGAATTTCTGCGCCTGGTACCGGGCCTATTATGACCTCAAGCCGCAGGACAAGGTGGCCGCCTACGCCAGTTACGGCTTCGACGCCTGCATGATGGACATGTATCCCGCCCTTACCAGCGGCGCGGCGGTGTGCATCATCCCGGAAGAAACGCGCCACGACATGATGGCCCTGGACCGTTTCATTGCCGACAACGGCATTACGCACAGTTTCATGACCACGCAGGTGGGCGTGATGTACGAGAAGTACTTCCCGGCGAACCCTTCGCTCAAACACCTGTCCGTGGGCGGCGAGAAACTGGTGTCCGTGGACCCGCCCAAATACGCTTTCTACAACGGCTACGGCCCCACGGAATGTACCATTTTCTCCACCATTTTCAAGGTTCAGGAGCGGGAGGAGAACATCCCCATCGGACATCCGCTGGACAACTGGCGCCTGTACGTGGTGGACCGCCAGTTCCGCCGCCTGCCGGTGGGCGCTCCGGGCGAACTGCTCATTGCCGGTGCGGGCGTGGGACGCGGCTACCTGAACCAGCCGGAGAAGACGGCGGAAAGCTTCATCGACAATCCCTATTGCAAGGGGATGCGCGCCTATCGTTCCGGTGACATCGTGCGCTACCGGCCGGACGGCAACATCGAGTTTGTGGGCCGACGGGACTCCATGGTGAAAATCCGCGGTTTCCGTATCGAGACCAAGGAAGTGGAGGCCGTGCTGCGCGAGATGCCGGGCGTGAAGGACGTGACCGTGCAGGCCTTCGACAAGCCTTCCGGCGGCAAGTTCCTGGCCGCGTATGTGGTGATGGACGGGGAACTGGACGCCAAGGCGGCCGGGGCGTTCATCCGCGAGCGCAAACCGCCGTACATGGTGCCGGAAAGCTTCAATCAGGTGGACCGGATTCCGCTGAACGTGAACCAGAAGGTGGACCGCAGGGCGCTGCCCGCCCCGGCCCTTCGCGCCACGGTGGAATACGTGGCCCCGGAAACGCCCCTGGAGAAGACCCTGTGCGATATTTTTGCCTCGGTGCTAGAAATGGACCGGGTAGGCGCTACGGACAATTTCTTCGACCTGGGCGGCACCTCGCTGGTGGTTACCAACGTGCTGGTATCGGCCCAGAAAGCCGGGCTCACGTTTGCCTATGCCGATGTCTTTGCGCATCCGACGGCCCGCAGCCTGGCGGCGTTCCTGAGCGGCGACTCCGCGCAGAGCGAAGTGAGCGTGAAAGATTATGACTACACGGCCATCCATAAGCTGCTCTCCGGCAATACGCTGGAAGCTTTCCTGAAGGGCGGGCGGCAGCCGCTGGGGAAGAATATCCTCCTGACGGGCGTCACCGGTTTCCTGGGCATCCACATCCTGCGGGAACTGGTGCTCAATACGCCGGAGGATACCGTCATCTGGTGCCTCATCCGCTCCCGCAAGGCCGGTTCCACCACGGGCTGGCTCAAGGAAATGCTGGTGTATTACTTCGAGGAGGACTTCTTCCCGCTCCTGGGCAAGCGCATCCGCATTATCCAGGGCGATATCACCGAACCCGAGGTGTTCCAGTCCATCCTGATGTCGGGTACGCCCGTGGACCTGGTCATCAACAGCGCGGCCAACGTGAAGCACTTCTCCAAGGGCACGGACATCGAGGACGTGAACTACGGCGGCGTCAAAAACATCGTGTCCTTCTGCGAGCAGTCCCAGGCCCGCCTGGTACACATTTCCACGGAGAGCGTGGGCGGCAGCACCGAGGGCATCCAGCCCATCGTATTCAATGAGAAAGAGCTGTTCTTCGGGCAGAAGACCGGCAACCAGTATGTCCATTCCAAGTTCCTGGCGGAGCGCCTGATTCTGGAGCACATGGTAAACGGAACGCTCAACGCCAAAATTTTGCGCGCCGGCAATCTGTCGCCCCGGACCACGGACGGCGAATTCCAGATGAACATGGGCAACAACGCCGCCATGGGAAGGCTCAGGGCCTGCAGGCGGCTGGGAAAGGTTCCGTACGCCTCGCTTACCGCAAGGATGGAATTCACGCCCATCGACGAGGCGGCCCGCGCCGTGGTCCTGCTGAGCGAAACGCCCCGCGAGACCTGTGTGCTGCACGTGTCCAACAACCACCTCATCCCCATGGAGGATGTGCTGGGCCGGCTGTCCCTGGTAGGGGAGCAGGCGCTGGAATATGTGGAGCTGGAGGAATTCAACGCTGCACTGGCGCAGGCCATGTCGGACCCCGAACAGGCACCCCAGCTGTCCGCCCTGGTAGCCTACAACCAGGCTCCGGACAAGGTTCCGCAGGTGCTGAACTGGCCTTCCACGCAGTTTACCGTGCAGATACTCATGCGTCTGGGCTTCCATTGGACCGCTACCAGCTCGGCCTATCTGGACCAGATGCTCGACAATCTGCATTCCTTGAATTATTTTGATTAGTTTTTTGTACCTTTGCACGTCGAATGAAACGATTTGTCCTCATATTGCTTGCCCTTTTTCCGGCGCTCCTTTTGCCGGCCCGGCCGCGGGAGGTATCCGATACCCTTGTGTTTACCCCCCAGTGGACGGCGCAGGCGCAGTTTGCCGGTTATTACGTGGCGAAGGATATGGGCTTCTATGAGGAGGAAGGGGTGAACGTGCAGATTATCCATCCCAACGTCACCCAGAGCGCGGAAAGCCGTCTGCGCTCCCATCTGAGCCACGCCACCACCTTACAGCTGGCCCAGGCCGTGGAAATTGCGGCCAACGGCGTTCCGCTGGTGAACCTGCTGCAGACGTCCATGAACAGCGGGATGGTGGTGATTTCCCGCAGGGGAAAGAATCCCATGGAGCAGCGCGGCGCCAAAGTGGGCATCTGGGCCGGCGGTTTCACGCAGCTGCTGGAAAGCGTGGTGAAAGAAGCCAATCTGCGGTTTGAGTGGATTCAGGCCGCCACCATGGTGAACCTGTACATCGCCGGAGCGTTGGACGCCATTGTGGCCATGACCTACAACGAGTACTACCAGGTGAAGCAGGCCGGCTTCAATCTGCCGGAAAACTGCATTTACCGCCTGGCAGACCACGGTTACAACATCCAGGAAGACGGCCTGTACGTTACCCGGGAATACTACGAGAAACACAAGGAGCTGGCGGACAAATTCGCCCGGGCCAGCCGCCGGGGCTGGGACTATGCGGAGGCCCATCCGGATCAGGCCCTGGACATTGTGATGCGTTATGTGGACAGGAACCACATCGCCACCAACCGCATCCTGCAGTCCCTGATGCTCAAGGAGATCCTGAACCTGCAATATGACCCGGATTCCGGCGAGAAGGAATACCGTATCCGTCCGGACATGCTGCAGCTGACCAACGACATCATGTTGAAGGCCGGTCTGATTCCGCGTCCCGTTACTTTGGAAGAATTATGCCGATAGCCGATATAAAACAAGCCCGTCAATCTTTGTCGGCCCGTCTGAGCGGGTGGATTGTCTTTTTCGCCGCCGCCATTTTCCTGGCGTCGCTGGGGTATATGGCCGTCGTCGCCAGAAAAGCCGTACGTCGGGAGGCTATTTTGGGCGCCAACCGCATCCTGGACAATACCGTTCTCCGCGTGAACGGCATCCTGGAAGACGTGCAGCTGGTGGCCAACAACCTGGAGGGACGCATTTACCAGCATCTGGACGATCCGGATTACATGTTCACCCTTTCCCGTGACGTGGTGCTCACCAATGCTTTCCTCAACGGCTGTTCCATATCTTTCGAACCGTATTACTTCAAGGAGAAAGGCCGGTATTTTTCCGCCTATTCCAACCGGATTGGCGCAAACGTGTACACCCAGCAGGAAGGGAAGGACAGTTACCAGTACTTTTATCTGGACTGGTATCTGCTGCCCAAACTGATGGGACAGCCCTGCTGGACGGAACCCTATACGGACCAGGAGGAGTTCGACGACAAAACCATGGATTCCAAGATGATGGTATCCTACTGCAAACCGCTTATCGGAAACGATGGCAGTTTTGTGGGGACTCTCTCGATGGACATTTCCCTGGAATGGCTGTCGAAAACCATATCGGCCGTGAAGCCTTACCCCAACTCCTACTCCATCCTGGTGGGCCGCGGCGGCACTTTTTTGGTGCATCCGGACCCGCAGCTGCTCTTTTACCAGAGCATTTTCACGGAAGGGCTGGTGAGCCCCAATCCGGAAATCATGAAACTGGGGGAGGATATGCAGGACTGGAAAGAAGGGATGCAGGAAATCCGCTTTGACGACGTGGACTGCTTCGTATTCTACAAACCCATGATGACCACCGGCTGGAGCGTGGCCATCGTGTGTCCCGAGAGCGACGTTTTCGGCGGCTTCCATCGCCTGCGGAACATTATCATCGTCATTGTCCTGCTGGGTCTGCTGATCATGTATCTGGTGTTCTCCAAGCTCATCCGCAAGCAGCTGAATCCGTTGCGGACGCTGGCGGTGCAGGCGGAATCCATTGCCTACGGAAACTTCAACACGGTGCTTCCGGAGAATACGCGGAACGACGAAATCGGGGTCCTGAGCCGCTCCTTTGCGGAAATGCAGACATCGCTCGTAGAGTATATCGACAAACTCACGACGACCACCGCCAAGAAGGAGCGCATCGAGGGAGAACTGCAGATTGCCCGTTCCATCCAGATGGACATGGTTCCCGGCAAATTCCCGCCGTTCCCGGATCATAAAGAAGTTGATTTATATGCGTTTATGTCCCCGGCAAAAGAGGTGGGAGGAGACCTGTACGACTACTTTATCCGGGACGAACAACTCTACTTCTGCATCGGCGACGTAAGCGGCAAAGGCGTTCCGGCCAGCCTGTTCATGGCCGTGGCCTGCAACCTGTTCCGCGTGTTGTCCTGGCAGGGTAACTCGCCGGAAGAGGTGGCCCGCCAGATTAACAACGAGATGTCCCGTCACAATGAGCAGCTTATGTTCGTGACGATGTTCATCGGCTGTCTGGACCTCAAGACCGGGTGTCTGAACTACTGCAATTGCGGCCACAACCCGCCCGTGCTCTTTACTCCGGAGCCGCGCTTCATGTCCTGCCTGCCCAACACGCCCATCGGCATCATGCCCGGCTACGAATTCGAGGGCCAGACCATGGAAAACATGCGCGACGTGCGCATCTTCCTGTACACGGACGGTCTCAACGAGGCGGAGGACCAGAACCACGAGGAATTCGGCAACGAGCGCATGATGAACGCCCTGGCATCACTTTCCCCTTCGGAAAATGCGCAGGGCGTCGTAGAGAAGATGCATGCTGCGGTGGCGTCGCATGTCGGGATTGCCGAGGCCAGCGACGACCTCACCATGCTTTGTCTTAAACTCGCTTAGGCCAGACCGCCGTTCAGGGCGTAGTCGGCTTTCACTTCCTCATAGAAAGCGGCTTTGGCGCAGCTGTAGTAAGGCTGCAGCCAGAGGAAGCCGATGCCGCCCGTGAAGATGCACAGGAAGAACCAGCCGATGAAGCTGAGCTGCAGCCAGAAGAGGTCAAACTTATGGCCGCGCATCATGAAGCGGCTGCGGTCGATGGCCTCATTCGCGCTCAGTTCGGGATTTTCTTCCAGGATATATGGCGTCATGGAATAGGCATAGGCCTTGACAATGCCCGGGATAATGAAGAGCAGGCTCCACAGGGCGGTGAAAATAGCCATCAGCAACATGCCCCATACCTTGTGCCAGTAATTGGAAAAGGCTATGTGTACGGTATTGTGCAGGAGCCGGTTTTCCTTGTGCACCAAGAGGCGCCGGAACGCATTGGCAAAGCCCAGGCCGATGGGCATGAGCAGGAAAATCTGCGCCAGGGTGGTGATGCCGCTGGTCCCATTGGACTGGCGCTGCAGCGTCAGGTATTCCGGACTCTGGATGATGGAGGCCAATTTGGAAATGGAATTCATTCCGCTGATATTTTCCCGGGTGTACTGCTGCATTTTTACGGACGTATAGGCCGTGGGAGCGGCAAAGGCGCCGGCCAGCAGGATGTACAAAAGCGTAAGGATTACGGCCTTTCCCCAGTTTCCACGGAGGGCTTCCAGGGCTGCATTTTTGAAAAAATGGTTCGTTTTCATGCGTAAATCGTTGTTATCTATTGACAAATTTACACAATTTTTAGATATTTGTACAACAAATATGCTTTAACTATGACCCTGATTATTATCATTGCCGTCATCGCAGTCCTGGTACTGTGGGTGATTTCCGTCCAGAACAAGCTGGTCAGGAGCGACGAATTCTGCAACAATGCCCTCAAGCAGATCAATGTGCAGCAAATCAGCCGTTTCGATGCCCTTCAGGCGCTTGTCAAGCTCACCCGTGAGTATGCCTCCTATGAGGCGGAAACGCTTCAGAAAATCGTGGATGCCCGCAAAATCACCTCTTCCGCCGCTCCCACGGCGGCGGAAATCAACGCCAACGAGCAGGCGCTGAAGGAGATTGGCGCCAAGCTCATCGCCGTGGCGGAGGCCTATCCGGAGCTGAAGGCCAACCAGAACTATCAGCAAACCATGCAGAGCATCGAGAAGTATGAGGAGAACGTCCGCCTGTCCCGCATGACCTACAACGACACCGTCACCCGTTTCAACCAGCAGGTGCGCGCTTTCCCGGCATCGGCCGTGGCCGGCATGCTGGGTTTTGCCAAGCGCGACTATCTGGCGGAGGACACGTCCAAGAAAGATTATCCTACTATCTGACATGAGGCGCTTATTGGCCTTTTGGGCGGCTGCAGTCCTTTGTCTGGGGGCTGCGGCGCAGAGTGTGGACTGCATTCGTGACGTAAACATCCGTGCGGAGTTGCAGCCGGACGGTTCCGCCTGGATTACCCAGGAGTGGGACGTGAAGGTGAACAGCTCCGGAACGGAGTGGTACATGCCCGTGAGCAACCTGGGCTCCATGACGGTGAGCAACTTGCAGGTGTCGGAGAACGGGATGCCGTTCGAGTCGCTGGGGGAGGACTGGGATATCCACCGTTCCCGCAGCTGGAAGGAGGGGAAATGCGGTATCGTTCCCAAAGACAACGGCGTGGAATTGTGCTGGGGCCTGGGTCAGGAGGGCTGGCACCGGTGGACGGCGCGTTTTTATGTGACCGGCCTGGTGCAGGCCTATGACGATGCCGACGCTTTCAATTTCATGTTCGTGAACCGCGGCATGTCGCCGGCGCCGGAGCATGTGCGGGTGACCATTGTCCCGGCCTTTGATTGCCCTGTCTGGACCACCGACAATACGCGCGTATGGGGTTTCGGCTTCTATGGCGATATCAACGTGGTGGACGGCACCGTCGTGGAGGAATCGTCGGAGAGCCTTTCTTCTTCCAGCGCCGTGATAGGCCTGGTGAAGTTCGAAAAGGGCCTGTTTCAGCCGACGGTAACTGTAGGCGGCCCGTTCCAGGACCTGCTGGACCGCGCCCTGGACGGCAGCGCCTATGAGGAGGACGGCCCGCCGGTGTGGTTCCTCGTCATCGTCGCCCTGTGCTTCCTGTGCTTTATCGGCATCTGTGTGTTTATGCTGGTGGCTACCATGCTCGGGTATAAGTGGAGCAAGAAACTGTTCGGCACCACCAAGATTGACGGCTGGTACCGGGACGTGCCATTGGAGGGGAACCTCCTGGCGGCCGAGTACGTGCTGGTGAAAGGCAAGCGCTTTGGCACCGTGGCGGAGGCGCAGAATATCATTGGCGCCATGTTCCTCCGCTGGATTATGAACGGAGACCTGGTGGTGCAGCCGGATGCCAAGGACTACAAACGCGTGAATCTGCTGTTCAAGAGCGAGAAAGTTTCTGCCGATGACGTGGAGCAGGACCTCTTTGACTGGGCGCGCAGTGCGGCCGGAGACAACCTGCTGCTGGAAAAGAACGAATTTGAGAAGTGGAGCAAGAAGAACGCCGCCAAGATGGCCGGTTGGCCGGACCGCGCCGTGGCCCGGGGCAAAACCTGGTTCCATGACAAAGGGTATTTTGGGCGCGACGGCGTGTGTACGCCTCAGGGTGCCGCGGAGGCCCGCCATGTGGTGGAATTCAAGAATTTCCTCTCGGACTTCACCCTGAGCGACCAGCGTGGCGCAGCGGAAGTGAGCCTGTGGAAGGAGTACCTGGTGTATGCCCAGCTGTTTGGCATCGCTGACAAGGTGGCGCAGCAGTTCAAAAAGCTGTATCCGGCAGAGTTTGCCATGGTGGCGCAGTCCTCCGGCATGGATGTCAGCACCATGATTTACACCATGAACTGGACCAACAGCATGAGCACGCGTGCGTTCACCAACGCGGCGCAGCGGGCCGGCAGCATCTCCGGCATGGGCGGCCACACCTCCTTCGGCGGCGGTGGCGGCTTCTCCGGCGGCGGCTTCGGCGGTGGCGCCCGTTAGGATGAATGAAAAGGCCGGCTCCTGAAGAGTCGGCCTTTTGTGTGCGGGTGAGAAGAGTCGAACTTCCACGGGCTAATGCCCACCACCCCCTCAAAGTGGCGTGTCTACCATTTCACCACACCCGCTTGATTTGGGATTGCAAAGATAGTGAGCATTTTTGAATTCCCAAAATTTTTTCCACTTTTTTACAAGCCGGGCATGAACGGGGCAGTGAGGGTACGCCCTTGAAAATCAAAAAATATTTTCATTGATTCAAAATTAATTACTACCTTTGCAGGCTCCCACGAGTTGGGGCAATACGTTTAACTAATTAAAACAGATTCACAATGGCTGTTAAAATCAGACTCCAGCGCCACGGAAAGAAGAATTTCGCATTCTTCCACATTGTTGTGGCGGACTCCCGCGCACCGCGCGACGGTAAATTCATCGAGCAAATCGGCTCCTACAACCCCAACACCAACCCTGCTACCATCGTCCTGGACGGTGAAAAGGCCCTGGCTTGGCTCAAGGTAGGTGCTCAGCCCACGCTCGTCGCACGCCGCATTCTCTCCTACGAGGGTGTGCTGCTGCGCAAACACCTGGCAGAAGGCGTTGCCAAGGGTGCCCTCACCGAGGCCCAGGCAGATGCCAAATTCGCTGCCTGGAAAGCCCAGCACGATGAAAAGATCGCTGCCAAGAAGAGCGGTCTCAAGAACGAGGCCATCTCCAAGGCCCAGGCCGCCAAGAAGCACGAGGTCGAGGTAAACGAGGCCCGCGCCAAGGCTATCGCCGCCAAGAAAGCAGAAGCAGAAGCTGCTGCCGCCAAGGCCGCCGAAGAAGCCGCTGCAGAGGCTCCCGCCGCAGAACCCGTGGAAGCTCCGGCAGAATAATGCTGCGAGTAGCCCAGGTACTCAAATCCAACGGCACCGATGGCGAACTGCTCCTGAGCTTTTTCGACGTCGCCCCGGAGGATATGGACCTTCAGGAACCGGTATTCATCGACTTCGATGGACTGCCGGTTCCCTTTTATTTTGAGTCGTTTACGCCCAGAGGCACCAACCGCGCCCTGGTGCGCCTCACTGGCGTCCGCTCGTTAAAAGACGCGGACGAACTGGCCGGACAGGCTGTCTATGCCGATTATTTTGAGGAAGAGGAGGAAGAAGACCTGGTGGGCTGGACGCTCTGCAACGCGGACGGCCAGGCCGTGGGCACCGTAGTGGACTACGAGGACATCCCCGGCAACACCTGTCTCTGGGTGGAACGCCCGGACGGCGGACAGGTTCTGGTTCCCTTCCATGAAGATTTGATCCTCTCCGTCGAGGAAAGCACCCAAACCATCACCCTGTCCCTCCCGGAGGGAATCCTGGACCTGGACTGATTCCCGGACGATAAGCTGCCGGACCATTTCAGCCCATCCGGCCTGCCTTGTCTCCCGTTTTGGGGTGATCGATAAGTGTCTGACTATCAGGAAAATGCTGACAATCCTCGTTCATTTTTTGAACGAGGATTAGTATGTAACACGCTGAACGACAGGGGTTTAACGATCACTCCTACAATGGCACCTGCCGACCGGCGCGGAGTGAGACGCACGCGGGGACAGGCGTGAAGCCTGCTTCGCGTACGGGTTCAGGAACGTCTCGTAGAGTTCGTAAGAGATACATGCGTCGGGGTGATGTGACTCGAACACACGACCCTCTGCTCCCAAAGCAGATGCGCTAGCCAACTGCGCCACACCCCGATTATTACAAAGGTACTAAAAAATTACAACATGCGGTAGATTTTCCGCAGGAACTTTCTCCAGACCTTGTTGATGGGTCCCTTTGCCTTTGGATAGTTTACGTCCATTTCTTCGCACTTCGCCTGCAGGTCCAGGAACGCCTGCTTCACTTGCAGGGCGCTTTCCGTGTCGTGGAACAGGAGGGTGTTCTCCCAATTGACGTGGAAACTGCGTCCGTCCATGTTCACGGTGCCGCAGCTGGACAGCCGGTCATCCATGACGAAGAGTTTGGAATGGTCGTATATGCCGTTGAAAATGAACACGCGGATGCCGGCGGCCGTCAGTTCGGGGATATAGTCCCGCGTGAGGGTGTTCATGAACCACCAGTCACATTCCCTGGGGAAGAGCAGACGTACATCCACCCCGCGCGCGGCGGCGTCTTTCAGGGCCTGCAGCACCTGGGCCGGCGGGCCGAAGTAGGGCGTCTGCAGGTAAAAGTAATCCTTGGCTTGCGCAAGCGTCTCCACATACAGGTGGGTGAGCGTGGTGTCCCGGCTGACGGTCCCGATGGCCTGAATGACGGCATTCCCCACGGCTTCCGGATGTATGACGGGCGCTGCCGTGCCGCCGGTGAGGTCTGCCCAGCCTTGCTCGAACAGGGCCCTCGGCTGTGCCGCGGCGGGACCTTCAATCCGGGCCTGGGTATCGTTCCAGTCGTAAACGGTCTGGTCGTTGAAGTTGATGCCGCCGGTATAGGCGATTTTTCCGTCTATCACCACGATTTTCCGGTGGTCCCGGAAGCGGAAAATGCTGGCTGCAGCCTGCCCGGGGCACATTTTTTCGAAATTGTGCACATATCGTACATCAATTCCGGCCTTGCGCATTTTCCGGTAGAAGGCTTCCGGCGAGGTGGGCGTGATGAGGTTGTCCATCAGCACCCGTATCTGCACCCCTTCCTGCGCCTTGGCAATGAGGGCGTCGCGCACCAGGGTGCCGGCTTTGTCGGAGTCGAACCAGTAATATTCTATTTCAATGGTGTTTTGTGCGGCAGCGATGTCCTGCAGCAGCCGCTGGAGGTATTGCTCTCCGGATTTGGTCATCCAGAGGGTGTTTCCGCCGACCGGCTCTCCCTGAGGTACCTGCGCATGAACGAGCGAACACAGGAAAACGAACAGGAGTAATATGGAGTTGCGCTTTTGCAAGATTGTTTCTATCTTTGTGATATAGCATGCAAAGATAGTAAAAATGATTATCGAAGCCAAGAATATCCGGAAGTCTTTTGGGGTGCTTCCCGTTCTCAAGGGGGTGGATTTTTGTGCCGATGCCGGGGAGATTATGGCCATTGTAGGTGCCTCCGGTGCAGGGAAATCGACCCTGCTGCAAATTTTGGGGACCTTGCTTACCCCGGATGAAGGCTCGTTGCAGATAGATGGTACCCAGGTGCTTGCGCTCCCGCAGAAAGCACTGTCCACCTTCCGCAACCGGAAAATCGGCTTCGTGTTCCAGGCGCATCACCTGCTGCCGGAATTCACGGCCTTGGAAAACGTGATGATACCTGCGCTGATCGGTGGGGAAAAGTCCCGGCAGGCCCGTGAAAAGGCGCAGGAATTGCTCCATGCGGTGGGCCTATCCGAACGGCTCGGGCACAAACCGTCGGAGCTCTCGGGCGGCGAACAGCAGCGCGTAGCCATCGCCCGCGCCCTCGTCAATGCGCCGGCCGTCCTTTTTGCCGACGAACCCACCGGCAACCTGGACACCCGCACCAAGGAGGAAATCCACACGCTCCTGTTCCGGCTCAGGGAAAAGTTGAACCAGACCATTGTCATCGTTACGCATGACGCCGGTCTGGCCCAACTGTGTGACCGCACCTGCACCCTGCAGGACGGTGCTTGGCTGTAAATTATTCAGCCACAATCTCTTCTTTTACGGGCTGAAGTCCCTTACGGCCCGGGCCGCGGCGGGAATCATCGTCCCTCTTCCCCAACTTGCCAATCTGGCGGTGACGGAATTTTTCTTCGGCGAGCAACAGCTTGGCCACCTTCTCTGTCGGGAGCACTTGCTTATAACGCTTGAGCGCCTGGGCTTCCACCTTTTGGCAATGGTCCTTGGCTTCTACGTACAGGTCCAGCAGCTTGGCGGCCTCGTCGCTGTCCACGCCCTTCTTCAGGGCTTTCATGGCTTCGACCGATGCATTGAAGGCCTCGCGGCGCTGCGCCTGCACCTCATTGTAAACGGGCCAGAAAGCCTGGGCTTCCGCCTCGGTGAGATTCAGCTCCTCGGTAATGAGGGCCACCTGTTCTGCGCGGGCCCTTTCTCTCCACTGTTCCTTGTTTCCTTTCTTCTCCGGTTTCTGGGCAAAGGCCACGGCGCTCACCAGCGCCAGGGCGCACAATACACTAATAATCTTCTTCATAATCAAGTTCATTTAAGTGTTCAACGGAAATGTTGCTGGCAATAAGATAACTGCGGATATCGTCTTCCTCGGTGAGGGCGGGCGTTTCCATGAGCTCAATCTGTCCGTCCGGATCCAGTGACTGTGACAGATAGGAAATATAATCCAGCCCCATTTCTTCTTCCGTAGCTGCAGCACGGCCGAAGATGAAGTTTCCGAGGCCCGCCAGAACGGCCAGCGAGGCGGCGTACGCGAGCCAGGGCGACACTTTTTGTATCACCGTGGGCTTGACCTCACGGCCGGGAATGCTTTGCAAACGTGTTTCCAGATGGGCAAAGTATCCTTCGGGGACCGATATGCCTGTTTTCTTTGTCATAACTGCTTACTTTGACACCTCCGCCTGCGAAAGGTTTAATTTCAATTTTTCCTGTGCGATGTGATAAGACGCCTTGAGCGCTCCCACGGACGTTCCCGTAATGGCCGATATTTCCTCGTACGTGAGCTCGTCCCACCAGCGCATGACAAACACCTGACGCTGTTTTTGCGGCAGCCGGGCCAGCGCCTTGAACAGTTCCCGCTGCGCGTCCGTCCCGTTGAAATACGGGTCGGCCATGATGCGGCGCTCCAGTTCCTCGTCCACGCGCTGGAAGCGCAGGGCGGCGCGTACCTTCTCCCGCCGCAGCCAGTTGAGGGTTTCATTGGTGGCAATGCGCCATACCCAGGTATAAAGCTGCGCCTCCCCCCGGAAAGAGGGAAGCGCAGTCCATATTTTCAGGAAAATGTCTTGCAGCAGGTCGTCCGCGTCCTCGTGGGTGCCCACCATGCGGCGGACATGCCAGTAAAGGCGCTCGCTGTATTTCTTTACGATATCGTTGAATACCTGCTCAAGGGTTTCCATCTATTTTTTGGCGACAGCCTTTTTGGCGGCCTCCGCAATGTGCAGAGCGTCAAGGCCATACGCAGCCATCAATGCAGAAGGCGTGCCAGACTGGCCGAATTTGTCCTCACCGTTCACAAAAACCATGGGCGTGGGCAGTTCGCGGGCCAGGACACCGGCGACAGCCTCTCCGAGTCCGCCGGCCATGTTGTGCTCTTCGACGACAACCACGGCACCGGTCTTCCTGGCGGAGGCGATGACGGCTTTCTCGTCCAGGGGCTTGATGGTGGCCATGTTGATGACCTCGGCCTTGATGCCTTCCGCCTCCAGGGCTTCGGCGGCCAGCAGGCTCTCCCACACGGTGTGACCGGTGGCGATGAGCGTAACGTCGCTGCCTTCGTTCAGGACGATGGCCTTGCCAATCTCGAACGGTTCATCCTCCGGCGTGAAGTTGGGCACGCTGGGACGGCCGAAGCGCAGATACACGGGGCCTTCGTATTTGGCGGCGGCGATGGTGGCCTGCATGGTCTGGTTGAAGTCGCAGGGGTTGAGCACCACCATGCCGGGAAGGGCGCGCATCAGGGCGATGTCTTCCATGGTCTGGTGGGTGGCGCCGTCCTCGCCCAGGGTAATGCCGGCGTGGGACGATGCGATTTTCACATTGGTGTTGCCGTAGGCGACTTCCTGGCGGATCTGGTCGTACACGCGGCCGGTCACGAACTCTGCAAAGGAGCCGATGAAGGGAATTTTTCCGGTGATGGCGAGGCCGGCGGCGGCGCCCACCATATTGGCTTCCGCGATGCCGCACTGGATGAAGCGCTCCGGGAATTCAGCGGCAAAGGCATCCATTTTCAGGGAGCCTTTGAGGTCGGCCGTCAGGGCCACTACGCGCTTGTCGGCCTGTCCGGCTTTCAGAAGGCCTACGCCAAAACCGCTGCGGGTGTCTTTTTTACCTGTATCGATGTATTTTTTCATATCTTTTACTTTTTTTATGGATCCCTCGACTTTGTCTGGGATGACAGGGAGATTAAAAATCACCCAGCGGGGTTTCACCTAATTGTTTGAGGGCGTCTTCCAGCTGTTCCGGCTTGGGAACGGAGCCGTGCCATTTGTGGGTGCCGGCCATGAAGTCCACGCCGTGGCCCATCTCGCTTTTGAAGAGAATCATGGTGGGGATGCCGCTGCCCTTGCCGGCCTTGGCCAGTTCAAAGGCCTTCCGGATGGCTTCGAAGTCGTGGCCGTCGGCCACGATGGTACGCCAGCCCCAGGCTTCCCATTTCGCGGCCAGGTCGCCTTCGCCGGCTACCTGGTCCACGGGACCGTCAATTTGCTTGCCGTTCCAGTCCGTCATGGCAATGAGGTTGTCCAGCTTGTGGAATACGGCGAACATGCCGGCTTCCCAGATCTGGCCTTCCTCGGATTCACCGTCTCCGCAGAGGCAATATACAAAATTATCGTCCTTGTCCAGCTTTTTGCCCAAGGCCAGACCGGCGGCGGCGCTCAGTCCCTGTCCCAGGGAACCGGAAGCCTGGAAAATGCCCGGCAGGCCCTTGCGGATGGACGGGTGGCCCTGCAGGCGGGTGCCCATCTGGCGGAAGGTGGCCAGTTCGCTCACCGGGAAATATCCGGCGCGCGCCAGCACGGAATAATACACCGGAGTCATGTGGCCGGCGCTGAGGATGAACATGTCCTGTCCCTTGCCGTCGCGGCGCCAGGTGACGGGATTCTGGTTCATCTCGTTGAAATAGAGAGTGGTGAGCACATCCGTGGAGGACATGGAACCGCCCGGATGGCCGGATTTGGCCATGCACACCATGCGCAGGATGTCCCGGCGCACCTGTGTGGCAATCTGCTTGAGTTCTTCGTTTGTTTTAGCCATATGTATAATAGGAATATTTGCAAAGATAGCTATTTTGTGCCGAATGCGAAAATGCAGTGGCTGGTGTAGGTTTCACCGGGACGGAGCACGGCGCTGGGCCATTCGGGCTTGTTAGGCGTGTCCGGATATTTCTGGGTTTCCAGGCAGATGCCGGTGCGCATCTTGTACGGGACGGCCTGCTTTCCGGTGACGGTGCCGTCCAGGAAGTTGCCGCTGTACACCTGTACGCCGGGCTCGTCGGTATAGACCTTGAGGACGATGCCGGTCTCAGGGCAGTAGAGTTCGCAGGCCACCTTGGTGATGTCGCCGGCGGTGTCCAGGCACCAGTTGTGGTCGTAGCCGTTGCCGTTGCGGAGCTGTTCGCAGTCGGCGGCAATGTCCCGGCCGATGAGCTTGGACGTGGTGAAATCGAACGGCGTGCCTTCCACGGGGCGGATTTCGCCGGTGGTCATGTAGGTGCTGTCCACGGGGGTGAAGTTGGCGGCGTTGATGTAGAGCTCGTCATCCACGACGGAGTGGCCGGCGGGATCCCCGGAAAGATTGAAGTAGGAATGGTTAGTCATGTTGATGACGGTAGGGGCGTCCGTGGTGGCCTCATAGGCAATGTCGATGGCATTGTCTTCCGTAAGGGTGTAGGTGACGTAGGCCCGCACGTTGCCGGGGAAGTTGTTGTCGCCGTCCGGAGATTCGCGGAGGAGCTTGATGTGGGAACCGTCGGCCTCTACGACCTGGTACACCTGATACTGCCATCCGGTGGGACCACCATGCAGGCAGTGGCCGAAGTTGTTCTGCGGAAGCTGGTACTCAACGCCGTCCAGGGTGATTTTTCCCTGTTTGATGCGGTTGGCATACCGGCCGATGGCGGCGCCGAAGTCGCTGGCGTTGTTTTCCGGGAAGTATTCCTTGACGGTGCTGAATCCCAGCACGACATCTTTCATCCGGCCGTCTTTGTCCGGAACCATGATGGATACGATGCGGCCGCCGAAGTTGGTGATGCACACCTCCATGCCGTTGGCGTTGGTGAGGGTGTACAGGGCCGTGGGAGCGCCGTTGTACGTGCTTTCAAAATCTTTGGGATTGAGGCCGCTCCGGGTGAGCTGGGCCTTGGGTGCGCAGGCTACTGCGAGGACTGTGCACAGGATGGACAGTGTTTTTTTCATAAATGGAGTGGTTATTTTTCTAAAACGTAGATGCTGAATGAATAGGCGGGAGCCGTGGTGTCGATACGCTTGCCTTCGCCCTCGAAGCTGAAGGGGGCCGGTTTGAACAGCTCCGGTTCGTCCAGGGTATTGTCCTTGTAAAGCTTGCAGTTACAGGCGCTTAGACGAGTGCCGCCAAGCGCTTTTACCGTGGCTTTTTTCTTGAGGCCGGTAAAGTTCAAGCTGATGGGCTGTTCCTTGTCGGTGGTGTTCACCACTTTGACGTAAATTCTGTTCCCGTCGAGCACGGCGCTGGCGAAGAGGCCGTCCTGGCCTTCCGCACCGGTGACATTGGCGTCGTTCATGGTGAGTTTGAGGCAGTTGGAGCCGCGGTATTGGCCGTACAGCTGCTGCACGTGCCAGCTCACGCTGCGGAAGGAGCGGAGGTTGTCGTACCAGATAAGGTCCGGACGCCACTGCCAGCCTTCCACGTGGGCGAAGAGGGGAGCGTAGGTGGCCATCTCCACGATGTCCGCGTTGCGCTCGATGCCGGTCATGAAGGCGGCTTCCAGCAGGGAGGCGTAGAAGTGGTTCCATTTTTTACCCTTGGCGTGGCAGGCATACTCGCCGGCAAACACCTTGGGGCCTTTGCGGTCGTATTTGTCGTAGCGCGCTCCCTGGGCGAGGAACCAGTCGTAGGGACGATAGAAATGCTCGTCCACCAGGTCTGCCTTGAGCCGTTTCATCTCCGGCCACAGGTAATCGAACTGTTTGCCTTCCGAATCCGGGCCGCTGGAGCCCACGATTCTGATTTCCGGATGGGCGGCACGGATGGCTTTGAGGAACGGCTCCAGGTGCTCCGGATACAGGCTGTCCCACTGTTCGTTGCCGATGCCGATGTATTTCATGTTGAAGGGAGCCGGGTGGCCCATTTCGGCGCGCACCTTGCCCCAGGGGCTGTCCACGGGGCCGTTGGCGAACTCAATGAGGTCCAGGGCGTCCTGGATGAAAGGCTGCAGTTCGTCCACCGGGCAGTGGGCGTCCGGGTTTTCGTTCTGGAACTGGCAGGCCAGGCCGCAGCTCAAGATGGGAAGCGGTTCCGCGCCGATTTCTTCGCTGAGCTGGAAGAACTCGTAGAAGCCCAGGCCGTAACTCTGGTAATAGTCCGGGTAGAAGCGGTGGGGAAAGGTGTACTCCCAGCGGTTCTCGTTGAGCGGACGGTTTTCCACGGGACCCACGGAGTTTTTCCAGTTGTAACGGGTTTCGAGGTCCGTACCTTCCACGATGCAGCCGCCGGGGAAGCGGAAAACGCCGGGACGGAGGTCATACAGGGCTTGGGCCAGGTCTTTGCGCAGGCCGTTCTCGTGGCCCATCCAGGTGTCCACGGGGAACAGGGAAACGTGCTCCAGGTCCACGGTGTTGCGCCCTCCCGTCAGGAAAATGCGCAGGACGCTCTTGTCCAGCGTCCGGTCCGGGCGGATGATGAGCTGGTATTTTTTCCACTCCTTGCCAGCCACCGGGAGAGTTTCCTGGCACAGGTAGTGGTTTTCGCCCATGGAAGCGGTATTGGCCAGTTCTATGCGGAGCTGGGACTCGCCGCCGTCCGGCACGCGGGCCCAGACGGAGAAACGGTAGGCCGCGCCTTCCTTTACGCCGATGCCGAAAAAGCCTTCGTTGTCCAGGCCGGTCCATTTGTGCGGATGGCCGGGGTCGCTGAGGCGGACATAGTGCGGATTGCGCTCGAAGGGGCCGTCTTCACGTACTTCCACCTTGCCGAAGGCCTTCCAGCCTTGCAGGGCGTCGTTCGGGAATTCAAAGGAACGGTTTTTCACCAGTTCCGCATAGAGCCCGCCGTCGGCCGCGTAATTGATGTCCTCGAAGAAGATGCCGTAAAGGGTTGAGGGGATGGGTGCACCTGCCTTTTTGAGGTTGATATCCAGCTGGTGCGTCTGGGCCAGTCCGGCCATGGAGAGCAGCGTAGCCGCAAGTGAAAGGAAGCTTTTTCTCATATAAACGGGTTACCAGTTTTTATTTTTGTCAAAAATACATATTTTTGCGGCATGAATGGTGGACAAATGAACAATACGGGTGTAAAATCAATTGCTCTTTCTGCACTTTTTCTGCTCCTTGTACCGGCTCTTTCTGCGGCACAAGGCGATTTCGAGGACAAATATAGCATTTCTGTGGTAAACATGGAAAAAGGAATGCCCAGTAATTATGTGGATGACCTGTTCATTGACAGTGCCGGCTTCCTCTGGATTGCCACAGGCGGCGGAGGGCTGTGCCGCTTTGACGGCTCCGAGCAGCTCTGTTTTTCCTATTCCACCGTTCCGTCCGTCAAAAGCAATTTTGTGCGGACTGTGGCGGAGGACGGATTCAACCGGCTTTGGGTGGCCTCCGAAGGGGGCCTGGATGTCCTGGATTTGAAGCATCTCAAAACGGCGGCGCTCGAAGTCCCCATCCCCGAGCTGGAAGAGAATATCTGCTGCTCGTATGTGACTGTTGATGCCGCCGGGGGGCTGTGGGCCAAGTTCTCGGACAAGTTATACCGTCTGTCGTTTGACGCTGACGGCGCGGTGGAGAAGGTCCTGTCGTTCAGGCATCCCGGCCTTGTTCCCGTCAATTTTGTCTTCAAGGATGTGGACGGGGACGGCAGTGTATGGCTGACGCTGGAAGGGCGGCTTCATAAGATGGTCGTGTCCGGGGAAACGCTGGCGGCCCGTCCGCTGGAAACCACGCTGGACTTGGGTGCGGGAACCTATGTGTCCGATTATCTCCCGGACGGTTCGCAGGTGTGGATTTCCTCGGAAAACGGCCTGTATGTGCTGCACCGGGTTTCCGGCGGGTGGAAGCACTATGCACACAATCCCGCGGACCCGCGTTCGCTTACGCAGAATTTTGTGACTGGTCTGGCCAAAATTCCTGACGGTCAGTTACTTGCTTCAACACTGCACGGCCTGAATATCTACAATCCGCTGAGCGATAATTTCACGCACTTCGGCGAGGACGTAATCAACGGGATGAAGGCGCAGCCGAACGGTTTGCTGGTGGCTACGGAGAATGACGGCTGGAGAGTGATTTTCCCGCAGCAGCTGAGTTTTACCAGCCTGGGAAGGAGCGAAGGCCTGCCGGAGGGTGGGGTGAATTCTATCTGGCAGGAGCCCGGCGGCCGCCTGTGGGTAGGGCTGGTGGAAGGCGGGCTGAATGTCCGCGAGCCGGGCCAACGCCACTTCACCCGCCTGACGCATAACCAGGGCGGACTTTCGCACAACAGCGTAAGCGCCTTGCGTCCCGGGCCGGACAATACCCTGTACGTGGGAACCTGGGGAGGCGGCATAGATGTCGTGCGGGCGGACAAACCCCATACCGTTCTGTCGCATCTGCCGGCCCATGGTACCCTGACGGATTTCGTGGGGCTGCTGGAATACGACAAGCGCAACGGCCTGCTCTGGGTGGGTTCCAACCAGGGTATCTTCCAATATGACGCGTGTACGCGTACGTACGTGCAGGCTACGAAGGAGGCGGTTTCCGGCTGCATCGGCTCCTGCATCGACCAAAAAGGAAACCTGTGGGTGGGCAGCCAGCAGGGCTTGTTCGTCTTTGACCTGAATGGGCGAAAGGCCGACGGGACGTTCTCCTATCGGCATTATGCCACCAAACTGGACGATCCGGAGCTGCAGGTGGAGGACAAAGTTTGCTGCATCGCGGAGGCGCCGGACGGCACGATTTGGATAGGCAGCAACGGCGGCGGCGTGTACCGGGCCGTGGAGACGGGGGACGGGTGGCGTTTTCAGGGGTATTCGTCGGCCCAGGGCCTGTCCAGCGATCAGGTAAGAGGGATTTGCGCGGATGCCCGTGGCAATGTATGGGCAAGCACGGTGCACGGCCTCAACAGGATTTCTCCCCAGAACGGCGCCGTCGTTCCGTTTTTCCGTGCCGACGGCCTGCCGGGAGATGTTTTCCATTGGAACAATGCGTTTCAGGGGAACGACGGGATGTTGTACTTTGGTTATGCGGGAGGGATTATCGTCCTGAACCCCGACCGTTTCCATGAGCAGACGGCGGTGGACCCCTTGCGCCTGACCCGGGTGAGCGTAGGCGATGTGGAATACCGGGACCCTTTTCTCCGGGAACTGCGCCTGCACGAACGGGACCGTTCCATTCGTTTCTGTTTCTCCATTTTGGGACTGAGCGGCAGCCGGACGCATTTCCAGTACAAGCTGGAGGGCTTCGACAAAACGTGGACGTCGCTGCCGGCGGGGCAGGGAGACGCGAAATACAGCACCTTGCCCGGCGGGCGTTTCACCTTCAAGGTGCGCGCCGTGGACCCGTATGGGAATGTGACCGGCAGCATTATGCTCCCGGTCTTGGTGCACCGGTATTTTTACCGGACCTGGTGGTTCTATCTCCTGGTGATTTCCGCGGCGCTGCTGCTGGGCTGGCTGGCCATCCTGTTGCGCACACGCTCGCTGCGGCGCAGGCAGGAGGAACTGGAACAGACGGTGGAACTGCGCACCCGCGAAATCTTCGCCCAAAAGCGCCTGGTGGAACGGAAGGCGGAGGAACTGCGCCGGCAAAACGAGGTGCTGGCACATCAGAACGAGGAATTGGCCTCGCGGAAAATGCTGTTCTCGCCGGAGAGCCAGGCTGCCCCTCAGGACAATCCTTTCCGTGAAAAGGCGCTGGATGTTCTCCGTACCATGTATAAGAATCCGGATTTGGACGTGAATGCGTTCTGTCAGGCCATGGGCGTGAGCAAAACGCTGCTCAACAATAAGCTGCAGGATGCTTTCGGCCAGTCCATCGGACATTTTATCCGTACGTACCGGCTGGCGGTGGCCAAGGAAATGCTGGAAAGCGGAACCGACGCCACGGTTGCGGAAGTGGCCTACGAAGTGGGCTTCAACGATCCCAAATACTTCACCCGCTGCTTCACCAAGGAATTCGGCATAGCCCCAAGCGCTGTGGGCAAGAACGCTTGACGCGCTTTTCCGCCGGATGCGGAAAGAGGCGGGCTTGTTCAAAAATCCACCCGAAATGTTTTTTTATACCCCTTTCGGGCCGGGATAGTGTCTATCTTTGCCAGTGGTTAACCATTTGTAAATGACACTGAAACATTTCCTGGCCTCCGCGGCCCTTTTCATCACCCTTTGCAGCGCCTGTGCACAGCCGGGCGGCCGTATGCCCAAATTCCGTCCTTCGGAGCCGCCGGCACATGATCCTGCAGCTATCCAGTGCGAGGGTACGTGGTATCTGTATTCCACGGGTTTCGGCGTACATTTCTTCACTTCCAAAGACCAGAAAAACTGGAAATTCGGCGGTCAGGTGTTTGACACTCCGCCGCAGTGGGCGCTGGAGAGCGTTCCCGGCTATCGTGGCCATACCTGGGCCCCGGACATTGCTTTCCACGACGGTCTGTATTACTTGTACTATTCCTGCTCTTCTTTCGGCAAGAACGACAGCGCCATCGGCGTTGCGGTGAATAAAACCCTCAATCCCGCCTCTCCGGACTACAAGTGGGAGGACAAGGGCTGTGTGGTACGCTCCTGGGGCGGCCGGGACAATTGGAATGCCATCGACCCCAACCTTTTCATAGACGATGACGGCAGCGCCTGGCTCAGCTTCGGCTCCTTCTGGGGCGGCCTCAAACTGGTGCAGCTGGACAGCACGCTGACCCGTCCGGCGGAACCGCAGGTATGGTATCCGCTCTGCGAGCGCCCGGAAGGTACGGCGGAGGATACCTCCACCACGGACGACGCCATCAAGGCGGACCCGCGCGGCAAGGCCTTCGACCCGGGCAACGGCGCCGTGGAAGCTCCGTTTATCGTCAAGCATGACGGATGGTATTACCTTTTTGCCAGCTATGACCTTTGCTGCCGCGGCCCCAAAAGTACTTATAAGGTAGTGTGCGGGCGCGCGAAACACGTCATGGGTCCTTACGTGGACAAGGAGGGAAAATCACTGCTGGAAGGCGGCGGAACGCTTGTGGTCAGCGGTAACGAGCAGTTCCCCGGCGTAGGGCACTGCGCCGTGGTGGGGGACAAACTGTTCTTCCACGCCTACGACAAGAAAATTAAGTACAACGCCCATCTGCTGGTGCGGCCCATCGACTGGACCGGCGGCTGGCCCGTGGTGAAACTATAACTAAACCAGAAATAATTATTAACCAAAAACAACAAACGTATGCAAGCCAAAAAATTATTGCTTGGTGCAATGTGCGCGGCTTTCTTCGGAGTGGTCGGCTGTACAGGCCTGGAGCCCTACACGATTAACGCTCCCGAAGACCTGGCCGACAAAATTGCCGAGTACAAAGCAGAGAAGGAAGCCCGCAATCAGGGAGATACCGTGCTTGTGGACATCACTCATGCCATGGTCGGTGCTGAAGACAATTCCACCGGCTGGTGGGGAGACTGGAGCCAGTCCTTCGAGGTTCCGGCCGGTCGTCTGCTCCACCTGGAGTTCATTAACTATGGGGCCAAGGTAGAGACCTGGAACAACTGGAACCTCGTTTTTGCCACCACCCTCGGTCACAGTACGGAAGACAACTCCGATTACGCAGAGCGTCTCGTACTGCGCGCGGACCACTTCGGTTGGGGCGCCGGTTGGGACATCGCTCTGGACAAGAACTACATCGACGATGTGGAACTGGCCGACTACGGTGACGCCTTCTGGGCGGACTTCAAAGAGAAAATGGACGGCGCTTATGTGGTGATGGAGATTGACCGCTCCCCCCTGGGTGTCACGTTCATAACGGTGGAAGCCCAGGCCAAGGATGGCTCCATTGTGAGCAAGACGTACAACTTCCCCCTGAACGACTCCATCATCTACGCTTTCCTTACGACGGACTCTTCCCACTTCGACATGCAGAAGGCGTATCTCATCAACTCCAAGATTACGGAGATTGCGGAGGTGCAGCCCGCCAGCATTTCGATTACCGGTTTCCCGGCCAGCGTGAGCCAGGGTACTCCACTGGAAGAAGTGCTTGAAGGCGCCACTTTGGCTGCAAAGGTTACCTACGAAGACGGAACTTCCGGTGACATCGCCCTTGAGGATGTCGCTTTCTCGGTTTCCGAGACCTTTGCTTCCGTCCCCGGCGAAGACGTTATCCTTTATACCTATAACAAGACCAAGAGCGGTGCTGTCGCCAGTACTCCGGTGGCCGGTTTCACCAAGGTGACCATCACCACAGAGCTCGAGAGCATCACTGCAAGCGCCAAGGCCTATGTCGTCGGTAACGGCAAGTACATTACCCTGAGCCCTTCGGCCATCAGTGTCACCGGTGTCTATTCCGGCGGTTCCACCCTCCCCATCTCCTCTTCCGACTGCACTGTCAGCTTCACGGAAGACAAGGTGGTGTATGACGCAGTGCCCGGCACGTATGCCAACGCTTTTACCGTGACTTACGGCAGCGGCGCTGATGCCATGACTACGACTGGCGACCTTGTGATTGCTGCCAGTTCCCTCCCGGCCCAGGAAGAAAATGTGGGCGCCAAGGACTTCAGCAACGGCTGGTGGTCCACCTTCACGCGTGACTGGGTTGTCGCTCCCGGCGAAAGCCAGACCATCGGTTTTACTCTTTATTCTAAAGGAGAAGCCAATTACCAGAGTCCTTGCACCATCCTTCGTCGTGCCGATTTGAGCGAATACGGTGTGGTGCGTATGGATCATTGGTGCTGGGGTGCCGCCACGGGCGATACAGATCCTGCGAGCGCCAATTATCCCGCCCGTATCGATATCACCAGTAACTGGAATTTCGAGGGAACCTACTTTGCCGAGCATCTGAATGGTTCTACTGTCAACATTACAGTTGCCAACGATGGCACTTATGCCAGCATCAGCTACTATGTAATTTATCCTGATGGTGAGGAAACCCACTTCCAGCGTTACGACAAAATTCCGGTGGATGCCAACGATGTCCAGTTCGCACTGGTGACAGAGGCTTCCTATTTGGAATTCGTCGCTGATGCTCCGATTGATCCGTCCGACCCTACCATTACTGGTATTTCGGCGGAGGCAAAGGCTTATGTTATCGGCAATGCCGGTTTTGTAACCTTGTCTCCTTTAGCGGTTAAAGTTACTGCTGCCATGTCCGACAATACGACGAAAGAGTTGGATCGCAATTCTTGCACGATTGTTATTGACAAGCCGGTTTTTGCTGCCACTGTCGGCACTGTCGAGGATGCTTATGAGGTAAAATATACCGACGCGGCCAACAATGTCTTTACCTGCAAAGGTACGCTGACAATTGCTGTCAGCGAACAGGAAAAACAGGCTGCCGGCCAGGTTGGCGATATCGCGAAGGGCTTTGTTGATGGTGGTTGGTCAAAGGAATGGACGGTAGCCCCTTACGAAAGTCAGACCATCGCTTACACCATTGGCGGGACACGCGGGCAAAACAATTGGGATTGCCCTATCCTGGAACTTCGCGGAATGGCTTCACCTTACGATTATTACACGCTCCGTCTGGATAATGCCGGTTGGTGGAATGGTGGTACGTCATGGGGTAATCCTGACGTTATAGGATGCAGCTGCGACTGGAATTTTGAAGGTACCGATTTCAAGGATAATATGCCGAATGCAAAAGTTTGTATTACAGTCACTAATGGTGGAGAAGGCTATGCCGATGCCCGTCTCAATGTGACATATGCGAATGAGACGACTCACTATCAATATTATGAGCGTTTGGCTGTTGACAAGGGTGCAACGCTTCGTTACACTGTTGCGGCGGACTTCTCCTATCTGATTTTTGAATAAGCTAAAGCCATAAGTGAATATGAAAAAATTATTCTCAACTATAGCGATGCTCCTGGTCGTGGCTTTCTCGGCCCTGGCGCAGAATAACGTGACGGTGAAGGGTACCGTTGTCGACGAAACCGGCGAGCCTCTGCTGGGCACCGGCGTCGTCGTGAAGGGCACCACCACCGGTACTACCGCCGACTTCGACGGCAACTTCTCCCTCACTGCACCGGAAGGCGCCGTGCTGCAGTTCATTTCCGTGGGTTTCGAGACCATCGAGCTCACCGTGGGCCCCAACGGCAACTTGGGTACCATCACCATGAAGACGGAAACCACCCTCCTGGACCAGGTCGTCGTGGTGGGTTACGGCTCCCAGAAAAAGGTGGACCTCACCGGTTCCGTAGCCATCGTGGATGCCGATGAAATGAAGAAAGTGTCCCACTCCAACATCTCCTCCATGCTGGAAGGTAAGGTGGCCGGCGTGCAGATTACTTCCGACGGTCAGCCTGGTGCGGACCCTGCCGTCCGCATCCGTGGTATCGGCAGCTTCGGTGACACCAGCCCCCTGTATGTGATTGACGGCGTGCCCATGGGTACCACCATCCGCGACTTCTCCCCGAACGACATCGAGACCATCCAGGTGCTCAAGGACGCTTCCGCAGCCGCCATCTATGGTTCCCGTGCCGCTAACGGCGTGGTCATCATCACCACCAAGAACGGTAAGAAGAATCAGCCCGTGAAGGTGGACTACCGCGGTTATGTGGGTGTGGACCAAATCCGCAAGGGCGTTTACAAAGTGATGGATGCCGCCCAATATGGCGACTATATCCGTACGGCATACACAAATGCCGGTCTGGAGGCAAATATCCCTACCGGCTACATCAAGGGATCTGACAATTACCTGGATCCGGCAGTCGTAAATACCGACTGGTTCAACGAGATGTTCAAAACCGGTATTCGTCACAACCACAATGTGAATGTGTCGGGCGGCGGTGAGAACAGTACCTACAACGTCGGCCTGGACTATTTCTCCCAGAAAGGAACGTTGAAGGGCGCCGGTCCGGACTACGACCGTTTTACCGCGCGTGTGAACAATACCTTCGATATCAAATTCGTCAAATTGCGTACGGGTATCGTTTACTCTCACAGCAAGCAGAACAACATGGCGGCATCCAATGCCAACGAATATGTCCAGGGCTTGTATGGCGCACAGTATCCCATTATGGCCACGACGCTGTTCATGCCCCCGTCCATCAAAGCATACGACGAAGGTACCTGGTTCCTTGACCGCATTGTCGGCGGTGCCTCCGAATTCTCGTATGACGGCTATGGCTTCGGCACGTTCTATGACACCGTACATGGCGATATCGGACTGGCCAACCCTCTCCTTTACAACCAGCTGATTCAACGTAATACCACCGTTGACCGTGTTGTGGCGACGGGCAGCGCTACGGTTGATATCCTGGATATGATCGGTCACAAGAATGACAACCATAAGCTGGATTATAACCTGAACCTTTCTTACAGCCAGACCTTTGCCCGCGACTTCATTTTCACGCCCGCGTGGATTCTGTCCAACAGAAATTCCGTGTCAAAGAGCAACGAGCGTCTCTCGCAGGCATACCGGAACTATTCCGACTTCCTGGTGGAAAACTACCTCACCTACGACGGCAAGTTCGGCAAACATCACCTGAACGCGGTGGCCGGTTTCACCTTCCAGCGGGAATTGCACCATCGTCTGGACGGTTGGGGCAACAACTTCCCCGAACCGTACTACCTTCAGATCGGGAATGCGGAAACGCGTGATGCCAGCACTTTCCAGAGCGAACACGTCCTGGCCTCCATCATCGGCCGTGTCAACTACGACTACGACGGCCGCTACCTCTTCCAGGCAACCGTCCGCCGGGACGGTTCCTCCCGTCTGAGCGTGAACCGCTGGGATTGGTTCCCGTCCTTCTCCCTGGGTTGGAGAATCGACAAGGAGCCCTTCTTCGCCAACAACGTGGATCCGCAGCTGGTGAGCCTCCTCAAGATCCGTGCTTCCTACGGTATCCTGGGTAACGAGAACATCGGCGACTATGCCTTCATGGATACCATGGCCCGTGGCAACTACACCTACAGCTTCGGCGGCAACAAGGTAACGGGTTCCGCCATCTCCAACTACGTGAACGAGTACATCCGTTGGGAAAAGAAGAAATCCCTTGACGTGGGTGTGGACTACTCCATGTTCGGGGGCGCTTTAGAGTTCAACGCGGACTACTATCGCAACATTTCCGAGGACCTGCTTTACTCAGTGCCCGTACCTGCCGAGGCCGGTGCCACCAACGGCGCCGTTACGATGAACGCCGCTACCATGGTGAACTCCGGTTTTGAATTGAGTGCGACCTATCGCAATTATAAAAACGAGTTCAAATACGAGTTTTCCGGAAACATAACTTTCCCGAAGAACGTCGTCACCTCCCTGGGCTTGACGACCAACATGCAGGATGACGGTGAATTCCGCACGGAGGTCGGACAGGAGGTCGGTCGTTTTTACGGCTATGTTTACGAGGGCATTTTCCAGAACCAGTATGAGGTGGATCATCACGTGAACGAGCTTGGAAACTTCGTTTATCAGGATGGTTCCAAGCCGGGTGACGTGGCCTATAAGGATTTGAATAACGACGGCATCATCAATGCGGATGACCGGACCTATCTGGGCAGCGGCATGCCCAAAGTCCAGTTCGGTCTGAGCGCCCGTTTCGAGTATAAAGGTTTTGACCTGACGATTGCAACTTATGGTGCAGGCGGGCATAAACTGATTGACTGGGTGGACCGGGAACTTCACAGTTCTTATGGCCCCCGCAACAAGAGCGTGGATCTGGTAAATGCCTGGACTCCTGAACATCCCAGCACTACGATTCCCCGTGTCACTTTCCAGGGAACCGGTACCGTAAGCAATGACTGGCTGAGCTCCCGTATTCTTCAGGACGGCACTTATTGGAAGATAGCCAATGTCGAGTTGGGATACAATATGCCTTCCAAGTGGTTCGAGAATAAATTCATCAGCGGCGTACGTCTTTACCTGTCCGGCCAGAATCTGGCTACGATTACGGCCTACAAGGGGTATAACATCGACTTCGCCGGCGGCGTATTCACCCCGGGCCTGAACTATTGCTCCTATCCTGCCCCCATGAGTTTCATGCTGGGCGTCAACTTGTCCTTCTAATTATTTATCAAGTATATGCATATGAAAAAGATATCTGTCTTTTTAATGGCGCTGTCGGTATTGGCTGCAACGGTTTCCTGCGATAAGGAGCTGGCGGTTAAAAATACCAACCAGCAGACCACATACGATTTCGGAAATACGGAGTCCGATTTGCAGGAGGCTGTTATCGCCTGTTACAACCGTATCCGTTTGGAAGGGACTTTTGCCCGTGTGGGTTATATGAACGATGTCCTTCGCGGAGATGAAACCTACACGTTGGGAAACCGTTGGTATTCCCCTGCAGACCAGCTGAATTCTGCAGGCAGTGTGGACCTTACCGATCAGTGGGTATGGCGTGACAGCTATCACGTCGTAAACCGTTGTAATTTCGTGCTGTCCAAAATTCCCACGTCAGAGGGAGTCAAGGAGAGCTACAAACGTTTGCGTGGCGAGGCGCTGTTCCTTCGCGCATTGGCATATTATCAGCTGGCAACGTATTATCAGACGGTGCCCAAGTTTGACGATTATTCCCAGTACGGAACGCTTGAAACCATTTATGCCCAAAATGCTTCCCAGGATGAAATTCTGGATTTGGTGGAGGCCGACCTTACGGAGGCCATGACCCTGCTGCCCAAGCGCGACGTGGGCGGAGAATGGGCCAAGGGACGTGCCACTTGTGGTGCTGCCGCCGGTTACTATGCCCGTACGCTGATGTTCCGCCACAAATACGAAGATGCGCTCGCTGTTCTGAAGGACATCCTGAATAAGGACGATGGCGGCAACGAGAAGTATGGCCACTACGATTTGGTTGCCGACTACGGCGCCAATTTCCGTGAAGGAACCGACGAGAACAATCCGGAAAGCCTGTTCGAGGTGCAGTTTATGGATTTCGGCACGGGCGGTATAGATGAGGAATGGACTCCGGTAAATATTTCTTCCAATGCAACGCAAGGTCATGCCGTAGAGTCTAACCTGTGCCCGTCCAGATACGGCGGTTGGGCCGATGTGGCCATGAGCAACTGGCTGTACAACCTGTACAAGGCAGAGAAATGCACGGACGGCCGTCTGGATCCCCGTCTGTACTGGACCGCCATGACGTACGAGCCGGAATACGATGCTTATACGGGCACCGTCACCGCTGCCTATCCTTCCGGCGATCCCCGCAAAAATGTAGTTTACAGGGAGGAAATCAATGACGGCAACAAGTATGTCCTTCGCGTCCACCAGGATCATGGCGGAATTCCTGTCGCGAAAAACACCTATGCCCGTCTCGATGTTTGCGAGACCATCGTTTTCGGCCTGCATTGCGGCATCAACTTGCGCCTGATGCGTTATTCCGATGTCCTTCTGCGTGCCGCCGAATGCGAGAACGAGATTTCCGGCCCGACCCAGCAGGCTATCGACTGGATTAACAAGGTCCGCGGGCGCGTTGCGCTTGCTCCGCTGAGCCTGTCCACTTTCTCCGGCAACGCCGATAAACTCTTCGAACAGATTGCCAACGTGGAGCGCCCCAAGGAGTTCGGCTGTGAAAACGGACGTGGCGTGGACCTCATCCGTTGGGGATTCTTCTATAGCGTGGACCGTATGCAGCAGCTGGGCGAGCACAGCCGTTATCTTTATGAGCGCTTTGACGAAACCAATCCCAAGCCTGTTACCACCGCTTTGCTGGATGCAAAAAATGCCGGCACCGAAACGGCTTGCACGGATGACACGTACACCTCCTACTTCCTCCAGGGACATGAGTATTTCCCGATTTTCCTGGGTACGCTGAGCGCCAATCCCAAGCTGGTAGGCAATTCGGCGAACAAGAGTACGCCGAACACGCCTTCCTGGTCAATCCATCCTGTTGTCTCCTTGAACTAATAATTGCGAATGAATATGAAACTCGAAAAATACTTTGTATTGTTCCTTGGCAGCGCCTTGTTGTTCGCTGCGTGTTCCAAGGAAACGGGAATCGGAATCCCGACCCAGGAGGACTACAAAGGAAAAACCAGTGAAAACGGTATTCCCACTTATGCCGATGATTACGTGGACATCAGCAGTTGGAGTAACCACATGAATTGGAACCTGGCCAACATGCACGACCCTTCCGTTGCCTACTACAACGGTTACTACTACATGTTCGGCACCGATGCCTCCTATGGCAACGAGCACGAGAAGGCCTCCATCGGCCGTCACTTCCAGGGCAAACGTTCCAAGGACCTGGTGAACTGGACCCATGTATATGGCCCGTTCAACGACGCGCCCACCTGGGTGAAAGACTCCCTGAACAGCATCCGTGGCCGCATGGACCTGGAACCCATCGACAACCCCGTGTACGGGTACTGGGCTCCGGTCATCCGCGTGGTTGACGGCAAAGTGCGTATGTACTACAGTATTGTTGTTCTGAACCGCATCAAGACCGGCGTGGCGGAACCCGCCATGGACGGTTCCTGGACGGAGCGGGCTTTCATCGGCATGTGCGAAACCAGCACGCCCGAAGACCCCGATTCCTGGGAAGACAAGGGTTTTGTCGTGTGCTCTTCCTCCGACAGGGGCTTTGACTACAACACCATCAATGACGGCTATGGCCAGGCCTATTTCTATTACAATGCCATCGACCCCGCCTATATTGTGGACAATGGCCGTCACTGGCTCATTTATGGCTCCTGGCACAGTGGTTTTGCCCTCCTGGAACTGAATCCCCAGACCGGCAAGCCTCTCAACGCCTACGACGCCCAGGGTAATTACGTAGGACTTGGCGACCCTTGGTCCGACTCGGCCGATGAACTTTCCACCCGTTACGGAAAGCGCATCGCCACCCGCCACAAGACGTATCGCTGGCAGGGTTCCGAGGCTCCCGAAATCGTAAAGAACGGCAACTACTATTACCTGTTTATGGCATACGACGGACTGGATGTTCCTTACAACACCCGCGTTCTCCGTGCCAGCAGCATCGAAGGCCCCTACTATGACATCACCGGCCGGAACAATACGCAGGACGGCGGCGACAGCTATCCCATCGTCACCCACCCGTACAAGTTTGCGGGCAGCGACGGTTGGGTAGGTATTGCCCACTGCTGCATTTTCCAGCAGGAGGAGACTGGCGACTGGTTCTACGCCTCCCAGGGCCGCCTGCCGGCCGGCGTGAACGGAAACGCCAGCTCCAACGCCCTCATGATGGGCCATGTCCGCCGGATCGTGTGGGCCCCTTCATCGGCCGACAACCTGGACGACCTGTGGCCGCTTGTCCTGCCGGAGCGCTATGCCGGCCTGGAAAAGAAGGCGGTGACGGCTTCCGAGATTCCCGGCACCTACGAGATTATCAACCTCGAGTACAAGCTGAGCGTGCAGGATGAGTCCGAGGAATTTGTCTTTGCCGCCGACGGCACTGTCACCAAGGGTGGGGAAGCCGCCGGAACCTGGAGCTTTGACGAGTCCAAGCAGTTCCTTACCGTTACGCACGATGGCCTGTCCGTCGTGTCCGTAGTGGCTCACGAGGCCGACTGGGAGCGCACCAAGGAGGTTACGGCAGAAGACGGTACCGTGCAAACCGTGATGGACCGTCAGGAGACGGTGGTTTTTGCCGGCACCCACAAGAATTTGAAAGCAACCGTCTGGGGCAAGAAAATCAAGTAGGCGCACCCATGAAACGAGCTTTAACACTGATTTTTGCTTTGGCTTTGACCCTGGGCGCCACCGCCCAGGTCAAGGTCAAGGTATATGAAACCGCCACGGACCAGCCCCGTATTCCGGCCGAGATTTACGGCCAGTTTTCGGAGCATCTGGGCCGGTGCATCTATGAAGGCATCTGGGTAGGAAAAGATTCCAATATCCCCAACAAGGACGGATATCGCACCGATGTGCTCAAAGCCCTGAAAGACCTTAAAATTCCCGTTCTCCGCTGGCCGGGCGGCTGTTTTGCCGACGAGTATCACTGGATGGACGGTGTCGGCCCGCAGGAAAACCGGCCCAAACTGGTGAACAACAACTGGGGCAGCACCATCGAGGACAACTCCTTCGGCACGCACGAGTTCCTGAACCTGTGCGAAATGCTGGGTACGGAGCCGTACATCAGCGGCAACGTGGGTTCCGGCACCGTGGAAGAGCTGGCCAAGTGGGTGGAGTACATGACCGCCGAGGAAGGTACCATGGCAGAGCTGCGCGCCAAAAACGGCCGCAAGGAGCCCTGGAAGGTCAAATACCTCGGCGTGGGCAACGAGAGCTGGGGCTGCGGCGGCGACATGACGGCCGACTATTATGCCGATGTGTACAAGCGCTATGCCCTGTATGCCCGCAATTATGCGGACAACAAGCTGTTCAAGATTGCCTGCGGCGCCTCGGAGGACGACTACGAGTGGACCAAAACCGTGATGAAGAAGGCGGGCGGACGGCTTAACGGCCTGTCCCTGCACTATTACACGGTGCCCGGCTGGAACTGCGACAAGGGCAGCGCCACCGAGTTCACGAGCGAGGACTACTACAATACCCTTACCCGTACCGCCGGCGTGGAGGAAATCCTGAAAAACCACATCGCCATCATGGACGCGTACGACCCTGACCGCAAGGTGGCCCTGATTCTGGACGAGTGGGGCACCTGGTTCGAGGTGGAGCCCGGCTTCAACGAAGGACATCTGTATCAGCAGAATACCATGCGTGACGCCATGGTGGCCGCCATCAACCTGAACATCTTCCACAAGTTTACCGGCCGCCTGAAGATGTGCAACATCGCCCAGGTGGTGAATGTGCTGCAGTCCATGATTCTCACGGACGGCCCGCGGATGGTGCTTACGCCTACGTACTATGTGTTCAAGATGTTCAAGGTGCATCAGAACGCCACGTACGTGCCGGTGAGCTGCCGGGCCGCTTCCATCACGTCCACCAGCGGCGCGACGATGGAAAGTTTCAGCGTTTCCGTGTCGCGTGACAAAAAGGACGTGCTGCATGTCTCCATGGCCAATCCGTATTTGGACCGTGCGCAGAAGGTGGAATTGAAGTTCGAGGAACTCAAGCCGCACAGCGTGTCCGGTGAGATTATCCAGGCCCCGTCCATCAATGCCTACAACGACTTCGGCAAGGAGGCGCAGGTGAAAACCGCCGCTTTCCGCGATGCCAAGGTTTCGGGTACGAGCATAACGCTTACGCTCCCCGCCGCTTCGGTGGTAACCTTGGAGGTGAAATAAAGAAAAAGTCCCGAGGCGCTTGCCCCGGGACTTTTTTTACGCTTTGTGCTTTACGGCGGCTTCCTCAACGGGGATGCAGGCCGTATAGTTTTGTATCCAGGTGTCGAATCCGGCGATGTCTTCCGGGGTAGGGGCAATCTCCGTACCGGTGTTGCCCAGGAAGACCACCTTCTCCAGGTAATCCGGGAGGCTCATGCCGGCCCCCTTGATTACGTAGGCGGCGAGGAGGGCGATACCCCATGCGCCACCTTCACCGGCGGTTTCCATCACGGAAATGGGGGAGCCCAGGGCTGCCGCCAGCACCCGCTGTCCGACGCCGGGAGTCTTGAACAGGCCGCCGTGGCCGGTGATGCGGTCCACTTTCACCTTTTCTTCCTTGAACAGGACGTCGTTGCCAATCTTGAGCACACCTACGGATGCGTACAGATGGGCACGCATGAAGTTGGCCAGGTTGAACTTGTCCTGGGCGTTGCGCACAAACAGGGGGCGTCCTTCCGACAGGCCCGTCACAGGCTCGCCGGAGAAGTAGTTGTAGGCCACCAGGCCACCGCAGTCCGCATCGCCTTTGAGGGCGTTGTTGTACAGTTTGCCAAAGACTTCGTTCATGTCCACGGGTATGCCCAGCAGCTGCTGGTATTCCTTGAACAGGTTCACCCAGGCGTTGAGGTCGCTCGTGCAGTTGTTGCAGTGCACCATGGCAACGGGAGCGCCGTCCGGGGTGGTGACAATGTCTATCATCTCGTGCGGCTTCTGAAGGTCTTTCTCCAGCACAATCATGGAGAAGGACGAGGTGCCCGCGGATACATTGCCCGTGCGTACTTTGACGGCGTTGGTTGCGGCCATGCCGGTGCCCGCGTCGCCTTCCGGCGGACAGAACGGCACACCCGGATTCAGGTGGCCGGAGATGTCAAGATAACGGGCGCCGTCCTCAGTGAGCACACCGGCTTCTTCGCCGGCAAGCAGCACTTTGGGCAGGATATTCTTCAACTTCCAGGGATAGCCTTTGGGTGCCACCAACTTGTCGAAGGCCGCAATGCGTTTCTCGTCAAAATCTTTGGTTTTGGCGTCGATGGGCATCATGCCGGAGGCGTCGCCGACACCCAGAACCTTGTGGCCGGTGAGTTTCCAGTGGATGTAGCCTGCCAGGGTGGTGAAGAACACCACGTCCTTCACATGCGGTTCTCCGTCCAGGATGCACTGATACAGGTGCGACAGGCTCCAGCGGAGGGGCATGTTGAAGTTGAACAGGGCGCTGAGCTGCTTGGCTGCGGCACCGGTATTGGTGTTGCGCCAGGTCCGGAAGGGGGTGAGGAGCTGGTCTGCGCTGTTGAAGGCCATGTAGCCGTGCATCATGGCACTGATGCCGATGGCGGCCAGGTTGGTGATTTCCGTGTTATAATGTACGCGGACATCCTCGCGGAGGTTGCTGTAGCACTTCTGCAGGCCGGTCCAGATGGCGTCCAGGCTGTAAGTCCAGTAGCCGCCCTCGAACTGGTTTTCCCACTCATGGCTGCCCTGGGCGATGGGATTGTGGTCCTGGTCAATCAGGACAGCCTTGATGCGGGTGCTGCCGAATTCGATACCCAGGATGGCTTTCCCGGCATCGATGGTCTGTTTTGCGTTCATACTACTTGAGGGCCTTGTTAAGCATATAGTACACCTCGTTCATCTTCAGTTCGTGCTTGAACTTCTCGATGGTGGTATCCTTGTCGATATGCAGGAATTCCACGCCGGTGAACTCGGCGAAGTCTTCCCAGTATTCGGCCGTAATGTCATAGCTGAAGGCGGAGTGGTGGGTGCCGCCGGCCAGAATCCAGGCGCAGGCGCCGACCTCGAAGCTGGGACGCGGAATCCACAGGGCCGATGCAACCGGCAGTTTGGGCATGGGCTGGGGCTCGATGCAGTCAACATCCTGCACGATGACGCGGAAGCGGTTGCCCAGGTCCACGAGGGTGGTCTTGGTTCCGGCGCCGGTCTTGGAGGTGAACACCAGGCGGGCGGTGGGCTGCTTGCGGATGCCGATGCCCAGGAAATGCACCTCCAGCTTGGGTTTGTCGCTGGCAATCATGGGGCAAACCTCCAGCATGTGGCTCTGCAGGCAGGAACTCTTTTCACCGGCGAAGTTGAGGGTGTAGTCCTCCAGGAAGGAGCAGCCGCCGGCCAGGCCTTGTGACATCACCCACAGGGAGCGCTGCAGGCAGGCCGTCTTCCAGTCGCCTTCCGCGCCGAAACCGTAACCCTCGGCCATCAGGCGCTGGCTGGCCAGGCCGGGGATTTGGTCGAAGCCCACGAAGTTGGGATTGTCGATGTCGGCGTCGCCCAGGTCGTCGAAGTTGGTGGTGAAGGCGGTTGCGCCCTTGTCCTCCAGGATGCGGCGGAGGGCGATTTCCGCACGGGCGGCATTGCGCACTTTCTCCCAATATACTTCCGGACCGGTTTCGTCAATTTTGATGGTATAGAGCTTCTTGTACTCTTCCACCAGGGCCTCGGTCTCTTCCGGGGTGACCTTTTTCCAGTAGTCCATCAGGGACGATACGGGGCAGTAGTCCACATGGTAGCCCAGGCGCTGCTCGAATTCCACGCGGTCGCCGTCCGTCACGGCAACGTTGTTCATGTTCATGCCGAACATCAGGCAGCGGACATTGCGGGCGTCTGCCAAGGTGGCGCTCACGCGGGCAAAGACGGCGATGCGGCGCTGGGCCTCGGGATCCTTCCAGTAGCCCACCACCACCTTGCGAGGGACGCGCATGCGGGCGCAGATGTGGCCGAACTCGATGTCGCCGTGGGCGCTCTGGTTCAGGTTCATGAAGTCCATGTCAATCTCTTTCCAGGGAATCTCCGCGTTGTACTGCGTATGGAAGTGCAGCAGCGGTTTCTGCAGGGTCTGGAGGCCCTTGATCCACATTTTGGCCGGAGAGAAGGTGTGCATCCAGGTAATGACACCCACGCACTTGGCTTCGTCGTTGGCGGCACGCATCAGGCTTTCGACTTCCTTGCTGCTGTTGGCCGTGCCTTTATAGACAATCTTCACGGGGATGACGCCGGAGGCGTTCAGGCCTGCCACCATTTCCTTGGAATGAGCGTCCACTTTCACTACTGCGTCGCCACCATAAAGGAGCTGTGCTCCGGTGATCCACCATAATTCGTTGTTTTCAAATGCCATAATTGTGTTGTGTTTTGTGTTTGTTTATTTCTGTTAAGTCCCTCCCCCGAGGGGAGGGGTTTCGGGAGGGGGTAACGTGTATCGTTTTTGGTCAAAGAATTTATTTCTTTTGACCGTAGTATGCGTTGGGGCCGTGTTTGCGCTGATAGTGCTTTTCTATCAGGAGCGGGTTCATGGTGAGCGCGGGATTCACTGAGAAGGCGATGAAAGCCATTTTGGCGCACTGTTCCATGACCTTGGCGTTATACACGGCGTTGTCGGCCGAGGTTCCCCAGGAGAAAGGACCATGGTTTTTCACCAGCACGCCGGGCGTATGGTCCGGATTGATTTTGCGCCGGTTCAGGAATTCGTCCACAATCACCTTGCCCGTTTCCAGCTCATAGGCACCCTTCACTTCCGCTTCCGTCATGTCGCGGGTGCAGGGGATGTCCTGGTAGAAATAGTCTGCATGGGTGGTGCCGATGTTGGGGATGTCCTTGCCGGCCTGTGCAAACGCGGTGGCGTAGGTGGAGTGGGTGTGCACGACGCCCCCGATGTTCGGGAAGGCTTTGTACAGTTCCACGTGGGTAGGAGTGTCGCTGGAGGGGTTCAAATCTCCTTCGACCACCTTCCCGTCCAGGTCCACGACGACCATGTCCGAGGGTTTCATGTTGTCATAACTCACGCCGCTGGGCTTGATGACCACCAGTCCGCTCTCGCGGTCGATGGCGCTCACGTTGCCCCAGGTGAATATCACCAGTCCTTGCTTTACAAGGTCCAGATTGGCCTTGCATACTTTCTCTTTGAGTGCTTCTAACATAGTATTACCACAGAATTACATAAAGTGCAGTGACAATGACGCAGATGGCCAGCGCGCCCCAGTTGTATGCCTTGCTGGTATGGAACAGGGACAGGTCGATGGGAAGGGCCTTCGGGTCTTTCTTCTTGTCAAAGGTGTTGCTGTACAGCCACACGGCCTGTATGCCCACCAGGGTGCCGAAGAAGTAGAAGGCCTGGAAGCCGATGTCGTTCAAATAGGCGATGAAGTGGTTGTCCGGCGTAGCGCTTTCCGGCAGGCAGGCGCCCCAGATGGAGACCACGGCGGCGGCCAGGATGAAGAAGAGACCGGCACAGCCCAGGATGCGGGCCCACTTGATCATGCTCTTCTTGTCCTCTTCCTTCAGTTCCTCCGCATCCACCACCTTCTTGTCAATCAGGGACATGATAATGTGGAAGGTGACCAGGATGATGAAAATGTAACCGGCACGGAGCTGGAACGGGACATCGCCCAGGAACACCTTGAACAGGACGCCCAGCGGAATGACGATGATAGCGCTCCACACGGCTGCGCGGGCGGAAGAACGTTTCCACAGCAGGCCCAGGCCGAACACCACGATGATGCCGGGATAGATGAAGCCGGAGTATTCCTGGATGTACTGGAAGGCCTGGTCCAGGCTGCCCAGCAGCGGTTTCACGGCTATCAGGGCGATGGCGAGGGCGCACAGGGAAGTGATACGGCCCACGTTGACAAGCTTTTTGTCGCTGGCTCCCTTGTTGATGTACTTCTTGTAGATGTCCATGGTAAACAGCGTGGACGTGGAGTTGAGCATGGAGGCCAGGGAGGAGATGATGGCGGCGGCGAGGGCGGCGAAGGTGAGGCCCTTTACACCCACCGGGGTAAAGTTGCGCACCAGCCAGGGATAGGCGTCATCGGACACGTTGATAGAACCCTGCAGATGGGTGAAGGCTTCCGGATGCAGCGAAATGTAGTAGGCGCAGATACCGGGGAGGCACACGATGAAGGGGATGAGGATTTTGAGGAAACCGGCGAACACCAGGCCTTTCTGGGCTTCTTCCACGCTCTTGGCGGCAAGGCCCTTCTGGATGATGTACTGGTTGAAGCCCCAATAACCCAGGTTGGTAAGCCATACGCCACCCACGACGGCGGCGATGCCGGGCACATTGGCGAAGCCGGCCGGGTTGTGGCTTTCCTGGATGACCAGGTGGAGGTGTGTGTCGTGCAGATGGTCGCCGGTGGTGAGGTCCGTGAAGATGTTGTTCAGACCGCCCAGGACACCGGCGTCGCCGCCGACGGCCTTGAGGGCGAACCAGGCGGTGATGAGGCCGCCGCCCACCAGGAAGGTAACCTGCAGGACGTCCGTCCAGGCCACGGAGGCCAGACCGCCGTAGATGGAGTAAATACCGGCAATCAGGAACAGGGCCACCACAATGACCATGCGCATGGAAATGCTCCAGCTGCCAATCATGAGCACGGCGCCTTGCAGGCCCAGGATTTGCTCGATGGCCAGGGCGCCCAGCCAGGCGACGGAGGTAAGGTTCACGAACACATACAGGAACAGCCACAGGATGGAGAACGCAAGGCCGACACCGTCGTTATAACGTTCGCGCAGGAACTGCGGAATGGTGAAAATTTTGCGTTTGAGCATGATAGGCAGCAGGAACTTGCCGATAACCACCAGGGTGACGGCGGCCATGAGTTCATAAGCGGCCGTCGCGATACCGTCCGCATAGGAGGTTCCGGACATGCCGATAAACTGTTCTGCCGAGATGTTGGCGGCGATGAGCGAGGCACCCACGGCCCACCATGTGAGGGTGTTGCCGGCCAGGAAGTAGTCGCTGGCGCTCTTTTCTTCGCCTTTCTTGGTGCGGCCCAGAAACAGGCCCAGGAAGATAAGCAGCGCAAGATAGATGAGGACAATCACCAGATCGATAGTCCTGAATCCGGAGGCTGCAATTTGGTCAAGAATGTTCATAGAATTATAGTTGTTAATAGTTTTAGCGTCTGAGTTTACAAATTTACAAAAATTCTCAACGCGCCCATTATAAAAATCGTCCAAAAATGGTGGATAAATGTCCAAGGGGTGCGGAAGATTGAGGGAAAAGGCGTATCTTTGGATTATGAAGAGATTGATAGCCATTTTATGCGCTTGCACGGCCATTTCCTGCGCGCAGAATACCCAATCCGAAGAACTTGTGGTGCCGGACGGCGCCTTTCTGGCGGTGAATCCGCTCACTTTTACGGATATTCCGGACAACGATGTCATCCGGGTGGGGGAGGACTTTTACATGGTGAGCACCACCATGTATTTCTGCCCCGGCGCGCCCATCATGCACTCGCGGGATTTGGTGCACTGGCGTATCGTCAGTTATATTTACGACTTGCTGGAGGATGACGACGTTTACAACCTCCGGGACGGGAAACATGCCTACGGCGCCGGCCAGTGGGCCACGTCGCTGCGCTTTCACGACGGTGTATATTATGCGCTGTTTGCTTCCAACGATCAGCAGAAGAGCTACTTATATCGTACCAAAGACCTGGTGAACGGACCCTGGGAGCGCACTGTTTTCGACGATTATTTCTTCCATGACCCGGGCCTGCTGTTCGACGACGGCCGCCTGTTCGTGGTGTATGGCAACGGTGAGCTGAAACTGGCGGAGCTTTCGTCGGACGGATCGGCCGTAATAGGGGAGCCGCGCGTGATTGTCCGTGCGCCCAAATGGCGGATGGGCCTCCGGGCCGAGGGCTGCCATTTCTACCATATCGGCGACTATTATTACATTGTGGAGATAGACTGGCCGAAAGGCGGCATCCGACAGGCGACCTGCTGGCGGAGCAAGGCTATCGACGGCCCGTACGAGCGCAAGGTGGTGCTCAAGGGCACGCTGGACGGCCGCGAGAAGGACGGCATAGCGCAGGGGCCTGTCGTGGATACGCCCGAGGGGGACTGGTATGCCATCCAGTTCCAGGACCATGGCGCCGTCGGCCGTATTCCTACCATTCAGCCGGTTACCTGGGAAAAGGGTTGGCCGATTATGGGCCGGGCGGGAAAACCCATGCAGGCGGTGGCGGTAAAACTGCCCGTAGATCCTGCCGGAGACTATGTATGGGCGTCGGATGAATTTGAGACTCAGCAGCTTGCGCTGGTGTGGCAGTGGAACCACAAGGACCCCGGGGATGCCTCGCTGACGGCCCGTCCGGGTTGGCTGCAGTTGCAGGCGCATCCGGGAGACAGCTTGTCCAGGACGCTGGGAACGCTCACCCAGCGAACCGTGGGGCCGCGTTGCTACAGCGAAGTGCTGCTGGATGCCGGTGAACTGGGGACAGGGACCGAAGCCGGGCTGTGCGCCTTCCAGAGCCACAGCGCCCGTATCGGCGTGATCCGCGAGGCCGGCGGTTTTGCCTTGGTGGCCCATGAAAAGGAGAAGGAAATCTGGCGCCTGTCCCTTCCTGCTACTGTTGCTTCGGCTGCTGCTTCATCGGCCTCTGTGCCGGTCTGGCTCCGAATCCGCTATGTGTTCACGCCCCGGGATCCCGGGGACGAGGCTGACACCGCCTTCCTCAGCTACTCCCTGGACGGCAGGAACTGGACAGAGCTGGACTACACCCTGGAAATGAAATACACCCTGGACTTTTTCACCGGTTACCGCAGCGCCCTCTACTGCATGGGACCCTCCGGTACCGCTGCCTTCGACTACTTCCGCCAGTGGGTGTACTGATCCCTTCCGGCTACTGCGTTCCTACACTGGCAGAGCGCCTTTGGGGAATTTGCGCCGGAGGCGGTAGCGGACGGTATAGACGCTTTCGGCCTGCTTTCCCAAATCCGCCACGGAAAAGGCTTTCAGCGCCTCCTCCCGGTATGGGTTGGTGGCCGGGAGAGAGCCGATATCGGCCTTCAGCCTCTCCAGAATGAGGCTTCCGGCCTGTGCTTCCGCCGTCCGGCTTTCGGCCTCGTAGAGTTTCTGCTCGGCGGTTCTCCCGTCGCCATTGGGCTTTCTCTCTCCAATTGGTTTTGACCTCATGCTTTTGTAGCACAGAGAGTTCTTTATCCGTTGCTTTCTTCATCATAGTCTTCAAATCCGTTGTAATCAAATATACCCTGAGATAACAGATAGTCGCGTACTTTGTTTAGCTTATGGAGTTCCTCCAGAGTATGTTCAATGGCTCCCCCGGTAATGATGTATCGGCCAGATTCCAATCTGATGGCATATAGCCGTAGCCAGGATGCATGGGTGTGATATTGCCCCTTTGCTTTTTCTCTTTAGCACATATTCACAGTGCGGTTAGCTGGTAATTTTTTGACCGCCCAAACGCAAAAATAGGCTTTTTTGAGGTTAGCTGGTAAAATTTTCGCCAGCTAACCGCACCCCGTAACCCCGTCGCGAGATGCGGCTCCAATGAAACCCAAATCATTAGTGTGTAGTTAATTTCATTGGGCAATGAGGCCGATTTTATGTCGGCCTCATTTTGTGGGTTAACAGCATTTCTGTCTCATTCCACGGGATTGAGTTTTACCACAACGGTCCGCTCCCGGAGGTCTGCAAGTGTAGTGTCTTTGGGGAAATAGAGGCCGTCGGGACCGTCAAAATGGATGTACGGACTTTCCAGGCTGCGGCGGTAATAGAGCATGACCTTGCAGGTGCCGTCGGGGCCGGTGATTCCGGCATCGCTCCCACCATAGTTATTGTAGGTGTCCCTGGTCAGGGAGGTGGAAATCTTCACCCCTTCAATGGGAGCGCCGGATTTGGCGGAAACCAGTGAGAAGGTCATGGGTGTGCTTTGGTCTTCCGGCGGCCTTACAGTACCATAGCAGGCCTGGAACGCAAAAAGCGCCCCGGTGAGGGAGATGCCTTTAACAAGATTGTGGAGCCATTTCATAGTGCAAAAATAACAAATTCCAATAAAAAAGAATCTTCTTCTCGGTGGAATCTTGCATGACAGATGCAGGATTTTTCCCGAAAGCGGATTATATTTGCAGTATGAACCCTATGTTTTTCCGCCTGCTCAGGGACAATGAAATAAAAGTGCACGAACTGAACTACCTGTTTTGGGAGTGTACAACCCGCTGCAACCTTCACTGCCGTCACTGCGGCAGCGACTGCACGGTTCAAAGCCGGGAAAAGGACATGCCGCTGGAGGATTTCCTCTCGGCGCTGGATACCCTTCCCAAGGAGAACGTCCCCAAGGACTTCCTGGTGGTTCTCACCGGAGGGGAGCCGCTGCTTCGGCCCGACATAGAAACCGTCGGCGTGGAAATCAGAAAGCGCGGCATGAACTGGGGTATGGTCTCCAACGGCTGGTTTTACGACGAAGACATGCATTCCCGGCTCATGGGAGCCGGAATGGGCGCGCTCACCATCAGTCTCGACGGGCTGGAGGATGCGCACGACTGGATGCGCGGACGGGTGGGGAGTTATAGCCGCACCCTCAGGGCCATCGGCCTGCTTGCCAAAGAGCCCCGCCTCAGTGCCGATGTAGTCACCTGCGTGCACAAGCGGAACCTGACATCCCTTCCCCGCATGCACCGCACCCTGGAGGATATGGGCGTTAAGCAGTGGCGCCTGTTCACCATTATCCCCATCGGCAGGGCGGCGGCCGACCCGGACATGCACCTTTCGGGCGGGGAATTCGTCTCGCTCATGGAATTCATCAAGTCCAAGCGTATGGAAGGCGGACCCATGAAAGTGACCTTCAGTTGCGAAGGGTATCTGGGCCGATACGAAGAAAAGGTCCGGGACGTCCCATACTTCTGTCACGCCGGCGTGAATATCGCATCGGTCCTGATAGACGGCCGCATCTGTGCATGTCCCAACATAGACCGGGACGCCTTCTCCCAAGGGAACATTTACCACGACAGCCTCTGGGACGTTTGGGAAAACCGTTTTCGGGAATTCCGTGACCGCCGATGGACCCGCACCGGCTCCTGCGCCACCTGCCGCGAGTGGAAAAACTGCCGTGGCGGCGACATGCACAACTGGCACGACGGCCACCTCCTCCAGTGCCACTACGCCAAAACCCTCTCCACGCCATAACGTGGCCCGCACGAGCCGGCCCTCGAAGAGGCCGGCTCGTGCGGGCAATGGGACAATTATCGAAGCCTTTTTGCATGATTAATCCCGCGAAAAAATACTATCTTTGCGTCCGCAAAAGCGTTTTAGATATCCATGAAAGAAAAAGGTAAAATGCCTGTCTCTGAAAGCTTTAAAGTGCCCATTGCGGTGATTGGCCTTGTGATGGGAATGGGGATGTTCACATACTGCTCGGAATCGGATAAGCCCTCGAGCTCCGAGAAAGCCGACCTGGTGGTCTATGGCAAGATATTCACGGCCGAAGACAATGAGCTGGTGGAAGCCTTCGCCGTAAAGGACGGCAAGTATGTCTATGTGGGCGACAAGGCAGGAGCCGCTGCCTATGTGCAGGATGGCAAGACCGAAGTGGTGGACTACAGCGGTGAGGGCCTTGTGATGCCCGGCTGTGGCAACGGCCACGCCCATTATGCGACAGTGGCTTCCCTCTGGGAAGTTGGAACATTTGTAGGCTATGAGGATGACGTGGACACCTTCCTTGGCGAGATCGTTCCCGCTGCCGTCGGGAAGGCAAGAGAGACGGGGGCGACGCTCATCTTCGGCCTGGGCTGGAACGTGATGCTCTACCCGGAAGACCTGCCTTACCGCAAGTTGCTGGATGACATCTGCAGTGATATTCCCATCTACATTGCCGACGACGAAGGCCACAAGGCGCTGGTGAACTCCGCTACGCTGGTTAAGGCCGGCATCATGAAGGCCGACGGTACCGTGATGAATACCGACATCCGGGGCGGCGAGATTGTGCTAGATGAGGACGGCACTCCTTCCGGCTATGTGAAGGAGCAGGCCGGCACCTACATACGCTCTTTCATGGACTACGAAAGCATCTTTTCCCTTGACCTTGCAAAAAAGAGTTTGGAAATCACCCAGGAGCAGCTCCTTTCGGAGGGCTACACGATGTGTCTCGACGGATGGTCCACCTACTTCTTCAACGAGAATCTCTACGAGGCGGCCCAGCAACTGGATTTGGCAGGTGACCTGCACTTCGTTTTAGGTACAGCCTACGAATTGGAAAGCTGGATGAATGTGGATGAAGTCCTCTCCAAAGCCGCAGCAGTCCAGAAATACGCTACCACGCATGTCAGGACCAACTGGCTCAAGCTTTTCATGGACGGCACGGTGGAAAGCGGCACCGGATTCATAGACCCCATCTATCCTGACGGACATCAGGGTAACGCCAACTGGTCGGAAGAGGAACTGACCGAAATTACGCGGAAGGCCAACGAAAAGGGCCTGACGATGCATGTGCATGCCATGGGCAACAAGGGTGTCAACCGCGTGGTCAACGCGTTCATCAGCGGTGGAAAGGATGAGATGCGCAATACGCTGGTACATGTCTATAACGTCCTGCAAGCGGATTATCTGCGTATGGCCGAGCACAATATCCATGTCGCCGCCAGCCTGCTTTGGCACTATAACGACACGGAGTTTCAGGAGGCGTTGCTCGAGATACTTCCGGCCGGCCTGAATGACAAAGGCTATCCGCTGAAGTCTTTCTTCGATTACGGCATCAACGTGTCTTCCCACACCGACTTCCCGGCAACCTCAGATGCTCCCGACGACCCGTTTGGCATTATGGAGATTGCGGTCACGGGCGTTTACCAGCAAGAGCCTGGGAAGCCCTGGTGGCCGGAAGAACTCCTCACCCGCGAGCAGGCCCTCACTGCCCTCACCATCAACGTAGCCAGGCAAATGTTCCTCGAGAATGAGCGGGGCAGCATCTGCACCGGCAAGTATGCCGACTTCCTCCTGCTCAACCAGGACGTGTTCACCTGCCCGGCCGACCAGATTCATGCCACCGAACCCGTAGCTACCTACTTCGAAGGAACGAAGGTATACCCGATGTAGATCATCCGCACGGTTGGACTTATGCTTTGGGCACGGTCCAATCCTGTAAGGCTCGTAGTATCACAGAAAATGAAAACACTGGATTCTATGGAAACCTACGAAAAGATTAACCTGGCCGATTATTTCCAGGCCGCCGCATCGGCCTTCAGCTCCGATATCATGTCCGGGGTATAATCCGGACGCTCTATTCCATTGTACGTTCTCATATTGGATACGAAGTTACGAAGAATTCCCGGAAAAGTCGCGGAAAATCTACGGTTCGGTGACCACGTTCTCATGGCTGTGATTGCAAAAAGCAATTGCACCTTTCACTAGGAGCACCAGGGCCCCCACGTACAAAGCAACGGAAACAACAATCTCAAACATAGCTCAAATCGTTTAACTTCTGCAAAGCTAATGCTTGCTTGTGCCAAGATGTTGCTCACTGAGAAATTATATCATCAATCTTATCAACCCCTCACTCTTGACGAACGTATCAGGGTGGGCCATAACGACTGCATACACCTGTTTTCCCGTCACTGGCTGCTTATCCCAACGCTGATATAAGCCCTTCTCATTAACCAGGCGTGCGATCTGGTCAGTCTTCATGCCGTGGTTGGAAGTGGCAAGGAGGTACACTATGGCTTCGGGGAGGGTCATCTAAAAGAAAATTAGAATTTACACGTCCAGTAGAGTTTCCATTTCCTTTTCAAAGCTCTCATCAATCAAGGTCACGCGTTCTCCGGCCCGTAGGAATCCCTCACAGCATTGCC
>CADAIT010000013.1 GCA_902788095.1 uncultured Bacteroidia bacterium | reverse complement strand
GAGGCCGTTCCCCTGTCAAAGGTTGGCGTCACAAAATCCAACCTTTGACAGAACTGCCGCCAACCTTTAACAGAACTGCCGCCAACCTTTGACGACGGACAAATAATTACTGAATCCCAACGAATACCGGTTTGGAAACGTGAATCCGGCGGCCTGTATCCTGCAGGCTGCCATTTTTTTTGTCCCGGCGGTAGATTTCCACTTCATCGGTGTCGCGGCAAGCCACAAAAACCCAATTTTCCAGCACGGTGAAATTCCGGGGATGGCTGCCGGTATGCTGGTAATCCACTTTTTCCAGCAGGCCGTCCTCCAAGACGCGGAAAATGGCCAGGCCATCGTTCCGGAGGCGGAGACTGGCGTAGAGGAAGCTGCCGTCCGGGCTCAGGTGCAGGTCCGCGGCACCGCGGGCATCCGCTTCATCAGCCTTGACCACTTGCAGAAGCGTCATTTCCGGATAGCCATATACGGCCACGTCGCCGGAGAGCTCGCCTATACAGTACAGCCGGTTGTCGTGCAGCAGAAGATGGCGCGGGCCGAAATCGGCAGGCAGCAAGGCGCGCCTCCGGTAGTTGGAGACGCCCACCGGCGAAACATCCACCGAACTGATGGCGTCGGCACTGAATTCAGTGAACAGCAACTGTTTATCCGGCGTGAAGAGGGCGCAGTGGACGTGCGGCCTGCCCTGCCGCGAGAGGTCCGGGCCGCCGGTGCCGCTGAAGATAAGGCTGTCCAGCGGGGCGATGCTGCCATCATCCCGTAATTTATACACGGCCAGCGAGCCGCCGCCGTAATTGGCTACGGCCAGAAAACGGCCGTCGGTAGATACGTAACAAGGGTCCTCTCCCCCGTCCGGAAGGCCGGTGGGCTGGTTGCCCAGCAGGTCGAATCCGCCTCCGCCGTAGCGCCAGGCGTACACGGACGCCGTGCTGTCCGGCATTTCGCTCACGGCATACACCCGATTGCCGTCAAGCGCCAGGAACGAAGGATTGGGCATGGGGGCCTTGACCGGCTCTCCGGGAAGCACATCGCCCTTGTCCAAGTCAAAATCATAGGCATAGAACCCGTCCGAATAGGTTCCAACAAACAAGGTTGCATGGTTTTCGCAGGAGCACAAAACCCCGAATACGGCGAGCAAGGCGAGAATTCGTTTCATGACCACAAAGATAGAAAAAAATGTTATCTTTGTGAGGATGAACATGGATACGGCCATACAGTACCTGCCGGGGGTAGGGCCCAAACGGGCGGAGCTCCTGCAGACCGAGCTGGGAATCGGCACGGTGGGAGACCTGGTGCGCACGTATCCGTTCCGCTATATCGACCGCAGCAGCGTGGTCCGCATTGCCGATGTCCACCCGGACCTGGCCCAGGTGCAGGTGCGGGCCATGGTCACCAAGGTGCGCCTGTATGGGAAAAACGGCGTGGAACTCCCCGCGGAGAAACTCAAGTATAACATGGTCAGCCGACTGAGCGCCATGGTGGCGGACGACAGCGGAGAGATGGAAATGGTCTTCTTCAAGGGCGTGAAGTGGATGCACGCACGCCTGATTCCCGGCCACACGTTCATCTTCTTCGGAAAGCCTGCCGTGTTCGGTACCCGGCTCAACATGGTGCACCCGGAGGTAGATGCCCCGGACAGCGCCAACACGGGCGTGCTCACCGGGGTGTACAATTCTACGGAAAAACTCAAATCGGCAGGAATTACCGGCAAGGTGATGCTCAAACTTATCGGCACGGCGCTGGAAGGCGTGCTGCCCAGCCTGCAGGATACGCTTCCGGACTATATTTTGAAGGAGAAGGGGCTGGTGCCGCTTACGTATGCGCTCAGGCAAATTCACTTCCCGGTGGACCAGAACGCCCTGGCCAAAGCTACGTATCGGCTCAAATTCGAGGAACTTTTCCTCCTGCAGCTATCCCTGCTCAAACAAAAATATGTTCGCAGCCGCAGCGCCGTCGGGCTTAACATGCCGGTCGTGGGCGATGCGTTCAATGCCTGCTACAAGGCCTTGCCGTACGAACTTACCAACGCACAGAAACGCGTCATCCGGGAAATCCGCGAAGACATGCGCAGCGGCCACCAGATGAATCGGCTCCTGCAGGGCGATGTCGGCTCCGGAAAAACCATGGTGGCGGTGCTCAGTGCGCTCATCGCCGTGGGAAACGGCTACCAGGCCTGCCTGATGGCACCCACGGAAGTACTTGCCCAACAGCACTTTGCCAACGTTTCAAAATACCTGAAGCCCACCGGCGTCAAGGTGGCGCTCCTTACCGGAAACACCGGCGTCAGGGACCGGCGGGAAATCCATGCCGGACTGCAGGACGGGAGTATCGGGATGCTTATCGGCACGCATGCGCTCATCGAAGATACGGTGCATTTCCGGGCGCTGGGGCTGGCCATTGTGGACGAGCAGCACCGCTTTGGCGTGGAGCAGCGGGCCCGGCTGTGGAACAAAGGCTGGCAGGGCGTTCCTCCGCACGTGCTGGTCATGACCGCCACCCCCATTCCACGTACGCTGGCCATGACTCTCTACGGGGACCTGGACGTTTCCGTCATTGGCGAGATGCCGCCGGGCCGCAAACCTGTCCAAACCCTGTGCGTGGGAGAAGGCAAACGCCACGCCATGCACAATTTCATCCGGGACGAGATTGCCAAGGGCCGGCAGGCGTTCATCGTATATCCGCTCATTTTCGAGAGCGAGAAACTGGACTACAAGAACTTGGAACTGGGCTACGAGGAAATTGTAAAGGCATTCCCGCTGCCGCAGTACAAGGTGGCCATCGTCCACGGCCGGCAGACACCGCAGGAAAAGGCGTTCAACATGGATGCTTTTGCCGCAGGACGGGCCGACATCCTGGTTTCCACCACGGTCATCGAGGTGGGCGTGGACGTGCCCAACGCCTCCGTGATGGTGATTGAAAGCGCGGAACGCTTCGGCCTGAGCCAGTTGCACCAGCTGCGCGGCCGGGTGGGACGGGGTGCGGAACGCTCCTACTGCATCCTCATGCGGGGCAACAAGGTGTCCAAGGAAAGCCAGAAGCGGCTGGACCTGCTCTGCGCCACGGAGAATGGATTTGAACTGGCGGAGGAGGACATGAAGATGCGCGGCCCCGGAGACCTGGAAGGTACTCAGCAGAGCGGCCTTCCCATCAGTCTCAACATTGCCTCCCTGGCCAAGGACGGACTCATCCTGTCCGATGCCCGCGGCTATGCCCAGCATATCCTGGACCAGGATCCCGGCCTCGCCCAGGAACGCAATGCCCCGCTTCTGTTAAAGGTTGGCGGCAGTTCTGTCAAAGGTTGGATTTTGTGACGCCAACCTTTGACAGGGGAACGGCCTCTCGCATATCCCCAGGGCCATTTACATGCAAAAGGCTGGTCACTTAAAAACCAACCTTTTGCAATGATACAACCAACCTTTTGCAGGGTGGGGCCCGATAATTATTTCTCCACCAATCTCCCTTCCATGAGGGAATCGTACTGGAGGCGTTTGCGGAAAATGTCGATGGCGGTAAAGATGGCGCTCATCATGGAGCGGGGGTCCGCCTCATCGCGGCCGGCCATTTCGTATGCCGTGCCGTGGTCCGGTGATGTGCGTACCACGGGCAGGCCGGCGGTATAGTTGACCCCGTCCGCAAAAGCGAGGGCCTTGAACGGAGCCAGGCCCTGGTCATGGTACATGGCCAGCGTGGCGTCGAAGCGGCTGTAATTTCCCAGGCCGAAGAACCCGTCCGGGGAGTAAGGACCGAAGGCCTGGATGCCCTCTTCCTGTGCTGCCAGCACGGCCGGAAGGATGATATTCTGCTCCTCGTCGCCCAGCAGTCCGCCGTCTCCGCAGTGCGGATTCAGGCCCAGTACGGCAATCTTGGGGTCCCGCACGCCGAAGTCCCGTTCCAGCGAGGCTTTCATGATGCGCAGTTTGCCCAGGATGGATTCCTTGGAAATGCTTCCCGGAACTTGCCGGAGGGGGATGTGGCCGGTGACCACGCCAATCTTGATTTGCTCGCTCACCATAATCATGGTGACATCGTCAACGCCGAATTCCCTTTGCAGGAACTCCGTATGGCCGGTGTTGGAGAACCCTTCCTCGTTCATGGCGCGCTTGTTGATGGGCGCGGTAACCAGGACGTCTATCTGTCCGTCCTTCAGGTCCTTGACGGCAGCGTCCAGGGCTGCAATGGCGTTTTTGGCGCTTTCCGGCGTGCTTTGGCCGGGCTCTGCGTAGATGTTGTCCGGCAGGCAGTTCACCAGGTTGATTTTGCGTGGACGGGCATCGGCGGCGGACGTAATTACATTGACGTCCATGGGGCCGATGTTATGCAGCGTTTTCCGATAAAAGCCCATCAGCTTGGACGAGCCGTAAATGACAGGGGTGAAGGAGTCCAGGATGCGTTCGTCGGCCAGGGACTTGATGATAACCTCGTAGCCGATTCCGTTGCTGTCTCCTTGGGTGATTCCCACAACAAGTTTAGGGAGTGCCATATTCAAAACAAATTAATTTTAAAGCAATTGTGTGTTTTCTGCCAGATAGCCGCCGTCCTCCGGCAGCCCGGGCTGGTGATAGGCGGCGACGGCCAGGTGGTCGCAGCGCTCGTTTTCCGGATGGCCGGCGTGCCCCTTGAGCCAGTGGAATGCCACGCGGTGCCGTTTATATACGGAATCGAAGCGAAGCCAAAGGTCAACATTCTTCTTCCCTTTGAATCCCGTGGCCTTCCACTTGTCCAGCCATCCCTCGTTGAGCGCTTTCACCACATAGGAGGAGTCGCTCCATACATGAACTTCCGCGTTGTTCCAGCGGATTTGTTCCAAGCCCACAATGACGGCCAGCAGTTCCATCCGGTTGTTGGTGGTGCAGGCGAAGCCGCCCGACAGTTCTTTCTCATACTGGCCGCAACGGAGCACGACTCCGTAGCCTCCGGGGCCCGGATTGCCGCTTGCGGCGCCGTCTGTGTATAGATAAATGGGAGGCTTCTGTTCCACCGTATCGCGTTTTTCCCCACAAAGGTAATAAAAATGTGTCGATTGGAAAAGTTTTTCAATTGGGAAAAAAGTATTAATTTCGTAGCCTGAATAAGTAAAACCAAACCCTTTTTTGATTATGAAAAAAGTTATTTTAGTCCTTGCCTTGTCGCTGATGGCCTTTACCGCCAAGGCCCAGTTTTACGTAGGTGGCAGTATCCAATTCCTTGGTATGGGCGGCAACGGCGCCATTTTCGGCATCGCTCCCGAGGCCGGCTACAACATCGGCAACAACATGTCGGTCGGTGCTTCCCTGGGCTTCGCGTTCGGCGGCACGGGAGAGGGAACCGGTGCAGGCATGACCATCGACCCGTATTTCCGTTACTATTTCGTGGATTGGGGTCCCGCCCGTTTCTTCGCAGACGGACATTTCAATTTCTCCACCTCTTTCGGGAACAATGGCAGTTCCGCCTGGGGTATAGGCGTCCGTCCCGGTGTCGCCTTCCAGTTGAATGAACACTTCTCGATGGTGACCCACCTGGCCCGTATCGGCTATTATGGAGGCGGCTTCCTGGCCGGAATCAACTCATCCCTGGCCGGCGGCATTGTCAACCTTTCTCCTACCGTGGGCCTGTATTACGCCTTCTAAGTGCGGAAATCCGTACTTTCGTCGCAGCTCCTTCATTCAAGGGGCTGCTTTTTTTATATGTCGGAAGGAATGCTTATCTTTGCACGATATGAAAGAGAATATAGATTTCGTAAAAGAGCAGGTGGCGGCATCGGTCCGCGTAAAGGAAGCCTTTCTGGCCGATGAAAAGGCCCTCGAAAAAGTGGCTGAGCTGGCGGACTTGCTGGTGAAAACCTATCGGCAGGGGGGTAAAACTCTCTGGGCCGGGAATGGCGGCAGTGCGGCGGACGCCCAGCACATGGCGGCCGAATTGGTGAACAAGTACCGTCTGACGCGCAGCGGCATACCGGCCATGGCCCTCACGGTGGACACGTCCATCCTTACCGCCATCGGCAACGATTACGGCTACGGGGAGGTGTTCTACCGTCAGCTCATCGCCTGCGGCCGTCCGGGCGATGTCTTTGTGGGACTGTCCACTTCCGGGAATTCGGAAAACCTGGTGCGGGCCCTGGATGCCTGCCGGGAGAAGGGAATCGTGAGCGTGGCGCTCGTGGGAGGAAAAACCTGCCGGATGGATGCATACGACCATGTGGTGCATGTTCCTTCAAGCGATACGCCCCGCATTCAGGAGTGCCATACGCTCATCGGCCATATCCTGTGCGAGTATGTCGAACAAAGCATTTTCGGAAATCATGCATAGAATCGCTGTGCCCAAGCGCTGCGATTCCTGCCTGGACGACGTTCAGGACAAGGTGTACGCAATGGACTTTTTCCGGCAGATTAAAAAATTTTAATAAATTCGTTAATATCTATGATATTATCGGATTTTTTTGTAACTTTGCGGCGCGAAAAAAAGCAAGAACGTTTAACAAACAATAAATCAACACATCACATTATGATCAAACTTGGTATTAACGGTTTTGGCCGCATCGGCCGTATGGTCTTCCGCGCCGCCGTAGAGAACTTCGGTAAGGACATTTGCGTCGTAGGTATTAACGACCTCCTGGATCCGGATTACCTCGCTTATATGCTCAAGTACGATTCCGTACACGGCATCTTCAACCACGACATCAAGGTTGAGGGCAATTACCTCATCGTTGACGGCAACAAAATCCAGGTCTTCTGCGAAAAAGATCCCGCAAACATCACCTGGGGTGCCCTGGGCGTAGATGTTGTGGTGGAATCCACCGGTTTCTTCCTCACCGCAGAACTTGCCGAGGCCCACATCAAGGCCGGTGCCAAGAAGGTGATCATGAGCGCTCCTTCCAAGGATGCCACCCCTATGTTCGTGTACGGTGTAAACCACAAGACCTATGCCGGTCAGAACATCATATCCAACGCTTCCTGCACCACCAACTGCCTGGCTCCTCTTACCAAGGTGCTCAATGACAAGTTCGGTGTCGTCCGTGGCCTCATGACCACCGTTCACGCCGCTACCGCTACCCAGAAGACCGTTGACGGTCCTTCCAAGAAAGACTGGCGCGGCGGCCGTGGTATCCTGGAGAACATCATTCCTTCCTCCACGGGTGCTGCAAAGGCTGTAGGTAAGGTTCTTCCCGAACTCAACGGCAAACTCACCGGTATGTCCCTGCGCGTTCCCACCAGCGATGTCTCCTTCGTGGACCTCACCGTGGAACTGGCCAAGGAAGCCACCTATGAGGAAATCTGCAACGCCATGAAGGCTGCCTCCGAAGGCGAACTCAAGGGTGTGCTCGGTTACACCAACGAGGCCGTTGTTTCCACCGATTTCCGCGGTTGCCCTCTGACCTCCATCTTCGACGAGAAGGCCGGTATCCAGCTGGACAAGACCTTCGTGAAGGTTTGCGCCTGGTACGACAACGAGTGGGGTTACAGCAACAAGGTCCTGGAAATGGCCAAGGTCATTATGAAATAAGCGTTTGCTTGTTTAAAATCTCTGAAAAACCGACCCTCCGGGGCCGGTTTTTTTGTATCTTTGCACCATGAGAATACTTATTTCCAACGACGATGGTTACAAGGCGGCCGGCATCCAGGTGCTGGCGCGCGTGATGGCTCAGTTCGGCGACGTGACGGTGGTGGCCCCCAAGTATCACCAGAGCGCCATGTCCACCGCGGTGTCGCTGGGTGTTAAACAATTGGCCTATAAAGATTTGCCGGAATATGGACCGGGACAGTGGAGCTATCTGGACGCCACGCCGGCTTCCTGCGTAAAATTCGGACTTCAGTTCAAATACGAGAACCGCAATCCGGACCTGATCGTAGGGGGCGTAAATCACGGCAGCAACGCTTCTTTCGGCGCGAATTACAGTGCCACTTTGGGCGTGGCGGAGGAGGGTGCCATCAATGGCATCAAGGCCATCGGCGTTTCCATCGACAGCCATAAAGCGGGCGTGGACCTTTCTGCGGTGGAGGAAATGCTGCCCGGAATTATCCGGAACCTGCTGGAGCATTGGCCGGAGGACCGCCCGGGACTGTATTACAACGTCAATTTCCCGGACTTGCCGCTCTCCCGAATCAAGGGCGTTCGCTTTGCGCGCCAGGGGAAAGGGCATTGGATAAAGGAATTTGAGGCTTGGAACGAGGAACGCCTTACTGAACTGGGCCTTACGGATGTTTTCCTGTGGCGTCAGCATCGCGTGCAGCTAGAACCCGGCGAGCGGGCGTATTTCATGCTGGGAGAATTCGTGAATGACGATACCGAAGCAGGGGAGGCGGACCACCTGCTGCTCAAGCAGGGGTGGGTCACCATCGTCCCGTGCAATGCAGATATGACGGATTATGAAGTATTACATCATCGCCGGTGAGGCATCCGGAGATTTGCATGGCAGCAAGCTCATGAAGGGCCTCTACGCGCAGGATTCATCCGCCGATATCCGTTTCTGGGGCGGTGACTCCATGGAGGCCGTTTACAAGGAGCACCAGGCGGGTACGGGACTGGTGAAGCATTACCGGGAAACGGCCGTGATGGGCTATCAGGAGGTGCTTTTCAAAACTGTTGCCATCAGCCGGAACGTGCGGGCATGCAAGGCCGATATCGTGGCGTGGAAGCCGGATGTGGTGATTCTGGTCGATTATCCCGGTTTCAATTTCAAGATAGCGGAATTCGCGCACCGGTCGGGCTTGAAGGTGTATTATTACATCGCTCCCAAGGTGTGGGCTTCCCGCGAGGGCCGCATCCGCAGGCTGAAGGCCTGGGTGGACCGGCTCTTTGTCATTTTCCCCTTTGAGGTTCCCTACTTTGCATCCAAAGGGGTGCCTTGCACGTATGCCGGGAATCCGCTGGTGGACATCATTGGCCAAAGTCCGGCCATGCGGGAGCCCCGCGAAGCATTTTTGCAGCGTTGCGGTCTCCCGGACGCGCCGTTTATTGCGCTGCTGGCCGGATCGAGGAAAATGGAGATTGCCGCCATGATGCCCACGTTCATGCAGTTTGCCGATTGCTGGCATGCAGAGAATCCTTCCTGGCACTTCGTGGTGGCCGCGGCGCCTTCCTGCTCCATGGCGGATTATGAGAAATACCTGGCTGGACGCGCATACGTGCATGTGGTCTCCGGAGAAACCTATTCTGCGCTCAGGCAGGCGCAGGCGGCCGTGATCAATTCCGGAACCGCCTCGTTGGAAGCGGCGTTGATTGGTACGCCGCAGGTGGTGGGCTACAAGGTGGCTGCCGTCAGCGCTTTTATCCTGCGCCGCATCATCCGCGTACCCTACGTGTCGCTGGTCAATCTGATTGCAGCCCGCTCCGTGTGCAAAGAATATCTGCAGGGAAACTTTACGCCGGAGAACCTGTTGGCGGAAATGCGCCGCATGACGGAGGATGCCGCTTATCGGCAGCGGATGCTTTCCGACTATGCCGAAGTCCGCCGCCTTCTCGGCGGCCCCGGCGCCTCCGATGCCGTGGCCAAAGCCATGGTGGATTCCCTTATGTAGGCCTCAGGCTGGCTCTCATCCTTAAAAACAGCCCCAAACAAGGATGGGAAGGCCATTTTACCTCTCTCGTCCTCAAATTTGGTCCCCAATAAGGATGGGTTCTGCATTTACTCCACGAAAAAGCTTTTTTGCGGCGAAATCGGAGGCCCGCAGGCCGACTAAAGCCCCTTCCCCGAGGGAAGGGGTTTGGGGATGGGGTAACGTGAGCGGTATTTATACTCGCAAAAACAGCAGGCCCATGCCTGCTGTTTTTGTGGAGTATAGGGGAGTCGAACCCCTGACCTATAGATTGCGAACCTATCGCTCTAGCCAACTGAGCTAATACCCCGCTTGAAAGGACTGCAAAAATACGGGATTTCCTGCAAAAAAGCAAGAAACCCCGTCAAATATTTCCGCGTTCTTTTGGATTAGTTGATGAACTGGGCTTTCAGCTGCTCAATCTTGGCGGGGGCGTCGTCGCCCTTGGCGCCAAAGTAGAACTTGATTTTGGGCTCGGTCCCGGAAGGGCGCACGGTGACAACGTCGCCGGCGGCATTGAAGAACTGCAGTACATTGCTCTTCGGGAGACCGGTTTCCTCGGGCTTGTTGTAATCCAGAACCTTGACCAGCGGGCTGCCGGCGATTTCCTTGGGAGGACAGGCGCGGTAGTCCGCCATGATTTGCTGGATTTCCTCGGCGCCGCTTTTTCCCTTGCGGATAATGTACACCATCTTTTCCACGTACAGGCCGTATTCCTTATATACTTTCTGGAGGAGCTGATAGAGGGTGAGTCCCTGCTCAGCAGCCCAGGCGGCACATTCCGCCACGGCACAGCCGGCTACCTGCGCGCATTTGTCGCGGACAAAGGAACCCAGGTTGAAGCCGTAGCTTTCCTCTCCGCCGCAGATGAATTCGCTTTTGCCTTCCTGCAGTTTCTGGATTTCGGCAATGTACTTGAAGCCGGTGAGGACGTTGTAGCACTTGACGTTGAAGCTCTTGCAGATGGCTGCGATGAGTTCCGTGGTGACGATGGTCTTGACGCAGTACTGCTTGCCGTCGAGCTTGCCCAGCTCCTGCCATCGTTTCAGGATGTAATAGGTGAGGAAGCTCCAGGTCTGGTTGCCGCTGAGCTGCACCATTTTTCCGTCGTTGTCGCGGACGGCGATGCCCAGGCGGTCGGCATCCGGGTCCGTGGCAAGCACCAAGTCCGCGCCGGTTTCATCGGCCTTCTTGAGGGCCATGGCCATGGCGGCGGGCTCTTCCGGGTTGGGGGAGGCTACGGTGGGGAAGTTGCCGTCGTTCACGTCCTGCTCCGGCACATGGATGATGTTGGTGAAGCCGATGCGTTTCAGGGCTTCCGGCATGAGCTTGACGCCGCAGCCGTGGAGGGGCGTATAGACAATCTTGAGGTCCTTGTGCTTGGCGACGGCTTCCGGGGACAGCATGAGCGAGAGCTGGTCGCGGAGGTAGCATTCGTCGACCTCTGCGCCCATGATTTCGACGGCGGCGCGGGGCTCTCCGGCGACGGGCTCGAAGCGGACGTCCGCCGGATCTTCAATCTTGGCGACCTCTGCGACGATGTCTTTGTCCACCGGAGCGGTGATTTGGCCGCCGTCGGACCAGAATACCTTGTAGCCGTTGTATTCCTTGGGGTTGTGGCTGGCGGTGACCATGATGCCGGCCGTGGCCTTCTTGAGGCGGATGCTGTAGCTGAGTTCCGGCGTGGGACGCAGGCTGTCGAACAGATATACCTTGATGCCGTTGTTGGCAAGCACCTGGGCCGATATTTCCGCGAACAGGCGGGAATTATTGCGGCTGTCGTGGCTGATACATACGCTGGCTGCACCCTCTACATGCGCTTTGATGTAGTTGGCGAGCCCCTGTGTGGCCATGCCTACCGTGTATTTGTTCATGCGGTTGGTTCCGGCGCCCATGATGCCGCGAAGGCCGCCGGTACCGAACTCCAGGTTGCGGTAGAATGCGTCTTCCAGGGCAACGGGGTCTGTTTCCATCAGCTGCTTTACCTCTGCTTTGGTCTGCTCATCGAAATTGCCGGAGAGCCAACTTTGTGCTGCTTGTTTGTAATCTTTCATATCAGGTGTGTTTTAGCGTTCGTTGTTTTGTCTTTTGATTCACAAAAATAAAGATTATTCCGTATTTTTGCAATATGGAACTGGCGGATTTTGTTTTGGCCCATGAGGCGGATAATCCTGGGGAGCTGGCGCTTGCCCGGGACAGGTATGTGACCGAGGTCGGGGACTTTGACCTGGCTTTGACTACGCTGGAAGTACGGCGGAAATTGAAGAACAAAGTCCCGGAGTGGTATGCCGTTCCGTCGCTCCGTTATCCGCTGCGCATCTCCGGTGAGCAATGTTCCTCGTCGGAAACCGCCCGGTATAAGGCGCAGGTGGCTCGTGAAGCCGGTGCCGTGTCCCGCCTGGCGGACTTGACGGGAGGACTCGGGATAGACAGCTGGGCGTTTGCGCAGGTGTTCGGCCAGGTGTTGTACAACGAGATGCGTCCGGAGCTCGCTGAAGCGGCCCGGCACAACTTCGCTGCGCTTGGAATCGGCAATGTACGCGTTTCCTGCGCGGAACTTACGCCCGCCTCCCTGGGGAGCATCCTGGGCTCTTTCCGTCCGGATATCCTGTTCCTGGATCCGGCGCGGCGAGCCTCCGACGGACGCAAGGTCTTCCGGCTGGAGGACTGCCAGCCGGATGTGCTGACATTGCTGCCGGCGTTGCTGGACGCCTGTCCGCTGCTCCTGCTGAAGCTATCGCCCATGGCCGATATCACCTTGGTATGCAAGCTGCTGGGCTGTGTGAAAGCCGTGCACGTGGTGGGTGCAGAGGGGGAGTGCAAGGAACTGCTTCTGCTGCTGGAGCGGGGATACGTCGGCCCGCACGTCCTGACGGTTTATTCTTCCGGCGCGGTGGCGGAAATCCCGGACGCCTCGTCATTTCAGGCGGACCCTTCTTTGCCGGGAGAAGTTATCTCGGCGGAAGCGTCTCCCCGCTGGCTCTTCGACCCGGGCAAGGCCCTCCTCAAGGCCGGTGCGTTCACCTGGCCCTGCCGCTTCGGCCTTCGGAAGCTGGGGCAGCATACGCACGCTTACCTGAGCCCTGAGCCTGTGGCGGACCTCACACCTTTCGGAAAATGGTATCGGATTCTGGAAGTGCTCCCGCTTAACAATCGTTCCATCAAGGAGTTGGGTAAAAAGTATCCGCTTGCCGAAGTAACGGCCCGGAACATTCCGCTCACCAGCGATCAGCTTCGTGCCAAACTCCGTGTAAAGTCCGGCGGCAGCATCCACATCTTCGGCCTGCATACAGACACCCTTTCTGCCAGGCAACTCTTTGTTTGCTGTGATCAATAAGTATTTGACAGTCAGCATTTTGCTGAAAATCCTCGTTCAAAATCTGAACGAGGATTGTATAGGAATTGTATGAGAATCAAACAATTAGCTGTCACATGCCGTCTTGTTAAGAAGGGGATAGGACAGGCACCAGGCGGTGAGGGGGCAGGCGGCGCATCGGGGAGAACGTGCGGTGCAGATGTAGCGGCCGTGCAGGATGAGCCAATGATGGGAGACGGCCCGCTGCTCTACGGGAATGTGCCGTTCCAGGTCCTGTTCCACGGCGTAGGGCGTGCTTCCGTTGGAGAGCCCCAGGCGATGCGCCACACGGAAGACATGCGTATCCACGGCAATCACCGGTTTGTCATACACGATGGATGCGATTACGTTGGCGGTCTTGCGGCCGACACCGGGCAGGCGCATGAGCGCGTCGATATCGGCGGGCACCTCACCGTCATAATCGGCCAGGAGCATCTGCGCCATGGCAATCAGGTGGCGGGTTTTGGCGTTGGGGTAGGAGATGCTTTTAACGTAAGGATAGACCTCGTCGAATGAGGCCGATGCCAGCTCCGCGGGCGTGGGGAAGCGTTCAAAAAGCGGAGGGGAGACCAGGTTCACCCGCCGGTCGGTGCACTGCGCGCTCAGGATAACCGCCACCAGCAGCTGATACGGGTTGTCGTAGTGCAGCTCCGATTGGGCGACGGGCTGGTTCTCCGCAAACCAGCCGAAGATACTGTGGAATCGTTCTTTTTTGGTCATGGGGTACACTTGCTTCGCCCGCAGGCGGCTATAGCGTTATGTCGATGCCTTCGTCCACCACCTCCTGGCAGCGCTCGGAAAGACAGGAGAACACGCGGCCGGGATATTTCTCGAAGATGGCGCGGTTGTGGGTGACCATGACGATGGCGGTGCCTTCCCGGTTCAGGTCCATCAGCAGTTGGAGAATCTCGTCGGCGGTCTCGTCATCCAGGTTGCCGGTGGGTTCGTCGGCAAGGATGGCTTTGGGATTGTTCAGCAGGGCGCGGGCGATGGCGATACGCTGCTGCTCGCCGCCGGAAAGCTGGTGCGGCATCTTGTGGGCCTTGGTCTGCATGCCTACGTCCTCCAGCACTTCCTGGATGCGGCGGTCTATCCGCTGGCGGTCCTTCCAGCCGGTGGCCAGGAGCACGAACTCCAGATTCGCTTCTACGCTGCGGTCCGTAAGCAATTGGAAGTCTTGGAAAATCACGCCCAGGGAACGCCGCAGAAAAGGGATGTCCCGGCTTTTCAGGGTACGCAGGTTGAAGCCGCATACCTCGCCTTCTCCCTTGAGAAGCTTGTTTTCTGCCGTCATGGTGCGGATGATGGAAGTTTTGCCGGACCCCACTTTTCCCACGATATACACAAAGTCTCCGGGCATGATGTCCATGTCCAGATTGTACAGCACAACCGTTTCTCCGTTCAGAATATCGGCGTCCTTAAAATGAATGAGAGATTCCATGTGAATAATTCCAAAACCATACAAATATAACGGATTTTTTTCGTATATTTGTCAATTAGACAGATTTAGTTGGTTTAACATACTCAGCATGAAAAGATATTCAGCGCTCGTCGTCGCTTTAACCCTGGTTTCGGGCCTGCATGCGCAGGATTTCGGTCAGGTGAAACAACTATACCGGGCAGGGATGTATTCGGAGACATTACGCCTTGTCCAGGACAGCCACAGCCCCTTGGCGGAGGGGTATCGCGCCCTCTGCGCCCTAAAGCTCAAAACCGCCCATTCCCGGGACGACGCCAAGGCGTTCATCGCCCGTTATCACGAAAATATCCTGGTCCCGCAGGTCCGCTATCAGCTGGGCCTGGATTATTTCGACGAGGAGCAGTATGAAGAGGCGCTCGGGCAGTTCAGTCAGATCTCCGTCAAGGAGGTCCAGCCCTCCCAGCGGGCGGAATACAACTACAAGCTCGGGTATTGCGCTTTTGCCCAGGGGGAATGGGACCGCGCCGAGTCCATGTTCCTGCGCGTGAAGGACCTGCCGTACTCGGACTATTCGGCCCCGTCTTACTACACGCTGGGCTATATCAGCTACGCAAACAAGGATTTCAAGGAGGCCGCTCCCTGGTTCGAACTGGCCGCGAAAGACCATCGTTTCAGCGGTCTGGCCGACTATTATATCCTGGAGTGCCGCTTCAACGAAAAGGACTATGACTATGTGCTCCGCCACGGCGAAGACCTGTTCGGCAAAGTCCCGGAAGACCGACAACCGCATCTGGCCCGCATCATGAGCGAAACATACCTCATCAAAGGGGATGTGGACAAGGCCCGCACGTATTACGAGAAAAACCTCCGCAACAAGGGGAATCTGAACCGGAACGATCTTTTTTACGCCGGCGAAATCAATTACCTGACGGAAAATTGGCAAGGCGCCGTGGACAATTTCACCCGGATGGAGGACCGCACGGACTCCCTGGGGCAGGTGGCCTCTTACCAGCTGGGTTACAGTTACATCCGTCTGCGCAACAAAGTGGCGGCCATGGATGCTTTCCGGGAGGCGTCGGCCCAAAGTTATACGCCGGATATTCAGGAGGACGCCCTGTACAACTATGCCAAGCTGGCGTTTGACCTGAACCGGGATACGGCTCCTTTCCAGGAGTATCTCAAGCGGTACGACACCCTGAAGAAGGGCGACCAGATTTATTCCTATATGGCCATGGTGGCCCTGCAGAATCACGACTATGTGGCCGCCGTGGATGCGTACGACCACATCGACGAGCTCCGTGAGGACATGAAAGCCAACTACATGAAGGCCTATTTCCTCCGTGCACGCGAACTCATGGAAAGCGGCTCGTGGCGCAGCGCCGTCCCGCATCTGAAGGCTGCCGCTTATTACAGCCCCCGCAGGGAGGGTTTCAATCAACTGGCCCGATACTACCAGGCGGAGGCCCTGTACCGCGACGGAAAATATGCGGAGGCCCGTGACATCCTGACGGATTTGTACAATCTGTCGGCCCTGCAGAACCGTCCGGAAGGCCAGCTCATCTCCTACCAGACGGCTTATACCTACTTCAAGGAGGCCAATTATGAAAATGCCCTCAAGTGGTTCCGGAATTACCTGGAGGGCGACGCCCGCCTGATGGGCTCCGACGCGGAAACGCGGGTGGCGGACTGCTATTTCTTCACCGGAAAATACAGCACGGCCGTAACGGCCTACGAACGCCAGATGACGGACTATCCGGACCCGGACAACCTGTATCCGCGTTACCGGGCCGGCGTCGCCTGCGGACTTCTGCAGGACCACGCCCGCAAAGTGGACTTCCTGGAAGAAGCCATCCATGCCAATCCCGCCGCTCCGTATTACGGCGAATCCATGTATGAACTGGGCAGGGCCTATGTCGCCGTCAAGGACGATGACAATGCCGTCCGCACCTTCAGAACCCTGCGCAGCGCCTCGTCGGATCCGGCTCTCGCTGCCAAAGCCATGCTGGAGCTCGGGATGATCAACCGCAATGCCGGCCGAAGCGACGAAGCCATCGCCTGTTACAAGGAGGTGGTGGCCCAGGGGGGAGAATTCGCGGAAGACGCCCTGCTGGCCATCGAAGCGATTTACCGTACGCGGGAGGACCCCGAAGCCTATCTGGCATACGTGAACAGCCTGGGCGGCGCCGGCCGTACCGAGGCGCAGAAGGAGGATGTCTATTTCTCCAGCGCCGAGCAAATTTTCCTCTCGGGAGACTATGCCAAGGCCCAGACCACCCTGCGGGCCTATCTGGAAAAATATCCGCAGGCCATTTACGGCGCCAAGGCCCGGTTCTATCTGGCGGACTGCCAGCGTGCCGCCGGCATGCGTGAGCAGGCAGTTGACCTGTACCAGGCCGCCTTGGACGGCGGACTGGACGGCGCCCTGCAGGAAAGCGCCCGCATGCAGATTGCCCGGCTTCAATACGAGCTGGAAAACTATGCAAAGGCCTATCAGGCCTATCTCAAGCTGAAGGAGAATGCCAAGATGGATGCCAATATGGAACTGGCGGCCATCGGCCTCATGCGCTCCGCTTTCCGCGCCCACCAGTGGGACGACGCCATTGCGAACGCCAATACGGTGGCGCGTGCCGAGGATCCCGCCCTGCAGCGCGAAGCCCGCTACGTCCGCGCCAAGTCCTTCTTGAGCAGCAGCCGCAGAAGCGAGGCCTTCGAGGAATTCCAGCAGCTGGCCCAGGCCCCTGCCACCGACGAAGGTGCGGAGACGGCCTATCTCATCATCCAGGACCAGTACGACCGCGGCCAGTTTGACGGTATCCAGGAGAAGGTATATAGCTTTGCGGAAAAGGCGGGCGGGCAAAACTACTGGCTGGCCAAGGCTTTCATCGTCCTGGGAGACAGCTTTGCCGAGCAAGGCAATCTGGCACAGGCAAAAGCCACCTTTGAGAGCATACGCTCCGGTTATTCTTCCTCCGGTCCGCAGGATGACGTACTGGATCAGGTGGATGTGAGACTCCGTAAATTGCAGTAAAGTATGAACAAGTATATGATATGCGCCGCAGCGCTCTTTGTCAGCGCCGGCCTGTTTGCCCAGAATCTGAATCCCGTAGTGGAGGTGACCAATACGTACGCCCGCGAGGCCGACGGGATAGAAAAGCCCGCGCAGCTGCTCTCCGTCCCGGATTCCGTGTACAGTTTCAACCTGGACATGGACTACAGCGTACGCAATACGCCATATCAGGGCTCATACGAGTTCAAGCCTTATCTGGTTCAGCTCAGGCCGCAGCCCCGCCTCTCGGACGAAGGCAGCCTCTTTGTGCGTCTGGGCGCGGGTTATGGTTTCCACCCGGAAGCCACTGTGGTGTGGACGCCTGTGCGCAAGGGCAATTTCCGCCTGAATGTGTTCGGCGACCATGCCTCCTTTATCGGCAAGTATCGCAACATCACCCAGCAGGACAATTGGCTCAAGTCCGACGGCACGTTCCGCTCCGGGAAAAACCTGCGCTCCGCATTGGGCGCTGACGCCCTTTATACCTGGCTCGGCGGTACGTTTGCGGCCGATATCAAGTACAAGAACATTACGGCTTCGGATGTGGTCGGAACGGACTGCTCCAACAACATTTGGCAGCTTCGGGCCAGCGTAAAAAGCGCACCCGGAAGCGGTTTTGCGTACGATGCCGCCACGCGTATCGCCTATATCGGCAGGAAAGGCTTCCATGAGCTGCATACGGTGACGGACGGCAGCCTGGGCGCCAACCTGGGTGCCCATCATGTCATGTTGGGCCTGTTCGGAGAAACGGTTTCCCAGCCGGGCGGTTATGTGGGCAAGGTGGGCCTTGTTCCGCATTATCTGCTCACGACCGGGCGTTTCAGCATGAAGCTGGGTGTCAAGCTGTCGTTCCTTTTCCGTTCCGCCAATACCTTCTGCCCGCACGCCGGAGGCGTCATCTTCCCTGACGTGCATATCAGCTTCGAGGCTGCGCCGCAGGTGGCCACCCTCTATGCCCGCGCCACGGGCGGAGACAACCTGATTTCTTACGACAAGCTCCTGGGCCTGAATCCCTTCGTCGGAGGCATGGTGGTGACGACGGACAATATGGTTACCCGTCTGAACGCGTCTCTGGGTGCCCGCGGCCATATCGCCTCGCGTTTCCATTACGATGTCAGCGTGGGGTACAAGTGGGACGAAAACGCCTGGACCTGGGGCATTCAGGGTATCCAGCCCTCCATGGGCTATGCCAGCCCGCTGCATACCTTCTACGCGATGGCTGATGCCGGTTGGAAGAACGAGAAGCTGGATATCGGCGCCAATGTGTATTACGGCTACACGCCCATGCCGGACCTGAAGGGCCAGACGCTTTTTGCCCCGGCTCCGTTCAAGGCTTCGGGACACGCATTCTACAATTGGGGCGGCCGCATCCGCGCCGGTGTCGTCGTTGAGGGCCGTTCGTCCCTTCCCGGGCCGGTCAAGGTGCCCGGATATGTGGACTTGGGCTTGCAGGCCGATTTCCAGATGACCCGCAGCCTGGGCCTCTGGCTCAAGGGAGGAAACCTCCTGAATCAAACCATCCAGCGTGTCCCCATGTACGCGGAACAGGGAATTTACTTCACGGTGGGCGCTACGCTGAGCCTCTGAGCAAGAAGAGTCGCAAAAACAGCCTCCTGTCTGTGGCAGGGGGCTTGTTTTATCGTAGAATTTTCACTATATTTGTATGATTTAGCAAGTTGGTGTATTTGCACCTTTTCAGTTGGATAAAATTAAGAGAAAATAGCATGTCAGACGAACAGATGAAAATGGCGGAACAGCAGTATTCCGCAAACAGTATTCAGGTTTTGGAGGGATTGGAGGCCGTCCGCAAGCGGCCGTCCATGTATATCGGCGATGTGGGTGAGCGGGGTCTCCATCACCTGGTGTATGAGGTGGTGGACAACTGTATTGACGAAGCCATGGCCGGCTATTGCACCGGTATCGACGTGCAAATTCTGGAAGACAACTCCATCCGCGTGCAGGACAACGGCCGCGGTATTCCCACCGGTATGCATGAAAAAGAGCATCGGAGCGCCCTGGAAGTGGTTCTCACCGTGCTGCACGCCGGCGGTAAGTTCGACAAGAACAGTTACAAGGTGTCCGGCGGTCTGCACGGCGTGGGCGTTTCCTGCGTAAATGCCCTGAGCGACCTTCTCATCGCGGAAATTCACCGGGAGGGGAAAATTTTCGTGCAAAAGTATTCCAAGGGAAAGCCCATCACGCCGGTGGAGGTGGTGGGAGAGGCTCAGGATACCGGTACCACCATCACTTTCCATCCGGATGCCACCATCTTCACGCAGACCATCGTCTATAAATACGACACCCTTGCCAACCGCCTGCGTGAACTGGCGTACCTGAACAAGGGTATCCGCATCACCCTCACGGACAAGCGTGAGAAGGTGGAGCAGTTCATTACCGGGGAGGACGGCGAACGCAAGGCCACCGGAATCATGGCTTTCCGCACGGATTCTTTCTTCTCGGAAGAAGGCCTGAAGGAGTTTATCGATTACCTGGACGCCGGTGCGCCCAAGCTCATTCCGGAGCCCATCACGGTCGCCTCGGACAAGGTGATTCCCATCGACATCGCCCTTCAATACAATACGGGCTTCAGCGAGCGCATCTATTCGTATGTGAACAATATCCACACCATCGAAGGCGGCACCCACCTGCAGGGTTTCAAGATGGGCCTGTCCCGTTCCCTGAAGAACTATGCGGAGAAAAACAACCTTCTGGCCAAGTTCAAGGGAGAACTGAGCCCCGAGGACTTCCGCGAGGGCCTTACGGCCGTGATTTCCGTGAAAGTGGCCGAGCCGCAGTTCGAGGGTCAGACCAAAACCAAACTGGGCAACCCGGAAGCCACGTCCGCCGTCTCCCAGGCCACTGCCGCCGCCATGGACCAATACCTGGAGGAGCACCCGAAGGAGGCAAAAACCATTGTGGAGAAGATTGTATTGGCCGCTACGGCCCGTGCCGCGGCCCGCAAAGCCCGCGAAATGGTGCAGCGCAAAACGCCCATGGGCGGCGCCGGCATGCCCGGTAAACTGGCCGACTGCTCGGACCACGACCCCGAGAAGTGCGAACTCTTCCTGGTGGAGGGTGACTCCGCAGGCGGTACGGCCAAGCAGGGACGTGACCGTCGCATCCAGGCCATCCTGCCGCTCCGCGGAAAAATCCTGAATGTGGAAAAGGCCGCCCAGGACCGTGCGTTTGAAAGCCAGGAAGTACGCAATATCTATACTGCACTGGGCGTTACGGTGGCCCAGGAAGACGAGTCCGGCGAAAAGCACATGGACCTGAGCAAACTGCGTTACCACAAGGTCATCATCATGACCGATGCCGATGTGGACGGCTCGCACATCGCCTGCCTTATCCTGACCTTCTTCTTCCGCTACATGTTCGACCTTATCAAGAACGGCTATGTGTATCTTGCCACGCCGCCGCTCTACCTGGTGAAGAGGGGTAAGGAGGAACGTTATTGCTGGACGGATGCCCAGCGTGAACAGGCCACTGTGGAATTGGGCAAGGGCGCTACGGTGCAGCGGTACAAAGGTCTGGGCGAAATGTCGGACGAGCAGCTCTGGGAAACCACGATGAATCCTGCACGTCGCGTGCTGCGCCAGATAACCATCGAAAATGCAGCGGACGCAGAACGGACGTTCTCCATGCTCATGGGAGACGATGTCCCGCCGCGCCGCGCCTTCATCGAAGAAAACGCGCATTATGCAAATATCGACGCCTAAAATACCTGTACGGCGGTTGATTCCGCTCCTGATTGTTTTCGCTGTCCTGGTGCTCCTGATGCCCAGGACCGCGAAATTCAATTATGACTACAAGAAAGGCACGCCCTGGCCGTACGAGACCCTTATCTCGGAATTCGATTTCCCCATCCTGAAAACGGACGAGCAGTTGCAGGAGGAACTGGACGAGGCCGGAGCCATCGTCATTCCTTTTTACCGCTATTCGGAAGAGGTGACCAGCGCCGTGGTGAAGAATGCGCAAAGCATAGACCTCGGTGTTTATAACAGCCTGCGTCCCTCGCTTGTGAACCGGCTGGGAGATATTTATGCCAAGGGCGTCATTTCCGACGGCAAGGTGAAATTGGAGGAGGGAGGTGCGCAGCTCTCGGAAAACCTGATTTATATCCAGCGGAACAAGCGTGCTGTCCAGTATCCGCGCTCGGAGGTCTATAAACTTTCCGACGCCCGTGACCAGCTGGTGGCACTGCTCGCAAAAAGCTATCCTTCGGTGAATCTGGACTCCCTGTTCCGGCGTTCGGGCATATACGAAGTAATCGTCCCTAACCTCTTGTACGACAGGACGATGACGGAACTCACGCATGCCGAATCGGACGACTATGTGTCGCCTACGCTGGGGTATGTGAAGGCCGATGAAAAGATTGTATCCAAGGGAGAAATCGTTACGGCGGAAATCGCCCAGATTCTGGACAGTTACAAGGAGGAATACAATAAGGTGTATGGCTATGCCGGGCCGCGTTTGTTCCTGTATCTGGGCAATATCCTGCTGGGACTGGCGCTGGTCGTCATCCTGTACCTGGTCATTCACTTTACGGCCCGTTTTGTCTTTGACAGGCCTGCACGGTATCTTTACCTGCTCTCCATCTTCCTGCTGGTCGCGGTAGTTACCTTCCTGGTAGAGCGGCTGTTCCCGTCCCTGATGTACATGGTTCCGTTCCCGGTGTTCGCCCTGTATATGCTGGCGTTTTTCCGCAAAAAGCAGGTGCTGCCCCTTTATATGGTCATGCTGCTGCCGCTTCTGATTTTCTGCGGGAATGGCATGGAACTGTTCGTGATGTTTCTCACGGCCGGGGCCGTTACCGTTGAAACCTTCGGCTTTTTCAGCAAAGGCTGGCGCCAGTTCCTGAATGCCGCCATCATTTTCGCGGTGGAAATCCTGGTGTATCTGGGCTTCCGCTTCATCGATGTGGGCAGTACGGCCGCCTGGTGGGTGGACCTGGCCCTTATCTTCGTGGGCTCCATGGCCACCGTCGCCCTGTATCCGCTCATTTACCTCTTCGAGAAAATCTTCAACCTGGTCTCCAGCACGCGCCTGATAGAGATGGCCGATACCAGCAACCCCCTCTTGCAGGAGCTTGCGCAAAAGGCCCCCGGCACCTTCCAGCATTCCCTGCAGGTAATGAACCTGGTAGATGCCGTCGGACGGGCTACGGATGCGGACGTCCCGCTTTTGCGGGCGGCGGCGCTGTACCATGATGTGGGAAAAATGGCCAATCCGCTCTGCTTTGTGGAGAACCAGTCTTCTACGCCCGGCGCCTCCAATTACCATGTGGGAAAAACGCCCAAGGAAAGTGCCCAGGAGATTATCCGTCACGTGGACGACGGCCTGGCCATCGCGGAGGAGAACCGTCTGCCGCAGGAAATCCGCGGTTTCATCAACTCGCATCACGGCACCTCCAGCACGGCGTATTTCCTGAACAAGTACCTGAACGAGGGCGGAGACCCTGAAGATGTGGCCGATTTCTACTACCATGGCCAGAAGCCTACCACCAAGGAACAGGTAATCCTGATGATTTGCGACTCCATAGAAGCCGCGTCCCGCACCCTTACGGACTTCTCGCCGGAATCCTGCAACCGATTCGTGGAAGGGATCGTGTCCGGGAAGGAAAAGGCCGGCCAATTGGAAGATGCCGACATTACCCTGCACGACCTCAACCTCACGAAACGCATGCTCAAAACGTATTTACAGCAAATGTATCACACGCGCGTGGCCTATCCCAAGCGGAGAGGTTGATTCTTCGGCTTTTTTTTACTAACTTTGCCGCCCCTTGTTTGAAAATATAACATAAGACAATATGAACGTAAGCAAAAACCAAGCAGATGCCCTGAACTATCAGGTTACCATCGAAATTGCAGCAGCAGATTATCAGCAGCCGCTTCACAAGCGCCTGAACGAATACAAACGCAAGGCGGATATCAAGGGTTTCCGTCGCGGAATGGCCCCGATGGGCCTTATCCAGCGGATGTACGGCGACCAGGCCCTGTACGAGAGCGTAAACGGCATTGTGTCCGAGCAGTTGGACAATTTTATCCGTGAGGAGAAAATCCGCGTGGTGGGTGAGCCCCTTCCGTCCGAGGACCAGCCGCAGCTTTCCTGGAAGGCCGGTGAAGATTTCACCTTCAAGTTCGACCTGGCCCAGACCCCTGAACTGACATTCGAGGTGAACAAGGAAGACAAACTTCCTTATTACGACATCAACATTACCGCCGCGGAGAAGAAAGCCCAGAAAGAGCAGCTGCTCCAGCAGTACGGTTCCCTGCAGGAAGGCAAGAAGGCCGGTGCAAACGACTACATCATTGCCGATATCGCCAACGACAGCCACAAGGCTGAGGGTGTATATGTGGCCATCGCTTCCGTAGCGGAAGAGGCCCGCGGCGCCTTCATCGGCAAAAAAGTCGGGGACAAATTTGAACTGGACGTGAACGCCGCCTTCACCAACGAGACGGACCGTGCCGCCATGCTCAAGTTGGACAAAGCCCAGCTTGAAGGCCTGAATCCCATGTTCACCTTCACCGTGGTGAACGTGAAAACCTACGTGGCTGCCGAGGAAAACCAGGAAACCTACGACAAGATTTTCGGCAAGGATGCGGTTACCACGCCCGAGCAGTTCGAGGAGAAGATTGAGGAACGCATCAAAGCCGGCCATGAGCAGGAAGCCAACTACCGTTTCGGCGCGGACGTCCGCAAGTATTTCGTGCAGAAGGCCAAGCTGGAACTGCCGGAAGCTTTCCTGAAGCGCTGGCTCGTCTATGTCAACGAGGGCAAATTCAGCGCCGAGCAGGTGGAGAAGGAATTCCCCGCTTTCATCGAGGACTTCAAGTGGCAGCTGGTACGCGGCTACATCATGCAGAAGTTCAACCTGAAGGTGTCCCGTGAGGATATCCAGGCTGCGGCGGAGAGTTTTGTCGCTTATCAGTATGTCATGTACGGGATGGGCGGTGTTCCGGAGAATATCATCAAGTCCTCTGCGGAGAATGTGCTGCAGGACCAGAACCAGTACCGCCGCCTGGAAGAGCAGTGCGAAGACAACGCCGCCATCGCACGCGTCCGTGAGGAAGTCAGCCTCCAGACCAAGAAAATATCCATGGAGAAATTCCGTGAACTCAAATAACTACAGAAATTTTTGTTTGAAAACCGTCGGCTCCGCCGACCCCTCCCACCGTTTCACGGCGGGCCCCTCCCTCTTACACGGCCGAGGGTGGCCATGGGTTTTCAAACAACATATTTCTTTCGTTAATGATTATGACAGATTTTGAAAAATTTGCAGTGAAGGGGAGAGGGTTATCGTCGATGACCCTCTCTCGTTATACCTCCGTTTATGACGGATACATCAACCCCACCATTACCGAGGAGCGCAAGCTCAACGTGGCTCAGATGGACGTGTTCAGCCGCCTGATGATGGACCGTATCATCTTCCTGGGCGTTCCCATCGACGATGACGTGGCCAATATTATCCAGGCTCAGCTGCTGTTCCTGGCCTCCAACGATTCCCATGCCGACATTACCATGTACTTGAACACGCCCGGTGGACAGGTGACTTCCGGCCTCGGCATTTATGACACCATGCAGCTGGTACAGCCGGACGTGGCCACCGTTTGCACGGGTATGGCCGCCAGTATGGGTGCCGTGCTGCTGTGCGCCGGTGAAAAGGGCAAGCGAAGCGCGCTTCCGCACTCCCGCGTGCTCATTCATCAGCCGCTCGGCGGAGCGCAGGGCCAGGCAACGGAAATCCTCATCGCCGCCAAGGAAATCGAGAAAACCCGTACGGAACTCTTCAATATCATTGCCCAGCACAGCGGACAGCCTTACGAGAAGGTGGCCCTGGATGGCGAACGTGACTATTGGATGAGCGCGGAGGAAGCCCTTCAGTACGGCATGGTGGATGAAATTCTTCGTAAAAGAGCCCGCTAATGGCTAAAAAAGTATCGTCGCGCGGTAGCCGCTGCCTGTTTTGCGGCCGTTCAGATGCAGAGGTCCCTTTCCTTCTGCAGGGGATGGACGGTTACATCTGCTCGGACTGCGCAAAACTGGCGGCCCAGTATGTAGAGGAGCTGGAAGGAGGGAAGAAAAAGGCCTCCGGAGCGGTTCCCAAGCTGGGGAAAGCGCCCAAGCCGCAGGAAATCAAGGATTACCTGGACCAGTATGTGATTGGGCAGGACCGCGCCAAAAAAGTGTTGGCTGTGGCCGTGTACAATCACTATAAGCGTGTGCAGCACAACCTGATAGAGAAGGCCGATGACGGTGTCGAGCTGGAGAAGAGCAATATCCTGCTGGTAGGCCCCACCGGAACAGGCAAAACCTTGCTGGCCCGCACCATCGCCAAAATGCTGGATGTGCCCTTTACCATCGTGGATGCTACGGTGCTCACGGAAGCCGGTTACGTAGGCGAGGACGTGGAGAGCATTCTCACACGCCTGCTGCAGGAGGCCGATTTTGACCAGGCAAAGGCGGAGCGGGGCATTGTGTTCATCGACGAGATTGACAAAATCGCCCGCAAGAGCGACAATCCTTCCATTACACGTGACGTCTCCGGTGAGGGGGTGCAGCAAGCCATGCTCAAGCTGCTGGAAGGCAGCATCGTAAACGTGCCGCCCAAGGGTGGCCGCAAACATCCGGAGCAGGAGTTCGTCCATGTGAATACGCAGAACATTCTCTTTATCTGCGGCGGTGCGTTCGAGGGTATCGAGCGGCACATCGCCCTGCGGAAGAATACGCAGATTATCGGCTTCGGCGCGGAAGAGAAACAGCGTATCGACAAAGATAACCTGCTGGAATACGTGGATGCCATGGACCTCAGGGCCTATGGACTTATTCCGGAAATCGTGGGCCGTCTGCCGGTCATCACCTACCTGGACCAGCTGGACCGGGATTCGTTGAAGCGGATACTTACGGAACCGCGGAATGCCCTCCTGCGCCAGTATGAGAAAATGTTCGAGCTGGACGGCATCAAACTGGAAATCGAGCCGGCCGTGATGGACCTCATCGTAGATACGGCCCTGAAGAACAAACTGGGCGCCCGCGGCCTTCGCAGCATTTGCGAGAAAGTGATGGCCGATGCCATGTTCGAGGCACCGTCGTCCTCTAAAAAAAGCTTTACCCTCACCTTGGACTACGCCAAGGCCAAACTGGAGAAATAGGATGAAAAAGTACGTTCTGCTGGCTTTGACTGCCGTTTTTCTGTTGGGCTCCTGTTCCAAGACCGTGAACAACTGGGTGTATCTGCACACGGAAGTGAGCGACTTTGCCGAGGAGAAAGACAGCCTGGCCGCCGTGGACATGGCCAAACTCATGGACCAGGCCGCATACAGTGGTGCGGGGTCGTCGGCGTATTCGTTCCTGTACAACCGTGCCGCCACCATGGAAAAAGCGGGCAGTGCTGCCGATGCGTTCTATGAGGAAGTGAAGGACACGGTTACGGCCAGCTATTCCCTGATTCTGCAGAAAGTCATCTCCACCAGCGCCCTGAAACAAGAGGACCAAGTCAAGGAGCCCCTCCGCAAGTATGCGTTTAATATGGAGTAGGCTCTCCTGGTGCGGAATATTCTGATTGCCAGCACTTATTATATCTGACGGGACCTGTTTCGGGTCCCGTTCCCGCTGCCGCGTTTGCAGCTGGAGTGCCGTGTAATGCCGATTTTCTGCAATCGCGGCAAGGAAAACAATGCTTTCGGCCCAAATCCCAGCCGCGTTTGCAGCTGGAGTGCCGTGTAGTGCCGATTTTCTGCAATCGCGGCAAGCGATTGTTGCGAAGGTAATCGATTATGGCTATATTTGTACAATAACCACTTAAAAGAACACCGTATGCAACAGTACATCCAGGAGAACAAGGAACGTTTTTATGAGGAACTTTTTTCGCTGCTCAGGATTCCGTCCATCAGCGCCAAGCCTGAGCACAAGGCCGACATGCGCCGCTGCGCCGAGCGCCTTGTAGAACTGCTGGAGGAGGCGGGCGTAGATAAAGCCGCCGTTTACGATACGGCCGGTCATCCCGTGGTCTTCGCATCTAAGGATATCGGCGCACCCAAGACGATTCTGGTTTACGGACACTATGACGTGCAGCCGCCGGAACCGCTGGAGAAGTGGCGTACAGACCCTTTCGACCCGGTTATTGCCAACGATCCCGCCACGGGAGAGGAGGCCATTTACGCACGCGGGGCCAATGACGACAAGGGACAGCTGTTCATGCACTTGAAAGCTTTTGAGCACGAGCTGCGGGCGGGACTCCTTCATCATAACGTGAAATTCATCTTCGAGGGCGAGGAGGAGATCGGCAGTCCGTCCCTCCCGGCATGGGTGGAGGCCCACAAGGAAATGCTCCGCGCCGACGTCATCCTGGTTTCGGATACGACGATGATTTCGGACAAGGTTCCCTCCATCAATTGCGGGATGAGAGGCCTTGCTTACCTGGAGGTCAAGGTGACGGGTCCCAATAAAGACCTGCATTCCGGTCACTACGGGGGTGCCGTCGCGAATCCCATCAATGTCCTGTGTGAGATGATTGCCTCCTTGCATGATGCAAGCGGCCGGGTCGCCATCCCGGGCTTCTACGACAAAGTGGTGGAACTATCGGCCGAGGACCGGGCCATGCTCTCCCGGGCTCCGTTCGACCTTGAGGAATATAAGGCGTTCCTGGATATTGACGAGGTTCGCGGGGAGGAAGGATATACCACCATGGAGCGTACGGGCATCCGTCCCTGCCTGGATGTCTGCGGTATCTGGGGCGGCTATACCGGGACGGGCGCCAAGACAGTCCTTCCTTCCACGGCCCATGCCAAGATTTCCATGCGACTGGTTCCCAATCAGCGTTCCAGTGAGATTACGGCGCTTTTCGAGAAGCATTTCAAGTCCATCGCTCCCAAGGGCGTGAAGGTGGATGTAACTCCCTTCGAGGGTGGAAACGGATTCCTCATTCCCATTACGTCACCGGCTTACAAGGCTGCGTCACGTGCCATGGCGGAGGTGTACGGAATCGAGCCGGTGCCCTCCCGGGGAGGCGGTTCCATCGCTGTTCTGGCGGACATGCAGACCATCCTTGGAACGGACCCGCTCCTGATGGGATTCGGACTGGAGCGGGATACCATCCATTCCCCGAACGAAAGCTACCTGCTTCGGCAGCTTTGGGCCGGCATGCGGTCCCTGGCGCTGTTCTACAAGTATTTTTAGTGGTCTATTGGCCATTTTGCGTCATACGGATATCGCCTTTCTCCCGGCCTATGGAATTGCGGAGGAGGTTAACCGTGTCCTGGCGGAGAAGGGGAGCGTTATCGTAACGGCAACTCCGGGTGCCGGCAAGTCCACGGTTCTTCCACTCACCATTATGGATGCGTTTCCGGAAGGGAAGGTCATCCTGCTGGAACCCCGGCGTGTGGCGGCCCGTCAGGTGGCCTCCCGTATGGCCTGGCTCCTCGGAGAACAGGTTGGGGAGACGGTGGGTTACCGCATCCGCCTGGAGAGCCGCGTTTCCCGGAAAACCCGCATAGAGGTTGTTACGGAGGGCATTCTAACGCGGATGCTGCTGGACGACCCTGCGTTGGAGGGGGTGGGAACGGTTATCTTCGACGAGTTTCACGAGCGGAGCCTCGTTTCCGACGAGGCCCTTGCCCTGACGCGGCAGTGCCGCTCCCTGCTGAGGGAGGACCTTCGTATGGTCATCATGTCTGCCACCATCGACACATCGGCCCTGTCGTTGGCCCTGGACGCCCCTGTGGTGGAGGGTGAGGGAAAGATGTATCCCGTGGAGATTGTGCATGCGAAGGAGGAGGCCGATGCCTTTGGCTGTGCCGCCCTTGTGGCGAGGACCGTCCTTCAGGCGCACCGTGCGCATACGGGCGACATCCTGGCGTTTCTGCCGGGGGAAGGGGAGATACGGAAGGCGGCAGAACTGCTTTCCGGCGCCCTCGGGGAGACGGCTGTTTATCCGCTTTATGGCCTCCTTTCCAATGACGAACAGGCGCGGGCCATTGCGCCCAGCCGGCCCGGAGAGCGGAAGGTGGTCCTGGCAACGCCCATCGCCGAGACCTCCCTCACCATCGAGGGCGTGCGTGTGGTGGTGGACAGCGGCCTGTACCGGAAGATGGTCTTCGACCCGCGGAGCGGCCTGTCCCACCTGGAAACCGTGCGGATTTCCCTCGATATGGCCACCCAACGGACGGGGCGGGCGGGACGCGTTGCGCCGGGAATCTGTTACCGTCTGTGGAACGCCGGAACGGAGGCCCGCATGGCTAAGATACGCACGCCGGAAATCCTGGAGGCCGATTTGGCGCCGCTGGTGCTGGACAGCGCCGTCTGGGGGGAGCGGGAGGTGGAGTGCCTTTCGTGGCTTACCCCGCCGCCGCGTCCGGCGCTTCTCCATGCAAGGGAACTGCTGCTGTCCCTTGGGGCTATCGATGGAACCGGCGGGGTGACCGCCCGGGGGAAAGCTTTGTCCAAACTTCCATGCCATCCGCGTATGGCGGCCATGCTTCTGTCGGCCTGTTCTGGCCCGGAAAAGGCCCTTGCGGCCGACCTGGCGGCGCTGCTGGAGGAGAAGGACCCGTTGGCAGGGGATGAGGATGCGGCTGTTGACCGTCGTGTAGATGCCCTCCGTCGCGGACGGAACTCCCGGCAGTGGAGCCGCATGGCGCGCATGGCACGTCAGTACGCGGACCTGGTTCAAGCCCCTGTGGACGACGCTCCGGTCAATCCCTACGATGCCGGTCGGCTGCTTGCACAGGCGTATCCGGAGCGGATAGGAAAGGCCTGGAAGGACGGTGTCGGGGTGTTCCAGCTCTCCGGCGGAGAACTGGTGGCCGTAAATGCTGCCGATCCGCTTGCCGGGGCCGAATGGCTGGTGGCTGCGTCCATGCACCCGCGTTCCGGCGGAGTCGGGACGGTGTTTCTGGCCAGCCCCCTGTCTCCGGAGGACCTTGCGGCCTTCGCGCAGGAACGGGACAATGTTTCCTGGGACGCCAAGGGCGGAATGGTTGTGGCCCGGCGGGAGCGGCGTATCGGCGCCATCCTTCTTTCTTCGAAACCGCTGTCCGGTGATGTCCGGGAGAAGGTGCAAGGAGTCATTTGTGATGCCATTGTCCGAAACGGCGCCTCCCTGCTCTCCTTTGACGATGAGGTGGGGAACCTGCAGCAGCGCATTGCCTTTGTCGCACTCCGTCATCCCGAACTGGAGCTGCCTGCTGTGGATATGGACACACTTTGTGCCGATGCCCGCGAATGGGGACCGCTCTTTATCGGGAAGGCGACGACGGCCGCCGAACTAAAACGGCTCAATCTCTGCGAGGTCATCCGGAGCAGGCTTTCCTATAGTCAGCAGCAGGCGGTGGACCGGCTGGCGCCCACCCACATCACCGTCCCCACAGGGAGCCATATCCGCCTTGAGTACCGCCAGGGCGCGGAAGCCCCGATTCTGCGCGTGCGGCTGCAGGAATGTTTCGGGCTGCTGGATACACCCCAGGTGGACGGCGCGCCGGTCCTGATGGAACTCCTGTCTCCGGGCTATAAGCCCGTGCAGCTCACCTCGGACCTGCGGAGTTTTTGGAACGGAACCTACTTTGAAGTGCGGAAAGAACTGCGCCGCCGATATCCCAAGCACGCCTGGCCGGAAGACCCCCTCGCCGCCACCCCCATCCGCGGCGTCAGGGGTAAGAAGTCCTCATAAAAAAAGGCCGCCGATGCGACCTTTTACTTTTGTGAGGACACGCAGATTTGAACTGCGGACCTCTTGCCTGTCAAGCAAGCGCTCTAAACCAACTGAGCTATGCCCTCAAAAGGATTGCAAAGATAAGGAATAATTTCTGATTCCCCAAATTTTTTTGCATCAGAAGTGGACTTCGATGGTGTAAGGCATGCGGACGGGGGAGCCGTCGGAGATGGCCGGTTTCCATTTGGGCGCGCTTTGTATGGTTCGGACTGCTTCGGCGCGCATGGCCGGGGTGCCGCCTTTCACGGCCTGCACTTCCTGTACGCCACCGTTTCGGCCTACTACAAAGCGGACTTTCACCGTTCCCGTAGCGCCGTCAGAGGCGGGTTTCAGTTTTTGTTGCACCCAGGTCTTGAAGGCTTCCAGGCCTTCCTGACCCACCTTTCCCTTGAAGGACGGCTTGCGTTCCAGGCGGTCGTAGAAGGAGAGATTGTGGTCCGGACCGTCGGCCTTTCTGATCAGGCGTCCGTCTTTCATTTCCAGGGTGGTGCCGCCATATATGGTGAACCGGCCCAGAACGGTGAGGGTATCTCCTTTGACGATGTCCATCTGACTGAAATTTTTGCCGGGGCGGGCCGGGTCCTGTAGGCCGTACACCAGCAGGGTTCCGGTGCGGTCCTCCAGGTAAAAACTGCCGCTGGAGGTGCTGCGGACCTTGGCTACGACGCCTTGCACCAGGTAGCTGGTGGTATCCGAAGCTTGTAGTTTAAGGAATTCCTTCACGCTTAACTGCCGGGGCTGCGCCAGGCAGAAGGTCGGCAGCAGGGCCAGGAGGAAAAAGAATTTTTTCATGCTACAGGTAATCTTCGAAATACTGCGTCACTTTGTCCATCAGGTGGATGCGGTTGCGGCCGAAGACATTGTGTTTGGCCGTGGGGTAGGGGAAGTAATCGACCGGAATTTCCAGGTCGATGCACTGCTGGATGAAGCTGAGGCTGTGCTCCCATACCACGGTGTCGTCCATGGCGCCCTGGCAGATGAGAAGCTTGCCCTTCAGCTCCTTGGCTTTGCCGATGAGGCTGGTGGCCGCAAAACCTTCGGGATTGGTTTCAGGTGTATCCATGTAGCGTTCGCCATACATGATTTCGTACCATTTCCAGTCGATGACGGGACCGCCGGCTACGCCCACCTTGAAGGTGTCCGGGTAGGTGGTGAGCAGGCTGATGGTCATGAAGCCGCCGTAGCTCCAGCCGTGCACGCCGATGCGGGCGGAATCGACATAAGGAAGGCTCTTGAGCCAATTGATGCCCACCATCTGGTCCTCCATCTCCGCCTGGCCGCAACGCCGGTTGATGGCTTTTTCATAGGCGGAGCCGCGGTTTTGCGTGCCGCGGTTGTCCTGCACGTACACCAGATAGCCTTTCTGCGCCATGAGCATCTCCCACATGCGGATTTGTCCCAGCCAACTGTCCTGTACCATCTGGCTGTGCGGACCGCCATAGACATAGAGGATGACGGGGTATTTTTTCTCCGGATTAAAGTCCTTGGGGTAGATGAGCCGATAATAGTTCTGGAACTGGCCGTCCGCGCTGGGAACGGTGCCCAATTCCACCTGGCAGGAGGCATATCCGGCAAGCGGATCCGTGCCTTCGTACACTTTCTCGTCCACTTTCCCGTCCGTGGAGCGGCGGTACACCTGATAAGGCGTGGAAGTGTTGGACCAGGCATCCAGCAGCCACTTGCAGTCCGGGGTAAGGCGGACATGGTGCCAGCCGCGGCCGCTGGTCAGTTGCACGGGCTTGTAGAATTGGGCCTTCTTGACGGCGTTTTTGGCCGGCAGTTTCAGTCGCATCTTGTACAGGTGGTTCTGCACGGGCGAATTTTCCGCCGAGGTGTAATACACGTTGGTGCCGTCGTTGTCCATGTATTCCAGGTCGGCTGATGCCGTAGGAAGCCTGCGGATGGTGCCCAGGGTATCCACCAGATAGAGATTCCGGTAACCGTCCCGGTTGTCTGTCCTGTAAATGAACAGGTCCGTACGGCCCTTGATGAAGTATATGGGATTCAGGGGTTCCACCCAGGCGTCATTGTCCTCGGTGAGGAGGGTACGCACGAACTCGCCGTTGGCGGCGCAGTACTGGTTCAGTTTTGCATGATGCTGGCTGCGGTCCAGGATTTGGGCATAAAGGTTCCGGCTGTCCGGACTCCAGGAAATGTTGGTGATGTACCGTTCCGGGGTAAAGTCGTTTACTTGAAGATAAACGGTTTTCCCGCTGGCAAAATCATACACGCCCACGGCCACTTCCTCCGAATCCATGCCGTTCATCGGGTATTTGATTTGGCGCAGTTCTCCGGTGCGGGTGTCGATGTCCAGGAGGGGAAACCAGGTTACTTTATGCTGGTCTTTCCGGTAAAAAGCCACCTTGCTGCTGTCGGGGCTCATATACCAGCCTGCATTGATGCCGAATTCATTGCGGCTCACCGTTTCACCATAAACCAGGTCCGGGCCCTCTGAAAGGGCGATGACAAAGTTTTCGTCGCGCTCGTTGTCTTTGGCAAGAAGGCTGCCGTTTTCCGTGAAGAGGGTGTAGCGTTCTTTGGCGGCGGCCGGAAATTGGTCGGAGACGGTGCCGTCTGCCTGCAGGAAAAGAGGCGGGATGCGGGAATAGCCCACGCCCCTGAAGATGGCTTCTTCCATGCTGAGGTCTTTTCCGTCATGGGCGGGTTTTATGTCCAGCACGGTGTTCTGGGCAAAGAGCAAAGTACAGGCGAAGAGGGCGCCTGCTACAGTAAATAGCTTATTCATGGTCTGTTACAGGAAAAAGGGGTCACTGTCCGGCACTACAGTCGTGCCGGTGTCTTCCTCCACGGAATCCACAATGGCGTTTTCATAGCCGCGCCAGGGGAGGGCTCCCTTGTACTCTTTGTAATGAACGGTAACGCGGAGTCCGGTCATGCTGGAGAGTTTTTCAGCGACTTCCTTATCGGCCACGGAGAATTTGAAATTCTTGGACTGGACGGTGCCGCTGGCGTTTTTGTTGCCGTACCCGGTAAGGATAATCTCGCCTTCATACGTCTTGAAGACATAGCCGGTGTAGGTGAGGGAGTTCAGTTCGCCGGTTTTGGTGCCGTCTGAGAATACCCAGAAATACTTGAAATAAGCGAAGCCGCAAAGGGCCAGCAGGATAATCAGGGTGATTGTAAGACCCGTAAAGCCTAAAATTTTACCAGGACGTGCCATAATTCTTTCGTTTACTCTTACAAATATAGTGATTTTTTCGTCGCGGGGCAAAATCAGACTTTTTTGACACGGGGAGGGTGTTGGGAGCCCGGTACTCTTCTTGTTTTCAGGACAGGAAGAGGGTGTAGAGTTCTGTGGGGCTCAGACCGTCAAAGTAGTCGGAAACCGGGGCCGTAAGAACGCGCTGCGGGCGCTCCCCAATGAGCATCCCGGCCAATTCGGCGGCGGGCTTGTCGCCCAGGAAATCGCCGCCGAAAAGGAGGCTCTCGAACAGGCCGTTCTTGAGTGTATAATCCACCTGCACCGTCCCGCAGGGGAACTCTTTGCTGCTGCGGAAACTGGCTTGCGGCGCATGGCCCCAGTTCCATTCCCAGGTGCGGAATTTCTGGCCTGCAAGCCGGTCTATTTCCGCCCGTTGCGCCTGCGTAAGCTGCAATTCCGGACTGCCGTCGGCAAGCACTTCTTGCAAGGCTTGCTGAAAAGCCGCAAGCGATGGAAATTGAGGAAGATAGTCCTTGAGATTGGCTACACGGCTGCGCACGGAGGCAATGCCCTTGGCGGCCAGTTTGCTGCCCGGAACGGCGAGGGCACGGGTGAGGGCTTCCAAATCCACATCCCACATGAGGGTGCCGTGAATCATCATCCGGTTTTTGCTCATGCGTTTGGCGTAACCGGAGCACTTCCGCTCATCGACCAGGATGTCATTGCGTCCGGACAGCGTGGCGGGAACGCCGAAGCGCTGCAGCGTACGGGCCATGAGGGAAACTTTTTCCTCCATTTCAGCGATAGCCCCGGCTATGCTGTAGTTCAGATTGCCCAAGTCATGGTACACCGCACCGCCGCCCGTGACGCGTCTGGCCAGTGTTATATTGTTGGCTTCCAGGTATTTCACATCCACTTCCGCGTAGGGATTCTGGTTCAGCCCCACAATCACCGACGGCCGGTTCTGCCACAGGCAAAACACCGTTTCCGTGAGCTCCTCCAGAAGAAACTCATCGTGCGCCATGTTCCACTGCGGCTCCGTGCAGGTATTCACCACATACTTCATGGCCCAAAGATACAAAAATTTGCGGCAAGGTCCACGGCCGGGACCTTCACGCAGGTTTTTCGGCCAATTCTTTGCGCCAAGGTCCAGGGCGTGTACCTTCGCGCAAATGGGTGTGGCAGCTAAGTGTCTAATACACAGGTAATAACAAGATAATCCTCGTTCAAAAATGAAACGAGGATTATAGTGAAAGTGACTGTGGGACTGGTAGTTAGCTATCACTCGGGTATGAGATACACTCGGTCAATGGCATCGGTCTGACAAGAAAGGAGCGGGCTCAGATCACCCCGCTGCCGAGCATTTCGGTGCCATCGTACCAGACGGCGAACTGGCCGGGGGAGATGCCGCGCTGAGGGGCGTCAAAGAGGATGTAGAGGCCGCTCGGGCGCATCACAAGCGTGGCGCTTTGCAGGGGTTGGCGGTAGCGGATGCGCACGCGGTAGCGGCGCAGCTCGCCTGGCTGCATCACAAGGTCCGGGCGAATCCAGTGAATCTCTTCCGGGGCGACGCGGAGGCAGAATCGGCTCAAACCCTTGTGGTGATGGCCTTCGCCCACGTAAATGCGGTTGGCTTCCGTGTCCGTGGCAATCACGAAGACGGGCTCGGCATGCCCGCCGATACCCAGCCCCTTTCGCTGGCCGATGGTATAGAACTGCGCGCCCTCGTGCCGCCCCACAATGCGCCCGCAGGGATTCTCCTTGTAACGCGTTTTCTTGACATGGTGCTTCCCGGACCGATAGGTTTCCGTTTCAAACTGCAGGTCATAATGCAGGGGCGTGGCCAGGCGGGCCAAATCTTCATCCGGCAGGGCGGCTATTGCTTCCTCGCGGAAAGGGCTCACTCCCAGAGGGTTGCCGTCGCTGGTCAGTATCTTTTCTTCCGGTGCATAATGCACCGTGCGGTCCAGAGCCAAACCCGGCTTCAGGAGCCCCGTCAGCGTCTCCTGCTGCCACGTGTACAGCGGGTCCGTGGTGTAATAAGGGTCGAGAACCTCTACGACATCGCCCTCCACGGAGGCCAGCTTTTGCTTCAGGAAAGTAGGCAGGTCCACCTTGCCCACGAAGCAGATGCCTTGCGAGTCTTTCTTTTCCGCAGACGGAAGGTCCGCCTCCTTGGCAATGCGCCGCACTTCCGGCTTGGTAAGGTGGCCGATAGGAAACATCGCGTGGCTCAGCTGCTCCTGCGTGAGCTGGCACAGGAAGTAGGTCTGGTCCTTGTTGGGGTCCGCGCCTTCCAAAATCCGATGGATTTTGGAAGGCACAGCAAGCGTTTCACGGACTGGGGGCCTAATCCCCCAGACCCCCTGTGTCGCTTCGCTCCGGGATTCCTTCGAGGCAACGGGAATCTCCTCCACCTGGCAGTAATGCCCGGTGGCCACGTAGTCCGCGCCATACTTGCGGGCCACGTCCCAGAACGCGTCAAACTTGATTTCGCGGTTGCACAGCACATCCGGATTGGGCGTCCGGCCTTTGGCGTATTCGTCAAACATGTAGTCCACCACGCGCTGGCGGTACTGCTTGGACAAATCGACAAAATAGAAGGGAATGCCGATTTTGCGGGCCACCATTTCCGCCACGAAGCGGTCTTCCTCCCACTCGCAGTCCCCGTGGAGGGTGCTGTCGGCGTCGTGCCAGTTTTGCATGAACATGGCAAAGACGTCGTAGCCTTCCTGCTTGAGAAGCCACGCCGCCACCGACGAATCCACGCCGCCGGAAAGGCCGATGCACACTTTTATTTTGCTCTTGTCCATAATGGTACAAAGTTACGCAAAAAATCCGTATCTTTGCCCGTCTATGGCAAGTTACCTGCAAATCGAGAACATCTCCAAAAGCTACGGCCTCAAAGTCTTGTTCAAGAATATCGGCTTCAATATCAATGAGGGCGATAAAGTGGCGCTCATTGCGCCCAACGGGACAGGAAAGACCTCGCTCCTGAAAATCCTGGCAGGGGCGGACGCTTCTGACAGCGGCGGCAAAGTGCTGTTCCTGAAAGACATCCGCATCGCCTTCCTGGAACAGGAATATGCCTATGACCCCGGGAAGAGCATCTTTCGGCAAATCATGGACAGTTCCCGGACGTGGACGGAGCACCTGGACCCGGACCATCTGTGGCAGTATGAACTCCGGGTGACGCAACTCCTCACGCAGTTCGGCCTCACGGACCCGGAAAAACCCATGCGGGACCTCTCGGGCGGGGAGGTGAAGCGTGTGGCTCTCACGCAAATGCTGGCTTCGGAGGCGGATTTCTACATCATGGACGAGCCCACCAACCACCTGGACATCGACGCCATCGAGTTTCTGGAAAGCCATCTCAAACACAGCCGCTGCACCCTGTTCATGGTCACGCACGACCGCTATTTCCTGGACCGCGTGTGCAACACGGTGATGGAGATGGACCGCGGCAGCATCTATATTTACAGGGGCGACTACATGAACTTCCTGGAAAAGCGCCAGGAACGGATAGACAATTACAACGCGGAGACGGAAAGGGTGCGCAACCTGTACCGTCGGGAGCTGGAATGGATGCATGCAAGCCCCTGTGCCCGCACCGGCAAGGCCAAATACCGCAAACAGGCTTTCTGGGACATAAAAGAACGTGCCGATGACAGCTACGTCCAGCAGAAAGTGGATTTGTCGGAAACGAAGGCTTCCAATACGTACCTGGGCAACAAGGTCATCAACTGCAGGGACGTGAGCTTCTGGTGGGAGAGCAAGTGCTACCTGAGTCACTTCACTTACAATTTCCAACGCTACGAACGGGTGGGCATCGTCGGCCGGAACGCGGCCGGAAAGACGACCTTCCTGAACCTCATCACGGGTGGCTGGAAGCCGGAGCTCGGCGGAAAACTGGAGGGTGTCATCGACCTGGGAACCTCCCTCAAGATTGGTTATTATCACCAGAGCGGCATGCAGTTCAAACCCGGGCAGACAGTCTTGGAAACCGTGAACGACACCCATCTTCTGAGCCGCTTCCTCTTCCCGCACGACATGCTGCAGAATCCCGTGGAGCGGCTGTCGGGAGGGGAGCGCAGGCGCCTGTATCTGCTTACCATTCTCATGCAGCAGCCCAATTTCCTCATTCTGGACGAACCTACCAACGACCTGGACATCGTCACGCTGGAAATCCTGGAGGAATACCTGATGGAGTTCAAGGGCTCGCTCATCATCGTGAGCCATGACCGGCATTTCCTGGACCGCCTGGTGGACCATCTGTTCGTGTTCTGCGGCGATGGGATCGTGAAGGACTTCGTAGGGAATTATACGGAGTACCGGACGTTCATCAAGGACTACGAGGCGGCGCAGAAAAAAGACGCTCCGGCTTCGCAGCGCCCCGCTCAGCATGACAAAGGGATAGCGGCCGAAGCGGGCGTGGCTCCCAAGAAGCGGAAACTGAGCTGGAAGGAGCAGCAGGAACTGAAGGCGCTGGAGGAGCGTCTGTCGGCCCTGGAGGCGGAAAAGGCCTCGCTGGAGGTCCGGCTTTCGAGCGGAACGCTGGATGCGGCGGCACTGCAGGAAGCATCGGCCCGCTATGGAACGCTGCAGGAGGAACTGGATGCCGCCGAAATGCGCTGGCTGGAATTGTCTGAGATTTAGTGCATTTTTTTGCTGGGAATTCGCGCAGTTTTCTTATCTTTGTAGATGCGGTTCAGGATGCCCGCATCATTTTAATTTATTAGAAAAGTATGGCAAAAGAAGCAGAAGGCGCCTCGGTGAACGCCGCCAAATTGAAGGCTCTCCAGGCAACAATCGACAAGATTGAGAAAGATTACGGAAAAGGTACCATCATGAAACTGGGAGACCAGCCCGAATGGGACGCTTCCCAGGTAATCCCCAGCGGTTCCATCTCGCTGGATCATGCGCTGGGCATCGGCGGTTATCCCAAAGGCCGCATCATCGAGATTTACGGACCGGAAAGTTCCGGTAAAACCACCCTGGCCATCCATGCCATCGCCCAGGCGCAGAAGGCGGGCGGCATCGCTGCCATCATCGACGCGGAACATGCATTTGACCGCACGTATGCCAAGTCGCTGGGCGTCGATTTGGACACCCTCCTCATTTCGCAGCCGGACAACGGCGAGCAGGCCCTTGAGATTGCAGATAACCTCATCCGCAGCGGTGCGGTGGACATTGTGGTCATCGACTCCGTAGCCGCCCTCACTCCGCGTGCGGAGATTGAAGGCGAGATGGGGGACAACAAAGTGGGCCTTCAGGCCCGCCTCATGTCACAGGCATTGCGTAAACTCACGGCCAACATCGCCAAAACCAATACCTGCTGCATTTTCATCAACCAGCTGCGTGAGAAAATCGGCATCATGTTCGGCAATCCGGAAACCACTACCGGCGGCAACGCCCTCAAGTTTTACGCTTCCGTGCGCCTGGATATCCGCCGCACCACGCAAATCAAGGATGGCGACGATGCCCTCGGCAATCACGTGAAAGTGAAGGTTGTCAAGAACAAGATGGCTCCGCCTTTCAAAAAGGCCGAGTTTGACATCGTGTTCGGTGAAGGCATTTCCCGCAGCGGTGAAATCGTGGACCTGGGCGTGGAATTGGGGATTATCCAGAAGTCCGGTTCCTGGTTCAGCTACAACGACAGCAAACTGGCCCAGGGCCGCGAAGCCGTCAAGAAGCTCATGCAGGACAATCCGGAGCTGGCCGAGGAAATCGAATCCCGCATCCGCGAGGCCATGTCCCACGTGGAGGACTAAGGGCCGCCTGTTTAACCATTCAGGAGAGCTTTGCGCTCTCCTTTTTTTATCCTCCACCTTCTGTCATACCGGGGCTCGGAGGGCCGGATGTAAACCCGTGGACCCTGGCGCAAGGAGAGTGCGGTTAGCTGGCGAAAAATTGGCCAGTCTCCAGCAAAATCGGCCCTTTTTGCAGTTAGCCGGTTAAATTTTTACCAGCTACCAGCAGTATTCGGAAAGCGGATGGACGGGGGCATCAGAGGCAGCAAGGTCAGCAGTCCCAATCACTGCGCAGGGAGAATCCTGCAGCGGGAAAGTGAGGGGGGCAAAGTGAACCAAAAACCTCCGGCGAAAACCGGAGGTTGACGGGTATTCCCAAGCTGATTAGCTCAACAGTTCCAGGACTTTAGACAGGGGTATCGGTTCTGAACCGGGTTCAAGCAGGAAGAGGTCCACAATCCGCGACCCTTCTTCGTCTTCCGTGCGCATGAAGAGGACTTCCAAGAAGCCCATTACCTTAATCTTGATTCCTTCGTTGGCCTGCAACAGGTAATAGTCGCAGTCCAAATCCGTTTTTGCGAGAAGCGCCTTGGTATAGTTGGGAACAATCGTAATGAGATCCAATGTGCCTGTAATCGGGATGAGGTCGCGTACCATCAGGTCCAAATCTACTTCCAACAGATGCGTTTCACCTCTGACGACACCTAGCTCTCCACTGAGGTAATTGACAGTATTTCCTTCCTCATCCTCGTGGGCGACGGAAAGGGCCATGTGGTGCCAGTCCTTGCCTTTCGAGATGTCCAGCAGGAGTTTTCCGACAGCTTCCTGCACTTCCGGATCCTCAGCGGTGCTGTTGAGGATTCTGGCCGCAGATTTTACGGCAGGCTCCTCCTCCACCTGAACTTCCTCCTGCGGGGCAGGCGTATCTTCCGTTTTCTGGCAGGCGGAAAAACCAAAAACGGCAGCTGCGGCAATGGCCGCATACAGGCTAATCTTATTCATTGTTGTCTTCTTTAAGCGCTTGTTGGTAGCATTCGCGGCACAGGGGCTCATAAGTGTCTTTTTCACCCAGAACCACCAGTTTCCTGCTGGCGGACAGGCGGTGTGAGTGATTGGCCAGGGCGCCGCAACTCACGCAAATGGCGTGTACCTTCTGCACGTCTTCCGCTATGGCCATCAGTCCGGGCATGGGGCCGAAAGGCTTGCCCAGATAGTCTGTGTCCAGGCCGGCAATGATGACGCGCACGCCGCGGTTGGCAAGTTCCTGGCATACGTCGATGATGCTCTCGTCGAAGAACTGGGCTTCGTCGATGCCGACCACTTGAACATCGGCAGGAATTTGCAGCATGCGGGCAGGCGTTTTGATGGGCGTGCAGGAAATGGAGTGGGAGTCATGCGAGACCACGTCCAGGTCTGAATAACGCTTGTCGATGGTGGGCTTGAAAGTGGCTATTTTCTGCTGCGCGAACTGGGCGCGTTTGAGCCTTCTGATGAGTTCTTCCGTTTTACCGGAGAACATAGAACCGCAAATAACCTCAATGCAGCCCGATTTTTTTGTGTTTTCCAAAAACATTTCCTTACCTTTGTTTTGTGTTATCGCATGTGCAAAGATAGCACATTATGAAATAAAGTCAAATAATTTATGGCCGGAATTCTCTATATTGTTCCCACGCCCGTCGGCAACCTGGAAGACATGACTTTGCGCGCTGTCCGTGTACTCCGGGAGGCGGACCTCATTCTGGCGGAAGACACCCGCACGACGTCCGTGCTGCTCAAGCATTTTGACATTCATCGGCCCCTGCAGAGCCACCATAAATACAATGAGCATCAAACGGTGGAACTGGTCAAGGAACGCATCCTGGGCGGGCTGAATGTGGCGCTGGTGTCGGACGCCGGCACACCCGGCATATCGGATCCCGGCTTCCTGCTGGCCCGCACCTGTGCGGATGAAGGGATTGAGGTACAGACACTTCCCGGTGCCACAGCCTGCATTCCCGCCATCGTTTCCAGCGGTCTTCCCTGCGACCGTTTCGTTTTCGAGGGCTTCCTGCCGCAGAAAAAAGGCCGGCAAACCCTGCTGCTGGCTTTGGCGGAAGAAAGTCGGACCATGATTTTTTACGAATCGCCCTACCGGCTGGTGAAGACGCTGGAACAGTTTATGCAGTACTTCGGGGCGGAGCGCCGCTGCTCCGTAGCGCGGGAAATTTCCAAGCTGCATGAGGAGCACAAGCGGGGCACGCTGGCGGAAGTGACGGCGTGGTTCCGCGAGCACGAGCCCAAAGGAGAAATTGTGATTGTAGTGGCCGGCGCCCAGCCGGTCAAACCCAGTAAACAGAAGCGTTATGGAAGAGGGGAAGAAGAAACGGAGCGGCCTTAATGCCAGTTTCGTAACGGGCGCCATCGCCCTGGTTTTCCTGATTATCGGTTACCAAGTGGCCTTGTTTGTACATAAGGCCGCAGTCACACGCATCGCCGCCAACCGGGACAAGCCGGATACGGTCTATGTGTACGCCCCGCCGGAGGAACTTCCCCCGGACGGACGGTCTGGCGAGGGCCGCCCGGCCAGTCGGCATGGCGGGGATGCCGGGAAATCTCCCCGCACCGAACGGCGGAACGCACCGCACTCCGCCGCCGTCAAGGCCGTGCGGGCAAAACTTCCCCGGCCGCAGGCGGAAACGTTCCGCTTTAATCCCAATACCGTCTCGGCAGAAGACCTCCAACGACTGGGCTTCTCGGAAAAGCAGGCGCAATCAATTGAAAACTACAGGCTTAAAGGCGGCCGATTCCGTCGCCCCTCAGACTTTGCCAAAAGTTACGTGGTGGCGGACAGCGTATATGCCCGGCTGGAACCGTACATCGACATTCCCCGTCTGGACATCAACAAGGCCGACAGCGTGGCTCTGCTGGACCTGCCCGGAATCGGACCGTACTTCGCGGGGAAAATTGTACAGTACCGCACACGGTTGGGCGGCTATTCCACTCCGGAGCAATTGATGGAAATCTACCGCTTCGATGCGGAAAAGTACGCCGGTCTCTCAGACCTCATTACCTGTTCAGAAGTGCCCGGTTTCGCACTGTGGACACTCCCCGAGGCCGATTTGGCCAGACATCCGCACATCTCCCGCAGCGAGGCCCATGGCATTGTCCTGTTCCGTGCGCATCACGCACCGTCTGCGTGTACGGTGGAGGAACTGCTGAAAGCCCGCGTCCTTTCCCCGGATCATGCCGACGCCCTTTCCCGCTGCCGCATCGTCCCGGCAAAGTAATCCCGGGGCAGAAGGGATTTGTTTTTAGGCGGGATATTTATAAATTTGCAGAATATGAAGGAACGTTTATTGGGAAAAACGCCAGAGGAACTGAAGGCCATTGCGCTGGAAGTGGGCTTGCCGGGCTTTGCCGGGAAGCAGATGGCGCAATGGCTGTATCAAAAGCGGGTTCGCAGCATAGATGAAATGACCAACCTGTCCAAGCAGGGCAGGGAAGTGCTGGCGCAGCGGTACGAAGTAGGGATGATACAGCCTGTCGATGTGCAAACCTCCAAGGACGGAACCCGGAAATATCTCTTTCCGGTGCGGTGCGCGCTCAAAGCGGGCACGGCGGAAGAAGTCTTTTACGTGGAGGCCGTGATGATTCCGGACCATGAGCGCAAGACCCTGTGCGTGAGCTCCCAGGCCGGGTGCAAGATGGGCTGCAAATTCTGCATGACCGGCCGGCAAGGTTTCCACGGCAACCTGGACACGGCGGACATCCTGAGCCAGTTCTTTGCCATAGAAGAAGCCGCAGACCTCACAAACGCCGTTTTCATGGGCATGGGCGAGCCTTTGGACAATTGGGACAAGGTGAAACGTGTCATCGACATCCTGACCGCACCCTGGGGCGTGGCCTGGAGTCCCAAACGCGTTACTTTAAGCACCATAGGCGTTTTACCCAAGCTGAAACAATATCTGCAGGAAAGCAAGTGTCATCTGGCGGTCAGCCTGCACAATCCTTTCCCCGAGGAGCGCGAAGAATTCATGCCCGTGCAAAAAGCATGGTCCATCACGGAAGTGGTGCGCCTCATCAAGCAGTTCGACTTCACCGGCCAGCGTCGGGTCAGCTTTGAATACACCGTGTTCGACACCTGGAACGACACTCCGCGCCATGCGGACGCACTGCTGAAGCTGCTGCGGGGCATGGAGTGCCGCGTAAACCTGATTCGTTTCCATTCCATTCCGGATTTCCCCTATAAAAGCGCTTCTGCACAGACAATGGAAGCGTTCCGGGAGCAGTTGGAAAAAGGCGGTGTTACCGCCACCATCCGCGCCTCCCGCGGAGAAGATATTTTTGCCGCCTGCGGCCTGCTGGCCGGTAAACACAACGTGACATGAAGAAACTTTTTACAGCCTTTGCCGCCCTGCTGCTGACCCTTTCCGCCTTCGGCCAGACTCCCGCAGAACCGGAATCCTCGACCTTCGGCCTGGATGAACGTGATGCCGCTGCCGTCCGCCAAATCCGCTACCGGATGGCGCAAATCCGCAAAACCCGGCCTACGGTAGCCCTGGTGCTGTCCGGCGGTGGAGCGAAAGGCGCCGCCTCGGTGGGTGTACTCAAGTACCTGGAACAATACGATTTGCCCATAGACATGGTCGTGGGAACCAGTATCGGCGGCTTGGTGGGTGCCATGTACGCCCTGGGCTATGAAGCGGACTATCTGGACTCCCTGTTCAGGAACATGGACTGGGGATTGGTGCTGAGCGACAGGGTGGACAAAAAGTATGTTCCGTATTCCCGTATCCGTTACAAGGAAAAGTACATCTTGTCCTTCCCATTTTATTACAAGGCGGACGATTATAAAAACTTCATTCAGGGCGACATGCCTTTTGCCGCGGGCCGTAACCGCCAATTGCAGCTGGGCGCCAGGAAGGATGGGGAAGACATGAGTTCGTTTGCGCGGAACAGCCTGCTGGGCAGTCTTCCTTCCGGCTTTGTGTTCGGCCAGAATGTAAACCAGTTAATTACTTCAAAGACAGTTTGTTATAGCGACTCTACGGACTTCTTCAAGCTGCCCATCCCTTTTGCGTGCGTAGCAACGGACATGGCGTCCGGCCGTGCCAAAATCTGGCACGAGGGCTCCCTGAACCTGGCCATGCGCTCCACTATGTCCATCCCCGGTCTGTTCGCTCCCGTGCGAACGGGGGGCATGGTGCTGGTGGATGGGGGCATGCGCAACAATTTTCCCGTCAATGTCGCCCGGGAGATGGGTGCGGATATTGTCATCGGCATCGACCTTTCCGAGAGCAATGCGAAGGCGGAGGAAATACAGAATCTGGCCGATATCATGCTCTCCACCATGAATCTGTTCGGCGACGATGCCTTCAAACACAATGTCAAGAGCGTAGATGTCCGCATCCACCCCAATCTTGACGGATACAATATGCTCAGCTTCAACCGGGCGGCGGTGGATACCATGTACAATCGGGGCTACAAAGCCGCCGAAGCCATGAAACCCCAGCTGGATGCGGTCCGTCACCGCCTGGGCAAGGCCAAACGGAAGCTGAATGCGAAACCGGCGCTGGATTTGGAATACCAGGCCGTGCTGATAGACCGGATAGACATTGTGGGCGTAGATGAAAATGAGGCCGAGTACCTGCGCTCCAAAATGCGTGTGAAACCGGGCCGGGAGGTGAGCAAGCAGGAGATAGAGGAAGACATCGCCGTCATCTTCGGAAAGGGTGCATACGATTATGTGACTTACGAATTGCGGGGGACGCAGGAACCTTTTCACCTGCGTATCCTGTGCAAGCGCGGCCCCATGCACCAGATTGGCTTCGGCGCCCGCATGGATACGCAGGACATCGTGTCGCTGCTTCTCAACGTAGGCCTGAACACCCATGCCATGAACGGCTCCTCCCTGGACTTGACCGCCCGGGTGAGCGTGAACCCGTATCTGGATGTGATGTATGCGTACAACGCGCCCGACTTCTCCACCTTCAATGTCCGGGCCGACGTCCGCTACCTCGGCAGGAGCAGTTTTGTCACGCAGAAAGCCAATTTCAACCTGGAGCTCATCAACTCGAACCAGGAGGTGTATTTTTCCAATATGCACTGGTCGGCCTTCGATGTGAAATTGGGCTTTCGAAACAGCCTGACCAAGGTGTTCCGCATGCTGTCCACCGGTGATACGGGCCTGGATTACTATGTGGGAGACGGCGTCGTGCAGGATTACCTGGGCCTGTTCGTGGAGGGCCGCGCAGAAACCATGGACGACGGCTATTTCCCCACAAAAGGGGTGTCGGTGGGGCTGCGTGCCGACTCCTTCACGGATGTGAGAAAATGGGACGCAAACCAGTTTCCCGTGCATGTGATTGCCTCGCTGAACGGCAAATTCCCCGTGAGTTTCGGCCGATTCACCCTCATCCCCCAATTCAATTTCCGGATGATTTTCGGCCCGGAGACCTCGCTGGTTTTTGCCAACGTGCTGGGCGGTGAACTTCCGGGCCGATACATGGAGCATCAGATTCCTTTTATCGGCATCAACGATGCCGTCGTGGTGCGGAACCAACTCGCGCTGCTGCGCCTGGACGCCCGTGTCCGTATCCTGAAAAACCACTATGTGTCGCTGATGGGGAACGCCGGCTATACGTTCGACGGCTTCAACGAGAGCGCCGCAAATGGGGACTGGCTGGGCGGCGTGGGCCTCGGTTATGCCTACAATTCCATCGTAGGACCGCTGAAAGCCACGTTGCACTGGTCCAATTTAAGCAAGAAGGTGGGCTTTTACCTGTCGTTGGGCTATAATTTTTAATGCCGATATGCCGATGGAAACCGCCGCTGTCCTCTCCCGTCTGCAGAAGCAATGTGCAAAGGCGGAGTATTGCCGCTCCGATGTGTACCGCAAAGCCCTGAAAGCGCTGGACGGAGACGCTGAGGCCGCCGAAAAAGTGCTTGCCTCGCTGGTGGAAGAGAGGTATGTGGACGATGTCCGTTATGCCTCGGCCTTTGCGCGTGAAAAAGCCGCACTGCAGGGGTGGGGGCCGGTGAAAATACGCTTTCAGCTACGTGCAAAGGGTGTTCCGGAGGCTGCGATTTCCGCCGGACTGGCGGACGTGGAGCCAACAGCCGCGGCCGATAAACTCACGCGTGTATTGACCGCCAAGGCCCGTACCCTGGAAGGGGACCCGCAGCGTCGCCTGAAACTTTTGAAATTCGGCCTGTCCCGCGGCTACGAATACGACGCCGTGGAAACTGCTCTGAAAAATATCTTGTAAATCGGAAGCCTGCCGGACGGCAGCAATTCAGTAATCCTCCACGTTGTAGCGGGTGAGGAGGTCCATGTGCATGTGATTATCCTGCCGCTCGGGTTTGCGGTGGAAGACAATGTATTCCGAAAGCGTGCGGATGGCCGCCCAGCCCTTGGGTGCCATGAGCCCCTGGTGGCCGGCCGTCCTCATCGGCCTTGCCGGAGCGGGGTCGCCGCCGTGGGCATGGGCTCAAAACTCTTCCCCAGGGAAATGGTGAAAGCAGGGGACTGGGCGTCCATTTCCGAGCGTTGTGCCAAGTCTCTGGCCTGGTTTCAAAAATAATTTGTAACTTTGCAGTTCCAATGTAATATTGGCAGGACGATCTGTCGCGGGGTTTCGGCCCTGAGGAAAGTCCGCACAGGAAAGGGCACCCGGCTGTGGAAAGCACAGTAGGGAGTAATCTTTAAGCAGCGTAACAGAAAATTACCGCCGGTGTTTTTGTTTTTTTTTCTCCGGTAAGGGTGAAAACGCGGGGTAAGAGCCCACGACGTTGCAAGGCGACTTGCAGCGGGTACGTTGCCCGGGCCTGCAAGACCAAATATACCGGCAGTTGAGGGCGGCCCGCCTGATGCCGGGGGGTAGGTTGCGAAGATAAATGACAGATTCAAAAACAGAAAGCGGCTTACGGCCCTGCCAACTTTCAGGTCACCCGGTCTCCGGGCGACCTTTTTTCTACCCCGTTCGCTTGCAAGCTGAAAAGTCAGAACTCCGTCTTACCGCCGTCTTTCTTCATCCGGTTAAGCAATTCCGTAAACCGGGCGCGGATATCCGCAAGGATGCTTCGCCAGTCCTTCAGGTTCCCGTCCAGGTTGTCGGATACAGCCTTGAGGCAGTAAAACGGGATGTCATGCATCTGGCAGAAAAGGGCGACGGCGTAGGCCTCCATGTCAAAAAGGTCGTACTGCCGGGACAGTTCCTTCACCTGTTCCGGGCTGAAAGTTTGGGTGCTCATGAAGTAATCCCCGGAAAAGACGCTCGCTCCCTCTCCGGGCAGCGTTATGCAATCCTCCACCAGTTCGCAACCGCCGTTGACAAAACGGGTGCAGGGGACGATGGTCCCGATGGGATATTTCGCCGACCCGGCACTGCCGATATTCAGGACGATCGGACGCCGTCCTTCCGGCAGGGTCTCGTGCCACTTTACCAGGGCGCTGAACATCCGCATCTTTCCCATGCCGGTAAATACCACAGGGAAAGGAACTTCTGAAGGCGAAATCTCATCCTTGTCGGCTACGAACAAAACCACGTCTTGCCCGTTGAGCTTGTCCAATATGTCATTTACATGCATAGAAGAGTCATTGTGCTTCTGTGCCGTGGCCTGACCTGCTGAGATGGCCAGCAGTACGGCTGCAATCATTATTTTTTTCATTTTCCGCTATATCTTCCTGCAAACAGGATGGCGCCGGTGCTGGATTCGGCAATAAGGTAAAGGAAGGGATGGTCGGCATGGAAGACAACGTGCGCGCCCGGACCGACGGCTGTCTCTTTTATCATGCCGGCGCTGGATACGACGGCAGCCTCGGCGCCTTCTTCATCAACTTTGATGACGGCGTCCTGCTGGACAAAACTCAGGCAGAGGGCGTAGTCGGACATGGCCTTGAAATCGGCCTTCTCCTTGTCGAAGGAAAGGGGCATCCCCATTTTCGAAAGGATGTCATTGAGTTTGACGTGGAATTTGGTCTCGAACTTGGGGAGCCGGAGATCCACGTCGCAGGAGAACATTTCGTGACGGACCTCGTCCCAGGAAGAGGCCTTCAGGGAAGCGATGACGTCGGAAAGCACGTAACCGTCCCTCGGCAGGAATACGAACATGGAGAATACACCGTTGCCGTATGGCATGCGGACGGCCTTGTAGATGTCATTTTCGGAATAGTCGTAGTTCTTGTTCTGCTTCATCATCTTCACCGTGCGCTCAGCCCCGGACTCGTCGGTGAACGTCTCGTCGGAAGTGGCGCTCTTCTCAAACTTTTCCTTCCACTGGCTCTTGAAGTACATGGCATTCAGCAGGTAAGCCAGCATGTTGGTCGATACCTCGTCGAGTACCTTGGGAATCATACCGTTTGTCTGCTTGTTGCACCAGCCGTTGATGGCATTGAGCGATGCGGAAGCGTCGGAGAAGTCAAGATTGGAAACTTCGGCCTTGTAATACTGCCCGACGGTGCTCTTGTAGCTGTCTAGAAGGGGCCATCCGTCATCCACGAAAATGGCATTGGCGATGTTCAGCGTGGTTTTCTTGTCCATCGAAGGCAGTTGCTGGAGCATGGAGAGGCAGTATTCGTTCACTGCATTCACGTCTCCGGCGCCGTAGCCGAGGACCGAGCATATCTCATCGGCCGTTTCTCCCCGGGCGCCGTCCAGAATCATTCCCAGGAGGAATTGCATGCTCAAAGGAGAAATGACGTAATCCTTGTCCGTGGAGGCATTGATGCGTTCGAGGAAATTGAAGGAGAAAGTGTTTCCCTTCCGGACGAACCCGGCCGATTTGGTGGAAAGCTCCAACGGCTTGTAGGGGTTGTTCTTCTCGTCGGCTCCCGTCTTGTTGCAGGAAGCGGAGAAAAGGGTGAGTGCCGACAAGGCGGCGAGTACAGTCAGTTTATGCATGGTATTCATTTATTCGACCAAATATACGCATTTTCGTCAAGACAACAGCCTCTAATCGATAACAATCGTGCCTTTCGTGGCGTCCATGGTGATATGGTCGCCGTTTTTCAGTACTTTGGTGGCGCCTTTGACATTGACGATGGCGGGGAGGTTGTACTCCCGTGCCACCACGGCGCCGTGGGAGAGGGCGGAGCCAATCTCGGTCACAAGGCCGTTCACGATGGAATAGTAGGGCGTCCAGCCGATGTCCGTGAATTTGGCCACCATGATTTCGCCTTTTTGCAGCCGGTTGGCATCTTCGGCCGAATTGACAATGTGCACGATGCCTTCGCAGCTGCCGTTGGAAACGGGGACGCCCCGCAGCACGCCCTCGCTTTCTTCCGCGTCAAAGGTATCGGCCACCGGTTTTCCGATATAGACGTCGTCAAATGTCAGCTCCTGCTGAATCTGGTGCGCCTTGCGCCGGCGAAGGGCCAGCGGGGTCAAATCGGCACCTTCAATGAGCCGGCCTATCTCCTTGTGGGTGAGGAAGTAAATGAGATCCGTATCCGGCAGCAAGCCCGACGAAAGCAGCAACGCTGCCAGCCGTGCATACTGTGTCTTGAACAGGTCGATGATTTTGATGAGGCAGGATTTGGTGTATTCGCGGTCCACCACCGCCTGCCGGGACTTTTTGGCAAAAGTGATGCACGCGGCCTTGAGCAGGGGATTCTTGACAAAGGCAAACTCCTTCTTGTAATCCAGTTCTTCTTCTTTGGCAACCAGGCTTTTCGGGGACTTGATGATGCTGGAAAGGTAGTTCATGAGCGACGTCTCGTCCTCCCGCCAGGGTTTGTTCCGCAGTTCGGCCTCCTTGATGCAGCGGTGACCGTGGTGCGCCAGAAAGGCTTGGTACTTCTCCAGCAACACCGGGTTTCCCTTGATATGTGCGAGCAGTTCGTCTGCGCTGAAATGCACCGCTTCCGCCCTGTCGGATTTAATCAGGCCCGCCAGTTCCTGCAGACGCTCCAGGATATCGGCGCTCTCAATGCCCGGGATATTGCTTAAAAGGTGCGACAGGAAGGATTGGTACTGCTGTTTGTCCGGGAAATACGCATCCACCAGCTGGTACAGGGTACTGGAGGCACTGCCTGAATAAGACGACGCAGCATAGTGGTAGATTAGGCTCTCGTCCAGCAGCGCGAGATTCTGGTCGATACTGGCATAAAGTTCCTTGTAATCGGCCGTATCGGCAAAATGGACGCGCGTAAGCAACTTGTCGAACTTGCCCAGGGCGCTGTGCCCGGAATATACGTATCTGAGGAACTTGACGGAATTGACGGCCCGTACCGCTGCGCTGGCGTACGGCGCTTCCACCGGCGGATGGTCGTGGTATTCGCCCATGATGGACAGGTTCATGGACTGCGGACTGGCGATGCTCACCCGTGCGTGCATGTTGTAGAGCAGGTTCATGTCAAAGAACAAGTGCCCGGAAATGGAGGAAATGAGCCGAAGCGGAGCCTCCTGGAACGGGGTTTTATACACGCTCGCTTCGGCCAGCATATAGCGCATGCCGTAGTCGATGGCCTTCACCGAGGTGGAAAGGGTGAGGGGCGTCACGGCGCCCGGCAGCATCTCGCCTACATTCCGTTTGGTGAAAAGATGTCCGCTCAAGTCGTCCTCGCGGTCAAATTCTTCAATGTCAATTATTTCGGTGGTGATTGGACGCATCTGAAGGAAATACAGCGTTTCGCCCCGGACGGCCCATTCGACGTCTTTGTCTTCGCCGAAGGTTTCACGAATCCGCTTCCCGGCCTCGTAGAGTTGCCGGACCTGGGCCTCGGAGAGCAAGTCGTCGCCGGAAGGCCTGTAGCATTTGCGGGAAATTTCGTACCGATGCGCGCTCACCTGGCCGGAAACCAGGTTCTCGCCCTGGCCCTGCACAGCCTCGATGAGGATGGCGTGTCCGGCGCCGGGGGCTGCCGTAAAGAGCACGCCGGCCTTTTCGCTGTCTATCATGGCCTGCACCACCACGTTCATGCTGCCTTTCCCCAGCTGGAAGTGCCGGGCGTAATCCTGCACCCGCCCGGACTCCAGGGACGCCACACATTTGCGAATGCTCTCAATCAGGCGGGCGCGGTCCACGAACAGGAAGGTATCATACTGGCCGGCGTTGGAAGCGCTTGTACCGTCTTCGTTGGAGGCGGAGGACCGTACGGAAACCTTGGAGACATTCAAAGCGTCAAACGCCTTATATACAGCATTTTCGTCAAGGGTGTCGAGGTCGGTAAGGACAAATCCTTTGGGAACGTTGAAGCCTTTTTTTATGAGTAAATCCAGGCCGGAGGCTTTTCCGCCCACCTTTGCGTATGCTTGTTCGGGGAGCTTCCCTAATTCAAAAAGGGTCATCTATCTTCTGATTTCCGTTAAGTTCCGTTGGTTGAAATACCTGCCGCTGTCCCGGTTGAAACCGATTTCCAGGATGCCGCGGCACGTGATTCCGTCAATGGTGAATTCCGCGATGTTCTCATGCAGGATGTATTGCCCGTCCTGAAAACGGTAGGTAACGCCTGCGAGCACCCGGGCCTGCACGGAAACGGTGCGGTCATTGTCCAGGCGGACATTCAGGGACAGCTCTGCGGGGACGCTTCCCCGGGCCACCTGACGGAAATCCAAATCGGCCAGCTGCATGTAGTGCTGCCCGTCCATATCCCGGTAATTGCCGACTTCCAGCACGCTCAACGCAGGATAGGAAACCAGCGAGTAATTGAACTGGACAGGGGAGGAAACCGCCATGAGCCACAGGTGGTTGTTCATATAGTTCCAGTCCCGCTTCCCGAAGGAATGGTCGCGCACGCAGGGGAGTTGGAAGTCGGTTTTTTCCCCGTTCAGGGTAAACGTCCCTTCCAGCATGCCTTCCTGCTCATAATGGCACTGGCCGCTGATGGTCTGGAGCTCCGCGAAAAAGGCTTTGCTCCATTTTTCGTTCGCCATGCCGGTGGCCATGCGTTCTGCAGGCATGTCGCTGGTAAAGTCAATGGGCGCATGACGGGCTACGAACGTTCCCCGGAAGCGCACCTGGTCGCTCTCGTTCAGAATCCCCTCAAAAGAAACCGTCCATTTGCCTCCTTCATGCTCCACCTTGACCGGCGCCTGGCCGGCGGGAAACAGTTCCTGCTTGAGCGAGTAGAGTTTTCCGTCCAGGAAAATGACAAACCACGTCTCGTCTTGCGAACTTCTTTTGCCGAGACGTGCAAAAAAGGAAAGGTTTTGGTCGTGAGCGGAAAAATAATAGGAATTATTGACGACAGGGTCGGCCGACGCATCCAGCGTGTAATTGTCTGCAAGGTCCAGGTTGAAGGGATGTTGCAGGTTCCTTCTGCTGATGGCTTTGCCCATCAGTTTCTTTTTGAGGGAGAAAAACATCTTTCTATAAATCAAATTCTTGCAAAGATAAGAAAAATAGTACGGAATTTTACGTATTTTTGCACGATTGACAGAAGACAAGAATTATGGAAAACCAGAAACTGACACCCTTGAAGTTCCTGCCGGACGTGCAGGAAATGCCCTGGGGAACCGTAGAATACAAATTGGCGGATTTGGGCTTTGTGGATTCGATGGCCTGCGAAGGCTGGCTCAAAGGCAACAGCCTGAGTGACATCATGCAGACATACCTGGAACGTCTGGTGGGGGAGACCGCCTTTGCGTGGTACGGCACGCAGTTTCCGGTGATGGTCAAACGCCTCACCGTAAGAGGCCGCAATTCGCTGCATGTGAACCCTGACGATGAAACCGCCGGGCAGCGCTACGATGCCTTCGGAAAAACGGCCCTCTGGTACGTGGAAGCGACCGGACCGGATGCCCGTCTGTATATGGGCTTCAAGCGTCCGGTGAGTGCGGAGGAGTTCTACCGCGCCTGCATGACGGGCAAGGTGGAGCCGCTCCTGCATTCCGTGACGCCCCGGGTGGGGGAATGTTACCTTGTCCGGCCCGGCCTGGTACATGCGGCGAAGGATGTCACGCTGCTGGAAATCGCCGAATCTTCGGAACTTTGGTTCCGTCTGTACGACTGGGGCAAAACGGACCGCGAACTCCACCTGGAGGAGGCCTTCGACCTGATAGACCTGAAGGGAAAAATCGCCGGGCATGCGGCCGGAACCGACGCGACGGAGCAGTTTACGGTAAACGCCATTCCGCTGACGGACGCGCTCAAGAGCCATCGTGACGAGGATGACACCTTCCTGCTGTACGTTTGCGTCAAAGGCGCCGCCGTGGTACAGGCCGATGGAACCAATTACGGGCTCAAAACCGGCGAAGTGGTCCTGGTGCCCGCCGAGGTCTCCGATTTTTTCCTCCTTCCGGCGGAAAAGGACACGATGCTTCTGGAGGTGCGCATGGATCCCCGTTCAGAGAATGATATCGTTTCAGCACCCGTGGAAGAATAATGGCAGACGTCCGTATCGATAAATACCTGTGGGCCATCCGGGCGTTCAAGACGCGCAGCGAGGCGGCCGATGCCTGCAAAGGCGGTAGGGTGAAGACGGGGCAGGTGAATGCCAAGCCCTCCAAACTGGTGCAGGCCGGTGACATCCTGCATGTCCGCAAGGGTGCCATAACCTTCGTTTACAAGGTCGTGCAGCCCACCGAACATCGCGTGGGGGCCAAATTGGTTCCCAATTTTGCCGAGAATCTCACACCGCAGGTCGAGCTGGACAAACTCCGTGCACCTGTGGAAAGTTTCTTCCTTTCGCGGGACCGCGGCGCCGGACGTCCCACCAAAAAGGACCGCCGGGAGATAGAACAAATCTGGGATGCCATTGATTTCAATGACATCCCGGACGATGTAGCTGCCAGGTTCGGCCTTACGGACGAGGACCTGGAATCACTCTGATTACCAGGTTTTCCAGAATGTAAAAAACAAAGACGCCCAGTACGGCCAGGCTCCAGTTGAGCCGGAAAAAGGCCGTACATGCCAGTATAAGGACGATGGCGCACAGAAAGACGATGCGCTTGGCGTCCAGCAGTCTGTGCCCCTTGGCCACCTTCATTCCGAACATGGGAATCTCGCTCACAAGGAGCAGCCCCAGCACCACGGCGACCGCGGGCAGGAACCACGGGCTTCCCACCAGCGCATCCAGGGCGTCGTTATGCAGGGAAAAGTAGCACAGGGAACCGCAGATAATGGCTGCGGTAGGGGTGGCGACGCCGATGAAGTCCGAGGTCTGGCGATCGTCCACGTTGAACTTGGCCAGCCGGAGTGCGCTCATCACGGCCAGGAATACCGGAATAACTTCCGTCCAGCTGTCCGCCCCCTTCAGCTGCATGGTGCCGATGAGGATCACCGAAGGCAGCACGCCGAAGCTTACCATATCCGCCAGGGAATCCAGCTCCTTGCCCATGGGAGAGTAGGCGTTGAGCAGGCGGGCGGCCAGGCCGTCGCAAAAATCGAAGACGGACGCGGCCAGCATGCAGATGAAAGCGTAATCCGGGTGTCCCTGCAATGCGAACACCACTCCTATGGTGCCCGAAAGGGCATTCATAGAAGTGATGGCATTGGGAATGTATTTCTTCAGGCTCATTATTTAAGCCCCAGTTTTTTGAGGATTTCCTTGGGAACGGCTTTCTTGTTCACGACGATGTTCAGGGTTTTACCCTTGCAGAACTGCTCGCTCATGTACCAGATACCCTTGTACTCTCCGCTTTCTCCCCAGGAGTTCTTGATGAGGTAGTACTTGGTGCCGTTCTGGTCCTTGGCGATGCCGTAGAGGTGCATGCCGTGGTCGTCCGTGGAGGTTTTCTCGTCGAACCACAGCTGGCGGTTCTCCTGGTTCACCTCAATTTCTTTCACGGCCACCTTTTCGGCAGGTTTTTCCTCGGCCTTGCCCACCCAGCGCTCCTGGTCCGAGCCGCTGCTTGCTTTGACTTCCGTGTCCACAAGAATGGCCAGTCCGTTGCGCGTGAAACCGGCTTCGGAGACGTCGCCGCCCCAGGCTACGGTGTAACCGTCGTTGATGGCCTGGTCGATGATGGCCATGAATTCATCCAGCGGAACATTCCAGGACGGGGTCCAGCGCCAGTTGTCTTCCACCTCGATGGCGAAGGAGGTGTAGAACGGATGGTGCGTGAAGGAGGTGAAGCCGATATAGTCGTCCAGGTTCAGGCCCTGGGCGTCACGATAGCTTTCCGGGGTGTATGTCGCACCGTTCACTGTGAACTGCCCGGGAATTTCGCCCATGTAAGCATCCAGAATGCCTTCCATGCCTTTGGCCCAGACAGCGGTGAGTTTGCGGTTGGGGTTTTTTATCACGGCATCCACATAGCCTTTGAGAACGGCGTCCAGCTCGCCCTGCACGGGGAGGTCATAGCCGTACTGCAGGCCGGAGTAAGCCTTCTGGTCCATCAGGCCGTATTTCTTGGCTACATCCAGTACGTCGCCAAAATCCGAGCCGGCGGCAAAATTGAGTTTGCCGTTGAGGCGCACGAACTTTTGGGCGCGTTCTGCATAGGCCTTGCGCACAATGAACATTTCGGAGAAATCCGGGTACAGGGCCGGGTCTTTGATGCCCTTGGCCTTGATGACTTCCGACTCCAGGAAGGATAATGCGCTGAAACACCAGCAGGTTCCGCTGCGGTATTGGTTCTTGATGGGAGTAATGGGATTTTCCTTGACGGTGGTGAACTGGTAGTCCGCCGGTTGTACAGGGCTGGCAGGACGCTGGGCGCCGGCACTGAGGGCGACCAGAACAGCGAAGGCTGCGGAAATGATGATTTTTTTCATGCCGAATCTTTTATAAATTCTCACAAAAGTAAAGATTAAATATTAATTTTGCAACCGTGAAAACCATTCTCTATATCCACGGCATGGGAGGCGGCGGGGACAGCCGCATCCCCAATCATCTGCGCATCCACATGGACGAGCGCAAGGTAAAGGTAGTTGTGCGCACATACGACTTCGACCCGGAACTGGGCAGCAGGCAAATTGCTTCCTGGGTGGAAGAACTGAAGCCGCAGCTGCTTATCGGCGAATCGCTGGGCGCTATTCAAGCGCTTCGTATTCAGGGAATTCCGCATTTGTTTGTGTCGCCCTCGCTGGGTGCGCCCGCGTGGTTGTGCAAGGCGGCGCGCATCGCCCGTTTCGCCTTGGGCCGATGGTACTTGCACCTTCGTTTTCCCGTCAAGGAAGGCGACCGACAGAAACTGAAATTCACGCCCGAAATCCTGCGCAAATACAAGGCGCACGCGGAGGCGGCCTTCGCCAGTATCGAGCCGACGGGCTTCTATTACGCTTTTTTTGGAAAGCAGGACCACTACAAGGCTTCCGGCGTGGTACGTACGGACCTCTGGGAAAAATATTTTGGCAAAAGCACCTACATGGAATACGACGGCGGCCATTTCATGGAGCCGGAATACCTCAATTCCCTTCTGATTCCCAAAATCAAGGAAGTACTGGGATTGGAAAAGTAGCAGGAATTGTGTACTTTTGCATTCAGCTTTCGTATTTTTGAGCAAGCACTATGAGAAGAATCGTCATACTGGGAATCACCGCTTTGGCTTTATTCGCATCCTGCAAGCGGGGTACGGAGGTATCCGAGTCCGAACTTCCGCTGGTCCTATCCATCGCATCGGACTCCACGGGAACAGGCGGGCTGGTAGCACAGGCCGGCAAATTCGGCCCGGACGGCTCCATTGCCATTGTCGGCGAGTCAAAGGACGTTCTTCCGCTGGCACGCCGTTTCCAGACCATCGATGCCGTAGACAACATTGACGGACGTGCCCTGCGGGATTCGCTGCCGGATTTCGCGGGAGAGCGTTTCGACGTCATCCTGGATGCCTTCAACGAACCTTACGGACACTTTATCGTGGAAGGGAACGATGTACCGGAAAGGACGGACAGTCTGCGGGAGGCAGCTGTGCGCAATGCCATTTTTGCCTGGGACAGCACCTGTGTCCGTTCCACGGCCACCCCCGACGCGCTGCTGCCCAAGATGCGTTCCAAAATAGTGATTTTCGCTTCGTCCATGCAGGCGGAGTTCGGTTATCGGGACGTGGATGCGCTGCTGAAGCTTTGTGGCGGGAAAGGCATCCTGCTCTCGCCGGTAGATATACTGCTGGAGCAGGCGTACGCTTCCGGTGCCCGTGACATCGCCGTATGGACGGACCGCGCCACCCGCAGGAGCGGGGCCTGGCAATCCGTTTTCGCCAGGAAAGCGTGGGCCGATGCCCGTCTGAGCGTCATTACTCCGGAACAGGCGCTGGATATCCGGACGGAATTCCGGAATCTGCTGCGTCAGTACCAGACCTCCGGCCGGAAGATGGACGTGCTGATTGTGGACAATTACGCCTTCGACCTTGCCTATCTGGAGTCGGAGCTGGCGCTTATCCGTCGGGAGGGGACAGAGGAAGACAGTGCCTTCGATAACATGCTGTCCGGGAACTTCCGCTTCCTGGAACCGCAGCAGGTGTTGATTTCCGCCACGTATGGACTGCTGCGCTCGCAGCGCCTGTTTACGCACCGGATAGCACGTCCCTCCCTGCATTATTTCGAAACCGAAGAGTCCGAACTGGGATATCCGGTCCTGGTAGAAGTGGCCGCATCCTACGTTCAAGATACCTATGTACAAAATTTCCGTTAGCCCAGAAGAAATCGGGGCGCTGGAACTGGCGTCTTTCCCCGGAACCATCGAGGTCATTGACGCGGAGGGTGACGCTTTTCACCGTGCGCTGCGATACCTGAAGCGGCAGCAGGTGCTGGGCTTCGACACGGAAACCCGTCCGACTTTTTCTCCCGAGCAGCAGGCCAACGGAACGGCGCTGCTGCAGCTTTCCGGCGGCGGAAAAGCTTACCTGTTCCGCCTGAAGACCTTGGGCCTGCCGCGTCCGCTGGCTTCCATTCTGGCCAATCCGTCCATCGTTAAGGTGGGAGCGGCTACGCTGGACGATGTCCGGGGCCTGCAGAAAATCACTAAGTTTTCCCCCAAGGGTTTCGTGGACCTGCAGAACATCGTATGGGAATATGGCATCCGGGACAAAAGCGTGAAGAAAATGACCGCCATCATTCTGGGCGTGAAAATTTCCAAGGCGCAGCAGCTGTCCAACTGGGAAGCGGTCCAGCTGAGCGAATCGCAGCAGCGTTACGCCGCTACGGACGCCTGGGTCTGCCGGGAGATGTACCTGAAGCTGATGCGTTCCCGGAAGCATCCCCTTACGCCTGAGCAACTGTACCCTGAAAGATATCAAGACCATGGATAAAGTAATCCTCAAACCCCGCCGGGAGGAATCCCTCTTGCGTTTTCATCCCTGGGTGTTCTCCGGTGCCATCGGCCAGATTGTGGGACATCCTGCAGAGGGAGACCTGGTGAGCGTTTGCGCCGCAGACGGCAAACTGCTGGCCTGCGGGCATTACCAGATTGGTTCCATCGCCGTGCGCATCCTGAGCTTTGACGAAGACCCTACGCTGCCGGATTTCTGGGAGCGGATGCTGCTGCGGGCTTTTCAGCTCCGGGACGCTTTCGGCCTGACGCAGAGTGCCCGGACCAATTGCTATCGCCTGGTACACGGGGAAGGGGACGGACTCCCGGGCTTGATAATAGACTATTACGACGGCGTTTGCGTGCTCCAGGCCCATTCGGTGGGCATGTTCAGGGCCAAGACGGCCATCTGCGAAGCGCTCAAAACCGTATATGGGGAGCGCCTGAAGGCCGTTTACGACAAAAGTTCCGGCACGGCGCCGTTCAAGGCCGGCCTGGAGCTGGTGGACGGCTATCTGTATAAGGCCGATGGTTTTGTCACCTCCAAAGACGAACTCGTGGTCCTTGAAAACGGCAATAAATTCCTCGTGAACTGGCAGGAAGGCCAGAAGACCGGCTTCTTCCTGGATCAGCGGGAGAACCGCGCCGCCGTAGGCCGTCTGGCGGAAGGCCGTCACGTCCTCAACCTTTTCTGCTATACGGGCGGTTTCTCCGTCTATGCCCTTGCCGGCGGCGCTGCGCACGTGGATTCCGTGGACAGCTCGCAGCGGGCCATGGACATGGTGGACCGCAACGTGGCGCTCAACGGCTTCACGCCCGATCGGCACACTTCCTATTGTGCCGACGCCATCGACTTCATAAAGAAGGTTCCGGACGGGGCGTATGACCTTGTCATCGTGGACCCGCCGGCATTCGCCAAGCACCGCGGGGCGCTTAAAAATGCGCTCCGGGCCTATCAGCGCCTGAATGCGGCCGCCATCGCCAAGGTGGCGCCGGGCGGTTTCGTGTTCACGTTCAGCTGCTCGCAGGTGGTGGACAAGGAAGCCTTCGCCCTGGCCGTGTTCTCCGCAGCCGCGGAGTCCGGCCGCAGTGTGCGCATCCTGGACCGTCTGAACCAGCCTGCCGACCATTCCGTAAACATCTATCATCCGGAAGGAGAATACCTGAAAGGGCTGCTGCTGTATGTCGAATAACGACTACATGTTTCCCACTTCCGTGAAGGAGGTGCAGGCGCTGGGCTGGGACTATATCGACATCATCCTGCTGAGCGGCGACGCCTTCATCGACCATCCTTCGTTCGGGACGGCGGTCATTGCACGCTGGCTCCAGAAATGGGGCTACCGGGTGGCCGTGATTCCGCAGCCCAACTGGCGGGACGACTTGCGTGATTTCCGCAAGCTGGGCGCCCCCAGGCTCTATTTCGGCCTCAATGCAGGCGCCATGGATTCCATGGTGAACCACTATACCGCCTCCAAACGCCTGCGTCACGACGATGCCTATACGCCGGAAGGCAAGGCCGGCGCCCGTCCGGATTACGCCGTCACGGTGTACACCCAGATCCTCAAGAAACTCTATCCGGATATTCCGGTGATTATCGGCGGCATAGAGGCTTCGCTCCGCCGCCTCACGCATTACGACTACTGGAAAGACTGCCTGCTGCCCTCCGTCCTATATACTTCCGGGGCCGATTATCTCTGCTATGGCATGGGCGAGCGCCCCATGCTGGAGCTTACGAAGGGCATCGAGAAGGGCTGGCCCCGCCACCGCATGCAGCAGATTCCCCAGATTGCCTTCTACGTAAGTGGAAAGCTTCCGGAGGGGGTATCTGTTCCGGAATCCATGGCCACCCTCGGCCGTGTAAGAGGGAGGGGCCCAGAGCCGCGATTTTCGCGCGGCGAATGGGAGGGGTCGCGCAGCGACGATTCCGGAACAGATACCTCCTCCGGAAAGCTTGTGCTCCATTCTTTCGAGGAGTGCTGCAAAGACAAGCGGGCGTTTGCGGAGAATTTCCACTGGATAGAGACCCATGCCAACATGATGCACCCGGACACCATCCTGGAGCCGGTAGGGAAGGGGTACGTGCAAATCAATCCGCCTTATCCGCCGGCCACCACCGAGGAAATGGACTCCTTCTGGGACCTGCCTTTCACCAAGCTGCCGCATCCGCGATACAAAGGCAAGCGCATCCCGGCCTACGACATGATTAAATTCTCCGTGAACACCCACCGCGGGTGCTTCGGCGGCTGCAACTTCTGCACCATCGCCGCCCACCAGGGAAAATTCATCTCGTCCCGGAGCGAAAAATCCATTCTCAAGGAGGTGAAGGAACTGAATAAGCTGCCGGATTTTGCGGGCAATATCTCCGATGTGGGCGCTCCCACGGCCAATATGTACGGAATGCAGGGGAAGAACCTGGAACTGTGCGACAAATGCAAGCGACGCAGCTGCCTGTTCCCCAAGCGCTGCCCCAATTTGAACTGCGACCATACCCGTCTGATGGAGCTGTACAAGCGTATCGACGGCACCAAGGGCATCCGCCACAGCTATATCGGCAGCGGTATTCGCTACGACCTTTTCCTTACGGAGGACGGTTTCGTGGACAGCAGTTCCCAATCCTACCTGCAGACGCTGGTGCTGGACCATACGTCCGGCCGACTGAAAGTGGCACCGGAGCATACCGAAGACCATGTCCTGCAGAAAATGGCCAAACCCAGCTTCCGCCTGTTCGAGCGTTTGCGCAGGGAATTCGACAAAGTGAACCGCGAAGCCGGCACGCACGTGGGGCTGGTGCCCTATTTCATCTCTTCGCACCCGGGATGTACCATGAAAGACATGGAACACCTGGCTTCGCATCCGGCCTTGAAGGGAATCTGGATGGATCAGGTGCAGGATTTTACGCCCACGCCCATGACCACTTCGTCCGTGATGTATTATACGGGACTGGACCCGCGTGACATGACGCCGGTGTTTACCGAGCGCGACCCGGAGAAAAAACAGCGGCAAAAATCGTTTTTCTTCAGAAATTCTGCGAAAAAATCGCAAAAGCCCTTGCAGAGTTCAAAACAAAGTCCTAATATTGCAGCACGAAAACCTAAGCATAAATAAACCGATATGGCAGACAGCAAGAAAAGACACGTGGTGAGTTACGAGAAAATGTCCGGACACCCGGACCTGGCCGCCGCATTCGCAGAAAAGTACCCGAGGGGCTTCAGTGATTACCTGAACGACCTCATCAAGTATCCCAAGCCGGATGGCACTACTTTCTACGCAGTGACGATAGAAACCGCCGATGCCATTTATCTGGTGAAAATCAACGTAAAAACGGACGATATGGAGGATGTGGCGCGTTGGCTGGAAGGCGAGGAGGACGCAGAGAACGAGGCCGTGGCCGGTGGCAGCGCAGATGCCTCGGACGCCGCCGGGGAAACCCTTCCGGACGACAACATCGCCCAGTACTCCACCGGGTCGGACGAAGAATAGTCAACCATGGCAAACCGGAGTGGCATAAAATGGATATGGGGCCCCGTCAGGGGCCTTTTGCATAGGATGCCGGAAACGACGGCCCTTCTGGTCCTGTCCATTGTCACCGGCACCCTTTGCGGTTTTGCCGCTGTCGGGCTCAAGTTGGCCATCCATGCCATCCAGGACGGCCTGGCACAGTTGGTGCCGGGTTCCCGCTGGCCCTATCTGGTGTTTCCGGGGGTGGGCATGCTGCTGAGCATGCTTGTTGTCCGCTACCTGGTCCGGGACAATATCGGCCACGGCGTGACAAAGGTGCTGCAGGCCGTTTCCAAAAACGAGTCGAAAATCAAAAGCCACAACTGCTGGAGCTCGCTCCTGACCAGTGCGCTCACCATCGGTTTCGGCGGTTCCGTGGGTGCGGAGGCGCCCATTGTGTACACCGGTGCGGCCATCGGTTCCAATCTGGGCCGGTATTGCGGCATGTCGTATCGGGGCATGACGCTGCTGCTGGGTTGCGGTGCGGCAGGCGCTGTCGCGGGAATCTTCAATGCACCGCTGGCCGGCGTGCTGTTTACGCTGGAAATCCTCCTGTTCAACCTGTCCATGAGCGGTATCCTGCCCCTGCTGCTCAGTTCCATATCGGCCACGTTGGTCAGTTATATCTGCCTGGGACAGGCGAGTCCGTTTGCCGCCACGGTGGTGCCGTTCAATATCGGGAATGTGCCGTTCTACATGCTTCTGGGCATATTCTGCGGGCTCAGTTCACTGTATTTCACCCGCACTACGCTGAATATGGAAGACCACCTGGGAAAGCTGAAGAATCCCTATCTGCGCTGGCTTATTTCGTCGGTGATGCTGGGTGTCCTCATCTTCCTGTTTCCTCCCTTGCACGGGGAAGGATACAACTTCCTGTCGCCCCTGCTCAACGGCATAACGACGGATTTCGGCGGCAAAACGCCGTTGTCCTACTTTCTGAAATGGTCCTGGGCCGTTCCGATTTTCTTCCTGCTGGTCATGCTGCTGAAGGTGTTCTCCATGACCTTCACCAATGCGGGAGGCGGCGTGGGCGGAACCTTCGGCCCTACGCTTTTCGTGGGCGGCATTGCGGGTTTTGTGCTCTCCGGCACCGTGAACCTGATTCAGCCGGACCTGGTGCCCGTCTCCAATTTCGTACTGGTGGGCATGGCCGGTCTCATGGCCGGGGTCATGCAGGCCCCCCTTACGGCCATCTTCCTGATTGCGGAAATTTCGGGCGGATACGAACTGCTTGTCCCGCTCATCCTCACATCGGCCATCGCATACGGCGTAACGCGTATTTTCGAGAAATATTCCATTTACACCAAGCGTATCGCCGCCAGCGGGGAATTGCTCACGCACGACTCCGACCAGGCCGTCCTTACCCTTCTGAAAACGGAGGATTTGCTGGAAACGGACTTCCTGCCGCTTCGCATAGACGCTACGCTGCGTGAGCTGGTAGAAGCGGTCTCGTCTTCCAACCGGAGCCTTTTCCCGGTGCTGGACAGCCGGGGACGCTTTCAGGGCTATATCATTCTGTCCGATATCCGGAAGGACATGTTTCGTCAGGATTTGTACGATAAACGCCACGTATATAATTACATGCGTACTGCACCGGAATACATTCATCCCCGGGAAGGCATGGATTCGGTGATGCGGAAATTCGAAAAATCCGGCGCGTGGAATCTGCCGGTCGTGGACGAAAAACGCACCTATCTGGGCTTTTTGTCCAAGTCAAAGATATTCAGCGCGTACCGGGAAGAACTCAGGGATTTCTCACGGGATTAGGCGCGGTAAGGCTGCGGATGTCCCGGACCGTTTCGCGTATAACTTTGGCGTAATACCGGATAAAGAGGAGAAAAGGTTTCTGCAGTTTGGGCACACGCTGGAAGAGTAAAAACGGCAGCAGGAAAAGAAGGGCCAGCGGAAGCAGTTCAATCAGAAAAAGGATATTGACGATGGTCCACCACCAGGACGCTTCGACCGGCGCTTGCCGGCTTTGCTGCTGAGTGACGTCGGGGGAAACACAGTGTTCGTTATTTTCCATATCGGGTGCGTGTGAGTTGCAAAATTACGTAAAAAATCGTACTTTTGAAAATATGAGAGAGTTATATATCAAGCATATTGCAAGTTTGCTGGGTATCCAGTCCTGGCAAGTGGAAAATTGTGTGGAGTTGTTTGCGGACGGCTGCACCATTCCTTTCATCAGCCGTTATCGCAAGGAGCGCACCGGCGGCCTCACGGATGTGGAAGTGGCGGAGGTAAAGCATTGGGCCGACGTCTTCGAGGAGATGGAAAAGCGTAAGGCCTCCATCCTCAAAACCATCGCGGAGCAGGACAAACTTACGGCGGAGCTGCAGCTGAAGATAGAAAACTGCGTGAACGGCAGCGAACTGGAAGATTTGTACCTGCCCTACAGGCCCAAGCGGAAAACCCGTGCCACCGTGGCTGTCGCCAAGGGCTTGGAACCGCTGGCGGACCTCCTTTGGACGGGAAAGTCACAGGACCCCAGGGCCGATGCCCGCAGATTTGTGAAAGGGGAAGTGAAGGATGTGGAAGACGCTTTGCAGGGCGCCCGTGACATTGTTGCGGAGCGCTTGAGTGAAACCGCCGTCATCCGCGAGAACCTGCGCGGCATATACCGTACCCGTCGCGTGGTGTCCAAGGTCACCAAGGCGGGGGAGAGCACCCCGGAGGCTGCCAAATACCGCACTTACTTCAACTTTTCCATGCCCGTCGGCAAAATCCCGGCCCATAACCTGCTGGCCATCCTGCGTGCCCAGGAAGAAGGCTTCCTGCGCGTAGAAATCGACGCGGACGGGGAGAAATGCGCCAACAAGATGTATTACGACTTCTGCCAGGAGCACGGTTATCCCCAGCGGGAAGCCGGCCTGCAGGTGCGCGAGGCCGTGGAGGACGCTTGGAAACGCCTGCTGGATCCTTCCATCACCGGCGAAGTGCTGCGGGAAGCCAAGGAAAAGGCCGATGCGGCTTCTATCCAGGTGTTCGGCGAGAACCTGCGACAGCTGCTGCTGGCGCCGCCCGTGGGGCAGAAGCGGGTGATGGCCATCGACCCGGGATTCCGTACCGGCTGCAAGGTGGTGTGTCTGGATGCGCAGGGGAATCTCCTGCACCATGACGTCATTTTCCCGCATCCGCCTGCCGCCAAGAAAATCCAGGCCATCACTACGGTGGCGGACCTTGTGGAAAGGTTTGATATAGAAGTCATTGCCATTGGCTCCGGGACAGCCGGGCGGGAGACGGAAGCGTTTGTGCGTATGGTCGGCCTGCCGGAGAGCGTACGTATTTTCTCCGTGAGCGAGGATGGCGCCTCCGTGTATTCGGCCTCCGAGGTGGGCCGGGAGGAGTTCCCGGAATACGATGTGACGGTGCGGGGTGCCGTTTCCATCGGCCGGCGCCTCATGGACCCGCTGGCGGAACTGGTGAAGATAGATCCCAAGTCGCTGGGTGTCGGGCAGTATCAGCACGACGTGGACCAGGGACTGCTGAAGGAAAAACTGGACAATACGGTGGAAAGCTGCGTGAACAGCGTGGGCGTGTCCGTGAATACGGCCAGCCCGTATCTGCTGCAGTATGTGGCCGGTATAGGTCCGGCCCTGTCCAAGGCCATCGTGGCGTATCGCAACGGAAACGGCAATTTCACCAGCCGTGAACAGCTCAAAAAGGTTCCGCGCCTCGGCGCCAAGGCCTTTGAGCAGTGCGCCGGCTTCCTCCGCATTCCGGGGGCGGACAATCCGCTGGACAATTCCGCCGTGCATCCGGAGGCATATCACATCGTGGACAAAATGGCCCGCAAGCTGCACGTGAGCACCCGGGAACTGGTGGGGAATGCGGAACTGTGCAAGCAAATCAAGGCGCAGGATTATGTGGAAAAGGAGTTCGGCCTGCCCACCATCAATGATATTATCCAGGAGCTCCAGAAGCCCGGACGGGATCCCCGTGCCGCCGCGCAGGCGTTCTCCTTTGCGGACGACATTCACGATATCGAGGACCTCAAGCCCGGCATGGAACTGCCCGGCCTGGTGACGAACATCACCGCTTTCGGCGCGTTCGTCGATATCGGCCTGCATGAAAACGGCCTCATCCATGTTTCGCAGATGGGACGAAAGGGGATGGTGGTTCCTTCGCAGGTGCTCAAACTCCATGAACACGTAAAAGTCCAGGTCCTTTCCGTGGACCTGGACCGTAAACGCATCGGGCTGCGGCTTATTTCCGGCCGCGGATAGAACGGAAGCGGAGGGCTATTACGCCCCAGAACGCTTCGCCAAAAATTCCTCCGCTCATTTTGGAGGTGCCTTTTTGTCGGTTGGTAAAGACAATGGGCACCTCCTTCAGTTTGAAGCCCAGCTTCCAGGCGGTGTACTTCATTTCAATCTGGAAGCCGTATCCTTTCATTCTGATGGCATCCAGGTCGATGGTTTCCAGTACTTTGCGGCTGTAGCACACGAAGCCGGCCGTGGTGTCATATACCTTCATCCGCAGGATGGTACGTACATATCCGGAGGCAAAATAGGAAATGAGGATGCGGCTGATGGGCCAGTCCACCACGCTCACGCCGTTGCAGTACCGGGAGCCGATACTCAGGTCCGCGCCCTCCCGGCAGGCTTTGTACAGGCGCAGAAGGTCCGCCGGGTTGTGGGAGAAGTCCGCATCCATTTCAAAGACATAGTCATAGCCGTGCTCCAGGGCCCATTTGAAGCCCGTCAGGTAGGCGGTTCCCAGCCCCAGCTTGCCGCTGCGCTCCAGCAGATGCAGGGTGTCGGGAAAGCGTTCTTGCAAACCCTTTACTATCGCTGCGGTACCGTCCGGGGAACCATCGTCAATGACCAGTACGTGAAACCGGTCTTCCAGCCCGAAAACGGCCTTGACAATTTCCTCGATATTCTCCCGCTCGTTGTAGGTGGGAATGAGCACTAATTTCTTGTCCATTTATTTCTGTTCGATTTCTTTTAACATTTCTGCCACGGCGGCTTCCAGTTGGAGGTCACGGCCGCCCAGGGTGGCTTCAGGGGTATTATACACTGTGATGTCCGGCTCAACCTGGAAGTTCTCGATGTAGCGCTGGTCCTTGGTGCCCCAGTTGCCCACCTGCGGTATGCCGAATACAATCAGCGGGTTCACCTGCGTCTCCCACCACACGGCCGTCATGGTGCCGGGAACGGGAGCGCCGATGAGCTTGCCCAGGCCCAGGGAACGGTAGGCGTAGGGGAAACCGGAAGCGTCCGAATAGTTGTCTTCGCCCATGAGCACGCAACTGGCTTTGGTCCACTTGTTAAACGGCTCATGTCCAATATATTGGCCACGCGGCGTAAAGGTGCAGTATTCCTTTCCGCCCAGGAAGGTGACCAGGTCGTCGTGCAGCCAGCCGCCGCCGTTGTGGCGCGTATCCACGATGAGGGCGTCGCAGGTGCGGTACTTGCCCAGGGCCTTGTGGTACAGTTCGCGGTAGCTGGGAGAGTTCATGCCTTCGATGTGCACGTACCCCACGCGGCCGCCGGATAGGCGCTCCACCATTTTCTCGCGCTGGCGGACCCAACGGTTGTACAGCAGTTTGGCGTCCGAGGAACTGGGCGTGACGATATAGGTTTTTTCCTTTCCTCCGGTCTTCACTGTAATGACCGTCTTCTTGCCATTGCGCTCGTACAGGTATTTCATCCAGTCTTCGCCGGACTTGACGGGATGGCCTTCAATGGAGGTGATGAGGTCGCCGGCCTTGATGTCCGCATCCGTGAGCGAGAGCACACCGCCGGGCAGCACTTCTGCAATGCGCAGGCCTTCACCCCGGTAGGTGATGTCGTACAGCACGCCCAGGTGGCCCAGGCTGCGGGTGGAGACGGGACGATAGCGGGCGCCGGTGTGGGAACCGTTCAGTTCTCCCAGCATTTCCGAGAGCAGGTCCTGGAAGTCGTGGTAGTTGTTGATGTAGGGGAGGAATTGCGCATAATTGTCATGATAATACTGCCAATCCACGCCGTGGAGGTCTTCCACATAGAATTTTTCCTTCACCTGCTTCCAGCAGTGCTCGAAAATATAGGCACGTTCTTCCTGCGGCTTGAACTCATAGTCTCCGGAGAAACTGATGTTCTTGTCCTTGCCGCTGGCAAGGTCCAGTTTCACCACATTGCCGCCCCGGCCGATAAACAGCGATTTGCCGTCCGGGGAGGGGAGGAACTGCCCCATCACATTCTTCTTGAGCACGCTGATGTCGCCTTTCTCTATGTTGAGGACGCACAGGTCGAAGCTTTTTTCCAGGCGCTGGGTGAAGTACAGTTTTTCGCCGTCGCGGGTGAGATAGTGGTCGCCCATCATGTTGGAGAAGCGGGTGAGGCGGCGGATACGGTCCTCGCGATTGGCCAAATCCAGCTCCACTTTTTCGACTTTCTGCTGGATGCTGTCCTTTTCGGCCTTCTTTTCCGCTTTCTCGGCGGCCTTTTCGCCCATCAGCAGTTTGTCGATTTCTTTCTGCTCCTTGCTCTTCCCGAAGTTGGAGTAGGCCTTGCCGTCGAAGAACATGATGTAAATGTCGCTCTCGGCGCCCCAGCTTCCGTGGCTGCGGTAGCCGTTTTTGTCGCTTTCCCAGGTCATGGCCTTGCCGCCCAGGGCCCAGCGGAAACTACCGTCCGAGTAGCCGCTTTGGGTGAGATTGGTGATGGTGCCGCTCTCCACTTCCACCAGGGCGATGTCTTCATTGTTCCATCCGCCGTCGGCGCCCCAGTTGCACAGGATGTAGCGGCTGTCCGGACTCCATGCGAATTGCTGGTCCCCGTCCTGATAGGAATAGTTGATGCCCTTGTGGAGGCTCTTCGGGGTGCCGCCCTTGGTGGAGAGAACCACCAGTTCCGTGCGGTCGCGCAGGTAGGCCAGCCATTTCCCGTCCGGAGAGACCTGCATCTGGAAGGAGGTTTCGCCTTCCGGACTCACGCGCTCTTCCTTAACCTGGGTGGCATAGGTGAAGAGTTTGTCCTCTTTGTTGACGAGGGCGCTTTTATAGATGCTCCAGCAGCCGTTTCGCTCGGCGGCGTAGTACAGTTCGCGGCCGTCCTTGGAGAAGCAGACGCCGCGCTCCTGTTCCGGCGTGTTGGTGATGCGCCGGGTGGTGTTGAATTCGACGGACGTGACAAAGACATCGCCACGCATCACCAGCGCCAGCTCTTTTCCGTCCGGCGAAACCGCCAGGGCCGATGTGCTCTTGAGGGTGAGGGGGTTGATGTCTTTCTGGTCTTCGTCGCGGTGGAGGGTGATGTTCACCTTGCCGCCCTTGAGGGTGTACAGGTCTCCGTTATAGGAATAGGCGACCGTTCCGTCCTTGGCCACGGACAGGAAGCGCACCGGGTTTTTGTCGTAGAAGGTGAGCTGAACCTGGTTTTCCGGGTGCGAGACGCTGCTGCAGAACACGTTGGACGTTTTGCCGTCTTTCTCGCTCAGGAAGTAGAACGTGTCTCCGTCGGCCGCGAAAACGGGGTTGCGGTCTTCACCTTTGTAGGTGGAAAGCTTTTTGAACGAGGCATTTGCGTCGATGGTGCCCTCCTGCGCAGGCCGGCACAGCCAGATGTCGCGCGTAACGGAGGAGGTATGGTGCTTGCGGAGCGGATCCTCGTAGCCTTTCCAGTCCTCGTACAAGATGGCCCCCTTGTCGTTGACGCTCATGGCAGAAATGGTGAGCGAGGTGACCAGCTCCGGCGCTTTGCCGTCCAGGTCGGTCTTGTACAGGCCCGGTTCTCCGGGGAAGCCGTCAAAACCGGGGCTCATGAGGTTGGAGTCCTGCCAGGAGAAATAGATGGTTCCGTCGGCCGTTACGGCCAGCGGTGTCTCATTGCCGGGCAGGGTAGTGAGGCGGGTGGGAACGCCGCCTTCTTTTCCACTGATATACAGGTCCTTACTGCCTTCACGCCAGCTGGAAAATACCAGCTTCTGACCGTCTGCCGTCCAGAACGGATCGCTTTCATAGGCGCGGTTGGACGTAATCTGACGCGCCTCTCCACCGGTGGTTGGAACGGTGAAAATATCGCCTTTATAGCTGAATGCCAGTGTTTTGCCATCCGGAGAGATGGCATTGCGACGAATCCAAGTGGGGCGTTCCTGGGCTTTGGCTGCAGTGGCGAGCGCAAGGCAGGCGATGAGGGTAAGAACAAGTTTTTTCATGAACAAATATAACATTTATTTGCCAATTTCGACGATTTTTTCCAGCCAAAGTGCGTCGGTGGCATCAAAAGTTGCAAATTCCGTGCTGTCGATATCCAGGACAGCCGTGACGGCGCCGTTTTCGCGCACCGGCACCACAATTTCGGATTTGGAGAGGCTGCTGCAGGCGATGTGGCCGGGAAATTCCTCCACATCCGGCACCACCAGTGTGCGGTTTTCCTTCCAGGCCGTTCCGCAGACGCCTTTCCCGTAGCCAATCCGCAGGCAGGCCGACGGTCCCTGGAACGGGCCCAGCACCAGCTGCTGTCCCTGCACCCGGTAAAAGCCGGTCCAGAAGAAGCCCATGCGCTCGTGGATAAGGGCGGCAAGTTCCGCCATGCGGGCGACGGAGTCGGTCTCATCGGCCAGGATGAGTTTGGCGTCCTGATACAACTTCACGTAGCGGAAAGCTTTGAAAGGGAGGTGGCAATACCCGTCCGGGTTTTTGTCCAGATAGTCCTGGTGGCGTTCCTCCGCGGGGAAGAAGTTCCGCAGCGGTTCCAGTTCCACCACCAGCGGAGCGCCGATTTTTGCTTCCTCGCGCGCGTACACCTTTTGAATCTCCGTACGCTCCGCCTCTTCCTTATAATATATGCCTGTGCGGTAGCGCGTCCCTTCGTCATGCCCCTGCCGGTTCAGGCTAAGCGGGTCGATGATGCAGAAAAACAGGTCTGTGAGTTCTTCCAGGCTTATTCTGGCGGGGTTATACCTCACTTCCACCGTCTCCGCAAAACCGGTGGTATCCGTGTACACTTCCTCATATTTGGGATTTTGCGTGTTTCCGTTGGCGTAGCCGCAGATGGCGTCCTTCACCCCTTCCACCTGTTTGAAGAAATGCTGTGTGCCCCAGAAGCATCCGCCCGCAAAGTAAATCGTTTTCTCCATAGATTCATTATTTAATTATAGATTCGCATGTACGATAACGATACAAAGATAATACATTATGTTTGAATTTGTTTTGTTCTTCCGCGCTTTGTCATTCTGTGCGAAGCGAAGAATCTTCCTTCCGGGAAAGTGATATTTTTTGAAAATTTTCCCGGAAAAAATTTGTGGGTTCGAAAAAAAGTCGTACCTTTGCAATCCCGTTCGGAAACGAGCGGGATTTTTAACCCCCGCAAGGGCGGTTGAAAATTAAAAAGCTCATTGAAAAGACTGAAAGGAAGTACAAGCAAGTACCGGAAGTTGTAACAACAATTTCTAATTTAAACGAGCGTCAGTTTCTTTAGAGAAAC
>CADAIT010000012.1 GCA_902788095.1 uncultured Bacteroidia bacterium | reverse complement strand
CGATTTCATCGCCTTCCCGACAGTCTATTCCAAGAACGGCACCACGACTTACCAGCTCTCTTTCTGGGACAACAGTCAGTTTACTGCCACCGGCGGTGGGACCACCGGCGGTGAGACCGGTGGCGGCGAGCCCGGCGGCAATGAACCTGAAGGTGGCATTTATGCTTCATCCGTCACATGGACGTTGGGCAACAAAGCCTATAGCGAAAAAGCTATCGTCAATGATGTTGAGAATGTCCCCGTTCTGAAACTGGGTAACAGCAGTACAATTGGCACGGCAACGCTTACAATCCCCTCGGGCGCCACTAAGATTACCTTCTATGCTGTGTCTTGGAGTGGCAAGCCTTCTAAGTTGGTCTTTAAGAATGGCGATACGGAATTGGGCTCTGTTTCCCCGGCCGCTAATACGGGCCTGGCAAACATTTCCCCTTATACTCTTACTGTAACGGATGCTGACAAGTACGAAATCGCTGTTTCAGGTGCTACGTCCATCACGGTACAGACTGACGGATCCAACAAGCGCGCTGCGCTGTTCGCCATCGTTTCCGAATAATCCCTCCCCATGTCCAGAAAGCACTTCCTTATAGCGCTGAGTGTCCTTCTGACGGCCCTTTGGGGCTGCCAGAAGGAGGACTCGGTGTCCATCAGCCCGCGCAGCACATCGCTGAGTGCGGAGGCGGGAAGTGTGTTTGTCGGCATCGTGGCGCAAGGTGCGTGGACACTCTCCCTGGAGTACCCGTCCGGCACAACAGGCTGGGCTTCGGTGAATCCCGCCTCGGGCACCGGCTCCCGGAACGATGTCATCCTGAGTTTCTCCGCCAATGCATCTGAAACCATACGGGAAGTGACGCTGGTAGTCAACCCCGCAGCGGGGGCTTCGGCCCGTGTAACCCTGGTGCAGGCTGCCAAGGCGGCAGAAGCCGTGGGCGGCAACTACGGCTACGACGTGGCCCCGATGGACTGGCTTGAACTGCCCGCCATGGTGGCCGGAGACGGCCGGGAGCTGCTGGTACATGACATGTCCGGCGGCAGGTACGCGAATCAAGGCAAGAGCGGAACCCGCAACTGGTCCTGTTACTGGGACTACGACGACCACCTGTCCCTGTGGGTGGCCTATCCGCTGAACAACAGCCTCAAGGGAAGCGGTAGCCGAAAAGACGGTTGGGGAGCGCTGGACCCCTGTCTTCCGGAAAGTATGCAGCCCCGTTTGGGGAATGGTTCCTATGGCGGCGGATGGACCCGCGGCCATCAGCTTCCGGCAGCGGACAGGGCCTCGTCCAATGCAGCAGCCCATCGTTCCACGTATTATTCCACCAACCAGACCCCGCAGGATTACAATTTCAATACGGGCGTTTGGGCTTCACTCGAGAACAGGGTACGCAATTATGCCGCGCTTTCGGATACGCTGTATGTAGTCACCGGCTGCCAGTTCGACAACTCCCAGCGGGTGAGCGGAAATAATTCCGGATTCTACGTAAAGGTTCCTACCCATTACTTCAAGGCCCTGCTATACAAGGGCAACAACAAGGCTACCGTTACGGATGGCTATATGGCCGTAGCTTTCTACCTGCCGCACGACTCCGGCATTCCCCAAGATGCCAACAGCAACGACTACATTTGCTCCATCACCGAGCTGGAGGCCAAGACGGGGATAGATTTCTTCCCCAACCTGGCCAAGCGAATCGGCACGGAAAAAGCCAAACTGATAGAAGGGGAGACGCCCAATAATTTCTGGAAAACCCATTAATAACATTGACTTATGAAAAAGTTCTTATATCTGCTTCCCGCCCTGCTTTTGCTGGCAAGCCCGTCCCTTTGGGCACAAAAAAGCGGAAAGTCCTACGTAATAGGTTTTTACAATCTGGAGAACCTGTTTGATACCTATCATGACGAGGGCAAGAACGACTATGAGTACCTGCCCGACGGCGCCAATCAATGGACGGAGGTCAAGTATGCCAAAAAGCTGCAGAACATGGCCAAGGTGATTGCGGAGATGAAGAAGGACAACGGTGCCTGGCATGCCGTGCTGGGCGTTTCCGAGGTGGAAAACCGCCATGTCTTGGAGGACCTGGTGTCGGAGCCCGCCATCGCGTCCGCCAACTTCCAGATCGTGCACTACGACAGCCCGGACCGCCGCGGTGTGGACTGCGCCCTGTTTTATCGGCCGGAAGTCTTCAAATACATTGCGTCCGAGGCCATTCCTTTCACCTTCGACGACAATACGCGCATCGACTGGAGCCAGTGGACGCAGGAAGAAAAGGATGCTTTCCGCACCCGTGACATCCTGATGGTACGCGGTACCATCGACGGGGAAATGTTCGCCTTCTTCGTGTGCCACCTTCCTTCCCGTCTGGGCGGCAAGGGTGCCGACCTGCGCCCCCGCGGCGCCGAGATTGCCTACAACCGGGCCATGGCGCTCCAGAAAGAGTTCCCGGGCATCAAGATTGTGGTGATGGGAGACATGAACGACAACCCCACCGACGTCTCCATGACGGAGTATCTGCATGCCGATGAAGACAAGATCGAGGATGTGGATGACGACGAGTTCTTCAACCCGTTCCTCCGCATGAGCAAAGACGGGTACAGCTCCCTGTACTACCGTGGCGCCGGCAATATTTTTGACATCGTGATGGTGAACAAAGCCTTGGCGAAAGCGGCTCCCGGCACCTTCCAGATTCAGCCCATCGTAAAGAAGAAATACTACGGACGCATATTCTCCAAGCCCTTCATGACCAACCAGACCGGCCTGTACAAAGGGACTCCGTTCCGCACCTTCTCCAACGGTGCTTTCGTCGGCGGTTTCTCCGACCACTATCCTACGTATATTGTAATCAGGAAGTAGATTTCTCGACTTCGCTCGAAATGACAAAAAACATTTCAAATATGAAAAGAATAATTCTAACCATTACGGCTGCGTTTTGCTCCCTGGCGCTCTTCGCACAAACCCCGACGGGCGGTGTGAAGGGTACGGTGGTGAACCGCAACGGACGCGTACCGGTGGAAAACGCCCGCCTTATCCTGAGGTCGGGCGCGGCGGATATCGCCACAGTTACATCGGCCCAGGATGGCACGTTCGTTATCCCCGGCCTGGCCGATGGCAACTACACCCTGGTGATTGAAGCGCCGGAATTCCTGGAAAGCCAGGTGCAGGTGACCGTGAACGACGGCTACGTGAAGAACATGTTCAACATCTCCCTTACCGGCGTGGAGCGGGTAAGCGAGGTGGATGAAGACAACTTTGCCGCCTTCGACATGGAGGACAGCGGGTACAGCGACAATCCCACCATCCTGTTCGACAGCAACGACGTGTTCAGCAGCATTGCCGGTTACAACTTCTCTTCCGTGCGTTTCCGGGCCCGCGGCTACAGATCCGAGAGCCAGGACGTTTATCTGGCCGGCGTAAAGCTGAATGACGCCATTACCGGTTACAGCCCCTACTCCCTGTGGAGCGGCCTGAACGAAGCCATGCGTTCCAAGGAAAACGTCATCGGCGCAGAGACGGGGGACTTCGGCTTCGGCGGTTACAACGGTGCCACCAACATCTACGGCACCGCCTCCGAGGTGCGCAAGGGCATCCGTGGAAGCGTGCTTACCAACAGCTCCCTGTACCGTCTCCGCGTAATGGCTTCCTATGCCACCGGCATGATGGACAATGGTTGGGCGTTTGCCGCCAACGTGAGCGCACGTCTGGGAGGAAACGACTGGATTAAAGGCGTTTACTATCGTTCCTTCGCCTATTATCTGGCCGCCGACAAGAAAATCAACGACCAGAACATGCTGAGTTTCGTGTTCTTTGCCACGCCCGGCGAACGCGGTGCCCAGATGGCGGCCACCCAGGAAGTGTATGACCTCATGGGCGACAACATGTACAACTCCAACTGGGGTTACCAGAACGGCCGGGTGCGGAATGCCCGCGTCCGTAAGACGCACGAGCCCGTGGCCATCGCCAAATGGTCCTTCAAGCCTTCCGACAGAGTGGAAGGCAGCCTTACCGCCCTGTTCCGTTTTGGCCGCAACGGCTATACGGCGCTGGACTGGTACGACGCCCAGGACCCCCGTCCGGACTACTACCGCAACCTGCCCAGCTATTATTATGGCATGGTGGACGGCGTTTACGAACCGGACCTGAACCGCAACAACCCGGACAAATACATGGCGGCCTACAACGTGTGGTCCCATGCCAACATGTATCCGGAACTCACCCACATCAACTGGGACCGCCTGTATCAGGTGAACTACAACTCCGAGAATCACCGTTCCAAGTATGTGCAGGAAGAACGCCGCACGGATCAGCGGGACCTGAACATAAACCTGAATATCAAGGCCCGTCCTGCAGACTGGGTCACCCTCACAGGTGGTCTGGATGCCCGTGTCAACCGCACGGAATACTATAAGGTGATTTCGGACCTGCTGGGCGGCTGGTACTTCGTGGACGTGGACAACTTCGCCGAGCGCGACTTTGCCGCCAGCCAGTACCGCACCCAGAACGACCTGGACTATTATCTCCAGAACGGCAAGGCCCGTCTGCTGGCCAAGGGCGACAAGTACGGCTACGATTACTACGCGCAGGTGCGCAACTTCGGCGGCTGGCTCAGCGCCAAGTTCACGGCCGGCGCTTTCAGCGCCCAGATTTCGGGCCGCGCCGCCTACGAGAGCTTCTGGCGCGAGGGCCTCGTCCGCAAGGGCTTGTTCCCGGGCCTGGATGCCAATGGCAACAACCTGATTGACCCGCAGACCGGCGAAATCATCCAGCCCACGTATGAGGCCGACGGAAAAACCGTAACAACCTCGCTGGGCAAGTCCAAGAGGGCCGAATTCTTCACTTATGCCGGCAAGCTGAACCTGAACTATGTGATTGGCGGCAACATGCGTGTGTACGCCAATGTGGGCTACTTCAACGACGCTCCCAAGTTCAACCAGGTCTTCCTGAGCCCCCGTACGCGCAACTCCATGGTGGAGAACCTGAAGCCGGTGAGAACCTTCACCTCGGACGTGAACTGGCAGTACAGCGGCAACGGCATCAATGTGCGCCTGACGGGTTACTGGACCAAGATTTGGGATCAGAGCAAGGTGATGAGCGCCTACGATGACCTGCAGAACGCTTTCTCCAACTTCGCCATCAGCGGTATCAATCAGCGCAACATGGGTATCGAACTTGGCTTCAAGGTGCCCACGTACATTGTCCCGAACCTCTCCGTTCAGGGTGTGCTTTCCCTGGGTGAATATGTCTATACATCCACGCCGCGCATGACCCAGACCGTGGACAACAGCGCCAATGTGGTGATGTCCAACGTATTGGTCCCTTACTGGACCAAGACGCAGAAGCAGGACGGTACGGTGACGCAGAAGCACTATGTGCCTTCCACGCCGCAGACCGCCGCCAGCCTGGGCCTGAGCTACAACTACAACTACTGGTTCGTGGAGGCCGATGTGGAATGCTTCGACCGCGCCTATCTGGACATGAACCCGCTCTATCGTACGGACTACGCCGTAGCCGGTCTGAACAACGAGATTACCGACGAGGAAATCACCTACATGACCACGCAGGAGAAATTCAAGACGGCATGGCTGGTGAACGCTTCCGTGGGCAAGTCCTGGTACATCCAGCGCAAATACCAGCTGGGCTTCTCCCTCAACGTGAAGAACCTGCTGAACAACCGGAACATCAAGACCGGCGGTTACGAGCAAACCCGTATGGTGGACAACACCGTCTCCAAAGAGCGCTATTATCGTTTCGATTCCCGCTATTACTACAATCCGGGTATCAATTATATGCTTAACATTTACTTCAGATTCTAAGAGCCATGAAAAAGACATTGTTTGCCCTTGCCGCCCTTGCGGCCCTCGTTTCCTGCCGGAGTCTGAAAGATGAGTGGGACCCGGTATTCGACAACGGGAAAAACATCCCTGAAAAGCAGGCGTTTTATACCGATGCGGAAATGGGCCAGTTCGGCATGCAGAACATTTCGACCATCGCTGAGCTCAAAGCCCTGTACCAGGGCAAGCCCACGGTGGTGGAAGGAAATATCTGGATAAAAGGACAGGTGACCACCAGCGACCAGAGCGGTAACATCTACAACGAGATATACCTGCAGGACGAAACCGGTGCCATCGACCTTAAACTGGGCCGTTCCTCTCTGTACAATGAATATCAGCCGGGCCAGTGGGTGTATGTGAAGTGCGACGGGCTCACGCTGGGCAGCTACAACGGCATGGCGCAGCTGGGATTTGCCGCTGACGATACCGAAACCAACGAGTATGACACCTCTTATATCCAGCTGCAGGCCCTCATCGACGTCCACGTTTTCAAAGGAGAGACGGATACGCCCGTCACGCCTGCCGAGGTTTCCGAGTCCGATATTAAGGCCGCCGTTTCCGAAGGGACGCAGCATCCGCTGTGGGGCCAGCTTGTTACCGTGAAAGGCCTTACCTACGGCAACGAGATTTTCGCCCTCTTCTATCCCAATCCCAATATGGCGCACAAGAGCGGCAACCCGGAAAACCGCGTATTCCTTTCCGACAAAGGCACCTGGGGCGTAAACACCTGGGCCTGCACCAAGGATAAGTACGTCTCCTATCTGGAGGAGGGTGTCTGGGATTCCGCAGAGGTGGGTAGCGGGAGAGCCCGTTACGGCACCATCCTGGGGACGCCCAACCAGTACCTGTCCGAGGAGCTCGCCAAGAAATTCGGCTCCGACGAATTCCTCACCTACAAGGAAATCATGATAAAGTACGCCACGGCCAACTACATCTCCCACTACTTCAAACTGGGAGCGACGGATGTGCAGGTACGTACCAGCGGTTACGCCAAGTTCGCGGACAAGGTGCTGGCCGATGAAATCCTGAACGGTAGTCCGGTTGATATCACCGGCATCATCACCCTCTATTCCGGCAACGCCCAGTTCACGCTGGTGGACGACCCTTCCATTTCTGTGGTAATTGAATAGTTCCATGCATAAATTATTGACTGTAGCCAGGCTTTCGGGTCTGGCTATGCTCTTGACTATGAGCGCTTGTAAAACCAACACCAACATCTTCCTTGAGGAGTGGGACACCCCGTACGGGACCGCTCCTTTCTCCCGAATCACCGAGGACCAGTACTTGCCGGCCTTCAAGGCGGGCATTGACGAGGCCCGGAAGAACATTCAGGCCATCGTGGACAACCCGGAAGCGCCAAACTTCGACAACACCGTCCTGGCTTATGAGAACGCAAGTCCCATCCTGGACAAGGTGCAGGGCGTGTTCTTCAACCTGTCCGAGAGTGAATCCACCCCTCGCATGCAGGCTATTGAGGAGGAGGTGATTCCCATGGTGACCGACCTGGAGAACGACATTTTCATGAACGAAGCGTTGTTCGCCCGCGTAAAGACCGTTTACGAGGCCTCCGAGGGCCTCACCCGCGAGCAGCAGATGGCCGTCAAAAAGCTCTACCAAAACTTCGAGCGGAACGGCGTGGGGCTGGATGAGGCCGGCAAGAAGCGTTTTGCCGAAATCAGCACCCGCCTGGGAACCCTGTCCCATAAGTTCGGCCAGAACCTGCTGGCGGAAAACAACGCGTTCAAGGACGCCACGGGCCTCACCGTGAGCGAGTATTACGACTTCATGAGCTCCTGCCCGGACCGTGCCAGGCGCGAAGAGGTGTTCAAGGCCTACTCCGCCCGCTGCAACAACGGAAACGCGCATGACAACAATGCCATCGTCCTGGAAATCTTGAAGTTACGGGCCGAGATGGCGCAGTTGCTGGGCTACCCGACCTTCGCCGCCTTCCAGCTGTCCAACAAGATGGCCGGAGACCCCGCTACGGTGGATGCCTTCCTGCAGCCCATCATGGACGCCGCCATGCGCAAGGCCGCGGAAGAGAAGGCCGATATGGAAAAACTGGCAGGTCACCAGATAGAAGCCTGGGACTGGAGCTACTATGCGGAAAAAGTGCGTGCACAAAAGTATGCGCTGGACGAGTCGCAGACCAAGCCGTATTTCCAGGCCGACAGCGTCCTCAAGGGCGTTTTCACGGCTGCTGAGCGCATCTACGATATCCGGATTGCTCCCGCTCCGGAAGTGGAAGTTTATAACCCCACTGTGAGTGCGTACAAACTTACGGAGCCGGACGGCACGCTCATCGGCATCTTCTACAAAGACTATTATGTGCGTCCCACCAAGCGCGGCGGTGCCTGGATGAACAATTTCCGCGATGCGGAAACCGGCGTCCGCCCCGTAATCGTGAATGTGTGCAACTTCCCGTCGCCCGGTGAGGACCCTACGGCCGCGCAGCCCAGCCTGCTCACCATCGACAATGTGCAGACGGCCTTCCACGAGTTCGGCCATGCCCTGCACGGTTTCCTTACCCGCAGCAACTACAAGAGCGTTTCCGGTACCTCCGTGGCGCGCGACTTTGTGGAGATGTTCTCCCAGTTCAATGAGAACTTTGCCTTCGTCCCGGAAATTTTGCAGGCCTATGCCAACGACTACCGCACGGGCGAACCCATTCCGCAGGAACTGGTGGAAAAGATTCGTAAAAGCTTGAAATTCAACCAGGGATTCTCTACGGGCGAACTTTGCGCGGCTTCCATCCTGGACATGAAATGGCATGAACTCTCCGCCGAACAGCTTTCCGCTTTCAACGGTCCGGACGACATCCGTGCCTTCGAGGAGAAGGTGTGCAGGGAGATGGGCCTGGTGGACCAGATTATCCCGCGCTACCGTACCACCTACTTCAACCACATCTTCAACAGCGGCTACAGCGCCGGCTACTACAGTTATCTGTGGAGCGAAGTGCTGGCCGTGGATGCCTGGGAGAAATTCCTTGCCGACGGCGTGTTCAACAAGGCCACGGCAGACGCCTTCCGCAAAACCTTCCTGGAGGTGGGCGGCGGCGAGGAACCCATGGTGCTGTACCGCAGGTTCCGTGGTTCCGAGCCCGACCCTTCCGCGCTTATGCGTTCCAGGGGGCTGGAATAGGCTCTATTTGATATAACTGGTCAATACCTTCATGCAAGCGTCGGGGACAAAACAAATGTCGTCGGCGCTTGCCGGTATCAGGACGGTTTCGCCTTGACGCACCTCCACCGTTTCGCCGTCCACTTTCAGCGAACCGCTTCCTTCCAGGCACATCACTACCATGAAGGAGTCGATTTCCGACAGGTCTTTGGCGCAGGGGAGGCTTAAATCGTAGATGCTGGTGGTGAAATACTTGCAGCTCACCACTTCTACTTCCTCGTTCTGTTCGGGGGTATATTCCGTGCGATAATCCGCGTAAACCTTGTAGTCGATGGCGTCCTTGGCCAGTTCCGTATGCACCTCGCGCGGCTTGCCGTCCAGGCCCAGGCGGCCGTAGTCGTAAATGCGGTAGGTGATGTCGGAGGTCTGCTGGATTTCCGCAATGAAGCAGCCGCCGCAGATGGCGTGGATACGGCCGGCGGGCAGGAAGAAGACGTCGCCGGGATGCACGTCGTGGCGGGCCAGGACGTCGGTGATGGTCCCGTCGGCCACCTTGGCGGCATATTCCTCCGGCGTAATGCTCTTGGTGAGCCCTGCCAGCAGGTGTGCGCCGGGCTCGGCACCCACTACATACCACATCTCCGTCTTGCCCTTGGAACCGTTGTGCCGCTTGGCGGCCAGTTCGTCGTCGGGGTGTACCTGGATGCTCAGGTCGCTCTGTGCGTCGATAAACTTGATAAGGAGCGGAAATTCGTCACCGGTGTCGGCATACACGTGTTTGCCTACCAGTTCGTCTTTGTATTCGTGCACCAGCGAAGCAATGCTGCGGCCGGCGAAGGGGCCGTCGGCCACGATGCTTTCGCTGCCTTTGACGCCGGACAGCTCCCAGCTTTCGCCGATGTGCTGCTGCGTGGTCTCGATGCCTTTGTACGGGGCGATTTTCTCGCCGCCCCACACCAGGGTTTTCAGGATGGGCTTAAATTTCAGGGGTAACATATCAGAGGGTATTATTCATCAGTTCAAAAAGTTGGGCGGCACATGCCCGGGCCGATAGCTGCGGGTCGCGGTCCGTCTCAGGCACGACGCATGGGATGTCGGCGCGCTGCAGCATGTCCAGCCCTTCCTGCCCGCCCTCGGGCGGAACTGTCACCATGCCGTCGGCGTGCCGGCTGCGGAACACGTCGCAAAGGCGCTGGAAACGCACCGGGTCCCAGCGGGAATAGCCGAACAGCAGGGTGCAGCCCTGCGTCAGCGCTACGCGCTCCAGCTCGGCGGAAAGACTGCCGTAATAGGCATCGGCCGGGTCCGGAAGGATAACGCCCACCACGCGTTTCGAGGGCACGGCGGACCGTTCCGGCTCCGTTTGGCGGTATCCCAGGCGCTGAGCGGTTTCCAGGATACGTTCCCGCGTCTGGGCGCCCACCCGGTATTTGGGTTTTCCGTCGGCATCCATGCGGTTGTTGAGTACAAAGGAAACCAAGGCCACGGAAACCCCGGCTTCCTGGGCTATGTCCTTGAGCGTTATTTGCTTAGGCATGACTTTGTTCATAATGGTCCAGGGCTTCGGCCATGAGCTGTCGGCCGCGTTCGGAAATTTCCCGGGCGTGCGAATAGCCGTACACGCCATGATAGGTGTCGAAGGGAAGGTCCACCAGGATGTCGGGACGGGACAGTTCGATGCCCATGCGGGCGATGGTGCAGTTCATGATGCCAAAGCTGCGCTGAAGTATTTTGATCATGTTGTCGCTGGCGTTTACCGGCAGGTGGTCTTCGCTGGCATTGGCCACCAGGCGCAGCTCCAGCAGGGTGGTTTCTATGCGGCCCAGCAGGTTTTTGTCGGCTTTTTCCCTTTGCAGGGCGGCCATGCTGTCCAGATAGCCCTGAATTTGCGCCGCGTCAATCTGGTTCACGTTGAAGCCCACCAGGATATCGCCGGGCGTGCGTTCCACGCGGTTGAGCGGGAACGTGTTCACCATCCCGCCATCGACAAGGGTACGGCCGTTGATTTGAGCCGGCTTGAACATGGACGGAATGGAGATGGAGGCGCGGATGGCGTCGAACAGGGGGCCTTTGCGGAAAATGACTTCTTCGCCGGTGTACAGGTCTGTGGCTACGGCGGTGAAGGGAATAGGCAGGTCTTCAATGTTCACGTCCGGAACCCGTTCCTTGATGGCGCTTATCACCCTCTCTCCCTTCACCAGGTAGTTTTTGCTCACGGAAAAGTCCATGAGCGACACCACTTTCACGGGGTCCAGGCCGAAGAGCCATTCTTTGAAGGCTTGCAGGCCGCCGGCGGCGTAAATGCCGCCTACCAGCGAACCGGCGCTCACTCCGGCGATGGACGTAATCTCGTATCCGCGGGCCAGGAGTTCTTCAATGGCGCCGATGTATGCGAATCCGCGCGGGCCGCCGCTGGCCAGCGCAAGGGCAACCTTCTTACTCATAATCATTCAACTTGGTATTTTTAGGTGTCAGCACCAGGTTTCCGTTGTAGTAAATGCAGGTTCGTCCTTCTTTTGTCCGGAAGGAGAAAGGACTGTCGGAAAGGACCGTAATGCGCTTGCAGCGGAGCCATGAGGTCTCGGTCTGCAGCCCCTCCGGGGACCCTTCCCGCCGACGTTTGCCCCCGCCGGGAGGCCGCCCGAAATAGGAAACCTTTCCATCGCCGGCGGTAAAACGGACGCTTCCGCCGGCGCGCGTTATCTTCAGGGCCCCGTCCGGGTAGAAAGTCAGATACTGCGTCTGTCCGGCACCCGCGAGGTACACGGATACGCAGTTGCCGGGCCCTTTCCCGACGGAAACCTGCCGCGGATTTTCCTCGCAGAGGGACAGTGTGGTTCCCGGATTCAGCAGGGACTTGCCTTTGACCATCCAACTGCGTACGGTGCCGTGGACTTTGTCAAGGACCCATTCGCAGCGGGCGCCGCGTATCACAATCTGCGTATCTGCTTCCGTGTAGCGCAGTTGCCCTTTGATCTGCTTTTTTTCTCGCGGGCTGGTGTCTTTGAGCAAGAATTCCTCCGTGGCTGCCACCTTCCCTTTTGTCCGGAGCTCAAAGAAGAGGCGGTATTCGCCCTTCCGCCACATGCGGGGCAGTTTTACGCGGAAAGATTCGTCTGCCTGGGCAGGCGTCGTGAAGTGCAGTTTTCTCCGGAAATACCAGAAGGGGCGCTTGCCGTTCCGCTCCACCCAATAGTGCAGGGTGAAGGCGCTTAAATCAACAAAGTCGTGCCTGTTGTGAAGGGTGCACCGGCCCGTGGACGCGTCCTCCAGCGTAATGGATATGTTCTGATACGCTTTTTTGAGCGGCAGCAGAAGGGTGTCGGCCCGGACCTCTTCCCAGTGCGGGAAGTTGCCGCCCGGCTGCAGGTAGAAACCCAGCGCATGGCATTGCTCCGGGGTGAGGGTGCTGTCCTGCAGGGTGTTGATGCCGGCCTCCTTCATGCGGGCGAAGTCCTCTGCGGGAAGATGGCGGCCATTGCGGGTTTGTACGCCCTTGTTCCGTGTTTTTTTTCCGTTGAAGAGGCCGTTTTCTTCCCGGAAAAAGCAAATCGGGTGCAGGCTGGCTTTTCCGTTCACGCTAAGCCGCAGGGTATAGGTCTGCGTCGTTTCCGGGTTCCAGGGCCGTATGGCCGGAATGCTGTCGGCCGGGGTTCTGAGGGAACCGCGAAAGGAGAAAATGGCGTCTGCGACGATTACGCCGTCCGGATCCAGGAGCTCATAAAACACTTCCGTGGGCCGATTTGCCTGCATGTGCAGCCGGAAGACGCCGGTTTTCAGGTCCGGGGTGAGCGTAGATGTGGGCTGAAAAGAAAAGGCCCCCTCCTGCGCACCGGCAGAAAATCCGGTACAGCATAGCCAGATGGCGATTCCTATGCGCAGCGCACGTTTCATTTGCGTTTTTTGCGGGGTGCGGCCTCCTCGGGAGCCGGGCTTTCCGGCAGGTCTTCCACCAGTTCGTAGTCCAGCAGTTTCTGCTCCAGCGATGTGCCCTTGACGCGGATGCGGAGCGGGTCTCCCAGGCGGATGGACCGATGGCTGCGCCGTCCGACGGCCCGGTAATGTTCCTCGTCGTAGATGAAAAAGTCGCTCTTGATGGTGCGGTAGGGAATCATGCCCTCAATTTTGGTGGGCTCGATTTCCACGTAAATGCCCCATTCGGTAACGCCGGACACGTGGCCGTCGAATTCCTGCCCCACCTTGTCCTGCATGAATTCCACCAACTTGTACTTGATGCTTTCGCGCTCCGCTTCGGCCGCCACGTTCTCCCGCTCGGACGCGTGCTTGCATTCCATCGTGTAGTAGTCCTTGGAGGCCGATTCGCCTTTGGCAAGGTACTGGGCCAGCAGGCGGTGCACCATCATGTCCGGATAGCGGCGGATGGGCGAGGTGAAATGCGTGTAGTAGGGGAATGCCAGGCCGTAGTGGCCGATATTTTCCGTGGAGTAGCAGGCCTTGGCCATGGAGCGGAGCGCCAGGATTTGGATGGCGCCCAGTTCCGGTTTGTCCTTGGCGTCCTGCATGAGGCCGTTGAGCGTTTTGGCGACGGCTTTCCCGTCCTCCATGGGCCCCACCTTGTAGCCGAAGTGCCCCGCGAAATCCCGCAGGCCGCTCAGTTTCTCCATGTTGGGCAGGTCGTGGATGCGGTAAACGAAGGTTTTCTTGGCCTTGGCCACGAACTCCGCCACGCTGCGGTTGGCAAGCAGCATGAACTCCTCGATGAGCCAGTTGGATTCTTTGGATATCTTCTGGTGCACGCCCACGGGTTTGCCGTCGGCATCTACTTCCACCTTCATTTCCGGGCGGTCGAAGTTTACGGCCCCGGCCTTGAAACGCTTGGCGCGAAGTTTGGCGGCCAGCTGATTGAGGGTAAGGACGGCCTCCTTGACGGGCAGCGGAACAATCCCGCATTCCGTACCGGCGCCCATTTCCTGTTCAAGGGCCTCCGGACCTGCCTCGATGATGGCCTGGGCGCCTTCGTAATCGAAGCGATAGTCGGAAATGATTTCTGTCCGGCCGAACCAGGGATTGAGCACCTTGGCCTGCGGCGTAAGTTCAAAGACGGCCGAGAAGGTGAGCTTTTCCTCACCCGGACGCAGCGAGCACAACTTGTTGGACAGTTTTTCCGGCAGCATGGGCACGGTGCGGTCCACCAGATATACGGACGTGCCGCGGGCCTCGGCCTCTTTGTCCACGGCCGTTCCGGGATGCACGTAATAGGTGACATCGGCAATGTGAACCCCCACCTCGAAGTTGCCGTTTTCCAGTTTGCGGAAACTCAGGGCATCGTCAAAGTCTTTGGCGTCGGCAGGGTCGATGGTAAAGGTGAGCACCTTGCGGAAGTCCTTGCGGCCCTCGCGGTCCTTGGGCGTGATGGTGTCCGGAATCTGGTCCGCGGCGTTTTCCACGTTCTTTTCGAACTTGTACGGAAGGCCGAACTCCGCCAGGATGGCGTGCATTTCCGTCTCGTTTTCCCCGGGCATGCCCAGGATATCCACCACATGGCCGTAAGGGCAGTTGGCACCGCGCTCCCAGCCGTCCACGACGGCGGCGACCTTCATGCCGCGCTTGGCGCCTTCAGGTACGGGAACCTCGATGTCATAGGGCATGGTCTTGGAGCTCATAAGCACCCAGGCCTGCTTGCCGACGGTGTGCAGGATGCCGACGAAGGGCCGTCCGGAGCGTTCTACAATGGCGATGATTTCGCCGCTGCGCCGCTTGGCATTGCCGGTCCGCTCCTGCGTGACAGCCACCCGTACGATGTCTCCGTGCAGCGCTCCGCGGGTTTTGGAGGCCTTCACATAGACGTCCTCTTCCTGGCCCTCGATGCGTACGAATACAAATCCTTCCCGCGACATCAGGACCTTCCCCTCGAATTCGGGGACTACCTTGGTCTTCTTTCTTTTGGAACTGCGATTTTTGCTTCGGTTGTTGCGTTTTCCCATATTTACTCGATAAATCGAGTACAAAGATACGCAAAATCCCGCAAATGGCATTGCAATGCCTGCCTCCCTGCCTTTAGAGCCATAAATTTAGCCTTTTTATGGCACTAAAGCCCAGGCTTGGCAGCCTTTTTTAGGCTTTTGTCCAGATGTAAACTTTGTCGCCGCGGCGGGGGTGGTCCGGACCTTCGGGAATGGCGACGGAACAGCGCCTGCCTTGGGGACACATCTCCGCAGGCTCATAGTCCACGCGCAAATCCGTGGCTTCCACTTCCAGCGCCCCGGTGGTGTTGCCGATGAACAGCAGCGTCTCTCCGCGGTGCAGCGGCGTGGCGTCCACCTGCACTTCCACAACGCCTATCTTGGCGAACCAGTTGGTCACTTTTCCCACATAAACCTTGAGCCGGGTGGCCTGTGAACCATATTTCGAACTCCATTCTCCCATGCGGGCCCCCAGGTAGTATCCGTCCCAGAAGCCCCGGTTGAAGACGGTGGCCAGCTGCTCCTTCAGCCGGGTGCCCATCTCCGGCGTAAAGGTCCCGTCGGCCACGGCATCGGCGGCTTCCCGGTAACACCGGGCGGTGATTTTCACGTAGTCTGCACTGCGGGCGCGGCCTTCAATCTTGAACACCTTCACGCCCGCCTCCACGAACTTGTCCAAGAAGTCGATGGTGCACAAGTCCTTGGGCGACATCAGGTATTTGTTGTCGATATGGATTTGGTTTCCGGTCTCGTAGTCGGTGACCAGGTAGCCGCGGCGGCAAACCTGCAGGCAGGAGCCTCGGTTGGCGCTTTCTCCGTATGCGGCCAGCGACAGGTAGCACTTGCCGGAAACGGCCATGCAGAAGGCTCCGTGGGCGAACATCTCTATACGTACCGGCTGCCCGGAGGGGCCGGTAATGTGCTCGGAAACAATGGTTTCGTGAATGGCCTTCACCTGGTCCAGGTTCAGTTCCCGCGCCAGCACGACCACATCGGCAAACTGGGCGTAAAAGCGGAGCGCTTCCACGTTTGAAATACTCAATTGCGTGGAAATATGCACCTCCAGGCCGATTTTCCGGCAGTACAGGATGGCAGCCATGTCCGAGGCGATGATGGCATCCACCCCCGCCGCCTTGGCCGCGTCCAGCGTGTCATAGGCCGCCTGCAGGTCTTCGCCGTACAAGGTGATATTCAGCGTCAGATAGGCTTTGATGCCGTTTTCCCGGCAAAGGCGCATGACCTCCGGCAGGTCCTCCCGCGTGAAGTTCCCTGCCGAGTGCGAACGCATGTTCAGATGGCCTATTCCGAAATATACGGAATCGGCCCCTCCCTGAATGGCGGCGTGCAGGCAGTCGAAGCCGCCGGCCGGCGCCATAATTTCCAATTCTTTTTTCTGCATCATGTGCAAAGGTACGCATTTAATTGCTATCTTTGCAGCCGCTAACCACAAAACTTTAATGAGAAAAATATTCCTTGTCGTCACGGCGTTCCTGGCTGCCAGCTTTTTAGCTTCGGCCCAGATAGACTATGCAGCCATAGAAGCCCGTGCCTCCGTAGTCCTGCAGCAACAGAAACCGGGGTTGCGTGCGGATTTTGCCAATATCCACATAATGGGACGTATCACCCCGTCCCTGCGCTTCCGCTTCCGTCATCGCCTCACCAAACCCATTTACGACGCCAAAAACCCGCTGAACGGCACCGATATCCTTTCCCTCACCTGGGACATTTCGCCCAAATGGAGCATCGGGGGCGGAAAACAGCCCATCTACATCGGCGGGTACGAGTGGGACGCCGCCCCTATCGACGTCTATTTCTACGGCGGCTTCTGCAACTACATCCAGCACGTGTACGCCCTGGGCGGCACCGTGTTTTTCCGTCCCCGGGAGGGCCAGGAACTGCTGCTTCAGGTGGGCCATTCGCCGCTGCACGGCGGCGACCTTTCCCGCATGGATGTCGGCCTGGGCTGGACGGGCAGCTTTTTCCCCTGGTGGAAAACCTTGTGGAGCGTCAACTGGATTGACGACTATTACCATCACATGATGGGCTATGTCTCCCTTGGCAACCGCTTCGAGATAGGGCAGGTGGCAGCCCTGGAACTGGATTTGATGTACCGCCGCAGCCTTACGCAGAAAAAAGCGCAGTTTGACGGCGGCGCAGTCGCCAAGCTGGATTTCCGAATCAATGACAAATGGAAACTCTTCCTCAAAGGCAGCTACGAGGGGAACGGGCAGAATGTAGATGAGAATGGAATCGCGTACGATTTGACCGTCCCTCCCGGCACCGTTTATTGGTGTGGCGGCGGAGGCACGGAGTTTTTCCCGCTGGGAAACAGCGAGCTCCGCATTCATGCCGCCGCCTGGGTGGAGAGCGTAACCAAAACAGTAAGCGCAAGCGCAGGTGTCACTTACAACCTCGACTTTGTCAAGATTATCAAAAAATATCGAAAATAATTTATGAAAAAAAACCGGACTCGACGCTCGACAATTGAGGCGTTGGTTTTCCTTGCCCTCCTGATTACGGTTTTCTCCCTGCTGGGAATGCGCATGGGAGGCGGCAATATGCTCAAAACCATCATGAACACGGCACATGACCTGTTGCTGAACACGGTGTTTTACCTGATGGGCATCACGGTGCTTACCGGAGCGCTTTCCAAGCTGATGTCGGAGTTCGGCGTCGTGACGCTGCTGGAGCGCTTTCTGCGTCCGCTCATGAAGCCGGTCTATAACCTGCCGGGTGTGGCGGCCCTGGGTGCCGTGATGACTTTCCTGTCGGACAATCCCGCCATCATCTCCCTTTCCAAGGACAAGACGTTCAGTGCCTATTTCAAAAAATACCAGCTCATTTCCCTGACCAATTTCGGCACGGCTTTCGGGATGGGCTTCGTGGTCATCATCACCATGATCGGCTACGGGCATCTGAGCGGAGCGCTGGTGGGCCTGTTCGGGGCCTTCTGCGGTTCCGTCATCTCCACGCGCCTGATGCAGCGCAGCTGTCTGAAGGCCTATCCGGAGCTGGACAGTCCCGTCCAGGAGCAGCTGGCCGATGATGTCCGGGAGGAGCAGGAAGAGGAATCGGAGCAGAAGGGTATTTTCATGCGTTTTTTGAACGCCATTCTCGACGGCGGTAAAAACGGCGTGGATCTGGGCATGCAAATTATTCCCGGCGTACTCATCATTACCACCGCGGTCATCATGATTACGTTCGGAACGGGGCCTTCCGGCGTGTATGACGGTTCATCGTCACAGGGCGTCCCCATCCTGCCCTGGCTGGCAGAAAAAATTCACTGGGTGTTTGAGTGGTTGTTCGGCTTCGAGCACATGGAGCTCATTGCCTTCCCGATGACTTCGCTGGGCGCCGTCGGGGCTTCCCTGGGCCTGCTGCCTACCTTTGACGCCGCCGGCATCCTGGACGGCAATGCCATCGCGGTGTTCACCGCCAGCGGCATGTGCTGGAGCGGTTTCCTCTCCACGCACACCGCCATGCTGGACTCCCTGGGCTACCGCAAGGTGATTTCCAAAGCCATCGGCGCGCACGCCATCGCCGGCCTCTGCGCGGGCATCATCGCCCACTTCACATACCTGCTCGTTTCGCTGCTGTAGCGCTTTGGCGCTTTGCCGTGGCGCTTTGGTGCGGCGTGCTGTGTGCTCCGGCGCGCCTGGCGTGGCGCTTTGCCGTGGCATGCTGTGTGCTCCGGTGCGCCTGCTTGCCACGTTTGCAGCTGGAATGCCGCAGAAGGGCGATTTTGTGCAATCGCGGCCGGAAAAACGCCCCCTGCGGCAGGAATGCTTGCCGCGTTTGCAGCTGGAATGCCTCAGAAGGCCGATTTCATGCAATCGCGGCCAGAGAAATGCCCCTTTCCGCCCGAATGCTTGCCGCGTTTGCAGCTGGAATGCCGCAGAACGCCGATTTTATGCAATCGCGGCTGGGAGAATGCCCCTTTCGGCCGGAACACTTGCCGCGTTTGCAGCTGAAACGCTGCAGAACGCCGTTTTTATGCAATCGCGGCCGGAAAAATGCCCCTTTTGGCCCGAATGCTTGCCGCGTTTGCATCTGGAATGCCGCAGAAGGCCGATTTCGTGCAATCGCGGCCGGAGAACACCACTTTTGGCCAGAACACTTGCCGCGGCGTGCTGTGTGCTCCGGTGCGACTGCTTGCTGCATTGTGCGCCCCTTATCGTACGCCCGCCCCTCGCCGTACGCCCTGCCGCGACTGCTCACGCTGTGTGCTCTGTTCTGCCTGCCGCGTTTGCAGCTGGAGTGCCGCAGAACGCCGATTTTGTGCAATCGCGGCCGGAAAAACGCCCCCTGCGGCAGGAATGCTTGCCGCGTTTGCATCTGGAGTGCCGCAGAACGCTGATTTCGTGCAATCGCGGCCGGAGAAACGCCCCTTTCCGCTCGAACGCTTGCCGCGGCGTGCTGTGTGCTCCGGTGCGACTGCTTGCTGCATTGTGCGCCCCCTATCGTACACCCCGCACCTCGCCGTACGCCCTGCCGCGACGGCTCACGCTGTATGCGCTGGTGTGAAAGTTTGCCGCGTTTGCAACTGGAATGCCTCAGAAGGCCGATTCTGTGCAATCGCGGCCGGAAAAACGCCCCTTTCCGCCGGAATGCCGCCGCGTTTGCATTTGGAGTGCCGCAGAACGCCGATTTTGTGCAATCGCGGCTGGGAAGACGTTCCTTATGGCCCGAATGCTTGCCGCGTTTGCAGCTGGAGTGCCGTAGAAGGCCGATTCCGTGCAATCGCGGCCGGAAAAACGCCCCTTTAGGCCGGAATGTTTGCCGCGTTTGCAGCTGGAGTGCCGCAGAAGGGCGATTTTGTGCAATCGCGGCCGGAGAATCGCCTCTTTCGGCCCGAATGCTTGCCGCGTTTGCAGCTGGAACGCTGCAGAACGCCGATTTCATGCAATCGCGGCCGGAAAAATGCCCCTTTTGGCCCGAATGCTTGCCGCGTTTGCATCTGGAATGCCGCAGAAGGCCGATTTCATGCAATCGCGGCCGGGAGAACGCCTCTTCCGGTAGGAATGCTTGCCGCGTTTGCATCTGGAATGCCGCAGAAGGCCGATTTCATGCAATCGCGGCCGGAAAAACGCCCCCTGCGGCCGGAATGCTTGCCGCGTTTGCAACTGGAATGCCTCAGAACGCCGATTTCATGCAATCGCGGCCGGAGAATCGCCTCTTTCGGCCCGAATGCTTGCCGCGTTTGCAGCTGGAGTGCCGCAGAATGCCGTTTTTATGCAATCGCGGCCGGAGAAACGCCCCTTTCCGCCCGAGTGCTTGCCGCGTACACTCCTTTTAACCCATGACCAGGCAGCGGCGAATCTGGTACTCCGGAAGGTGGAAATCGTACAGGAGCTGTCGGGCAATGTGCTGCTTTTGGGTGGCGGAAAGCTGATAAACAGACTGCACGCCATATCCGGGGAGGATGTCCCGGTCTATGAGTCGGCACACATCCAGGTCTTGCATGCGCCCGTGCTTGTAGTTGCGCCCGGACTCATTCTTCAACAGTTGCGCAATGGTTTTTTCATCGGCCTGCTCCACATCCCGCAAAGTAATGGGAGGTCCTGTCCGGTCCTGCTGTTGCTCGGTGGTCCAGCTCTCGTCCGTAAGCCGGTTCATTTGGTACAAATAGTTGCGCGGAGTGACATAGTACTGTTCCACTTTCCGGATTTCCATGAAAGAATGCCGGAGAAAGATGCCGGAGGCGGTCATCTGGTACTCGTCCGGAAACTCGGCATAACGTGGCAGGAAACTGGCCATCTCCTGCCTGCTCCAGTTGGCGGCAAGTTCTTTCTCCATGCCCAAATCGAAGGCAAACTGCTCACGGACAGAGCAATACGGATAGCCCAAAGCGGTGGCGGCGGCACAATGGTGCAGCCCGTTTCGTAAAATATAATTGAATACCACCAGCTGATGGTAAAAACCATCCACCTTGGAGATAAAAGTGTATTTTTCCCCGAAGCGCCCTTCCCGTCCATATTTGGCGTTGAACCACTTGGTGTAGGACATGCGAACCTGTCCGGCAAATCGGCCGGGTTGTGCTGTAAGTGTATTTATGTGCACGTGGGTGGACATCTCCGCCTCGCATTCCACTTCCGTTTCCGTCGAAAACCCGCGCAGCGCGAGGATGTTCAGGAACATTCCGTGGTCTTCCGCGTCCCTGAACATGACCTCGTCGTGCGAGGTGAAACATAGGTGATACGATTCTTTCATGCCTGCAAGATACGTCCGCGAAGGCGTAGAACCAAGAATCGGTTGAAAAAAAGTGTTGTTTCACATGTTTTTTTTCTGTTTCAACCGATTTGGCCTGCGCCATTTTGTCAGTTTTTCGTGGAATGGACTGACTTTTGATGTAGGGCGGGAAACACAACACTTGAGAAATGGGAGTAACAAAATGGATAACGGGCGTTCTGGGATGGGCCTACTTCGGCCCTCTGGGCGGCCTCATCGGATATCTGCTGGGAAGCGCAATTGAACAGTACATCGACATGTCCCGCCAGCTTCCGGGCGGCGAGGCCCCTGCCGGCAGCACGCGCAACTACACGGCCACCGAGCAGCGGAACAGCTTTTTTGTGAGCTTGCTGGTGCTTTCATCGGCAATTATCAAGGCCGATGGCAGAATCCACCCGGCGGAGATGAATTGCGTACGGGACTTTTTCCGTCGGAATTTCGGGGAAGATGCCGCCAGACAGGCCATGCCGATGCTGGAGCGCCTGAATGCCCAGAACGTGAATATCTATCAGGTCGGTGACCAGATTGCCGCCAACATGAACTACTCCCAGCGGCTGCAGCTGTTTCACTATCTGGTCCAGATTGCTACCGCCGACGGAACGTTCTCCCAATCGGAGAAAAGCGTGTTGGAAGCCATTGGGACGGTGATTCGGCTCTCCGGCTCCGACGTGAATTCCGTCATCGCCATGTTCTATAAAGGCGCGGAATCGGCCTATGCCGTGCTGGAGGTTTCTCCCTCGGCCAGCAACGACGAGATTCGTGCGGCCTATCGTCGCATGGCCATGAAAAACCACCCGGACAAGGTGGCTACGCTGGGACCGGATGTCCAAAAGGCCGCGGCGGAGAAGTTCCGCCAGGTCCAGGAGGCCTACGAGACCATCAAACGGGAGCGCGGTCTGTAGCTTGCGGCCTGTTGCGCTGCGCTTCATCGCGTTTTTCCGCGTTCTGCCGCGTTCTGCCGCGCTGCGCTTCATCGCGTTTTTCCGCGTTCTGCCGCGCCCCGCTCTGTTCTGTTCTGTTCTGGCTCTGTTCTGCTTGCCTCGTTTGCAGCTGGAGTGCTGCAGAAGGCCGATTTCATGCAATCGCGGCTGGGAGAACGCCCCTTTCCGCCCGAATGCTTGCCGCGTTTGCAGCTGGAGTGCCGCAGAAGGCTGGTTTTGTGCAATCGCGGCCGGGAGAACACCTCGCCGCGACGGCTCACGTTGTATGCTCTGGTGTGAAAGCTTGCCGCGTTTGCAGCTGGAATGCTGTAGAACGCCGATTTTGTGCAATCGCGGCTGGGAGAACGCCCCTTTTGGCCGGAATGCTTGCCGCGTTTGCAGCTGGAGTGCCGCAAAGGCCGATTTCGTGCAATCGCGGCCGGGAGAACACCTCGCCGCGACGGCTCACGCTGTATGCTCTGGTGTGAAAGCTTGCCGCGTTTGCATCTGGAGTGTCGCAGAACGCAGAATTCATGCAATCGCGGCCGGAGAAACACCTCCTTCGGCCGGAATGCTTGCCGCGTTTGCAACTGGAGTACCGCAGAAGGTCGATTTTGTGCAATCGCGGCCGGAGAATCGCCTCCTTCGGCCGGAAACATAGCCTGCACGACTACGGCCGGACCTGGGCAATTCAGCCAGACCTGGGCAATTCGGCCAGACCTGGGCAATTCGGCCAGCCCTGGGCAATTCGACCCGGACCTCGGCAATTCAGCCCAGACCTCGCCCATTCGGCCCTACCCGGCCTACCAGCTGATGGCGGGTTGCTTCAGGGCTTCGTGGAGCTGGTCGTCGTGGCGGAGACGCACCTGGATGCCGGCTTCCTGGAAATAATAGCGCACGGCAATCTCCTCTTCGATGAACGGTACAATCTCGTCCTTCTTCAGGCGCAGGAAGGTTTCTTTATCCATCTCCAGAGACTTCTGCAGGGCGCCCAGTTCGTCGGACAGCGCTTCCGTGAGCCCGTCTTCCTCCAGCGATTTCTTCATCTCGTCAAAGAGGGCCCGGGCCGACGAGCGGTAGTCGAACTTCTTGTCCTTCGCAAAAGCAATAAACTCCTCGTAATCAGTGTAATGGAAATCCTCCAATGCGGGGATGCTCTCATGGGCACGCACGTATTCCAGGGCATACTGCTCGATAAGGCCACTGTAAACCAGCGAATAGGTGAGGCGGGAATACTTGTGCGCCTTGACGATGAAATCCGGCGTAATGCCGCCGCCGTCGCGCACCGTGCGTCCGTGGGCGGTGGTAAAAGTGTGGGTGAGCGAGTCGGGCATGTGTCCTACCGAACCGTCTGCGTTGCGGCGGGAGTAGTCTATGGCCTGCACGCATCGGCCCGAAGGCGTATAATATTTGGCGGTGGTGAGCTTGAGCTGGCCGTCGTAGGGCAGGGGACGGATGCTCTGCACCAGGCCTTTTCCGTACGTGCGGGTGCCCACAATGGTGGCGCGGTCGTAGTCCTGCAGGGCGCCGGAGACAATTTCCGATGCCGATGCCGATGCATTGTCAACCAGGACAACAATCGGGATGTCCGTGTCGATGGGGTCCGTGGTGGTCTTGTACACCTGCTCCTGGGCAGCCTTGCCCTTGGCGCTTACCACCACTGAACCTTTGGGGATGAACAGCGACACAATGTTCACAGCCTCGCCCATAATGCCGCCGCCGTTGCCGCGCAGGTCCAGAACCAGGCGTTGCATCCCTTTGGTTTTCAGTTTTTTATAGGCATCTCGGATGTCTTGTCCTACGCCTTCCGTGAATTTGCTCAGGTAGATGTAGCCATCGGCCTCGTTGAGCATGCCGGCGTATTCCATGGACGGCAGGACGATGCGTTTGCGCACCACCGGAACCTCTAGCACATCGCCGGCCTTCCAGTTTGCGCCGGCGCGTAACTTCTTGACTGTGAGCACGACGGTCGTGCCCGGCTTGCCGCGCATTTTTTCGCTGCTTTCGGCGCTGGTGAGGCCGTGGGTGGATATCCCGTCGATAGCTTCCACTTCGTCGCCGCAGCGCAGACCCGCCAGGGCGGCGGGGGAGCCTTCATAGGGCTCGTTGATGATGACGTTGCCCTGGACATCGGGCTTGTAGATGATGGCACCCACGCCACCGTAGGCGCTGTTGAGCATCATCTGGAAGTCCTCCTGCTCTTCTTCCGGCACATAGATGGTGTACGGATCCAGCGCTTCCAGCATGGCGTCGATGCCCGCCCGTTCGATGCGGCTTATCTGCAGTGAGTCCACATACGAGCGGTTCAGTTCCTTCAGTATGGCGTTGTTTACCTCTACCCATTTCCCCAGGGAGAAGTCCTTGGATTGCGCATTGGCGCCCAGCGAAAAGGCCGCAACGGCGGCCACAAACAGTATGATTCGTTTCATGACGGGGCAAAGTTAACAAAAAATATGTTACCTTTGCAGTGGTTAATGGGTATGTAATATGAAGATTGTGTTTGCAACGGGCAATCCTGGCAAATTACAGGAAGCGGCCGCCATTCTGGGCGAGGGATTTGAGCTCGTTACCCCCGCCGAAGTAGGTATCACCGAAGAAATTCCGGAAACGGGCACCACGTTGCGTGCCAATTCCCAGCAAAAAGCAGATTATATTTACAAAAAGACCGGCCTGGACTGTTTTGCCGACGATTCCGGTCTGGAGGTCGATATCCTGGGCGGAGCCCCGGGCGTGGAAACGGCCCGTTACGCCGGCCCGGAGCGCGATTCCAATGCCAACATGGACAAACTCCTGTGCGAGATGGCGCGTCGTGAGAAAGAGGCCGCCATGGCCCGCACCAACGGCATCTCTACGGCGAAGGCCGGCCGCAGGGCCCGCTTCCGCACCTGCGTGACGCTCATCGTGGGCGGCGTGCACCACTTTTTCGACGGTGTCATGGAGGGGCGTATCGGCAGGGAACGCCGCGGAAACGGTGGTTTCGGTTATGACCCCATCTTTATTCCGGACGGCTATGCCCAGACCAACGCGGAGCTGGGCGATAAAGTGAAAAACACCATTTCGCACCGCAGCAAGGCCCTTCACGCCATGGCGGAGTTCCTGAAGAAGTGAACACCATCGAGCTTATAGTGCTGGCCACCACCAAGGTGGGGGAGAACGCGCTTGTGGTCCACACCCTTTCGCGGGAGTATGGCCGGCGCGGGTTCATGGTTCGGCCCGGGAAGAAGTCGGCCATGGCGCTCTTTCTTCCGCTGAATATCCTGGAGGCCGATGTGGTCGAAAACCCCAAGTCGCAGCTGTGGGGCCTTAAAAATATCCTGCTGAAGGACGGTCTGCCGGGTATCCGGGGCAACCTGCACAAAAACACCATGACGCTTTTCTTGTCGGAGGTGCTGTTCCGCACCGTCCGTGAGGGCATTTTCGAGGAAGGACTGTACGAATGGTGCGTAGGCTCCATCCTGACGCTCAACGCGCTGGAGGCCGATTATGCCAACTTCCACATCCGCTTTCTGCTGGAGCTGGCGGGCGCGTTGGGTTTTCGGCCGACCTTTGACGACATCGCCCCGTTTGCCCGCGAACATTTGCAGGACCTCAAGCCTTTCCTGCAGGCAAGCTTCAGCGAATCCATGCTTGTCCCGCTGACGGGCGCTTCGCGAAACGCCCTTTGTGACAGTTTGTTGCAGTACCTTTCCTATCATACCGAATCGGCTGTCCAGGTGCGTTCGCTCGCCGTATTGCGGGAACTTTACCGCTGACGTCCTTTGTTTTTCCCGCAAAAATCGTTAACTTGCCGCCATGAAGAAAATTGCACTTTTGGCGGCCCTGTTCGCCTTTTTTGCCTGTGGACCTGCCGCAAAGGAGGAAGACCCTGTCAATCCCGGTCCTACGCCGGAAACGCCTGTGCCTGAGCCTCCTGCGCCGGAAGAGCCTGTCGTCGCGGTCCCGTCCTTTGCCAAGGGCGCGGATATCAGCTGGGTGACCGAGATGGAAAAGAAAAACTACAAGTTCTATACGTCTTCCGGCACGGAGACGGAATGCACCGCGCTCATGAAAGAGCTGGGCGCCAATGCCGTACGTTATCGCGTCTGGGTGAATCCGACGGAGGGCTGGTGCAACAAGGCCGATGTCCTTGTGAAGGCAAAGCGGGCCCAGTCTCTCGGCCTGGCCGTCATGATAGACTTCCACTATTCGGACAACTGGGCGGATCCGAGCAAGCAGAATCCTCCCGCAGCCTGGAAAAACATGAATGCGGATGAGATGGCCGGCGCACTTGCCGCGCATACCAAGGATGTCCTGCAGGCGCTGAAGGATGCCCGGGTGGACGTCGCCTGGGTGCAGGTGGGCAATGAAACCAATACGGGCATGTGCAAACCCGTGGGAGAGGTGTCCAAAACCGACGTCTCCGGCTTTGTCAAACTGGCCAATGCCGGGTACGATGCCGTCAAGTCCGTTTATCCGGACGCCCTGGTCATTTCGCACCACAGCAACGCGCAGAATCTGGATGAAAATCAGTGGTTTTACACGCTTATCGACAAAGGCGGCGCCAAGTTCGACATGATTGGCCTGTCGCTGTACCCTTCGTATTGGGACGATAAAAAGAAGGCTTACCCCGACTGGAACGCAGCCTGTAAGTCCGCCGTTTCCAATTTCCGGCAGCTGTACTCGGATTATAAAAAGCCGGTTATGCTGGTGGAATTCGGCATGCCTGCCAGCAAGCCGGATATGTCAAAGGCCGCCCTGAAATATGTGCTTGACAGCGTGAAGGATTTTGATTGGTTCAAGGGCGTTTTCTATTGGGAACCGGAGGCGGAGCACGGACGCAACGGCTATGATTATGGCGCCTTTGCCGATGGAAAATCTACGGGAGTCATCGATTTGTTTAAATAATGAAAAGAATTTTCGCTCTTTTGGCCGCGCTCCTGGTGGGTGCAGCGGCCTATGCCCAGCAGGATGGAGATCCGGATGCAATGTACGGAAAAGACCTGCTGAAGGAGGGTACGGCCGCTCCGGACTTTAGCCTGAAAGATATCTATGGCCGCGAGGTTTCGCTGCAAGATTTCCGCGGCAGACAGGTCGTACTGCATTTCTGGGCGTCCTGGTGCCCGGACTGTCGTGCGGAAGTGCCGGAAATCAAGGCCCTGCAGCGTTCTCTGGACCCGGAGAAGGTGGTTTTCGTATCCGTCTCCTTCGACCGCAAGTTTGAGGCGTTCGAGTCATACGTTCGTGAAAATGACCTCGGCGGCGTACAGCTTTTCGACAGTTCCGGCAAAAAAGAATCCACCGTCGGCTCCGCCTATCATGTGCAGTGGATTCCCGCCACCTATCTCATCGGCCCGGACGGCAAAATCCAGCTGGCCACCGTAGTCTTCTCCAAAGTCGCCGCCCGGCTGAAGTAACCCGCTGTGCGGTGCCCGGGAGCGGTTTCCTTGGGGCCGGCTGTTCCATCCGGGCGCTGAACAAACCGCACCGGCCACCAGACAATCGCCCCTGAAAGACCGGTTTGTGAGAATCTTGGAGCCACAAAAAGTGAACGGCACCCCTCCCCAAGGGTGCCGCTCTGGTATATAAAACGAACTTAACAAATGGACATGAATGACTTCGATGTCCAAGAGCAAAGTTACAATCTTTTATCCAAAAAACAAATTTTTCTTACAGTTTTCAATAAATAAATTATTTTATTTACGAAAATGTAAGATTAACGGGCTAAGGTTCAATCGTTTACGCCAAAACATTGCCGCCGGGTGTAACAATCATTTCTCTTTTTTGCTAAAAAATTGTATATTTGCACGTTTACGCGCAAATATACTTTAAAACCTAATTATATTTCTTATGGCAGAAATTAAGAAAAGAGTCTATCGCTTTGGCGGAAAGCACGCTGAAGGCGACGGCAAGATGAGAGAGTTGCTGGGTGGCAAGGGTGCCAACCTGGCAGAGATGAACCTCCTGGGCATGCCTGTTCCCGCAGGCTTCACCATCACCACCGAATGCTGCACCGAATACTATCGGCTGGGCGGCGGCTACACGCCGGAACTGAAAGCGGAAGTTGCTGCTGCACTGGAAGCTACGGAAAAAATCATGGGCAAGAAATTTGGTGATGAAAACGATCCGCTCCTTGTCAGCTGCCGCTCCGGCGCGCGCAGTTCCATGCCGGGCATGATGGACACCATCCTGAATATCGGCCTTTGCTCCAAAACCATCCCCGGGCTCATCAAGAAGACCGGCAACCCGCGTTTCGTGTACGACGCCTACCGTCGTCTCATCATGATGTATTCTGACGTCGTGATGGAAAAGGCGGAAGGGATTGAACCCGCCGACGGCCAGGGCATCCGCCAGCAGCTGGACCGCATGATGGAGGAAGTCAAGAAGGCCAATGGTTATAAGAGTGACACCGAACTCACCGCAGAACAGCTCAAAGAACTTGCGGAAGCCTTCAAGGTACGCATCAAGGAAGTGCTGGGCGTGGAATTCCCGGACGATGCCAAGGCGCAGCTCTGGGGCTCCATCGGCGGCGTTTTCAAGAGCTGGAACGGCAAGCGCGCCATCCGTTATCGTCAGATTGAACATATTCCGGACGATTGGGGTACGGCCGTGAACGTGCAGTCCATGGTGTTCGGCAACATGGGCGACACCTCCGCCACCGGCGTGGCGTTCTCCCGCAACCCGGCCAACGGAGACAACAAGTTCTATGGTGAATGGCTCATCAACGCCCAGGGCGAAGACGTGGTTGCCGGTATCCGTACCCCCAACCCGCTGAACGAGGCCACCAAGAGCGAAAAGAACAAGAACCTGGCTTCCCTCGAAACCGCCATGCCGGAGGTTTACAAGGAGCTGGACGACATCCGCAAACACCTGGAGGACCACTTCCAGGACATGCAGGATATCGAATTCACCATCCAGGAAGGCAAGCTGTGGATGCTGCAGTGCCGTATCGGCAAGCGCACCGGCCTGGCCGCCCTGCAGATGGCCGTAGATATGGTGGAGGAAGGTCTCATTGACGAGAAGACCGCCGTGATGCGCGTGGCTCCCGCCCAGTTGGACGAGGTCCTGCACCCCATCCTGGATCCCGCTTCCGAGAAGAAGGCTTCCGTCCTGGCACAGGGTCTGCCCGCTTCTCCGGGCGGCGCCGTCGGCCAGATTGTCTTCACCTCCGAGGACGCCATCGCCTACCAGAAGGCCGGTAAGAAGTGCATCCTGGTCCGCGAGGAAACCTCTCCCGAAGACATCGACGGCATGCACGCCTCCGTAGGTATCCTTACCGAGCGCGGCGGCATGACTTCCCACGCAGCCCTCGTGGCCCGTGGTTGGGGCAAGTGCTGCATCGTCGGCTGCGACGCCCTTAAAATCAATTTCAAGGACAAGACCGTTACCTTCGCCGGTGTGAATAAGACCTTCAAGGAAGGCGAGTGGCTGTCCCTGAACGGCGCCAAGGGCCTGGTATATGAAGGTGCCATCGAAACCATGGACGCATCCGAGAACCCGCTCTTCGCCAAGTTCATGAGCATGTGCGACAAGTTCCGCAAGCTGGGCATCCGTACCAATGCCGATACGCCGGAAGATGCCGCCCGCGCCCTTAAGTTCGGCGCCCAGGGTATCGGCCTGTTCCGCATCGAGCACATGTTCTATGGCCGCAACTCCGAGCAGCCGCTCTCCAAGCTCCGCAAGATGATTCTCTGCAACACCGACGAAGAGCGCAAGTCCGCCCTCGCCGAGCTGGAGCCTTTCATGAAGGCCGCCGTCAAGGAAACCCTCCGCGTGATGGATGGCAAGCCGGTCGTGTTCCGTCTGCTGGATCCGCCGCTGCACGAGTTTGTCCCGCAGGGCGAAGACAAGAAGAAGGAACTGGCCAGAGACCTCGGTATCAGCGTGCAGGAAGTGGAGAAGCGTGGCGAAAACCTGCACGAGGTTAACCCGATGATGGGTCACCGCGGTGTCCGTCTGCACGTGAGCTTCCCGCTCATCGCAGAGACCCAGTACCGTGCCATCTTCACTGCTACGGCCGAACTCCAGAAGGAAGGTCTGCACCCGCATCCGGAAATCATGATTCCCGTAACCATCAGCGCCCGCGAGCTCAGCTTCCAGAAGGTAATCTGCGACCGCATCAAGGCCGAGGTGGAAGCCCATTCCGCCCAGCTGATTGACTACCAGTTCGGTACCATGATTGAAATCCCTCGCGCCGCCCTCACGGCAGACCGCATGGCCCGCGCTGCGGAATTCTTCAGCTTCGGTACCAACGACCTCACCCAGATGACCTTCGGCTTCAGCCGCGACGACATCGGAACCTTCATGGGTGACTATCTCGGAAACAAAATCCTGGATGCCGACCCGTTCCAGCACATTGACCAGAAGGCTGTCGGCCAGCTGGTGAAGATTGGTGTGGAAAAGGGCCGCAGCAAGCGCCCCGGCCTCACCTGCGGTATCTGCGGTGAGCATGGTGGAGATCCGGAGTCCATCTCCTTCTTCAACACCATCGGCATTGACTACGTGTCCTGCAGCCCGTTCCGCGTGCCTATCGCCCGCCTCGCCGCCGCCCAGGCCGAAATCAAGCAGGCCAAGTAAGGCGTTGCGCTACAGCAAAAAAGTTGCGACCCTCTTTCGGGGGCCGCAACTTTTTTTGCTGCTTGCCGCGACTGCAGCTGGAGTATGGTGTAGGGCCGATTTTTTGCATTCGTGGCCGGGAAAACGGCCCTTGGGGCTCCAACGCTTGCCGCGACTGCAGCTGGAGTATGGTGTGGGGACGATTTTTTGCATTCGCGGCCGGGCATGGCGGAAAGGGACGGCCAGGGGAGCATTTGGGGGCGAAAACGTAGCATTGGCGGGCCAAAAGGCCCGCCAGCGCTACGGTTTGGGCCTTTTTCGTGCCCCTGGATTGCCCGCGAAGTGTCCTGTGATTGTCCTGTGATTGCCCGTGGAGTGCCTGGCGGCTCCGTTACAGCAGTTTGGCGGCGATGTCGGAGAGGGGGGAGCGCTCGCCCTTGCGGAGAAGGACGTGCTGGAAGAGAGCCTGGCCCTTCATCTTTTCGCCCAGGTGGGTGAGGCCGTTGGACCACTGGTCCAGGTAGGGCTGGTCTATCTGGAAGATATCTCCCGTGAAGACCATCTTGGTGCCTTCTCCGGCCCGCGTAATAATGGTTTTCACCTCGTGCGGGGTGAGGTTCTGCGCCTCGTCCACAATAAAATACACCTTTCCTAAAGAACGGCCGCGGATGTAGGCGAGGGGCGAGATGATCAGACGCTCGTCCTTGAGCATGGCCTCTATCCGCAAAGCCTGCTTGCTCCCGGGCTTGAAACAGCGTTTGATGACGTCCAGATTGTCCATGAGCGGCTGCACGTACGGGCTCATCTTGCTCTTCTGGTCTCCTGGCAAAAAGCCGATATCCTGGCCTCCCAGCACCACCGTGGGGCGGCTCAAGATGATTTGGTCATAGTCGTCGGCCTGCTCCAGCGCGGCGGCCAGGGCCAGCAGGGTTTTGCCCGTTCCCGCGCCTCCGGTCAGAGAAACCAGCGGAATGGACGGATTCAGGCAGGCGTCCAGCGCGAACTTCTGTTCGTCGTTGCGGGGCCGGATACCGTAGGCCGTGCGCGTGCGCACCAGGGCGATGACGCCCCGCGCGGCGTCGTATCGGCCGCAAACCATTTCTCCGCCCAGCGAAAACTTGTACAGCTGGTTGGGCTTGGGTTCCTTGGGGGAAACCTCTTTCCACGGCAGGAAATTGTCCTGCCCGTAGGCAAGCCGCTGCACCGCCTCCGAAGAAGCGTCGGCCACAAGCACCTCATGTTCAAGCCCTTCCATGACTTCGTCGTCCACACGGCCGCGCAGATAATCCTGCGCTTCCATGCCGGCGGCCTTGGCTTTCAAGCGTAAGTTGATATCCTTGGTCACCAGCGCCACGAACTGGCCGGGATGCTGGTCCCGCACCCACATGGCCGTGGACAGAATCCGGTGGTCCTGGATATCGTCCCGGAACAAATCCTGGAACTCGGGGGCAAACGGATGGTTGGGTTCTATCTTGATATATCCCAATTTGCCGCCCAGGGGAACGCCCCGCGGGCCAAAAGCCTTCCGGTCCGTCAGTTTGTTGATGTCCCGCATGAAAGCGCGCGCATTGAATGACAGCGCGTCGTTGCCCTTTTTGAACTTGTCCAGTTCCTCAATGACGGCAATGGGAATCACAATGTCGTTTTCCTGGAATTGCCGCACGCTTTTGTAGTCGTGCAGGATAATGTTGGTGTCGAGAACGAAAATTTTGGTCATTAGTCTTCTCCTTCAAGTGTATTTAGCAGAGACTCAAGAATTTGCGGAATTTCCACGGCCTCGGTGAGCCGAACGGAAGAACGTCCGGGCGCCGGGTGCCCCAACGGAAAATATACGACGTCCTGCAGAATAAGTTCTGCATCGACATAATCATAGTCGATATCGGCAATTTGCAGCACCACGCCGGGGACCTCGCTGAAGAGCACGCGTACCTGCGAATCCTCTCCATGGGCCTTGCACACGTTGCGGATGCTGACATCGGCCCCGGTGCCGCCGGAAGCAAGTTTGCGGAGGCAGGTCATGAGCCCGCCGTCGCCCACGGTGGCGCCTGCCTTCACTACGCCGTCTTCCACCAGTTCCCGCACCACTTCGTAGCAGTCGATGAAGTAGTCTGCGTCCGAGATGTCCGGCGCGGTGCTGGGCTGGGCCCCCACCGCCTGGGCCAGCGCACTGCCGCCCAGCCGGTAATCGCAGGTGTCGAAGGGAATGTAAATGAGCCAGTCGCTTTTTTCCGGAAGCAGGGTGGCCGATGCCTTGCGCCGGCGCGAAATCCGTGGATTGGCGGTGCGGAACGGCAGTTCGCGCAGCAGCTGGACTTCTTCCTCGTCCGCAGCGTCTTCCTCCGCCACGGTAACGGCCTTGAAACTTACCGCCGGCTGCCCGTTGCATACGCTGTACCGGTCTATCTTAACCCCCAGCGCGTCCATGTAATTGCAGGCGCTCTCTACGGAGAGATAGAAGGCGGCGGCATCTCCTATCTGTTTGCAGCTCCACTTCCAGTCCGCCTTGAGGGTGAGGTCTCCCAGGCGGAAGTGTCCGGCCATCCAGATGGCATCCAGCAGCGCCTGCGCCACCTTTCCGGCAGTATAGGATGCGGCGAAAGGCAGCGGAAAGGAACGCTTTTCCCCGATGGCCTTGGCATAGGCGGCCACGGAGCTTTCCTTGAACTGGAAATGGTCCGGAGACAGGTCCAGGGTTTCATCGGCCAGGGTCTCCGCGTCTCCGTCCGGCTCCAGGGGTGGTTCTGCGGTACATTCCCGCAGCATGCGTTCCGGCGACAGTGTCATTTGCACACCGTCGATGATGTAGTTGCAATGTAGCAAATCGGCCATGGCTCAAAATTACATAAAAATCGGCAGAACTACAAACGCGCTTTTTTTGTATATTTGCGAAGAAATGGAAGCGAGTTATTCAGAAACAGAATACCTGCGGCTTGTCCAGGACATTTTCCGCAGGTTTCCGTCGGTGCAGAGAGACGGTTTCACACAGGGCGCCTACAAACCCGGCCTGCAGCGCATGCTGGCTTTCGAGAAAGCCCTGGGACATCCGACGCGCAGTTTCCGGAGCGTTCACATAGCCGGGACCAACGGAAAAGGCTCGGTAGCCAATATGCTGGCATCGGCCTGCACTTCCTGCGGGCTGCGGACCGGCCTGTTCACCTCGCCGCATATCAAGGACTTCCGCGAGCGGATGTGTGTGGACGGAGCGCTCATCTCCAAGGAATACGTGTTCTCCTTCCTCACCAAGTGGATGAACTGGATTATCACGCACGAACTTTCCTTCTTTGAAATAACTACCGGCCTGGCTTTCAGTTGGTTCGCTTCGCAGAAAGTGGACGTGGCCATTATCGAAACCGGGCTGGGCGGACGCCTGGATTCCACCAACATCCTGGAACGTCCGCATCTGAGCGTCATCACTTCCATCGGTCTGGACCACTGCGACCTCCTGGGACATACGCTGCAGGAAATCGCGGCGGAGAAGGCCGGCATCTTCAAGGAAGGCGTGCCGGCGCTGATAGGGGAGCGCCAGAAGGAAACGGCCGGTGTCTTCGAGGAAAAGGCCTGGATGTTCTGCCCGCTCACTTATGCCGATGAATATACGCCGTCGCTGTGGCCTCGCCATACGCAGATGCTCAAGCAGATGGACCTGCAGGCGAAGGTGCAGGAAAAGAACCTCCGGACGGTGCTCACCGCCATCGACATGCTGCGGGAGCAGGATGCCTTCGAGCCGCTTCGCAACGACGACGCCGTCGTGGACGGCATTGTCCATACGGCCCGCAACATGCACTTCCACGGCCGGTGGGAACGCCTGTCCACCCAGCCGTATGTCATTGCCGACATCGGCCACAATGCCCAGGCGCTGCAGCACAATTTCCGGCAGCTGGAGCAACTGCTGGCGGACGGCACTTACTCTTCGCTCATCATCGTGTACGGCATCATGGCCGACAAAGACCTCGATGCCATCCTGCCCCTGATGCCGGAAAATGCCACCTATATTTTTACGGCGCCGGATACGCCCAGGGCACTTCCCGCCGACGATATCCTGCGCAGGTTCAACGCCTTCCATGCGGCGAAAAAAACATTCGAAGTGCAGGAGACCGACCACCGCGGGCCGATAACCCTGTCGGCCCGGGCATACGCCTTCACTTCCGTCCGTTACGCCGTCCAAATGGCGGTGCAGCTGTCTCAAAAGCTTTCCCAGCAGCTGAACCGCAGCGCTTCGGCCGAGAATCCCGCCCCGCCGCTCATCTACATCGGCGGCAGTACGTTCGTGGTCGCGGAGGCGCTACCCTTGTTCAAGTAGGTACGATACTTGCTTTTGTCCTCTTTCGGACCAGAGAAATGCGATATGATGAAAAAAATATGGATAACCTGCGTGCTGGCGTTTCTGGCCGGCATGGTTGCTTTTGCCCAGACTATGAGTGACGGTCACAGTTTAACGTCCCTTTGGAAGAAATACGACGCCGCCCGGAAGGCCGACCGTCCGCAGCTTGAGGCGGAAATCCTCGCGCAGATAAAGCAGGAGGCCATTTCCCGGCATCTGCCGGTGGATTTTTACGACGCCGCCACTTTGTATGTGAGCACCGTCCAGCGCCGCGACTGGAAGCAGCGGGATGCCTTGCAAAAGGCCTTGGACGAGGAGGTGAGCACTTTTGACGAGCCCATCGTCACGTTCCAATGGATGAGCAGGTGGAAAAATGCCTCCTCCGATGCGCTCTGGGCTTATGTCCAGGCACATCCGGACGGGTTCAAGGGCCGCACGGACGCGTTCTATCAGGATGCCGGCGGGTACCTGGGCGGAGCCTTGCCTCTATTTATCGGGAACGACCACGAATACGTCCTGTGGCGCCTGCTGGGTTCCAACCACGACGGCAAGCTGGAGAACAGTGCGGTCTGTCAGGCCCTGTTGCAGGAGGTGGAGGGCCGATATCCCTCGCAGGCGGCCCTGGAGTACCACATGGTTCGCTCGCGCTACTATTCGCAGGAACAGCGCGAAGAGCGGCGCCAGGCTTTAGGCCTGCTGGCGCAAAAGTACAAAGGAAAAGCCGTTTCCGTTTTCCCCAAGGCCGATTTGCTCCGGATGCGGAAGGAGGACCTGGACAAGGAAAAGGGCGCCGGCAGTGCGTACGCTTCCCTTTGCGCTTCGGCCCGTACGCTGGAAAAGGAGCGCAAGGCATATACGGGCACGGAGGCCACCATTGCCGATGCCTGCCCGGAGGCCGACGGACTCATCCGAACCCTTACCGCCTCCGATGTGGACGTGAGCCTGCGGGACCGTCGCATCCGGGTGCAGCTGCGCAATCTCCCGCAGGTGACTGTGAACCTTCGGGACGGCAAAAAGGTGCTGAAAACCTGGAAGTTAAAGAATACGGTCGGGAGTTTTTACGTGCCGGACACCCTGTCCGTCGCCATGCCCGGACTTGCAGACGGAGACTATACGGTGGAGGCGCTGAACGGGAAATTGTCGGACCAGGCCCGTTATACGCAATATACGCTGTCCATCGCCTCGCGTACGGACAGCCGCGGCCCTTCCGTGTACGTGGCCGATTATGACAGCGGCGAGCCCCTTTCCAAAGTCACCCTGCTCCTGATGAAGGGAGACCGGCAGGTGGCCAAGACCTCGCTGCGGCTCAACGGCTTTACCGTGCTGCCGTCGGCCTTTGTCAAGGAGATGGACGAGGGGAGCTACTATGAAGTGGTGGCGGTGAGCGGCGAGCGGAAATCGCGTCCGGTGAGCCTCAGGATGCCGCGGGAAGAACAGCCGGCGAAAAGCGTCGTCCGTTGCAGCATATTCAAGGACCAGGGCGCTTACCATCCCGGCGACACCGTCCGCTTCAAGGCGCTTGTGTTCGAGGGCGAGCCTTCGCGGAGTTTTGCGGTGTGCAAGGACCGCGTTGTCGAGGTGCGTCTGCGTGATTCCGAAGGCAATCAGCTGGCATCGCAGAAGCTGGTTACCAATGCCTGGGGTGCGGCTTCGGGCTGCTTTGTGCTGCCCAAGGGCCTGCGCAACGGCCATTTTGCACTGGAGGTGGAAGGCCTGGCGTATGATTCTTTCCGGGTGGATGAATTCGTCCTGCCCGGCTATGAGGTCATTTTCGACAAGCTGGAGGAATTCTGCATGGCCGGCGACAGTATCCCCGTCAGCGGTCGTCTGCAGAGCTATTCCGGCCACAGCCTGGCCGGTGCGCGCGTAGCCGTGAAAGTGGTACGTTATCGTGAAACGGTGTACGAAGACGTGCGGGAGGCCGATTCCGACAGCCATTTCCGCTTCGATTTCCCCACACGGGAAACGGGCTATTACCACGCTACGGTGACGGTGACGGATTTCACCGGCGAAACCCGCAGCTTCGGAAAAGGTTATTATGTGGGTGACGGACTGGATATATCGGTATCCGTGGCCGATGCCGCCTCCGTGGAGCTGGAAGCCTTCCGCAATGAGGAGGACCGGTACTACGTGCCCACTTATACGCTGCTGCAAAAGACCTTGCGCATGACCCTGCAGGCCCGGGACGAGAACGGGAACGAGGTGCCGCTTCCGGTCCGTTTCCAGGTGCTGTCGGCCGATGGCGGTACGCTGGCTACCGGCCAGGTGCAGTCCGGCAACAGCTTCTCCGTAGAGCTTCCGGGCAGTGGCTGTTACAAGGTGCACACGCAGGTGGAAGGGGAGAGCAAGAGCGGGGCAAAGGCCTTTAAGGAAAGCACGTTTGCCGTCTTCTGCATCCTCCCGGAGACACAGGAGCTGGTGCCGCAGGTCCGCCGGGTGTTTATTCCGGGCCCTTCGACTGTGGAGGAGGGCGGTTCGGTCAAGGCCCGCATCGGCACGGGCGAAGGCAGCGCGCATGCCCTGGTACTGCTCTATGGTCCTGGGGAACAACTGATTGAGAGCAAGTCGCTTACAGTGCGCGATGGCAGTCTGGAGGACCTTGTTTTCCCTTATCGGAAATCTTGGCCGGACGTGGTGCATCTGCAGGTGTTCTATTTCCTGCACGGCTCGTCCGTGAGCTATGACTGGGAGTATCGGCGGGAAAAGGACCGCTACACGCTTCCCTTGCAGTTTACCCGTTTTGAGGACAAGGCCTATCCCGGAACCCGTTATTCATTCACGCTCAAGACGGCGCCCGACGCGGAGGTGCTGGCTGCCGCCTGGGACAAGAGCCTGGATGCGATTGCGCGGAACGATTGGCCGCAGGTGAGCACACGTGACTACGGGGTGCCGGAGATTTACATTACGCCAGCCTGCGGCATGGTCGGAGAAGGCTGGCAGCAGCATCGGCCCGTCTTGATGCGCTCCGGCGGAAAAGTGATGATGAACGCGACGGCCATGACCATGGACGATGCCGCCCGGGTGGAGTACGAAGCCGTGGAAGAATCGGCGGTCATGAGCAAGGCTGCGTTTGCCGGGGCCGATGACGCCGCCGCGGACGACGGGACGCCTGTGCGCAGCGACTTTGCCAGCGCCCTTGCCTTCCGGCCGCATCTGCGTCCGCAGGCCGATGGGAGCGTGCAGTTCGACTTCAAGACTTCCGACAAACTGTCCACCTTCTATATCCGTGCGTATGCGCACGACGCCGCCATGCACAATGCCCTGGTGGAGCGCGAGATGGTGGTGTCGCTGCCTGTGAAGGTGAGTCTGCTGGAACCGCGTTTTCTGTACGAGGGAGACGTGTACGAGGCGGCCGTTACCGTATCCAGCGTGAGTGACAAGCCGGTTTCCGGAACCATCGTCCTGGTGCTTTCCGACCCCGGTATGCCTGTGAATTCGCAGATGGTGCCCGTCACCGTGCAACCCGGCGCCAGCGTGAATCACCGCTTCCGCATCACCGTGCCTGCTGCTTCGGGTGGTGGTGCTGCGAGTGGGGCTGCTTCGGGTGTTGGTGCTTCGAGTGGGGCTGCTTCGGTGGAGGCTTCAGCTACGGGCGCAACGGAGAGAGCAATTACTTTGAAAGCGGTCTTCAAGGCGGCCGAATTCTCCGATGCCGTTCAGGTGAACGTCCCCGTATATCCGGCGGCACAGACCCTCACGGAGGCCCATTCGGCCGTATTGTCGGACGGTGTAAACTGCGAAACCCTGCTGCAGGAACTCCGTTCCCGCTTCGTGAACATGCCGGCGTCTTCGGCCACCCTGCGCGAAATCACCGTCATGGATATGGTCCGGGACGCCATCCCTTCCCACGTGGAGCCCCGGGGGAAAGATGTTCTCTCCCTTTCCGAGGCCCTGTACATTTCCCGCCTTGCCTCCCGACTGGGCACGCCCTCCGCCACTTCGAGCGAAGCCGAGAAATCTCTCCTTGCGAAGATACTGGCCTGCCGCAATGCTGACGGCGGTTTCGGCTGGTTCGAAGGCATGCATTCCTCGCCGGCCATTACCGCGGTGCTGCTTGAACGTGCAGCCAAACTGCGCGATCGCGGCTTTGCGGTGAGCGACCTAACATCGGCCGTGAAGTATCTGGACAATAACCAGTTTGGGCCCGGACGTCCGTATTGGTGCGGAGGCATTTCCGATGCCCAGTACCTGCATGTGCGCGCCTTGTATGCCCACATTCCGTTCCAGGTGAAACCCGTTACGGAGCAGGATAAAAAACGTTTTAAAACGTTTACCAAGTGGGCGGTGGATTATCTGACACCGAAGAAGAAAGATGGCCGTGGCCTTCAGGGACAAATCCTGGCCAAGAGTCGTCGGCTGCTTACGCTCCGGAACCTTCTGGAACGGGAAGGAGGTGTTGCCCTGGCACAGGCTTTGGGGGTATCCCTGGGTACAAAAACCAGGCTGGATAAATCCATGCAGGCCGACTTGATGTCTTTGGTGGAGTACGCAGTTCCGCATAAGTCCGGCGGTTACTACTATCCCAATGCCGTAATGCCTTGGCGTGGTCTGATGGAAAGCGAGGCTTATGCCCATGCCCTCCTGTGCGACCTCCTGGCCACGGCCGGAACTTCCTCCGCCGGTTCTGTCATGTCGGGCGGAACCACAGCCGGGGCCGAGCAATCTCCCGCTGCCATTGCCGATGGTATCCGCCTCTGGCTCATGCTGCAGAAGGAAACCCAGCACTGGGACACTGAACCTGCATATATCGACGCCATTACTTCCATCCTGGATGGTTCTGAAAGCCTTATGCGCACCCGTGTGCTGGCCTTGTCCGGTGCTTATCGGGCCCCGTTCAAGGCCATCAAGACGGCAGGCAACGGCTTCAAACTGGAGCGAAAGTTCTACAAAAAGGGAAGCGACGTGGAACTCAAGCCCGGAGACGTGCTGGCCGTCGGCGACCAGATTGTGGTCACATATAAGATTTGGAATGGCGAGAACCGCAGCTTTGTCAAACTGACGGCCGGTCGGGAAGCAGCGCTGCAGCCGGAGCATCAGCTTTCCGGACATATCGGCTACGGCTTCATCCGTCCGCTCCGTCCTGGTGTAACATGGGGATATACTCCGCAAGGCTACAGAAATGTAAAGTCCTCTGCCACTGAATATTACTTTGATTCCTATCCGGAAGAAAATACGGAAATATCGGAGACATTCTACGTGCAGCAGGCCGGTACCTTCCAGGCGCCCGTAGTGGAGATAGAGTCCCTATACGCTCCCCACTATCGCGCCAACTCCGCCTTCCGTCCTGCCCTCATTGTAAGCGACAAGTAAATCCGACACTCCCTTGTGGAGTATAGTCCTGATATCGGTTCACCGATACTGAAGCGCACTTTCCCCCAGCGGCAAGTGTGATTGATAAGTAATTGGTTTACAGTGTTTTTACGTATAATCCTCGTTCGTTTTTCGAACGAGGATTATGATGTAACGTGCTGGATAACAATAACTTATCTGTCATAGGCCAGTGTCGTGAGTATAACCATTGTGATCGCTAACCGTTTGATACTCAGTGAAATGCCGATATTCCTCGTTCAAAAAATGAACGAGGAATGTTGTGTAACTCATTGTGTATGAATTGCTTATCAATCACAGTGTCTGTGTCAAGGTGGCAGAGTCTTTGTGATCGCTAAGTATTTGATACTCAGCGAAATGCTGATATTCCTCGTTCAAAAAATGAACGAGGAATGTTGTGTAACTCATTGTGTATGAATTGCTTATCAATCACAGTGCCTGTGTCAATGTGGCGGAGTCTTTGTGATCGCTAAGTATTTGGTACTCAGTGAAATGCCGATATTCCTCGTTCAAAAAATGAACGAGGATTATGATGTAACATGCTGGATAACAATAACTTACCTGTCACAGGCCGGTGTCGTGAGTATAACCATTGTGATCGCTAACCGTTTGATACTCAGCGAAATGCTGATATTCCTCGTTCAAAAAATGAACGAGGAATGTTAGCAAGCTGCTGATAGCCAGATACTTATCGATCATGGATGTGATGCCGTGAAAACGGTGAATTGCCATTATTTCCCCTATGTTCATGGTGCTTGAGCCAAAACAGCCAGGCCTCAAAAGTGCGCTTTGATCGGACCATTTCTCCGAATCCGCAATATGTTCCCCCTTATATAAAGCATCAAGCACCTGCGGAGAGCCGTAAGTGCTTGATTTTTAACGTGTGGGCGGTACTGGATTCGAACCAGTGACCCCCTGCTTGTAAGGCAGGTGCTCTGAACCAGCTGAGCTAACCGCCCGGATTTGCGGACTGCAAAGGTACTAAGATTTTTCGGATTTACAAATTATTTTTGCCAATACGAAAAGGTCTGTTTTGGAATCGCAAAAAATTGGCTATCTTAGCGAATCGATAGAGATTGGATATGCTTTCTGTAATTGCCCTGGCAGTACTTCCTGCCTTCATTCTTGTTTATTATGTTTACCAGCAGGACAGCCTGCAGCGGGAACCCAGCAAAAATTTGGTGAAGGCGTTCTTCTACGGCGGCGCGTCGGTTTTCGCCTCGCTCCTCATCTCCGTGCCTTTCATGCACCTGGGCCTGTTCCCGCAGGAAATTCACGCTGCAACGGACGCTTTCCGCAGCGCCTTTTTTGGTGCGGCCATCCCGGAAGAAAGCGCCAAACTGTTTCTCCTGTGGCTCTTTCTCCGGAAGTGCCAGGATTTTGACGAGCGTATGGACGGCATTGTGTATGCCGTATGTGTAGGCATGGGCTTTGCCGCTTTCGAGAACCTGGAATACCTGATAGGCGCAGGTTCCCAGTGGGTTACGGTAGGTATCAGCCGCTCTCTCACGGCCATCCCCGGCCACTTCGGCTTTGCCGTGGTCATGGGCTATTTCTTTTCCCTGAATCATTTCGACCGCTACCGCGCTCCGGGCGCCGGTATCAAGATGTGGCTGTATCCGGTGCTGCTTCACGGCGCGTACGACTGGATTGCCATGTCCCAGGAGGTAGCGCCGGAACTGGGCGGTGCCATCGCCCTGGCCATTCTCCTGCTCTGTTTCGGCATGCTCAAGTGGGCCCAAAAACACATCAAATCCCATCTGACAGTCGATTCTTTCACTCAAATCAAAACCATTGACGAACAATGAAAAAGCTCTTTTTCCTTCTCGCTCTTGTGGCTGCAGCTGCATTCCCGGCCGGCGCACAGGAAATTGTAAAAGGTGCCATTGAAGGCGTTCCGGCCCAAGGCTCCTATCATCCCACCTATTCGTCGGACGGCGCCTGCTCGCTGCCCAGGAACATCATTCTGATGATAGGCGACGGCGTGGGGCTGGCTCAGATTTCGGCTGGCTATTTTGCCAACAATGAAGAGCTTACTTATGCCAATCTCAAGCACATGGGCTGGGTGACCACCAAGAGCGCCACGGACTTCACCACGGATTCGGCAGCGTCGGGAACGGCCTATGCCACCGGTCACAAGACTTACAACTATGCGGTGGGCGTGGATGTGCACAAGCGCCCGCTGGCCAATATCCCGGAACGCGTCATCCGCTATGGCGTCATCTCCGGAATCGTGACGACCGACAATATGAGCGGCGCTACACCTGCGAGCTTTTTTGCCCACCAGGCGGGCCGACAGATGAAAAACGAGATATGGGCAGACCTCCCTTCCAGCGTGCTCAAATACTTCGCCGCCGGCAGCAAGGAGGTTTTCGAGGCTACTCCGCAGGAAACACAAGTGGCTGTGAAGAAGGTATTTACCATCGTTAATTCCCTGGATGACCCTGCCATCAAAGCCGCCGACCGTGTGGGCGTACTTCCCCCTAAGAAAGAGACCGGCTATATTGTGAATGGCCGTACGGATTTCCTTCCGCGCGCCACACGCCAGGCCATCGACTTCCTGAACGAGCGCAGCAAAGAGGATAAAGGCTTCTTCCTCATGGTGGAAGGCGCCCGGATAGACAAAGCCTGCCACGACAACGACTTCCCCAGCGCCGTAAAGGAGCTCCTGGACTTTGACAAGGCCATCGCGGAGGCCCTCAAGTTTGCCGATGAAGACGGCAATACCCTGGTCGTCATCTCCGCCGACCACGAGACGTCCGGCCTGGCCATTTGGGACGGCGAACCCAAGAAGGGCAACGTGGAAGGGGTGCACATCAGCACCAGTCATACCGCCATCCCGGTGCCCATCTTCTCCTATGGCCCTCATGCCCAGGATTTCATGGGCGTTCAGGGCAACGAGCAGGTGGCGCAGAAAATCCTGAAGCTATTGCTTCGTTAGCGACTGGCGATACTCTGCAGGAGACATCCCGGTAATTTCCTTGAAATTGCGCCAGGCCGTTGTTCTGGACCGATACCCGGCATTGTAAAAAGCGGCCTGGACGTCAATGTCCGGATTTTCTTTGATTTGGCTCACTATCGCCGCCACCCGTTTGCTGTTGAGCAGTTCCTTGAAACCGCCTCCTCCGGTGTGTCCCCGTATGGTCCGAAGCAGGTAGGTGGTATTGGTGGTACAACGCCGACTCATTGTCAAAATGCTGATATTAGGGTCTTTCCAGGCCTGTTCTTCGTCCATTGCCCGGCAAATCCGTTGCCATAGGGCTTCGTCATCTGCGGCGGGAGCGGTCTGCGTTTCCGATGTTTCTCGTTCTGCCGATGCCTTTCCGTGTTTTTCTGTTGTCGTCTCTTTGCCGGGATTCAGTCGGTCTTCCATTTCAAACTGTGTGGATACCAGAAAGAAGAACGTTGCCAGCAGCGGAAAGACTATCATCAGGGGACGATTGCCGAAGAAGCAGTTAACAAGATGCATGAGACTAAGCGCCAGCAAGAGCAGGGAATAGATATTAATCCATCTGGCGGAGGCGCTGCTGCTGTGCGGATTGTAAGGGATGACAAAGAGGATAAAGCTGTACGGAAGCATGATACATTGCGAAATGACCCTGACCAGCACATCGGGTTTTCCCAGCTGCATCCGTATATCCGCGGGCGTTTCCAAAGGGGTCCATGCGCCGGTGAAAAAAAGAAAAACGACGGTCAGTACAAGGACGGGCAGGAACAGATAGGTGAAGTGACGGGGGGTGAGCCAGTCCTGCTTCACGATGGAAATAGGGTAAAGGGTCATGACAATGTGCAGTGAGAGATAGACAATGCACATCCAGGGGTTTAAAAGGTTGACGGCCGCTGTCCCATGGTTGAACATGAGCATGTTTTTTGTCACCACCCATAGGGCGGTAAGGCCGCAGATGAACGCCCCCATCACCAAAAGACGGCTGGAACGGTCCTTTGTTTCTTTCTGCAGGCGCCACATCAGCCAGGAACAAATAAAACATGCGGCCATCTCTATGGACGCGGTTACAAGAGAAAACAGAAGAGCGGTTTGCTGTATCATGAAGTCCGTTGTTTCGTGTTTCAAAATTAATAAAAAACAGCGAAAGGACAAGTTTTTTTATAAAATGAAACATGTAGTCCTTGTCCGGATTTGTTTTTTTTTAGGCACGAGTGTATCTTTGTAAATACGATATGTCATAGTACACGCTGTCCCCGTTTCCGGACAGATGCTTTTGTAAAACAAAAAGAGTAAGTAAATGTCTGTTTTGTCAAAGAGACTGGCATCCTTTCTTGTAGGCATAGTAGTTATACTATGTGAATTTTCTCCTGGTGCGAACGCGCAGGATTTGTCCGTTAGTACCAACCTGCTTTACAGTGCAACCGGAACTGTAAATGCAGGAGTGGAATTCCAGGTGGGAGACCACTTCTCCGTAGGAGTGAACGGTGGTTTCAAAAGTTGGCCCCGTTTCCTGGCCTGGGACAACGACAATGTGAACAACACCACCCACTGGCGGCACTTTTTGGTGGCGCCGGAGGGTCGGTACTATTTCAGCGAGGTGTTCAAGGGTGCCTTCGTGGGGACCGATTTTGTGTACACCCATTTCAACGTAGGCAACGTGAAATTTCCTTTCGGTCTGTATCCGGAGGTGGCCACTCGGCGGGAGCAGGGCTCCTGGTGGGGTGCCGGCCTCTTTGCCGGATATGCTTGGTGGCCCTGGCAGCATTGGCGCATCGAAGTGGAGGCTGGTGCCGGAGTCGGTCTGGCCGCCTATGATACCTTTGATTGTGACCATTGCGGCAGCAAGCTGGAAGAAGTTCGCCGTGCCGCCGTGGTGCCCAAGCTGGGCCTGAACATTGCCTACAACCCCGTGGCCCGCGACAAGCGGAAATCTCGTGTGCGGGTGATAGAGAAAACGGATACCCTTACGGTGCTGTCGGCCCCAGTGGCCTTTGTGGTGAACCTCAAGGAGGTGGCGGGCCCCGGGAGCGCCGGTGACAGTCTGGCCAAACAGGAGCCCTGGGTGATTCCCATCGAGAAATATCGGCCTTTGGATTATCTGACGCGCCCCGGCAAAGACAGCATCCAGTATGTGGTTTTCCCCGCCTCCAGCGCTGTGCTTGAACGGCAGACGGGCCGCAACGCCGCTGTGCTGGACCAGCTGCAGGGCGCCATCGAGACCATCCGTGACGACGAAGCCACGGATGAGATACTGGTATCCATCGTGGGACTGTCTTCCATCGAGGGCCCCCGGGCGCAGAACGACAGCCTGTCCGTGCGCCGTGCCCGTGCTGTGGCCGATTATTTGAGCGCCAGAACCTTCGTGAGCCGCAAGTTTTTTGAAACAATCGGCAAGGGAGAGGCATGGGACTGGTTCAAGGACCAGTTGGAAGCCATTCCGGACGGCGGCGAGGGCTTCTCCCGGGACGAGGTGTCCGAACTGCTGAGACTGGTGTACGACATTGAGGACGCCGACGAACGCGAGCGGCAGCTCCGCACCCGTCCCGCCCTGTACCGCAAGGTGGTAAACACCTTCTTGGAAGACCAGCGCAACGCTGGCTACATCCGGGTGTACTACTCCAACAAACCGGACCCCGCCACAGAGAAACTCAACGGCCCCGTTTACGCGCTTATCGGCGCCAAGAAGCACCACGAGGCCGTGCAGGAAATCAGGGCCGACAAGGCGGTGATGGAACTGGTGGCCCGCAACCCCGAGGCGGCCAATGCCTATGGCGTGGCCCTGTATTTTACGGCTTTGGACAAGAAGGACTCCCAGGCCGAGCGCGAAGCCTTGCAGCTGCTTCAGAAAGCCGCTCGCGAAGGGTCCGAGGCTGCCGCGCAGAATTTGAAAGGAATAGAAAGCTACGGCCCCGCCCGCAAGGAGTATGAGGCTTGGAAAGAATTGATAAACAATAAATAATAACCATAAAAAGTATGAAGACGAGACTTACAGTTTTAAGTGCACTCGGATTGGTAGCCCTGGTGGCTTGCCAGCGCGAGGCCAAGGTGGCCGACAACCCCACGTATGATCCGCAGGAAAATACGGTGAAAACGCAGTTTGTCATGAGTGTTTCTACGGGAACAGGAAAGGACACCAAGACCACGGCCGAGATGGCCCAGGTGGGAAGCGATGCCAAATTCCTGGGCATGGACCAGGTGCATCTGCTGGCTTACCAGTTGGACGACAGTTACAATACGGGCGACCACGGCCACTATTTCTTCAGGACAATAGATGCGAGTGCTAAGCCCGTGGCGGCTGTCCGGGATTTTAACCTGGGCACCCTTTTTGGCGCGGGAGCGGTCTCTTCCAGCAAATCTTCCCGTACTGTAGAGCTGGCTCTTCCGCTGGGAACCAACGCCCTTCTTTTCTATGGAAAGGCTACCAAAACGTACAGCGACGATTTGCAGGGTTATACCCAGACCGGGGGGGACATCCATAATCTCGGAAGCATAAAATACAGCTTGAAGTCCCGGATGACGGACGTTGCGGCCTTCCAGGCGGGAGCGGCTTTCTTCTCCGGCATCCTCACTTACTTTACATCGACGGGTCTTGTGAATGAGGAAACATTCTGGGTCCGGAAGGCTGGCAGCAATGACAGGAGTTACGGTTTTTGGTGGCCCATCCCGTCTGATACGGAGCTGGCTGCACTTCCCTCCAATCCGACCGACCAGCAAACGGCAATGGCAGAAGGCGTAAGTTTCACTTATTACACCGGAGAGGTCTCCTGGAAGCAAATGGGAGAAATGTTCTATTATGAGAACGACGATGTCTCAGGAACAAGCTATGCCAACGCAAATGTGAAAACGAAGGGTAACGGGGGGAAGGCTGCCGTTGCCATGGAATATGCTCCGTTGGTGGAGGCTATGGGCAGCGCATACAATGCACTAACCACCATCAAACAGAATGAGCAGGATGGCTTGAAGGAACTTCGTGCCGGCAGCTGCTCATCCGTGCTGCGTATTTGCCAGGACTTGTATGCCATTGCCGAGCGTTGCGCCGATGCAACGCCCACTTCTTGGAGCGAGCAGTGTGCAAAGTTGATGGCCAAGCAGCTTGAGTCTCGCATGAAAGCCTTTTTTATGATGCAGGAAGGGCAGTTGACTTTCCTTCGGAACGATAACGGAATTGATATCGGTGCCTTAAAGGGTGCCAACGAAAGGGCTACCGCAAATACGCCCTGGGCGGATCAGGTTCCGTCCGTGAATCAGTATTTGGACAAGGACTATTTTTATGACAATTCCGATCCCCAAAATATCGTCTACGGCTTTCCCATCAACGTTGGCCTCCCCTACGGCGCGTCCATCATGACTTGTACTACAACCGGAGAGAATACGGGGGTGGTTAAACCGGCAGCACAGGCGCATGTGGATGTTTTCGCCTACACGACGGACATTCCCGCATACGGCATGGGCGGCGCCACCTTCCCCATCAAGAATTACCGCTATCCGCCGGAGCTCATGTACTACGGCAATTCTTCCATCCGTGTATCCAATGAGGTTAAAGAAAACTATCCCACTTCTGTGGTAAACTGGAACAACGACGGGATGTGGACGGATTGGACCAAGCACGGAGTCGTAACTTCCTCCACCCGCAGTGTGGCCATGACCAACAATATCAATTACGGTACGGCTTTGCTCAAATCGGATGTCAAGTATGCCGACGGGGTCACCACATTGGAGGACAACAACGCCAATCTGCATCCCGGCGAGGAGAATATCCAGATTCCTGCCGATGGATTGCTGGTGACCGGCATTATCATCGGCGGCCAGCCCGACGTGGTGGGCTGGGATTATGTCCGCCGCCCCGACAATGCCGAAACCGTTGCCGAAGGTTATGATGAAACCGAGAAGAAGTTTACCGGTGGCGTCTATACTAACAACCCCTTTGACAAAATGGTGTACGACCGGATTGGGGGCGGTTATAAGGTTGGAAGCTCCACCACTCCCATTTACACGATGCTGTGGGACAACTACGATGCCACCAAGGCTGCTGACGACCAGAGTGACGTGTATGTGGCCATCGAACTGCTGAACAATACCGGCAAGGATTTCTGGGGTGAGATGAACCTGATCCGCCAAAGCGGCGTGTTCTACCTGGTAGGGAAGATTGACCTATCGGAGGCAACGAATCTCAACGTTATCAAATCCGGCATCAGCCGCACGGACTATTGCTATCCTCCATTCAATCCGACAAACGGAGCAACCATCGAGGCTCCCCGCGTGTTCATGCAGGATTATATGACCACGGCTTCCCTGATTCTGACGAAGACCTCCCTGCAGCATGCTTATGTGACAGTTCCCGACCTTCGCTCCAGCCAGATTTCCCTGGGCGTTTCCATCGATATGGAATGGAAGCCGGGCCTGGCCTTTGAAGTGGAAATGGGTAATTTGAACTGATTCCGTGATAAAGCATCTGAAACATATCGTCCTGGGGGGCGGCTGCCTGCTGATGGCGGCAGCCTGCTCCCTCATTGACGAGGATATGCGCGACTGCGAGGCCGACACCCGGATAGACTACGAACTGCGCCTGGTCACCAATATGACCACGGAGTTGCAGACGCAGTTGAGCCAGGAGGCTGACGCGGAGGTGGTAGCGGCCTTGGAGGCCTGTTGGAAAGAGATTTTCAGCAGCCGGGCCCATGACGTGGACCTTTCGTTCTACGATGTGGCGGAGCCTATGGAGCGCCTGCACCACGAGCGGCATGTGATGGATGCTTCCCAGACCAGCTATACCCTGTATATTCCGGTGAGGCGCTACATGCACCTGGCTGTGGCCAACCTGGAAGGAAGCGGAAACGTAAGGCTGGAAGACGACGGACAATCCACTACGGCCAGTCTGAGGCAGCAGCTCGCCGACACGCTGGACTCCCAGACCAAGGGCATTTTCACGGCCCGTCTCCCCATGGATATACGCGAGGGGGTGGACCAGGAGTTTGATGTCCGCCTGTACATGGCCAACAGCTCGGCCGCCATCGTGCTGGATACCTTGGGCAGCCATGTGAAGGATGTCCGTGTTTACGGGGTCGGTTTTGCCACGGAATTCGACTTGGCCGACAGTGTGTACCATTTCCCCTACACGCCCGTGATTCGGTCCCGGAAGGTTGAGGTGGGTTCCGTCCCCGGCGAGCCGCTGTGCTACACCACCGTTACCTTCCCTTCCCGCGTGTCTCGGGAAAGCAAGGCCGATGCCTCCGGTGCCCTTTGGCAGCTGCGCGTATATTCTACCATGCCGGACGGAAAGACTGCGGAGTCGGTGGTGCATGTGACCAGCCCTTTGGAGGCCGGCATGGTGAAAATCATTAAGGGAAAAATTTACGGAAACGGCGCGCTCGTGCCTGAGGAGGGTGACCCTAGCGTGAGCGTGAGCGTGGTGCTGGACTGGAGTCCGGGTATGGAACATGAAATAGAACTGTAATGAAGGGGATTTTCCGTTCACATATCCTTTTGTGCCTGACGGTGCTTGTCGCGCTGTCGGGATTGTCCTCTTGCAAAAAGGAGGACGGCATCGGGGATTTGAACGGAGAGCTCCAGTCCGTCCGCCTGTCCCTGATTGTCGGTACGCCCCAGGCAAGCAAGGCGGACGCCTCTCATTATACGGAGGTGCATGAGTCTGCACCTGTTTTCCGCGGTCTTACGGACATGAAGATGGTTTCCTTTGAGAAGGCGGGAACCGTTACGGCCGATGACGTGGCGCATGGCACTCCGCTCAGCATCCCGTCCTTCTCGAACCTGTATTCCAACCTGCCGGCCTTTTTCTACCCTTCCGGAGTTGATGCGTTTATTCCCATCGGCACTTCGTCCGTCCTTTTGTACGGCCGGGCCCCGGCAGATGAGGGCGCAGACTTGGATGCGCTTGAATCCAAGCGGCGTTACGGCTCGCTGGTACTCCGTGGCTTTGACAGGGAGAACAATGCTCCCCCGGCCTCTTCCCTGGGTTTCGCTCCGGATGTGATGAGCCCCGGAGGAGCCATTCCTGCGCAGGCTTCACAGATTGCCACCATCCTGAATGCCATCGTGCTGGGAGCGCCTTACAGGGTTACGGCCTATTATCGGCCCAGTCCCTCTTCGGAGAAGGAAAGCGTACTGCTTAACCTGAACTGGAACGAAAGCGTTCCGGACAACAATCTTCGGGAGGCATATAGGGGAATAACCAATGACGGAGCCGTGATTCCGGGGTCCGGTCCCTTGATGGAGTCCCTCCTGTCGGAACTTTACGCCCTGTTCTGGGAGTATGAGAGCCATAATTCCGATGTTTATGAAATTACGGTGAACGGCATCCCTTATGAACTGACGGATGCCCAGGGCAATCCGCTTCTCTACAAGGACCTTCTGAACGGTCTCAGGGAAACGGTACTGGACCGTTTCACCTATACCGCCTTTGCCCAGGACAATTTGCAGGTGGACCCTTCCACGCATGCGGTAGCCTTCAAACGGGAAGATTTGAGGGCCTATCCGGAAAACCTGGGACTCCCTTCCGGCTGTGCCATCCTGCGCTGGACGCCCGCCGGCTTCGTGGTGCCCCAGATCAGCGGTGTAGAGGGAATCGCACCCATCAACCGCTACTGCTTCCCGCCGGCCCTGTACTACTATGCCAATACGGGCATCAGGACGTCACAGGACGAAGACATCGCGTCGGCCTATACCAGCCATACCTCATGGAGCGCTCTGTTGGATGATTATACCCTGGGCACTTCCGTTACCAGCAATACCCGCTCCGTGGCCTTGGTGCAACCGATGCACTATGCCGTGGCGATGCTGTCCGCCACCGTGAAGGCCGACCGCTCCTGGCTGCAGGACAACGACAACCTTCCGGAGACCACCGTTGACGCTACGGGAGACAATCTGCCCCTGACCGGCATCATTCTGGGCGGGCAATATGCCCAGAATTTTGCCTTTGAGCCCATCCCCGGCGGCGAGGAGTACTTTACCTACGACCAGGAAGTGCCGGGCGTCTGTCTCACGCAGGAGACATCGGCCCCCATCCGGACGCTTTCCCTGCCCACCCTGGAGGGTGAGGACGTTTATTTCACCCTGGAATTCCGGAACGACTCGGGAAAGACCTTCCATGGGGCCGACGGACGCGTGCTTCCGGGGAGAAAGTTCTATATGGTAGGAAAGCTGGAGCTTCCCCAGAACTCCGCGGAACGCCTTTTTGAAAGCATTTTCGTGAAGGATCATGTGACTACGCTTTCCTGCACTATCCATTCCCTGGCCGGGGCCTATAATGCGGTTCCGGACCTGACAGAACAGCAGCTGGTGTTGGGCGTCCAAACGCGGACCAGCTGGATACTGTCTTCTCCTACCACTTTGCTTTTGGAATAAAATGGTAAAACGTATCCTCATAGGGTTCCTGATGCCGCTGGCCTTTCTGACCGGCTGCCGGCTCATCTATGACAGTCCTTCGGAGGTGGAATGCGCGGAGATTAGCATCTCGGTGGAGTTCCCCCGGGATACGTACCTTCCTTCAAAGGCCGATGTGGGCGAGGTCCCTGCTTCCATCGAGGAGAATGCCATCCACGACCTGGCCATCTGGGTTTTTGAGTCTACCGGAGACCATCGGCCGGTAACCGATCCCCTGTGGGTTAACGACAATTCCTCTGACGAGCTCCCGTCGGCGGGCGGTGTCCGCAAGTACGCCCTTCCTATCAAGGATCCGCAGTTCTTGCTGAACAAGCCTCCGGTGGACGTGTTTGTCCTGGTGAACCGCCAATCCATTGCCAGATCTCTGAATGAGGGTTCCGGCTGGGAAGAAGTGAAGGGCGCCGCCTTTGGCGGGGACAATCTCTTCAGTCCCAAGATTCCTGTCACGGCCGTTCCTTCCACGGGCCTTCCCATGAGCGGAGTCGGCATGGGTGTGGATGTTACGGGAGAAGAGCCTTTCCTGAAGATTCCCACCGTGTCGGTGAGCCGCGCCGTCTCCAAGCTTCGTTATGTATTCAGCCAGATGCTTACGGAGAATAATACCGAGGAGGAATTCGCCGTCCGGAAGGTGGTGCTCCACGGTGGCCAGATTCCCATGGAGGAATACGTCTTCTCTCCCGGAGGGGGCTGTAACATTCTTCCGGACAACTATGTATCGGCTTCCATGGAAACCCCTTGGCCCGGCGGGGAACTTGCCTCCACGGATTCTCCGGAGCTCTATTCCTATGCCGGACAGGACGGTCCCACTTATGAGAAACTGATTGCTGACGGAATCAGCGCCTCCAAACTCTCCCACCTGGGAACGTTTTACCTGAGGGAGTCGGACAAGCCGCTCAGCGGAGAAGTGCATTACACCATCGTCAAAAAGGGCCGGGACGGCAATCCCGATGTGCGGACAGACAAAGTTCTTCCTTTCTCCATGGCTTCTCCCGGAGACTTTGCCCGCAACCATACCTGGACGGTGTACGGCTACTTCATCTCTGACCGCACCCTTCAGCTGGGCGTGAGCGTACTGCCCTGGGACAAAAACAACTATACCATCGAGTTCAGCACTTCGTCCCTGCAGGTTACCCAGAAATTCACGGTGGACGAGAACTCGGCCATCGTTGTGAAAACAGATGTAAAGGACCATTACAACGTGTTCCTGGACGCCAACAGGGCCGCGCACGGATATTTGTATGTAACCACGCCCCAGGGCGGGAAACTGGAGATTATCAAGGAAGGGGCCGTAAGCGATTTGGAGGCTTTTTCGGTCACTGTTTCCGGGACCTCGTCTGCTGAGGCCACCATCAACCCTTCCCTGAATGGCGGACGCATCGATATCACCATCGACCGCAACCGCTCCTATACCGGAGACACGTCCGGCAAAACCATCACCCTTTCGTTCAAGGCGTATACGCCGGACGGAGACCGCGAAATTGCAGGTTCTTCCGAATGTGTGGATCAGGTTTATCATTTCTATCTGTGATGAAGCGTCTTTCATACGGTTTGCTCTGCGTGCTTGTGCTGCTGCTTCCTTCCTGTGAGAAGGAAGGGCAGGAGGAGACGTGGGACGGACCGGTGATTGAGCTTAGCGTCAGCTGCGTAGAACCCACAGATCCTACCAAGGCGGGCGTAAGCGGTGTGGAAGCAGGTGAGAACCCATATCACGAGAATGATATTGCCTGGGTGGATTTCTTCTTCTATCCGGGGGAGGCCACTTCCGAGCCGGCCACCTACCATGTGCGCAAAACCTCCGGCAAACGGGAAAACGATGTTTTCCGCATTGAGCTTACCACCAACCAGGTAAACTCCAGGATTTTCCCGGCCCAGTCTGAGACCACTACGGCTACGGTTTTTGCCATCGCCAACGGCCCCAGGGAGTTGCTGGACGGTCTGGAAGATACCTCGCTGGACAATATCGGACGGCAGACAGTCTCGACGGAATTCGTAAACGTAAGCCATATAAACCACCGTCAAGACAACTTTATGATGAGCGGCCGGACCCAGCTTACCCTGACGGGGCGCAGCAAGAAGGTGGTGTCCCAGGGTTTAGTGGGGCTTTCCCGCTATGCCGGCAAGATTACCGTGGGCATCAAGATGGATGACCGCGTTGAGGTGGATACCGGCCGGAAAGACGCGGAGGATAATCCCGTTTACGAAGTCTGGAAGCCTCGTCCAAAGGAGATGCAGATTTACCTGGTGGATGGCGTGAATAAGGTTGCCCTGGACGGGTCCATTGCCGGGGTGGGAGCAACGGTGGTCCCCCAGGAGAGCAACGAGGGCAGCGATTACCTGAGCTACCGGGGCAATCCCATGCGTTTTTACAACAATGCGGGGAAGCTCTATTTTGACAAGGAGGGCGAGTACTACCAGACCTTCCCCATGTATACCTATCCTTACCACTGGGAACCGGGCTCTATCGAGGTGGGAAGCCGGGAGCCTTATCTGAAGCTGGTCCTTCCCTGGGACCGCGAGGCCGATGCGGAGCATAATATCACTCCCACCCAGAAGGAGTTCTATTACAAGATCCTTATTCCGCAGGATAGTCGCGGCGGAGAATTCCTGAACAGTTTTGTGCGCAACAACTGGTATCACTACAACATTGGCGTGGGCGTTCTGGGCTCCGAGACCGACGAAGCCGCCGTGCCGCTGGAGGCCAGTATGTTCATTGTGTACTGGCAGGACAAGGATGTGGTGATTAAGCAGGTGAGCATTGGCAATGCCCGCTATCTGTCCGTAGAGAAAGAGGAATACATCCTGAATAACCAGGACGGCGTGGATGTGCGTTACACCACCAGTAATCCCATTACCATCAAGGATATCCATGTCACCCGTCCCTATTACGGGGAAAACCCTTCCGCGGGCCAGATAAAGTACGGCGCTACGGTGAGGCAAGTGAGTCATACGGACGAGATTGCGTATGACGATATTTATCCCGACGGAAGCTGGTATCTGGAGTATTCGGAGGCCCAGCGTAAGGCCCTGGATCCTGATGGAAAAGACTGGCTGCAGGATGAAGACGGGGTGGTCCGCTATACCCATAAGCTGAACAACGACTACCAGACGGACGATTTTGACTATTCGCCCTATACCATTACTTTTGCGGTGGGCCACGCCGACAACAAGGAGGCCTGGATGATGAAGTACGACAAGCACGTAACCATTGTCCAGAAGCCCGGCCTGTTTATTGAGGCCCTGCCCAATCCGGATACCTGGACGGGCGTCACCGGTGCCACTACGCCGGACCATTGGGGCTATGTGTATGTGAATAACGACCAGCTCACCCGTGCCCGCTTCGAGTCCGACCCGAATAAAAATAACAGCGCCTGGAGACTGGACCACATTTGGCGCGTGGTTCACTATTCCAGTGGCGGTACGGATATGTACAAGATTGACGTATCGGTCCTTCCGGATATTTCCGATGTGTCCGGCACCTTTGAGTTTGTGCTGGGAGACCCGCGCCAAAGCACGGAGGCTCATCTTCGGGATGGGCTTGAAGCGCCTTATAATGAACCATTTGCCACAGCTCCGGCCATTGAAGGCGGAGAGCGCTCCCTGCTGCATTACTATCCCACGGAAAACTCCGAACGCACCCGGCACATGCTGGCCCCGTCCTACCGCATCTCTACCAAGCTGAGTGGTAGTGAATACAATGGAACGCCCATGGAGCAGGCCAAGATGCGCTGCGCCGCCCTGCAGGAAAGCGGATTTCCCGCCGGCCGCTGGCGCATCCCCACGGAAGCGGAGATTCGCTTTATCTCCAACCTTTCTGCCCACGGCGTGTTTGAGTGGCAGTTCGGTGGTACCTACTGGTCGGCCAACGGGGCGGTGGAAGTGAATAAGACTACCAAGAAGATTACGCTGAAGCCCGACGTTACCGTAGCCCTGCTTCGCTGCGTATACGACACTTGGTACTGGGGCGACGACCGTGTACTGGACGGCAACGGCCTGCCCAGTATATTTACCTGGGGAGATAGAGCACGATGAGAAAGTGGATTGTCATAGCAGCGGCTGCGCTTGCCGCCCTGTCCTGTTCCCGTGAGAAGGAGCAGGAGCTCCTTGTGGAGCCGGAAGGCAAGGTGGAGGTAACCTTCACCGTTACCGGAGACCAGGTGGCCACCAAGACTTTAGGGGAGGCCCACCAGCTGGAGACCATGCATATTGCCGTCTTTGGCGGTTCGGGCTATTTGAAAGAATATGTGCCTGCTACGCTCCTGAGTACCGGCACCTATGAGTATCATTATTACGACGCGTCCCATCATGAGCAGGTCCGGCCGGTGCCGGAGTTTACCTATAGCGTTTACATCACCCTTTCCAACTCTTCCCGTCGCGTCCATTTTATCGGGAACGGTCCCGCCAGCATTCCTTTTGGCAGGGACTACGAAGTCCTTCCCGCCTTGCTGGGAGAAAAGGAAACCGGCTACTGGCAAGTGATTACCCTGGATCATATCACGGCCCTGCAAGATGCCGAAGGCAACTATCTGACGCCGGACGGTAACGGGGGAACCAGAGTCCGTCAGCAGGGAGAGGCGTATATTCCCAGCGTGGAGCTCCAGCAGGCCTTTAGCCGCGTCCCCCTTATCCGTAACTGGGCCAAGATCGAGCTTCGGGCCAAACCTGCGGAGCAATCCAACTTTACGCCCATCAGTTTTGCCGTCTCCAATGTCCCCAAACAAGGTACCCTTGTTCCTTATGGCGGTGTAAAGGGCTTCATCACCAATTACAAAGACCTGAGCTTCGAGGATTTACGCAGCGACGAATACAATTACGGCGGCAACCTGCCGGCATCCGTAGAGTTTGATTCGTACCTTCCTTCCGCGTCGGATTTTGTGAACTTTACCGGTGGGGCAAAGCGTTATGCGGAGAATGCGCCCGCGGACAACGAAAACTACGCCGTCTACCTGTATGAACGGCCCATCCCGGATGCCAATATCCAGCCTTCCTATGTCATTGTGTTCGGCAGGTACTACAATCCGGACGACCTGTCTTCCCTCACGCAGGAAGAAATAGATGCCGGTGGCGCCTTGTGCTACTATAAAGTGGACCTGATGACCGGGAGTGAGTACTATCCGGTCCTCCGTAACTTCAAGTACCTGGTCAAGATAGACAAGATTTCGGCCCGGGGCCACGCTACTCCCGAAGAAGCAGCGGCTGCCGCCGGCAGTGCCGACGTATCGGCCGATATCAACGCCTCTGCGCTGCCGGATATCTCCGACGGAACCCGCCGGATGGCCATTCAGCCCTGGATGGCCAAGACCTTCACCCATCAGGAGTCCAAGCAGGAGCAGCTTTACGTTACCTTCTATAACGACATCAACGGGGACAATCCTGCCCCGAACCTGTCCCTGGCCGCAGATGGCTGTGTCACGTATGAACTCATTCCGGCCAGCGCCGGTATCGTGAAGGATGTGGAAATAGGGGAGGCAGATGCCGATCCCACCCACTCGAACTATGGCTGGAGGCCCGTCTCTTTTGCCATCGCCAGCCCGGACGAGGCCGCCGGCCGTACCCAGACCCTGCGCATCAAGTGCAAAGTGAATCCCAACGACGAAGACGAGAGTCCCCTGTACCGCGATGTGGTGATTTCGCTGCTTCCCACGCAGCCCATGCGCGTCAGATGCGAGAACTCCCGCGTCCTGCTGGTAACAGGAGAAAAGCAACGGGTAGACATAGACATTCCGGACGGTCTGGTGGAATCCATGTTCCCCCTCCATTTTATGATTGAGGCGCAGAACCTGACCCTCACTCCGGACACTTCCGTGGACGATAACGACCTTCCGGTGATTTCCGAGACCTCCATCATCGGCGACTATCCGTCCTTCCATTTCCAGCGCACGCTGGAGTGGAGTGAGTACAAGGCGCTCACCGCCTGGCTGGATTACGAGGACGATTCCCGCTGGCGTACATTCTCCAGCTATTTCAAGACCAATTGCGAGCACAGTGCCACCGTTGTTTATGTGGCCAACGAGTACTTCTTCACCCAAAGTACGTCCTTCAGCAATTATTCCTCCTTCCGTGAGCCCAAGTTCACCACGCCCATTGCCCGCACCCTGTATGCCCCGGTGAATGTATCGGCCCAGCTGATGGTAACGCCGGATACCTATGTGCCGGTGTATCTGATGCTGCAGGGCCTGGAACCGGCCGCCGGCTCCAATATTACCTGGGACGACGCCAAGGGAATGTATAAGTACATGCCCACTGCCGACGAGATGACGTTCCTTCTCCGGACCCGGGTAACTAGCGGCGATGTCTGTGTGACGCTGCTCTCGGAGGATCCCTCCTACGAGCCTGCGGTGCTTACGCCCTGGCATTTCCGGGAGGCCAAGGTGATGGATATGGCTACGCCGAATGGCGGCAGCCACACGGGAGGCTCCCATGCCAATGTGGTGGCGGGGCATGTCAACAGCGTGGCAGACAAGTTACTGCTTGTGGGCTATTTTACAGATTCGGCGGCTCCCAGGCCCGAAACAACCATAAAGGACCTGCAGGGTGTTGTGAGCGAGGGTAATACCACCTGGAAAGACAGCGGCCCGCTTTCCGCCACTGCTCAGGAACTGTACCGGGAGAAATGGATGAAAACCCTGGCGGGTATGGAGCCCATTTCCCTTACCCTGTCTGCTGTGGGCTATGTGGAAGAGACCATCTCGGCCCCCCGTTTCAAAGGCCATATCTACACCTACGATTTCAAGAGCGCCAACGACTGGAACGGCCTGGTTAACAATCTGGACTCGCAGGACGACGACTTGTATGACTATCGTCTCCGGAAAACCTCAAAGGTAGATGACCATTTGGAAACCTGCACGTTTACGCTTGAGGTAACCGGCAACAAACCCATTGGGGCACATACCGGCGCCAATAGCACCACCGACGGCATTGTGCTCCCCGCGGGCGGCCATTATGAGATAGAAGTGAACATCGGGTCCGACCACCACGATTTTTACCTGTTCTACAACCAGTTGTTCTATTTTGTGGGGAATGATGGCTCCGTATTAAAACCGCGCTCCGTGGATCCGCACCCGGATGGCAGTATTTATTACGGATACCAGGGGAACAACCGGGAGTATATCTGGAGCCTTCCTTACGGAGAAACCGGCGGCAGGCTGGTGATTGATGCCGCTTCCGGCAGGGATATTGTAATTAACCGGCTCTTAGCCAAGGGCTTCCACGGAATCCTGAATACAACGGGAGACACCGGTGGCGGAGATGTTGACCTGGGTGGCGGCCTTAACGACGGAGGTAGCTTATGATGCAGAAATCTTCATACATATACATCCTTTGGGCGGCAATGCTTCTGCTCTTTGGTGCATGCACCAAGGAGAAAGACCTTCCTGTCCCTGCTCCTTCCCCGGAAACCAAGACCATCCATTACGCCCTTACCATTGAGGGGATGGACACCCGCTCCACCCTGGGTGAGGACTTCAAGCACCTGTTTGAGACCGGCGACCGGATTTACGTGGAGAGCACCGGAGACGATGCCGGCAAACTGTATGGCTTCCTGTCCATGCCCTACACGGAAGGGGTCGGAAAAACAAGGGCCGTTTTTGAAGGGGACCTGACCAGTGCCGCCGATTTTACCCCTACGGCCGAAACCCCCATCAGCCTTACTCTTGTGGGTCCTGCAGATGACCTGCATACCATTGTAGACGGCAAGGTGACCGGGGTGGACTATGCAGGCAAATCGGCCTCGTCCCTTGCAGACGCCGTTCATAAGTACGCGCATTTTACCGGTTCCGGCACATTTGGGGACTATTCCTATACGCTTCAGCAGCAATCCTCCTTCCTGGTTTGCTCCCTGAGTTTTGACGGGGAAAATACGCCTGCAGGCACTTCCGTGACGGCGCGCATCGTGAACAACGCCTCTACTATTCAGTCCGAAGTCGTCCATACCCATACGGCTCCCGCCACGGATGTGGACGGGGCCATTGAGGTGTCCTGGGTGATTCCTTTTGCCCCCGGTAGGTCTTTCACAAATGCGCAAATGACTGTAAGTCAGGAAGGCAAGGACGATGTGAACCTGAGAATGGCGGACCAAACCATGGCGCTGAACAGCTTCTATACGTTCCAGCGCACAACCTACCTGCAGAACTATTTCACCATCGAGGCCATACAGGCCGGCACGCAGGTTACGTTCAATTACGCGGAGGCTGCCGACGGTGTCCAGTATAGCCGGGACGGCTTTGAGTGGACCAATTACAAGACCACGGATGGCGCCATTTCTTTGCCCGAGGCGGGATGTTTTGTCTATTTCCGTAGTAAACGCACCAGTTACCAGAATACCGGATCGAAGCCGCTTATTACGGTGACTGGGAACAAGCCTTGCTATGTGTACGGAGACCTCATGTTCCTTACCTGCGACAGCAAGTTCAAGCCCAAGACCGGTATGGCTGAGTTCGCATTCCAGGGGCTCTTCAAGGGCTGCACCTGGCTACGAATCGATGACCGGCCGCTAAAACATAAGCCGCTGACGTTGTCGGCTACCACCCTTTCCAGGGGCTGTTATGCCGAGATGTTCTCCGGCTGTACGGGACTGGAGTCACTTGGCGGGATTCAGCTCCCTCCGGTGACAACGGCGCTCGCTCCCCGTTGCTTCGATTCCATGTTTTTGGGCTGTTCGAACAACAAATTTACAACCATTCCGGAGGGCTTCCTTCCCTGGACCCAGCTGGCCTTTGCCTGCTACCGGAAAATGTTTGAGGGTTGCTCTAAGCTGGCTACAATCCCGTCCGACCTTCTTCCTGCGCTCACGCTGGCCAAGGCTTGTTACCTCCGTATGTTCTTTGGATGCTCCAGCTTAACGGTAGCTCCGGATTTGCTGGCAACCACGCCTGCTCCGGCCTGCTACTTTGCCATATTCAGGAACTGCACGAATATTAGCTATGTCAAGTGCCTGATGCTGCTCACAGCGGAGCAAAGGAGTTCGTATCTGAATCCCGACAAGAATAAGTACAGTGACGATGGTGATCCTCCGGCTGATAATGTGGAAACCTGGGATATGATCAGCGCCTGGAGTGTGTTTAACAAGTGGCTGGTCACTACAAGTAATTCGCCCTTGAATAACAAATCCACGAGTCAGTTTGTCAAGCATCCCGATATGGTCTATGGAAGGAATGGCTACAACTGGATGGGTGTGATTCCTGACAAGTGGACTGTTTCCGACTATACGGGAACCATCAATTGGTAGCGGCTACTCCGCTACGGTAAATCTTACAAATGCTGTATTACCCTCGCCGTCCACCACGGTGAGGGTATGTTTTCCCGGGGCGGGTGCCAGCTTGCGCTCGTGCAGAAAGCGGGTTTCCCCAATGTATTCGTTGTCCAGGTGCCACCAGAGGGTGGCATCGGCCTTGTGATGGGCAGCGCGGAAGACCACCCCTTCTATGGCGCCGTTCAGCTGCCGGGGGAGGGTGAGGGTGCTGCCCGATGCCGGGTAAATGAATTCCACGGTTTTCCCATTTTGCGTTTGGCGGGCTCCGGTATATTCCGGATGGTGGGGCTTGTAGTACCATTCCATGGCCGGGGGCAGCACGAAGTCCCCGTTCTTGTGATAGGGACAGGGCTCCGTTTCCAGCCCCGCCGCAGGGATAAGGATATCCTCTTTGTCCGGACATTCCGGTCCGGCCAGCATGCCCGACTGCCTGCATACCGCTGCCCAGGCCGATTCTTCGCTTTGCTCAGAATGACAGACGGCCTCCCCGTCGAACCAGCGTTCGCTTTCCGGCAGCAGGTTCAGGATGTCGAACATCACCGGACCGGCGGCGCGGGCTCCCGTAAGGCCCGGGACGCCATGACCGTCGGCGTTTCCCGCCCACACGCCGATGGTGTAGGCCGGCGTCATGCCCACGGCCCAGGCGTCGCGGAATCCGTAGCTGGTGCCCGTTTTCCAGGCCGCCTTCCGTACGGAGCGAATGAGGTGCCAGTCCAGTTCGTCCGGCCGGTTCACCTCCTTCAGGGCATCCAGGGTGTGCCAGATGGCCCAGTCACGGGCAAAAGTGCCCTGTTTTGTCCTTTCCCCGCCAAGGGGCGAATCGGCCCCGTTTCGTCCCTGAAGAAGCTGCACCAGCCGGGCGTACGCCGCCGTGACCTCGTCCAGCCTTGCCTCCGCGCCGCCCAGGATAAGCGACAGTCCATAGTGCTCCGGCGCTTTGCTGAGCGTGCTCAGTCCCGCCTCTTGCAGGAGCGCGTGAAACTTGGGCACGCCATACTGGCGCAGCAGGTACACCGCAGGAACGTTGAGCGAGCGTGCAAGCGCCTCGTCGGCCGGAACTGCCCCGTAGAATTGCCGGTCGAAGTTCTGCGGCGCAAAGCCTCCCAGGTTCATGGGCACGTCCGGCAGCAAGGTCCGGGGCAGTATCACTCCTTCCTGCAGGGCCGCCGCATGGAGCAGCGGTTTCAGGATACTTCCCGTGCTCCGTGCCGATGCCGCCACGTCCACCTGCATTCCCTGCCTTTCGCGGTCCATGCCGGCATTGCCGATGTACGCCACCACCTCGCCGCTCACATTGTCAATCACTACCGCAGCCATGTCCGCCACGCCTTCCGCAGCCAGGTCGTTGGAGCGGCGGTCCACTGCTTGGGACACGGCTTTTTGCAGGCCGATTCGCAGCGTGGTCCGGGTGCGCACCCCCTGCGGACAGCGGTTCACATAGTGCGGCGCCAGGGCCGGCAAGGGCAGGGGAGCCCCCGGCAACGGCTCCTCCAGGGATGCCTCGTAGGTGTCCCGGTCAATGTCCCCGTGCTCCAGCAGCCGTTTCAGCAGGCGGTTCCGCTTGGAGAGCAGCTGCTCCCGGCCGCGGCCCAGATGCAGCGTTCCCGGCGCGTTGGGCAGAATGGCCAGCGTGGCCGCTTCCGCCCAGGAAAGCTCCGATGCCGGCCGCCCGAAATAGCGCCAGGAGGCGGCCTCCAGCCCTACCACGTTTCCGCCGTAGGGGGCATGGGCGGCATACAGCGCCAGGATGTGTTTCTTGGAATAGCGGAGCTCCAGCCGCGTGGCCTGCACCGCCTCGATGGCTTTCTGCCACAGGGTGCGCTCTTTCTGCCGGCTCAGGCGGATGACTTGCATGGTGAGGGTGCTGCCGCCGCTGACCACGTGTCCTGCGCGGATATTGTCCGCAGCGGCGCGCACCAGCGCCACCGGATTTACGCCCGGATGCCACCAGAACGCCCGGTCCTCGAACTGCACCAGGGCCGTGGCATACCTTTCCGGCACGGTGTCGCAGGGAGGGAAGCGCCACTGCTCATCGGCCGCAATGCGCGCGCCCAGCAGCGCTCCTTCCTCACTCTCCACCACCGTGGAATAGCTCGCGTCCTTGAATAAGTTGCGCGGCAAGCAGCACAGCCAGGCCAAAACCAGCCCGGCCCCCACGCCCCATATGACATGTTTCGTCCTCAATTTTGCCCTTTTTTAAGGACGAGACGGTCAAATTCTCCCTCTCATCCTCAAAATTGCCTTTTTTTAAGGACGAGAGGGCCAAAAATCCTCTCTCGTCCTCAATTTTGCCCGTTTTCAAGGATGAAAACTAGGGCAGCACCACGGCAGAGCCGGGGGCGGTGGCGGCCGTCACTCCGGGCTCGTACATGGCTTCCACCACGGTGGCGGGCAGTACGAATCGGCCTTCATAGGCGGCCCGCAGCTGTACCGAGAAGGTCTTGTACCGTCCTGCAGGCAGGGAGAAGTACCAGCGGACGGCGTTGTCCCGGATGTCTTTGTGGTCGTAGCCATCCTCGGCGGAACCGTTCATGCGGTCGTTCACAATCTCCCAGCCGGAGGGTACGTTCAGGCTCAGGGCCAGGTGCTGCAAATCGCGTCCGGCCTGCTTGGACTGCACCTTGATGCGTGCGGTGAAGCGGTCGCCCTGTTTCAGCGAAGCGGGATTCACCGGAGTGCCGTCGGTGCCGATATAGCTCACCTCCAGGCCCAGGCCGTTGGCGGTGGCCGGCAGGGCTTCGCGGGAAACCGTGGCCAGCGTTACATATACCGTGCCTTCGCTCTTGTTGGTGAGCACGCCTTTTTCGAGCACCGTCTGCGCTTCCCGGGTGGGTACTTTCTGGAACAGGCGGGCCAGGGCCACGGCGGCAAAGGCACTCTCCTGCGTGGACAGGCTGCGTTCCAGCGGCAGCTCCTGAGCCAGCATCATGGCCTCGTTCATGCGGTCGCAGAGCACCAGAGCCTCCAGCGCGGCGAAACGGTCGCGGGTGGCGCTGCCGTAGGTGAGGTTGTAAGGGCTGTATTCCGGGAAGTCGCGGCCCACGGCATCCAGCACGGTGCGGGCCGTGGAGGCTTTTCCGCTCAAGGCGTAGGCGCTTGCGAGCAGCCAGCGGGCCTGCGGCGTAAGCTCCTGTGCTTCGCGGAGGCGGTTCATGCCGGACTGTGACGATGCTCCGGCTGCGGCCAGGCTGTAGAGCCTGTACGCCTCATCGGCCTGCGAGAAGAGGGAACTGCCGGCTATACGGTAAGCCTGAGAGAGTTTCTCCTGATAGCTCTTCCAGGCCTTGAGGACGCCTTCGTTCACTTCAAAACCGGCTTTCTGTGCCTGTACAAGCATAATGCCGGCCATGGACGACACCCAACTGTCGGACTGTCCGCCGCCCCAGTAGCTGAAGCCTCCGTCGGTGTTTTGCCGGGCATACAGACGGGCGATGAGCTGTGGCACCAATGCGTGCGCTTCGGTGGAATCGGCCTGGTTCAACTGCGGCAGCAGGTTCACCAGGGTGAGTCCGCGGGCGCTGAGCTGTTCGGTGCAGTCGTACGGGTAGTCGCGCATGGCGGCGTAAAGGCCGTGGGCGTCCGGCACCGGGAAGGCGCTCACCTGCAGCTGCCCGTCGGCCACCTTTCGGCTGGCGCCGGCGGCCAGGCTGAAGCGTTCCACGCGGGTAACCCGGGCCTGCGGATGCACGACGGGCAGGGCAATCTCTTCGCCTGCCTTGTGTCCGGCGGCAGAGGCGGAAACGCGGAGGTGCGCGATGCCTTCCTCGGCCAGGGCGCGCAACTTAAAGCGCACCAACTGGTCTCCCGCGCTGCTGAAATGCACTTTTTCCGTGCGCTTTTCCAATTCCACGGGACCGTCGGCTTCCAGGGTGACGGTGACGTCTTTCACGCCGTCTTCCAGGGCGAATACGTTCACCGGGACGCTCACTTCTTCGCCGCAGCCCAGTTGGCGGGGAAGGGTGGAAATGACCATGAGCGGGCTCTGCACGGGCACCGTCTTCTGGGCATTGCCGAAGGCGCCGTCGTGTGCCGCCACCACCATCACGCGCACGCTGCCGACATATTGGGGCAGTTTTACGCGGAGCTCGTCGCTGGCTTTGGCCGCTACGCTGCGGGGCCCGAAGGTGAGCACCACCGGGTTGAAGCGGTTGTCCTTGCGGGCGCTGCGCACGGCATCTTCGTCACCGCCGATCGCGGAAATCGGCGTGAGCCGTCCGTTCATGGCGCCCACCACCTGGTCGTAGAGGTCCCAGGTTTTCACGCCCAGCGCCTCGTCCCGGTTCATGCGGGACCACGGGTCCGGCGTCTTGAAGGCCGTCAAATCCAGCAGCCCCTCGTCCACGATGGCCAGGGTATAAGTCATGGGCCGGCCGTTTTTCTCCGATACCTTGATGGTGAAAGCCTCTTCCGGATGCAGTTTGTCCGGCATCTGTACCTGCGGGTGCAGTTTGGAACCGGGGTTTTCCACCCGCACGCGCTGCACGCCGTACAGACGGAGCGGGAGGTCGTTCACCGTGTTGCCGTAGGGTTGCAGCAAGGTGATGTGCACGTAAATGTTGGGCGCCATTTCCGGTGTGACGGCAAAACGCCAGGGCGTGTCTTTCTCCGAGAGGCTTACCCATTCGCGGTGCAGTACGCTTCCGGCATTTTCCAGTGAAACCAAGGCCCGGGCGCCCTGTGCGGCAGGAATGTAAACGGTCGCCTGCTCGCCTACGGTATAAGAAGGCTTGTCCGTGGAGAAACTGAGCATGGTGAGCATTTCCGGATCCCGGCGGCCCGCACGGCCTTCGTAGTCCGGCCAGTCGGCCAGGAAGCTCTGTCCGCTCACGTGGCCGGACTCGCGGTCCCGTACCAGCAGCAGGTAGCGGCCCCAATCATCCTTGGGAACGTTCACGTTGAGCATGACATCCTGCGTGGCCGATGTCAGGAGTCCCTGCATCACCACCTTGACGGAATTGCCGTTTACATAGGTGTCGAGTCCCTGGCCCTGGATGTCCCACCACCAGTTCCAGCCTACCTTATACAGCACATATTCCAGCGAGTGGCCCCTGACGGGACGGCCTTTCGCGTCCACCACGGCCAGGCCGATGGCGTGGGTCTTGTCCGTTTCCAGGTAGTCGCCCTTGGGCAGCTTGATGCCCACGTAGGCGCTGTACGGGGAGAAGGGAAGGGTTTGGGTGGTGAAGCTCTCGTCGCCGCCTTTTTCTTCCACGGAGGTAACCACGAAGGCCTCCAGCATGCCGGGGGCGTCGGTGGCTTCGGGCAGGGCCAGTTGAACGGTGGCGCCGCCGTTGCCGTCCAGCCAGCTTGAGAACAGTTCGGCCTGGGCCTCCTTGAACTGCGAGGCGGGATTGTTGAAGTTGTATGCCTCGAAACCCTGGAACGGAGAGCCTTTCATGCGCCGCAAGGTGAGCTGGGCGCGGGCCTTGGCACCGCTTGCCGCACCGCCGGTGAGCCATTGGGCGTCGATCTGTGCCGTCCGTTTGTCGCCGGCTTCCAGCACGGAGGGGTATTGTGCGTGGATTTTGAGCCGGTTGGGCTTGATGGTTTCAATGTGCAGGATTTTGTGGAAACTGCTTCCGCCCACCTTGAAATAGGCATTCCAATAGCCTGTGGGGTCATCGGCGCGGGTGGGGATGTCGTAGGAGAAGAAGCCGTCCACGCCGGTGCGCACCATACGGGTGTGGAACCGGCCTTCCGGGGTGTAGAGCTCCAGGGTGGCAGGATGGCCGCCCGGAAGATTGTGCCCTTTGTCGCTGAGCAGCATGTTCACGTGCAGGGTGTCGCCGGGGCGCCATACGCCGCGCTCGCCATAAATGAAGGCTTTGAGGCCCTGCCGGACGGTTTCACCGCCTACGTCGAAGCGGCTCAGGGAGCGCTCTCCGTCCAGGGTGGTCTTGAGATAGGCCGTGCTGCCGCCCGCCTTGGCCACAATGGCAAAGGGCTTGTGCTCCAAGGTGAAATCGGCCAGGCCTTTGCCGTCCGTCTTTCCCTTGCCGATGCACTGGAGCTGGAAGTCATATACCTCCAGCTTGGCGCCGGGCAGGGGATCGCCGGTAAGGAGGTCCGTAGCGGCCACCCACAGCTTTTCACCGTCGGCGTATTCCGCCACCAGGCCGATGTCGGAGGCCAGCAGCTGCACCACGGGGAAACGCTCGTTGTCCATGTAGTAGGACGGTTTGGAGGGGTCCTCGGCGTCTTCCCAGTTATAGAGGTTCCAGTCGTAGTCGTTGTCCCAGTAATAGCTGCTGGGCCGGTCCCAGATGGCCTCGTCTTCTGCCGACGGCTGCCCGGACGGGGCGGAAGGCTGCAACAGGGCCTCCGCTCCGCCATAGAGCGACTGGTCCTGACGGAAACTCAGCCGCACGCGGTAAATGGCGCCCGGCTCCTTTTTGATGAGCCCGCCCAGGTCGATGCTGTGCTCGTTCCAGCTGTGCAGGTCCTTGGAGGGGTCCAGCTGCACATCGCCCCGGTAAATCAGGCGGCCGCCCCGGCGCAGGGCATTGCCTCCCCGCTCCAGTTCGTTGTCCTGCAAATACATGAGGACATTTTTCTCGTAAATTTTCACCACGCGGACTTCCACCGCGCTCAGATTCACGGCGCGGAAGGGGAGGAAGAACTTGTCTTTCTCCGGCAGAATGTTGCCTTTCAGCGATATCTGCACGGCAGGCTTCTGCTCTTGCCGGAGGAAAGTATAGGTATAGGGCTCTCCCAGGACTTCTCCGTCGGCGCTTTTGAGCCCGGCGTCCAGCGTGAGGGTGAGGTCTTCCTGCTGTCCTTCAAAGAAGACCAGCAGCAGATTATCCTGCACCTGCGTGTAACTGCGTGCGGCACCGTCCAACTCTACCATGCCCCGGAGGGAGGCGTTGACCGGAGTCCGGGACAGACTCACCTCCACAAGCCCGTCTTTCAGGGCCACTTGTTCCACGCGGAAGGCACGGCCGTTGTCTTTCACCAGCACGGTGTTGCCGCCGTCGGCCGTTTTGCCCTTCACCAACAGCGGATACACGAAAGTGGGTGCGCCTTCGCGGATTTTCTCCAGGTGGAAGGTGGCTTTGTAGGTCTGACCGGCCTTCAGGGCACCGTCGGCGGGAATGAAACTTACGGAGGAGGCGTTGTTCCAGCGGGCGCTGCCTGCAATGGGCGGTTCAAACTGGAACAGGGTCTGCGGGTTTTGTCCTGCGGCGTCCTCGGTCAGGTCCACGCGCAGTTCCGCGTTTTCCGGCACCATGCCGCCGGTATAGGCTTTGATATAAGGAGCGAATTCACTGGCCGACGGTTCCGGGGCTATGCTACGGGAGCCGCAGGCTGCAGCAGCCATGCAGAGGATGGCGGCCGCCCATGCTTTCAAAAAGAATTTCATCGTTATTTGTTATTTCCAGGGGGTGGATTTATAAGCTTCGTAACCTACAATCAGGCGCTGCATGCCGTCCAGCAGGCGGCTGCGCGGGCAGGCGATGTTTATGCGCATGAAACCCTCGCCGGCGGCGCCGTAAATGGAACCGGCGCTCAGGGTGAGCTGCACTTTTTCCTGGAGGAACTTGCCGAAACGCTCGCTGAACCCTTCCAGCGGTTCGCCCTTGCGCAGGGCGCCCCGGCAGTCGGCCCACATCAGATAGGTGCCTTCCAGCGGAAGTACGTTCACGGCAGGCAGTTCGTCTTCCAGGAAACAGGATACGGTTCTTGCGTTGTGATACAGGTAGTTACGCAGCTGGTCCAGCCATTCGCCGCCCGACGTATAGGCGGCCTTGAGGGCGGTGACGCCGAACACGTTTACGTCGCAGCACTCATTGTCGTTGATGGCGCGGTCCATTTTTGCCAGGACGGCCGGGTCTTTGGCGTAAATGTTGGCTATCTGGATGCCCGCCAGGTTGAACGCCTTGGTCGGGGAGATGCAGGAAACGGAATTGGCTACATATTCCTCCGGCAGGGTGGCCCAGGGGGTGTAGTCGTGGCCGGGGTAGGTGAGTTCGCCGTGGATTTCGTCGGAAATTACGAAAACCCGGTTCCGGCGACAGATTTCCGCTATCAGCAAAAGTTCCTCCCGCGTCCAGACGCGTCCGGCGGGATTGTGAGGGTTGCAGAGCAGCAGCACCTTGGCCTCCGCGGCCTTCTTTTCCAGGTCGTTCCAGTCCACGATGTAGCGGCCGTTGTAACTGAGCGGGCTGTCCAGCTGCACGCACTTGTTGTTGCGGATGGCCGGGAAGAAGGCGTTATAGCAGGGCGTCATCACCATCACTTTGTCCCCGGGAACGGTCATGGCCTTGATGGCGGCGCTGTATGCGGCAATGACGCCGGTGGTGGGCACAATGTTGTCCCTGCCGATATCCTCCCATCCATGCCGCTGCGCGAACCATCGGCTCATGGCTTCAAAGTAGCTGTCCGGCACCAGTTCATAGCCGAACACCCCGTGCTCCAGGCGCTTCTGCAGGGCCTCCTGAATCTCCGGAGCCACCTTGAAATCCATGTCGGCCACCCAAAGGGGCAGCGTTCCGGGATACAGGTCCCATTTTACACTTTCGGTACCCCGGCGGTCCGGGCATTGGTCAAAGTTGTAAGTCATAGTGTGACAGTTAAGTGTTTCTGTATCAGTGTTTTCCTGCACAATCCTCGTTCGGATTTTGAACGAGGAATAGTATGTTACTCGCTCTGTGTCAATGAGTTAGTTGTCATGGGATATCCGGCAATCACCGGGCGCTTTGATGTTCTCATCCAGGATGACCTCCCCGATGGAGCCGGCCTTGATGACGCCGGTGCGGGGATTCTTCACCGAGACAATATGTCCCTTCACCGTGGCTTGGACAGAAGAGTACTCGAAGGCGAGGTCTGCGTCATCGGCAAAGGTGCAGTCTTCCAGGATGAGGTTTTCACAGTAACACAGGGGCTGGGACCCGCCGATGTGGCAGCGCACCAGGCGAAGGTTCTTGGCATACCAGCCCAGGAACTCGCCGTTGATGACGGAGTCGTAAACCGTGACGTTCTCGCTCTCCCAGAAAGCGTCTTTGGTCTGGAGGTTGGCATTGCGGATGACGGCATTCTTGGCGTACTGGAAAGAATAGTTCCCGTGCAGTTCATACCCGTCGATGTCTATGTTCTCGCAGTGCATGAAAATGTAGTTGGCATCGGCCGTCACCACATTGCGGAGCTTGATGTCCGAGCAGTCCCAGAACGTTTCCTGGGCCATGGGCATTTTCACGTTTTCCAGATAAACGTCGCTGATGCGGCGGAACATTTTGGGCGCTTCCACCAGCGTGTCGTACATTTTGCAGCCGCGGCTGTACCACAGGGCGGCGCGGGCGCCTTCCCGGAAAATGCAGTTGCGCACGGTGAATCCGTCACATTCCCAGAAGGGATACTTGCCGTTGAATTCACACGCAACTGCCTCAATGTTTGCACCTTCCTTTAGGGAGGATTCTCCCGGGCCGATGGAGACATGCTCCAGATACAGGCCGTTCTTCTTGCAATATAAGGGACGTTCGCCCTCGAAGTATTTATCTTTTATTGTTTCCATAGCATACAAAGCTACACATTTTTTCAGACCTATCCAAGCCCCGGGAATTGTGATAGCTAATCATCTGTCTGACAGGTGGTTAAAGCAAAATCCTCGTTCAAAATCTGAACGAGGATTGTATAGAAAATGATTGAAAATGTGGCGATTAGGTGTCACACCTCATGATAGGGATTACATCATTCCGCCGGCGGGCATGGCGGGAGCGGCGGGAGCGGGTTCGGGGATGTCCACGATGCCGCACTCGGTGGTGAGGAACATGCCTGCTACGGAAGCGGCGTTCTCCAGGGCCACGCGGGCCACCTTGGTCGGGTCGATGACACCGGCCTCGTACATTTTCACGTACTCGTCCGTACGGGCGTTGTAGCCGAAGTCACCCTTGCCTTCGCGTATCTTGTTGATAATCACGGAAGCTTCTACGCCGGCGTTGGCAGCAATCTGACGGAGCGGCTCTTCGATGGCGCGGCCGATGATGTTGATGCCGGTGGTTTGGTCTTCGTTCTCGCCTTTAAGTCCCTTCAGGGCCTCAGCGGCACGGATGTAAGCTACACCGCCGCCGGGCAGGTAACCTTCCTCGACCGCTGCGCGTGTGGCGTTGAGCGCGTCGTCCACGCGGTCTTTCTTCTCCTTCATCTCCACTTCCGTGGTGGCGCCTACATAGATGACGGCCACGCCGCCGGCCAGTTTGCCAAGACGCTCCTGGAGTTTTTCGCGGTCATAGTCGCTCTTGGTGCTTTCAATCTGGGCGCGGATTTGGTCGGCCCTTTCCTTGATGGCAGCCTGGTCGCCTGCGCCGCCCACAATGGTGGTGTTCTCCTTGGTGATGGTGACTTTCTCGGCCTTTCCGAGCATCTGGAGATTCGCGTTCTGGAGGGTGAAGCCGCGCTCTTCGGAAATGACGACTGCGCCGGTGAGGGTGGCGATGTCCTGCAACATTTCCTTGCGGCGGTCGCCGAAGCCGGGAGCCTTTACGGCGGCCACTTTGAGGGCGCCGCGCAGACGGTTCACAACAAGCGTTGTAAGGGCCTGTCCTTCAACGTCTTCGGCAATAATCAGAAGGCTGCGGCTTTCGCGGGCGACGGGCTCCAGCACGGGCATGAGATCTTCCATGTTGGAGATTTTCTTGTCGGTGAGGAGGATGTAGGCGTCGTCCAGGACGGCTTCCATCTTGTCTCCGTTGGTCATGAAGTAAGGGCTGATATAACCGCGGTCAAACTGCATGCCCTCAACCACTTTCACTTCGGTCTCGGTGCCCTTGGCCTCTTCGACGGTGATGACGCCGTCCTTGCCCACCTTCGCCATAGCGTCGGCAATGAGCTTGCCGATATGCGCGTCGTTGTTGGCGGAAACCGTACCGACCTGCTCGACCTTGGAGTAGTCTTCTCCGACCGGCTGGCTCTGGGCCTTGAGCTCCTTCACCACCGTATCGACCGCCTTGTCGATACCTTTCTTGAGGTCCATGGGGTTGGCGCCGGCGGCCACGTTCTTGAGGCCCACGTTGATGATGGCCTGGGCGAGGACCGTCGCGGTGGTGGTACCGTCACCGGCCTGGTCGTTGGTCTTGGAGGCGACCTCCTTCACCATCTGGGCGCCCATGTTCCGGAACGGATCTTCCAGTTCCACTTCCTTTGCAACGGTTACGCCGTCCTTGGTAATCTGGGGAGCGCCGAACTTCTTTGCAATGACAACGTTACGGCCTTTAGGGCCAAGCGTTACTTTAACTGCATTTGCAAGTGCATCTGCACCGTCCTTCATGGCGGAGCGGACGTCTGTATTGAATTTGATTTCCTTTGCCATAATAATGATGATTTGAGATTTCTCGACTTCGCTCGAAATGACAGTGTTTAGAGGATTGCGAGAATATCGGACTGCTTAACAATGAGGTACTTCTTGCCGTCCACGGAGACCTCGGTGCCGGCATACTTGCCATAGAGGACGGTTTCTCCTTCTTTCACTTCCATGGGTTCGTCCTTGGAGCCGGGACCCACGGCTACGATAACTCCCTGCTGGGGTTTTTCCTTGGCGTTGTCCGGGATGTAGAGGCCCCCGGCGGTCATGGTTTCAGCCTCTTTGGGCTCAATCACCACTCTTGTTCCTAATGGTCTAAGCATGATATTGTGTTTTTAATCAGTTTCTTTGTGCCGATGAGATTCTTCGCTTCGCTCAGAATGACAAGCGGGAGCCCGGAATGTCAAGCGGCCGACTGAAGTTAATCAACAGCTGTGCCAATCGGCCCGAACTGACAATTTGGCAGGCGCTGCCAGATTCGATTTCCGGAAATTTGCAGGGTCGCGGGATTATTGCTAATTTTACGCTCGTAAAAAGACTGTGTATGCTAAAGAAAGTAGTTGCCATCGTCCGGGAGGCCGGCGCCCTGGCCCTCAAAAGGGATTTCACCGTGGAGAGCAAAGGCGGCTTTGAGAATCTGGTCACTTCGGCCGACAAGGAGATACAGGCCTTTTTGGCCGACCGCCTTGCCGAGATACTGCCCGGAAGCGGTTTTCTGGGGGAAGAGAACGACCTCCGTATTTGCGACCGGGAGTATGTGTGGATTATCGACCCCATCGACGGCACGGCCAATTTTTCCAGGGGTATCCCGGAGTATGCCGTGAGCGTGGCGCTCTCCCGCAAGGGCCGGATTATCCTCGGCGTCGTTTTCAACCCTTCCACCGGGGACCTTTTCACCGCACGCGCGGGGAAAGGCGCACGCTGGGGCCGAAAAAAGATACAGGTGTCGGATCGTGTATTCGAGGATGGGCTGCTCTGTACGGCCATGAGCCTGTACCGTAAGGAATTCGCGCCCGTGTGCAACCGCATCATCATGGACGCGTATGCCCGCTGCAACGATGTCCGCCGCTTCGGAGGCTGCGCCCTGGAACTGTGTTACCTCGCCGCAGGCCTTTGCGACCTCTATTTCGAACTTCGGGTCCAGCCGTGGGATTGTGCGGCGGCGCTCCTGATTCTTCACGAGGCCGGCGGGTTCGCAAGCGGGCTCGGCGGCGCTCCTTTAAGCTGGCAGAACGGGCCTATGCTCGTGGCCGGTGCCAATTCGGCCCAAAACCTGGCCACCCTCAACACCATTATCGGCAAACACTTGAAAAAACTCCCGTACAATGAATAATTTTACCATAAACCCTGAGGACCTCAAATTGTCGGTGAGCCACGACTGGTCCAAAATCTATGAGCTTGCCTGCAAAGAACTTGGCGTGCAGCAGGAAAAACGCGACCTGGTCATAAACCTGTATCTGGTCGTGTGCGGCCTTATGGTATCCCTCGCTTTCGGGGAAAAGCAGCAGGAGGTATTGAACAGCGGGATACTGTCCTTGGTGGCAGCCCTGGTTGGCGTAATGTTCTGCAAAATCGTCATCCGCTACCGCGTGTACAAGGAAGTGCACTGGATTACCTGTTCCACCCTCACCAAAATGCCGTACCTGAAAGAGGACAAAGTGACCAAGAAAAACGTTCAGGCCATGTTTGCGATGACAATGAAACTGAATGCCAAGCCGTTTACGCTCAAGGACGACGTCTTGTCATGGCGGCTCTTTGTGAAAAAGAACCTTTTCAGCGCCGAAACATACTCCTTTTACATAATCAACTTTATATCCTGTTCGATGCTGGGGCTCAGCTTGTTCCTGCTGCTGAATACTCCCGGAATGAAATGCACGGCCTGGCCCATAGCAATCGCTTGCGTTGCCGGCCTGATACTTTTCATATACCTCCTCTGGGAGTACATGAGGCATCTGTACGACGTTTACGGCGGCATCAATCCCCAAAGGAATGAGGATAGGCGGAAAAAAGATTTCAACGATGCCTTCAAGAAGGCTTGGTTCCTCCATGTCTATGTTCCGGGAGAAGACGAGGAGAAGTAGTCGCGGGGCGAGTTCCCTTCGGGCCCGATTTTTGTCGCAGCGTTTTGTAGATTGATTCAGATATGAAAAAAGTTTTTCTCTCTCTTGCGGTTTTGTTTGCATGCGCGAGCGTATATGCGCGCGAGTATTCTATAAGAGTGGATTCGACGTCCGTGCCGGCAGCGGCGCAGGAGATCCTTGTGCAACGTTTTGCCCAGATGCTGGAAGCCGGCGGGCATACAGTAGGGGAGGACGGTATCGAAATTTTTGTCTCCGGAGAAGTCCTGGACCGCATGGAAACGGCCGGTTCAATGAGCCAGACTGCCCTCAGCGTGGTCATTACGGCTCAGTGCGGGGATGTCAAGGCGGAGTTCCCCCTCAAGGGCGTAGGAGAAGACGAGGCCGATGCCTGGGTCCGCGCCGCGAAGCGTTTCCTTCCTCGCTCACAGGAGGCCCGGGCCTTTGTCGAGCGGCTTTGAACCCGTAAAACCCGCTTATTGTGCGTAAGTGATTGCTGTTCAGCTGTTTGCGCTTTTCGTTGTTGCTAAGTTATTGATTTGCACACACTTGCAGAATAATTAAAAAATTTCTTAAAAAAATTCTCAAAAAAATTTGCGGGTTCAAAAATAGTTACTACCTTTGCATTCCCGTTCGGAAACGAGCGGGATTTTTAACCCCCGAAAGGGAGGCTTAAAGTTCTTTGAGATATTTTTCCAAGGTCAAGGAAAACGCAGGTTGAGGACCGGAGCGACCTTTTGGTCGTGAGGACCGGAAACCAAGTTTGACGAAGAGATTGGAAAAATAGACAAAGAATAAAAAAAGCTCATTGAAAAGACTGAAAGGAAGTACAAGCAAGTACCGGAAGTTGTAACAACAATTTCTAATTTAAACGAGCGTCAGTTTCTTTAGAGAAAC
>CADAIT010000011.1 GCA_902788095.1 uncultured Bacteroidia bacterium | reverse complement strand
AGCTACACCGGCTTTTTACGTTTTGAGCGGAAAACGAGGTTCGAACTCGCGACCCTCAGCTTGGAAGGCTGATGCTCTACCAACTGAGCTACTTCCGCAAATTTCTCCGAAATTTGCGGGTTTCCGGGCTGCACCTCGAAAAAGAAAACAAGTTTTTCTTTTCTCTCGGTTTGCACCGGAACTCCGCTTGCCGAAGCGCTGCTTACACGCAAGGCCTTCGAAGAGGTGGGAGGTGGTGGACTCGAACCACCGAACCCTGAGGGAGCGGATTTACAGTCCGCCGCAATTGCCACTATGCGAACCTCCCAGATAGCTTTTCAATATTTCAAAGCTCCTTTGAGCCGATAGAGGGATTCGAACCCACGACCCCGAGATTACAAATCACGTGCTCTGGCCAACTGAGCTATATCGGCGCTCAATGGAATCCTTCATCGCTGAAAGGACTGCAAAGGTAGGTACTTTTTTTGAATTCACCAAAACTTTTTCAAAGATTTTTCATCATTCCCACCAAAAGTTCGTAGATGGATTCTTCGTCCAGACCACAGGCCGCCCACTGGGCCTTTTGGGTATCCTGGCCGATAAAGCGGTCCGGGATTCCCATCCCCTTGACAAGAGGGGCGTCCGGCCGGCCGGCGAAATATTCGCTCACCGCTCCGAACAAACCGCCCTTGAGCACCCCGTCCTCCACGGTGATGATGGCCCTGCAGTGGGAAACCTCCTCCAGGATGCCGGTGTCCAGGGGCTTCAGGAAACGCATGTCGTACACCGACGGACCGGTCCAATAATCCGCTTTGTGCCTTTTGGCAGCAGCCAGAGCGCGGTTCACCACCGGACCCAGGCCCAATATGGCAACGTCCTTGCCGTCCATCAGTTTCTCTCCCAGTCCTATCGGCAAGGCCTTGTACATGGGCTTGCGCCACTGGACGCCCTCGCCGATGCCCCGCGGGTAACGGATGATGAGCGGACCGGTCTTGAGGTTGAGCCCCGTAAACATAAGCTGTTTGAGCTCCAGTTCGTTGCGCGGTGCCGCCACGATGATGCCGGGGACGCTGCGGTAAGCGGCCATGTCGAAACAGCCGTGATGGGTGGCCCCGTCCTCCCCTACCAGGCCGGCCCGGTCGAAACAGAAGACCACCGGCAGACTTTGCAGGGCGACATCGTGTATGATATTATCGTACGCGCGTTGCGAGAAGCTGGAGTAGATGTTGCAGAACGGTTTCATGCCCGCGGCGGCGAGGCCGGCCGCAAAGGTTACGGCATGGCCCTCCTCTATGCCCACGTCGAAGAAACGTTCCGGGAAAACGGCTTCCAGGCGGGTCATGCCGCAGCCCGAAGCCATGGCGGGCGTAATGCCCACCACTTTGTCGTCCCGGCGGGCCAGGTCCGTCAGCACCTCCCCGAAGACATCCTGGTAGCGGTCGGCCGGATAAACGGTCTTGATGCGCTCCCCGGTGGCCGGGTCAAAACGCCCGGGCGCATGCCAGGTGGTAGGGTCCGCCTCCGCGGGTGCATAGCCGCAGCCCTTGCGGGTGTGAATATGCAGCAGGCGCGGCCCGTGCAGGTTTTTCAGGCGCTTGAGGGTATTCACCACCTGTTCCAGGTCGTTCCCGTCGATGGGGCCGAAATAGCGGAAACCCAGCGACTCGAACAGGGCGCCGCCGCTGCCCCGCACCAGGTTGGACTTGGTGTCGATGACGCGCTTCTGCACCCAGTCGCGCGTTTTCCCCTCTCCCAGCGAGTTCCAGATTGTGTTTTTGAGCTTGTTGTAGAAGGGATGCGTGGTGACCTGCAGCAGGTAGTTGTGCAGGCCTCCGATGTTCTGGTCGATGGAAATGTTGTTGTCGTTCAGGACAATCAGAATATCGGCCTTGGAAGAACCGGCATTGTTCAGGCCCTCCCAGGCCAGGCCGCCGGTGAGGGCGCCGTCGCCGATGACCGCAATGGCCTTTTCCCCGCTGCCGGTGAGACGCGCCGCCTCCGCAAAGCCCAGCGCGGCGGAAATGGAAGTGGAAGAATGTCCGGCGCCGAAAGCGTCATAGGGACTTTCGTCCCGCCTGGGGAAGCCGCTGATGCCGTCCCGGGTGCGGTTTTTCCGGAAACTCTCCCGCCGGCCGGTGATGATTTTATGGGCGTATGCCTGGTGGCCTACGTCGAAGACAATCTTGTCCCCGGGGGTATTGAAGACGGTATGGAGCGCGACGATGAGTTCCACGGCGCCCAGGCTGGAGCCCAGGTGGCCGGGATTGACCGCGCAGCACTCCACCATATAGCGGCGGACTTCCCCGCACAGCTGCAGGCGCTGTTGCGGAGACATGCGACGCACATCCTCCGGAGAGTTGACCGTATTCAGCAGTTCATACATGGGACTGCAAAGATACTATCTTTTTAGCGGTTCGGCAAATCCAACTTGAGTTCCGGATGGCGTGCCGATGTACGGCGGAACACCAGGGCGACCGCCACGGCCGCCACGCAGAGGCCCACGAACATCAGCTCCACGGCCACCGGACCGTTGCCGGGACGGCCCAGGATGACACCGGCTATCCACTTGAAACTGAGCAGTCCCAGATTCTGCACCCAGTAGATGAGGGCGAAGGTGGTGCCCAGTACTTTATCCGGGACGATTTTGGGAACGGAAGGCCAGAGGGCGGCCGGAACCAGCGAATAGCCGAATCCCAGGAACACCATGGCCAGGTAGCCCCAGAACGGGACGCCCGCAGGTGCGAAGGCCAGCAGCAAATGGGCGATGAGGGCCAGGACGGCGCCCGTCACCATCCACCGGGTTCCCTTTCCGGCCTTGTCCACCAGCATGCCGAACAGCGGAGCGAAAACAACCGTTGAAAACGGCAGCATGGACACCATCCAGCCAGCCGTCTGCGCGGGAATGTCGAAACGGGGGATGAGGATGGCGCCGGCAAATTTCTTGAAGGCGATGATGCTGCTGTAGAAGAGCACGCACAGCAGGCCCAGCATCCAGAAGTTCTTGTTGCCCAGTACGCCCAGCACATCCTTGAAACGGAATGCGTCGTCGTCCCCTCCCCCCTCTTCCGGGGAAGAGGCATCGGACCGGGACGCTGCGCCGTCCGCGAGGGAATGGTCCCGGCGGGCATCCAGGGCCACGAAAACGGCCCAGAGGAGGAGTCCCAGGACCATCAGCCCCATGCCCACCACCGCGGGACGGGCGGTCTCAGCCAGGGTATAGACGTGACCGGCCTGCTCTTTCACCAGCATGGGCGACAGCACCAGGGCAAAGGCAGTGCCCAGACGGGCGATGGCCAGCTGGAGGCCCATGGCGAGTGCCATCGGCCCGCCTTTGAACCATTTGGCGATGCTGCGGGTGACGGCCGTACCGGCAATCTCGCTGCCCAGGCCGAAGAACATGACGCCCACGTAAGCCGCCTTCAGCGACCATGCGGCGCCGCTCACGAGGGCCCAGAGCACCACGCCGGCACCGGCCGCCATCATGCCCACGAACACGGAACCGCTCACGCGGACGCCCCATTTGTCCAGGAGAATGCCGCCGATTACCAGGCCGCCGAATACGCAGAGCACGCTGTAGCCGCTGGCGTAGAGGCCATACCCGGCCGCATCCCATCCCAGCTGCGTGAGCGAAGCGTTCTCGAACAGGTACGAGATGCTGGAGAACATGTCGTCGAAGTAGTACGACGCGAACATGGGTACTACCAAACAGGCCAGCGCTAGCCAAGCTGCTGACCTGTAGAAAGTTTGCTTGCTGGAATCTCTCATTATTTATTCGAGCATTCGTCCTTGGCGAATTCCTCCGCGAGGGTTTCCGCATCAATGCCGATGGCACTTTCCTGGATATTGGGCAGTTCCAGGCCATAGCCCTTCTTCCTGTCTTCTATCTTGAGCAGGATGCTGAACAGGAAGGCGACGACGCCGAAGCTGGCGAAGATAATCATGGGAACCGTATAGCCGCCGGTGGATTTTTCCATGGCGCCAATCAGGAGCGGAACGCCCCAGAGGCCGATGTTCTGGACCCAGAAAATGAGGCAGTAGGCGCTGCCGAGGATTTTCTCGTCGATAATTTTGGGGACGGAAGGCCACAGGGCGGCAGGCACCAGGGAGAAGCTCAGGCCGAGCACCAGGATGAGGGCGACGGCCAGCCACTGGGCTTTATACAGCGGAAGGATGAAGGCGAAGCTCAGGTGGCACACGAACATGATGACCGCACCAATCATGAGCATGGTGGCTCCCTTGCCCTTCCTGTCCAGGAACATGCCCAGGAACGGGGTGAGAATCATGGCCAGGATGGGGAAGAAGCTGAACAGGCGGGCGGCCAGCGCAGGCTCAATCCCCAGGGTGACCTCAAAGTAGTTGGGGGCGAACTTCTGGAAGGGGAAAATGCCGCTGTAGTACAGCACGCAGAGGATGGACACAATCCAGAACATTTTGCTGGAGAAAATTTTGCCCAGATCCTTGATTTCGAATTCGTCCGCCTTGGAGGTGTCCGATTCATTGACGGCGGCCAGTTCCGCGTCGAACTTGCGGTCCATCAGGCAGAATACGAAGTAGCTGATGAAGCCGATGCAGAGCAGCAAGGTGCCGAACAGCACCGGAGCGCCCACGGTATCGGTGAATGCCTTGGAAACAGCGGGAGAAATCCACATGGCGGCGAACACGCCCAGGCGGCCGATGGACATTTCCACGCCCATGGCCATGGCCATTTCCTTGCCCTTGAACCACTTGGCGATGGCCTTGGACACCGTTGTGCCGGCCATTTCGCAGCCGCAGCCGAAAATCATGAAGCCGAGGGTGGCCATTTTGGCGCTGCCCGGGAAGCCGGTCCACCAGCTGTCCAGCCAGGCGCAGGCTTCCGTGGCCTGGAACCAGTCGCTGACGCCCACGTATTTGACGACGGCGCCGATGACCATGAGGCCCGCGCTCAACAGACCGGTGAACCGCACGCCCATCTTGTCCAGGATGATGCCGGCAAAGATGAGGAAGAAGCAGAACACGTTGAGGAAGTACTCGCCGCCGGCATAGGTGCCGAAGGTGGCGCTGTCCCAACCGCGCAGGTTCTCCAGGGTAGATTTGAGCGGGGAAAGGATGTCCGCGAACAGGTACGCAAAGAACATCATCATGGCAATCAGGACAAGGGCCGTCCACCGCACGGCGGCGCTGTCGTTCATCAGTCTGTTCAATTTTTCTGACATTGTTTTCGATTTTAGTGTGTAAATATAGCAAAAAAATGACGCATTACAAATCCAGCGGCGGGTACATGGCGTCCCACTGGCCGGAATCGCCCTTCAGGTACTTGGCAAACCAGGCGAAGATGGTTTTCTGCCATTTTTCGCGCTTGCTGTATTCCAGGATGTGGTGGTCCTGGTCTTTCACCGCCACGAAGGCAGTCTCCTTGCCGAGGAGTTTCAGGGCGGTGAACATCTGGATGCTCTCTCCCACGGGGACGTTGGTGTCGTTCATGCCGTGGAGAAAGAGGATGGGCGTGTTCACCTTGGGGGCATTGAAGAGGGGGCTCTGCTCCACAATCATCTTCCGGGCGTTCCAGGGGTAGTTGTTGGCGGTGGACACCTCGCAGTAGGAGTAGCCCCAGTAGCCTTCTCCCCAGTAGCTGGTTATGTCCGAAATGCCGGCATGGCTGACGGCCGCGGCGAAAATGTCGGTCACGGTGACCAGGTACATGGACATGAATCCGCCGAAGGAGGCGCCGATGCAGCCTACGCGCTCCGCATCCACGAAAGGATGGGCCTCACAGAACTTCTGCACGCCTTCGATGATGTCCTCGGCCCCGCCCTGTCCCCAGGTGTTCACGTGGCGGGCGGCGAATTCCTGGCCGAATCCCGTGGCGCCGGAGGGCTGCACGACGTACACCACATAGCCCTGTGCGGCATACAGCTGGTGCGGGTATCGGCTTTCGAAGGTGCGCCCGGTGGGAGAGCAGCCGCCGTAGTAGTTCACAATCATGGGGTACTTTTGGGAAGGGTCGAAATGCGGGGGCAGGTAATACCGGCCATAGATGGTTTCGCCCCGGCTGTGCTCATAGTTCCAGTCATGGACTTCCCCGAGGGTGATGCCCTCCAGGAGTTTGGCCGAGCTGTCTTCCAAGAGCGTGGTTTTGCCTTTTTTGAGGTCCAGGCACCAGGCGCGCATGGAGTTCGTGGTGCCCTCGCCCACATAGGCGATGTGGCCGGCCTCCTCGCTGTAGCCCGTCACCAGTTCCTCCTCCACCGGAAGGCGGGTAATTTTCCAGGTCTTGGGGTCGATGGTGAAAAGGGCCTGGTAGTCACGGTCTTCGGCTTGGAAGTAAATCCGGCCGTCGGAGCGGGACCAGTTGTAGGTCTGGATGCACTGGGGGATGCGGTCCGTAATGGGGGTAATCTTCCCGCTGGCTACGTCCAGGGTGTACAGCACCTGGAAAATCATGCTGGAGGTCTGCCCGGGCCTGATGTGTTCTCCAATCCCGCCAAAAGCCTCGGGAGAGGCGTTGAGAAGCACCGTTTTCCCGTCCGGGGACAGGCAGGCGCCGCCCAGGAAACCCTCGTCCTTCAGGAGGGTATCGGCCTTCATGGTGGCCAGGTCCAGGAGCAGCAGGCTGTTCACCGTGGTGGGGCGCTTTTCCAGACGGGTACGGGAGGAGCCCACAAGGAGCCGGCGGCCGTCCGCGCTGAAATCCTCCAGGTAGTGGGAATAAGGCCCTGCGGTGAGCCGGAGGGTGTCTCCGGTAGCCAGGTTGTAGCGGAGGAGGTAGGTACGGTCCCTCCAGCCGGGCTGGCGGTCATCGGGTTCCCAGATACGGAAAACGTCCGGGTCCTCCTTGGGGCCGGCCTGCGTCCGCGTAATGATGAGGTAGTCTTCCGTGGGGGCCATCCGGGCACGGCCTTTCGGCAGGTTCCGCGCAAGAACCTCCTGCGTCCCGCTGCGGGGATTGATTTTCACCAGGGAATCTCCCCGCTGGAGGAGCAGCGCCTCCGTGACGGGCATCCAGTTCACCGAGACGGAGTCGTACCGGGCCAGCTGTTTTCCGCCGGCAAGGTCCTTCACCAGGGAAAAACGGGTGGTCTTGGGACCGTCCGTGACGGTGAAATGCTCCAGAACCAGTTTTCCGCCGTGGGAAAGTTCCACGCCGCTCACCCTTTCTCCATTGATGAGGTCCTCGAAGGTGATGTTCCGTTGGGCAGATGCAAGCGTACAGGAAAACAGTACGGCTGCAGCAGTAAGAAGAAGATGTCTCATAATTCTGTGGTCTAATGTTCAAAGATACGCAAAATCTTCGTAAATTTGCGCCATGGCTCTAATTTTTGACATCAAGCGTTACGCCATCCACGACGGACCCGGAATCCGGACCACCATTTTCACGAAAGGATGCCCCCTCCGCTGCGTATGGTGTCACAATCCGGAAAGCTGGAGTTCGCAGCCCCAGAGACTGTATAAGAAAGGAAAATGCATTGGCTGCCAGAGCTGCGTGAACGCGTGCCCCCAGGGGGCGCTGGCGCTCACGCCGGACGGCATCAAGCCCACAGGGGCGGAGTGCATCCTCTGCGGCGCCTGTGCCGATGTATGTCCCGCCGCCGCCATGGAAATCTGCGGCCGGGAATGGAGTATGGAGGCCCTTCTGGAAGAAATTGAGAAGGAACGGGGGGTCATGGAGCACGGCCACGGCGGCGTTACCATCAGCGGCGGCGAACCGCTGCTGCACCCGGAACTGCTGCTGCCCCTCCTGAAGGAGCTGGGCGCCAGAGGTTTCCATCGGGCCGTGGACACCACCCTCTTCGCTTCTCCGGAACTGGTGAGGGAAGTGGCCGCAGCGTGCGAACTCTTCATGATAGACCTCAAATGCATGGATTCGGCCACCCACAAGCGCTATACGGGCGTTCCCAACGAACCCATCCTGCAAAATATAGAGCTCATCTCCGGCCTCGGGAAAGCCTTCTGGGTCCGCATTCCGCTCATTGCCGAGGTGAACGCTTCGGAGGAGAACATCGCGGCATCGGCCCGTTTCCTCAGTTCCCTTCCCACGAAACCGGAAATCGTGGACCTGCTCCCTTATCACGACATCGGCAAAGGCAAGCACGAGCGCCTGGGAACGGTGTACAACCCCGAATCCCTGCCCCTCAGCGCCCCCTCCGAAGAAGTAATCCAGCGCTGCGTCGCCCAGCTCCAAGCCGCCGGACTCACCGTTCGGATAGGGGGTTAGAAGCGGATGTCCAGCGTGGAGCCGGGGGCGGTGAGGGTGTAGCACCAGCGGCCGTAACGGTCCCGGGCGGGTTTCAGAATTTTGCCGCCGCAGCGCACTTTCGGAGCAGCCTTTCCCTTCAGACATTCAATGCGGAGGGTGGCATCCGCGCCGTCCTCTACCGTGAGGCGCATGCGGGACAGGTCCTTCCCCACCTTGACAGGAACTACTGAAGACCAGTGTCCGCGGTCGATGGACACAGCCAGGCGGCGTTTGTCGTCAAGCAGGTACAGGCTCCGGCTAACGCCATCCTCCGGGACGAAACGGAACGCTTCTTTTTCCGCCGACAGGTTTCCGCCATAGAGCGTCCAGCCGAAGATGGGGTCATCGGCCAGGATGGTGGCGGCGGTTCGGGTTATAGCGCACATGCCAAGGTCCCCTTCCCCGCAGTAGCGCCAAGGTCCCCGGCCTTCTTCCGTTCCTATCCATGCCCGGCCGAACTTGACGGGCGTAAACGCTTGGCCCATAGCACCGTCCTTTTCCTTTCCGGGATACCAGTAACCGTAATCGGAGACTTCGTCACCGGCATTCACCAGGCCGAAGGGCCCCAGGTAGCTGGCATAGCCCAGGCGAATCCAGGGGTAAGGGTCGTCGGCATAGCGGAGACCGTAATCCAGGACGCTCCAGCCGCCCATGCGGGCCATGTAGCTCATGGCGCTCCAGTCGGACGAGCCGAAGAAATCGCTTCCGAGCAGGAACCACTGGTTTTCCAGCACGCCGCGGCAGGCCAGGTTGGCATAGTGTTGCCTCTCCATGAAATCACGGGTGGCGGCAGGGTCCAGGCCGTTTTGCATACCGTATCTGGCCAGGGCGTACGTACTCTCGAAGGCGGTACGGTCGGCCGCATATTCCGAACGGTAAGGATAACGGTCCTCGTGTACAAAGTAGTGCCACTTCCGCTCCCACTGGATGCGGATTTCCGCTGCCAATTCTTTCCATCCCCTGGCTTCCAGCTCGTCTATGATGTCCGGAATGATGAGTTCGTTGTAGTCGCCCCATTTGAAGGGCTCGTAATACTCCCCGAGAAGCTGCTTGGGATAGAGGAAGAACACCCGGGCTGTCTGCGCGGCACGCATGAGGAGGGTGTCGGCCGGAGCATAGGTGACCATTTCGGGGTAATCGCGGGCGATCTTGTACATTTCCCACCAGAGCATGGCCACGTGGGGATAGTCGTAAGTACGCCAGGTGTGGATGGTTCCCAGTTTGTAATCCGTCTGGGTTTCGCGCAGGTCCTGGTGGCGGTTGATGTACCAGTTGGGGGTACCGTACACGCCGTATTCATAGGGGTTTTCGTCGGCCGTCCGCTGAAGGCCGCCCCAGACAAAGTGCTCCAGATGATATTCCAGGCTCTTTATCTCCCGGGCGTCCGGCCATACGGCGTTCTTGGAGGCCACGAAGGGGGCTTTCCCCAGGATGGGGTCGTCCGAGGCGAGGAAGTACGTTAGGCGCTCGTCAAAGTAGTCGGGATTGTCGGGGCCCCGGAGCTCGCCGGCAGCCATGTCATAGACGCCATAGAGGCCATCGTACCACTTGCCCGTATCCCGGAACTGCTGATGCTCGGTAAGGAAGGCACTGCGCTTGGCCATCAGGTCCTTGGGGGAAAGACTGCAGAAGAATTCCAGGTAGGTTTTGCGGCCGCCGTCAAAAAGGACGGTAAGCCGGTTTTCTCCCAGCTTTTCAAACACGACTTCATAAATCCAGGTATCTCCCTTCCTTTCCCGGAAATGCACGGTGGTCTGGTCCGGGCACTCGGAGCCGATATGCTCTACTCCGCCCTGGGTCCGGAGGGCGAATACGGCCTTCTGCCCGCGCGGAAGCGTCATTCCGGGGGCCACCTGCGTGTCTATACCGCCGCTTTGGTAGATGAGGTCCCGCATCTCGGGATAGCTTTCGGCCACGCGGTATGTGAAGCCATAACGACGGCTCTCACCCGGGCCGAGGGTTTCTCCGGTATGGGGCTGCCGCCAGGTGCCGCGGGTTTCCCGGGAACCGCTTTTTGCCGAGCGGATATAGGCCAGATACTGCCGCCGGGGACCGGTGGAGAAATATTCGAGGGGTGTGCCTTTGTCCGGGAGCAGCATGATGTAGGGCGCCTCGCCGTTATAGCGGGTGAAATAAAAGAACGACGCATCTGCGCTCACGAAGGCATGTTTGATGAAGGACCGCTCGAAAATATCCTTGGGCTCCTCTCCCCCGCCCTTCCAGGGAATGCCCACGGCCAAATCTCCGATATACACGGGGAACGAGGAATTGTTCTTTACCACGATGTCCCAGTGCAGGCCACCGTCTTCCGTCTCGGAGAACTGCTGCCTGAGTTCCATGGCCTTTCCGGTGCCTTCCTCCGTGTAGGCACATTTTCCATCCCATTTTTTCCGGCGCCCGTCCAGCGTTTGCCATAGGCCGTCCAGGACTTTGTAGGTGAGAACCACCTGCCCCAGCCGTCCCCCTTCAATGAGGTTGGCCTGGTAGGAATCCTGTTTAGGGACAAGGGTGTTCAACCCCAGGGAATCATAGGCCGTAATCCACCCGGAGGCCACGTGCAAAAGGAGAGAGAAAAAAAGTGATGTCATGGCGTTAAAGCATTGATACCTTCAAATGTACAAATATTTTTGCAACATGAAGCCAGGTGTCCTGCATTTTTCCCCGAAACGCCGGCCGGGTGGCTGGCCTGAGCCAGGGGCCCGGCAAAATCGGCCCGAAATGACGGCGATGTGGCATGGCCGAGCCAGGGGCCCGGCAAAATCGGCCCCAAATGACGGCGACGTGGCATGGCCGAGCCAGGGGACCGGCAAAATCGGCCCGAAATGATGGCGCGGTGGCTAAGGGCGGATTTGCAAAAGTGGCGGAGAGGCCGTATATTTGTACTATGACTACCGATACCATCCGCATACGGGGTGCGCGGGAGAACAACCTCAAAGATGTTTCCCTGGATATTCCCAAACACAAGATTACGGTTTTTACAGGCGTCTCCGGTTCCGGTAAAAGTTCGCTGGTGCTGGATACCATTGCCGCCAAGAGCCGGCGGGAACTCAACGACACCTTCCCTACCTTCGTGCAGCAGTACCTGCCCAAATACGGACGGCCCCATGTGGACAGCATTGAGGGCCTGCCTGTCGCCATTGTGATTGACCAAAAAAAACCGGGACAGAATTCCCGCTCCACGGTGGGCACCTATACGGATATTTACGCGCTCATGCGCCTGCTGTTTTCCCGCGTGGGCAAGCCTTTTGTCGGCTATTCGGACTCGTTCAGCTTCAATCATCCGCAGGGCAGCTGTCCGCGCTGCTCCGGGCTGGGGGAAATCCGCGAACTGGACATCCACAAGCTGGTGGACTTTGACAAGAGCCTGAACGACGAAGACACCATCCACTACATTGCGTTCGGCAAGGGCGGCTGGCGCTGGATTCGCTACGCCCGGAGCGGCCTGTTCGACCTGGACAAAAAAATCAAGGACTATACGCCGGAGGAACTGGACCTGTTCCTGAACAGCCCCCAAATCAAGCTCAAAAACCCGCCGGCCGGGTGGCCCAAAAGCGCCAAGTATGAGGGAATTATCCCGCGTATGTACCGAAGCATCATCAACTCGGAGGAGGGCCTGCTGCATGCGGCTGTGCTGAATCCGATGCTGGTCATGGGCACCTGTCCGGACTGCGGCGGCACACGACTGAATCCCAAGGTGTTAAGCTGTAAAATCGAGGGCAGGAACATTGCCGAAGCATGCGCCATGTCCATCTCGCGCCTCAATGCGTGGATTCAGGGCCTGCAGGACCCGCTGGCCGTGGACATGAAGGCGGCCATCGGTGCGCGCCTCACGGCCTTGGAGGAAATCGGCCTGGGGTATCTGAGCCTGGACCGTCCGGTAGGAACGCTCTCCGGGGGCGAGGCCCAGCGCTGCAAAATCGCCAAATACATCAATTCTTCGCTCTCGGACGTCCTGTACATCCTGGACGAGCCGAGCGTCGGCCTCCACAACCGCGACATCGAACGGATGAAACGCTCCGTGCAGCGGCTGCGTGACGCCGGCAACACCGTCCTGCTGGTGGAGCACCACAAGGAAATGATCCGCATTGCCGACCATATCGTGGACATGGGCCCCGGTCCCGGCATCGACGGCGGCCACATCGTGTTCCAGGGCGCTTACAAGGAACTGCTGGGGAGTGGCACTTCCACCGGCCTGCTTATCGAGGAGCAGGTTCCGTTCAAGTCGGCAACGCGGTCGGGAAACGGGACTTTCCGGGTGGCCGATGCCTGCCTGCACAACCTGAAAAACGTGACGGTGGACTTCCCGCTGGGCGTTTTCGGCGTAGTGGCCGGCGTGGCCGGTTCCGGTAAAAGTTCCCTGATGGAATGTTTCCGCAAGGCCTGGCCCACCCCGGGGGAGGTCGTATATATCAGCCAGAAAGAAATAGGCGTGAGTCTCCGTTCCACCCCGGCCACCTACATGGAAGTGGCCGGCGACATCCGGAAGGTCTTTGCCAAGGCGCACAAGATGAAGGAGGAATACTTCACCTTCAACGGGAAAGGCGCCTGCCCGGTGTGCGGCGGCAAGGGGGTGATTGTATCGGAGATGGCTTTCATGGATTCCATCGAAACCGTATGCGAGGCCTGCGGCGGCTTGCGTTACGCACCCGAAGCCCTGGCATTCACCTATACCAGTCCGGCCACGGGTGAGACGCTGAACATTGCCCAGGTGATGGATTTGTCCGTGCGGCTGGCATCGGCCTTCTTCAAAGGGACTGTGATTGAACAAAAACTGCGTCCACTGGTGGACGTGGGACTGCAATACCTGCACCTGAATCAGGCACTGTCCACCTTGAGCGGCGGCGAACTGCAACGTCTCAAACTGGCCTCCTACCTGGGTGAACAGGGGAAGGTGTTTATTGTTGACGAGCCCACGGACGGCCTGCACATCAAGGACGTACGCCATATTTTGGCATTGTTTGACTCCCTGGTGGAGCGGGGCAATACCGTGTACCTAATCGAACACAACATGGACGTGATTCGCAGCGCGGACTGGGTGCTGGAACTGGGCCCCGGCGCCGGTGAAAACGGCGGTACGGTGGTGTATGCAGGCACTCCGGCAGGTATGCGCAGTTGTCGCGCCTCTGTCACACGAGAATATCTTTAGAAGTGATCCGTCAACTGGCGCTACTGGTCAGTTGATGCTGTGGAGGTTTAACGTTTTATAGACTTGTGACGCAGTTTTTGCTATAGTTGATAATTTTTCTTATATTCGACGCAGATATATTTAACGAAAACTGTCTATGGAGCATCTAATGTCTTTCCCTTTTTGGTATTTGAATATCATTATTTGTATTGGTATTACTCAGACATCTTGTTCAAAAGGGTTTCAAACATCATCTTTGACAGATGGTTATTCTTTGTGTCGTCAAGATACCAAATCGGCAGAAATTGACGATTATTGGGTTGAGGATCCTTTTATGTTGTCAAATGTCCAATGGGTGTATGATTCTATTTGTTATGAAAGAAGTACTTCCTCTTCAGGTTTTTTTGAGCGAGGGAAACAACTGTCAGCCACACATAGAATACTGAGGATTTCACCTCATGATGCAGAAGAACAGCGTCGACTCGAGTTCGATACTCGGCTTAAAGTAGATTATCTCCCTTTTAAAAAAAGGAGATCAACTAATCAGGATGAGTTACTTGTTGCGGGTTCCGTTCCTAATCGGTATGAAATTGAAGGGGAATTTGCATCCTGTATTAAGCAGCCTGAGATTTCTGTTCATTCCGCACCTAATGATATATATGTTGTATGGCCGAAGGACATAGTTGTTCCAGATACACTCAATTATGTGATTCTTTATGAAGCATATCTTCCAGAACAAATCGGCTTGAAAGAGAGGAGAATGTCTGAAGATGAGATACTTCTGTTTAACAAAGTTACTGGAAATTCATCACGTCGTTATTATTATGGGCAATATGGATCAATCAGTTTTTATGATGAGTTTCTTGCGTCAACGGTAACAACGTATAAACTTAATCTAAGAATTCAACTCGGATCTGCGATTCAGGATATACAGGCGGTCAATGGGACATTTCAACTTCCGGGTTGGTATCCTATTGATGCGACAATTGGATACTATCTTCAGCAGGAAAAATTCACTGTCTGCTCGGGGGATATCACAGGATTATCTCCCCATGTAACTGTCTTGGGGACAATCGCGGAACTTTGGGATACATCTTCTCCCTACTCCTTCCATAGTTTCACTATCAGTCCGGATAACCCGACAAGAATATATAGAGCAGGCGATTATTTTTTTAAACGTGTTATGGAGCAGGCTCCCTATTTTCCTGTTTTGAGTCATATCAATATATACTCCATGCCAATGCCCAATTCGAGTTCTGGAGTCTTTAATGGAAATGCTGTCCCCAATATTTCGATGTACACCAATGGTTATGAAAGTAACGATTTTATTGGTTCGGTCATGCACGAACTGGGGCATTCTGTTCAGCATGCAATTACAAATAACAATATAGGAGACGTTAATGATTTACTTTGTGAGTCTTTTGCGTCTTTCATGGGTTGGTATTACGGAGAGTTATACTATACATCCAAGGGGTATGTGAAACCAAATCCATGGTCTCATATTAATTGGCAACACAGACAGTCCTGGACGGGAGCCACTCCGCGTTTTTACTCACCCATTTTCGTGGATCTCAAAGATTCGTTCAATCAAAACAGCTATAATCCCTCCTATTTATACGATTCAATAAACGATAGAATCACACTGCAAATGGTGAAGATGTTGGGAGCCTGTTTAACATTCTCTGACTTTATGTCAGACCTTGGTGCTCTTGTAAATTTCTCTGACACCGAGCTCTCCTACTTTAACGTTTATTATTCCTGGATGACAACTTATGGTTATGAATAATCGCCGGTTCATATATGTTTTGTTTGCATTCTGCATCTTCTCTTGCTCTGTCAAAAACAATAATGAGCAGTTTCTTGTCGGGACTTTTCATATTGCCAACAGTACAGGAGTAATAAATGATGGTAACGAAGAATACTTGTATCCATCACGAACCTTTTGCACCGTTAATCAGACAAGCTCAGAACTGTTTTCGTTATCCTTTTGTTTTGAATGGAGGTTGTCATCTATTCGTGTTGACATTGAGGATATTAACTTTAGTGAGGATAATGCCAAATTCCTGATTAAACAAGGCGCATATAAAGCAACGATAAGTATCGGGAAAAGCGAACCCGCACTTTGGGAATGTGAAGTTTCCGGATATCTTCCCCAGAGAATTGTCGGTCTTTCTGAAAGTCATCTTGAAATCAAGGGATTGTTTCAGGAAGAATGGATAGGTTTTACTATCTTGGCGATGTCTGATGCAGAGAATTTTGCATATGACTCTGTTAACTCACCCATGCCAGAATGGGAACTGATAGGATATGATTTAATTGTAAATGAGAGTGATATGAACGCCAAAATTTGTCTTCTTTCTGATTCCGAAGAGTTTCTGGATATGAAAATTGGCGCTCATGAAAGTATGAAGCTTTGTGTATATGAACCCTATTCCCCTGCGTTTCATTTGACCCCCTCTATATGTCGTTCTATTGTTGTAACGGATTTTGAGAGTGGAAAAGATTTGCCCTTTGGTTTGCAAAAGGAAGGGGAAGAGCGCTGCGATCAATTCATTGATGGTGTTTTTTGGCAAAGAACAGTACCATTGCGGGTTTATCATATCTACAAATAAATGATAGCCCAGCCTAATCACCTCGTCATGAAAAACGCCGCCTCGCATAACGCGGCTCGGTATGGCAAAAAGGGCGGGAAACGCGTTATGGCCGAAGCTTGCGGACAGCGGTGCGAAGATTTTGGCGGGCGACGGCGGGGTCGAGCGCCCGGGAAAGGGGAAGGTCACGGGGAGAAACTTCGATGAGCCGGGCAAAACCGGCGGAATGAAGGGCCGGAGCGTCGTCGATGCGGCCGGACAACAGGACGACTGGCACACCGCGGGAAGACGCCACATCAACGGCCCCGGAGGGAGCGGAGGTGGAGGTGGCGGAGGTGGCGGTGGCGGCCCCGGAGGCGGTGGTGGCGAAGGTGGAGGTGGCGGAGAACCATGCCTGAGCACGCTGCAGCACGCCCAAGGGCACCTTCCCCTGCAGGGTCTGGCGGTCCGAACGGCCTTCGCCGGTGAGCACCAGCGAGGCGCCGGCAAGGGCCTGGTCAAAGTGACACAGGTCCAGCACGCGCTGAATGCCCGGATATACGGCGGGATGCGAATACGCCATGAAGGCCGCGCCCAGTCCCCCGGCAGCCCCGGCCCCGGGCCGGTCCTTCACTGCCACGCCGGTCTCTGCCTGCATCCGGTCGGCCCATTGCAGCATCTCCGCTTCCAACACTTCCACGTCGGCGGGCGAAGCACCTTTTTGCGGGCCGAACAGCCGGATGGCGCCGGTGGGGCCGGTCAAGGGCACCTGCACGTCGCAGAGCAGTTCCACCTCCGAATCCCGCAACAGTTCCCGGACACCCGGGACGGAAAGCATGCCGCGGCCTCCGTCACAGGTGACCGTTCCGCCCAGGCCCACGACGAAACGCCGGCAGCCCCCTTTCCCCTGCGGCCAGGAGCAGTTCGCCCACGCCGCGGGTATCGGCCCTGAACGGATTCCGCGCCTCCGGCTTCACCAGCTGGATGCCACAGGCCTGCGCCACCTCGATGACGGCGGTGTCACCCGCCCGGCCCCAAAGGGCTCTTATCGGCCGGCCCATCGGGTCGTGTACCGTTACAGGGATGAGGGACGCGCCCCGTGCGGCAGCCAGCACATCCAGTGTGCCTTCCCCGCCGTCGGCCAGGGGAATTTGCAGCACCTCGGCCGAAGGGAAGCGTACGTGTATGGCATCCGCAAGCGTCAGGGCCACCTCACGCGCGCTCAGGCACTCCTTGAATGAATCCGGCGCTATAACAATCTTCATCATTACGCACGACATTATAAACCACGACGATTATAAACCACGTCCCCAGCATTTTGGGCCGATTTTGACGGGCAGCTGGCTCACCCGGGCCACGACGCCAGCAAAATCGAGCAAAAATGCAGGGAAGCTGGCACGTATCGCAAAAATAAGTATTATCTTTGAAGCAAACAACGAATTGATATGGGTTTGGATCTGAGACATTATCTGGCGCTGTCCCTTAACGCGCGCCTGGCCGACAAGGCTGTCAGAGCCCACGTTTTGCGGGAAATTTTTTGGGAGAGCACGCTGCGCTGCAACCTGAACTGCCGCCACTGCGGGAGCGACTGCAAACTGCAGCCCGGGCAAAAAGACATGCCCCTGGAAGATTTCCTGAAAGTGCTGGACCGTGTGAAGGCCGCGGGTATGGACAGTCATCACATCATGATTGTGGTCTCCGGCGGAGAACCGCTCATGCGGCAGGACCTGGAGCAGTGCGGACGGGCTTTTTACGAGCGGGAGTTCCCCTGGGGCATGGTGACCAACGGATTCGCCCTTACCCCGGAGCGCTTCTCCAGGCTGTTGGCGGCCGGCATGCGTGCCATGACCATAAGCCTGGACGGACTGGAGGCCGAGCATGACTGGATGCGGGGCGTTCCGGGCAGTTTCCGCCGGGCCGAAAAGGCCATCCGAATGGCCTGTACTGTCCCGGACCTGGCCTTTGACGTAGTCACCTGCGTAAACAAGCGCAACTACCCGCATCTGCAGGAAATCAAGGAATTCCTCATTGGCTGCGGCCTTAAACAGTGGCGTCTTTTCACCGTGTTCCCTGCCGGACGCGCAGCCAACGATCCGGAGCTACAGCTTGACCGCGAAGAATTCCGCGGCCTCATGGAGTTCATCAAAGCATCGCGCAAGGAAGGCCGCATCAAGGCCAGCTACGGCTGCGAAGGCTTCCTGGGCAATTACGAAGGGGATGTCCGGGACAACTTCTACTTCTGCAATGCAGGCGTAAGCGTGGCCGGCGTGCTGTCAGACGGCTCCATATCGGCCTGTACCAGCATCCGCGCCAACTACCACCAGGGCAATATCTACAAGGACGATTTTGTCGAGGTATGGGAAAAAGGCTTCCTCCCCTACCGCAAACGGGACTGGATGAAAAAGGACGATTGCGCCACGTGCAAATACTGGAAATTCTGCAAAGGGAACGGGATGCACCTGAGAGACGACAATGGCAGGCTCATCACCTGCCACTATCAAAGAATCTACGGGAAATAGCTATTCCTTCTCCAGCTTGATGTCCGCCTGGGACTCATACGTGCCCATGTTCCAGTGGCCGTCCCCTTTGTCCACCTGCTTCACTTCCACCTTGATGTCCTTCCGGGCGGTGAAGGCGCCGCCATTCTCTTCCCCGTCCACATCCTCCGCCGTCACCACGACATCTTCCGGAACGCTTGCGATATCATCGAGCATGGTGTACTCCCGGGCGAATTTCCCATCTTCATCCGTGAAAAGGGTATCCGCCTGCTCCCACACGTAAGGAACCATTTTTCCGTTCTTCTCCACGTAAGCTCCATTCCACGGCTTGCTCATCTTCACGGCTACGCGGATGCCCGGAATGCCCTTTTCGTTCTCGTCGCTTACCTTCCCGAGAAAACGGAAAGTAGCTGAAGGAGTACCGTACTCTGCCGGGCCGGGCGGGCCGTACATGGGCTCGGGTACGCTTCCGGGGGTGCAGGAAGTGGCAAATCCCAGCAGAGCAAAAAATCCCTTGACAAGACGGGAGAGGAACTTTTCCATAATTTATACTTCTTCGTTTTCCGTACGGGCGATAATCTCGTTCTGGAGCTGGGCGGTCATGTCGTTGAAGTAATCCGAGTAGCCGGCCACACGCACCAGCAGGTCGCGGAATTCATCCGGGTTTTCCTGTGCTTTCTTGAGCGTTTCCGTATCCACAATGTTAAACTGGATATGATGCCCGCCCAGACGGAAGTATTCGCGGATGAGCTGACCGAACTTCTCCAGGTCCTGCTGACGGCGGAGCAGCGCGGGGATGAATCGCACATTCAGAAGCGTACCGCCGCTCTTGGTCTGGTCCAGCTTGCCCAACGAGCGGATAACGCAGGTGGGGCCTTTGCGATCCGAGCCGTGGGCAGGCGACGTACCGTCGGATATGGCAAAGTGGGCGAAACGGCCGTTCACGGAAGCGCCGCACATCTGGCCGAAGTAGTTGTGGCAGGTGGTGGAGAGCATGTTGAGCTGCGTCTTGCCGCCGCGCGTGTTGGGACGGCCCTCGATGGCGGCCACCAGGTCATCGTACACCTTCACGGCAATGTCGTCCGCATACTTGTCGTCGTTGCCGAAGAACGGCGTATGGTTGCGGATGTACAGGCGCATGGGTTCCTCCTTCTTCCAGTCGTCGGCCACAGCGTCCAGCATTTGCTGCATGGTGTAGCGCTTGTCCTCGAAGACATGCTTCTTGAGCGTGGCCAGACAGTCGGTGATGGTGCCCAGGCCCGTGCACTGGATGTAGGTGGTGTTGTAGCGCGCACCGCCGCTGTAGTAGTCCTTTCCCTTGGCGATGCAGTCGTCTATGTAGAGGCTGAGGAAGGTAGCCGGAGCATACAGGGAGAACATGCGCTCTATGTAGTTGTTCACGCTGAGCTTCAGGTTCACGAAGTACACCATTTGCTTGTGCCAGGCCTGGTACAGCTGCTCATAGCTGGTGAAGGTGCGCGGGTCTCCGGTCTCCAGGCCGATTTTCTTGCCGGTGAGAGGGTCTACACCGTTGTTCAGGGTGATTTCCAGAATCTTGGGTGTGTTCAGATAACCGGTGAGCAGATACGCTTCCTTGCCGAAGGCACCCACCTCGATACAGCCGGAGCAGCCGCCTTCGCGGGCATCCTCCAGCGTCTTGCCCTGGCGCACCAGTTCCTTCACGTAGGTGTCCGGATTGAACACGGAAGGATAGCCGTGGCCCTGGCGGATAACCTTGATACCCTCGATGAGGAATTCATCGGGGGTGTTCTCCGCAATGTGGATGGACAGGCCGGGCTGGAGCTCGTGCAGCTCTTCCTGGATTTCCAGAATCATGTAGGAGAGAGGGTTCACGCCGGAGTTTCCGTCACGGTCTATACCGCCGATGTTGATGTTGGTGAAGTCGTTGTAGGTGCCGGACTCACGGGCGGTGATACCTACCTTGGGCGGAGCGGGCTGGTTGTTGAACTTGATCCAGAGGCAGCAAAGGAGCTCCTTGGCTTTCTCGTAGGTGAGGGTGCCGTCCTCCAGGCCTTTCTTGTAGAAAGGATAGAGGTGCTGGTCTATGTGACCGGGGTTCATGGAATCCCAGCCGTTGAGTTCCGTAACGGTGCCCAGGTGCACGAACCAGTACATCTGGATGGCTTCCTGGAGGTCACGCGGGGCGTGGGCGGGAACCCAGTGGCAGGTGGCGGCAATCTTCTCCAGTTCGGCCTTGCGGACAGGGTCCGTGCAGGAAGCGGCCATTTCCTCGGCCAGCTTAGCGTGACGCTCGGCAAAGAGGATGGCGGCGTCGCAGCTGATGGACATGGCTTCCAGTTCCTGCTGCTTGTCGGTGGCTTCGGGGTCGTAAATGAAGTCCAGGGCGTCCATGGCTTTCTGAATACGGGCTTTCACGTCCAGGAGGCCTTCATGGTACATTTTGCCGTCCATGGCCGTGTGGCCGGCGGCGCGCTGCTCCATGAACTCGGTGAACACACCGGCATGGTAGGCCTCTTCCCACTCCTTGGAAACGTGGTTGAAGATGCGCTCGCGCTGGGTTTTTCCCTTCCAGTAAGGGATGACCTCTTTCTCGTAGGTGTCAATGTCGGCCTGAGAGATGTTGTACTGCTGCAGCTCGCGGGTGTCCAGGACGTGGAGGTCTTCCACGGAGTGGCAGGTGAGTTCCGGGAAAGTGGGAACCGCCTTGGGCTTGGGGCCGCGTTCGCCCACAATCAGCTCGTCCGGGCCGATATAGATGGTCTTTTTGGCGCAAATCTCGTAGAAGTTCTTGGCGCGCAGCACCGCGATGGGGTACTTGCCATAGTTCTCTTTGTAGAAAGCTGTTTCAATGAGAGCGCGCTCGATGGTGAGCGTTGCGGGCGTCTCCAGGCTTTCCTTTCTGAGACGCTTGATTCTCTCGTTCATTCCCCCGTCATTTTCGGGGTGCTTGATGGCAAAATTTTTCATTATTATTTTTACTGATTCTTCGCGTTATACACTTCTTCCAGGGTCATGGGCTTTTTGAGTTTGCCAAGGACACGGGCACCGGTGTCTGTAATCACATAGTCCAGCTCGTTGCGGAGGCCACCGAAGCCTTTCCACGGTTCGAACTTGTCGTAGTTGATGAATTCCTTGAAGCGGCCCTCGGCCTTCCACAGGTCGATAAGTTCGGGAATGAAGTAGATGCCCGGTTCCACGGTGAAGATGAAACCCGGTTCCAGCGGACGGGCAAGGCGAAGGGACTTGAAACCGAACTGGGTACTCTTTTTCTCCCCTTCCGCATAGCCTACATACTGCTCGCCCAGGTTCTCCATGTTGTGCACGTCCAGGCCCATCATGTGGCCGGTGCCGCAAGGGAATACCAGGGCGTAGGCGCCGCTTTCCGCGATGTCCCGCGGATTGCCTTTCATGAGGCCGAGGTCCACCATGCCTTCCGCGATGGTTTCTGCCGCAGCCAAATGGGCGTTGCGGTACGGGTTTCCGGGATACAGCTGCTTCACGGCAGCGTCGAAGCTGCGCAAATGCAGGTTGTAAATATCCTCCTGCCTGCTGGAGAAACGTTCACCTACCGGCATGGAGGAAGAAAGGTCTCCGCAGTAGTGGTACGCATTCTCGGCGCCGGCGTCCAGCAGGAAAATATCCCCTTCCTTCAGGGTATGGATGAAACCGTGGTTGTGCAGTACCTGTCCGGCAATGGTGGCGATGGTGGGGAAGGCCAGGCGGCCGCCGGGGCGCTTTGTGGCAATTTTGAGCACGGAGGAAGCGATTTCCGACTCGTGCACGCCCGGACGGACGCGGCGGTAAGCCTCCAGGTGCATCAGGGTGCTCACATCCACCGCATCCTCAATCACGTCTATTTCCTCCCGGGTCTTGTGGATACGCATGTCCACGATGGCCTTGATGAGGGGCTCGTCCGCACGGACCGCCTGCGCATCCGGTAAGATGCCCAGCAGGTCCATCAGGCGAAGATAATGGTCTCCGCGGTACGGGGGCAGGAAGCGGATGTTCCGGCCCAGGCGCATGGCCTTCCGAAGGTACTCTTTCAGCTCCTTCACGGGGCAGGTCTTTTCCACGCCCACCTGTCTGGCATTGTCCGCCAAAGAAGGCATGGTGCCGGTCCAGACGATGTCGTCAATGGTGAGTTCGTCGCCGAAGATGATTTCCTCGCCGGAATCGGCATCGATGACGGCCGACAATCCCGCGTAGTCCAGGCCCCAGAAATAGAGGAAGGAGCTGTCCTGGCGGAACTCGTACTCGTTGCCTTCATAGTTCATGCCCACCTGGTTGTTGCCCAGGAAGAGAAGGATGCCGCCGCCCACCTTTTCGCGGAGGGCGGTACGGCGCGACATGTAGGTTTCTTTACTGAACATTATCTGGTGCGGCTGTTGGCCTTGGTGCAAAGGTTGACGTACTTGTGCTTGGAGATTTGCTGGTCCGTGGCGGGGAAATAGCGCGAGATGAGTTCATACAGGCCGGGATCCCGCTCCTTGAGCTCCTCGCGGGTGTTCACATAGTTGTGCTTGCCGTCCGGATGGTCCATTTCCGCATTCACGTTGAACCAGTCCTGAACGCCTTCGGCAAAGTACTCCGCGATGTCCGTGGTGCGGTAGGTATTCCACCACAGGTCCTTTTCAATGGCATTGTCCAGCAAGGCCTGCAGGCGGTCGTTGATGTCCGGTTCCACCTGCACGATACCCACCAGATGGATGCTGTGGGCAAATTCGTGGATGAGGATATCTTCCGCATGGTATTTGTCTATCTGGTACCCCAGCACGTTTTCCTCTGCGCAGGAGGTGAGCGGGAATGTGAGGTCTCCGCCCAGGCCGCGGGCACGCAGGTCCCAGTTAAGGGTTGTGTCGTTTACCAGATACGCGTGCTCCGGCACATCCGTAGTGCCTTCATAGCGGGCCATCATGGTGACGCGGGTGCCGGCCTTGCGGAGGGCATTCATCACGTCGTCCGACAGCAGGGAGGTCATGGCCCACAGGGTGTTGTAACCGGCCACGAGCGCGCTGTCCGGGCAACGCCACGAACTGCACAGCGGAATGCCGTTCACATCTACGTATTTTTTGTACCAAGGGTCCAGATGCAGCGAATCCGGAGGTGTGGTGATGACACACTCCGGAATGCCCAAAGCGGTGACGAAGTCCACTTCCACCGCCTTCTGGGGGCCCTTGCAGCCCAGAATAAGGGCTGCAAGCACCACCACGGGAAGGATAAGTCGTTTCATAAATTATTTCATATAAGTGTAACGGTGGTCGGTAGGGCTTACCAGGGTTTCCTTGATGACTCTGGGGATGACCCAACGGATAAGGTTGAACTCACCGCCGGCTTTGTCGTTGGTGCCGGAAGCGCGGGCGCCGCCGAACGGCTGGTTGCCCACAACGGCTCCGGTGGGCTTGTCGTTGATGTAGAAGTTGCCCGCCGCATAACGGAGTTCGTGGGTTATCTTCTCCACTGCCAGACGGTCTTTTCCGAATACGGCACCGGTGAGGCCGTAAGGAGAGGTGGTGTCGCAGAGCTTGACGGCCTCTTCCAGATCCTTGTCTTCATATACGTACACGGTGAGCACCGGGCCGAAGATTTCCTCTTCCATGCTCTTGAAATGCGGGTTGCTGGTTTCGATGACGGTGGGCTCCACAAAATAGCCGACGCTCTTGTCGCGCTTGCCGCCCAGGACCACCTTGGCGTCCGCAGCCTTCTCCGCATAGGAGATATAGCCGTCGATATTGTCCCAGGAGGCTTCGTCGATAACGGCGTTGATGAAATTGGAGTGGTCCATGACATCGCCCATCTTCACCTCCGATGCATATTGCTTCATGATGCCCAGCACTTCCGGCCACAAGCTCTTGGGAACGTACATGCGGGAGGCTGCAGAGCATTTCTGGCCCTGGAATTCGAAGGCGCCGCAGAAAGCGGCCGTGGCGACGGCCTTGGCGTCCGCGCTGGGATGGACGAAGATGAAGTCCTTGCCGCCGGTCTCGCCCACCAGGCGCGGGTAGCTCACATAATGGCCCAGGTTTTCACCGGCCTGGCGCCACAGGCTGTTGAAGGTGCCGGTGGAACCGGTGAAGTGGATGCCGGCGAACCACTTGGAAGAAGTGGCCACCTTGCCGATGAGGGAACCGCTGCCCGGGAGGAAGTTGATAACACCGTCCGGCAGGCCGGCTTCCTTGTACAGCTGCATGAGGTAGTAGTTGCTCAAGGTGGAGGTGGTGGAAGGTTTCCAAAGGGCCACGTTGCCCATCAGGACCGGGGTCATGCACAGGTTGGAGGCGATGGACGTGAAGTTGAAGGGAGTAACGGCCAGGATGAAGCCTTCCAGCGGACGGAACTCGGTGTGGTTGATGTTGCCCGCGCCATTCTTGGGCTGCATGTTGTAGATGGTGGAGGCATAGTGCACGTTGTAGCGGAAGAAGTCGATGGTCTCGCAGGCGCTGTCAATCTCGGCCTGGTAGATGTTCTTGCTCTGGCCCAGCATGCAGGCGGCGTTCAGGATGGGACGATACTTGGTTGCCAGGAGTTCGGCCATTTTGAGGACGATGGCGGCACGGGTGGTCCAGGGCGTTTCGCTCCAGATCTTATGGGCCTCCATGGCGGCGTCAATTGCCATCTGGACCTCCTTCTCCCCTACCTTATGGAAGGTGGCCAGCACGTGTTTGTGGTCGTGCGGACAAACCACCTTGCCCGTATTTCCGGTACGGATTTCCTTACCGCCGATGATGATGGGGATATCCACCACCGTATTGTATTGGCGTTTAAGCTCTGCGTCCAGGGCGATGCGCTCCGGAGAGCCTTCCAGATAAGCCTTCACCGGCTCGTTGGCCGGTACCGGGAAATTGATGATTGCGTTGTTCATAAAAGTGTTTTTAGTGTATTTTTAATATTTTTAATATTAAATTCTTCCAAAGTTAGTGATTATTTATGAGAAAAAGAAGAGGGCCTACAAGTATTTGTACGTGACGATAAAGTCGAAGGTGGTGCCATTGGCTGCTATCTTGTTGTTAAAGACGATGGTCTTGCCCTTGGCGGCGGCCACGTTGTCGGGATGCATGCCCACCAGGAAGCGGCTCTGGTTCTCTCCGGTGCCGTTGGGGTCTCCGTCGTAGGTAATGGTGTTGCCGGCCTTGTCCTTCTTGCCGCCCCACACATACCACTGCCAGAAGGCTGTACCGGTGCTCCAGCCGCAGGATTTGCCATTGATGTCCACCCACATGCCGGGCTTGTAGGAACTGAAGTCCACCCGGGTGCCGTCGGGATTGTAGGCGGTGAAGCTGCTCTCGTCCAGGTTACGGACATCGGCGCCGATGAATTCGTTCACCTTTTCTACGGGAAGCTCGAAATAGCCTACCTGGAAACCGCCGCGGGAAGCCGCTTCCTGCGTGTCGATATTCACGTTGACGGCGATGGTGGTGCCGGAAAGGGTCCAGGAATAGGTGCTGCCGATACCGGCGCCGTTGAGGCTGCCGCTGGAGGGGGCCGACAAATCCTGCACGGAACCGTCCACCGTGAACTTCACCTTGTAGGGCCAATGGCGGTCGTTGGCGTTGTTCTCGTCCCAGAGGTGAGTAATGTAAGCGGTTGGCGTACAAGCGACTATCGCCCAGACATGCGCGGCTCCGTCAGGGACGGTCCACGTAGCGACGGCGGCGTTTCCGGTGGCGGCCGTAGCCGTCACGGGCGTACTGTACGTGCGGGTGCTGCGGTCGGAGCCCAGGGACACGAAGCCGAGGGTCCATCCGGCTACGGAAGCGTCTCCGCTCTTGTTGAAGCCGGCCTCGTTGGGAAGGCCCAGGAAATCGGCCGATATCTCCTGACCGGGAAGGGCGCTCACGGGAATGATGTTGAAACCGGTGGCCTCCAGGACCTTGGACGGGTCAACGAGGAACCAGCCTTCACCGGCATCGCTGCCCTTCCAGGCAACAGCGCCGGCGTAATTGGCTCCGGCCGTGCGAATCTGCTGGAAGTCCCAGGTGGCAATGCGGGCGGCGTAGTCGTAAACCTGCGCGTTGAATTCGTCTATGCCCAGGTTGTAGGCGGCCATGTAGGACTCCAGGGAATCCTTGGGTTTACGGGCGCTGCGCCACACTTTGGCCACGGCGTCAATCCCGTACTTGTCAATCCAGTAATAGTGGAAGAAGTAGCTGCCGTAACGCATGTCTTCATGGGCGAAGTGGCGGTTGCAGTTGTCGCAGAAATTGGAGAAATAGTAGTTGGTGAAGGTTTCTTCCGGGCACATCTGGAAGCTCTGCCACTGGGCGGTCTGCTCCCAGAAGGTGCTCCCCTGCCCCTGGTCGTAACGGAAAGCCGTGCTGTAAATGTCGGTGGCTTCCTTGTTCAGGATAAGGTCGCAGGCGGTCTGGTACTGGAAGGAATGGCCGATTTCGTGGGCCACGGTGGAGCGGCTGTTCGCCGCTTCCGGATTCACCCAGAGGCAGCCGGTGATGTTGTCGGACGGACCGGAACCATAGGCCGCCCATTCCGTCTGGTGCCAGAGGTAAATCTGGAATTTATAGCTGTCCAGATAGGATTTGTCGGCCGGAGTATAATGGGCGAACTTGAGGGTGTTCACGTAGTGGTCGAAAATTTCCTCGCACCAGGACAGGAAGGCGTCCGTATCCAGATGATAGGGGCTGGAAGCCTCGTCCGGCGTAGTGGTGCCGTAATCCTTGTCCCAGAAGATGATGAAGTGCTCGCTCTGCTTGCTGCGTCCGAAGTAGTACAGGCTCTCCGGCTTGAGCGGGTCGTAAAAAGTGCTGGTCACGTCCCATCCCCGCTCCTTCTTGTAGAACTCGGAGGTCATGTAAATCTTCTCGTAATTGGGAACGTCGGCCGGGGTGAGAACCTGGTTTACGGGAGGGGTGGGAGTCACCTCTTCTTCGTCCTCCTTTCCGCCGGGAACGGGATCCGGTTTCGTTTCTTTCTTGCAGGAAAAGGTCAGCATCAGGGCTGCGGCAGCCAGCCCGAACATCCATTTCTTAGTCATGGTTATTGTTTTTGTTATTTAAGTTTTTGGTCATAATTGAACCAGCGGGTGCCGGTGGACGCGGTACCGTCGGTGCCTTCGCCCAACTTGAGTTTATACCAGTATTTGGTCTTGAGAAGGGCCGTCTTGAACTGGTAAGTCCGGTTGCAGACTACGGCGAAGATAACGTCGTTGGCGGGCCTCTGGCCTTCCAGGCTCACGGTGCAGTCCCCGCTCTCGAAGGGCTGGGCGTAAACGGGGCGGCCGTCGGTGGTTCTCCAGCAGAGCTGGCACACCAGGTCCAGCGCGTCGAAGTTTCCATTGACGGAAAGCGGGGGAACGCCCTCAAAAGAGACGGTCACTTTGTCTCCCTTCACCTTGATGGGGATGATATTGGCGCCGGTCCAGCCGGGAAGGGTGTTTGCATCAGGCACAATCCAGCCGTCCTCGACCGGATACGTTTCCACGTATGGCGTGAGTTGCCAGGGAGCGCATTTCTGTGAACCTTCCGATTCCACCGTCGTTCCGAAATACTGGTTGGACAGCTTTTTGGCGGCATTGGAGTAAATCCCCAGGTCCAGAAGGGCCACGCGGGAACGGAACTCAAGAATCATGCGCTTCACCTGGTCGTGTCCCATGGGGGAAGACCGGGCCAGACTTTGCAGGAGATACCCCTGGCAATGCTCCCAAATCCATTTGATGGCACCGTCCCCTACGCTAATCTCCATGAAGGAGGGGAAGACCTCGGAATACTGGACGCCGCCAAGGATACGGCGGTTGTCACCGGTCGATGGCATCATCCAGTCCGGCGGGCCCCAGGTGCCGTCGCTCTTCCAGCCGCCGTAACATTCGATGGGGATGAACGGAGCCAACAGGGTGCCGGAAGCCAGCCAGCCGAATTCGATATCGGCCGGTTTTGTGGTACCGCGGCGGATGTTGAGGGCTCGCTGCAGCCATACGTCGCAGCCTTCGTGGAACCAGCTGATTTTCTTGCCGCCCGGACGGGAGGAGAAAATGCAGTGGATACCTTCGTGCGTCACATTGTAGGTATGGTAGTCTTTGTCGTTGTAATTGCACTTGGGGTCGAAACAATAGACCGGGTAATAAGACAGAAGGAGCATGGGATATTCCTTGCCGCCGTTGTACACGGAACTCTGCCAGCCACCGGTGGCGGTATTGGGCTCGTTGTCGGTGCTGAGGCCGGAGCCATAGAGATAAACCGTGCTGCGGTAACCTTCCATGGCGTTGCGGTCCGGGAGCCAGCCCATTTCGTTACGGAGATACTCGAAGTCTTCGTTCAGCTGGGCCAGCATGCGTTTGGCCGCCGCCTCATTTTCCTTTACCAGGGAATTGGCGTTCTTTCCCTGGACAAAGGTGAACCAGCGGTCGTCGTAGCGCCAGGCCTCTCCGCCAACCACGCCCGTCATATTCTTGGTGGGCATTTCGGGCATGGTATAATCATCCAGGAAATCATAATCGATTCCTTGGTAGGCGGGCCATTCGGAGAAGGTCTCGGCAAGGGCCGGTTCCCGGGAGCCCCCTTCATCGATATCCCCCTTTTTTTGGCAGGCCGCAAAAACGGCAAGAGCCACAGCCCCTAAAAGAAGATGTTTGCAAGCGGTCATCATTGGCATCAGTTAAAGTGCACACAAAAATAGCATATATCCCCACCAATTCATAGAAAGAATGTACATTCCGCTATCAATTTCGTCCAAAAACGGCAGGTTCATCTTCGCTGGGCCAGACAACCCGCAAAAATGGGCAAAATTGACGGCGAGGTGGCTTGGTCGGGCCAGACAACCCGCAAAAATGGGCGAAATTGACGGCGCGGTGGCTTGGCCGGGCCAGACAACCCGCAAAAACGGGCGAAATTGACGGCGAGGTGGCTTGGCCGAGTCAGGCACCCGGCAAATACGGGCAAAAAGGCCGGGAAAAAATCCCAGCCTTTGAAAGATTATTTGAAAGCATGCCTATTCCGCGAGCATCTTCCGGAAGGAGGACTCATCCAGGGCCAGCGTTTTGAGCAGCTCCGGGAGATGGTCGGATAGAGGTCTTCCTCACCGCCGGGAATGAGTCCCCTTTGATTGACATTTGGGCCGATTATGTATAATACTTAGGATGACCTTTTTTGGGCCCTTCGAAAAGCTAAATCAATATTGTTCCCTGAATATACCTAGATACGCTTCTGCTAAACGAAGCGCATTTCCCCGAGCAGATGGACGAACTGATTGATCTTTTTGATACCTATGAAAAGCTGACTCTTTAAGATAGTTATACTGATTCGGAAAAACATCTAAAAACAAAAATTCCGAGAGTGTATTTCCCTCTACCAACTTAGTTATGATTAATGGAAGAATACTATTTTGCTCTTTCATACAAAAATCCAATAACGTTTTGTAGTGTGTTCCACGTTTCAGCATCTCAGGATTACTTTGGATAATATTTTCCGGAAGATTACACTCCTCTATCCAGTCATTAAATAATCTGAGAAAATCAACTTTTAGCTCTCCCTTTATTCCATCAGAAAGTTCACGTAATACAGAAAGACTCTCGTCATTAAAAGTATAATGCTCGACGTGATTGCTATATATCAATGCTTCCGGATTCACCCTGTAATAATACTTTATTTCACCATAGCTTTCGTAAATTGAAAGACTTCCACTAAGTGAATTCCTCTCATGAAACAAACGGACACTTGCTCCGGTTTTACTCTCCCAATCATATCCGTGCGGGTAAACCGACCGAGCATTCTTGGTTATTGATGCATGAGTAAAACCCATATTTGTTCCCCACAGAGCCACAGCCGCATTTGATGCATTTGCTCCAAACCTTGTATATCCCTTAGAATCAAAATAATAATCAAACATTGCTAAAGCTGTCGCTCCCGCTATGTAATATGGAGAGTTTTCATTTAATGGCCACACCCATTCATCAACCTGATCCCCGGCCCATGCGATACAATTATATGTACCGGTTGCGTCTCCCGATTTCAACGCGTCATTTTGTATTAAATTGGGAAACCAAGTCGAAACAGGTGAATATGGAATCCGAACATACAAATCGCAGGTTCCCTCTGGGTTAACAGAAGAGGAATTAAAAATATGGACCAACGGGGCTCCCGAATAAGACACCGATAATCGTGAATTCACCGTCCAATCAAAATCCCCCGACCCGGAATAATTATCATTTGTGCTCCCCACTGCACCCCCATAAGCGTTCTCCAAATACATGACTGGATCTGAGCCGCTTGTTGTGTGACATGTAAAATAATTAACCTGACCTGAATTATAGCCATCTGACTGTGTCTCAAAATTGTAGCCAGAGATTGGGCAGATTGAATAATTATAGTTTACATTGCCAGTATAACTGATTCGAATTGGTGCCAACGACGGCTGATTCTGTAAATATCTTCTTAAATGAACGGTATAAATACCCGGAGGAAAATTTTGAGTAAAACCATTCGCCGGATAGATTACTGTCTTATACGTGTACACATTATCCTTAAATATATCAACAACTATAGGATTACCACCAGAATTTGACGCCACGGTAACTTGATTGTTTCCCGCTGTTAATACTATGGTTTTTGTGAAAGAATACAACAAGGGACAATCCAGTGCGTATTGATAATCAACCAATGCCAACGACGCAACTTTAGTATCAGTAGATGAATAAAAACTGCCTGAACTAATTTTACTGACATATTCATCATATGCCTCAGTATGAATAGCATTCTCTGACTCAGATAATGTCATTCTTACTACTTGTATCTCAGGAAAGTCATTACTGGACGAATATACTCGCACTTCATTTCTTCCTAAGCGCAACGGAATGGTTTTGTTTCTTCGGTTTTCATCCGTAAAACGTATAGCCTGCCAACCTACCTTTTGTGGTTTGAGCAGCCCCTTTATTGTTTCGCCATTCGCACTAATCCGATATACGGAACTGTCCTCAGGGATCATAAAAACAGAGAGATAATAATCTGCCGCCTGAGATGATTCAATATCCAATGCAAGATAAACAATCTCTTTTTCAACTACAATTCTCGACCCCACAATCTTGATATCCCCAGACTGAGCATCTGATATTAACGAAAGCGATTTGGTAAAAGCATCCTCATTAATCGTTTGTTCCTCGAGAACGTTAATATTTCCTTCTTGTATTTTAGAGCAGGAAACGCCAATAATAGCCACAACTATGGCTGTCAAATAATGATAAACAGTTTTCATAATAGCCAGATTGTTAAATTACTAAAAAAGGGCCGGTATGGAAACCGACCCAGAAATAAGATTACTCAACGTATTTTATATTAACATTGAACGGAACGCCGTTACACATATTGTAGCTTGTGACAACCTGATTAAGTTGATGGATGACATTGGGGCCATTGCCGATAACAAAAGCACCTTCACAATCGACCTCTGCTTTCCGCTCTTTATCATAGTTTATCCACCAATAGGCTGCACCACTGGACCAGTTGCCGGCACGACTGTCATCGGTAACCCATTCTCCAGGGACAGTACCCGGGAATGCGGTCCATCCGGTATAATCGCCTTCAGCCAATGTGCCATCCCCACTCATCGTATAACGTTTGGTCAGTTTATTACCCTCCGCATCACAAGGATAGAATTCTTCATCGGTAAGAGTTGTAATGTCCTTGCCAATGATATCTGTGAAAATACCAAGGTCGAACTTCACATAACCAACACGATACGGTCCACCATAATAACCATCCTGATTATAGCTGACTTCATTCCCTTTATCATCGGTTTCAACATCTCCCGCCTTGTGATAGACACAACCAAGTGCAGCGAGAGACAATTCACAATTGAACTCAATACCCTCCTTGGCAATATTCCAAGACAACTGATGTTCCATTTCTGTTTCTCGATCAGCTTTCAGTTTGGCGGTACCACTCAGGGCCGTCTGAGGTTCACTGTGATCGTATCCATCATCACCTCCGTCATCATAAGGACCAAACACAAAAGTGAGATCAAAGTTAACATCCCTATCTTCGAGTTTGATAACATTATGCGACTTGACGGTACTTCCTGCAGCAGCTTTTGCATCGCTTCCCGGCTTACTTACTAAATACATGAGTCCTTTATACTTAGTATAAGTTCTTTCAGCGGCATCTTCCACAGACGGATCATCGGCCATATCATAATAAACGACGCCACCCATATCTTTGGCACCCCAGATATACCACTGCCAGCAGATAACGCCATTGCCATATCCGGAAACTCCATTTTTGTCCAACCACATACCTGGTTTATAGGAAGACCAGGAAGCGTCATTTCCATCCCCGTCTTTGGCAACAGGATAGAAGTTGTCCAAATTCAATTCGTCCGTAACAGAAATACCGAGAAATTCGTTGATGGAATTTACGTCCAGATAAAAATGTCCAATTTGCCAATCGGGGGTATAGACATCATCACCATCAACGTACTGCTGGGTATCAATATTAACGATTATTTGGATACCGTTTTCTTCATCAGCTTTCCAGGAATACGTACTATTAAGTTCTTGCTCGCTTCCTGATTCTCCGATTAATAGCTTACCCTCACCCTCATAGGTGATGACGGGCTCCGGTTCCGGTTCTACAGGGATGCCGTCGTTCTCGTAGTATGCCTTCGTGTGGCACGCTGTGAGAGCCATTGAGGCAAGCGCCATGTATATAAATATCTTTTTCATATTCTCGTTGCTTTACAGATTACATATTGTCGGGAATCTCGTCGTCGATGGCAACATCGGCAGCCATGGCTCCGTTAGCAGATACATAACCGGGGTTCTGGCCCATGTTCTTGTTGTCCTGCTGGGTTCCCTTGTCGATAGGGAACAGAGCGGTGTGGTTGTCTCCGATGGCGGTGTGGTTGAACCAGTTGCGGGTACCGAAAGTACCGAAACGAATCATAACCTGGCGGCGGAGACCCTCAAGGGCGAACTCCCAACCCCACTCGTCGTACATGCCGGCGAACTGGATAGGATCATTGTCGTGGCCGGAAGGGGAAATGGTCTGGGAAGCTTCCAGCTCCTCATAGACCTCGGTCCAGTCGTGGGGCTGACGGGTGTCGTCGGCCACCCACTCGTTGTTCTCATTCTGCTTGAAGCCGGAGCCGTATGTGTTAAGCATGGCTGTGGTGATTCCGCCGAAAGCGGCCAGGCCATATTTGTAATGGGACGTGGTGCTCTGGAGGTCGGACAGGGAAAGGGCCGGAGCGGAACGCTGGCGGACAGCGTTTACAAGACCGTCCGGCGTGTCGCCGTAGGAAGAAGTGGCACCACGGAGGATGCACTCGGCAGCGGTGTAGTAGGCCTCGGCCAGACGGAACCAGGGGAAGTCGTTGGTCCAGTGGTTGGTGGCGGAAGCCTTGAGGTCCGGCTGATACTTGGCCTGACGGCAGCCGAAGTCGATGCTGGTGATGACTTCCTTGCCCTGGGCACCGGTAATGGACGGCAGATAGTTGAGGCACCACCAGGCAATCTTGTCGCGCTTGCCTACCTCAACGCCATCCTCCACGTCGGAGAAATATTTCGCGGCCTTGGAGTCATTGTCGGCACGGGCCGGGGTGCTTACGAACTGAGGACCATAGAGCCAGGTATCGGTGAGACGGGTGTCGCCTTCCTGATAGGAATTGATGAACTGAGGGTTGCCGCAGTTGCCGCCCCAGGTGTTGGTGGCGTAGCCGAAGTGGGCACGGCCCTCGGACGGAGGATAGAACTTCATGGCCATGCAGAACACATGTTCACCGGTGTTGTACACATTGTCGTAAGGAATGGCGAAGATGATTTCCGTATTGTTTACGGCGGTGGCGTCATCAAAAGCCTGGAAGTTGTCCAGATACTTGGCGGACAGCTGATAAGGACCGTTGTGGATGATATCCTCGGCCAGCTTGAGGGCTTTGTCATACGCGGGAGTGCCCACATAAACCTCTGCATTCAGATACACTCTCATGAGGGCCATCTTGACAGCCCACATGTTCATACGGCCGTAAGTGGCGGCGGAACGCTCTTCGGAGAGCTTGCCGTTGGCAATGACTTCCTCGAACTGCTTGGTCACAAATTGATAGACCCTGCGACGGCTGCTCTGCTTGGGAAGTTCGGTATCCTTATAAGAAGTGACGATAGGGACATTGCCATGGGAATCCAGAAGGACGGCGTACCAAAGAGCGCGGACGGCCTTGAGTTCATCGATGATATTGTCTTTCAGGTCACCGGTGTTCAGGGAACCGTCTTTTACCTGGTCAAGCACGCGGTTGGCGGCATTGATACCGCTAAATGCATAGCCATAGAGGGAAGAAGGGGAACCGGGGTCGTCGGCATACCAGGTGTGTTCATGCATACGCTGATAGACACCGCCGTCCACCCAACCGTTGGGACGGGCGGGCGTGATAACGACATCGGCAGCCTCTTCCTGGGCGTCGAACATGCCGTACCAGTCCATGAAGGCACCTAACTCGGAATAGGAGCTGGCCAGAAGGGCGACTACGTCCTGATCCGTAGGATTGAAGGAATCCTGGGTAATCTCGGAGTAGGCGATCTCGTCCAGATTGAAGCAACCGGTCAGGCAGGTAGCGGAAACCGCAAGGATAGCGATAGAAGATAATATCTTTTTCATAATTCTTAACGCTCAATTTATTTTACAATACAAACAGCTACGCGGTTGGCCTCGGGCGAAGCGGAGGCATCCTTGTCGGAGCCGGTGGAGGAGACGGTAATTCTGCCGGCGTCAACACCTGCCTTCCTGAGCATTTCGGCCACGGTGGCGGCACGCTGCTTGGCGAGGCTTTCGTTGATTTCCGCAGTACCGGTGGAAGAATCGGCATAGCCGGAGATGCTCACGGTGGCTTCCGGGTTGTCTTTCAGAATCCGGGCAATCTGGCCAAGCTTGAAGGCCTCGTCGGGACGGATTTCGGACTTGCCGATGATGAACATGAGGTCATCCTCATAGCTGCCCTTCAAGGTAGAGGCGGGAACTTCCTTGACCACTTCTTTGATTACCTCCACGGGGACTTCCTTGACTACTTCCTTCTCCACAATCTTTTCGACCACTTTCTCGGGCACGTAAGGAGTTACGTGATTGGGAACGGGAGCGGTGGTGGTACGTTTGCCCTTGCCGATTCCGAAGGTGAGGTTCACGCCGAAGGTGTAGGTGCGGATGGTAGGATACTTGTCACGCTCGTCGGTACCGGCGTCGAAACCGGTGATGCGCACCTCGGGATCCAGGCCGGTGTAACCGGTGATGGTTGCCAGGTTGTGGATGGAAGCGTAAACACGAATCTTGTTCAGGAAGTTGCTGTTCTTGAAGTTGTGGGTGTAACCCAGGGTCAGGTTGTCAATCTTCCAGTAGTCACCGTCTTCGATGTAGTAGCTGACGATACGCTGGGTGTCGGCCAGTTGGACTTTTTCGCCGGTCTTTACGCCGGTACGGGCGTCCACCACGTCAAACTGGTCGAAAGCGCAGTTGAGCGTATTGTACAGGATGGTGGGGTTGCCATAGAACATCTTCTGGAAGTTCAGAATCTGGAAACCGAAGGCGCCGCGCATGGTTACATTGAGGTCGAAGCCTTTGTAACGGAGGGTATTGTTGAAGTTGACGAAGATGTCCGGAACACCGTTGCCGAGAATCTGCCAGTCGGTGTAACCGGCGTCGGAAGCCAGGCCGTAGTACTTGCTCACCACGTTGCCTTCTTCGTCGCGGCGGAGACGCTCCACGACCCACTTGCCGCCGGCGTCAAGACCGACGGAACGGAGGTTGAAGAAGTTGCCGATAGGCTGGCCCACCTTCACCTGGTGGGTGGTCTTCTGGATAGGCTCTCCGGTGTAACCTTCGTCGAAGTAGTCGTTTTCGCTCTGGAACTGGTCGTTGGAGATGGAGACCAGCTGGTTGGCGTTCTTGGAGAAGGTGAACTGGGTGTTCCACTCGAAGTCGCGGGTGCGCACGGGCACGGCATTCAGGAGAATTTCAACACCCTGGTTGCGGATCTGGGCCACGTTGGCCATGATGGTACCGTACGTGTACGGAGGCGTAGGAACGGAATAGTAGAACAGACCGTCCTTGGTGTCGCGGCGATAGAAGTCGATGCTACCGCTCAGCCGCTCGTCCAGCACGGCGAAGTCCAAACCGATGTTGTACTCCAGCTTCTTTTCCCAACGGAGGTCGGTGTTGGCGTTACGCGTAGGGATGATGGGCTGAATCCACACGCCGTTATACATGTAGTTACCGGCGTAGTCAATGGAAGCGAGGGACTGGTAAGGGCTGTTCACGTCGATACCGGTGATACCGAAACCGGCGCGGAGCTTGAGGTTGTTGAGCCACTTGGCGTCCTTCAGGAATTCCTCGTTGTTGATACGCCAACCGACGGAAACGCCGGGGAAGTAACCCCACTTATAATTGGAACCGAACTTGGAGGAACCGTCCACACGGAGGGAAGCCATGAGGAGGTAGCGGTCGCCATAGTTGTAAGTGGCACGGGCAAAGAGGCCGATAAGCTTGGACATGCTGGCGTATGAGCTCATGCTGGCGGTACCGTCCTTGAGGCCGTTACCCTTCTCGAGAGCGTTCCAGAGATAGCCGTCGTTCGGGAAGTTCCAGTTGGAAGCATCGAAGCTCTCGCTGAAGCCGTCTTCGTAGGAATAACCGGCCACGGCGGTGACATGGTGATTGCCAAAGTCCTGCACGTAGTTGATGCTCGCTTCCAACATGTTGGAGGTGTAGTCGGAGGCGTTGCGGCCGGCCTGGCCGTTACGTCCGCTCTTGGTGGTGCTTTCGTCCAGACGGGTGTTGTAGTAACCGCCGATGGCGCTCTGTCCCTTGCGGACATACATGAGCTTGAGGTTAAGGACGTCGATGGGCTTGTATTCGGCCGTACCGGTGAAACGGACGTTGCGGTTGCGGTACATGCCCAGCTGCTCGTTGATGTAGGTCATGGGGTTGGCATAGAGGTAGATGTCACGGGTGACATAGCTGCCGTCCTCATTGTAGATGGGCTGGAGAGGTCCCTGGATGCAAGCCTGCCGATAGGCGTAAGCGGCGTTGAAGCGGGAGTCGCGGTTGGTCTCGTTGGCGAGGACTTCAGCGGAGAGCTTGATCTTGTCGTCCAGGAGATACTGGGCCACCATGGCGCGGGCGCGGATGTCGCTGCGGCCGGTGTTCTTGATGGTACCCTGGTTGTTGTTATACGTAATGTTGGCCGTATAGATGGTGTGGGCACCACCGCCACGGATGGACACGTTATGGTTGTGGGAAATGGCTGTGCGGCTGATTTCACTGAGCCAGTCGGTCTTGGTTTCATTGGCCAGGAGACCGTTGGCGCCCTGGAAGCTCCAGCCTTCCGCACGGCGGGCCAGCACGTCGTCGGCCGTCATGAAGTCGGGGCGCTTGAGCCAGGTGGAAGCGGTTACGTAACCACTGTATTCCACCGTGGCACGCATCTCACGCTTGGCGCTGCGGGTGGTGATGATGATAACGCCGTTGGTACCGCGGGTACCGTAGATGGCGGTGGCGGAACCATCCTTCAGGACGTCGATGCTCTCGATGTCTTCCGGAGCCACGGTGCTCAGGTTGCCGGGAATACCGTCAATGAGGATGAGCGGGGCATTGGAACCGTACAGGGAAGAGGTACCACGCAGCATCACGGAAGATGAAGAGGTGGGGTCACCGGAAGAAATGGTGATTTGCAGACCGGCCACTTTACCCTGAATGAGCTGACCGGCATCCAGGACGGAACCTTGGATGAAGTCGTCCGATTTTACGCTCTGGACGGAGGAGGTGATGTCGGCCTTTTTCTGCGTACCGTAGCCGATGGCCACGGCTTCCTGCAGGAAGGAGAGGGCCTCTTCGAGGACTACATCGATTACCTTACCCCCCCCCACGGCGATTTGTTGGGTTTCGTAACCGATGCAAGAGAATTCGAGGACCGCCTGAGGGCCTTTCACGGTGATGGTGTAAGCACCATCGACGTCCGTGATGACGCCGTTTGAAGTCCCCGACTCAACGACACCGGCGGCAATCACGGGCTGGCCCGTGGCGTCGGTGACCGTTCCCTTGACCGTCACCTGCGCCATCGCGGGGATGGACAGCGAGAACAGGAAAAGGGAAACACAGATTTGAAAGAATTTTTTCATACTGTTTTTGGGTTAGTTAATAATTGGTTAGTAGATTATATTAAATAAATTTAATATCTCGGCTTTCGCAATACAAAATTGCAGAATATCCCGTCGAAGGATTGTAAAAATCCTACAAACAAATAGCAAATCAGTCCAAAATGGACTTTATCGGCAGTTCCTATAGAAAAACTCGTACACCCGGCGGGTAATCCAGTCGCTGCCCAGATTGTGCGTGAAGCCCGGCAGGTAGAGCTGTTCGAAGTCCTTGTTGTGCTTGACCAGTTCCGCCACCACCTGCAGCGAGGAGGCCGGATCTACGTTGTCGTCAATCTCGCCGTTGATTATAAGGAGTTTACCTTCCAGCAGGTGGGCGTTGTCCACGTTGGAGTTTTCCCCGTACCAGGGGCCTACAGGATAGCCCATCCACTGCTCGTTCCACCAGATTTTGTCCATGCGGTTGTCGTGGCAGCCGCAGAGGGCCACGCCCACCTTGTAGAACTCCGGATGGAACAGCAGGGCCGCCAGGGTGTTCTGGCCGCCGGCGGAATAGCCGTAAATGCCCACCTTGGACAGGTCCATGTATTTGTACTTGGCAGCGGCGGCCTTCATCCACAGGATACGGTCCGGGAAGCCGGCGTCCTTGAGGTTGCGCCAGGCGACGTCCTGGAAGCTCTTGGAACGGTTGTCGGTACCCATGCCGTCTATGCACACCACAATGAAGCCCAGCTGAGCCAGGCGCAGGAAACGCGGCGGATAGCCCATGAAGTTCTTGTCCACATGGGAGTCGTGCGGGCCGGCGTAGATGTATTCCACGACAGGATATTTCTTGCCGGGCTTGAAGTGCGCCGGGCGCCAGATGGTGCCCCAGATGTCCGTAACGCCGTCACGGCCCTTGGCCACGAACACTTCCGGCATGGTAAAGCCTTCTTTCAGGAGGGCCGAAATGTCTTCCTTCTGGATTACCATGAGTACGCTGCCGTCCTTGGCGCTGCGCAGCACGCTGGTGTAAGGCAGGTCCGGGCGGGAATAATTGTCCACAAAGCGCGTTCCCGCCTCATTGAAAGAGACATCGTGATGGGCGGCTTCCGGCGTAAGGTCCGTCACCTTTCCCGAAGCCAGGTCTATCCGGATGACATGCTTGTTGTACGGGTCCTCCCCCTTCGCGGCACCCAGTCCGTTGGCGTTGGCCAGCACATAGCCGCCCTCCTCGTCCACGCGGTGGATTTCGCGCACGTTCCACTCCCCTTTGGTGAGCTGCCGCGCCCGTCCGCTTTGCGTGTCTATCATGTAGAGGTGGCGCCAGTTGTCGCGCTCGGAAATCCAAAGGAGCCGCTTGCCGTCACGGAACAGGTAGCGCCAGAGGTCATAATAGTAAACAAAGGTATCCGTCTGCTCCTTGGCCAGGGTGCGGACATTGCCGGTAGCGGCGTCCACGGCGCAGAGTTCATACAGCTGGTGGCCGCGCTGGTTGTATTCGAAAGTGAAGAAGCGGCTGTCCTCCGACCACTGCCCCAGCACCAGGAAATACTGGTCCTGCGGGATACTCCGGTCCAAGGGAATCTGGACCTGTTTTTCCATGTCGAAGAGGGCGGGCGTGCTCTGGGGCAGGCGGTCACCGGGCTTGGCATAATCCAGCCAGCGGTAACGCGGCTGCACCTGGTCGTCCGGACGCGAGGTCCGCAGCAGTATCTGGCGTTCCTTGAGCACTTCCTTTTTCAGCGCCGCCAGCCGGACGCCGTCCGGTGACCAGCGGAGCTCGCTGTAGGCATTGCCGTCGGTACCGTCGAAGCTCAGCTGCACCGCACCGGAGCCGTCGGCCTGGCTCACCCATACGTTGTTGTCGCGGATGTAGGCCACGCAGCTGCTGTCCGGAGACAGTTCTTTTATCTCCTTCTTCACCGCGTATTGGCTCTCGTCGGAGGGGTCGTACCAGCCCTGGCGGCGGTTTTTGAGCGCTTCCTTATAGACATCTTCGGCGATGGGCGTTTTCTGCGTACCGTCCACGCGGTACCAGGCCTCGCCGGCGGGTTCCCGCGTCTGGAACACAAAGCTCTCCTCCCCCGTCCAAATGGGACGGACAGCGCCGTTGTACATTTTTTCACCCCAGCGGAGAACCGGCTCCGTCTTGGTGTAGGCGGCATCGAAGCCCTGCCCTTGCGCCGCAAGGGTCAGCAGCCCTGCAAAGAGGGCGATGAGTGTCTTTTTCATAATGTGGTCAGATTTTCTTGAGACGAACCATCAGCACGCCGTGTCCGGGGATTTCCGCTTTCAGGCGGTCTTTGGTGGTACCGATGTCCTTGTGTTTCCAGAGGTCGCGCACCGTGTAGGTATTTTTCCTGAGGTTCACTTCCCTGGCAAAGTACATGGTCTGTGCCGTCCAGTTGTAGTCCAGTTTCCAGGGCTGCGCGCTGCGGTTCATGAAGCACACGGCAATTTCGCCGCCCGCGAGGGGCTTGGCCCAGATTTCCTGGTCACCCATCTTCATGAAGCGGATGCCCTGCTGCCCCATCGGGTCCTGGTTCACGGCAATCACCTCCCGGTTGGTGAGGATTTCGCGCGTCTTGTGGTCCATTTCGCGGAGGTCGTTTCCGCTCATCAGCGGGGCGGCCATCATGCACCACATGGAGAAATGGGTGACGTTTTCGTCGTAGGTGAGTTCACCGTTGCCCACTTCCAGCATTTCCATGTCGTTCCAATGGCCGGGACCGGCATACGGGTACAAGTCCGCCGCGGCGTCGATGCACTGGAGCACGCCCACGCCGCCCCAGTCGAAGCTGCAGTCGTAGCAGGCACGGATGTCCGGCGTCACGCGCCACAGGTGGCCGATTCCCTCGCCCCATTCCCATGGCTTGTTTTCACCCCACTCGCAAATGCTGAGGACGATGGGACGGCCGGCGGCCTTGATGGCCTCCGACATGGTCTGGTAGGCGGCCTTGGCGTTCTGACCGTCGCTGTAGCACCAGTCGTACTTCAGGTAATCCACGCCCCACTTGGCATACTGCAGGGCATCCTGGAACTGGTGACCCTTGCTGCCCGGACGCGCCTGGCAGGTAAGGGAACCGGCGCAGGAATACACGCCGAACTTGAGGCCCAGGCTGTGGATGTAGTCCGCCAGCGCCTTCATGCCGGAAGGGAAACGCTCCGGGTCGGGGACAATGTTGCCGTCCGCGTCGCGGCTCACCTGCCAGCAGTCATCGATGACGATGTACTGGTAGCCGGCGTCGGCCATGCCGGAAGCGGCCATGGCATCGGCCATGTCCCGGATGAGCTGCTCGCTCACGTTGCAGCCGAATTTGTTCCAGCTGTTCCATCCCATGGGCGGGGTGGCGGCGAGGCTCCGGTACAGGGAATCGGAAAGGGGTTGCGGCTTGTCTTGTGCGAACAAGCCCGTACAGCACAGCAAAAGAACTGTTGCCGTCAGGATGTGTTTGGTTATCAGTTTCATACGCATAGGGTTAAACTTATATCAGATCCAAGTGTTCCAGGAAATCGCGCTGTTCCGGCGTAGGGTCCTCCACCCGGCAGATGGACCAGGACGCCGTATCCACGTACAGGCCGGCATCCTTGAGATACGCCTCATAATCAATTGTTTCCGTAGTATTTGCAAGAGCGCGGAGATGCGGAACGGGGCCGCCGTAGGCCTTTTCCACCTCCTGCCAGAACTCGTCTTCCGTGAATCCGCGCTGCAGTTCCTTGTAATAGCGCTGATAGAGGCCGCGCATCACGTCGTCCAGGGACTTCGCCTGTGCGGTGTGACGCCGGATGTCGATATCCATGAGCAGCCCCACCACGGGGCCCTTGAAATAATAGTTGATACGGACGTCCCGCTCGTTGGCGTCTTCGTTCATGAAATTGAGCCAGATATCGTAACTGCTCTGGCGCAGGCTCATGTGGTGCTGTCCCTCGAAGGGTGCATAGCGGGAGAAATAGTCGGAAAGCCGGACGAGCGCCTCCTCCGGCGTGGCGACACCGGAAGCCAGCAGCAGCCGAAACTCATAATAGCAGGTAAGTCCCTCGCTCACCCAGAGCATGGGCGTAACCGCCTCGGTATCATAGTTAAAGGGCCACAGTTCCGCCGGACGGATGCATTTCACGTTGTACAGGTGGAAATACTCGTGCGCGGTAAAGCTCAGGAAACGGACGTGATGATTCCGGTCGGTGAACCGATAGGTGCCGTCCGTGTAGCAGGCCTGGGAGTTCCAATGTTCCAGCCCGCCGGCGCCCTCGCCCATGTGGATGAGGCAATAGTTGTGATAGGGGACGTCTCCCATCATGCGCGTAGCCGCGCTCACAATCCGGCAGAAATCCTCCCGGAAACCGCTCTCTTCAATTCCCTCCGGGGTTTCGACGGCAAAATGGTAGGGATGGCCTTCATGCTCGAAATCGCTTGTGTAGTAATTGCCCAGCAGGAACGGGCAGTCGTACAGGCGGTCGAAGTCCTCGGCCTGGAAAGTATCTGCCGTTCCCTCCACGGGGAGCAGTCCGGAAGAAATTTTCTCCCAGCCTTCCGGGAGGCGGAAACGCACCCGCACCGGATGCTGCAGGTCGCCGTCCACATGCATGAAAACGCCTGCCGGGGAAACGAAGGCGATTCCGCCTTCCACGCGGCTGGATCCCACATCCCTCCGGTTGGCATAAATGCGGTAGCTGACTTTCACCCTGCCGTCTCCGGGGACTGTAACCTTCCAGCGGTTCATGCCTTCCTTCTCCCATTCCAAGGCGCTGCCGGCCGCATCGGTCGCGGCAAAATCGCACAGGTGCTTGGGAAAATCCAGCATCTCATAATACCCCGGCGTCCAGCGGGGCATGTTCAGCGTGACGGGGCCGGATCCGGGTGTCATGGACAAATCCAGGTCCACAAGAAGATAATGACCGACGGTATCTACAGCCACCGTATAGTCCATCGTGTAGGGATGCTCCCTTCCCCCGCAGCCGGAAAGGGCCACCAGGGAAACGGCAAGTGCAGCAAACAGGGATAACAGTTTTCTCATCAGTACTTGGGATATTTCCGGATAACGTTGTCCAGGTAATTGAAGCGGTTGGCCAGCCAGGTAACCAACTTTTTATACTCTTCCTCGTGCGTGTAATTGTCTATGCCCCAGAGCTCCATGTCCTTCTGGGCGTCTTCGCCAATGAGTTCCTCCACCTGGTCCAGATAGTCCAGCAGGCCGTCCAGCAGGGCATTGTGGGTTTCCTTCCAGCGGGCTTGGAGCATTTCCACAAACTCGGGAATGCCGAACAGGCGGCAGAAGAAGGGCGATGCTGTGCTGCCGTATGCGCCGGAATGGTTATAAGGATCCGAACCAAAGACCAGGTAGCGGTAATTCTCAAAGAAGGTATGTCCCCAGCCGTAATAGTCGTACATGTCGCCCCAGTTGTAGGAGAAACCGCCGTCGCAGTCCCACAGGGGCCCCATCACCCATTTGGCATCACTATTATACCGATGGATAAAGCCGCTGCGCATGCTGGGATAGTTGTCCATCTCCACATTGCCGATAATTTCCTGGATGAGGATGTAGTGAATCATGGACTCCACGTCCAGCAGCTCCTGGATTTCCTCCCAGTCCTCGTCCTCAATAGCCTGCTCCAGCTCAGCGAATGCGGCCTTCACCTGCTTGGAGATGGCTTTGGTGGCGTCGTCCGGATATTTCACGGCGCAGGCCATCTCGAATACCTCACTCCAGAAATTGTCGGTGGCACCGGGGGCTTCACCGGGTCCGTCATTGAGGTCCAGGGCCAGCAGAATGCCCTCGTTCTTGTCCAGTTTGACGCGGTTGCCGCCTTCCTCCACCTGCTCCGTAAGGGCGTACAGGCCCATGTCTTCCCCATTCAGGGTAAGGTTGACATAGCGGATGTTGTTGGCATGCGGCAGGCCCAGTTCCCGCGCCAGGTAAAAGCCGGCGGCATTCATCATGTGCGTAACGTCACGGTAGTCCGCCAGAAGCACCCAGTCCCGGTTTTTGGGCAGGCCCAGCATGATGCTGGCTTCGTCCAATTTGATTCGGTACGGCTTTTTGGGATACCAGTGCCAGGTGGAATTGCCGCGGCCGCGGATTTGGCCCGGGGCATCCTTGACGATGGCGCTGTCATAGCCCCAGTCCACGGTAACGGTGCAACGGCGGTAATCCGCCGGGTCCTTGCTGTCCACCGCCACACCATTTTCCGTATTGACGATCACTTTGGCAATCGGTTCCAGATTGGGGATTTCCGCCGGTTGTTCCGGACCGGGCTGTTCCGGACCGGGTTTTTCCCTTTCGGGAATGATTTCCTGCCTGCAGGCGGCAAGCGCCAGCAGTGTCAGCAGGCTCCATCCCAGTTTTTTCATATTCATGGTTTAGTTTCTGTGAAATCTGTAAACGGCAAAGGTTCGTCCGCCCAGCCGTTCGCTGTATTCGATATTTCCGTCTTTCTGTTTGCGCACGCCCAGCAGCCAGGCGTTGTCCGGGTCCGCCACGGGGGTCCAATCCAGCGCCCGGGTCTCCGGAACGATGGTTTCCGGGGCATCCAGGGTGTTTTCGGTCATCGGGTTGTCGCTGTGCAGACTGGTCTTTTCGGCCGCTTTCACGCCGGCAGGCAATACGAAGCGCACCACCTGCGAGTACGGATTCACGTTGGCCATCTTGACGATAATGTCACCGGTGGCGTCGTCAATGGCGGCGGTGGCATTGAGGCCGTTCGCATTCACCACGGGCTTGCCGTCCACCGTGATGGGAACGGCGCGGTCTCCCTTGTTGGTGGCATACAGCTGCTGGACATAGTAGCTGCAGCTTTTCATGACACGGAGATTGTCGAACCAGATGAGGTCCGGACGCCACTGCCAGCCCTCGACATGGGCAAAAGTGGGCGCGTAACTGGACATCACCACCACGTCCGCGTTGCGCTCCAGGCCCGTCATGAAGGAGGCCTCCAGGAGGGCGGCGTTGAAGTGGTTGAACTTTTTGCCGTCGGAGCCGTGGCAGGCATATTCGCCTGCGAACACCTTGGGACCGGTGCGGGGATAATTGTCATAGCGGTCTGCCCGCTTCTCGTAGAAGCCTTCCCAGCTGTAATAATGCTCGTCAACCAAATCCACGTCGAGTTTGCGCATCTCTTTCCAGAGGTCGTCGAACCATTCGCCGCCGGAGTAGGGACCGGAAGTGCCGATAATCCGGATTTCAGGATATTTGGCGCGAACGGCGTTCATGAACGGGACAAAACGTTCGATGAACTCCTCGCCCCACTGCTCGTTGCCGATACCCAGGTATTTGAGATTGAAGGGGGCGGGATGGCCCATCTGGGCGCGCACCTTGCCCCACTTGCTCTTGGGGGAGCCGTTGGCAAATTCAATAAGGTCCAGCGCGTCCTGAATATAGCTCTGAAGGTCCTCCATGGAGCAGTTGGGCTTCCAGGCGGGGTCGTTCTGGAACTGGCAGGCCATGCCGCAGCTCACGATGGGAACGGGCTCCGCGCCCATTTCCTCCGCCAGGCGGAAATACTCATAAAAGCCCAGGCCGCCGCTCTGGTAATAGTCCGGGAACATGCGTTCAAAGGTGCCGTAGTTCCAGCGGTTGATATTGATGGGACGATTTTCCACCGGCCCTACCGTATTCTTCCACTGATACCGGTTTTCCAGGCTGGTACCTTCCACGATACAGCCGCCGGGGAAACGGAGGATGCCGGGACGAAGGTCCGCCAGGGCCTGCGCCAGGTCCTTCCGGAGGCCGTTTTCGTCGTTATGGAAGGTCTCTGCAGGGAACAGGGAGATGTGCTCCACGTCCACCGCCGCCTGCGGGTCCCCGTCCCACAGCAGCAGGCGGAAAGCACCCTTCTCCAGCGTTTCCGGAGCGGTGAGCGTAGCCTCGTACCGGGTCCACTTGCCGCCCTTCACGGTAATTTCCGCCAAGGCCATGTTCTGGTTTTCCACCGGGCCGACGGGATTGCACAGAATGCCCGCTAGGCCCACCTCTTTGGCCTTTCCGGCCGTACGGGCCCAGAAGCTCAGTTTATATTCGGCCCCTTTTTCATAGCCGATTCCGAACCAGCCGTCGTTCTGCAGGCCGCTCGTGCGGGCGGGATGGCCTTGATAGCCGAATCGTACATAATGCGGGTTGCGTTCGAACGGGGCGCCGTCCGTGCGCACTTCCACCTTGCCGAAGGTTTTCCAGCCCTGCAGCGGGTTGTCGTACTCGAAGGAACGGTTGCTGATTTTTTCTGCATACAGGCCGCCGTCGGCCGCAAAATTGATATCCTCCAGGAAAATGCCGTACATGGTGGGCTGGATGGGAATGCCGGGGGCGTCCACATCTATCCTGAGTACGTTCTGGGGAGTTTGGGCGCCCGCGGCCAGGCAAAGGGCCGTGAGCGCTGCGCTTACAAAGATTTTTCTCATTTCACCTCCCACTCATACAGACCGGCGGAACGCTCTTCCGGCAGGTCCACTTCCAGTTTAACGGCGCTGGTGGTAACCGGCGTGAAGTTCACCTCACAGGCGGCGCCTTTGACGGTAGGATAGTTGCCGGCGCCCTGTACGGGTACCCACTCCCCTTCCGCGTTCTTGTAAAGGATGCGCCAGGCCTTGGGCACGGAGCAGCCGCCCCAGGGCTGGTCGTCGAACCAATAAATGGTGCTGGAAGACACGGTGGCAGGGGCCTTGAAGGTATAGCTGATCCATTCGGTGCCGCCGTTCTTGGGCCACCAGTGGTAGTACGGGGATGACTCATCTCCAGGAATAAGCTGGTCGTTGATGGCACCGATGGAACGGACCTTGTGGGAAGCGTCAATCACGCTCTCGGAGGCCAGCGTCGCCGGCTTGGAAGGCTTGGTGGCACGCAGCGTCTGCGGGAGCCAGACGGCCATTTCGCCGCTGCCGCGGTGGCACCAGGCATAGTACGGAATGAGGGTGAGTCTGACATCGCGGGTGGCCAGGCGGCCGTCTTCCCCGAAGGAAAGCGTCTGGGCGTCCGTATATATTTTCTCAATGCCGAAGAGTTCGTCGGCATGTTGCACGCCGAACTTGGGGGCCTGGTTCATGAGGATGCTGCGTACGCTGAAACCGGGGTTGTCAGGCCATTCGGCGCAGTACACCACGGGACCGCGCTCCACGCTGATGCGGCCCTGATCCGCCTTGACCAGCTGATGGGCCTTCACCACGCGGGGCTCCATGTCGAAATGCACGCTCACCTTGTCTCCCTTCTTCCACTTGCGGGAAATGACAAAGTAACCGTCCACCAGTTCGCCTTCCACTTTCTCGCCGTTCAGGCTCACGGTGTAACCCAGGCGTTTGCCATCCGCATATTTGTACAGGTCCGAGGGAACCACCTCTCCCCGCACCCAGCCGGGGATGCGGATTTTGAGGGCCATTTCCTTGCGGAGGGCCGTCTTGTCAACGGTAATGTCGATATTCCCGTTCCAGGGATAGGAGGTGTGCTGCGAAAGCACCACTTCCTTGCCCAGCACCTTCTGCTTCATGGTATTGGGCATGAAGAGATTCACGTACAGGGCGTTGTCCTTTACGGCGTACACATAACCCGGCACGGAAGGGATGAAACGCGCAATGTTGGACGGGCAGCAGGCGCAGCCGAACCAGGCCTGGCGCTGATGCTGGCCGATGCTCTCCAGCGGATTGGGATAGAAGAAGCCGTTGCCCTCCAGCGAAACGCCGCTGATAAGGCCGTTGTACAGGGTGCGCTCCAGGACATCGTAGTATTTGGATTCCCCGTGCAGGAGGAACATGCGATGGTTCACATAGACATTGCCGATGGCGGCGCAGGTTTCGCAATAGGCGCTCATGTTGGGCAGCTGGTAGTTCTCCCCGAAGGCCTCTCCGGCGTTGGTGGCGCCGATGCCGCCGGTAATGTACAGCTTTTTGGAGACAATGTTCTCCCAGATTCTGTCGATGGCGTGGATGTAGCCTTCGTCACCGGTGAGGGCGGCCACGTCCGCCATGCCGGCATACATGTAGGCGGCACGGACGGCATGTCCTACGGCCTCGTCCTGCTCCAGCACGGGCAGATGCGTCTGGTTGTATTCGTTACGGTACTCGGTTTTGCCGCGCTCGTCCAGGAAGAATTTGGCCTCGTCCAGGTATTTCTTCTCCCCGGTGGCCAGATACAGGCGTGAGAGGGCCATTTCCGCAATCTGATGGCCGGGCACCACGCGGGCCTGGCCGGGGCCGGCACCCACTTCCCGAACCACGCAGTCGGCATATTTGATGGCGATATCCAGGAAATTGCGCTTGCCGGTGGCCTGATAATGGGCAACGGCGGCATCCACCATGTGGCCCAGATTGTACAGTTCATGGCTCAAATCTTCGTCCTTCACCCAGCGGCGGTCGCCGGCCCACTCGTGCGGGTGTTCCGGATTCATGGTACGGGCGGTGTACAGGTAGCCGTCCGGCTCCTGTGCGGCGGCCACGATGACCAGCACGCTGTCTATGTAACGCTCCAGTTTTTTGTCCGGATAGGTTTGCAGCACATAGGAGGCTCCTTCGATGGTTTTGTACACATCCGTGTCGTCGAAGGAATAGCCCTTTACCTCATAACCCAGGTTCACCGGGGAGTGCATCTGCTTTTCCGCCTTCACGAAGTTCTCATAGCGGCCTTCGCTTTCGCACTTGGAAAAAGCCAGCGGAATGGTGACCTCGCGGGACGCCTGCAGACGCTGCCCCCAGAAGGAGTTCTGCTCGATTTTAACGCTTGTAAACGGGACCGGATTGATGGGATAACCGGCATTGGAAACAGGCTGGGCGCTGGCGGAAACGAGAATTGCCAGACCGGCCAGAATGGTAATGAAATGCTTGGACATAGTTTCTTGTGTTACGTGTCAGGGCAAAATTATTCAATTCGGGCGGTAAAACAAAGAAACAAAATCCAATTGTTTTGTAAAATCGTCCAAAGACAAATGAAAGAAAAGTGAAAAATTTCAACTATCTTTGCCGTATGAAGAAAAAGGGACTGACCACATTTATTCTGGTTTTATTAGCCATACACATGGCTGCAGCGAGCACCGGCTACAGTTTCAGGCACCTGGACATCAGCGGCGGATTATCGTCCAACACCATCCGCTGTTTGTTGCAGGACCACCGCGGACTGGTTTGGATTGGAACGGCCGACGGCCTGGACAGTTTCGACGGGCGCGAAGTGATTCATCACGAACTTTCCGTTTCCGGCGTCAACTGCCTGTGGGAAGACGCCTCGAAAAATTTATGGGCCGGAACCGATGAAGCCCTGTACCGGTACGACGGCATAAAAATGCAGGTGGTTACGGAAGCACCGCCGGTCCACTATACCTGCATGGCGGAAGACAGTGACGGAGCCCTGTGGCTGGGCACCCTGGAAGATGGTATTTTCCGCCTGTACAACGGCACCGTCACCGGCTTTCTGGAAGGACAGAACATCGAAGCCATCCGTTTTACGGCGGAGGGCCGCCTGTGGGTAGCATCCCTGACGGCGCCGGAGGGCCTGTATCTGTTCAACGCCTCCACGGAAGAATTCACATCCCCCTCCTTCACTTATTATCAATGCGCGCCCGCACGCGTATGCGCGTTGGAAGAAGACGGAGGCGGCAATATTTGGCTGGGAACCTGGGACAAGGGCATCTACCGCCTGGACCCCTCCACCCGCACCATCCGCTGCGTGGTTCCGTACCGTACCGGGCTCACCCGCATCCACTCCCTGCTGCAGGAGTCTTCCCGCAACCTGCTGGCCGGGTCCGACGACGGCCTCCTCCAGGTGGACCCGTTCACCGGAGAAAGCACCCTGTACACCAACAAGCGCCACGCCCCGCTCTCCCTGTCCAACAAATTTGTCTATCCCCTGCTCAAGGACCACGAAAACGGCCTGTGGATAGGAACCTACTATGGCGGCGTCAATTACGTACCTCCGGGGAACGGCCTGTTCCAGTCCTTGTCCCTGTCGAACCTTACGGACATTGACGAAGACCTGGCGGTCAGCTGCTTCTGCGAGGACCCCGACGGCAGAATCTGGATAGGGTCGGACAACGGCGGGCTTTTCCGCTACCATCCCGACAACGGCAAGGCGGAACGATGGAGCCCTTCGGCCGGGTGGGCCGCCCGTTTTGCCTCGCTGAACATCCATGCCCTGCACAGACAGGGCGACTGGCTGTGGATTGGCAACTACCCCTACAGGACCTTGCGTGTTAACCTGCGAACCCGTGCCGTAAAAGAATACACCCCCGTGAGCGTCTATTCCTTCCATACCGCCCCGGACGGGAGCCTGTGGGCCGGAAGCGCCTCCGGCATCTGGCGATATACGGACTCCGAGGACAGTTTCACGCTCGAGAAAAACATCGGAGAAGTAGTAGGCACCATTGCGGGAGACCCGGCAGGGACACTTTGGTTCGGAACAGTCGGGAAAGGGATTTTCGTCAGGAATCCGGACGGGACATGGGAAGAACTGACCGGCGAAAACTCCCCGCTTCCCAACGACTACATCAACCACCTGTCACTCTCCGACGGTGTCCTGTGTGCCGGCACCCGCCGCGGCTTTGCCGTCCTGTCCCCGGAGAATCCGCAGGTAATGCTCCCGGAAACCGACGTTCGCTTTGCCGTCTGCAATGCGTCCCAGTTGTGGCTGTCCACAGCCCAGACCCTGCAACGGTACGGCCCGCGCACCCAGCCCGTCGTGGAACATTTCCGGGAGCACGACGGTGTCTTTACGGAGCAGTACATGCCCGGCGCCGGTCTCGTTACCGCAGACGGGCACGTGTATTTGGGCGCCGCCAACGGTTTTGTCATTTTCTTTCCGGGCGCCGTTCCGGCCAATCCCCCCGCTTCCCAGGTGCTGTTCACCCGTTTTCTCGCGTCGGCGCCGGGAATAAACGAGGACGTTTTCCTTTCCCAGGGAACCCGGGACATCCGGCTTCCTTACCGCATGCGGAACCTCACCATCACTTTTTCCGCCCCTACCTACAGCGTCCCGGAGAAGGTAGAGTATCGGTACAAACTGGCCGGAGGCGACGGGCGCTGGGTTGACCTGGGCAAGCAGAACTGGGTGACACTGAACCACCTGCACCCCCGCCATTACCGGCTGCACGTGCAAGCCCGCAACAACAGCGGAGAGTGGAACGAAGGGGCCGTGCTGGAATTCCAGATATGGCCGCATCCGCTTCTTTCCAACGTGGCCATCGTGCTCTATGTCCTCCTTGCCGGCCTGCTGGTGTGGCTCACCCTCCGCGCCTTTATCAAGCGCGTGGAACGGAAGACGGAAATCCTGGTCAAAGGCGAGGAGCTGGACGACCGCAAGCAGATGCTCTCCGCCCTGGCGGATCAGTTGAGCGCCCCGGTGGCGGGAATCGGCATACAGGTACAGAAACTCAAAGGCAGCCTCTTCTCGCCGGAGCTCTCCATCATTGACAAAAACCAGCGGATGCTTCGCAGCATCGTGGGCAACCTGCGGCAGATAAAGCCGGAAGAGCCGGCCGCCGAAACCGCCGCTCCCGCAGCCACAAGTCCGGAAGGATTCATGGCCCGGCTGGACAGCCTGATAACGGAAAACCTGGCCAATCCGGACCTTTCCGTGGCGTTCCTCTCCCAGGAAATGGCCATCTCCCGGTCCGGCCTGTTTGCCAAGGTGAAGGAATATACCGGCGAAACGCCCAACAACCTTATTGCACAGGCCAGGCTGAACACCGCCGCCAACCTGCTGGTCCAGGGCAAGCACTCCGTCGGCGAGATTTGCTACATGACCGGATTCTCGTCGCCCAGTTATTTTTCGAAGGTCTTTGCCGCGCAATTCGGCATGACACCCCACGAATGGGCCAAAACACAAGCCGCTTTCAACGAAGAATAGTTTGGACGATTTTTCAAAAACCTTGGACAATTGTTTTATATCGCAAGAAATGTTTCGCATACATTTGCAGATGCTGCAAAAAAGCACAAACTATTAACCAACTTTATACCTTATGCAACTAAAATCAATTTTTTCCGCTGTTGCCATAAGTATTATGCTTATGGGGGGGGGCACAATCGGCTCTCGCCCAGCGGACCGTTGACGTTACCGGTACAGTTACCGATGCCAAAGGTGAACCCATCATCGGCGTAGGTGTACTTGTTCCCGGAACCACCATTGGCGACATATCCGATGCGGACGGCAAATACAAACTCCATGCCGTCCCTTCAGACGCCACCCTTACCGTTTCAGCCATCGGCTACGTCACCCAGCAGGTCCCCGTACAGGGCCGCAAGGTGATAGACCTGGTCTTGGAAGAGGATTATCTATCCCTGGAAGACGCCGTGGTTATCGGCTACGGCACCCAGCGTAAAGGTGACATCACCTCTGCCGTAGCTTCCGTCAAGAGCGAAGACTTCCTGGTCGGTAACATCCACGACGCTTCCGAAATGATTCGTGGTAAAGTGGCCGGTCTGAACATTACCAAGTCCTCCGGTGACCCGAATGCCGGCAGCACCATCCGCTTGCGTGGTACCACCACTATCCAAGGAGACCTCACCCCGCTCATCCTCGTGGACGGCGTTCCCGGAGACATGGGCACCGTGGCTCCGGAAAACATCGCAGACATCTCCGTGCTGAAGGATGCCTCCGCCGCCGCCATCTATGGTACGCGCGGCGCCAACGGCGTCATCCTCATCACCACCAAGACCGGCCGCCGCGAGGAGAATGTAACCGTCAATTATTCCGGTTATGTCTCCCTCTCCCACTTCGGTAAAAAGGCGGACTTCATGGGCTGGCAGGAAATTGCGGACAAAAAGACCGCCCTGCCCGATGACGGCTACTCCACGGACTGGCTCAAGGAAATTACCCGTCCCGGCTTCACCCACAACAATACCCTGTCCATCAGCGGCGGCACCAAGAGCACCACTTATTCGGCCAACATCGCCTACCGCGGCGAACAAGGTGTCATCAAAAGCACGGACAGCAATGACCTCAAAATGGGATTCGACGTTTCCCAGTACCTGTTCAACGACATCCTGAAAATCAACCTGAACATTGTCAAGGGTATCCACAAGAACACGGATGCCAACCCGTCGTACGCTTATCGTCAGGCGATTATCCGCAACCCTACATCCCCGGTTTACGTGGACAACGACCCTTCCAAGGGATACGTGGAAGAATTCGGCCGTTTCCAGTACTACAACCCCGTTTCCATCCTGAACGAAGCCACCGGCGACACCAAGAGCGAGTGGACCAACATCACCGGAAACATTACCGTGGAACCCATAAAGGGATGGCAGACCAACCTCATGCTTGCCACCCACCGCACCAATTCGGTATCGGAGATGTATCGTAGTTCCTTGTACTACGAGAACTATGTGAATTGGTACAACAATCCCGCCAAGAAGCCCGAATACAACGGTTCTGCTTCCAAGAGCCAGTACGACGGACGCGAGGATTATCTGGAACTCACTTCCAAATACGAAAACATCTGGGGAAAACACCGCTTCTCCGGCCTCGTAGGTTATTCCTACAACTACAACGTGTACGAAGGCTTCGGCGCATCCAACTCCGCTTTCTCCTCCGAGAAATTCCTTTACAACAATTTGGGTAACGGCCGCTATGCCGAAATCGTGGACGGCAACCTCCGCAAATACGGCAGTGTCTCCTCCTACAAGAACGACAACACCCTCATCGGTTTCTTCGGCCGTATCTCCTACGGTTACGACAACCGTTACAACGTGCTGGTTTCGTTCCGTCGCGAGGGTTCCTCCAAGTTTGGTAAGAACCACCAGTGGGGTAACTTCCCGTCCGTATCCCTGGGCTGGAATATCATGAACGAAAGCTTCATGAGCGGAACCCGCAGCTGGCTCACCAACCTCAAACTCCGCGCCGGTTGGGGTATGACCGGTATCATCCCCGGCGGTTCCTACGCCTCTCTGGTTGCTTACGAGTACAGCGGCAAGTTCTTCAATCCCGCCACGGGCAAGTGGGAACTGGCCCTCAGAGCTTCCCAGAACCCCAACCCGGATCTTTCCTGGGAAACCTCTTCCGAGTTCAACGTAGGTGTTGACTTCGGCTTCTGGGACGGTCGTCTGTACGGCAGCCTGGATGTATATGACAAGACTACCACCGGCCTGCTGTACTGGTACGATGTTCCGCTTCCGCCCAACAAGTTCAACTCGACGCTTGCCAACGTGGGACAGATGAACAACAAGGGTATAGAAGTCATGATCGGCGGCATCCCCGTGAGAACCCGCGACTTCGAATGGAACAGCGTACTCACCCTTTCCTCCAATGCCAACAAACTCGTCAGCCTGTCCAACGATCTCTACGAAACCTCCGACTGGATGAACGTGGGCGGCATCAGCGACCCCGTTTCCGTAAGCACGCACCGCGTAGTGGTGGGTGAAGCCACCGGCCGCTTCTGGGGCTTGAAATCCATCCACGGCGTGAGCGAAAACGGCAAATGGATTGTCGAACTCCCCGACGGAACCTGGACCGAGTCCTCCACCGAACTCAATGATGACCAGTATCGCCAGTGGCTGGGCTCCGGTGTTCCTGCAATGGTTCTCAACTGGGGCAACACCTTCCGCTACAAAGGATTCGACCTGGGCATTCAGCTTTCCAGCCAGCTTGGCTTCAAGATTCTGAACAACCAGCGCCTGTTCTACCAGAACAACTCCATCCAGTACAACCGCCTCAAGAGCGCTGCCAACGAGCTCCCGGTCTATAACCTAGAAACCAAACAGCCCACCGGCGCATACAAGGCGCTCGGTACCGGTCAGACCCAGGTTTTCATCAGCGAATTCCTCGAAGACGGCGACTACCTGAAACTGGACAACGTGACCCTGGGTTACACCTTCAATACGAAGAATGTCAAATACATCAAGAACGCTCGCGTTTACGTTTCCGGCAACAATCTGGTATGCCTCACCAAATACAGCGGACTGGACCCGGAAATCGAGAATGGCAACCCCTTCTGGGGCGCCGGTATCGACGACCGTGACAAATATCCTACCATCCGTTCCTTCACCTTTGGTGTCAACCTGACCTTCTAACCTGTGAATCGTATGAAAACACTCCATAAAATCACCCTTGCTCTCAGTCTTGCAGGTGCGCTCACTTTTACCTCCTGCACGGATCTGACTGAACACCCGTACGACTTTCTTACGGACGAAACCCTGGACTTCACCGATCCCCAGACGGTCGCCGAAATGTCCGGAAACGTATATTCGTTCCTGCGCTCCACCTTCTGGCAGTACTACGGCATGTGGGACTGGACAGAAGATGCCGCCGACCTGCACCTGTTCCCTTCCCGTATCGGTGTGGGCTGGGGAGACTACTACATCGCCTATCACAAGCACCAGTTCTCTCCTTCCCTGAACAACATCAACTATGTCATCTGGTACCACGCCTATGTGGCCATCATGTATGCCAACCAGACGCTGAAAAACGAGGAGTTCCGCACCGCCAACCCGCAGAAGGCGGCCGAACTTAAAGCTATTCGGGCATACCTCTATTATATCCTCTTCGACTCCTACCGCAACATCCCCATCCTTCCGGAAGAAGACCAGGAATCGGGATTTCTCCCGCTGCAGGAAAAGCCCGAGGTGACTTTCAAGTACATTGTGGACGAACTGGAGGCTGCTGAGAAAGATTTGCCCGAAGAAAACACCTTCGGCTATCCCACCAAAGCCATGGCATGGATGACGCTGGCCAAGATGCACCTGAACTACTATGCATGGTTTGCCACCACCGAGCCCTACGACGAAGGCGACAAGAGCCATTACGAGGAAGCGCTCAAATGGGCCGACAAAGTTATCAAGTGCGGAAAATACAGCCTTGCTCCCAACTACAAGGACAACCACCGCGTGGACCTTTCCGCCAATCCGGAAATTATCTTCGCACTGGACATGGAAGCCGGACAGGCAAGCGGAAGTTATCTTGCCAACGCCAACCTCCCCGCGTTCGGTACGGCCGCATTCGGGTTCTCCGGCGGATGGAACGGCGGCTGTGCGGTTCCCCAGTTCATTGATACCTACGCCCATAAAACAGTTACGCCCAGCAAGGATAATCACCTCACCGGCGTACAATACCTGGATACCCGCTTCTACGATACCTGGGCCTATGGACAGCAATATGTTTACGGCTCCGGAGACCGCGTGAAACTCCCCAAGGCTGCCGTTGACGACCAGGGTGAGGTAGATGTATTCTACACCAAGGAAATCCACTCCGTTGACACGCCCGGCGCTTACATGATGGAAGGATACCGCTATGTAAAGGGTGAAATCCAGCCCAACAGCTACCACGCTGCAGCGGACGACACGCCCATCTACCGCCTTGCCGACGCCTATTTCATCGCAGCAGAATGCGCCCTCCGTCTGGGTGGTTCCAAGACCCTGCCTGAATATACGGAGCAGAAAGCCGCCGACCTTGTTACCCAAGTTCGTCAGCGCGCCTTCCGTGACACCGATCCCTCCCTTGCCAACCGTACGGTTGCAGACCTCAAGGGCGGCTCCGTGTACGACTACGGTGTGCGTGAGTACACGGCCGGAGCTTCCGGCAATGCCGAGATCGATGCCGAAGAGCCTAAAAGCCCCGCTTTCACCTACGAAGAAGTCTGGAACGATCCCCTCTTCATCAAGACCGAAGAAGGCGGTGCCGATATCCAGTTTGGTGGTCTCCTGGATGACCTCGCCTGGGAATTCGTCGGTGAATTCCACCGTCGTCAGGATCTCATCCGCTTCCAGTGCGGCAACGGACAGAATGTCTGGAACGGCAAGAGCTGGCTTTCCAAGCGCGCAGAAGAAAAGGGTGTGATGTACAAGAACCTCTATCCCATCTGCGTCCAGAACATGGAATCCAACATCAAACTGGTCCAGAATCCCGGCTATCCCGGCCGCGGAGAAGAAAGCACTGAAACCGAGGAATAACAAACTTAAACCTAAGTAATTAATTATCAACTTTTTAACTTATCACTTATGAAAAAAGTATTTTGGAGCATAATGCTCGTTTCGGCATTGTTCATCGGTTGTTCGAAAGACAACAGCGATCGTCAGCCTGAAAAACCCACTCCGGAAAATCCGGAAAAACCCACTCCGGAAAACCCGGAGCAGCCCGAAGGTCCCAAGGCCGAATGTGATTGGGCCGACTATCTGATTACTCTTAATTTCACTACTCCTTCCACGACACAATACGCCGTCGATGAAGTTGACTACACCACCCTGAAGCATTCCAACGGCAAATTCCTGTATGAACTCCTGGGATATGACGACTGGGCCGAGATGTTGGAAGACATGGGCGAACTGGGCGGCAGCCCGGAAACCGGTGCAAACTGCCTGTACATGGGCAACGATCCCGGAACCGGCTATGATGTAACCTCCGCGTTCAACACCAACGGTATCGGCTACTGGTGCAACGGTGTCGGCGGTGTCCAGAATTGGGGCGACGACGCCCGAATCTACACCGAAGCACGGGTAACAGAGGATGCGCTGCTCATCGCCACTGTCGGCGTTATGCCCGGCGTGATCAAAGCTGGCGAAACCTATGTCTGCCGCATGGTCTTCCAGCGTACCGACGGAGAAGAAGTTTCCCGTGTAGGTATTGAATTCAAGGTCAAGATTGAAGAATTCAAGGATCCTGAGGCCGGTCAGTACAACTCCGCCAACCGTAAGGCCGGTGAATTCACACTCCCGACCGTTGAAATCACTGTTCCCATCAATGTATTCTATGGCGGTGTACAGGCCGACATGTCCGCCATCCAGGACTACCTCCAGCTCACCAAATATGAGCTCTTCAACATGGAGGATGCCCTCTACGATGACGAAGAAGGCGGTACCGGCGAACTGCTGAAAGGTATTGACGTTACCAACTATGTGAATGGCGAAGCTGTCGCATCCAACGCTGGCGGCCTTGGCGGCAACTGGATGTCTGATCCTACCACAGTTGGCGCCTGGGGTGTAGAAACCGGTGCCTGGTTCATCGAACTCCAAGCAGGCCTTGAAAGCATCGTTGTATCTGTTGGTACTATGCCCGGTGAACCCGCTGAGGAAGGTGGTCCTGAGACCATTACCCCGCTCGTATCCGCCCTCGTAGGCAAGACCGCCGAATACAAGCAGGTTCTCACCTACATTCCTGATTTCAACGCTGATCCTACCATCATCAACATGAGCTACAAGATTAGCTTCGTGGATGCTCAGTAAAACCTTTTCCTCGGCCGGCCTGACCGCCGACCGGGGAACCAATAACACTGAATTATGAAAAAAATTCTCTTCTGGCTTATTATTTTACCGGCACTGTTTGTACTTTCCTGCACAAAAACGCCTGTAGAACAGGATAAAACCCCTACGGAAACCCCTTTTGACGATACCATTGAAGGGACGGTCAAGTTCACAACCGAGCCCAAGTACACCGTTTCCGGACTGGGAGAGAAGAAAAACCTGGTTTTCACTGTTGACTGCAACTGGAAGATTACTCTTCCTGACAACGTGGACTGGATTTCCATTTCTCCGGACCACGGGAATGCCTCAACTTCCAGACAAACGGCCGCAATGGAAATTGCAGCCAATCCTGAGGCAAAATCCCGGAGAGCAACGCTTACCTTCCATGCAGGCGCCACCCAACAGAAGATTTCCGTTACCCAGGAGGGCAATGTAGCCACCATCAGCAAGGAAGACGTCCCCGACCTGGACAAAATATACATCCCCCAGGAATTCAGCGGCATGGACATGTTCCGAAGCGACAGCAAGTGGTACTTCGGCCGCAGCAAGCAGAGCGAACACTTCATTGTGTTCTGGGAACTGGGCTATGACCCCTACGGAGAAAAAACGCCCTCGGATTTAGCCACGAACAACGCCTACTACGTGGATATCGACGACCTACTGGAGAAGGCGGAAGAATTCTACCGCGTCAATATCGACGTCCTTAAATTTGCAGACACCGGGAAAGGAAAATCCAACCTGGACAAATACAAGATGGAGATTTACATCCTCCACCAGACCGAGTGGCTGGCCACCGGCAGCGGCTACGACAATACGATAGGCGCCCTTTGGATTAATCCCGCCACCTGCCATCCGGTGGGCAGCACCATCGCCCATGAAATCGGCCACAGCTTCCAGTATATGGTGTATGCCGACGCTATTGCCAACGGTGCCGCCAAAGACTTATCCACGGGTTTCCGCTACGAGATTGGCCAGGGATGCGGCTTTTGGGAGCAGTGCGCCCAGTGGCAGGCCTACCAGTCCTATGCGGACCAGGCCTTCTCCACCGTGAACTTCTCGGAGTTCGTGAACAACAGTCACCGTCACTTCACCCACGAGCACCAGCGCTACGCCAGCTACTTCCTGCAGTGGCACTGGGCCTCCAAGCACGGCGTGGCGGAAATCGGTGAAATTTGGCGCGGGGCCAGGAAGCCCGAAGACCCCATCCAGGCCTACCAGCGCATGCATGGCCTGAGCATGGATGAACTGAATGCCGACCTGTACGACTACGCCGCCCGCTGCGTCACCTGGGACTTCAGCGCAGAAGCCACCAACCTGGACGAAGGAAAACTGACAGGCGTCACGCAGCCGGTGAGGGAATTCGGCAAAAATTACATAGGCAAGATTGGCTGGACGAGCAATTATGACAACGCCAGCGGCTTCTATACCGTAGATTACTCCCGTGCCCCGGAAGCTACCGGCTTCAACCACATCCGCATCAACATCCCCGCAGACGGGAAGGTCTCCGTGCGTTTCGAAGGCCTGCCCAATGCCACGGGTTTCAACCGCGTGTCCGACCCTTCCATCGCGGGATGGAATGTGGGTTTTGTCTCCCTGATGAAAGACGGCAGCCGCGTATATTCTGAAAGTACGCGCGTGCGCGACAACGCGGACATTGCCTATACGGTTCCGGAAGGCACGGAAAAACTCTGGCTTGTGGTAGCGGCTACGCCCGAAACCTATCTCCAGCACCTCTGGGACGAGGACAACACCAATGACGAGCAATGGCCCTTCCGCGTAAAGTTCACCGGCACGGACCTGTACGGCAACCTGAACTTCGACGGTACGGAAAAGCCCTATAGCGTTACCCTGGAGCATAATATCACAGCCTCCGCAGCAGCCGGTTACGCCGGACCTTCATTCGAGCTGGGAGACGACGTATTTGACATTGCAAGGGCCTTTGTGATGAAGCCTTCGGATATCGTCTCCGCCCTTGGCGAGTTCTCCGGCGTTCGTACAAGCGCCGTGAAACTTCTGGCCGTAAAACCTGACGGGACGCTTGATACGTCATACACGACCAAAGATCCGGATGCCTACTATTCGGCAAACGGATTCGGCTTCTGGTTCGCTGCCGACGGCACCGTTACCACCTGGGGCGGCGCGCACACCTTCATGGAATACAATCCGAGCACATGGAGCTGCCAGTTCGGCGTACATCCGGACAAGGTGAAGAGCGGCGACATCAAGCCCGGAGACACTTATACCGTCGCCTTCGCGTTTGTGAAAGGAGACTACAACGCCACGGTGAAATTCAACATTACAATAACCGACTAAAACATTATGAAAAAAATCCTTTCCGTGCTCGCTGCAGCGTCCCTGCTTTTGAGCACAACCTGGATGACGTCCTGCACCAAGCAGGACGGGCCTGAAAAGCAACCGGAGGAGACCCCGGAACAACCGCAGGAAGAGAAGCACGAGTACGACCCGGACGCCACGGTCAGATTCTCTCAGGAAACCAAATACAATATAGGCGGCGACGGCGGCTCCGTCAACGTCATTTTCCAGTGCAGCGGATATTGGACGCTGGAAATTCCGGAAGATGCCAACTGGATTACCTCTTCCTCTTTAAGCGGAGAAGGCAACACCAAGCGCCAGACCTTCAAACTCACGGCCGCCGTCAACCCGGATGAAGCGGAGAGAAAGGCGAAACTGGTCTTCCGCTATGGAGAAGGAAAAGACAAGACGCAGAAAATAACCGTCACGCAGGCAGAATCCGTCATCACCATCAGCCCCAGTGATGTCCCCAACTTGGAAAAGATTTACATCCCGCAGGAGTTCCGCAATATGGACATGTTCCGCAGTGACTCCAAGTGGTTCTTCGGCCGCAGCAAACAAAGCGAGCACTTCATTGTGTTCTGGGACATCAAATACGGCTCACACGGCACGGTATTACCTACGAATGCCAAAAATTCCGCCATGCGGGTGGACATTGACGACCTTCTGGAGAAGGCCGAAGAATTCTACGACCTCAACGTGAACAAACTCAAATTCGCCAATCCCGGAAAAGACCTTTCGGTCCTGGACAAATACAAGATGCAGATTTACATCATTTACCAGAGCGAATGGCTGGCCACCGGCTCCGGATACGACAACGTGATTGGCGCCCTGTGGGTGAACCCTTCCACCTGCAAACCCGTTGGCAGCACCATCGGTCACGAGATCGGCCACTGCTTCCAGTACATGGTCTTCTGCGACTATCTGGTGCGCCAGGGCGTAAGCGTGGACAATGCTCCTTCCACTTCCGGATTGCAGGGCCCCGGCTGGCGTTACGGTTTTGGTGACAACGGCGAGGGCGGCAACGCGTTCTGGGAGCAGACCGCCCAGTGGCAGAGCATGGTCATGAGCCAGTACCGTGAGGAAACCTTTACCGGCTGGTATGGTGAATATACCAACTCCACCCACTTGCACGTCCTTCACGAGCGTCCCCGCTATGCCGACTATTTCATCCACTGGTGGTGGGTGGAGCAGAACGACATCACCTTCATCGGCAGGTTGTGGAACGAGGCCCAGTACCCGGAAGACCCCATTGAGACCTACATGCGCCTGATGGATTACGACGTGGATGCCATGAACGACTCCATGTACGGCTATGCCTCACATATGGTCACATACGACACCGAGGAACTCCGCAAATACGCCAAGTACGAATACGGCGGAAGAATCCTGGACCACCACGGAGAAATGGCCATTGCCACCAGCAACATCTCCCAAAATGAAGACTGGTGGACCATCAAATCCAGCCTCTCCCCTGAAACCACCGGCTACAACGTAATCAGGATGACCGTTCCCGCCGGAAAGGAAGTGAGCGTTACCTTCAGCCAGAATCTGGGTGTGGGAGGTTGCATAAGCGGCTCCGCCCCCCTGGCTGGCTGGCGCTTTGGCTTTGTCGCTATCAACAGTGACGACACCCGCACCTACAGCCCGGTCTGGAGTGCCGATGCCAACGCTACCGCCACAAAGACCTGGACCGTTCCCGAAAACGCCAGCAAAGTATGGTTCGTGGTTACGGGCGCCCCTTCCGAGTACGAGCGTCATCCCTGGACTGACGAGTCTGACGACAAAGACACCAAGTGGCCTTGGAAAGCTCAGTTTGAGAACACCAAACCCTACGGTAAATGATAAGAATCATGAAATTGGCAGCCCTTGCCCTTTTGGCAGGGCTGTCTGTTTTCTCCTGCAAGAAAGTTCAGCAGGAGATTGAAGACCCCCAGCCGGAAGTCGTTCAGAACACCGGAAACATCGAACTCAAGGTTCAGAACAGCATTACCTTTGCAGGGAACGGCGGCAGTTCGCTGGTACGCTTCACCTGCACGGAAAACTGGCACGCGGAAACCGATGCCGAATGGCTCCATTTCAAACCTGAAAACGGGACTGCTTCCGGCGAAGCCGTTCCTTTCAAAATGACGGTTTCTGCCGATGCAAACACGGAGAAAACTTCACGAAAGGCCACGTTTGCCATTGTAAGCGGGGAAAGCAAGGCTAGCTTCACCGTCACCCAGAAAGCCGCGTCCGTCACCCTCACCGACGAGGAAATCGCCGCAAAGGGCATTGACGTGAGCCGCATCTACACCGGCATTACCGGAAGCCTCTCCAAGCTCAAGAGCTCCGACAACGAGTTCTTCCTGGGCCGCGCCCGCACCAGCGAGCACTTTATCGTGCTCTGGGACAAAGGCTACGACGAGACGGGAGAAATTGACCCGGGCGACGCCGAAACGCCCCAGGAAATCCGTGTAGATGTGGACGACCTCCTGAAAAAGGCCGAAATCTACTATAAGACTTACGTGGAAAAATTTGGCATGAGAGGCCCGGAAGGACAGTCCTACCTGGACAAATACTATATGTCCATCTTCCTCTACGGAACCACCAACTGGAAGGCCGAGGGCGGCGGAACCGGCGACATGGGCGGCCTGTGGGTTAGCGCCACGGCCTGCCAGCCCACCGGCAGCACCGTCGCGCATGAAATCGGCCACGCCTTCCAGTATCAGGTATATGCCGATTTCGGCCACAATGACGCCGGCTTCATGCAGAGCGGCGGCGTATTCTGGGAGGCCTGTGCCAACTGGCAGAGCTTCAACCTGTACGCCGAGCAGGCGTACACCCAGGACAACTTCCGCGTGTTTGCCGAAAACAGCCACCGCCATTTCCACTACTTTGACATGCGCTATGCCTCCTACTGGTTCCAGTTCCTCTGGACCGACAAATACGGCTTTGACGCCTACGGCCGTATATGGAAGGAGTCCAAGAAGACCGAAGACGCCTGCCAGGCCTATATGCGGCTCTATTGCGGCGGAGACCTGGCCACGTTCAACCGGGATTTGTACGAGTACGCCGCCCGCTGTGCCACCTGGGACTTCAAGACGGAAGTGGTGAACCTGGACGAGCAAGGCAACGTGGAACGCACCGCCTCTATAGGCGACTTTGGCACGGATTACATCGGCAACATCGGCTGGGTGGGTTCTGACGACGGCGACGGCTGGAACAAAGTGGGCGACGCCCGCTCACCGGAAGCAACAGGCTTCAACATCATCCGCCTGAAACCCGCTGCAGGCAGCAGTGTAAGCGCGGAATTCGAAGGTCTGGCCAAGAAGGCCGATGCCGGCTGGACCTACGGCTTTGTAGCCCTCCTGGCCGATGGCTCCCGCGCCTACAGCGAACCCACTCTTACCGGGAGCACCGCCAGCGCCACCTGGACAGTACCCGCAAACACGGAAAAACTGTGGCTGGTGGTTTCCTGCACGCCTTCCCGGTATTATGGCAGCGAACAGGGCGGCACCTGGCCGTACCGCGTACGTTTCACCGGGACCGACCTCATCACCAAAATTGCCTTTACCGGCGACGAAACGCCCCACGACACGGAAATCGTCAAGGATATTGACGTTCCCGCTGCCGACGGCTATGCCGGACCTTCCTTCTCCCTGGATTCGGACGATTTCGAGAAAATCGGCTATGCCTTTGTAATGCAGCCCTCCGAGATTGCCGCCGCCATTGCCTCCGACCGCGCAAATTACGCATCCGGCAAGGTGAAATTCGGCTCGCTTGAACCGGACGGCTCCATAAGCTACAATTACACGGCCAACGGCTACGGCTTCTGGTATGCTCCGGACGGGTCCGTCACCCCTTGGGGCGGAACACCTACCGTGTACACCCAGTACGACCGCACCAGCTGGACCTTCCAGGTGGGGACCAAACCCGGCGTGGTGTCCCCCGGCGAGAATTACACCATTCGCCCGGTGTTTGTGTACGGCGACTACAAGGCCGTGGTCACCATCCACATACATGTCAAATAAGGCCTGGCCGATTCGGGCATAAAACGCAGCACTGGCGGACCAATCGGCCCGCCGGTTGCGCATTATAGGGGGCGGGGCCGTGGCGCAGCCGAGCCAGGGCGCCGGCGAAATCGGCCCAAAATGACGGGCAAGTGGCCCCACCGAGCCAGGGCGCCGGCAAAATCGGCCCAAAATGACGGGCACGTGGCTTGCGCACTTATAAATTGGAGGATTTTTACAGAAATTGGGACTATAATACAAGCCGCGAGCCTTCCTTTTTGTTATTTTTGTATCAACCACATTATATGCGTATGAAAACCATAGCCAAAATTGCTCTCGTTGCCGCGCTGGTGGCAGCCTGCAACCCCACAAAAACTGCACGTACCATCCAGGAAGTCCCGGCCATAACGGTGGAAACACCGCAAGGCACGGCACCCCGTCTTCCCTGGCAAATCCAGGTAACCTATGCCGACGGCACCCAGGAATGGCGCCAAGTAAAATGGACCAACTCCCTCCGCGAAACCGAGGAAGAGGAAGCCGCCCTGCCCGCAGGCAGCACCTACACGGTGAAAGGATATGTGATTGGTGACAACACCACCGAAAACGGTTACCCGCTGGAAGCCTCCGTCAGTGTGGTGGAAGGTGCCTGGGAAACCCCGTCCCTGGTGGCACGGCCCCTACCGCAGGGCGATGTGAAACTCATCGGCGACAACCGTCTCACCGGCAACCGGGATATGGATATCCGCAACCTGTTGTCCCTGGACATCACCCAGCAGCTGTACAACTACCGCGACACCTACGGCCTCCCCACGGAAGGCTACACGGAGAGCGACGGATGGGATTCCCCGGAAACCAAGCTCAAGGGACACGGCAGCGGCCACTACATGAGCGCCCTGGCCTTCGCCTTTGCCAGCACCGACGACCCGGAGCAGAAGGCCGCCCTCAAGGCCAATATCCGCCGCATGGTGGACGAACTCCGTGCCTGTCAGGAGCTTACGTTCGTATATGACAAAAAACTGGGCCGCTACCGCGAAGCCCGTGACCTGGCCCCGGAAGCCGAACTGAAGAAGATGAAGGGAACCTGGGACGCTTTCGACCAATATAAGAAAGACTGCACCAAGTACGGCTACGGCTACATCAACGCCATTCCCGCCCAGCACCCCGTCCTCATCGAGAACTACACCGCCTACAACAACTTCAGCGGCGTATGGGCCCCGTACTATTCCATCCACAAGCAGCTTGCCGGCCTTATCGACATTGCCAATACCATTGACGACGAAGCCATTGCCGCCAAGGCGCTGCTCATTGCCAAAGACATGGGCCTGTGGGTGTGGAACCGTCTCCATTACCGCACGTACGTGAAGACCGACGGTACCAAGGCGGAGCGCCAGGCCCGTCCCGGCAACCGCTACGAAATGTGGAATATGTACATTGCCGGCGAAGTGGGCGGCATGCAGGAATCCCTGGCCCGCCTGAGCGACATGGTATCCGACGCCACGGAAAAACAGCGCCTGGCAGAGGCCGCGTCCTATTTTGACGCCCCCGCCTTCTACGAGCCGCTGTCCCGCAACATTGACGATATCCGCACCCGCCACGCCAACCAGCACATCCCCATGATTGTGGGCGCGCTCAAATCCTACGAGGTGGGCGGAGACCCGCGTTACTATAATATCGCCTCCAACTTCTGGGAAATGATTCAGGGCCGATACGCTTACGCCATGGGCGGCGTGGGCAACGGCGAAATGTTCCGCCAGCCTTACTCCCAGATGATGAGCATGAACACCAGCGTCATGAGCGACCGCAAGGGCAATCTGTTCCCCAATCCGGACATCAACGAAACCTGCTGCGCCTACAACCTGGCCAAGCTCACCAAGGACCTGAACGGCTTCAACCCGGACGACGCCCGCTACATGGACTACTACGAGCGTGTGCTGTACAACCAGCTGGTGGGTTCCGTCCATCCCGAGGAATACGGCGTGTGCTACCAGTATGCCGTGGGCATGAACGCCACCAAGCCCTTCGGCAGCGAAACGCCCCAGAGCACCTGCTGCGGCGGTACCGGTGCGGAGAATCACGTAAAATACCAGGAAGCCGCATACTTTGTGAACGACAACACCCTCTGGGTGGCACTGTACCTGCCCACAAAGGTACGCTGGGCTGCCAAGGACGTGGAATTCACGCAGGAATGTGCCTGGCCGGCCGAGAACACGCTGATCCGTATTGACAAAGGCGGCCGTTTCGCCATGAAACTGCGCGTGCCGTCCTGGGCCACCAAGGGATTCAGCATCAAGCTCAACGGCAAGTCCGTGGCCAAGAAGTACGCCCCCTGCTCCTACGTGGAAATCCCCGAGCGCGAGTGGAAGGCCGGCGACAAGGTGGAAGTGAAGATGCCCTTCGGCGCCCACATCCACTTCGGTCCCGACAAGATGGACCTGGCCGCAACGGGTGTCAACGAGGCCCGCACGCCCTTCGAGCCCATGTGGGAAGGTGCCATCATGTACGGTCCGCTGGTAATGGCCACCCCGGACATCACCGTGTGGGAACAGGCCGAATTCACCCTGGACGCCGACCTGAAAGACATTGTCCTCAAGGGGAGCACCGGCGGAGAGGGAACCAACGGCAACGTGTACAGCCTCACCCTGGCCGACAAAACCTTCTATCCGGACTACTACATGACCGGACACAGCACGCACTACCTGCGCCTGAACGTGCTCACCGGCAACAAGGAAGCCGCCAAGCCCGGCGTAGTGGACAAGACCTACCTGGAGCAGGCCGTGAAGATTGCCCGTTCCCGCGTGGAGGCCCAGGACGCCTGGAACGCCCTTGCGGAAAAAGTGCCTCCGTTTGCACCCTGGGCTCCCAACGGCTATGCCCGCATGCAGGAGCAAATGACTGCCGCAGAGGCCGTCCTTGCCGATGAAAACGCCAAGCAGGATGCCGTAACCAAAGCCACGTCGTCCCTGAATGCGGCCATCAATTCCATGCGCCCCGGCAACCTGGCCGAGCCGGAAGATCTGGATGCCCTGCTCAAGCTGGTCACCCAAGCCAAGGAGATTCAGGACAAGAGCACGCCGCTCCGCGAAGCCATTGACTTTGCCGACATGGTCATCGGCTACGTAAATGACGGTTCCGGCACCAAGGACTTCATCGACATTGCCTACCGTCGTCTGGAAGGTGCCATCAAGGCTTTGTAAGAACTTCCGCGGGCACATTTGGCCCCGAAAATGCTCCACGGGCGGTCCGAAAGGTCCGCCCGTGGCACGTTTTATACCCTGAACGCGCCCTTGGCGGGACCGGCTTGCCCCCTGAAAAACCGGCCCATAGCATAAATTTTGCAAAAAAATTTGGTGGTTTCAAAAATAGCCTCTATATTTGCAGTGTAATAGCATACTAATACAGCAGAAATGGCGCTCATCGAACTGAACGATATCAACAAAACCTACAACAACGGACAGCCCCTGCACGTCCTGAAAGGCATCAACCTGCAAATCGAGCGGGGGGAATTCGTATCCATCATGGGCGCTTCCGGCTCCGGGAAGAGTACCCTCCTGAACATCCTGGGCATCCTGGACAACTACGACACCGGCACCTACCACCTGGACGGCAAACTCATCAAGGACCTGAGCGAAAAACAGGCGGCGGACTACCGCAACCGCATGATAGGATTCATTTTCCAGAGTTTCAACCTCATCGGCTTCAAAACAGCCGTGGAAAACGTTGAACTGCCGCTTTACTACCAGGGCGTCCCGCGCAAGAAACGCCAGCAGCTGGCCATGGAATACCTGGAGAAAATGGGCCTCACGCCCTGGGCGAACCACTTCCCCAACGAGATGTCCGGCGGCCAGAAGCAGCGTGTCGCCATCGCCCGCGCCCTCATTACCCAGCCTCGGATTATCCTGGCCGATGAACCCACCGGCGCCCTGGACTCCAAGACCAGCGTAGAAGTGATGCAGCTCCTCAAACAGCTGAACAAAGAGGACAACATTACCATTATAGTAGTAACGCACGAGGGCGGCGTGGCCAATGAAACCGACAAAATCATCCATATAAAGGATGGAATCATCGGGAAGATTGAAGAGAACTTCAGCCATGCGGCCTGGCAAGGGTCGGCGATGAAATAGATTCTTCGGCAAGCTCAGAATGACTTTATGCGCGAATTATTCCACGAAATAGGCAGTTCCCTGCGGCAGAACAAGCTCCGCACGGCCCTCACGGGCTTTGCGGTGAGCTGGGGCATCTTCCTGCTCATTGCGCTGCTGGGCGCCGGCAACGGCCTCATGAACTCCTTCATGGGGAATATGGAGCAGTATGTGAGCCAGAGCATTTCCGTGGAAGGATGGCGCACCTCCAAACCCTATGCGGGATACAAGGAAAACCGTCGTATCCAACTGGACAACAAAGACTTGGAATACACCAAGGGTAAGGACTGGGAAGGCCGTATCCACAATGTAATTACCGCCACGACGGGCAAAAGCGTCACCCTCACCCTGGGCGGCAACAGCGTAGGCGCCTGGATGGAAGGAAAAATGCCCGAGCACCTGGAACAGGAAAAACTGCAGATGGCGGCAGGCCGATACATCAACCAGGGAGACATGGACGCGTGCCGCAAGGTGATGGTGATGAGCCTGGCGCAGGCCAAGGAACTGAGCCCCCAAAAACCGGAAGCCCTTATCGGCCAATGGGTCGGCGCCGGCGAAATCGCTTTCCGCGTAGTGGGCATCTACCATACCGACGAGCAGAGTTTCCGGCGCAGCAGCCCCATCCCCTACTCCACCTACAAACGCATTTTCGACCCCTCCGACAAAATCGAATCCATCACCTTCACCGTGGAAGGACCGCGCACCCTGCAGGAGCACCAGACCTTCCAGGAGGAGTACGGCGGGGCCATCAAACGTCTGCACAGCATTGCCCCGGACGACCAGCGCGGCATCTGGATAAGGAACGGCTACACCGAGAACCTGCAAATGTCCAACGCGAGCCGCATCCTCACGATTGCCATGTGGATTCTGGGCCTGCTCACGCTGGTGAGCGGTATCGTAGGCGTGTCCAACATCATGCTCATCACCGTAAAAGAGCGCACGCACGAGTTCGGCATCCGCAAGGCCATCGGCGCAAAACCCGGCGACATCCTTAAACTCATCATTGCCGAGAGCGTGAGCATCACCGCCCTGTTCGGCTATGTGGGCATGCTGCTGGGCATGGTGGCGTGCGAAATCCTGGACAAGACGGTGGCCCGGAAAGGCGTGAACATCGGCTTCGAGGAAATCAAGATGCTGGTGAACCCGTCCGTGGGCGTAGATGTGGCCATAGAAGCCACCCTGCTGCTTGTTTTGGCCGGTACCCTGGCCGGGATTATTCCCGCCTGGAAAGCGGCCCGTGTAAAACCCATTGAAGCCCTGAGAGCCGAATGAAATGGTTTGATACAGATACTTTCCGGGAGATTCTGGACAGCATCCTGCGCAACCGCAGCAGGAGCTTCCTTACCGGTTTCGGCGTATTCTGGGGCATCTTCATGCTCATGCTGCTCATCGGCGGCGGGCAGGGGCTCAAGCAAATCCTCAACAACGAGTTCGAGGGCTTTGCGCAGAATACCTGCATTGTCTTTGCCGGCAACACCACCAAACCCTACAAGGGCTTCAAGAAAGGACGCAGCTGGAACATGGAATATGCCGACGTGGACCGCATCAAAAACCTGATTCCGGAGGTGGAGACCGTGACCCCGTCCGTCAGCCTGTGGGGCAAGAGCGTCGCGCGCGGCGAGACCGTATCGTCCTCGGCCGTCGTGAAAGGCAACCGGGCCGATTATGCCCGCATCGAAACGCCCCAAATGCGGTATGGACGCTACATCAACGATGCCGACATCGCCCAGGAACGCAAGGTGTGCGTAATCGGCAAAAAAGTGTACAACGAGCTGTTTCCGGAAGGCGGAGACCCTTGCGGGCAGCGCATCAAGGTGGACGGCGCGTACTACAGCGTGGTGGGCGTGGACTGGAAGGAGGCCGGCGGCATCAACATAAACGGCAGCGCTTCCGAGACGGTGACCATTCCCATCAGCCTGGCGCGGAAGGCCTACAACATGGGCAATACCGTGCACATGATTTGCTTCACCGCCAAGGAAGGCATCGTCATGAACGATATCCTCCCGCGCGTACGGAAAGTGATTGCCCGGGCACACTATATCCATCCGGAAGACGAACAGGCCATGTTCCTGCTGAATACGCAACTGATTTTCGGCATTGTGGACAACCTGTTCAACGGCGTGAATTTCCTTATCTGGCTCATCGGCCTGGGAACCCTGCTGGCCGGTGTGATCGGCGTGTCCAACATCATGATGGTGAGCGTGAAAGAGCGCACCACCGAAATTGGCATCCGCCGGGCCATCGGCGCTACACCGCGGCAAATCCTGGGACAGATTATCGTGGAAAGCACCGTGCTCACGCTGGTATCCGGCATGAGCGGCATCGTGTTCAGCGTACTCATCCTGTACGTGGTGGAGCTGGGCATGACCACGGACGGCATTCTCAAGGCGCCGTTCCAGGTACCCTTCGGCACGGCTGTGCTGGCGGCCTCGCTGCTTACCTTGCTGGGCGTCGTGGCCGGCCTGATGCCCGCCTCCCGCGCCATGCAGATCAAACCCGTAGATGCCATGCGAGATGAATAATAAAAACAACAGATATGAAAAAGTTCGGTAAATTCCTGCTCATCGCCCTGATTGCCCTCGTTTTTCTGGGCACCTTCGGCTACCTGTTCAAGCGCTCCCAGCCAAAAGAGATTCGCTTTCAGGAGCTTTCCCCCGCCATGGGAACCATTTCCAAAAGCACCGTCGTCACCGGCAAAATCCAGCCGCGGGACGAGGTGAACGTGAAACCGCAAATCAGCGGTATCGTGGCCGAGGTGTACAAGGAAGCCGGCCAGACCGTCAAGGAGAATGAGGTTATCGCCAAATTGAAGGTGATTCCCGACATGAACCAACTGGCCAGCGCCCAGAGCCGCGTACGCCTGAGTCAGGTGAACCTGGAGCAGGCGCAGAAGAACTACGACCGCGAAAAAGCCCTGTACGACAAGCAGCTGGTCAGTGCCGACGAGTACGAAAAGATACGCCAGGCGCTCAAACAGGCGAAGGAGGAGCACGCGATTGCCCAGGAAGCCCTGGAGATTGTGCGGGACGGCGTGTCGTCGTCCAACAAAACCGGGAGCACCACGCTCATCCGCTCCACCATTTCGGGCCTCATCCTGGACGTGCCGGTGAAAGTGGGCAATTCCGTCATCAACTCCAACACCTTCAACGACGGCACCACCATCGCCACGGTAGCCAACATGAACGACCTCATCTTCGACGGAAACATCGACGAAACCGAGGTGGGCCGCCTGCACCTGGGCCTGCCGGTACGCATCTCCGTGGGTGCGCTGCAGGATGTGAACTTCGAGGCCGCGCTGGAATACATCGCCCCCAAGGCCACCGAAAGCAACGGCACCAACCTCTTCGAAATCAAGGCGTCCGTGAAAGTTCCGGCCGATGTCACCATCCGCAGCGGCTACAGCGCCAACGCGGAAATCGTGCTGCAGGAGGCCAAAGACGTGATTACCCTGCCGGAAAGCGCCATCCAGTATGAAGGAGAGCAGACATACGTGTACGTGAAGAACGACCGGGAATTCGAACGCCGGGATGTGGAAACAGGCCTCTCCGACGGCGTCAATATTGAAATCAAGCGTGGCCTGTCCCTGGACGACGTGGTCCGGGGGCCGCAAATCATCACCTCCAAGTAAGCCATGAAAACCTTGTTAATCACCCTGGCCCTCATGATGCAGGCGCCCGCGGATTCGCTTCCGGACCTCTCCCGTCCCTGGACGCTTCAGGACTGCATGGACTGGGCGCTGTCGCATAACCTCACCATCGCCTCGCAAAACATTGCCCGGGAAAAGAGCGCCGTGGACAAAAACACGGCCGAATGGTCCTGGGTGCCCAACCTGAACGGTTCCGTGAGCGAGAACTGGAGCTTTGGCCGCGGAATCGGCGGAAACAACACCTACGAGCGCGGCAACAGCGCCTCCACGGGTTTCAGCCTGAGCAGCAGCATGCCGCTGTTCGACGGCCTGGCCACCCCCCGCCGCATCCAGCTGGCCCGCCTGAACCTGGAAGCCGCCACCCAGGAACTGGAAAAAGCCCGGGACGACATCCGGATGGCCGTAGCCAAAGCCTATGTGCAGGTCTTGTACAATTATGAGATTGAAGACGTTGCGCGACACCAGCTGGGGATTGACTCCCTGCAGGTGGCCCGTCTGCAGGGGATGTTCGACAACGGCAAAGCCTCCGCCGCCGACCTGGCCCAGCAAAAGGCTTCGCAGGCCTCCAGCCGACTCACCTGGGTGCAGGCGCAGAACAACGTGCGCAGCGCCCTGCTGGACCTGGCGCAGCTGCTGGAGCTCCACACATGGGAAGGCTTTCACATCCATCGGCCGGCCATTCTGCTGGAAGAAGTTCCGCTAAGCAATCCGGACGACATCTTTGCCGATGCCGTACAAATCCGACCGGCCATCCGCGCGGAGGAACTGCGGCTGGAAGGGACGTTCCGTTCCATCCAGCTGGCCCATGCACAGCACCTCCCCAGCCTGTCCCTGTCGGCCGGCATGGGAAGCAATTACTACAGTACCTTTGGCACGCAGGGCTTCTGGAACCAGCTGAGCAACAACTTCAGCCAATACGTGGGCCTGACGCTGAGCGTCCCCATCTTCACCCGCTTCAGCGCCCGGAACCAGCTGCGGACCGCCCGCCTGAACCACAGCAACCAGGAAATCCAGCTGCAGCGGGCCAAGAACAGCCTGTACAAGGAGATTGTCCAGGCGTGGAACGGCGCCGTGGCAGCCCGGGCCAAATGGGAAAGCGCCCGCGAGGCAAAGACTGCGGCCGTGGCAGCCTTCGAGCTGCAGGAAGGGAAATACGAGAACGGGAAAGCCACCTTCACCGAGTTCAACGAGGCCCGCAACCGCCTGGTGAAAGCCCAGTCGGACGCGGCACAGGCCACCTACGAGTACCTGTTCCAGACCCACCTGGTAGAGTTCTACCGCGGCGGGGAACTCACGCTGTAAAAATTAGAAGTTACGACCCACCAGGGCGTGGGCAAAGGCTTTGAGGGTGTCGCTGCAGGCAGGGTCCATGCGGGCGTCGGAACCCTTGAAAACAGCGCGGGCGCTGAGGTCCGCGATGGCCTTTCTGGCGGCATCGGCCACGCCTACGCTGTCGTAAATGGCTTTTACACGGGCAATTTTGGCCGATTTTTCCTCCGGAGTAACCGCCGGCGCGTTCAGCGCCTCTTCCAGCCCTTCGGCACCCAGTTCCAGGGCCTTCAAGGTAAGCCAGGACTTCTTGCAATTCAGGATATCCCCGCCGATGGGCTTGCCGAACACCTTTTCGTCACCGTAGGCGTCCAGGTAATCGTCCGCCACCTGGAAAGCCAGGCCCAGGTAATAGCCGTAGTCGTACAGACATTCCTGGCTCGGGAGGTCGGCCCCGCCGATGAGGGCCCCCATCTGAGAGGCACAGGCGATGAGCACGCCCGTCTTGAGGCCGATCATCTGCATGTACTCCTGCATGGTGACATCGTTCCGCGTCTCGAAATCCATGTCCATCTGCTGGCCGTCGCACACCTGCGAAGCCGTGCGGGAAAACAGTTCCAGCGCCTGCGGCAAAACGGCCGCCGGGGCCTGTGCAATGCGTTTGTAGGCGTCGATGCACATCACATCGCCACTGAGGATGGCCGTGTCCTCGTTCCACTTTTTCCACACCGTTTCGTGTCCGCGCCGGAGCGGGCTGCGGTCCATGATGTCGTCGTGGATGAGGGTGAACGTATGGAAAACTTCCAGCCCGGCCGCCGGTTCCAGGATTTGCGGCGTAAGGGTATCGGCAAAAAAACCGTAGGTAACAAGGCACAGCCGCGGACGGATGCGCTTGCCGCCGATGGCAATCATGTACCGGAGCGGGTCATACAGCCCCGCAGGTTCCGCCTGGAATTCAATCTTGCCGAAAAGGTCCTTCAGGGCCCGGTCGATGGTGCTTTCTGGAATCATGAAGACTATTTTTTACAAATATAGCAAAAATAATGGAAAACCTTGTGATTATTAAGTTGTTGATATGCAGCATGTTACGTAATAATCCTCGTTCGAATTTTGAACGAGGATTATCTAGCAAGTCGCTGACACACAGCTGGTTAAAGGTCACAGCTAAAGCTGAAAAACGACGGAGGAGTTGGCGGCGAGGCGGAGGACACCGTCCTTGACGGCGGCGGAGCCCAGCACGGCCACGGGGCGGGACAGGTCGTCGGCCACGCTGACATCCTTGGAAGAGGAAGCCACGTTGTGGATGACCAGCAGCTTCTCGGAGCCGGCGGTCATGTACCAGGCGGCGATGGAGCTACCGCTAAGCCCGGCGTTAGTCATTGTGCCAGAAGCCAGGGCCTCGTAGGTGTTGCGCAGGCGGCTCCAGGTCTCGTACACCTGCAGGATAGAGCCTTCCGTAGCAGACTGGGCCTCCACGGAGATATCGGCCTTGAGCATGCCGGTATCCACCTTATTGTTCACGCCCTTCTTGGCGCAATCCTTGCCGGCCTTGTCCCACATAATGGGGGTACGGACATATTCGTCACCGCTGCCCTTAGGATGGCACCCGCCTGTTTCATTCGGTTGATATTCTTGCCCACATTGGAGCCAAAGCGGTCCTGGTCATGGTTGGACAGGAAGAAGGAAGTGATGGCATCGGGGCGGACTGCCGTATGGTCTGAGATATAGTGGGCCACATCCGTGGCAAAGCTGCCGGCCTTCTGGTTGTTGAGTACATCCTTTAGGTAGTAACCATAGTCAAATTCAAAGCAGGAAGGAAGGCCCACATAATACTGCTTCTCATTGGAGTGGCCACCATCAGCCCAGGCCTCTCCCACCATAAAGATATTGTCGCCCGAATGTATTTCCTTATATCTTTCGTTCACAGCGTCATACCATTTGCTCAGGAAGCGCTGGTTGGACTTGAGGTTCTTCTGATACACCCAAATCACAGCATCCAAGCGGAAGCCGTCAACATCCATATCCACCCACTTTTTAGCCGACTCTACCGTAGCTTTGAAAGCCGGGGATTCCTGGCAATTTTCCGAGTTACCATAATTCAGGTCAGGCATGCTGGAGTCGAAACTAGCATAGTAGTGCGTAGCGTCCCCAAAGACGATATCACTGCACCAACTCGAATTATTGAGCAAGAAGGGCTGACCAAAAGAAATCTTTATAGGAGCCCTTCCTCCGTATTTAGTACCTTCCGGCCATTTATCGCTATTAGAGGAGCGCACTAGAAAACCCCAGTTCGTATCTACATCCAAAGTAATCTCATAAATATTGGAGGAGGTTTCGTACATGCCCAAGCTACCGGCCGAACCTACGTGGATCCACATCTTTGCGTTCGTGGTATTAGCCGATTGGGCCGGTTCCGTAGTTTCAGTCACGGTCACATACTTATTATTGTCGTCCGTCCAGTCCACCTTGAAATGCAAACGACCCTTGTAGCCAATCTCAACGTTATCCTCCAAGGATTTCCATCCACCCATTCCTCCGATAGCTTCATCAGGGAAATCGCCGTTGGAAAGCACATAATAATCCCGATAGGGGCTGTTCTTGGGATCGGCCTTTACGCTTTTGAACCATTCAGTACCGGTTCCGCTATGATTCAGCACATAGTCCATATAGATGGCAATGCCCTTGGCATGGGCCGCATCCAGCAAGTCCTTGAAGTCCTGTTCCGTTCCGTAATTTGGGTTAAGGGAATAGTAGTCGTTCACGTCGTAGGCGTGATAAGAGCTGGTGGGATGCGCCGGGCTCAGCCACAGAGCCGTTATTCCCAGGCCGTCCAGATAGTCCAGCTTGCTCTGGATACCCTTGAAGTCCCCTAC
>CADAIT010000010.1 GCA_902788095.1 uncultured Bacteroidia bacterium | reverse complement strand
TGAAGCTCCCGCTGCAAAACCCGCCGCCAGCGCTGCCTGGACCTGCGAGGAATGCGGTAAAACCGGCAACACAGGCAATTTCTGCGACGACTGCGGCGCCAAGAAGCCCTCTGGAGAAGCCGCTCCTGCCCCCAAGCCCAAAAAGCAGGTGGAAACCGCTTATGCAAAGAGTGACTTTGTCCCGGGAGACGAGATTTTCTTTGAGGATACTTTTGAAAATGAGCAGTTGGGAGAGTTCCCGTCACAGTGGGATTTGATGTCAGGTTATGCCGAAGTAGGATCCGTGGGAGGACGCAAGGTGATTGCCTTTACGGACGACGGTTATGCCGAAATTCAGCCCCTGATGAATGACCAGCAGCATTTCCTCCCGGATGTATTCACCCTGGAATTCGATATGTATTATGAGATAGGTGACGGTCTGGGCGGGGACGAACTGGAAATCGCCTTCGGCAACCCGGATCTCAACAACTGGAATGGCCGCGTCGAATATGTGATTGTCTCGTTCCGCGAAGACGGCTACTCCCGCTATGACTGGACTGTCCAAAAGCCTACCGGGGGAGATGATATCACCGGCGAAAAGTATATGAGCATTGGCGAGAGCGACTCACCTCTGAAGGATGGCACCTGGAATCACTTCGCCTTCTCGTTCAACAAGCGCGCTTTCAAGGGCTATGTGAACGGCGTGCGGGTAATGAGCGTTCCCACCGCCAAAGTGCCTTCGCATTTCTGGTTCAATCATGGCGGCAAGTACAAATATGCCTGCATCTCCAACGTCCGCCTGGCAAAGGGCGCAGTGCCGCTGTATGACCGCCTGGCCAGTGACGGCAAGATCATCACCTATGCCATTACTTTTGAAACCGGTAAGGCAGACCTTAAGCCTGAGTCAATGGTGGAAATCAACCGTATTGCTAAGTTGATGCAGGAGAATCCCGGCCTTGAGTTCGAGGTCCAGGGCCACTGCGACGCAACCGGCTCAGACAAGGTGAACGATCCTCTGTCCCAGAAGCGTGCGGAGGCCATTGTGGCAGCTCTGGTAGAGCAGGGCATTGCCCAGGCCCGCCTTACCCCTGTGGGCAAGGGCTCCCACGTTCCCATCGCCTCCAACAGCACGGACGAAGGCCGCGCCAAGAACCGTAGAGTAGAGTTTGTAAAGAAATAGATTCTTCGTCGCTTCGCTCCTCAGAATGACATGATTGTAGACTGTCATTCTGAGCGTAGCGAAGAATCTAAAAACCAAACCATTATGAAAAAGATAATCATTACCCTTTTCGCCCTGGCCGCCCTGGCCCTCATCTGCGGCCAGGCCCAGGCCCAGAGTTTCCTTGACAAGATCAAGCAGAAAGCAGAAAGCGCCATTGGCGGTTCACTTGGTGAAACCATGCAGGGAATGATCCCTGAAGGAATGTCCCAGATGGCCGGTCAGGATAACGATGATCCCAATTCCGTCAATGTCGTCACCGGAGAGCAGGCCCTTCCTGCAAAGCGTGCCAGCACCTTCGGCTGGGACGGCCCGGTTACCCCTTCATCGGCCAAATTCCCTATTCCTCTGATGAATGAATTCCCTGCGGTGCCCAGCGCCCAGGAACTCATTAACCCCGTTGAGGCCAATCAGATAGCTTATTACAAAGCCATCAAGGCCGTCACCATCCGCGCAGAAGAACTCAATGAGGACGCAACCTGCGAGGACGCTGAAACCCTCCTCTGGCGCAAGAAGGCCAACGACGGCCTCAAATCGGCCTTTGGCCTTACAGACGCGGAGGTTGCCATCCTCACAGACGACAATGCTTCGGAGGCAGACAAGCAGCGTGTCTCTGAAAAGATTGAGAAGTCAATCCTTGGAGACCTTGACGTGAGCGCACTTGAGGCCGATGCCGCCAGATATGAGAATATGAGCGAGGCCGACGCCGTAAAGATGATGTCGGAGAAGTCCCTGGAGGCAACATTCCAGGTTTATGACCGCAATGCTTCCGATATTCGCAAGTATATGGGTCTTGAGGTGTCTGAACTGAAGGCCGCCGCTCGTGAGCAGATGACCTCTCCCAACTATATGGAGGCCAGTCCCAAGATGCAGGCCTGCAACAAGAAGATGGAGGCATATCAGAAAGCCCAATCGGCCAAAGATCCTTCCTTCAAGAAGGAGGCCGATGCCTTCCAGAAGCGCTTCATGGAAGAGCAGAAGCTTGCCCAGCAGAAGAGCTCCCGTTCAATGATGGGCGGTATGGGCTCGGCTATGGACATGATGGAAAAGATGAACCAGAAGACTGCCGGCCTTAACGACATGCAGGTCAAGATGTCCAAGTACATGCAGGATATCCAGGCTTGCTATGATCTCAAGGACGCTACGGCCGACGTGAACTTTGCCGCATCCGAGCGCAAGAAACTCATTGAAATCAAGAATAAGATATACCAGACTGAGGATCCTTCCGTTTACAATCCGCTTTACGCCCAGGCCCTGGAGCGCATTATGAGCTATCGTGAGCGCGCTGCAAAGGTGTGGGTAGAGGACGTCCAGAAGCGTTTCAACGCCCGCAAGGAATCCCTTGGAAAGATTATCAAGATCAACCGTCAGGCCATTGAGGACGGCCTTATCCCTGAGTGCGCCCTTTACCGTGAGCCGCTCAACGTTGTTATCCAGGCCGGTGACATCCTGGCCGAGGCTTATAGCGAGTTCCCTTCAGACTATCCCAAGATGTACAAGGAGGAAATCGTGCGTGAGATTAATGTGAGTGCCGCCAAGGTCGGTTGCAAGAGCGTACGCCCATGGTGGCCGGAATTCGCCGTATTTGGTCAGGCCGATTTTGACGCCATCGGCAGCGGCAAGCACATCTACTCAATGGATGAGAACGGTAAGGTTTACCACTTCTCCGACGGAAGCTGGAGCCCCGTTTCTGACGAGGAATTCCAGAAGCTCAACGGCAAGCGCAAGGACGCCTCTTCACCCAAGAGCGCCAACTGGACCTCCTCTGACGGCAAGCGCAAAGTTTTCTACAATGCCGAGGGTGGTTTCCTCCAGATGCCTGAGGGAGACCAGGTATTCCCCACAGCCTGGAAGAAGACTGGCAACAAACTACAGTGGTACCACGAGGCCACTGAAGACACCGGCAACGGCAACTACAAGTACCAGCTTGTGCTTTGCACCTATATGCTCTAATACTGGCCCTGGCCGTAATCATACCCGGGAGCGCCTACGATACGTGGCGCTCCTTTGATGTTGACCCGCTGTTTGCGGAGGCCGTGGTTTGGCCGGAGGTGGAACGCTATTCCCGCCTTCAGGATGCCCTGGAAACGGTCGCCAATTACGGCACCTACATCACCACGGGCGGCGGGCCGGACTTTTCAATCGGCCTGTTCCAGATGAAGCCCTCCTTTGTTGAGGAGATGGAAAAGGCCTGGATGAGAAGCGGCCTTGCCCGGCAGTATGAGCTCTGGTTTGATACGGCCGATAATGCCACGGCGCGCCGCATACGCATTTCGCGCTTGCAGAAAGAGGAGTGGCAGGTGATATACGTGGGCGTTTTTTTGAGGCTGCTTTATGCCTCCTACGGCTCCTTCAATAAAAAAGGGGAACGCACGCAGGAAGGAATTGAGACTCTGCCGGTCAAGGAGCAGGTACGCCTTGCCGCCACCGCCTACAACCGCGGTGTAGTCTGGGCCGCCCCCGGCTACGGAGACCTTGATCGCCTGCGGGAGCACGCCTCCGAAAAGCACTTCCACTACGCATTCATCCCCTCGGCCCGCACCAAGCGCTACTGCTACGCTACCCTTGCCTGGAAGCACTATAAAAAGATTGCCCGATGAACTTCCGTCACGTTTTATTAACCGTTTTTGTGCTCTGCGGCGCTTTCTCCGCCGCGGTGCAGGAGAAAACCATTCCCAGGGAACTGCTGGAAAAACTGGAGAAGGCCCGTACTTCTCTTTCGGCAGCCCATCAGTGGATGCTGTTCGAAGATTTCGCATCAAGCGGTGTCTACGCAGCCGGTTATATTGAAGCCCCGGCCCAGGAACCCCTCGGCTCCGGTATTACGCAGCCTCAGGGTACGGCTTCGGCCAACCTGCAGGCCGCTGCAGACGACCTTCCCCAGACCTATACCATCTGGATTCAAACGCCCCAGAACTGGTATGTGAGCGTGAGAAAAGTGGATACCGCTGTATTCCTGAAACTCGCCGACGACGGGGGAGACATGGACTTCGGCCACGGCAGTGGCGCAAAAATCTCCATCGGCGAGAAATTCATCGGCTTCGGCGTGAACGTCAAAGAATGAAGGCTATTTCAGTTTCAATCCGTCCTTGAAGGCCTCGCCTACCCTCTTGGTAACCAGGTAATAGCCGTGGGTATAGGGGTCGAAGGCAATCGCGTTCAGGCTTTCGATATCCACCTTGCCATCCTTGACAAGGGCCGGTTCCACCGAGGTCTGCAGGACTTTGCCGATAACGCCGAGGCCCGTTGCATCGCTTTGATATTCAATAAACTCACATTCAATGGCAATGGGAAGTTCATTGATGATGGGGGCATCGACCAAAGATGATTTGGTGGCAGTGAGGCCGCTCTTGGCAAACTTGTCCTTTTCTTTTCGGCCGGAAACGACGCCAAACCAGTCGGCCTCTACCACATGTGCGGCATCGGCAATATGAATCACAAATCCCTTGCGCTGTTTGATGTTTTCCACGGTTTTGTGGGTCTCCGTCAGATTGAGCGCAACGTGGTCCCTGTCCATCATCGTGCCCCATGCGGCATTCATCACATCAATGCTTCCGTCTTCGTTGTACGTGGAAATCAGAAGGACGGGCATCGGGAAAATGGCCTCGCTTGTTTTGATTGGCTGTTTCATAATTATCAAGTGTTAAGGTTAACGTTTCTTTGCCGATTTTTTCACCTCCTCATGATAGAAGTAATTGGCGACCACCGGGAGCTCCCCGAAAGCGCTCCGCCTGGAGTCATCGTCACGGACATAAACCATCCCTTCCCTGGCGGTGTATTCCCTGAGCTGCTGATCCAGCGCAGTCCAGTAAGCGCGGTCTTTCCTGGAGTAGATCTGGTGATAAAGACCGTCCAGTTCGGGGCGGTTCTCATGAATCCAGTCCAGGATGACGGGCCGATAGTCTCCTCTGAGATTCAGGTTCTCCAGCCATACCAGGTTGCATTGGTGTTTGGCCCGCTCGATGATGGCCTCTACATCCGTTATCCCCGGGAATATCGGCGAAATGAAGCAGGTGGTCTGTACGCCGGCCTCGTAGAACTGACGCATGGCCTCCAGCCTCCTTTCGATGCTCACACCCTTGTCCATGGCCTTCCGGAAGTCTTCGTCCAGCGTATTGATGGACCAGGAGACACGGGCGCCCGGGAAAGTTTTAATGAGGTCCAGGTCCCTTAAAATCAGGTCGCTCTTGGTGGAGATGCTTATCTTGCATCCACTCCCCTGCATCTGTTCCAGGATGGCCCTGGTGCGCTTGTACTTGGCCTCAAGCGGCTGATAGGGATCCGTTACGGAGCTTAGGAACAGTTCCTTGCCCTTGTATTTGGCCGGGCCCTTCACCTCCGGCCAGGTTTTCACGTCCAGGAAGGTTCCCCACGGTTCCGGATGGTTTGTAAAACGCTTCATGAACGATGCGTAGCAGTATTTGCAGGCATGCAGACATCCCACATAGGGATTCACGGCATAGTCAGATACGGGAAGGTTGGATTTTGAAAGTACAGTCTTGACTTCTATTTCTTTGACGGTCATTGCGATTTGCCTTTATTACGGAATATGGGTCATGTTCCCTTGCTCTCAGATGGAAGTTTTGTGTTTCATAGCATACAAAGATAGCATTATTTTCCGTAAGTGAGGAGCAATGCGGCCTTGAATTCCATGCCTGCCGGGGCCTGAATCTCATCCTGTTCGAAGCCGATAGATTCTTCGCTAACGCTCAGAATGACCAAACAATCCCAGTTTCTTCACCCAGCTCTCCACGGATGTCTTTGAGGCGGCATCCCGCACCGATGCTCCGCTGATGCCCAGGCTTTCCAGATATCTGGCCGACGGATAATTCTTTTGCAGCATGGTCTTGTAACTGCCCACGCCGCTTCCGCCGTGTCGATAACAAATACGGCTGGGCAAGGTGCAATCCGAAACCATAAATCTTTGCATGACAACATAGCCTCGGTAGTCACGTGACATGAACCCCGAAAGTTTTTTGTCTAACTTTCGGGGTTCATGTCACTCCTGGCGCCTCATTTTTCCAAACGCTGCTTCTATCCTAGAAATTAATCTCTATGGGTTCCGCAGTGAAAGAACTGATGGTGGCCTTCGCGTCCTTGAGGAAGTACACGGCAGTATTTCCGTCGTTCTCGTCATACATGGAGCGGAGGCCGGGATTGGCATCCAGCATGGATTTCTTCACTTCCACACGCGGGTCTTCAACCAGCGTGGCACTGATGCGGAGCCAGCGGCCTTCATCGGCCTTGTAGGCGCAGATGGCCACCTTGGGGTTGACGGCAATCTGCTTGGCCACATTCTTGACGTGTCCGGTCTGGATATAGAGTTTACCCTCGATGATTTCGGCCGTGCCGAAAGGACGCACCTGGGGAGCGTCCCCGTCCACAGTCGCGAGGAAATATACGCCAGCCTCGTGCAGGAAATCTCTTACTCTTTGCATGTTATCTTGGTTAATCGATTTATATTCAGCCGGGTTTACGGTGGCATCCTTTGATACGGAAGGCTGGCCGCAAGCTGCTGCCAGAACTATGGTTGCTGCGATAAGAACAATTTTTTTCATAACTTTGGGCATTTATCTTGCGAATTTACTGAAAATCCGCCGGATGAGAAAATATTTCCATCAGTTATCCGTGTTCAGACCGAGCAATACTGCAAGCCGGCAAATGTCAAACTTGAGGCGTAGCCTTAAATAGTCACATCACTTCGTATAAAGCCCCATCCTCCTGAACGTCACATCGCCCTCCAGCAGATTCGGCCCGTCCTCATTCACTTCTTCGCGGGTAAGCACCAGCTTGTCCTTGCTGCACTCTTTCACATAGTACCGTGCTGCGGGCGTATAGGCCGCTTTCCTGTCCTCTTGCAAGAAGTCGTGGTCAATGTCAAAGAGATAGATCTCCGGCGTGGAACTGCCTACGCCAGGATAGCCGTTCTGATGTTGCTGGTAGATGTACTTTGCCTCCGAGTCCCCGGAGAATACATCAGATACGTATATTGTCAGGATAAACGGATCCTGGCTCTCCTTGTTGATGCTCGAGAAGGTCCAGATTACCAGCCCTGCATCCTGCACGCCTTCCGGATACACTTTCTCCCAACTTCCTTCCAGATTATCTGCCAGGTTAATTTCAGGAATCAGTTGTTTCTCACACCCGCACAGCCCTGCCACCAGCAGCACCGCGCAAATCACTGTTTTCAATATCTTCATTGCTCTCGTTTTCTTATAAAACGCACAAAAGCTCGAAATCTTGCTTCAAAAACAAAGATTATTGCATTATCTCTATAGTGCTGCCCACTCGCTCTCCCGGAATGTCCAGAAGGCCGTCTCGGTGCCTACCGTGACGACGAAGGTGTCGCAAATGAAATCATCGTGAATGCGGCTCGTACGAACCTAAATGGGAAGGTCAGCCTGTCTCCGGTCCTGGCCTGTACAGTCAGGCTTTCCATGCAATTTGGAGAACTGATGTCAGTCGAAATAATCGTACTTGTCGGTAAACTTCTGCACTACGTCAAGGTGGTCGGCCTTGATGTACTTCTTCAGGATGTCCATGTCGCCGTGGCCGGTAATCTTGATGGGCGCACAGGCAAAGAGCAGGAGTTTTTTGAAATGGGTCATAATGCGGTTCAACAATAACATCTTGAACTATCTGGGAATGCGCATCCGGTCTCCGATAAAGAGGTTGATGGCGGTCAGGAGTTTCTTTCCCTGAAGGTAAGGCAGATTGACATGGTAGGACTGGGGCCACATACAGATGGCCTTTCCTGCCATAATCTGATCGATGCGATGCATCTTCTCCCTGTGCTCCGGCGTATCCCATGTGCTCCGGCGTATCCCAGACGGGGCCGAAATACTGCCTTCCCATAGACTGATAAAAATGCGTAAGCATCTTTCTGTCCATGTGGAACAGGTGCTTGAGCATAGGATTGGGACCGTACCCGCTCATGTGGGAGAGGATGTTGAAATCCAGCAGGGGGTCTCCATAGCCGAAATCGCCCAAATCTATCCAATATACCTTGCCATTCGCCATAATGATATTGCAGGGATTAAGGTCTCCGTGCAGGCAGGTGGTTGCCGGCTCCAATTCGTCAAGATAGCCTGCCAGCCTTGCCTTGACATTGTCCGGAATCACCTTGTTCTCCATAATCATTTCCCGGGTACGCAAGGCAATATTGTCAAAATATTCCGTATTGCATGGAATGGAGTGAAGCGCCTTGGCATATTCTGCCGTAACGCCGGCCAGTTCCTCCAGCCGTTCGGGATGGTCGGCAATAATCCTTCCGAACGACTCCTTGCCTTGAATCCGCTGGACAGTCATGCCGTAACGCTGCCCGTCCGTTACAAACTCATAAGGTTCGGCCGATGGAATCCCCATCTGAAAGACAGCCTTGGAGCGTAGAAACTCCTCCTCTGCCTTGCCGGCCGGAATGCTGGATTTGTTCAATTTAAGAATTACGGAGTCGTCCGTCTTGTTGTAGTAGGATTCCCCGAATCCTCCTCCTCCAAAGGATACCCATTCCTGAAGGTCAATGATTTTTGCTTCCATAGTTCAATAATTCATGCAAAAATATGGAAGATTTCTCATCTTTCGCAAAAAAATGAATAAATGTGCTATGGAAAGAATCCGCAAATTTGTACATAAACATATTCAACGGCCCCGCCCCTCGTTTCCTCCAGTTGGAAGCCGTTTTTCTCCAGCACCCGGGCCGATGCCAGGTTCTCCGGGAATACCTCTCCGATGATGCGGTCCAGCGCCAGCTCCCGGAAAGCAATCCCGCACATCTGCCGAACCGCTTCCGTGCCGACACCCTGGGACCAGAACGGCGTCAGGATCATATAACCAATCGACCCGACGTTGCGCAGTTCATCGGCCATCCTCTCCACGGAGATGCTTCCGACAATCTGACCGTCCACGACGATGGCCCGCCAAACACCCTCCTTACCCTCATTCTCAGCGACCATCCCCAGCCACCAGTCGGCATCGGCCTCGGTATATGGATATGGCAGCCGGTCCGACAGGAACGTCCTGTCCACGGCATTGCACAACGCCATCAGCGCAGTCTTGTCGGCGGAGGTCCAGGTATGAAGGGTAATAGTCATCAGTTTGCAGGCCGTTAAAATCCGAATTTATCGGCACGAATATACTGAATTCCATCGACTTGGCAAAAAAGTGCCCGGCCGGAAGCCGAAACAGACGGAGGCAATTCATCCCTTCGAATGGTCTTTCAACGCGTTGATACACCATGTGAAGGCCGATGCAAGCCGCTTGTCTTCATCTTGGAAATGGCCTCCGGGATTCCAGGCCAGCGTGCAGTTTTCGCTTCCAAGCTGAACTTTAAGAAGTTCGTACTCGCCGCGGACGCAGTCCCCTACCCGTTTAATCGCCCGGTTCTTAACCTGCTCCTCCCGGTCTCCCAGGCTCAGGTACACCTTCCCAGCCTTTACCGGATGGTCTTTCGCAAAGTCCAGCCAGTCCCTGATCCAGAGGGACGGAGAAGCCGCGGCAATGGCCGAAAAAAGGTCTGTCTGCGAAGAAGACCAGAGGGCGAAGAGGCCGCCCAGCGAGTAGCCGCCAAGAATGACTGGCAGTTTGCCATATTCGGCCTCCAGTGCAGGCAGAAGCGACTCCGTCACATAACGAAGCGTCTCACCGGTCTGGGTGCCGACTTCCGGTTTCCGGTTGATGGCATCGTCGTGCCAGGGCGTAAGGTCCAAGTCCCAGTCGAACACCTGGAAGGCCGCCAGGACAAACGGCACGTCGCAGGCATCGGCAAGCCGTTCTGCCGTGCGGTCGAAAATGCCCCGTTCATGGTTCCCAAGCGTTTGAACCAGAATATATTGCGGATGAACGGAATCCGATATAAAGCACTCGCGGCCGTCTATGATGGAAGTTTTTCGGTTCATAGCAGTCTGGTCTATTCGAGCAGCTTGGCAAGACAACTACCGGATGAAGTGCATCGGGGCCCAGGGTTCGTCACCACGGCCGGGTGCAGGCTTTCCGCCTGTGGCTTTCAGCAGCCAGGCCATATTGTGAGCCAAGGCCCGCATGGTCTGCAGCCCTTCCTGGTCGAGCGCGGCCTGGCCAGGTTCGCGGCCATAGACAATGTTCCAATACTGCGAACCGAGGACGGGCATATTCATCATCTGGAACGGGAGGTTGAGCGTCTCAAAGGCTGCCGATGCGCCTCCTCTTCGGCATACGGCCACAGCGGCAGCCGGCTTTCCGGCAATATTTGCCCCGTTGGAATAGAAAGAACGCTGTATGATGGAAAGAAGCGCACCGTTGGGCTGCCCGTAATATACGGGAGAGCCAACGATGAGGGCATCGGCAGAGGCATATTTGGCACTTATTTCATTGCAGATATCGTCATTGAAAATACATGCGCCCGGTTTATCGACGCACTGGTTGCAGGCCATGCAGCCTCTTATCGGCTTGCAGCCAATCCATACGGTTTCACTGTCGATGCCCTCCTCTCCAAGCGTTTTCGCTATTTCGGCAAGTGCAATTGAGGTATTTCCCTTCTGGCGAGGGCTTCCGTTAATAATCAGTACTTTCATAAATCTTTTGCTTGTCTGTACAAATATAAGCACTTTCCGAAAAAACGTCAACAGCTTGGGAAATATTGATAACGGCCGGCTGCGGAAGTCCCCTTATCTTTGCAGCAGAAATCAATACTAGTTCAAAATGGAAGGATTTATCGTTGACACCAGAAAGACAAGCCCGGCGGAGTTCCAGAAAGGAATGCAGGATGTAAAGCTCATTTTTTCCATCAACCATACCATGCCCTACACCGAGGAGTATGACGCCCTGGTAAAAGAATTATTCGCCGGGAAAATCGGAGAAGGGAGCCGCGTGCTGCCTCCGCTCAACCTGGTCTGTGCCGATCAGGTTTCCATCGGCAAGAATGTCATCGTCATGGGCGGAAGCCTGATGATGTCCCGCGGCGGAATTACCATTGACGATGACGTCATGATTGCGGCCAATGCGCAGCTTATCTCCAACAACCACGACCTGCACGACCACGCCCTGCTGGTATGCAAACCCGTCCATATCTGCCGGAACGCCTGGATTGGCGCCGGTGCCACCATCCTGCCCGGTGTGACCGTCGGCGAGAATGCCGTCGTCGCTGCCGGAGCCGTGGTCACCAAAGACGTGGCGCCGAATACCGTCGTCGGTGGCAATCCTGCGAAACTTCTCAAGATTAACGACTAGACCTGTCCCATGCGATACTCTGACGGCGTTTTGCCGATGGTGCGCTTCAGGTAGCGCGTGAGCATCGGCGGCGCAGGGAAATGCATCCGGTCCGTGACCTCGGTAAGGGTCAGGGCCGGGTCATTCAATAATAACAGAATCTCATGGACGGCATAATACTCTATCCAGTGCAGGGCGCTTTTACCGGTGATTTTCTGGCAGATGGCCGACAGGTACTTGGGCGTCACGCATAACTCGGAGGCATACCACGCCACCTCCCTGCTCTCCCGGCAATTCTGCTGAACAAGCGTCAGGAAACGCATAAAGAGACTGGCCGAATTCTCATCGGTATCGGCCTTTTCCATTTCACGGGAGTAAATGTCCCACATATCCATGAGAAGAAGTTGGAATACGCGGCCCACCAGTTCGTCGTGGAAGATGACGCGCCCGGAGTGGATTCTGCGCCAGAACTGTGCGAAATCGGCCTCGATGATGTCCCATTCATCGACCTCCAGATGGAAAACCGGGTGGGTTTTGATATACACATAGCCCTTGGTGGCCCACACCTGCTCCGGGTTGTAAAGATTCAGGAATGGATTGGAAATCAGGAGGATATCCGCATCAAAATCGGCCGAATAACTGACGTTGGAAATGAGCGTTGTCATCTGCCAGATGACAAGGTCCCCGGGGCCTGCAGTGAAGGGCTTTCCCATGGCATCAAAGTGCATTTCCCCGCTCCGGCACAGGATGTGGCAGTGATAGTTTTCCTTATAGGCGTCCGGATACTTTCCGTCACCCAGAGTATTGAATATCAAAAAATCTTCCATACCAACGAAGGTACGGAAGATTTCTCGCTTATCAAAATTTCCCGGGCTATTGCTTGGGGCATGGCTCAGCGCCACCCAAAAGGCCATGTCCGTCCTGTTTGACTGCTAGCCTTCATCTCAAGAACATCTTCGCATCCGGAGAGTTGGCCGAAGAATCAGTTTGTCGGAAATTCCGACAAACTGCTGCGGATGGCAAAATCTATCAGACGCAGTTCTACAATCTTGACGCTATTATCAGTGTCGGGTAGGGTCACAGGAAAGGCTTAGATTCCGTTGGAATCCGTTCTTGCCAGTGCGCCTACAATCGCATGCGCTTTGTACGGCGCTTCCAGGAAGGCGATATCATCACGGCTCAAAGTCAAATCCACGGCACGGACGGTAGCATCGAAATGAGGCACTTTGGTTGCGCCGACAATCGGGGCGGCAACACCCTTGGCCAACGTCCAGGCCAGGGCGACTTCTGTCATCGTCACGCCCAGGCGTTCAGCCAGAACTGCAACCCTTTCGATTATCTCAAGGTCATTTTCCTTGGAGGCATCATACTTTTTGCGGATGGTCTTGTCCGTGTTGGAACGGGCCGTTCCGCTCTCCCAGCCACGATGCGTCAAATGGCCGCCGGCGAGCGGAGAATACGGGATGAGGGACACGCCGTACTGCTCACAGACGGGGATCAGTTCGCGCTCATCTTCCCTGTACATCAGGTTGTAGTGGTTCTGCATGGTGGAGAACAGGGTCCAGCCGTTCCGCTCGGCGCAGATCTGCATGTTATGGAACTGATAGCCGTACATGGCCGATGCGCCGATGGCACGCACCTTACCCTCTTTCACCAGTGAGTCAAGGGCTTCCATCGTTTCCTCGATGGGCGTACCATAATCGAAGCGGTGAATCTGGTAAAGGTCCAGATAATCGGTTCCGAGGCGCCGGAGCGTTCCGTCAATCTCACGGAGAATGGCCTTGCGGGAAAGCTGGCCTTCATTGAAAAACACCTTAGAAGCAATGACAACTTGATCACGGGGAACGCCGATATTCTTCAGCGCCCGTCCAAGATACTCCTCACTGGTCCCGAAAGAATAGATGTTGGCCGTGTCGAAGAAATTGACACCCAGGCCGATGGCGTGTGACACCATAGCCTGCGTGTCTTCAGGGCCCAGGGTCCACTGATGAAAATCTTCCGAGGCTTTTCCGTAAGACATACAGCCTACACAGATACGGGAGACCTCAATCCCGGTTTTTCCGAGGGTGGTGTATTTCATATCAATTCTGCCCTTTTACAAAGTCTTCAATCTGTTTTCCGGCGTTTTTCACCTCGGAGCCTTGGATGGAGAGGCCCTTCTTAACTTTTGCCGAAGGAAGGGCTGCCTTGAGGTCGCGGATGCCGCTGCCGAAGCCACTCCCCTCGTGCGTTGTAAACGGAATCACAGTCTTGCCGCTCCAGTCGTGGGCCTCCAGGAAGGTGGCCACGCACATCGGGTAAGTGCCCCACCAGCAGGGCCAGCCAAGATAAATCGTATCATACTTGGAAATGTCGATATCGGCCTTGAGCGCCGGACGGGCCTGGGCATTCAGCTCTTCCTTGGCTTCCCGGGTACATTCATAGTAGTCGGCGGCGTACTGTTTGACGGTTTCCAATTCGAAGATATCGGCCCCGGTAAGCTTCTGAATCTGCTTTGCGACAAAGGCGGTGTTGCCCACTTTCAGGTCCACGATGCCGTCGGAGGTGTAATTCTGCCCCGTGCGGGAATAATAAACTACAAGGGTTTGGGCCGATGCAGACAGGGCCGCAAGGGCAAAGACTGCTGAGAAGATGAGTTTTTTCATAGAAATGTTTCTTTATGAGATTCTTCGCTGACGCTCAGAATGACAGTTATTTGGCTTGTTCAAGAATGAGTTTGACTTCACGGTCACAATGGGAGGCGGCGGCGCCGTGAATGGCTACGCCGGCGGTGAGGTTGGCATCGGGAACGGTCATTTTGAGCTGGCGGATACTGCCGCCCAGGCCGCTGCCCTCGTGGGAGCAGAACGGAACAATCTTCTTTCCGGCAAAGTTGTAGCTTTCCAGGAAGGTAAACACGGCCATCGGCGGAAGGCCCCACCAATTGGGATAGCCCAGGATAATGGTGTCGTACCGGTCCATGTTCTCCACCTTTGCGGTAAGTTCCGGACGCGCTTTTGCCCGAAGTTCCTCCTTGGCCTCGTCGATGCAGACCATATAATCCTCAGAATACTTCTTCACGGTATCTATCTGGAAAACATCGACATCAGGGAACTGCGCCTTAATCTTCTCTACGATAACTTCATTATTGCCCTTTGCGAGGTTGCGGATGCTGCCGTCAACATAATTCTGCCCGCGGCGTGAATAGAATGCGATAAGTGTCTTTCCCATAGTTGTCATCAATTAACGGGTGCAAAGTTCGATGTTTTTGCCGAACATCCCGTTATCGATTTTTCTCAGGAAATTATCGAATTCTCCCACACGCAATTTACTCGTCTTTGCGGGGAATCCTTGCGCCAAGGACATAGAACAGCGTCATCAGCAGCGTAATAACAAGAGCCGCTCCCAAATAAACGAGCAAATCTTTCCAGGAGTCCAGTTTTCCCAGGAGCCACAATAATAGCGGATATCCAATCCAACAGTAGCCGCCACATGCAAGTAATACTGCCTTCAGCACTCTTTTTTGTTCCTTGTCAAGTTTCATACTTATTTCAATAAGGCCGCAAGGCCGAATGCGATTAAAAACCCTACAGTGATAATGCCAAAGATAATGCCCATGCCGGTCATGCCGGACTTGAAATTCTCACCGACCTGCTTATCCAGTTCTTCATCGTTCAGGGGGTAGCGACGGCGCTGATAAATAAGATAGCCGGCATACACAAGGTACAGGAGGCCAAAAACTGCTCCCATGATCCAGTAGGCGGTACTTTTTTGCATTATGCCGTTGACCACGCACCACACGGAATAGAGTTCCCAGAAAGCCACCATAGCCATCTGGACCCAGAACTGTTTTTTTGTTAGACCTTTTTGTGCCATGCTTACCTGGTTTATCGGGTTAAAGGTAAGCATTTCCCGTCACTTGACCAAATATCAAACAGATTTACTCCGCTATGGTGCAAGTTGCCGTAATTGATGATATCGCTGTAGCAGAACATCTTTCCGAATCGGCCCAGAAGATTGCGTTTGCCGAATTCATGTTTGTAAAGGCACTCGTTGCACTCGAAACGATAGCGGTCTTTCGGCTCGTCATCGAACCAAGTATATCTCCAACCCTTCCCGGAGCCCATCCGGGCGTTATGAATCCGGCGAAGCCCTGCGTATGTATAAGCAACACCGGGCCCGCCACTACGACATACGCGGCAGACCCGGTGAAAATCAATTTATTATAAATACTACTGCTCGTCGATTACTACTGCTCGTCGATAATGCGCCCCATCTTGTCCATGCGATTCTCGAAGCGGTTCACACCGATGACGGCCAGGATATAGGCCAGACCGTTGGCAATAATGCCCAGGCCGATGATGGTGGACAGGACGCCGGCCGTCACATCCAGGTTCCGGAGGCCGAAGAAGCCAAGGACCGCGCCGCCGATACCCAGAAGCAGCAATACCCACCACATGGGGAAGCCCACCTTCTTGTAGTCAAAACTTTGAACGGCGATGATAACGCCTTCAATCATTACCCAGATGGCGAATACTACCGGGAGCGATACGGCTGTTCCCAGAACGTTGAAGAGGAAAAAGCAGCCGAAGAAAATGTCCAGCAGGGCGCTGAGCGCGCGGGTTCCGCTGTTGGGAAGGAAAGCCTGGGTCTGGAAGGTGAAAACCAATTTGGTGACGCCGGCAAAAAGGGTGAAACAGCCGAGCATCCATGCGGCGGAAATGAGCGTGATGTCCGGTTTGGCAATACAGACAACGCCAAGAATAATCAGAAGAAGGCCCGCAATGCAGAGCCAGATTTTAGTACTTGTTTTCATTGTTTAAATAGTTTAGTTACACAAATTTACAAATAATTTCCTAAATCCCACACCGTAAATGCTTCAATACTTTGCAGGGATTGCCGGCGGCGACAACGTCCGCAGGAATGTCATGGGTGACCACGGAACCGGCGCCGATGGTGACATTGGCGCCTATCGTGACTCCGGGCAGGATGGTAACGCTGCCGCCAATCCAGACATTGTTCCCGATCGTAACCGGTTCGGCCCATTCTCTCCGGCTGTTCCGCTCGACGGGATCGGTGCTGTGACACGCCGTATAAATGCTCACATTGGGGCCGATGAAGCAGTCGTCGCCGATGGTGACCGGCGCCTCGTCCAGCACCGTGAAGTTGAAATTGGCGAAGAAACGTTTTCCCACGCGTATCTGCTTCCCATAATCGCAGAAAAAGGGCTGGTTGATAATAATTTCCTCGTCACCGATGGAGCCCAACAGTCCCTTGAGGATGCGCAAGCGCTCTTCCTGCAACGAAGGAGCCAGGGCGTTATAACGATGTATCACCTCCCGGACCTCGCCAAGTTCCTTCAGCAGGTCCTCGTCAACGGCAGAATAAATCTGCCCGGAAAGCATTTTTTCTTTCTCGGTCATTTCGTGTCTGTCAGTCCGTATCATTTACGTACCTCAGGGATATCCACGGCCGGCCAGCCGTAGTCCTTGTAAACCTTCACAGCCAGCTTATTCTCGAAAACATAGGCGCCGATAGCGGTTTTTCTCACTTTTTCGCGTTCTTCGTGGTCGGCATAGGCCTTTTGAAAAGCATCGAACTTATCTCCGAAGATGGCCTGGGCCGTCGGGAGGAACGTGCTTCCGTCACCCACCTCCTCAAAAGCGGTCACGGAGAAATGTCCGGCGCTGTCCTTCTTCACGTGCATCTTGCCCGGATGGTTCCCGCCGGAGACAAAGACAAGCGTATCTTCCGACACACGATAGTTCTCCACCCAGAAATCGCCCCAGACCTGAATGTCATTTCCGTCGCTCTCATCGACAGCGAGATAGTTGTGATAGGGGATGCAAATCTCTCCGGGAGAATACTGCGTTCCTATTACCGTTGTGAGATAATTGTCAATGGCGGTGAAACAGGTTTCAACGTCGGTCTCTGCCGTTTTATTCCCGCGCGTGCCACAGGATGTCAGCCATGTTGCCGCAAGAATGCCGCAGATCAGGATTCCGTAGGGTTTCATCTTATCAAAGTTTATGTTTCTTGTCCGCTTATGTGGACTTTCTGCGAAATTACTCATTTTTGGCCGGATAAACAATTCCGGACGAAGAAACTGCATTTTCCGTAAAATGGATAGAAAAATCCGTAATTCAGTTAAGTCCATTCCGAAAGAAATCCCCTACCTTTGCAACAGATATAAGACCACTGTATGATGAAAGAAACTAAAATAGCACTGGGAACCTGGGGCTGGGGCACAGGAATGTTCGGTGGAGACACCGTATTTGGAAGCAAAACAGATGAAAACAATCTGAAACCGGTCTTTGAGGCGGCCATGCGCTCCGGCCTGACCCCGACGGTCTCCTCCTCATAGACGAATGGGCCGACCAAGCCGCTCTGGACCGCTACCACGCATCGCCCATGATGAAGGAAACGGCAGCCCTGCGTGAGAAATACAAACTCGGCGGTCGCCAGATACGCATGTTCAATCCACTGGTCCGGAATCCCCAGAATGATAATAAACAACAAACTATGAATAATGCACTTACCCCCCCGTCGGCAGGGACTTGCCGTCATGGCGGCGTTAGAAGCCAAAGGCGACCAGGCAGGCCTGGAAAAGGCCGCCGTCGAAGCGCTGGATAATGGCCTGACCGTAAGCGAAGCCAAAGAAGCGCTTTCACAATTGTATGCCTATACCGGTTTTCCGCGTTCCCTCAATGCCTTGGGCACCTTGCAGAAGGTTCTGTCCGCCCGCCAGGCTGCAGGAATCAAGGACAATCCCGGCCAAGATGCCGATCCGCTTCCTGCCGATTATGATGCCCTGAAACAGGGTACAGCCGTACAGACCCAGCTGACAGGAAAGCCGTTCGACTATGGTTTTGTCCCTGCAACAGACTACTACCTCAAAGCCCACCTCTTTGGCGATATCTTCGCCCGCAACAACCTCAGTTTTGCCGACCGCGAGATTGTTACCGTCAGCGCCATCACTGCCCTGCCGGGCTGCGAGCCGCAGCTGATTGCCCATGTCTCAGGCGCCCGCAACATGGGGGTGTCGGATGCCGAACTCCGCGCCCTCCCCTCCCTTTTGGAAGAAAAGGTCGGCCTGGCCGAGGCAGAACGCCTCCGCGGTGCCCTGAAGGCTGTTTTGGGAGATGCCCACACCCCCGTGCAGACGGTGGATTTCTCCGTCTGGCCCAAGGGACAGCCCAATACCGCTTATGCACAGTACTTCACCGGCAACAGTTATCTGGCTCCGATGGATGGCGGCCTAGCCAACGTGACCTTCGAGCCCGGCTGCCGCAACAACTGGCACATTCACCACAAACAGGTCCAGGTTCTCATCTGCGTGGCCGGCCGAGGCTGGTACCAGGAGTGGGGCAAACCGGCCGTACCGCTTGTTCCCGGCACCATCATTGAGATTCCGGAAGGCGCCAAACACTGGCACGGCGCCGCTGCCGACAGCTGGATGCAGCACCTCACCTACCACAAAGACATCCAGCCCGGCGCCTCCAACGAATGGCTGGAACCCGTCACCGACGAGCAGTACAAACTGGCTTTTTAATGCCCCTTTTTGCCCATCGGAGGCTGTGTCGTGAGGTGATGTATGAGATGGCGGCAGGCGAAGTACCTCCTGTCGCAGACCGACATTTCCGTCAAGGAAATCGCAGGACAACTGGGTTTCCCGGAGCAGTTTACCTTCCGGGAATACTTCAAGCGAGTGGTGGGTGTATCCCCGTCTGAATACCGGAAAAGTATATTTTGAAGTAGTTGTCGAATTCCTGATAAACGATGCGGCTTTCGGGCCAAAGCGGATACTGGACCGAGAAAACATGTACGAGCCTCTTTCTGTGTCCTTTGGGGAAATCCAGCAGTTTATGCGGGGCATTTGCCTCTGCAAGGGCGCGCGCGAATTTGAGCGTATCTTTTCTGATGATGTCCTGGGCGCTCGTGACAAGGTACAGCGGCGGCAGGGTGGTTTCTTTCAGCATGGAGACCGGGTCCAGCAGATATTTCTGATAGGGCTTCCCCTCGTCGGCCTTGTCCGAAACCACATTGCGTATAAAAAACATGAGGTCGCGCCGCGTCGTGTCCAGCATGATGGAGATAAAGCCCGCCGTCTTGAACCGGATACCCGAGGAGGCTATGCCGAAACTCGTCCGCAGCACCTCGCTGCCCTCCAACGAAAGGACAAACAAAGCAAGCAAGGCGCCGGCAGAATCGCCTGTCAGACAGCATGTATCCAGGTTCAAGCCATATCGGCCTTTGTTATCCTGGAGGAACCGGAGCGCCGTCATTACGTCCGCTATCTGATGGATGAGCGTAGTGTCCGGTATTCGGCGATAACTGAGGCTTACCACGGCATAGCCCATCCGGGCCCATTCGTGGTTAAACCAGGCGTTTACCGTCTTGTACGAGGCAAACAGGCCGCCGCCGTGGATATTGACGATGACGGGGATATCGGCAGCTGCGCCCTTGGGCCTGTAAATATCAAAAAGATGTCCTGCATCCCCGTCATCCATGTACGGGATGTCGGAAAGGATTTCCAAATCGGAGGTGCCATAGTGCTGCTTCCGGAGCCTCATAGCGTCGTGGGTTTCAAAAAGGAAACGCCCCAGCAGGGCCATCAGTTTTGACATGGTACTGTTGATTGAAAAGATGGATTCACGTGTTTCTCCATAGTCATAATCACGCCCACTACGCCAAAGTAGTCCCGCACGCCTTCCGAAACGCCGTTGGATTTGAGATAGACGTTATAGAACCAGTTCTGTACTTTTTCTATCCAGCCGACTTTTTTCCCTCTCCAGTAGGTTCTGGATTCGGTATACTCTTTTTTTGCCCGTTCGCAGATTGTCTCCGTCCAGGCCATGAATTCGTCCTCAGGAAGCAGCCCACCGGCATTGGAGAGCACATAAGGGAGGACGGCGAGGTATCCGCTGTAACGAACGGCGGCATTCGCGGATTCCCGACAGCAGGCATAGCCCCAGAAAGAGGCTTCCGCTTCGCTGGTTACGCCCGCAAGATGTCCCATTTCGTGGGCGACCACATAAGGATACTCGTGAGGAAGGAGGTCCCGGTTGACCTGGGATTCGCAGAAGAACGGCCCCATATAGCCATGTACCATTACGGCCGAAAAAAGCGGGTTCAGAAGGGGCTTCTTAACGCCTTGCCACTTCCGGAGAGGGACATAGCCGTAAGAAGTCACTTTTGAGGAATAGTACTCCCTCACCTCTTCCTGCAAGGCCTTGTCATCGTAGCCATCGGCCTCCAGCGCGGCGAGGTTGAGTTCTTCCGAAAAGCGTTCCAGATAATCTTTGAACGCCTCCCTGTCGTAATGGATGCTCCGGATTCCGTTTCTTGCGTAGAGCCCCGTCCTGTAGTAATTGTTTCCCCAGCCCATATAGCACCACACATAGAGCCACATAAGCACCGCGGCCGTCTTTCCCAGCCAGCGCGTAAAGCCTTCCTTCCGCCTGACGGCCTTCACGAGGATATCCACCAAAATGACGATGAAAGCAATAACGACTATCTCCTCAAGGGAAAAGGGCAGACGGGCTCCGAGCCAGGAAAGAACGGTACTTATCGCGGGATAAAGCCGCACGGCATAAAAGTCCACCACGCTTGTCCACAGGCGGCAGGCAATGCAGAATACCAGCAGAAGCAGTCCTATGACGGTTCTTTTCTTCATCGCATCAGTAAAGATAAGCAAATTCCGTCACATCCCCAAAAGCCATCAGGATTTCCTGCCGGGCCTCAGTATCATAAACACAACGGCGGCGACGCAGACAAGGACTCCCACGGCCATTTTCAAGGTTAGCGGTTCTCCGAACATCGCCGTTCCTATCAGGATGGCGGTCAGCGGCTCGAACACCCCCAGGACGGAAGTTTTCGTCGGTCCTATGTAACGGGAAGAGATGGCCAGGGTGAGCATGGAAATCACCGTGGGGACCAGCGCCAGGCCTGTCAGGTTGAGCCAATCGGCCCCGCAGTCGATGCCCTCCAGCATGTCGCCGCCCCGGATGCCCCGGATGGCTGCGAAAAGGATTGTTCCGGTCAGGAGGGCATAGAGGGTAAGCGTGTGCTCCGATACCTGCTTGATGCGCTTGCTCCGGTTTACGATGACGAGGTAGAAGGCATAGCTGAGCGCGGCGCAGGTGGCCAGAAGGATTCCGAGAGGCTTAATCTGGGCGCTGTCTGAAGGCTGCGACAGCAAAAGGATACCGCAAAAGGTGGCGGCGATGGACAACCAGGTCTGCCAGCTGGGAAAGAAGCGGAGAAAGACCATGATGAGCGCCACGAAAACCGGATACAGATACACCAGCGTAGTCGCAAGTCCGGACGGAATGTACGCATAGGAAGCGAAAAGGAAGAGGCTGCTGCAGGCAAACAGGAGCCCCAGGATGGCCAGAAGCCCCAGTTCCCGCCCTTTCACACGGAAAGATTCTTTCTTCAGCAGCATCCATCCGGCAAGGAGAAGGGCCGATATCCCGTAGCGGAAAAAGAGCATGACGAGCACGGGGACGCCGCTTTCCAGCAGCGGCTTCGCAAAAAGCGGATTGGTCCCGTATGAGATGCCGGCGACAACACCGGCGCAGTATCCCATCGTACGTTTGCGTGTAATCGAATCCATGTGCGCTTGATTTGGGAGCGCAAAGATAGACTATTTTGAGAAAATTAGAAATATGTCTTTTCGCCGGCAACAACAGCAGCAACTCCGTTTCCGTCCGGATAACCCAGTCCGTCAGGCGGACCAATCAGCCGGTGCGCTCAACTTTCCGCATGGTCAAGGGCGGAAAAATCATCGACAACAATCATTTGCATCCATTCCTGGCCCAGTCCTTCGTACTTCTGGCAGGAATCCATATTCCGGAAAGATTTCTGTTCTCCATCTGTCGTCTGCGGCTTTAGCAGACAGATTCTTCGCCGGCCAAAGGCCGGCTCAGAATGACACAATCCCTGTCATTCTGAACGAAGTGAAGAATCTGTTTACTAACTCAAAACAAGCAAAATGACAATTATTTGGCTGCTGGTCGGCTTGGGGCTCATCGTCCTGGCCGCCGGTTTTTACCCGAACCAAGTTCCCGAAATAGTTGGGAGACAGAAAGAGTTCCCCCGCCAGGAGGCGGACAGTGGGAATGCCGGATTCAAAACGATAGCGGCCTCCGCCATAGGAAATGGTATAGAGGCTTTCCTTCATCAAGAACATGCCATAAACGCCGTATTCGCACAGGGCATGGCGGCACTGCTCCAGTTCGTCGTAATGAATCACGCCTACCAGCGGATGCCGAACAGACTCTTTGAATGACGGCTCGCATGCGCTCGTTTTTTATTCGTTTTGTCTCCGGACCGCCTCCAGATAAAACGCTTTCCGCTGCTCCTGCGTCACGGCATATCGAACGAGCCGGGAACTTTCCTTGAGCCCGTCGTCCAGGTTGCACACGAAAAGGTCGTTCACGTCGGCCAGGTAAAGCCGATTGTAACGTATGTCCAGATACTTTTGAAGGGATATGGTATAGTCCATGGCCTTAAACGCCTCAGACTCACGAAGATTCTCGCGCGAGAAGATAAACAGGCCCATTTTGTCGTAATGACCGTAGAAGCCGTTGCCCACCTTGGAGACCTTGCTTTCGATGATTCTGCGCAGCGGGAGGGCCATCGACCAGTACGACAACTCCTTGACACCAATGTACTTGCCTTCTCTCAGACCATAGCTGTAGCCGTACTCCAGAATCTGGTCTAACTCTTCATCCCGCCGCCCGGCAGGGGTAATCCCGGCAACGTCCTTCAACAACTCCAGCTGCGCATTTTTACTTTCCTCCATGGCGCGCGTAACTTCGATGCCGATGGAGTGCCCGTCCGTGCTTTGCAAATCCGGCCGGTCGCGGTTCACGAGACAGTCAAAGTCGCTTCCCAGCAGTGCCGAAAGCGAAATTTGAGCATACTGCTCGAAGAAACATGTGCCGAATTTGCGTGTAGCCATTATACTGCGCAAATATACTCAAAGAATTCGGGATAGTCAAATTACACCGGACACGTAGTTTTCGACTTCCGCATCCTTCCCCGGCCGTGGCCGATGGAGAATTTCAAATCATTATACTTGCCCAAGTAACGTGAAACCTACTCCAGCTCCGCGATGATGTCACGCAGCAAGGCGTTGAAATCGACGACCTTGTGCGGCTTGGGAGAGTAGCCCAGGACCACCACGACGAGGTCCTTTGAGGGAACGATGTAAATTTGTTGGCCGTCATGGCCGTTGCAGGAGAACATGTCCTCCGGAACATCGGGGCAGACGCGGCAGCGGTTCAGCCAGAAAAAAGCACCATACCGGCCTTCACTGGCCGATGCCGGCGTAACCGTGTAATCCACCCACCCTTCCGGGAGGATGCGCCTGTCGCCGATGCAGCCGTCGTCCAGGAAGAGCTGGCCGAAGCGGGCATAGTCGCGGGCGGTGACATAGAGGTAGGAGGAGCCCACCGGCGTACCGTTCATATCCGGTTCAAAATGGGGGTTGGATATGGAAAGCGGCGCGAACAACCTTTCCCGCATGTAGGAGAGGAAGGCCTCGTCGGAGGGGAATTTGCCGCGAAGGTATCGCATCACAATGTTGGTAGCGCCGCTGGAGTAGTACCAATGCGTTCCCGGCTCATACGCAAGCGGCATAGAGAGGGCATAAAGGCCCATATCGGCCTCCCGGTGAAGCATCAGGTTGACATCGGAGCGATTGCCGTAATTCTCGTTCCACTGAAGGCCGCTCTGCATCTGCAGGAGGTCATTCAGGCTGATGTTCTTCCGGCCGTCGCCCTGCCATTCGGGAATGTCCAGGGGCGCATGGATGTCCACCAGACCGTCCCCGGCCATGATGCCCGTAATGGCGTTGGTGAAGCTCTTCGCCATGCTCCAGCTAAGCAGCTGCGTTCCGGCCGATATGCCGCTGTCGTAGCGTTCGGCCACAATTTTTCCCTCGTGCAGCACTACGAAGGCAAAGGGATGTCCGTTGTAACTGCGCTGGTCCACAAGGGCATCGGCAATGGGTTCAAGCCTGGCACTGAGCGCTTTGTCGCCCCATTCCAGGTAATCCGCGTAACGGTCTTCGGGCAAGGGATAGCGGGCCGACAGGAAGGCCTCGTTATTCTTCCCCCGAAGGAGCGTCACGCCGTATCCTTCCCGATAGGCAGCCACGGACTTGGCCCAGAGAAAACGGCTGGTGACCGTCTTCTTTTCGTAGTCCACCTTGTTCTTGTTGAACTTGATGAAGGAGAAACGGAGGTCAAGGGCCTCCACGTCGGCCTGCTTACGGCCCGAGATGAATACGGCCGATGCGAGGTTCTTTGCCGCATAGCCCGTGATAATGGGCATCAGGGTGTTGAGGAAGATACATCCGCCCAAAAGGGCTGCCGCCACTGCGGCCCCGACGATTCCGAGAATCCGTTTTGCCTTGCTTGTCATAAATAAATCATTTTCCGTCCAATTCCTTGGAAATCAAAGGTAGAAGGACATAATCGGCCGGCAGCCACTTGACTGAATGGAGCGCTTCCTTCCCCAGCCATCGGGCCGCTTCATGCTCGTTCAAATGAAGGGCGTCGTCCAGCAACGAAGCCATGTAGCAGTGCATGGTAAGATGAAATTGGGGATAATCCCACTCGACCGTGTACAAATACTTGTCTATGCTGATTCTTGCGTCCAGTTCTTCGTGAATCTCGCGCACAAGCGCCTGCTCGGGCGTTTCCCCCGCTTCCATTTTCCCGCCGGGAAATTCCCACCAGTCTTTGAAATCGCCATATCCACGCTGGGTGGCAAAAATTTTATCTCCTTTGCGAATGATGGCCGCAACCACTTCTATCTGCTTCATCGTGATTCCAGGAAAGACTTGATTTCGCGGAGATTACGGGCCTGTTCCTCAGGGGTGAAGCCGTGACCCGTGCAGGAAGGCTTGCTGAGAACGCCATAAATCGTACGTTCTCCGTTGGCAATCCACAGCTCTTCTTCCGTGTTGACGCTTTGTCCGGCAGCCGGAAGGGACAAAAGGAACCCCGCCAGGGCGATTAAAAAAGGGAGAGGTCGATTCATACGGGCCGAAGGGGGTTAAATCAAAATTTTCACCCTGAAACCGCGTGTGGTGGGCTCTTCTATCACCTGTTGTACTTTGGCGCGGATGCCGTCCATGGCACTTCCCTGGGGCAGCGGAGACGTCGTGATGCCTTCCACCATGAAATCAAGTGCCGTTTCGTCGGACAGCGCCGCGTACGTGAGGCGCAGGGTAAGCGGCCGCACGTCCTTCAGCTGCTTGAAAAGCATTTCTTCCATCACCTCGGAAATGACGTCAATTTTGGCGCCAAGGTTGTATTTGACACAGAAGTTATTGAAGTCCGAGCCGATGCCCAGGAAATCGAAGTTGTCCGAGTCAATCTCGTAAACCAGCTTCTGGATGCGGTTTACAAAGGCCTTGGTGGCACTGTGCACCGGGTGCTCAAAAATCTGCTGCGGAGTGCCGTCCTCATAAATGATGCCCTCGTTCATGAAGAAAATGCGGGTGCTCACATCCCGTGCGAAACGCATCTCGTGCGTGACAATCAGCATGGTAAGTCCGTCCTTGGCCAACTGCCGCATAACGCTGAGCACCTCCCCTACCATCGTCGGGTCCAGGGCCGATGTAGGCTCGTCGAACAGAATCACCTCCGGGTGCATGGCCAGCGAACGGGCGATGGCTACGCGCTGCTTCTGACCGCCGGAAAGTGACGAAGGATACACGTCGGCCTTCTGTGCCAGCCCCACCTTCGAAAGCAGTTCCATGGCTTCCTTCCGGGCCTCCTCTTCCGGGACGCCCCGCAGGCGCATGGGCGCGTAAGTGATGTTTTCCACCACCGTCATGTGGTCAAAAAGGTTGAAGTTCTGGAACACCATGCCCATTTTCTGGCGCAGCTTGTCCAGCCGGTAGCCCTTGGCCATGATATTCTCCCCGTCCACCCAGATTTCGCCTCCGGTGGGCGGTTCCAGCATGTTGAGGGCCCTGAGGAAGGTACTCTTCCCCGTTCCGGAAGGGCCGATGATGCTGATGACCTCTCCCTGCTTGATCTCGCAGTTCACATCCTTGAGAACGGTGATTTTGGAGCCGTCCGGATTCGTAAATGTCTTGCTTAAATGTTTAACGCTAATCATGTTGTTTCTTTTTAAGGAAAAGGTTGAGCAGGATGCGGAGTACCCAGGCTAAGACAAAATACAGGATGGTAACCAGGGCCAGCGGAATCAGCGCGTCGAAGGTACGGCTGCGGATGAGGTCGCTGGCACGCGTAAGGTCTTGTATGGCAATGTATCCCACAATAGATGTCTCTTTGAGCAAGGAAACGCATGCGCCGATATAGAACGGGAGTCCCCTTTGCACGGCCTGGGGCAGCACGATACCGGTAAAAGTCCGGTACTGGCTTAAACCCAGGCTCAGGCCGGCCTCCGTCTGTCCGTGCGGAATGGAGGAAATGGACGTGTCAAAAATACTTCCGGCCGATGCGGCGAAGGTACAGGAAAACGTAACCACCGCAACCATCGTGGCCCCGATGCCGCCCCCGGCGAAGACTACGTAAAACATAATGAGCAGAAGTACCAGCGTGGGAATGCCTTCGATGAAGTCCCCGTACAGGCTGGCCAGGCTGCGAAGCCACTTGCGCCGGGAACGTTTTGCGCCGCAGACCAGGGCTCCCAGCACCGTCCCCAGCAAAATGGCGAGGACCGTGATTTCGAGCGTTTTTGCAAGGCCGTCCGTAATCAGCCTCCAGCGTTTTTCCGTGAGCAGGTTCATCCGGAGACGGTCCAGGAAGCCGAGTTCGAAATCGTTGCTGTGGTCCACCACATAGTACCCGGAATGGCAATAGTAATAAGGGATGGAGAAATCCACATGCTTTTTCCGTTCTTCCGTGACGAACAAAGAAGCCGATACGATGTCGGCATGTCCGGTCTGCAGGGCGATGATGGCCGAGCCGAAATCCTGGAATTCCATCTTGAACGGGCGGTCCAGGGCAGCGGCAAAACGCTGCAGCAGTTCCGGTTCCATCCCGGTCCACGCGCCCCCGGTACCCACATAGCTTACCGGTTCCAGGTTGAGAGCCGTGATACAGCGGAGCGGTTCTGCGTCCGCGGGAACCTCCGGAATCGGAGGACGCCTGTCCGCCGCACCCTCCGTCCAATAAGCGACAATGTCTTTGACTTCCGGCAAGCGCAGGAAATCGTTAAGCTGCGTCATGAGCTCCGTATTTCCCTTTTTAAGGGCAAACGACACGCCGAGCGCCTCATTGCCCCGCAGGGCTTTTTTCAGGCCCAGTTCCCGCATGGATGCTTCGGTGAGCATGACTTCATCGGTCACGAACACGTCCGCCATGTTCTCCCGCAGGGCCTGCATGCCGTCCGCCTCGGAGTTGACAATGAACAAGTCGATATCTTTGCGGGCAGAGAGCTGGAATTCGTAATAAGACCCCGTGGCACAGGCGACCCTGCGCCCCGCCAGATCCTCCTCCGAGTGCAGGACGATGGTGCTGTCCTTCTGCTCTGCGCAGGAAAGAAGCGTCATCAGCGCCAGGACAACGGCATATACGTGTTTTTTAATCATCGGCGTTGATACGGGCGTCCGCGATTCAATAACGTTTATTCCAATCTCACAAATTTACTGCAAAGCAGTCTCTTTTCCAAATCCTTCGCTTCATCTTATTTCCCGGCTTGCGGCGTATAAAGCACTTTGTCAATCTTCACGGGCCTGCAGGAAGTTATACAAGCCGTCCTGGGACAGTACGGCCCGGTTCACGCCCTCGCCCAATTCTCCCCTTTCGTCCGCCTCGTAATCCTGCAGCCAGAGGCCTGAATCCATGTATTCCCGCAACACGTCCAGCACCGGCGAATCCTGCATGAAGAGATAACTCATGCACGACACCCGCTCATCGGCCGTCATCTCCGGCAGCGTCACCGGCGCAAAACGCGGCACGCCCGGCTGCACCTCCTCGAAGAAATTCGTCCGCGTACGGACCCAGATACCGTGTTCGCCGTACATGGCCTGATACACCACCGCCGCTTCCTCCGTGGCCTCCAAAACGGCAAAGGCCACAAGGCGGTAAATTTTTTTGTTCTTGAAATGCCTGTAAAACATTATGCCAGCATTTTGTTCAATACTTTCTCAGAAACATCTCCTGCATGCTTGCGCACGACCTCTTTCACGAACGAAAGCGACTCCTCCGGGCTCATCGACGATTCCAGCGAACGCGGCCGGAAGCCCGGGAACGGGAAATCCATGTCTTCGAACAGGGCCTCCGGCGAGCAGAAGGAACTCCGCTGCCAACCGTTGTAGTGCAAATCGGCCCCGCGGTACACCCGCTGGATGTCCCCGGTCACCGCCCGTGCCTGGTATTGCAAGCGGGTCATTACGGCATCCGCCGCGCTCTTTTTCACGCCCAGCAGCTTCCGGATATCGCCCATGCTGACACTCCCCTGCTCCTCCATCAGCGACAGCACCTTCCGCTCGGCCTCGCCGGGGACCAGCCGGGAGCGCCGCCAGTTCATGAGTTCCCGGTACACTTCCACGGTGGCAAACGCCGCCTTGCCGCCCCAGAGGAACTTCCCGTAAGCGATGTCTCCACGCTGTACACATTCGATTTTCCAGTCCCACGGGCCCAGGAAATCGTCATGGAACCAATTGTCCGGAGCGGTATGGTCCTCAATGGAAAAACCGGGAATCGGGTTCTCGAAAAACGGGATGATGCCATACGCCAGAATAAGGCTGTGCATGGTTTCCGGACTTACCACTTCCGGTGTGTAAACACGTCCGCTATGAACTGTGACAGGGCGCCTGAAAAGCAAGGTTCGCAGTTCCGAAACGGACGCGGCGAAACCATGCTCCCCGCCCGCCGTCATCGGCCGGTAGCCCCAGCCCACGGCAATGGCTCCGATGCCACCGTTTTTCGCGGTTTGCATGTCGGTGCCGGAATCCCCTACCAGGACGGCGTCCTCCTTGCCGATGCCGGCCGCCCGCAATACTTCCCCCACGATTTCCGGGTCCGGCTTGAGCGGATAGCCCTCCCGGTTGCCCAGGATGGAAACGAAAGGAATCTCGGGGAAAAACTCCCGGATAAGCTGCTCCGTCCCGGACTGGAATTTATTGGACGCGACGGCCATTTTCACGCCCGCGGCATCCAGGTCCTTCAGCAGTTCCTGCATCCCCGGGTAGGGACGCGTATGCACGTCGATGTGTCCGGTGTAATAGGCCTTGAAGTCCGCCAGGGCCGCATCGACCAGGGCATCGTCGCCCCGGACAGGCTCCGGCAAAGCCTGCCGGACAAGATTCCGGACCCCATGCCCCACCATGGAGCGGTATTCCGCCACGCTGTGCAGCGGATAGCCTCTTTGGGAAAGGGCATGGTTTACGGCCTCCCCCAAGTCTTCCAGGGTGTCGATAAGGGTGCCGTCCAAATCGAAAAGTATAAGTTTGTACATAGCTTCTTCTGTCTTAAACAGGGTCCACGTCCACAATCACGTGTCCCGGGTATTTGTGGTTTTTTTCAAAGTCGGAAACGGCCCGCTGCAGCTGCCTCTTGCGCTCCTGCAGGAATTTGTCGCGCGGAAGCATGATGCGTATCTGCCGGATGAACTGGTCCGCAATTTTGTCCACGACCGGCGTATAGGGGCCGATGCAAGCCAGCGGCAGCGACTGTACCAGCTCCCGGGACAGGTAGTTCAGCCGCTTCTCGTTGGTGTCCTTGACGGTAAGGTGAATCAGACGCGTATAGGGCGGGTAGCCGAACAGGCGCCGCTCTTCCAGCAGCTGGGCGGTATTGTCCGCATGCTCGCCCAGGCGGGCAAAGACGGGATGATGCGGCTCGCGGGTCTGGATGACAAAAAGCCCGGGGGTTCCCCGCCGTCCGCTGCGCCCGCGGAACTGTTCCAGGAGCTGGATGGCATGTTCGTCGGCGCGGAAGTCCTGCTGGCCGAGGATATTGTCGGCCTGAATGACGGCGACCAGCGAGAGGCCGGCAAAGTCGAATCCCTTTGTAACCACCTGTGTGCCAACCAGAATGTCAATTTCTCCCTTGGCAAACTGGCGGATGGTCCTGGCCTCGCTTTGGCTGGCGTCGCTGTCCAGGCGGGCAATGCGGGCCTTCGGGTAAATGGCCTGCAGTTCCTCCTCGATTTTCTGCGTGCCGGCGCCCAGCGGCTGCAGGGCTCCGCCGCAATGGTCGCAAACGCCCGTGTAGGGTTCCGTATGGCCGCAATAATGGCAAATCAGGCGTTCCGGGTGAATGTGCAGGCTCAGGGAAACATTGCAATGCGGGCATTTGGGGATGGTGCCGCATTCGGTGCACTGGACGGCGGGGGCATACGAGCGGCGGGAACGCAGCAGGGCTGCCTGTCCGCCGGCATCCAGCGTACGGGAAAGCTGCTCCAGCAGTTTGAGCGAAAGACAGCCCGCCATGCCGTTTTTCCGGCGCTCCGCCACCGTGTCCACGATCATCACTTCCGCTTCTTGTCCACTGTGAAAGCGTTGCTTTAATTCAACCTTTGCATATCTGCCTGTTTCAGCATTATAAAGCGATTCCAAAGAAGGCGTAGCGCTGCCTAAAACAACATGTGCTCCCTGCACCACGGAGAGCATGATGGCGCTCTCCCGGGCATGGTAGCGCGGGGCCGGAGAATCTTGCTTGAAGGAGTTGTCGTGCTCCTCATCCACAATGATGAGTCCCAGGTTGTGATGCGGCAGGAAGAGGGCCGAACGGGTGCCCAAAACCAGGTATTCCGGCGCGTCCAGCACGGCCTTGGTCACGGCTGCCCGCCGGGGCCATGTCTTGGCGCTATGATACACCTGAAGCTCCGGGAATACGGCGGCCACGCGGTCCTCCAACTGCCGGGAAAGGGCGATTTCCGGGACCAGGAAAAGGACGCTTCTGCCCGCGGCCAGGGTTTCCCGGGCCAGTTCCAGGTAGATTTCCGTCTTGCCGGAACCGGTGACACCGTGCAGCAGGGCCGTTTTTCCGGCAGCGAAGGCATTGCGTACTTCCCCGACGGCCCGTTCCTGTTCCGGGGACAGATGCACTTCCCGGCCTGTTTCTTTGGACGGCTCCGGCAGTTCTCCGGCCACGCGGTCCCGCAGGAGGGCCGCTTTGTAAACCTCCCCGATTGTGCACAGGTAATAGGCCGCCAGCGAGCGCCAGAAGGCAATTTCCTGCGCATAAACCGGCGGCAGGTCCCGCACGATGGCTTTCACGTACAGGATTCTGTCCACCAGTTGTTCCGGAGGGGTGACGTCCGCTGCAGAAACCACGGCCACATAGTCCTTTCCGGCGAATTCCACCTTCACGCGGTCCCCCGCTGCTACCGGCGTTTCCACCAGATAGTAGGGCTCCCACTCCAGTTTGAGCGGCAGAATGACCTGTATGAAGATACTCCCGTCCATCTATCTTGCGAAGATAACACTTTTCTTCCGATTAACCACTGCCCATCGGCCCGCATCGACGTGTGGAACTTTTTGTGGAACAATTCTTGCGGGTTCCAGGAATTATCACTATTTTTGTATGATTTATCCGGGCCTTGTGCCCATGAACCTAAAAGTATGGGAAAAATCATCGCCATAGCCAATCAGAAGGGCGGCGTCGGGAAAACCACCACCGCTATCAATTTAGCCGCTTCCCTGGCCGTTCTGGAGAAGAACGTCCTGATTATCGACGCGGACCCGCAGGCCAACACCACCTCCGGCCTGAACTTCGACCCGGAGAACAGCGACCACCGTACGCTCTACGAGATTCTCATCGGCAAGCTGAACGCGGAAGACGCCCTCATCCAGACGGAGCTGCCCAAGCTGCACATGATTCCCTCTCACATCAACCTGGTGGGCGCGGAAATCGAGCTGCTGGATGTCCGGGAGCGCGAATCCGTGCTCAAAAAGGCCCTGGAACCCATCCGGGACAACTATGACTTCATCATCATGGACTGCTCCCCTTCCCTCGGCCTCATCACGGTGAACTGCCTCACGGCGGCGGACTCCGTGATTATCCCCGTCCAACCGGAATTCTTTGCGCTGGAAGGCCTTGCCAAGCTTATCCAAACCATACGCATCGTGCAGAACGGCATCAATCCTTCCCTGGCCATCGAAGGTTTCGTGGTCACCATGTTCGACGGCCGCACCAAGGTGCACAACCAGGTGGTTGCCCAGCTCAGGGACCATTTCAAGGAGATGGTGTTCAATACCGTCATCGCGCGCAGCATCCGCCTCAGCGAGGCTCCCTCGTACGGCAAACCCATCATCCTGTACGATGTCATGAACAACGGTACGGCCAACTACATGAACCTGGCCAAGGAAGTCCTGGACAAAAACGCGAAAAAATAATGGCTAAGCAACAGCAATTCGGCCTGGGAAAAGGCCTGGGAGCCCTTTTGGGCGGAGAAGACCTGACGGAACTCAGGAAACCGGTCGGCTACATCAACAAACAGGTGGTCACTGCGGAAGTCAAGCCCAGGGACACATCCGACGTCCTGCGCGTCCCGGTAGATCTCATTGAGCCCAACCCGTACCAGCCCCGCATGAACTTCGACAACGAGGCCCTTCGGGAACTGGCCGATTCCATCCGCACCTTCGGGCTCATCCAGCCCATCACCGTAAGGCGCAAGGGAGACGGCAAGTACCAGATTATCAGCGGAGAACGCCGTTACCGCGCCTCCATCATGGCCGGCATGGACATCATCCCCGCCTATATCCGCGACGCTTCCGAACAAGGCATGCTGGAAATGGCCATCGTGGAGAATATCCAGCGGGAAAACCTGGACCCCATCGAGGTGGCCATGAGCTACCAGCGCCTCATGGAGGAATGCCGGCTCACGCAGGAGCAGATGGCGGACCGCGTAGGCAAAAAACGCGCCTCCGTGGCCAACCAGCTGCGTTTGCTGAAGCTGCCCGCCAAGGTGCAGCACGACCTCAAGGTGGGCCTGGTGAGCGTCGGCCATGCCAAGGTGCTGCTGGGCGTGGAAGCCCCTGCGCTGCAGGAGGCTTTGTGCGACGCCATCGTCAAGAACGGCCTTTCCGTGCGTCAGCTGGAAGACAAAATCAAGGCGCTGTCCAAACCCGCTCCGCAGCATGAGCAGGGCACGGAACCCGTGGAACTGCCACAGATGTACTATCGGCTCCTGGAGAACCTGGGGCGCTACGTGGGCGAGAACAGCCTTTCCCTGCGCCGTGGCAAGGATGGCAAGAGCTCCATTACCATCCGCTTCGATTCGGATACGCAGGCCGAGGAATTCTTAAAAGCACTGGATCCGCGATGAAACTGCGCCACCTGGTCATCAGCGCGCTGTTTTTGCTTTGCGCCCTGCCGTCGGCCGCCCAATACCGGGACGACCAGTTCAAGCGCGACGCCTTTACACAGACCTACGCCGACACCACTGAAAAGGCCACGACGGACACGTCGGCCTTGTTCAGTTTCAAGGAGTTCTTCGGCGGCCTGGCCGGGAAGAACAAGGCTTCGCTCAAAACCCTCACCATCGGCTCGGCGGTTTTTATCGGCTCCAACCAAATTTATAACCGTCAATACTGGAAGCTGCCCATCGTGTATGGCGGCATCGGCGCAGGTATCTACGGCGGCATCCATTTCAACCAGATGTACAACAAAACAGAAGACAGCAAGTACAAGACGTACAGCGTCCTGTCTTTTGTCGGTGCCGGCCTGTTTTACTGGGGCTCCCTCATGGACGGGGCCATCATGTTCAAAAGCGAGCGGAAACCGGACCCGGCCAAATCCACGGTATTTTCCATGCTGCTGCCCGGTCTGGGACAAATTTACAATGGAGAAGCCTGGAAAGTGCCCATCTACTGGGGCCTGATGGCGGGCAGCATCCATTTCTGGGTGGACAACGAACGCCAGTACCAGCGCTGGAAATGGATTCACAACCTGGCCACCACATCGGAAACCCTGGTAACGGAAAAACCGCCGTGGTCCGGCGAAAACGCCAAGTATTACCGCGATGTGTATCGTCGTTACCGTGACTATGCCATCCTGTTCACGGCCGTCGCTTACGTGTTGCAAATCATTGACGCCAACGTATTTGCCTATATGCAGGACTTCGACGTGTCCGATGACATTTCCATGCGCATCGAGCCCGCCGTCCTGCCGCTTAATTATGCCTCCCATTTTACTGTTCCTTCCTCTCCGGCCGTAGGAATGCGGATTGGCATCAAGTTCTGAACATTATGAAGAAAACAATTGCTATTCTGCTGATTACGCTGTTCTCCTCCCCCCTGCTGCGGGCCGAAGCCCCACAAAATTTCAAGAGCCGCAAAAAGCTGATAAAGGAAAACCGGGAGCTGCTGCAGCGCGTAGAACAGCTGGAAGCGGAACTGGAGGCTTTCCGGACGGACGCGGCCGAGCGGGCCAGCATCGAGACGGAACTGTCCGGTGAAAACGAGAACAAGGTATCCGCCGCCCTGGAGGACTACACGGCCAGCACCGACACGCTGCTGGGACAGTGGTATATGCACCGTCGCAGCCGTTCATCGGCCCGGGAGCAATACAACATGGATTCCGTGCGCTTTACCACCGACGTGCCCGATTCCGTCCTCATGAGACGACTGAAGAACATGAATTCCTTCATCACCCTGCCTTACAACGAGACGGTGAAGAATTACATGATTCTGTACTCGGAGAAGATGCCGCGCAAAATGGGCGAAATGCTGGGCCTGTCGGAGTATTACATGCCCATATACGAGGAGACATTCCGCCGCTACGACTTACCGGAAGAACTTAAATATCTGGCGGTTATCGAAAGTGCGCTCAATCCGCGCGCTGAGTCCCGCGTCGGCGCGCTGGGCCAGTGGCAGTTCATGTACCGGACAGCGAAAAGCTACGGCCTGCGCATCGATTCCTTCATCGACGAACGCCTGGACCCCGTCCTGTCGGCCGATGCCGCCGCACGGTATCTGCGGGACGCATACCGCATCTTCCAGGACTGGCCGCTGGCCATATCGTCCTATAACTGCGGCTCGGGCAATGTGAACAAAGCCATCAAACGTGCCGGAGGAAAAACCGATTTCTGGGATGTGTACGAGTACTTGCCGAAGGAAACACGCGGATACGTGCCCGCCATGGTGGGCGCCATGTACGCCTTCCGCCACGCCTCCGAATATGGCCTGGTGGCGGAACCCATGTCCTTGCCCATCTACGTCGATACCATCCATATCCACAGGAACCTGCATTTTGCGCAGGTAAGCGAACTGCTCGGCATTCCCCTGGACGACCTTCGGGACCTGAACCCGCAGTATCATAAAGACATCGTTCCCGGCGCGTCCGGAGACGAAATCCTGCGCCTGCCGTTCAACTATACTTCCGCATTCCTGGAATTGGCCGACACCGTGTACAACTACCGCAAGTCCGAACTCTTCACGGATGCCGTCAAAGACGGCCGGGAAGTGGTGTCCGGACGGCCGACGCCTACGTCCCGTCACAGTACAGCCTCAGGCGGCCAGTGGACATATTACAAGGTGAAACGCGGCGATACCCTGGGCAAAATAGCCCGTCAGCACCGCTGCACGGTCAAACAGCTCATGACCTGGAACCACCTCAGGTCCGACCGTCTTTCCATCGGACAGCGCCTCAAAGTGCGCAAAAAATAAGGTTAAAAACGGTCCATCACGGAGAAAATGCGGTCGCGGACAGTGTCTATGCTGCCTACGCCGTCCACCTCCTGGTATTTGCCGGCCTGCTTATAGAACGCAATGAGCGGCTCGGTTTTGGCGTGGTACGTCTTGATGCGGTTTTCCACGACTTCCGGGCGTGCGTCATCCGCGCGGCCTTCGATGGTGGCCCGGTGGGCAATGCGTTCATGGATGAGTGCGTCCGGTATCATGAGCGAGACACAGGCGGTTACGGCCTCGCCGCTTTTTTCCAGGATTCTGTCCAGGGCCTCTGCCTGGGCGATAGTGCGCGGGAAGCCGTCCAGCAGGAAGCCTTCCACTCCCTTGGTATTGCGGAATTTGGCCTCAATCATGCCTTCCACTACCTCGTCCGGAACCAGGTTGCCCGCCTCAATGAGCGCCTTGGCCTGTTTCCCGAGCTCCGTGCCGGCGGCAATTTCGCTGCGCAGGAGTTCCCCGGTAGATAGATGGCACAGATGGTAGCGTGCTACCATCGAACCGGCCTGGGTGCCTTTTCCGGCGCCGGGAGGCCCAAACAGAACGTAGTACTTCATGTGGTCAGTCGTCTAAAACGTATATGTCTTTGATATTGCGTCCCAATTCGTCGTAATCCAGGCCGAAGCCGACGATGAAGCGATTGGGAACTTCCATGGCAACGTAGTCCAGCTTCACATCCTTCTTGTAAACTTCTTTTTTGAGCAGAAGCGTACACACGCGGGCGTCTTTCACCTTTCTTTCCCGAAGCTGCTCTTTCATGGCCACGATGGTGTTGCCGGTGTCCACGATGTCCTCTACGATAAGGACACGCCTCCCTTCCAGGTGGGCGGGAAGCGGAATGTCCGTTTTCACCACGCCGGTGGAATTGGTGCCTTCGTAGGAGGAAAGTTTGCAGGCCTTGAGTACCAGCGGGAACGTGAGCCGCTTGAGCAGCTCTGCGGCAAAGATGACGGCTCCGTTTAACGTGCAGAGCAGGATGACCGGGTCTTCATCAGTGGACTGGGCATAGTCTTGGTTCAGGCGGGATGCCACAACGTCAATCGCTTTTTCTATTTCCGCATTGGAAATATAGCGACGGAAGGTTTTGTCGTGAAGGGTAATTTTGTCCATCGGCGTTGTATTATTGTACAAATATAATTAAAAAACACGAAAAAATCATGTGAAACAACACAAGTTATCAACAGGAACTGTTCTTTTTGCCGGAGACTTTGTACCTTGCGGGCATGAGACGGCTTGTGTGTTTGGTTTTTTCCCTGCTCTTTGCCTGGTGGGCATGGGCGCAGGACGAGGAAGTTCTCCGGGCGGCCCGCTATCTGTCGGGCGCCTCCTCCGATGAAGATGTGGACGAATACTGGGTAACGCGCCTGGAAGCGCGGCAGGGGCGCCGTATCCGTATCAACGGAACGCCGGTCCGTGCAGACGGCATCCTGACAGCGTACCAGATAGCGTCGCTGGCAGACTATCGTTCCACATCCGGGGATATCCTTTCATGGGAGGAACTGGCCCTGGTCGATGGTTTCTCGCCGGAGGTCGTCGATGTGCTGCGCCCCTTCCTGTCCCTGGATTCGCCGCGGGGCCCGGGGGTGACCGATACCGTCCGCGTACGGGCCTCCGCCCTGGTGCGCGGAACCTTGACGACGATTGGCGGAAAGGCCAAGGCATCAGGCAGCTGGTGGCGTGCCGGCGGCGCTTATCGCGGAAAAGACGGAACCTTCTACGGGGAGGCGGACTTTCGCGGGCACACGCTCCTCGTGGGCGACTTCAACGCCCGTTATGGTCAGGGACTGGCATACTGGAGCGGCTTTTCCATGCATTCCCTCTCCGCCGTAGATGCCTTTATCCGCCGGACGCCCGGCATTTCTCCGGTATGGTCGTATTCCTCCGCCGCCGTGCACCGGGGTGCAGCCTATACCTTCAAAAGTGCGCACTGGGAGGCCGCCGCATTCGGCTCGATGGCCGGTCTGCTGGGCGTTCACGGCGCCTGGACAGGCCGGCACGGACAGGTCGGCGCCACTTTTTCGTATTCTTTGGGCTCCGCCAGCCCCATCACCGCCTCCGTGGACACCCGCTGGAACTGGCGGGGCTGGGACGTGGCGGGAGAGGCGGCCTGGAAAAATGGTTCGTTTGCGGGCCTGGCGGCCGTCCGCGGAATGCTGGGGCCCATGAAACTGGCCCTGCAGGCGCGGGTTATCCCCTCCCGCTTCTCCGGGAAAAAGAACGGGGAATACGCCCTGGCCGCCGGATGGGCCTACAAGGCCGAGAAGTGGATATCCTTGGCCGGGCAAAGCGGATTTGGCAGCAGCGTGCCACGCCATCAGCTTTCCCTGACCATGGACGCCTCCATGCTGCCCATCCCGGCCGTGAGCACTTCACGCTTCCAGCTGCGGGTCTATGCGGGATGGCAGTGGCAACTGGCATCGGCCTGGGCCCTGGATGTGCGTTTTACGGAACGGTTCCGGAACTACGAGCGGCCGCGGCACGACTTCCGCGTGGACGGGAAATTCGGAATCGGCCCGTGGAAGGCGGTAACCCGCGTGGAAACCGTATTTTGTGAGCGTTTCGGGTTCCTGAATTACTGGGAGGGTGGTTACAAGGATGCGCACTGGAGCGTGTACTTCCGGGCGACGGGCTTTGTCATCGACCAGTGGAACGACCGCATTTACGTGTACGAACGGGATGCGCCCGGCAGCTTTTCCGTTCCGGCGTACTCGGGAAGGGGTTTTTCGCTGGCGCTGACAGGCTCCTGGAAGCACCGATTCCGCCGGTTTACGCTCAAGGCGTATCTTCGCGGCAGCGGCCTTTTCCGTACAGGACAAGCGCCCGCACCCGGCCTGGCCGTTCAGCTGCACTGCGACTTATAAGGCCTGCGCAAGGAGGGCTTTTTTTGTTCAGGATTATTCGTTATATTTGTAAATTAAATATAAACGAGATTTTTATGCATAGGATATTCCTGCCGATATACCGTTTTTTCCGGAACAACAAAGGGCTCATGTACCTGCTGCTCATTGCGTCCACCCTGGTATTTGGATACTATGGAATGCAACTGAAGTACGAGGAAAACATCGTGAAGCTGCTCCCCCGCTCTTCTACGGACAACGAGCTGGCGTTCAGCGATATCGGCCTGAAAGACAAGGTGTTCCTGCAAATCACGTCCCGGGATACCCTGAACCCGGTGGAACCGGCACGCCTGGGAGAAGCCATGGAGGAATTCTGTGCGCTCCTGGAAAAGCAGGACGAGGAAACGCACCATATTGCGGGCATCTTCTCCTCCCTGGACGTTGACATGGCCCTGGACGCCATGGACTTCGCCCTCTCCCACCTGCCCTCCTTCCTGGACACGTCCCTTTATGCCGGCATCGAGCAGTCGCTTACGCGGGCGGCCATCGACGAACAGATGGAAGAGAACTTCCAGATTATCCAGAACGATGAAACTGGAGACGGCACCCAACTGGTCGCCATGGACCCGCTGAATCTGCGTTCCGTGCTGCTCGGTTCCATCCTGGACGAAAGCACTTCGATGGGCGGCATGACCTTTGAGGACGGCCATATCTTCTGTCCCGACAAAACCGTATCCCTCGCCTTTCTGACCCCCGCCTTCGACGGTCTGGATTCCGGCAAGGGCGCCCACTTCGTCCAACAGGTCCAGGAAAGCGTCAAAGCCTTCGAGGCCGCCAATCCCGACATTCACGTGCTGGTGTACGGCATGCCTTTCGACAGCGTTTCCAACACCGTCACCATCGAGCGGGACCTGGTGCTCACCATCGGCCTTTCGCTGCTGCTCATCCTGATTATCATGATCATGAGCTTCCACCGCTTCTCCTTCGTGTGGCAGCAGGTGGTCCCGGTGGCATACGGCGCCGTTTTCGCCCTGGCCTGCATGTACTGGATAAAAGGTGTCATGTCCCTGATGGCCCTGGGACTGAGCGCCATCGTCCTGGGTGTAGCCATCAGCTACTGCCTGCATGTGCTTATTCATTATTACTACGTCGGGGATGCGGAGAAAATGCTCCGGGACGAGAGCACGCCCATTTTCCTGGGCTGCATCACCACGGTAGGCGCCTTCATGGGACTCATGTTTACGGACAGCGATTTGCTCCGGGATTTCGGCCTTTTTGCCACCTTCTCCCTGATAGGCAATACGCTTTTCGCCCTCATTTTCCTGCCGCATTTCCTGCATAAAAAACAGATTGCTTTCAAACGCACCCATGGCTTCCCGCTGGTGGAAAAGTTTAACGACCTCCCCTGGGACCGTAACAAATGGGTCATCGGCACGCTCCTGCTTCTCATTGTCGTAGGCGTCGTCATGAGTCCCCGCGTCAAATTCGACCCGGATTTGGCGCACCTGGATTATGACGACGAGGCGCTCCACGAAGCATTGGAGCTCTACAATAAAAAGAATGCCGACGGCTTTGCCCACATTAATTTTGCCGCGTGGGACGAGTCCGACATGAATGAAGCCATGAGCTACAATCAGGACTTCCATGCGCATCTGGATTCCCTGCAGCGGGCAGGCATCATCAAGGGATTCTCGCCGGTTTCCGGCCTTCTCTTCCATTCCGAGGAAGACCAGCAGGAGAGGATTGACGCATGGAAAGCGTTCTGGACCCGTGAACGGGTGGCGCAGCTCCGTAAAGACCTCGTGGCGTCGGCCGGTGCATATCAACTGCCTCCGAACCTGTTCGATTCTTTCATTTCCCTCCTGCGGGAGGACTACAAACCCGGCAATATCATTGAGGCGGGCATTATTCCGACCGGCTTGCTTGCCAACTTCTACGAGGCCCAGGAGAATGGCCGGCAGCTGTTTTTCACCGACGTCGCCTATGCCCCGGAGGAACAGAACAAGGTGTGGCATGCCGTTACCGAGGCGGACCATGTGATTGTCCTGGAACCCTTCTTCTATTGCCGCGACATGGTGGAAATCATCCACGACGACTTCTCCACCACCCTTTGGATTTCCAGTATTTTCGTGCTCCTGGTGCTGCTGTTCAGCTTCAGGAACATCTGGATAGCCCTCATCGCCTTCCTGCCCATGTTCATCAGCTGGTACGTCATGCAGGGCTACATGGCCATCTTCGGTTTGGAATTCAACCTTATCAACATCGTCATTTCCACCTTCATATACGGTATCGGCGTGGATTACTCCATCTTTGTGATGGAGGGACTGCTGGCAGAAGCGCGAAAAGGGGAAAAATCCATGCTGAACTACCACAAGGTAGCCATTTTCTACAGTGCCATGGTGCTGGCTATCGTGACTTTCTCACTGGTGTTCGCACGTCATCCGGCCATCCATTCCATCGGCCTCATTACGTTAATCGGCATGGCTTCCACCATCCTGATTACGTATTCGCTGCAGCCGTTCGTGTTCCGCCAGCTGTGTAAGTTCCGCTTCTTCCGCCGCGGTTTCCGGATACCGGAGAACTAACCGCCGATAAACTCTCTCAACAGCGAAGTCGCGGGGATTTCCTTGTCCGGGACGGGCGTAAAATAGTGGATGAACTTCAGGAGCCTGTGCGCTTCCGCATATTCCGCGCAGTTCTGCGGAACGCTGCGAAGGATGGGCTCCGCGTGGTTCTTCATTACGGCGAACTCGATGAGGTAGGCGCTGTTGAACATGGCATCGGCCGTTTCCTGGAAGGGATAAATCCATTTTTGCTCGGCATCCAACACGTTCTGCCAGTTGGAGATGGACTCGCGGGCGGTGAAAGCGCCTTTGTTGTAGTCACGGACGATACGCCGGAGCAAGCGATTGTCGCTCGTGGGAATCCAGTTGTGGTTGTCCAGGTTGGCTCCGGTAAGGGTATTGATGAAAATCTTGTACTTGGCCGTATCCGGAATCTCGGACGTAAGCTCCGGATTGAGCGCATGAATGCCCTCGATGAGCAGGATGCAGCCCGCTTCCAATTTCAGTTTCTTGCCATTGTATTCACGCAGGCCGGTCACGAAATTGTATTCCGGCACGCTGACCTCTTCCCCGCCGATAAGCTGCATGATGTGGCTTTCCATCAGCGCGTGGTCCACGGTGTCGAAATTGTCGAAGTCATAGCTGCCGTCCGGGAACTTGGGGGTATCCACCCGGTTCACAAAATAGTCGTCCGTACTCATGGACATGGGCTTGAGGCCGCAGGCCTTGAGCTGGATGGACAGTCTTTTGCAGAAGGTGGTTTTTCCAGACGATGACGGGCCGGTGATGAGCACGACCTTCAGCGGATGTTCGCTGCGGTAGCGGCGGTCTATTTCCTCTGCGATTTTGACGATTTTCTTTTCCTGCAGCGCCTCCGCAATTTGGATAAGTTCACTGGCGCGGCCGTGCAGGAAGGCTTCGTTTACGTCTCCCACCGTTGCCAGGCCCATGATGATGTTCCAGCGCAAGGTCTCCTTGAACATCTCGTAGGTGCGCGGCTGATCAACGAAAGCGGCCAGGCGGGAAGGGTCCTCGCGCGAAGGAATCCGCAGCAGAAGACCGTCGTGATAGGGCATGATGCCCCAGACCTTCAGATAGCCCGTGGAAGGCACGAGCTTCCCATAATAATAGTCCGACGTTTCGCCCAGCGTGTAATAGTCCGTGTATGCTTCCCCGCTGGTTTCCAGCAGTTTCACCTTGTCCTCGTAACCGGCTTTGCGGAACTCCTTGATGGCCCGTTCCGTCTGCACGTCGTAGCGGTGGAAGGGCATGTCTTTCTCTACCAGCTCCTTCATCCTGTTTTCCAGGAGCGTCAGGTCCTCGGGGGTGACATCCATTCCGTCGGACTTTCTCAAATGGCAGAAATACCCGTGGGAAATGGGATGCTCCATATACAGCTTGCTGCCCGGAAACACATCCGAGGCGGCCTTGTACAGCAAAAAACAAAGCGAGCGGCAGTACACACGCATGCCGCTCGACTCACGGACATCTATGAACTCGATGTCCTTATTTTGATAGACCTTGAACTTGAGGCCCTGGGAGACATTGTTCACTTTGGCGGACACAATGGGATAGGGCCGATGGCAGTCAAATTCGGATAACATTTGCAGGAGGGAGGTGCCTTCCGGAAAACGTTTGGTCTCTTGGGTGTTCTTGCAGTAAACCTGTACCATGGAAGAAAAAATTAAATGTTCAGAAGGACATGCTGTGCAGCCACTCGATAAAAGTCTTCTGCCAGCCATCCGTAGTTCCCTCTTGCAGGCGCTCCGGATTGACGCCGAAATTATGTCCGCCGGACTCGTACTGGACATACCGGTGCGGAACATGTTCGGCCGTCAGCGCGGAGTCCAGCAGGACGGAATTGTGATAGTCAACGGTTTCGTCGTCCAGGCAGTTGAGCAGGAATACGGGCGGAACGCCCTGGTGCACGTGTTTTTCCAGCGACAGGGAATCCCTGAGCGCCTGTTTTCTTACACTGTTCTCTCCCAGCAGGCCCAGACGGGAATGTTTGTGGACGTAGCGTTCGTCGCTCAGGGTGACGACCGGATAGATGCACGCCACGAAATCCGGACGCAGGGAAACCTCCGGCGTAATTTTATAGCGCTCCAGGAAATTGGTCTCGTAGAATTCGGCCGCGGTCATCACCAGGTGACCGCCGGCGCTGAAGCCCATAAGGCCGACCGGCCCGTTGAATCGTTCCCGAACCACCTGGATGGCCCGCTGCAGGTCACAAATCATATCCGGATGCCTGTGTCCGCGGAAAATGCTGCGGTATTTGGCGATGAATTCCAGTTTTCCGGCTGTCCTGTAGCGCAGGACATAAGCGGCATAACCTTCCGAGGCCAGCCATTCGGCCACCCTTGCAGACTCGCTGTCTTTGTCCAGCCAGTGATAATTGCTGCCCGCGCACACAATGACAGCGGCACGCGGCGTTCCTTCCGGCATATACGACGTCAGGGTAACCTGCCGGGATCTGCAGGCCGTTCCGCTCCAAATCTTTTCCTGGGCTGCGGCTGTCACTGCAAACAGCATCAACATCCCCATCAGCAAATACTTCTTCATATTCCAGTCTGATAATTATTGGACAGAAAGTGTCATTTTGGCACAGAGGGTTCCATCGGCAAGACAAAGCATGACATCTGCCGTAGTGTCATCCTTGTAAGACCAGCTGTAACGCAGTTCAGGGCCGTCCGCCGCAGGCTGCACCGGCACGATGAACTTGATATCCCTGGCACCCGTGAGCTTGCGCCCCATCAGTTCAAGGGCCATCTGGACCAAGGTGACGCCGGGAGTGACGGGATAAGCCGGAAAATGGGCTTTGTAGATGCTGCTTTCCGGCAGCAGACACACCGTGGCGGCATTGTCGGCACGTGAAACGACTCGGTACAGGATTCCTTCCAGCATGGTTTACAAAAATAGGGTTCAGTCTTCCTTGAGCGCGCTTTTGAGGGATGCCGTGGCAATGAGTTCTCCGCCTATGCGTACTTCTGCATCTACCAGTGAAATGTTGTTTACTTGCTCCCGGAGAAAGACGGTGGTTTCAAGGGTTTCACCCGCCTTGGGAAGACGGGTGAACCTGAGTTTCCTGAACTGGCCGATGTAGCCGATTTTTACAGGAAGATTCAAAACGAATCTGTTGACATATCCTGACCGCACCGCACTGCACTGGGCCATGTGCTCCATGAGCCCGACGGCACTCAGGCAACCGTCCTCCATCAGAAGGTTCTTTCCTTCGTCCGGGGTAAAACGGATTCGCGCAGCCCCGTCCGTATAGTCCTCCAGGACATCTACGAAACGGAAAGGCGGCTGCTGCGGCAATAAATCGCAGACAGGAATGCTGCAGAAGGGGTTCATCTTTTGATTAAGCGACTTGGGCCTCGATGAATTTGCAGAAATCGTCCAGGGTGATGAGGTTCTTGAAATCTTCCGGTTTCATCTTGAAGTTGAACTGTTCCTCCACGAGGACAACCACGTCAACAACTTCCAGGGAATCGATACCCAAATCCTCTTTCAGGCGGGCGTCGCCGCTGATTTTGCTCTCATCAATTTCCAGATCCTCTATCAGGAATTCGTTTACTTTCTCGTAAATTTCGTCAATATTCATAATGCGTAAGTAATAAATGTAGCTTTATAGGTAATGGCTTTTGGCTTGCAAATTTAGTAATAATTTTCTAATTTTGCCCATAATCCGTGCGGTTGGAAGTCAAAGACTGGCTTCGCCCCATGGAATACATGTAAATCAAAATGGAAAAGGGACCTATCTCTCAATTCATTACCCATCACTACCGTCACTTCAACTCCGCAGCCTTGGTAGATGCTGCAAAAGCCTATGAAGACCTCCTGAACAAAGGTGGAAAAATGTTTCTGGCCATGGCCGGCGCCATGTCCACCGCGGAACTGGGCCTCTCCCTGGCGGAAATGATCCGTCAGGACAAAATTGCCTTCGTTTGCTGCAGCGCAAACAACCTGGAGGAAGACATCATGAATCTGGTGGCCCACAGCCACTATTATCGCGTTCCCGGCTACCGTGACCTCACGCCCCAACAGGAGCAGGAGCTGCTGGACAACCACTACAACCGCGTAACGGACACCTGCATTCCCGAAGAGGAAGCGTTCCGCCGCCTTGAGAAGCACCTGATCGAGGTGTGGGACAAAGCCAAGGCGGAAGGCAAGAGATATCTCCCCTATGAATTCATCTACCAGATGATTCGCAGCGGCGTTCTCGAGCAGTATTATGAAATCGACCCCAAAGACAGCTGGGTAGTCGCCGCCTGCGAAAAGAACATCCCCATCATCTGCCCCGCATGGGAAGACTGCACCACCGGCAACATCTTCACCGCACACGTCATCCGTGGCGAATATGACCCTCACATGGTCATCCAGGGCGTGGAGGTCATGATGTTCCTGGTAGATTGGTACAAGAAGAACGCCCCCGGCGTAGGTTTCTTCCAGATTGGCGGCGGTACCGCCGGCGACTTCCCCATTTGCTGCGTTCCCATGATGGAACAGGATTTGGGCTGGGAAGGCACTCCCCTCTGGGCCTATTTCTGCCAAATCTCTGATTCCACCACCTCTTACGGTTCCTACTCCGGCGCTGTCCCCAACGAAAAAATCACCTGGGGAAAACTGGCACCGGAAACGCCCAAGTTCATTATTGAAAGTGACGCCACCATCGTGGCACCGCTCATTTTCGCCTATGTCCTGGGCTGGTAAGAAATCCTTCAAAGATTCTTTCAGGAGCCTGTTCACCCCCAAGGAGCAGGCTCATTCTTTTTCCGTTTCCGCTTCCTCCGCACCACTGCTTCCGGAAACCGTCGCACGGGTGGAGCGTCTGTTGCAGGCCTGGGAAAACGGAAAAGGCTATCGCCTGCCGGACCGGACCTTGGAAGAGGCCGCACTGCGTATCGGCACCGATTCCGCCACCTTATATAAATACTTTTCCATGCGCGGAGAGGATTTCAGGACGTATCGCAGCCGTCTTCGCATCCACGATGCGCAGCAAATGATGCTGGAAGAGCCCGAAACGCCTGTCTCTGCCCTTGCGATGCGGGTCGGCTTCCGGGACCGTTCCAACTTCAACAATCAGTTCAAGGCCATCATCGGCCTTACGCCCGCCGCCTGGCGCAGGCAGCAAAGCAAGCGGGACGAATAAAAAATCAAAAAAAGATTTGGATATTCAAAAAATCTTCATACCTTTGCAGTGTACTAATGAACTAATACACAAGCAAAGCTATGATAAGTATTCAAAATCTATCCTTCAGTTATGGTTCCAAGGGTGTTCTCAAGAACATTACCATGGAGCTCAAGGGGGGCAACATCTACGGCCTCCTGGGAGAGAACGGCGTAGGCAAAACCACCCTGCTCACCCTCCTGTGCGGCCTTAAAAAGCCCCAGACCGGCACCATCGACACTGATGGCCGCGCTCCCTATGACCGCCAGCCCGGCCTGCTGGCAGAACAATTCTACCTTCCCGACGAGGTGGCTCCCGTTCGCAATCGCGCCCGTCAGTTCGGCCTGGAAACGGGCAGGCTCTGGCCCAAGTACGAGCAGGCCAAGTTCCTCTCCATCCTGCGCGAATTCGAGGTGGACGAAAACCAGCGCATGGACAAGATGAGCGCCGGACAGCTCAAGAAAACGTGGATAGCCTTCGCGCTCGCGTGCAATGCGCGCCATTATTTTTTGGACGAGCCCACCAACGGCCTGGACATTCCCTCCAAATCGCAGTTCCGCAAAGCCATCACCCGCTACACCGCGGAGGATGCCTGCATCGTCATATCGACGCACCAGGTGCGCGACCTGGAAGAGATTATCGACCCCATCATTATTCTGGACAAGGAGGATGTGCTCCTGAACGCCAGCCTGCAGCAAATCAGCGAAAAGTTGTTCTTTGACTACAGCAACACCCTTCATGCGAATGCCCTGTACCTGGAGCAGACGCCCGCCGGCGCCATTCAGGTATATCCCAACACCACCGGCGGGGAATCCAAGGTAAACCTGGAAGCCCTCTTCAATGCCGTGCATGCCCATAAAGATGTTGTCAAAGCACTATTCTGAACCATGGCTCTGCCCGCCCCGAAGAAAGGGTTTCGGGAAAGCGTAACGTATAACATTTAATTTTCATGAAATGAAAAACGAGATATTCAGCGGCCAGCGTTTCTGGACCTATTTCAAATATGACCTCGTCCAAATGTGGCGAAACCATGTAAAGGCGGCCGTGGGCATTGGCCTGGCCGGTCTCATCGTCTATTTTGTGGTGGTACTGTTCAACCTTACCTTCAACGGCACCTGGCAGGGGCCCGGCATCACGGGCAGGTTTTTCACCTTCTTCCTGGCCTCCTTCGCCCTGGAACTCTATTACACCCGCATCTACGGGTATCTCACCGACAAGCGCAAAGGAAGTGCCTGGCTCATGATGCCGGCTTCCACCGTCGAAAAATGGGTGTCGATGCTCATCATGGCCTGCATCGTGCTGCCCGTGCTGTTCTTCCTTGCTTCCTTCCTGGTGGACGGCGTCCTCTGCGCGCTGGACCCTACCGTCGGCAAGTCCATGGTATCCGTTCTCGCCGGCGGCTGGCAGAGTTTCGTCTCCGCCCTCACGGATGTCAACGACGAGTACACGCTTACCCTGAACGTGGCGCCGCTGGGCTGGGGTATCCTGCTCAGCACGTGGGCCAACCTGCTCTACTTCCTGCTTTGCGGCATTTGCTTCAAACGTAACAAGATTCTCGGCGCCTTCGCCATCGCCTTCGGCCTGAGCATCCTTTCCTCCATTTTCATGAGCTCCTTCAGTCTCAGTCTGGTAGAGGATATGCAAGCTGACAATATCGCCATGGCCGAGGCAAACATCAACCGCATCATGGTCTGGGCCAATGCCCTGTCCGCCGTATTTGCGGCCGCCTTGGTGGGCGGTATCTTCTGGCGCCTCAAAACCCTCAAGCATTAAGCCTATGGACTTTCACAGCGACAGACCCATCTACCTGCAAATTGCCGACTCGCTCTGCGAAAGCATCCTCTCCGGCACGCTCAAGGCCGAAGACCGGATTCCTTCCGTGCGCGAATACGGCGGGCAGATAGGCGTTAATCCCAACACAGTGATGCGCACGTACGAGAAACTTACCGACGACGCCATCATCTACAACAAGCGCGGCATCGGCTACTTTGTCTCCGCCGATGCCCGTGAAAAGATTCTGGAGGCCCAGAAGGCCGAATTTCTGGAAAAAGAAGTCCCCGCCATCCGTCATAAAATGACCCTGCTGGGACTGGATGCAAGCATTTTTAAAAACTGAACCGATATGAAAAAAGTATTAAGTGCCCTGTGCGCACTCGCACTTGTCAGCTGCACATTCAACGTAAACCTTGGTGGCAAAAAAGGGAAAAACGTCACCTGCAAAGGCCCCGTCATCACCCAATCCCTTGAGCTGGCCGACTTCAACGCCATCGAAGTGAACGGTCACGCCGACATCAAGTTCCTCCAGAAAATCGACGGCTACAAAGTGGACGTAAAGGCCAACGAGGAAGTGTTCCAGTATCTGAACTACCGCGTGGAGAACGGCACCCTGATTCTGGAAACCGTTGACAAAGTCAATATCCGGGCCGAGGAGTTCGACGTGTACATAGGCGCCCCCACACTCTGCAATTTTGTAGTGAACGGTGCAGCCGATGCTGAAATCGTCGCGGTGAACCAGCCGGAAAAGCTCGAGATTGAAATAAACGGCGCAGGCGACATTCAGCTCAAAGACATCATGGTACCGGAACTCAATACCACCATCAATGGCGCCGGAGACCTGGAGGCAAGCGCGCTCAATGTAGGCAAGCTGCGTATTTCCGTGCATGGCGCCGGAGACGTGGAACTCGCCGGCAAGGCCGACTCCTGTGAACTGAACGTTTCAGGCGCCGGAGACATTGACGCCCGAAAACTGGCTTGCGAGCAGTTTACAACCCACAAAGCCGGCCTGGCGTCCATCAAAACCAAGTAGGGCTTACCAGCCGCGCCGGATGTTTTCCGCCATCCCGTGCGCAAGCCTGGCCCGGGCTTCCAAGGAATTCCAGGCCATATGCGGACTCAGAAGGAGCCGCTCCGGACATTGGCGTACCGCTCTCATGAGCGGGCTGTCCAAGGGGAGCGGTTCCTTTACATATACGTCCACCGCCGCTCCGGCAATCACGCCTTCCTCGATGGCTCTTGCCAGGTCCGCTTCCACGGCGATGCCTCCCCTGCCGGTATTCACCAGAATGGCCGTAGGTTTCATCTGCGCAAGCTCTTTATAGCCGATGAGCCCCGCCGTCCGTTCGTTGTACGGCGCGTGGATGGAAATGACGTCCGAGCGCTTCAACAACTCCTCCAGCGGGACGCAGGGATACGTTTTGCAATGGCCGGTGCCGGAAGTGGAATAATAGATAACCTCCATGCCGAATGCCTTGCCGATGGAAGCGACCTTCTGGCCGATGGCGCCCATGCCCACGATGCCCAGGGTTTTTCCGGCAATTTCCGTGAAGGGATGGGCGAAGTCCACATGAACCCCGTTTCTGCTGTATTCGCCGCCCTGGACAAAGTTCTGGTAGTGGAATGCACGTCCGCTCAGATTCAGGATGTGCATCCAGGCTGTCTGGGCCACGGAGTCCGTAGAATAGGCCTCCACATTGCGTACCACCACTCCCCTGCGCTCGCACAGCTTTACGTCTATATTGTTGATGCCCGTCCCGGCCTCGCAGATGAGCTTGAGACGGGGAGCAGCATCAAGAAATGCCTGATCTACAATCACTTTGTTTAAACAGGCCACGTCCGCATCTTTTACCCGTTCACGGGCTTCTTCCGCCGTTGAGTTGGGATAGCAGACCAGCTCTCCCAGCGCAGCCATTTCCTCCAGGGAGGTATCTCCCATGGTGATAGCATCTAAAAATACAATTTTCATACGATTTGAATTTGAGCCCACTTTGCAGTCCGAACAATTCCTGTACAAATTAACAGAAAAATTCGTATATTTACAACGTAATATGGCTACAGCAGCAGAAATACTTGCGCGCATAGACGAAAAAGCGCCCTACGCGATGGTCATCGAGGCCAGCGTACGGGATTACTGCGTACTGGCCTTGCAGTTCCTGAAGGGAGAGGCCCAGCCGCAGCAATACTTCCAAAGCGCCCTGCCGTCTCCCCTGCCCGTGCTGGATGCGGAAGCATCGGCCCTCAAACATGCAGCGGAGCGCTATTGCGTGCAGTTGTACAAGCCCGCCGGCGAGGCTTTGCTGGCCGATGTCATCGCAGACCTCGCTTTTGCGCAGTCCCAGCGGCTTACCCTTACGGAGCCGGCATCGCCCCAGGCCGACGACCGGGAGCGCGCCTGCGTGTACATTACGGCGGTGTACACCCTCTTCGCGCTGGAGTTGCATGACCGCACGGACTTCGCCGTCCTCTTCCTGGAGGCCTGGGCCAACTTCAACGAATTCGCCAGCGCCCGCACCGTCCGCATGCACTACGACCGCAGCTGGAACAGCCGCTACGATTCCCTCTTCTATCCCCTGGGGTAATTTTTGTTTCGCGGGCCGAAGGGAGGCGTTTTGCGGGCCGCGATTGAACGAAACTGGCCATCTGCGGCACTCCAGCTGCAAACGCGGCAAACATTCCGACCAAAAGGGGCATCTTCCCGGCCGCGATTGCACGAAATCGGCCTTCTACGGCACTCCAGCTGCAAACGTGGCAAGCATTCCGGCCAAAAGGGGCATCTTCCCGGCCACGATTGCACGAAACTGGCCATCTGCGGCACTCCAGCTGCAAACGTGGCAAGCATTCCGGCCCAAAGGGGCATCTTCCCGGCCGCGATTGCACAAAATCTGCCTTCTGCGCCACTCCAGCTGCAAAAGCGGCAAGCTGTCACACCGGAGCATACAGCGTGAGCAGTCGCGACGGGGCGTTTCTCCAGCCGCGATTGCATGAAATCTGCCTTCTACGCCACTCCAGTTGCAAACGCGGCAAACATTCCGACCAAAAGGGGCATCTTCCCAGCCGCGATTGCATGAAACCGGCCTTCTGCGGCACTCCAGCTGCAAACGCGGCAAACATTCCGACCAAAAAGGGCATCTTCCCGGCCGCGATTGCACAAAATCGCCCTTCTACGGCACTCCAGCTGCAAACGCGGCAAGCATTCTGGCCGAAAGGGGCATCTTCCCGGCCGCGATTGCACGAAATCGGCCTTCTGCGCCACTCCAGCTGCAAACGCGGCAAGCTGTCACACCGGAGCATACAGCGTGAGCAGTTGCGACGGGGTGTTCTCCTGGCCGCGATTGCATGAAATCGGCCTTCTGCAGCACTCTAATTGCAAACGCGGCAAGCATTCCGGCCCAAAGGAGCATCTTCCCAACCGCGATTGCACAAAATCGCCATTCTGCGCCACTCCAGCTGCAAACGCGGCAAGCTGTCACACCGGAGCATACAACGTGAGCAGTCGCGACGGGGCGTTTCTCCAGCCACGATTGCACGAAAACGGCCTTCTACGGCACTCCAGCTGCAAACGCGGCAAGCATTCCGGCCCAAAGGGGCATCTTCCTGGCCGCGATTGCATGAAATCGGCCTTCTGCGCCACTCCAGCTGCAAACGTGGCAAGCATTCCGGCCCAAAGGGGCATCTTCCCGGCCGCGATTGCACGAAACCGGCCTTCTACGGCACTCCAGCTGCAAACGTGGCAAGCTATCACACCGGAGCATACAGCGTGAGCAGTTCGCGGCGGGTGTTCTCCCGGCCGCGATTGCACGAAATCGCCCTTCTGCGGCACTCCAGCTGCAAACGCGGCAAACATTCCGACCGCAGGGGGCATTTCTCCAGCCGCGATTGCACGAAACCGGCCTTCTACGGCACTCCAACTGCAAACGCGGCAAGCGATAAAAAAAGTAGCAGCAACTTACCATTACTTCGGAATAGTTGCTGCCACTTGCATTTTATTAAGTACGACTAATCTCTAGGTTGGATTCGAGATGTAATAAGTCATAGCACTAGAACCTTTTCTCGCCATATTAAGAACCTGATTTTGTCTGGATCCATATGTCCTAAATGTATTATCGGAAGATAACGTTCTTAAAAAAGCATTATTTGCATTATATTTCCAGCCATTGTCACTTATCCAGAAACTGGTTTCTGTATCATGCCATTTTAAGTTTTCTTTTGAAGCAGCAGCCGCATATAAGTATCCTTTCCCCTCCGCATACATAGTGAAACCAGAACCTGATGCTGCAATGGTTATTTCAAGTGTTCCTGCAGGAGCGCTTGTAGCGACTCCCGAGGTAAAAGTGAATGCTGCTTCCGTATGTTGCCCGATAAACTTACTGCTCAAATTTCCGTTAAACGCATAATCATTTTCAGTGAGGAGTGCGTAAGTTCCTGCCGTAACAGAAGACAGGTCAGTTATTTTCGTCCAAGTAGTAGTATTTTCACTATAACTGTATACAGGATATACCGTCAAATTTGCGGAGGGATGATAGGTCCCAACAGGAATAATCGTAGGTTCCGTTGATGTAGCAGATGTAACCTCGGTTTCACACCATCCTTCAAAAGTATAGCCACTCGGAGCTGTGCGTGTCGGGAGTTCTATACCCGATCCGGCAGAAGCCTCCGTCAGTACAACTTCTGGCCCAGAGGTATCTCCCAAAGTAACGCTAAAAAGAGGACGGGTAAGAATATCAATTGTATATGACGTATTCTTCGTAATACCCGCTTCTGTATATGAAACAGTAACTACTACATCATTTGCGACAGTGGTCATGTCAGGAGCAGAGATACTGGTAGGGGTCACTGTTTTAACTTTCGCATTTTCATACGTAGCCTTTACAATCAGTCCCTCTGAAGAGAACACATCATCCTTATAAAATTCGATTGGATGTGTACTGCTAGGATCAATTGCGATTGATGCCAAATTAGAAGGTTCCTCATATTTATATAATACAAGCCCATTAGTCTGATTCAACGTGCTTGCTGCATAAACTTTCCAGAAATTGGCACTCTTATTCACTCCTAAATAGTTCGACTCTGATTGGAATGCAAACATATCACTATCTACTGTTGCATTGAAAGAAGTCGCTGATTCTTCATTGACATATGCAATAGTACTGGATAAATATACATCCTTTTTTTCGTTGTAAATTTTTACTGACTTTGGAGATGTTCCCGACACCGTCAAGTGCCATATAGATAGTCCATCATTGCTGTCCACCGAAGTGGGTAATGAAACATACGATGTATAACTCTCAGTATAAGGAATTCGACTACTACTAAGCGAGCCATAAGTAAGCAGTCCAAAACTACTTGAGGTTTTTGTTCCGACTATGATATAATCTCCGGTTTCAAGTTCTTCGAGTTGAGTTATACGATAGAAAGTCTTAACAGGTTCCGGCTTTAAAGAGAAATTTGCCGTATTATATGAGCCTGCAGCAAACGTAAGATTCGAAACCGAATTGGTCTTTGTATATACAATACCGTTGCTATCCGTGACAGAGAACGTTACGTTACCTGTAAAGTCCGCCACCGGCGCCATGACAAAGTAAATATCAATGGAGCCATTGTCGGCAATTGAACCATTAGAAATATTCACTGTAATCTTGTCAGAGGCACTCGACTTGAGAGTTACCCCAGGAGTATCAAACGACACATCAAAAATGCCAGCAATAGCTTCACCATCAATCTGAATCTCAAACTTTGAGGCAGTCACGGCAGCACCAATCTTATTCTTGATCGTCACCTTCATGAGCGTGTAAATGTGACTCATAGTGATATCTGCTAAAGATGCAGGAATCGTCTTTGTGATTTGTCCTACAAGTGCATCGTTGGCTTTCAGATTCTGAGCAGGATTCTCGGCATCAACAGATTGGTTAGCATAGAGTTGATGAGTAGAGCCTGTTGCTCTGTGATATTTCTTCTGTCCGCTTCCCGCATAGATAAAATTGAATGTATGCTCACCCTTAGCTATGACCTTATCAGTAGTAAATTTCTCACCGTTATAAGTGAAGGTGGCAATATTTGCACCTTCTGCATCTGTTGAAGAGGTTCCGTCACCCCAGACAGCATCCGTTGTTACGGCGTACAAGACATCTGAAGCATCCCAGGTAACTGCATACGTAGATGTGTTAAGCGTAGTTTTGGTTTCAGTAATATCTGCATTCAGTTCGAAAGGAATAACCCCTTCTTCAACCTTCGGTTCAACAACGGGTCCCTCGGGCTTGTTCGTCTCTTTCTGACACGAAGCGAGTGCTATAGATACAAATGCGGCACTCAAAAGAATAAAATACTTTTTCATAAGTTTCATGGTTTTGGGTGTGGCACTAGTCTTCATCGTTAAACCAGTTCGTATTGCCATTGGACCAGGAATTGGGATTCCCAGTTCCCGACACACTAAGGATACCTTCCTCGGTTTGTACTACGAGGACTTCTGTGCAGGGGGCACAGTAGAGTTGTTTTTGTTTGGTCATAGAAAATATGGATTAATGGGTTTGTTGCAGGGAAGCGATGTTGTTTTTCTCGGGATGGGGATGGCAAAATTTACCCTTATCGTATTCATAAGTGCAATAATGGGTGTAAAAATAAACACCCGCACAGGGGAAATAAAATGCCACTTCATGATGGAACTACATTGCCGCTCTTTTCATCGCAAATATACACTTTCTTCGTAAATTTTCCAAGGGGAATTCCCTTCGCCGACAAAAAAGCCGTCATGCAGCCTAGCACCTTACAAGAGCTGCCGGCAGTCTCCCCAAGAGCCACCGGCAGCCTACCAGCAAAATGCCACCGCCAGCCCACCCAAAAACCACCGGCAGTCTCCCCAAGAACCACCGGCAGCCTACCAGCAAAATAACACCGCCAGCCCACCCCGAAAAAAGCCGTCAAGCGGCCTTCCGGGGGAAAAGGAGCCTGAGCAGGAGGCGGATGAGCCAGGCCAGTACAAAATAGGCGACAGTGACTACCAACAGCGGAATAAAAGCGTCGAAGGTACGGCTGCGGATAAGGTCGCTCGCACGCGTGAGGTCCATGATGGCGATATACCCCACTATGGAGGTACTCTTGAGAAGAGCCACACATTCACCGGAATAGAGCGGCAGGCCTTTTCTGAGGGCCTGGGGAACCACAATGCCGACAAAAGTCTTCAGCGGCGTGAGTCCAAGGCTGAGGCCGGCCTCGGTCTGGCCCGCAGGCACGGAAGAAATGGACGTATCAAAAATGCTTCCGGCCGACCAGGCAAAGCACATGGCAAAAGTAACGACGGCGACCAGCGTCCCGCTCACTCCGGACTTGGACAATACCACATAGAACATGATAAGAAGCAGCACCAGTGTAGGAATGCCCTGGATGAACGCGCCGTAAAGCGTCGCCGCTTTCCTCGCCCACTTGCGGCGGCTGCGGAGCATGGCGCAGACGCCTATTCCCAGCAGGGTCCCGAGCAGGATGGACAAAAGGGTTATCCGGAGGGTTTCCCAAAGACCGTCTGTAATGAGTTTCCATCTGGATTCGGCCAGCAGGTTCATCTCCAGGCGCTCCTTCAGGCCCATTCCCGATTTCCTGTCCCTGTCAAGGACGAAATAACCGCCGCGGCACAAGTAGTACGGCGTGGTGAAATCTACGGACTTCTTCCGTTCCTCCGTCACATACAGACACGCATTCACCACGTCGCACTGGCCGGTGTTCAGGGCGATGATGCCCGAGCCCAGGTCCATGAAAGACATCTGGAAATCCCTGCCGCTCCAGATGGCAAAACGACGGAGGATGTCGGTATCCATGCCCTTCCACTGCCCGCCCTCGCCCAGAAAGCAGACCGGTTCCATATTGATGGCGGTAAAACATTTGAAGGCTCCCCCGCGTGCGGTCGCAGCCGCAGCAGGCATAGGCGGTGCAGGCGTACCGTTCAGCCAGTGGTTGATAATGGCATCCAGCGTGCCGTCGGCCTTGGAAGCCTCTATAAAGCGGTTCAGCTCCGCCCGCAGCGCATTGTTCCCTTTTTGGAGGGCGAAGCCCACTTCAAATTGCTCCTCCCCCCGGAAAGCCAGTTCGATACCGAGCTGGTCACGAGCGTCCTTGGGAAAGGCGACCTCATCCGTGACATGGACATCGGCAAGTCCCTGGCGCAAAGCCTGGATGCCGTCGGCCTCCGAGTTCACGAGGAAAAGCGTAATGTCGTCACGACCGGCATATTTGTTGTCGAAATAATTGCCGGCCGATGTGCTGAGGACATGACCGGAGAGGTCTGCTTCGCTCTTGAACTCTTGGACCTTTTCCCCGCCTCCGCTGCATGCGAGCATCAGGGGCAGGGACACAAAAATTGCAAATACGATGCGGTTCAATTGTATCATAAACTGTTAATCATTATACGTACCGTGTCTCCTTCAATCTTGATTTCCCGGCTGAAGTGACGAAGGAGCGTGACGGCCAGGTTGTTTTGGCTTTCCTCAAACACCCCGGCAGGAATGGCATGGGGACATTGGACCTCCCAGGTCAAGGTGCCGTCCTGCTGGGAATAGGCCAGCGTAAGGCACGTTCCGGCCTGTGTTTCCAGCACGGTCAGGGACTCCTCTATCACATGAAGTACGCTGTCCGTCACACTGCGGGGCAGATTGTAGCGCATACAGAACTGCTCCATCTGCGCGGTCATGGCAAACCAGTCGAAGCGCTCACTGCCAATCAGGAAGGTGGAGCGGTATATCTGCCGGATAAACTGCTGCGTAAGTTCCCGCCTGGGATGCTCGAAGATTTCCTGCGGCGTACCCTCCTCATAGATAACGCCTTGGGCAAGAAACAGTACGCGGGAACTGACCTGACGGGCAAAACGGAGTTCATGGGTGACCACAATCATGGTCATGCCCTGCCGGGCCAGCCGGGTCATCACGCCCAGCACCTCACTCACCATCGTAGGGTCCAGGGCCGAAGTAGGCTCGTCGAACAGCAGAATATCCGGTTCCATCGCCAGCGCACGTGCAATGGCCACACGCTGTTTCTGACCGCCGGACAGTTCGTCCGGCATGGCGTCGGCACGCTCGGCCAAACCCACCGTTTCCAGCAACCGGAGCGCCTGCTCCCGGGCCTCCTGGGGGCTTTTCCCCAGCAACAGGATGGGGCTCATGGTCACATTCTCCAGTACGGTCTTGTCGTGAAACAGGTTGAAGCCCTGGAACACCATGCCCATCCTGCGGCGCAGTGCCGGCGTGTCGGCCCCGTCCGCAAGGATGTCCTGCCCGTCGATGCAAATGCTGCCGCCGTCGGGACGTTCCAGCAGATTGAGGCAGCGCAGGAAGGTGCTTTTTCCGCAGCCGGAAGGGCCGATGACGGATATCACCTCTCCTTTCCGGATTTCAAGATGGATGTCTTTGAGCACCTCCAGGTCCCCGTAACGCTTCTTCAGTCCGGAGATGGAAATGCCGGAAAACGGCTGAACCTCGCCCTGCGCTTCCTGCCCTTTCCCCTTGCTGCGGGCAAGGACGAATACCACGCCTCCCCCGGCCAGCAGGGCGGCAAGAAGCAGCCACCAAGCCTTGTCCGGAGCAGCGTCCGGGGCCGAATCGCCACCCCCCGTCAGCAGTTCCGCTTCCCCCTTGCGGGTATAGAACATAATGCGCGCCGCATTGTAGGGGGCCGAGAAAAGCACCTGTTTCGCCCGCTCCTCGGTAATGGCCACGGAGCCTATCGCCATATCGGCCTTCCCGCTTTGCAGGGCGGGAATCTGCGCGGCAAAATCCATCACCAGATACGCGATGCGGCAGCCGCGGCGGTTGGCCCATTCGGTCAGCAGGTCAATTTCGAAGCCGGAGGGTTGACCCGATGCGATAAAGTTGTACGGAGGCGACAAGGGGGAAGTGGCCACGCGTAAGGTCCGGCCCGTGCCCTTCTGCTGCGGAACGGGAATCCCGGAGATATCGTCGGTCCTGAACCAGCGGTCGTGGATGGTGCAGTACGTTCCGTCGGCCCGGATGTCGGCCATGTAGCGGCTGAAATCCTGCTGCAGGAGGGTGTCCCCCAGCGGGAAGCAGGCAGCCACCGGGCGGGGCGGCAATCCGGCATCCACCGTATCCACAACGGCGGCAATTTCTTTGTTTATCGTGACCGTCACATTCTCCTGGCACACGGCATCCACTTTGTGGTTCTGCAAGGCGGCTAACATGTCGGTCAAGCTGGAGAAACGCTGGATATCGGCCTCAGGGGCATGACGCGTAACGGCCATGTCCTGAATGCTGCCGATTACCACACCCACGCGTTTACCTTTCAGCGCCTCGAAAACCGGCAGGGAGTCTTCAACGGCAGTATCCCCCGCCACGCGGTTTACCATGGAGGGAACATAGCCGGCCACGCCCAGCACCAGCAGTGCCGCCGCTGCCAGTATCGCCGGACGGGCACGCTTCCGGACAAGTCCTTCCAGCAACAGGCCGATGAGCCAGGCGACGAGGAAATAGAGGGCTGCAGTGACCAGCAGCGGAAAAAAGGCGTCGAAGGTGCGGCTGCGGATAAGGTCGGAGGCCCGTGTCATATCCATGACGGCAATATAGCCCACGATGCTGGTGCCTTTGAGCAGGGTAACCAGCTCGCCTTCATAGACAGGCATCACGGACTTCACCACCTGCGGCAGCACAATCCGGAAAAATGTCTGTCGGGGCGTATGTCCCAGCGCCAGGCCGGCTTCGGTCTGCCCACGGTCGATGCCGCCGATGGCCGCACGCAGCATCTCACCCACATAGGCCGATACGTTCATCGCGAAGGTCACTATGGCGACGACGACGCCCGTCGCCCCCAGCGGCGCCATGAATACATAGTACATCAGCATCAACAGCACCAATACCGGCGTGCCGCGCATCAGCTTGATGTACGCCTTGGCAGACTGCCGCAGCCAGCCCCTCCGGTTCATGCGTGCCCAACAGACCACCCCGCCCAGCAGCGTGCCCAGCACAGCCGCACACAGGGTAATGAGCAGCGTCACCTGCAGGCCGTCCAGGATCATCCTGTAACGCTCTTCCACCAGTAGGTTGTTCTTGATGCTGTCAGCTAAATTCACGATAATCACGTATATATCGTACAAATATACAGAAATATTCCAGAAATAACTACTGGCCGATAACAAGCTGTCCATTTACAATATAGCGAAAATCCCCGGCGCAAAAAGCACCGAGGATTATAAGCATTTAACTGATTGTCAGCCGCTTATAAGCCGACTGACAGGAGAGGCAATTAAGCGCTGAGGCGCTTCTCCAGACGCTTGCGGATTTCCTGGAGGAACTGCAGGGAGGTAAGGGCCTTGGGGGTAATGCCTTCCATGAGGTTTACCAGGTCCTTGGTCACCAGGCCTTCGTTGAGGGTGTCGAAGCAGGCTGCCTCCAGCTGGTCGGCGTAGTTCACCAGTTCCGGGAGGTTGTCCAGTTCGCCGCGCTTGCGGAAGGCGCCGCTCCAGGCAAAGATGGTAGCCATCGGGTTGGTGGAAGTCTCTTCGCCCTTCAGGTACTTGTAATAGTGGCGGGTCACGGTGCCGTGAGCGGCCTCATACTCGTACTTGCCGTCCGGGCTCACCAGCACGGAGGTCATCATGGCCAGGGAACCGAAGGCAGTGGAGACCATGTCGGACATCACGTCGCCGTCGTAGTTCTTGCAGGCCCAGATGAAACCGCCTTCCGAACGCATGACACGGGCGACGGCATCGTCAATGAGGGTGTAGAAGTACTCGATGCCGGCGGCTTCGAACTTCTCCTTGTATTCGGCCTCGAAGATTTCCTCGAAAATGGCTTTGAAACGGCCGTCGTACTTCTTGGAAATGGTGTCCTTGGTGGCGAACCAGAGGCTCTGCTTTACATCCAGGGCGTAGGTGAAACAAGCATGCGCGAAGCTGCGGATGGAAGCGTCGGTATTGTGCATGCCCTCGATGATGCCGGGGCCCTTGAACTCATGGACGATTTCCTCGATGCGTTCACCGGATACGCCTTCGAACACCAGCTTGGCAACGCCGGCTTCCTTGGTCTGGATTTCCACATCGCGGTACACGTCGCCGTAGGCATGACGGGCGATGGTGATGGGTTTTTTCCAGAATTTCACGGCCGGATGGATGGAAGGGATGGTGATGGGTGTACGGAACACGGTGCCGTCCAACATGGCACGGATGGTGCCGTTGGGGCTCTTCCACATCTGGTGCAGGTTGTACTCGCTCATGCGCTGCACGTTGGGCGTGATGGTGGCGCACTTCACGGCGACGCCATACTTCTTGGTCGCGTTGGCCGAGTCCACAGTAACCTGGTCGCCGGTCTTGTCGCGGTACTCAAGACCCAGGTCGTAGTACTCGGATTTGAGGTCCACGAACGGGATAATGAGTTCGTCCTTAATCATTTTCCAGAGGATTCTGGTCATTTCGTCGCCGTCCATCTCGACGAGCGGCGTGGTCATTTTAATTTTTTCCATGGTTTTTATTTACGGTTTTTGTAATAGTTCATCAGGCAACCGTCGGCGAGGATTTGGCGCTCGTCGGCGGTAAGGTTACGGAAGAAAAGGTGGATGGGTTTTACCGAACCGGATTTGGTAACAACCTGTGCGTCAATTTCTTCGGCGCCGTTCAGGATGGCCTTCCGGATACCCGGCACAAATACGTAGTCCCCCACCTCATAATCGAAGGGCGTATCCGCTCCGATGGTAAACGGAACGATACCCCAGTTGATGCAGTTGGAACGATAACGCTTGGTGGCGTACTCGTAGCAGATGTTGGCGTCGCCGCCCAGCACCTTCTGGCAGGAAGCGGCCTGCTCGCGGGCAGAGCCGTCACCGGGCTTGTTGGCAAACACGCAGGAGCCGAAGGAGGTGTCGGCTGCCGAAGCGCCTACGGCCTTCAGCGCCGCGGCCATTTCCGGCGTCACCTTCCCTTCGCGGCGGGCCAGGTCATCGGCCTGGATGCGTTTGCTGCGGCCGACGTACTCCGGTACGCGACGGCTAAGGGCGAACTCGCTGAGCTTGAGCGGATTGGAACGATAGCTGGAGGTTTCACCGGACGGGATGAGCTCGTCGGTGGTAGTTACCGGATCGTGGATGACGGCGGCCAGTTCCACCAGCATGTTCTCCTGCATGGGATACATGACAGGCCAGTCCTTGATGTTGGGGCCGTAGCGCAGTTCCTGAGACAAATCGGCCTTGCCGAAGCCGTTGTAGACACGTTTTTCATAAATACGGCCGTCGAAGCTGTAAGGCTTGTGCTTGTCGTCATATTCGATATCCGTGGCGGCGGTGATAACGCCACCGTTGGCCGCCGTCGCGGCGATGGAACGGGCGTCCATCAGCGCTACCAAGGAAATCTGGCCCTGACCGGGCTTGGAGCCTTCGCGGTTGGGGAAGTTACGGGTGGTATGACGGATGGACAGACCGTTGTTGGACGGTACGTCGCCGGCGCCGAAACAAGGACCGCAGAAGGCGGGTTTGATTACCACGCCGGCCTCCAGCAGCTCTTCGGCAATGTGATTGCGCGTGGTGGCAAGGTAAACGGGCGTGCTCTGCGGATAGGCGCTCATCGTAAAGTAATCGTTGCCGATGGATTTGCCCTTGAGGATGGTGGCCGCCTCGGAGAGGTTGTCGTAGGTACCGCCGGAGCAGCCGGCGATGATGCCCTGGTCGGCATAGACCTTGCCGTTACGGACCTTGGAAAGCAGGTCCGGGTGCACTTTGTCGCCAAAGCGCTTCTTGGTGTCTTCCTCGATGGCCTTGAGCACCTTCTCGGGATTGGCCTGCAGTTCGTGGATGGTCACGGCGTTGGAGGGATGGTACGGCAGGGCTATCATGCTCTCCTGGGTGTCCAGGTCGATGCGAATCATGGAGTCATAATAGGCCACCTTGCCCGGTTTCAGCTCTTTGTAAGCCTCCGGACGGCCATGCATCTCGAAGTAATTCTTCACCTCGTCATCCGTAACCCAGATGGAGCTGAGGCAGGTAGTTTCGGTGGTCATGACGTCGATGCCGTTACGGAAGTCGATGGGCAGGTGCTTGACGCCGGGGCCGGCGAACTCCAGCACCTTGTTCTTCACGAAACCGCTCTCGAAGGTGGCTTTCACCAGGGAGATGGCTACGTCATGCGGGCCGATACCGTGCTTGGGCTTGCCTTCAAGCCATACAAGCACCACCTCGGGGGCATTGATGTCCCAGGTGTTCTTGAGCAGTTGTTTCACCAGCTCGCCGCCACCTTCGCCAACGCCCATGTTTCCCAGGGAGCCGTAACGGGTATGGGAATCGGAGCCCAGAATCATATTGCCGCAGGCGGCGAGGGCCTCACGGGCATACTGGTGAATAACCGCCTGATTGGCAGGCACATAGATGCCGCCGTATTTCTTGGCGGCGGAGAGGCCGAACACGTGGTCGTCCTCGTTGATGGTACCACCCACCGCACACAGGGAGTTGTGGCAGTTGGTCATGGCATACGGCAGCGGGAATTTCTCCAGTCCGCTGGCGCGGGCCGTCTGGATGATGCCCACGTAGGTGATGTCATGGGAGACCATGGCGTCGAAGCGGATGCGGAGCTTGTCGCCCGCACCTGACACGTCATGTGCACGGAGGATTTGATAGGCAATGGTGTTCTCCCGGGCCTGGTCCGGGGTCATTTCTGCTTTTTCTGCAACGGTTTTACCGTCCAGCAGATAAACACCATGAGGAATGAGTTCTACCATAATAGTTATAAGTTGATTAAGGAGTTGGTTAATAGAGTTAATGCGAGCATGTCGGCCGCCCCGCCGGGAGAAATGCCCTCCGCGGCGTATTGGTCGCACAGGGTCTGCAGTCGTCCGCACGGCTCCGGGCACGAGAGCAGGTCTGCGGCCTCCCGCTTCACCTGCTGTGCACGCGCATAGCCTGCGCGGTGGATGACACATGTATCGTCCAGGGTGGACATGATGCGCAGCAGTGTCCGTTGCAGCGGGCAGGAGGCAGTCTCCATTCCCGACAGGGAACGATAATACGGGAGCCAGTCGGCCCAGAGGTCCTTGTAGCCTTCCAGGGCCATTTCCCGTGCGCCTTTGACGCCGTACTGCTTCACCGCCTGTCCGCCGTGCGTGGAATGTGAGTCGTTGTCCGTAACCGAATTACACAAAATAGCCTGGGCGATTCGGGCCAAATTGTTTTGCATAACTTCTTCGGAAACAGATACTTCCACTCCACGGGCATTCAGAGCCAGGCCCAAGGCGAAAATGGCTCCGCGATGGGTATTCACCCCGCCGGTGGCTTTTTTCATGGCTTTTTCCGCCTCGATGCCGATCAGCTGCAGGAGCGGCGGTACGGTGGCCTTCGCCATCCGGCTCCAGTACGGACGGAGCGCCGCAATTCCCTTCTGCATGAGCGCATAGTCCATGTCCTTGTGCGCCCCCTTGCTGTCCGGGCATACCAGTCCGGGTTTCAGGGGGGTGTCCAGTTCCTTGCGGAGGGCCCTGTCGGCCAGAAAGGCCAGCAAATACGGACGGGTACTTTCCGGGCACAAGGCGGCTGCACGGCTATAGCTCCCCTGCTCCAGCGCCTGCCGGACCAGGCTTGCCGAAATGACCGATTCTTCGCGCTGCGCAGAATGACAGAGGCGGGGAATTTCCACCACCCTGACGGGAAGGCGCTCCTGCATGAGGGCGTTGTATCCGGCCGTGAGCGCATCCAGCGGTTCGCTGCCCACAAAGCGGACCGTGGCGCCCAGTGCCGGCGCAATATGGCGGGCGAACAGGTCCAGGTCCAGTTGCATCTGGGTCCGGGCCGCGTCCGAGAGGTCTTTCAGGAAGTAGGTCGGGAAGGTAGCAGCGGAGATTTGGTAGTCGCTGCCATCGGCCACGATAACGGGAGATGCGCTTACGGTAGCGGCTCCGGCACGAATCATGGCAAGGCGTTCCTCGTAGGTGAAGGCCGATACATCCTCCCTGACGGGAATGACGACCAGGCGGTCCACCTGAGCGGCCGCCTGCTCCAGCAGGTACTGATGTCCCAGCGTGAAGGGATTGGCGTTCATGACCACGACGCCGGTCGTATGGGCGGACGAAGCCCGTGCGTCTCCCGCCAAGGAGCGAAGATAGGCACAATACGTTTCCAGTCCCCTGCCGTTCTCCATCAGGATGGCAAGCGGAGCGCGGGCGATGAGGTGAAAACCCAGACTGGCAAAGACGCTTTCGTATTCCGGCTTGGTGAACACTTTCACATTGCCGGGGCCGTGCTGGGAAAGGATATGCGAAACCAGGGGTGCCACCAGGCCCTCTTCACGGGCCTCCGGCGCCACGGCGACGCACTTGAGCACATCTCCGGCCAGGCCGGCGCCCGCCAGAATGTCCCCTTCAGTATTTTGCAGTGTGTAATATACGTCTAATGTTTCCATCCGAAGGCCGTTGGCCTGAAGGAAACCATCCACTTTTTTGCGGAAGAACGGAGACTGCAGAGGCATCTCCTCTATGTGGTTGTTCTTATATAGTTCCATCATCCCGCGGGCTTCCCAATACTCCCGGTTTGACCCGCAAAACAATTCTTCCGCGAATGTACGAATTAATAAGAGAATAAGCAAGGATTTGTTTCAGATTTTAAGCAAAATTTGAAACAATCTGCTCAATTTTGGTTAAAAGGGCCTCCTGGGTGTGAGAATGTGCCCGCATGCAATAGCGCGCCGGCTGGTCGCAAAGCAGGCATCGGCGCGGAGGAAGGCCCAGGGAAGCCCGGTCCAGCAGACGCACGCTTGGCATCTCGGCATCGGGGAGGCTGTCGCCGGCTTCTATCACGTCGATGTCCATGAGTCGGCCCAGCGGATGCGAATCCTCTATCCCGCAGCAGGTCTTTTTGACCAGCAGGGCCGGCAGCGGAACCAGCAGATAAGCCTCATATCCGGTTTCCAGGTCCCGAACCTGCGCATGACGCACCACGCTGCCGAATTTGTCCAACAGCGCCGCCAGGCCTGCGCCGCCGACAAGCAGCGAGGATGCGGACCTTTTTATGGTTCCGGGAAACTGGACGGTCAGGCAGATGAGCGTATGCCCCGGCCACGCTGTCAGCAGCGCCTGCTGGTGCTGCGCCCGGTCATCCCGGCTGGCGAGAAGTTGCTCCAGTGTAATCATTTCTCAGGCAACACCATCTGGGCTGACACGAAGCCTTTTCCCAAAACGACCTGCAGGCCGCGGAGCATGCGTTCCGGCTCCGGAGAAATCCATACGTGGATTTCATTCCCGGCTCCGTTTTCCATCAGTCCCCTGCTCAGCATCTTGATCTCATAATGATGTGCCGCTTCTCCCGGCCAGTAATCTTTGTCCTGTCCCAGGTACTTCAGTTCCGAAGGAACACATTCGGAAGCCAGAAGCAGATTCACCCGCAGCGGTTCGCCCCGCAGGGCGGCCGGATCCAGGCAGCGCAAGAAAAACGCGAAGGAGGCTATCTCCATCGTCACTTTTCCCTCCGCGGGATAAACCTTGCGTGTCGGTTCCGGATAGTCTTCTATCTGGAGTATGGACTCCACCTCATTTTCCTTGTAAAAGAACTCCAGCTGGTGCTGCTTGCCTTTTTTCTTGTGCGGAAACGTGTAGTAGTACGGCTGCATGTCGTCCTTGGAGAGGAAGATCCGCACTTTGTATTCGTTAAGCAGGAACAGCTTGAATACGTTGGCCGCACGTACGGAAAAACTGCCGTAATAGGCCGGTTTCTCCTGCCACGTGCCTTCATCCAGCGTCAGGGTGGCCGTAGCCATTTTGGCCCGTATGGCGCCCCGGTTGTAATGAACTGCGTAGTGGGTCTCCCCTTTTGCCGATTCCGGCAATGCCTTCCGCACCGGCACAAAAGCCATCAGCGGCAACAAGGCAAGTATAAATATAGTGAACTTCTTCATTCTGCTTCGTTCTTAACCGAGAAGTTTTCTCCTTAAAGGTAATTCACTTCCTGTAAATGGAATCCATGGAGACATTGCCCCAGGAAGGCAAGGTGCTGTCGGTGACAAGGGCGTCGATGGTGCGGCCCTTGCCCAGCATTACGTCCTGCTCCAGGAAATTCATTTCCTCCTCCCAAAGCGCATTCATGTATGCGGCGACGTCGTGCGTACGGCCCTGAAAACGATAAATCAGGTGAGGATAGCCCTTCTTGTCGAACTGTTTGTCCAAATAACTGCTTCCCCAAAGACCGCGGCCGAAATACGCAAACTTCTCATACGCGACGGCCTGGTCCTCCGTGCCATGGAAAAAGACGATGGGACAAGGCTGCGCACGAAATTCAGGTTTTCCAGTGACGGAAATCACGGCTCCGGCAAAGGACATCACGCCTTTGAAATTAAAACCGTCCGGCAGTTCCGGGGCGTCTCCGTTGACGATATGATACTCCGTTGCGACGGAAATGATGGCTCCGGCCGATGAGCCGGCCAGCACCAGGTTGTTCACATCCACGCCCACGTCGTTCCAGGCAAGATAATTCACGGCCGAGCAGACATCTTCCACGCCCATCTCCTGCGAAAGGAGGAACTGGTCGGAGGCCTTGAATAAGCCGGACAGACCTTTCTCCATCTGATATCCTTTCATTCCAAGCCGATAATCTATGGCCACAACGCCATATCCGGCCTGCGTAAGACGCTCGAACCAGGCTTTCTGGAACGCGTTATCCCGTTCTCCGCCGATAAAACCGCCCCCGAACACAAAGAGGACGGAGGGCTTCCGATGGCCCTCAAACGTAGTTACCGCGCTCGAATCCGGCTGATACACATCCAAATACAGGTTCAACGTGTCACGCGTTGCATAGAGATACGTCTTCTGCGCCAGCATAGGAACGGCCAGCAGCAGGAGAAGCGAAAGCATCATTATCCTTTTCATGCCGCAAATATACAATAAATCTGAAAAAGGGGCTGACTGAAACAGATTCTTCACTGCGTTCAGAATGACAGGCTCGTGTCAGTATGACCATGCGGTGTCGTTCTGAGGCAGGTTCACCAGCCGAAGAATCTGTTTCAGTCAGCCTCTTTCATTCATCATTTGACATTGTAGATTTTATCCAGCACCGAGCCGTCGCGGTTCATCACCACGCCCACTACCTTGTCACCGAACGGCAGCGGGTCCGGCGTGCCGATGATGGCCGTAGCCTTGGCGGCCAGTTCCTTGATATCGACCAGGTGCAATCCGGCAGCCTTGAGTTTCTCCGCAATCTCCGGACGCGCCGGATTCACGGCGATACCGTACTCCGTGACCACAACGTCCACGGACTTGCCGGGCGTAATCAGGGTGGTAACTTTGGGCACCACGCAAGGGATGCGTCCGCGCAGGAGCGGGCACACAATGATGCTCAAGGCGCTGTCGGCCGCCGTATCCTGGTGACCACCGATGGCGCCGCGGATGATGCCGTCGGAGCCCACCAGCACGTTCACGTTGAACTGCGTATCCACTTCCAGCGCACTCAGAATCACGATGTCCAGTGCATGTGTCGCAGAACCCGTATGTACGCCCGAAGCATACTCCACGGAAGACACTTCCACATGGGAAGGGTCCTTGGCGATGGACTCCGCCGCCACCTTGTCGAAGGACTGTACGTCGATAAGTCGGCCGATCAGCCCCTCCTCATGGAGCTTGACCATGTGGGCCGTGATGCCGCCCAGGGCGAAGGAAGCCTTGATGCCCCGGTTGAGCATTTCCTCGCGGATGTACTTGACAACGGCCAGCGAGGCCCCGCCGGTGCCGGTCTGGATGCTGAAGCCATCCTGGAAGTAACCGGAGTTAATCACCACTTTAGCAGCCTGTTTTGCGAGCAGGATATCGCGCGGATTCTTGGAGTCACGGATAGCGCCCGCAGAAATCTTGGAGCTGTCGCCCACGCTCTCTACCACAACGACGGACTCCACGTCCGCACCGCGGATGCCGGCAGGAAGATTGGGATAAGCCACCAGGTCATCCGTGATTACCACCACGTGCTTGGCGTAGCGGGCATCCGGAAGGGCATAGCCCAGCGAGCCGCAGATGGACTTGGCGTTTTCGCTGCGGGGAACACCACAGGCGTTGCCCAATTCATCGCAGGCCGATGCGCCCAGGAAGGCGACATCTATCTTGAGTTCCCCGTCGGCAATGGCACTGCCGCGACCGCCGTGGGAGCGGAAAATCACCGGTTCATTCAGCAGGCCGTGGGAGATGGCATCGGCCAGTTCTCCGCGAAGGCCGGAAGTGGAAATGCCGGTGATAACCCCGTTCTTGATGTGCTCGATGAGCGGCTTGTGAACGTCCGAGAGGCTGGAAGCAGCCAGTTTGAGGTTCTTGAAGCCCATTTCCGCGAGTTTGTCAACAACCAGGTTCACCACTTTGTCTCCACCGCGGAAATGATGGTGAAAACTGATGGTCATTCCATCCTTGAGGCCGGAACGCTTGACGGCTTCTTCCAGCGTTACTACTTTCGAGTTTCTCATTGCACTTCCTCCTTGTCAATTACGCCGGCAGCCACGGCCAGGGCGATGGTACGCTCTGCGCGAAGCACGACCGGACGGTCCACCATTTTACCGTTGAGCGAAATAACGCCCGAACCCTTGGCCTGGGCCTCCTTGATGGCGGCCACCACGGCGCGGGCCTTGGTGATTTCTTTCTCCGTAGGCGTGAACACGCTGTTCACCACCTCAATCTGGCGCGGGTTGATGATGGATTTTCCGTCAAAACCCAGCGTCTTGATAAGTTCCACTTCCTTGCGGAAGGTTTCCATATCGTCCAGGTTGGAATATACCGTGTCGAAGCAGGCGATGCCGGCTGCACGGGCGGCCACCACAATCTGCTCGCGGGCCAGCAGCAGCTCTGCGCCGCCGGGCGTACGATTGGTCTTCAGGTTGGCCGAATAGTCCTCGGCGCCGAGGGCGATGCCCATCATGCGCTTGGAGGCGGTGGCGATGGCATAGGCATTCACAACACCCAGCGCACTCTCGATGGCAGCCATAATTTTGGTTTCCCCTACCCGGCCTATCTCGGTTTCCACCTTCAGTATCTCCGCTTCCAGTTCGCGGACTTCGTCGGCCGTTTCCGTCTTGGGCATGCGGATGACGTCCACGCCCGCCTTGACGACGGCCTCCACATCCTTCTTGCCGTAAGGCGTATTGAGCGGATTGATGCGCACCACCATTTCCGTGGTGCCGTAATCGATGGATTTGAGGGCGTTATGCACCAACAGGCGCGCAGCGTCCTTCTCCGCCATGGTTACGGAATCTTCCAGGTCCAGCATTATGCTGTCAGGGCCGTAAATGTGGGCATCGGCCATCATTCCGGGATTGTTGCCCGGAACGAACATCATGGTTCTCCTTAGTCTTTCCATACGTCTTTTCCCGTTGCCCGGACAGCCGCGGCGGTAACGCGTGCCCGGATGGTACAATCGAGTGCTCCCTTATCGACGGCCTGCACATGGGCGTCTTTTACGCCCAGGCCCTCAAGGGTTTGAATGATGACGGCTTTGATCTGCCGTCCGAACTGTGCGGCCACGGAGCTCTGCAGGTCCACCTGCAAGCCCTCTCCCGGCCCGATGGTGACCATGATGTCACCACTTTCCAATGTTCCGGCAATTGAGTTTTTCATGAAAAAGAAGATTATTTTTGATGTGCAGGGCGCAGAAGGTCCAGCACGACTTTTACAGGATTGAAGGTTTCGATAGGCACCTCTACGAAAAGGGTGTTCCAGTCGCTCATGGCGCCGTTCCAAAGACCGGGCAGTTCCAGGGCTTTGAGCTCACGGCCCTCATAGCTCTTGGAGCTGATGAAGCCGGCTTCCGGGTCCACGTACTGAAGCAGGTCGAACTTCCCGCCCTTGTAATTGTGCAGGCAGCAGACCAGGTCCACCGGGTTGAAGTGCGTGGCATGGGACATGGCTTCCATGGCGCCCCGGTCCGCGCGGTTGATTTGCACGCTTTCCAGAATCTGCAGGCTGGTGCAACCATCCTTGCCGGCGATAATGTACGGGCCGCCGCCGGGCTCCCCTTCGTTCTTCACCATGCCGCACACGCGGATGGGCCGGTCGAGCTTGGCACGCAGCATTTGCACACGTTCCTCTTCCGAATGGGCCAGCGGCATTTGCACGCAGAGGGTTTTGTCCAGGAAGTTCTCTATCTCGTTGCAAAGCTGCAGGGAGGGCGCCTGGTCCAGGCTGCGCAAATAGCCGAAAATCTTGTCGCGCAGCTCCAGCGCAACCCCCATGAGCACCTGTTTGTATTCGGCCGTGACAGGCAATAATTTCTCGTGGGCTACATTGTCTATGTTCTTGATGCTCACCAGTTCTTCCTCCACCTTGTTCAGGTTGTGGATGAGGGCGCCGTGTCCGGCGGGGCGGAAGAGAAGCGAGCCGTCGGCCTTTCTGAAAGGCTTGTTGTCCGGATCTACGGCGATGGTGTCCGTCGCCTTGTCCTGGAAGGTGAAGCGGATGTTGTATTTGACGCCGTAACGTTTCTCATAGAGCGGCTTGACTTCCGCAATGGCGGTTTCGAACAGTTCCCGGTGCTCCGGAGAAATGGTGACGGTGAGGTTGCAGGTTCCGTCCGCGTTGCGCATGTACTGCTGGGCCTCTACCAAGTGCTCGGCGATGGCCGTACGCACCTCGTCGGGATAACGGTGGAATTTAAGCACGCCCTTGGGCTTGGTCCCGTATGCCAGTCCGTCTTCCTTGAGAAGCTTGCGGAGGACCTCCTTGCGGTAATCGGCATTGTCCGCGGGCTCTCCGAAGAGTTCCGGCGTATAGAAAGCGAAGTCCTTGATGCGGGCGGCCAGTCGGGCTCCGGGAGCATCGGCCTCCAAATCCTTCCCTTCCTCCAGGGCGGCCAGACCGCTGAACATGTCCTTGAACATGCGGGAGGCTGCACCGGACGCGGGAACGAACTTGCTCTTGCCATGAATGACCGCCTTATTATAATAGGCCACGGCATCCCCTACGGCATTTTTGTCCAATACCAGGATGCCACGTTCCGGCGTAGCGGGGCCTACGATTTTCATCCAGGGGAAACCGCTTTTGAAATACTCAACCTGCTGCTTCACCTGGCGTACGCCGGCACCGCGTTCTTCAATCTGCTGGATGTCTTTTTGGTTAAACATAGTGTTACGTGGTTTGATATAAAATTCCTGTCTGTAGTTGTACTCGCTGCGCAGCGTCTCAAAACTGGACGGGTTGCTGCGGAAGAGAAAATCGTCCGTGAAAATGGGGTAATTGTACTGCAGGATGGCGGCGATTTCTCCCTGTGTCTTTCCGCTCAAATCTATCTCTACCGGTTGTAGCGAACCTTCTTCCAGCGCCGGATGGAAATGGTACAGCGCCTCTATCCCGAAATGGCGTGCAAGCGCCTGTACCGCCATGGCCGTGCCGTTCTGCTTACCCTGATAAGAGTAGCCGGCGATGTGCGGCGTGGCAATGTCGCAACTTTCTATCAGGATTGGATTGGGAGTGGGTTCGTTGCACCAGGTATCCAGCACCAACGGGCCCAGTTTGGGAAGATTCCGCAGAAGGGCCTGTTCGTCCACGACTTCTCCGCGCGAAGCGTTGATGAAAAAAGCACCGGGGCGCATCATTTCGAAGAAAGCGTCATTGGCCATCCCGCGCGTAGTGGCGTCCAGCGGGACATGCAGGGTGACCACATCGGCCTCCGCCAGCAATTTATCCAGCGAAACGAAGCCGCGCGGTCCTTCCTTCGCCGCCCGTGGAGGGTCGTTCAGGAGAACCTTGAAACCCAGGTTCCGGGCCATCTGCGCCACCTTCTTTCCCACATTGCCGACACCGACAATGCCTATCACCTTGCCGTCCAACTTGATGGCCCTGCGGGATGCGACGCCGAAGAGGGCGGAGAACACGTAATCCGCCACGCCGCCGGCATTGCACCCTTCCGCGTTCTGTACGTCGATGCCGTTCCTGGCACACCAGTCCAGGTCTATATGATCCGTGCCGATGGTGGCGCTGGATATCATCTGCACGCGGGTGCCTTTCAGCATTTCCTCGTTACACTTGGTGCGGGTGCGGATAATGAGCGCATCCGCATCGGATATGGCATGATGGTCAATGCATCGACCGTCCAGGTATTCCACCTGCGCGTAAGGCTCCAGGACGCCCTTCAAGAAAGGGATATTGGTATCTGCGACAATTTTCATTTTTGTACAAGTGTACAAATATAACGAATTTTTGTAAATTTGCAGCCACTTTTTGCGAGTAGTGTCATGTGGTGGATTCTTTCCTTTGTTTCGGCCGGATTGCTGGGCTGCTACGACTCCTTCAAGAAACTGGCGTTGCGGGATAACGCGGTTATCCCCGTGCTGTTTTTTAACACCTTGATTTCCACTTTACTTCTCTCTCCGCTACTGTTCAGAACCGGTTTCGGAAGCTGGGAAGTGCAGCGCTGGATTGTACTTAAAAGCGTCATTGTGCTTTCCTCCTGGCTGGCCGGCTACTATGCCATGAAGCACTTGCCGCTCACCATTGTGGGACCGCTCAACGCCACCCGGCCGGTACTGGTGCTGCTGGGCGCCGTACTGCTGTTCGGCGAAAGGCTGAATCTGCTGCAGAGTCTGGGAGTGGGCACGGCCATCGTCGCCTATTTCCTGATGCGCATGTCCGGGAAAAAAGAAGGCATCGATTTCCGACACAACCGGTGGATTTGGTCGCTGATAGCGGCCGTATTGCTGGGCGCCGCCAGCGGGTTGTACGACAAGTTTTTGATGTCGCCTTCCAGCGGTCTGGGAATGGATAATGTGCAGGTTTTGAGCTGGTACACATTCTATCAGTTCCTGATGATGAGCGGCATCCTGGCCCTTGTATGGGCGCCCCGGCGCACTTCCACCACGCCGTTCCGCTGGCGCTGGAGCATCCCCTTCATTTCCCTTTTCCTCTGCGCGGCCGACTTCTGTTATCTGCAGGCACTGGGCCAGCAGGATGCACTTATCTCCGTCGTGTCCATGATACGCCGCGGCTCCGTGCTGGTCAGTTTTGGCATCGGCGCGTTTTTCCTGAAAGAAAAGAATATCAAGGCCAAGGCTTTCGACCTGGCCCTGGTTTTCCTGAGCATGATTCTGCTGTATCTGGGCTCCCGCTAACTACTGGAGCGCACGCAGGCGGACATCCATTCCGGGCAGTTGCGCCGACAGTCCGCTCAAGTCCGTATCGTTGAAATGGTACGGAATAAGCACCTTGGGCTCAATCATTTGCGCAGCACGGACGCATTGCTCCGCCGTCATGGTATATGGCTGATTGCACGGCAGGAATGCGATGTCGATATCCTTCAACGCCGCCATTTCCGGAATGTCTTCTGTGTCGCCGGCGATGTAAATGCGCAGGCCGTCCAGCGTGAGCACATAGCCGTTGTCGCGGCCCTTCGGATGGAACTGGAGGTGCCCTTCGGTGGTATTGTATGCCGGCACAGCCTCGATGCCGAAGGCCAGTTGGAGGCTTTCTCCATTGGCCAACGCCTTTCCCCAGCCGGCCATATCGGCACAGCGGGCGTTGGTAACCAGATTCGTTCCGTCCTTGCGCAGTGCGTCGATGGCGCCCTGGTCAAAGTGGTCGAAGTGCTCGTGGGTTACGAGGATATAATCGGCCTTGGGGAACTCCGTCGCGTAATCCGTCTTTTTGCCCAGTTCCGTTACCGGGTCCACCTGGATGGAGAGGCCTTTGAAGCGGATTTCGAGGCTGGCGTGCTTGATGAGGGTGATTTCCACCGCCGTGCCCTGGGGCGTCCGGAAGCGCTCCACCTCATACCTGGTCACTTCCCTGCCCGCTTCCGTCCAGGCTTGGTAGCCGCCCAGCATGTTATAGACCGTATAACCCGCCTTGGCCAGTTTGCCGGCCGCGTCGGCGCTGCGTCTGCCGCTTCGGCAATACAGATAGATGGGTTTGTCCTGCCCGTACTTGGCTTTGACACTGTCCACGAAGCCGGCTTGGAACCAGTCGATGTTATCCGCACCGCGAAGATGGCCCGCATCAAATTCCTCCGCCGTGCGTACATCCAGAAGATGCGTTTCCGGCGTGAGGGCATCTGCAAATGCCTCTGCGGATAAATTGTTCATGTTCTGGGCCTTGCAGGAAAAGAGCCCCAGGATGGATAAAAGCATGCTGCCAGTTATCAAATGTTTCATACTTGCAAATATACCTTTTTTCTTTCATGTCCGCAACTCCCCTTTTTGTGCCTATTTTTTGAAAAAAACTAAAAAAACATTTGCAAATTCAAAAAAAGTACCTACCTTTGTAATCCCAAATGGGAAACGGGGTATTAGCTCAGTTGGTAGAGCGTTTGAATGGCATTCAAAAGGTCAGGAGTTCGATTCTCCTATGCTCCACAAAGGTAAGATATTGAAAACCAACAAGTTACGAGCCAGGCTGAACAAGCTTGGCTCGCATTTTTTAGGGTATTTCGACCTGTTTTGGCCAGTAAATTGACAGTCTGTACACGGTGTTTTATGGCATTTTGACGGCCTTGTTGCAAGAATGTTGCAAAATGTTGCAAGAATGTTGCAAAAAAAATGGAGGTTTTATGGCTCAAAAAAACACTGTCACTGTGACGCCAGTACTACTTGACTGGGCTTGGAAAGAAAATGGAACTAACTACTATCGCCTGCGCATTACTTACAAGCGCAAGAGCAAGTTCCTTAAAACAGAGATTCTCGTACATCGTTCTGATTTGAACGAGGATGGACAACCCAAAGAACGGGCTGTTGTTTACAAGCTCGCCGATGTGGTGCGAAAAATTGAGAAAAAGGTGGAATGCATGCAGCTGGACACCTTGGAGAATGAAGATAAGACCATTGACGATGTGATGTCCTTCCTGAATAACTCTGATGACGATGGACGCTTCCGTCTGGACTTCTTTGAATTTGCCGACACCATTATTGAAGCAAAACAAGGACAACCTAGGAAGGTTTACCGCTGTGCAGTCAACTCATTGAAGACCTATGTTGACAAGGAGAAGATGGATATTTCAGAGATAACATCTTCGTTTATGCATGGATGGGAAGCATGGCTTAAAGAGAAGTACGGCAACAATGCCCGTTCCGTCAGCGCCTATACGGCCTGCATTTCTTTTCTTCACGGTCAAGCCAGGCTCAAATACAATAATGAGGAGACAGGACTCATCAACATCAACAATCCTTTCATGTATTATAAACCGCCCCGCCAAAAGGTGGCTAAACACCGGAACATAGATGCAACGCTCATTCAACAGATGATTGACTTGCGCCCTACCCTGACTGGTCGCGAAAAGCTGGGGGTAGATGTATTCCTTATCAGCTTTGGCCTGATGGGCATGAACAGCCCGGATCTATATACATGCAAGGCGCCGGAAAATAATATTATAACGTATAACAGAACGAAGACGCGCGACCGTCGTGATGACGAAGCCGAAATGCAAGTAAAAATATTGAAAGCCATTAAGCCCATTGTAGATGAATATCACGGGAAGGATGGTCTTACGTTTGACTTCAATAAACGGTACACTACCTACCAGATATTCGGCGCAAACGTAAATGCTGGTCTTAGGGCTTTCGCATCACGTGTTGGCTATAATGGAAAACTTACCCTCTATTCTGCTCGCCATTCCTGGGCAACTATCGCATATGAGCAGGGTGTCACGAAGGGTGTAATAAATGACTGTCTTTGCCACGTGGATCGAGATGTGAAAGTGACAGACATCTATATCAAAAAGGATTGGAGCGTCTTATGGAAGGCAAATGAGAAGGTTCTGAGCAGCTTTAATTGGGCTGCCTAGTAAATAAAAGGCCGGTATCATCACGACATCGGCCCTTCGAAAGGTATCAGTTGTACACGGCCCTCCAGGCTTATTTGGGGCCGTTTTTTCTTTGATTATATGTCACTTTAACATATTCTCGCTCGGCTTCTCTCAGGCAATCGAGTTGATGTCGGCTATAAAGGATGCGACCACCAACGCGGGTGCATTTTGCAAGTCCGTACTTCCGCATTTTGCGAATCCACCTGTCTCCATAGGCTTTTTTTGCCTGGTTCTCACTCAAGTCATCCTCACAGGGCGTCGTTTTTTTGATAATGGCATCGGCAATCAGGTTGGAGCACTGCTCTAACTCCTGCATTATGTTCTTAACTGTTTCCATCACTTGTCTCATTATCGGTTTTGTCGAAGGTGAAGGCATCGAAGTGGGTTTGCTGCAAGAGCTTCTGGATGTCATCACGTGTATAGTAGTAGAATCGGCCTATCATGGAATAACCGAGCAGACCGGAATCACGCCAGGTTTTCAGCATTTGGGAGGTGGTTCCCAGCAGGTCCATGACCTCCTTATTGGTATAGCAGATTTTCTTCTCCTCCAGGACGGCCTGACGGATGCCCCGAACCTCTTTCCGGAGGCTACTGAGCTGGCGCAGAATTCGGCCCGCCAGATTTTCCATGTATTCTTCTGTCATCGCTTCACAAGCTTGGGGTTAAACGCATTTGAGGAGTATAGCCACGTGAGGCCTGTAGCATCTCGTTCAGGTCTTTGTGTGAGCCGTAGAGATCGGACATGTCAATTACTTCCTTCCCCTTCATCATATTCTCGATAGCAGTGGTGCAGCGCTGCCCGGCCGCATCGTTGTCCAGAAAACAGAGAGCGCTGTCGTGTGCGCTTATGTAGGCCCGTGCCTTCTCCAGATTATTCACTGAATTCAGCACGACAACGTCACAGGTGGGATTCACGCTGGACTGCATCACTTGCCAGGACAGGAAATCAAAGAATCCCTCGAAGATGGCTACGCGCTTGGAACTGGGCGATACGGACATCTTTCCGTCTGTATTGATGGTAGTGATGGCCGCTTTGGTAGTTTGCTTGAATCCGCTTGGCGCACTGAGGGCGTATGCACCCATGTTGTTAGGGAATCCCACCAGTTTGAAATGACGCTCCTTGTTCCTACTATAGATAAGGACTTCTTTCAGATAGATACGGGCCAGATTTAGCGGAATCTTTCGGCTCTCTACATAGCGTGTGAGGTATCCGCTGGTTAGGGGCTCCACCTTTTTGATTTCGATTGAGGGCTCCGATGACTCTTCTGACCGTATCTCATTCGCAAGGGCGGGACTGAGGGAGGCTATATAATTTACGGCTTCCTTAGCGCTGCAATGTTTGGCGAACATCACCAGCTGGATGCTGGAGCCACCGATACCGGCCCCATGGTCATACCAGACATTCTTTGCCGGGTCCACGTGCAAAGAGGCATTGTTTTCCTGCCGGAAAGGAGACATCCACATGTTCTTGGCACTCCCCTTCTGGCTTCCCAAAGACTCCAGAATCTTCTCCAGTGGGTATCTTAAAATTTCTTCTGACATTTTTCAAAAATTTTGTCAATAAAAGTATTGCATTTAATATAATAATTTGTACCTTTGCTTAGTATTAGTGAGCAATAATGAACAAAAGAAAGCAATAACTTATGCCACGAAACTCACTTCTACTGGCTTTTTCGTTTGCTAAATTGCATTGTTACTACGCAATAGTTAGCAATACTAACCGCAAAGGAAAGGACAAAAATTGAGAAAAACAAAATATCGCGTTCAAATGGAAACAGCTAACACCACTGCCGGAAGTAACCGGCTCCAACCCATCCGTGGATACCTCTTCAAAAAGGGGCTTACTATGTCAGAGCTCAGCCGCCGCTGCCAGCACAAAATTTCCAGAGGCGGTGTCGGCTATCGAGTCCGTGTCGGCGACTGCCTGATGGCCGATATGGTGGACATGGCCGAGGCTGCCGGATATAAGTTTGTATGGCACTGGGAAGATGTGCGCCCTGTGGAGATTTCCTCCAAACGTGCCATTCGTCCCCTCACCGTCTTCCATAGCGAATTACTTAAGCCGGTTATGGGCTACCTCTTTGAGAAAAACATCAGCGTTCCCGAACTGGCCAAGAAATGCAATCTGACCCCCGGAGGCATGGCCTTCCGAATTCGTGAAGGGGTTTGCATGATGTCCCAGATGGAAGAAATGGCCGATGCTGCTGGCTATAAGTTCGTCTGGAGCTGGGAGGAAGTACCCGAAGAAAAGTAACATCACGGCTCATTTATCTCAGACCAGATAAGGTTCGCAATTTCGATGCGGACCTTATCGTAGTTCTTGGCCACTTCGTTTTCTATCTGCCTGCGGCTCAGACTGGCGATTTTGGGTATGGACATATTATGCCTCGGCCCTTCTCCTGCATTCACTTCTCCGCAGAATATCTTGGGATGGATCTTCTGGTCATAATTATCAGCAATATAGCCGCAGAATGAACCCTGTGACAGGGCTTCTATCTTGTTCGGAGGCAAGACTTCTCGCTGCTGATAGGAATAGGATACATGGTCGGAGGATTCGCTTTCCTGATAAGAGCGCATCTCCCGTTCCACCTTGCCGAAGGATTTGCTGAGACTTTCGGCCGTACTCCCCTTCACCGCTCCGGAAAAGACGTTCCCTACTGTGTTGAAGATGACATCGGACTCCTTCTGGTCGTAGTCTTTTACTAGCTGGCTTTTATCTTGCGCACCGATGACTACGGCAACGTGATTGGAACGGGCTGTATTGATGAGGTTGTCCAGCCCTTTCAGGTAGATGGTCGGCAGCTCATCAATGAGCACGGCGCTGTGACGCTTGCCGGGATTGTTGATGATTTTGAAAAGCTGTGACATCAGCATGGCAAGCGTGGTGCCGTAGACGGACTGGCGCTTGGGATTGTTGCCTACGCAGATGATTTTGGGCGCCTTGGGGTCGTTCATCTCAAGTGAGAAATCATCTCCGGAAAGCGTCCAATAGAGGGTTTTGGAAGAGAAGCGAATCAGCGGAACACGCGCCGAGGCGATTTGTCCCTGTAACTGCTCATAGGCCTGGTCTTTCATGGCATCGGCAAAAGTGGTCCGCTTGACGTCCAGTTCCGGGAACTTCTTCAGGACATCTAGGACTTCCCGGTAGTCTTGACCCATCAATTCAATTAAATGCGGGAACGTGCAGTAAATGCCGCCTTTATAGATTTTGAGGAACCAAATCAGGAGGTCCAGGTAACATCGGGCCGACAAACTGAAGAAGTTATCGCCTTTTGCGTTTTCCCGGTTGGCGTTTTTGAGGATTACCTCGGCAATTTCCGTTGAGTCGATAGGGTCCTGGAGGTAGCGCGGATGGATGGGGTTGAATCGGTGCGAGTACAGCGGGTCATCGAAGTTGACAATATACATTTTGGGCTTTAGCTCCCCGTAGCATCCATAATTGTCCAGGAGCTCATTCATCACGCGAGTAGTCAGGTCCGGGAACTTGTAGTCGTAAACAAACAGAGAGTATCCCTTTTGTATCATCTGCCGGATGAACGGGCCATAGATGCTGTATGATTTACCGGAACCGGGTGTTCCAATGACCATAGAGCCGCGGAACGGGTTGACGACATTGATGTAGCCCTGCCTTAGTTTCCCCTCTATCTGATAGGTCATCGGGATATTGACGCTGTACTCATTTTCAATAAGTTGCTCACACTGTTCGAATGTATCCCAATAGTCCGGTAAATGCGCATCGAAGCTGCGATACTTCCTCCCCAGCCGGACGGCTCCCACAAAAAACAAGACGAATCCAGTGAATGTCGCCAGCACAAACAGCCACCGATTCCCCATCAGAGGAGCCGCGAAGAATAGAGACAGGCCCAAGACCAGCGGAATCAGGATTTCCTTCCATGACGAATCCTTGGAGCTGCCGCTCCGGATAATAACGGAGATACAGCAGAAAAACAGGCAGACGAAACTGACGGCATAGGGATTCTTGAAACTGCCAGAATGATACAAGGTAAGCATCAAAGAATCCGTGAGACTGCTACGAAGCCCCAGTTCCGCCCACATCGGGTAAGCATAGTAATACAGGATAATAAGCAATAACGCTCCTGAAAGCATCAGGAACATTGAAAACATAGGTTTGGTTCTTGAATCCATAAGCATTTGTTTTAATTGGGCCCTTTCCTGCCCCTTCTCATGATTTTTTCATCCTCGTGCCGACGGCTGCTTTCAGAGCCCAGCGCTGTTAACAAAAGGTCCGTGGCTTCCTCTGCTGTAGATTTGGAGGTATGCTCGGATTGCTGGGAATGCTGGAAGTGCTTGATGTGTTCGGAATTCTTCCGCTCCTCCCCATACCATTTCTCCTGACGCGCCTCTTCAATCATCTTGACGCTAAACTTGGGCAGGTCACTGGCTTTGAAGACGCATTTATTCTTATGGTCGATAAAAGTGGCGCCGAAGATTTGATTGTTCACATTCCTATTCAACACCACGGTAATGCCAAACTTCTTCAAGTAGTTCTTGAAGTGCTTTTCGGATTTTACCTTAGTCAGAGCGGTTTTGGCGATGTTGGCGACTTTCTCCTTTTCCTTGGTCTTGCGCTGCCCTTTACATTGCTCGGCATGCTGGGTGACAGTATCATGCAGATCACCGTACTTCTCCGAGAGGTCGATGAGCGGGGTGCAGGGGCCCTTCGTTTTCCGATCCAGGCCTTGCAAGAGAATCCACTCACGCCCTCCAGTGCTCCCCCGGGACACCTTTACGCCAAGGTCCTCCATGATCATGTCAAACTGTTGCGGCTCCTTGAAATAATACTTGAGCGCCAGGTCGGTGATAGCCTCTATCTGCTTCCTGACATCCCCCTTGGCTGGGTCAAAACCATTATAGGGATTGAAGTCCAGCTTCTGTTCTTTCTTCTCTTCCTTGACATCCTGCTCCAGCACCTCTTCCATTTCCTTCTTCTTCCCAACTGCAAAGCCATATTCTTTGGAAAGTTCCTTCAGGACTTCATGGCTGCGTTTACGTTCATATGAGTCGGGAATCTTCCTCCCATTCTTATCCACCCGGACAGAAACGATGTGGTAATGGATGCGCTCCAGATCTGTGTGTTTATAGATAATGTAGGGCTGCTTCCCATAACCCATTTTCTCCATATAGTCCTTAATCATTTCACGGACCTTCTCATCACTCATCTTGTCATCCTTCCCGGGATTAACGGACGCATGAAAAGACAGATTCTGGCACCTTAGGCTCCCCCGCTCATATATGGAAAACGTTTCCATCGCTTTGGAGGGGTCTTCTATACCAGAAGAGAAGATTACCGAGGCATGACCCTCGGCAACCTTCTGTTCATTGTAGGTGACGGCCGAACTACAGCTTGGCGCCGCCTTGTAAATCTTGACAACCATCGCAGGAAGTAAGGTCTACAGAAAAGCGTTTGATGATTCACTCACCTCCGGAGAGCGAGGGCACATCCAGATTGTAAATCCAAACATCGTGATTGATGTAAGACTTGCCGTCCTTGATGTTTTCCCATACCCGGAGAGCGCCGACCAGCGAAACATAGCGTCCCTTCTTCAGACGTTCAGAGACGCCGGTCTTGCGCATGCGGCAGCTGTAATAGGTCGGCTTCTCGTCCTTGTCGGCCAGAGGGTCGTTGGCTGCTACTGTGAAACGGATGAACTCGGCTTCATCCTTGCCTTTTACAATCTCGCAATCAGCAGCGAGATTTCCAGAAAGAATAATGGTTTGCATAAAGCATAATAGTTATTGGTTAAACATGTTCCGGTTCCCCGGACTTAACTTGTCCTACTTCATTCTCGATGACGGCCACTTTCTGCAGGAGGGCTTCCATCATCTTCTTCATATCTGTCAGGTTCCCGTCAATGGCTGCCGCCGACACTACGGAGTTGCCATGTTTGTCGCGCAGCTTCGATAACGTGTTTATTGAGCGAACGACCTGGTTGTAATTGACGCCGATACGCTTGATTTCCATCCTCACCTGCTCCATCTGCCGGGTCAGGTTCGCTTCCGTCTTTCGCAGGTTCCTCCGCTGCACCCGGCTTCTGAAGAGCTGGTCACGAATGAATAACGACATACTCCTGTATCCCATCATGTTCATCAAGTGCTTCATCTTGATGGCCTCATCCTCCGTTATACGGAGAGATAGATGTACGGTCTTTTTTTTCATTTTCTTTTTCATTAATAGGCCGTTGGCCTCAGAAAGGCGACTCCGGAGCCTTTCGTCCGCCGCAGGCGTACAAGATGAGCCCTTCAGGGCGCGGCGTTTGTAGCACAAACGCACATCTTGCAATTTGCCCTTAACGGGTCAAATGGACTGACGGCGGGAGGCATCTTTTGCGCCTATCTGAATTCGATGCAAAAGTAAGTAATACTATTTATTAAATCAGCATAGCACCCCTATAATTTGCAACACTAACCAAATTGCGCTATTTTTGCAGCAGTATAACAGTATTGCAGTATGTCCTGTATACCCATAAAACAGTACAACAGGATTGCAGGATTCAACGAAAACAGTATTACAGTATAACATGATAACAGGATTGCAGTATGACACAGATGGACAATTTCAGAAAAGTACTAGGGCTTCCGGAGCCCGGACAGGACAAAGAACAGAGGCAAGATGAACAGCCTGAAATGCAAGTGAGAAACGATGGTCGTTCATCTACACGAAAAGACGGGCGTCACCTAAAGTGTGTCACCATTCGTGAAGATACGCATGTAAAACTCCATGCGCTCGCATTCTGGTTGTACAGAAATGGTGAAAAGAAGATGACGCTGTCGGAGCTGATTGATGTGCTCATAGATATATACCTGGAGAAGCACCCTGACGCGAAGCATTTTGTGGATGGTGGTGCTTGAGAGCTCAAAATTAGTACAAATCCGTTTCGGTAAAAATGGCCTTAGAGATGCGCTGAATGCAGTTTTTGAACAAAAAACGCACAAAAAGCCGTTTAGTAACCTTTGTAACTTGCTGATTTTCAGCGAAAAGAAAGTTAAACGTTTAAAAACGGATAACACGGATAATTTTGTATATTTTTGTGGCTTCGGAGGGCCCGAAGCGGCAACGGTGCCGGGCGGTAACCCCTCCGCAAGCATTATGGACAAAACTCAGCTACCATTTCTGTGGGAAGTGCTCCTCACTGTTGTAGAACCCATCTGCATAGTCATTCTCATCATTGCTATTCGTAAAACCCGAGTTTCCAAATGGGAACGCAGAAGAATCAGGCTGGAGGAAGCAGCAAATAAGGAAAATGAGCGCTCGAAGGTTGGATTTCAGCAAGCAATCGGGACTGGTGAAGAAAAGGAAGTCAAGAAGCTCCCGAAGTGGCCGGATGTCATCCGTAAATGGCTACGCATCTTTCCACCTAGGAAATTGAATAAGACTTTGACCGTAGGGGGCTTCAAGTCGGCATACTTCTTTGACTACTGTCCAGACAAAGAAGACCGGAAACCAAGAGATGAAAGGAACCGGGATTTGATTCTGGGATTCAAGGACGGAAAGCATGAAGTTCCAGTGTATTTGGTTACGGAATACATCTTCCGACATATCCCTGAACGTGACCGGGAGAACTGGGTTTTCTGCGTAATACCGGCGTCAACCCGGGAGAAGAATGAAAAAAGAAACAGGGACTTTTGCGAGCAAGTGTCCCATCAAACCGGCATCGGAAATGGTTACAAGAATATCTTCATACTATACGACAGAACGGACTCCCGGCATCAGAAGGAGGATGATACCGTTTGGAATCTCCAATTCGGCAATGGTGTAGAGAACAAGCACGTTCTGCTTTTTGATGACATCATTACCCGTGGCGTATCTTTTACGCAGTGCGCCGAGAAGATCAAAGGGGAAGGTGCAGCCAGTGTGACCGGGCTCTTTCTTGGACGGACCTTAAGATGATACACAAGGTCTTTACTGAAAAAGCCAAAAAGCAGAGAGAAAAGTGAAGTGGAGACGGAGTTATTCGATGGTGACTGTACCATCATCGGAGAGGACAATGTAATCGCCTTCGTGGATGGTAATGGGACCGTCAGGGGTCATCAGGGAGAGCATGGAAAAACCCATGCAGAAGTATGGTGCCAGGAGACGCTCGCCAAGAAGGGCCTTGAGCGCTTCGTAGTTGGTGCCGGTATACTGGATGCGGGTGGGCATTAACGTTCTATCTTGACTAGTTTGAGCTCAAAGATGAGCGCGCTATGGGCGGGAATGTCGTCCATCTTGGTGGCCCCATATCCCATCTTCCCGGGCCTTGACATCAAGGAAGGCTTCATTGGCCTGTTTGTAAGGATTGCTTTTCTTCTTTTTGTGGAACATGACAACAAAGATAAGAATCTTTTGAGAAAAGAGAGCCGGGCAGGCGGACTTGTCCGGCTGCGGGGCTCTGTGGGTGGCGCGCCCCGGGGGCAGTCTGGCGGCAGCTTGCTGACGCCTGTCTGTCACCGGGTTGGTCTTTCGCGGCGGCTTGCCGACGTGAATGGCCAAAGCGCGGGAAAGCTCCGACGGAGTGGACGGCTTGCCGGACACTTGGTCGGAGCGTGGGTGGTAACAGGAGAGTCGTACTTTATGCTCGCCAACCGCAGGTCGGCCCGGATGGAGGAGATTGCCGATTTTCGTTTAAAATGTGTATCTTCGTACCATGAGGTTCAAGCAGACCAATAGGCCGGGCTTCTGGCTCGGGTTTATAGACACACTCAACGGATGAAAGGCCCTGTCACGCTTTACAGTTATCAGGCCCGCTATGGGATGCGCCTCCAGCGGCTGACGGTGGATGGCGGATTCACCTGCCCGAACAGGGACGGGGCACTGGGAACCGGCGGCTGCACCTTCTGCGACAACGACGCCTTTCACCCGGGGTACACCCACGGGAAAAGCATTTCCCGGCAGCTGGAAGCCGGGGTTGCCTTCCACGGGAAGCGTTCCCGAAAGACGGATGGCTACCTAGCCTACTTCCAGCCCTTTTCCAATACTTACGCTGACCTTGACACTCTCGCCAGCCGCTACGAGGAAGCGCTTTCCTTCCCCGGCGTTCGCGGTCTTGTGGTGGGGACGCGACCAGACTGCATAGACACGGACAAACTCCAGCTCCTTGCCGACATCAAGTCGCGGGGATTCATCGTCGAGCTTGAATACGGCATCGAGTCCGTCTATGACCAAACGCTCCGGAGGGTCAACCGGGGACATGATTTCGCGTGCACGCGTAAGGCGTTCGAGATGACCGCTGAGGCCGGACTGGAGGCCGGAGGACACCTTATCCTCGGCCTTCCGGGAGAAACCCGCGAGATGATGGTTGAATCGGCCCAGGTGCTGAATACCCTGCCAGTGAGTTTCCTCAAGTTTCATCAACTCCAGATCCTGAAGGGGACACCCATGGCGGCGGAGTACAAAGAAAGGCCCGGGGATTTCCTCCGACCCGGGCCTCAAGACTATATTGCTCTTCTTGCCGACATCCTGGAGCAGCTCCGACCGAATATCGCCATAGGAAGAATCGTGAGCAGCGTTCCTCCCCGCTTTACGGATACACCCTGGGGACTTCTCCGGCAGGACGGGCTCATGCGGGAGCTCATCGGCTGCCTCAATGGACGGAACTCCTTCCAGGGGCGGCTCTACTCCCCTACGACAGCAACTCCTTGACGGCCGCAGAGATGGTCCGGACTGCCAACTCCCTAATTCTTCCGTCCCGCCCATATCACGCCAATGAGAATGGCTGCAGAACCGATTGCTCCGGCCAGGGTCAGGTGCTCTCCGAGCAGAACCATTGCAGAGATCAGCGTGAAGATGGGATTCAGGTACACGTAGTTGGTCGATGTCACGTTCCCGAGACGATCCATGACAAGGTTCCATGCGAGGAAACACGCTAGTGAAGCAACTAGGCCCAGGAAAAGCAAGTTTCCCCATACGGCAGGCTGCGTGAGGATGTCCATCGAGAAGGAATCCATGCATCCGCCGAGAAACGGGATAATAGTTAGCAGTCCGTATATGAATACTTTCCGCGTTGCCGTGAGCGTGCCGTACTCGCGCGTCATCTCTCCCATGAAAAGGCTGTAGACAGCCCAGCACAGGGCGGCGCCAATGGCAAGGAGGTCTCCCCTCGCTGACAACTGTATCCGGGTCCCTTCGAAGACCATGAGCCCCATTCCGAAAAGGGCCAGCAGCGTTCCTCCAACGAGTGGCCACCCGACATGAATCCTCTCCAGGTTGTCAGCGAAGCGCCCCTTCCCTATCCTGCTGTAAAGCAGTGTCAGGACTGCCGTCCAGAGGGGTGCGGTTCCCACCAGGAAGGCGGCATTGCTGGCCTGGGTATACACGAGGGCCGTGTTTTCCGTCAAGAAATACAGCGAACCGCCGGTGACACCGAGAAGAAGGAATATCCCCTCATCCTTCCACCCGTTCCAGACCCTGCGCTCTTTTCGGGCCACCAGCGTATAGGCCCAGATACCCGCGTATGCCAGGACGAAGCGGCAGAAGAAGATGGCTGCCGGAGCCATTCCTGCGCCGATAAGCACCTTGGTACACACGAAGGTGACGCCCCAGATGGCTACAACCAGGAGCGCCAGGAGATGATAGCGGAATATACTGACAGGCATCTCAGCGGACGGACTTCCCAAGCTCGTAGGCCTCGATGAAGGCCGGAAGGGCTTCCACCTCTCCCTTCTTGTCGGCCCCGCCTCCGTAGATGCGACCGCAGCGGCGGATGTCGGCAAAGCAGTCGGCGAAACCATCGAAGACATCGAAGGCACGGTTCAGCTGGGCCTTGTTATCGTCCTGGGCGGTGACCATATAATAGAAGTCCTTGTCCTTCATCCTGTCGTATAGTGGGTTCATGCGGTCCAGGAAGACTTTCATCTGACCGCAGACGGAGTAGTAGTACACGGGGCAGGAGAAGCATACGACATCGGCTCCCATCATCTTGGGGAGGAGGCTGTTGGCGTCATCCTTCTGGAAGCACTCCCCTTTCTGGAGACACACCAGGCAGCCCTGGCAATAGTTAATTTTCTTCTCGCGGAGATAAATAATCTCCACTTCATTGCCACTCTCGTCGGCACCTTTGGCGAACTGCTGGGCCAACATGTCCGAGTTGCCTCCTTTGCGGGGACTACCCGCAATAATTAGAACTTTTTTCATAGTCATAGTTAATCATTTTCATCAATACCAGCATCGGTAATAGTCTTCTTACAAGAAGCTATTTCGTCATAGAAGGACCGTCGAAGGTTGATTTCCCCCATCAGCTGATTAATATCTTTTTGTAGAGTGCTTTCCTTTTCGACTAGTTCACCATAAATTGGATGCTCGTCGCTATACTCCTGCCGGATAAGTCCTGGATAGCAGACCCCGTTTTCCTTCATTGCTTTATCTTCCCGACGTTTAATCACCTTCTCGTGTGGGGCTAATTGTCGTTGAACCGCGGTCAACGAATCCTCCTTCTTCTTCTTTTCTACTTCCAGCTGATTTATATGCTCCTCAATCTTCATCAACATGCTCCGAATCTCTGGTAGAATCGATTGTGCTAGAGTTCGGATTTCTTTTATGGTATCCTTGATTTCCAAAATCTCGTCGGACAGTTTTAACAGATTATCAAGGAAATTGACCGCGCCGCTAATTTTCTCAGCCTTTATGGTAAGTTCCATCTCATCCTTGAGAATTGCATAGTGGGTGCTTTCCGTAAGTTCCATGTTGCGTACCAGATGTGCTCTTTCACTGATTGAATCGCCCGCTGATTTTTGGCATTTCACAATGAACTCTGAAGGTTTCCTCAGGATTATTCTCAATCCCTTCATCATCATCTCCACTTCGTTACGAATCCATCTTTCAACGAACTCCTCAGGAGATTTTGATGCCAGATTGGCTGTCTCTTCTACGAAAAGAAAAGCCCTTTCCCAACTATCCCTTTCTGCGCGATAACTTCTTGTATACCTGGCCAGTTCGTACTGGGAGGCATAGTAGTAAGTCACGAGAAAGCTGTATGGAAGAATATTTATCCCTTTGTAGCACAAGCACAACCGGAAATATGCAGACGTTCCATAGCAGAAATTAGTGGCCAGATGAATAGCAATCTCGTCCGTTACCTGATAATCGAAATGTGTCCACCCAATGGTATCTGTTGAGTACATCTTTATTCCACTCAAAGGAGATACCTTCTCGTTCATCGTTCTCTCATAGTTGGTGGCATAGATATATCTTTTTGCACTTCTGAGATAATCAATCTTTGTGTTTATGTTGAATGCTTCTACTACCCTGCGAATTGTCTCCGCTTCCGAGAGATAACGGTTGCTGTTCTTATCCCACAGGCGCGTAGGAGCTTTGGCAATCTCAGTATCTACCATTTTGCTATACTCTTCAGGGTTGATTGCCTTTGGATAGGTGCATTTGGGGATGTAGCGATCGCTGTATTCGTGCGGTGCACAGAAATTGAAAAACTTTCTGATTGTTGGATGGAATTCATCTTCCATTATCCTTTGCATCATTAGAACCGTGGCATTCTTGTCGACCAATTCCTTCTCAAGGCTTTCTATTAAATGATTTTGTTCAATGGGAATACGATCAAATACCGTTTTATTATTGTCGTCAACCCTGATGATTGCAATGTAATCTATGTTTGTAGTACCGTTATTAGTCATGGGTATATTTTATATCTGGTGTGAATATATGTTAAGCTCGGTCAGTTTCATTGACGATTTAGACATTTTTAAACCCGTACCAGGCGACGAGGGTTTCGACAAGGCCCAGTATAAAGAAGACATTGCTGAGGGCTACAAAGCCCCAGACATACCACTCAAGGGCAATCCATAGCATGAGGACGATTCCACAGACCAGGCAGACCCAGTAAGCCAGAGGATGCTTCTTGAAGAGTATGATGGCGGCAAGAATCTGCGGGACTCCATTGACAGCCAAAAGGACAAAGCCGGAAGGAATGAAGTCCTTGAAGAAGACATCCGGCCAGGGCATTTTGGCACGAAGCATGTCCAGCATGGGCCCTCCTCCCCAGCTTACTCCTGACGGATCCATCCACATCATCACGGCACCGGCAATGGCACCGATAGCGATGAAGATGGTCAAGATTTTAAGAAGCGTTTTCATGATTCACTCTATAAGTGAACAAATATACTCATTTCCGGCTCTGTGGGTGCGCGGCCCGAGGGACAGTCTGGTGCCGGCTTGCCGGTGCCAGTCTGTCACCGGGTTGGACTTCGGCGGCAGCTCTGCTGACGTCAAGGTCCAAAGCGCGGAGTGGCTCCGACGAAGTGGCCGGCTTGCCGGACGCTTGGTCGGAGCATGAGTTGAGGTTAGGAAGACACCGAGAAATTCGAATTTAACGTACCAGAAAATACCCCAACGCAACGAGGGCAATACCTGCAATCACACTGATGGTCACATACCCAGCGAATCCCCATACATTGCCACTTTGCAGCATTACCAACGCCTCCTTTGAGAACGTAGAGAAGGTCGTAAAACCGCCACAGAGACCAACGGTAAGGAATAACGCCCAGTTGCTACCCTCAGCGCCATTTTTGCTAAATAGACCCCACAGAAGGCCAATGAGGAAGCAGCCTACAAGGTTTACCGCCAGCGTCGCCCACGGGAATCCCTTGCTGACTCCCTTCATAGCCAGCGATACCAGGTATCTTGCCGCTCCACCTACGAAACTGCCAGCACCAACGACAAGTATATTCTTGATAAAGTCTGAGACCATTGAATTACGATTTGTCTTACTCTGCAAATGTAATCAATTTCTATGAGATGGAGAGCCGGGCAGGCGGACTTGTCCGGCTGCCCGGCTCTGTGGGTGCGCGGCCCGAGGGACAGTCTGGTGCCGGCTTGCCGGTGCCAGTCTGTCACCGGGTTGGACTTCGGCGGCAGCTCTGCTGACGTCGAGGTCCAAAGCGCGGGAGGCTCCGACGGAGTGGACGGCTTGCCGGACGCTTGGTCGGAGCGTGGGTGAGCTTTGCCATGTGCCGGAAAATGTGTAAATTAGCGACATGGAACTAATTGATGCAATCAAGGCACGGCATTCCGTGCGGAAGTATTCGGACAAGCCCATTGAGGTGACTAAGGTAGCCGAACTTAAGGCAACTGTTGAACGGATTAATGCCGATACCGGCTTGAATATCCAGCTGGTTCTGGAAGAGCCCAAGGCCTTTGCCTCCGGGATGTGGAAGTATGGCCAGTTCTCCGGCGTGAAGAATTACTTTGTCATGGCCGGTCCTAAAGGCAAGGAGGCCGAAGAGAAGATTGGTTACTATGGCGAAAAGTTGGTACTGCTGGCACAAACGCTGGGACTGAATACCTGCTGGGTGGGCCTTACCTACAAGAAGATTCCCGGGACATTCACGCTAAGAGAGGATGACACCGTTCACTGCGTCATTGCCCTTGGCTATGGAACCAATCCGGGCGTACAGCACCCGCAGAAACCCGTGGAGAACTTCTATGAATCCGATGGTGTTCCCCCTGAGTGGTTCCGGAGTGGCTTGGAGGCAGCCCTGCTGGCCCCCACTGCCGTAAATCAGCAGAAATTCAAGTTCATCCTCCATCCCGGCAATGTGGTTGAGACCAAGACGCTGTTCTCAATGGCCGGATATACACATATAGACCTGGGAATCGTGAAGTATCATTTTGAGATTGGCGCCGGGAAGGAAAACTTCATCTGGCAGTAAAATACGACACGGCGGGACTTCTTTTGCTTAATGCCTTTATGGCTACGTTCCGCATGTGACACCGTTCAGGTGTGTCCGGGGTCCTATTCACGCGGGGCTCCGGTTTCGTTTTACCTTTTTTCGTGCTATATTTGTAACATGTCAATATCGATTCACTCTGCACAGTATATTATGAGAAACACCCGACTCCTTCTTTGCGGCCTTGCCGCAGCCATCATCACGCTCTCCTGCGGGACGCGCTCCGGCAAGAAAGCCTCATCAGAGACCAAGGTAGTGCAGGAGACGGAGACCCCCGTCACCGCCATCGACAGGTACCTCTCCGATGTCATCGGCAGCCAGTATGCCCCGGGCGAGGTCTGCATCCAGTCACACCGGATCATTGCCGTGGACGAGAGCAATCCGGACGACATCCAGGTATGGGGCGATTTCTGGGTGGACAATTTCAATGTGGTCGGGGACACCCTCATGGCTGTATCCGGCGGCAGCCATCCCGGTAAGATGCTCGTCAAGCAGGACAGCGAAGGTCATTTTGCCGTGACCTCCTTTGAAGCTGTCGGTGACGGGAACACATTCCTTCCCACTGCCAAAAAGATATTCGGGGAACACTTCGAGCAGTTCCAGAAAGTCTATTCGGACCAGGATGGCCGGGAAGAGGCTCGGAAAAGCGCCATCGCCGCCCATGTGTTCAAGAACAGCCTCCCCGTGAAGGTCTACAAGGACTACGGCTGGCCTGCCGTGGAGATTCCGAAAATGAATGCCAAAACGAAGAACTAGCTGCATGAGAATTTACTTGCGCAGCGGTTTGGCACAAACAAAGATTAACTTGCGGGCAAATTTTACAACATGAAACCATATCCGATTCACGACGGTGATTCCTTCCAGGCACTCCTTGGCACGGTCAAGGCCGGGTTTCCCTCCCCTGCGGATGACTTCCGCGAGAAGCTGGACCTGGTGAAGCTCCTAGTTCGCCATACCGCCTCGACCTTCTTCTTCCGCATTGATGGCGTGTCGATGGTGGATGCCGACATGGACGAAGGAGACATCATCATCGTTGACCGCGCCGTGGAACCTTACAACGACTGCAAGGCCGTCTGCTTCATCGACGGGGAGTACACCGTGAAACGGGTGGAAATCCATGAGGACGGCGCCGTCCTTCTCCCCTGCAACGAGCATAACACCAAATACCATCCCATCCCCGTGGGGCCGGACAATGACTTCCTTATCTGGGGAGTGGTCACATGGGTCATCAAGAAAGCGTAGCGCTTCCCTATGTACGCCCTGGCCGATTGCAACAACTTCTTCGCTTCGTGCGAAAGGGTCTTCCGTCCGGAACTGAACGGGAGGCCGGTCATCGTGCTGTCGAACAACGACGGCTGCGCGGTAGCACGTTCCAATGAGGCGAAGGCGCTGGGCATCAAGATGGGAGACCCTTACTTCAAGCTGAGGCCCCTTATCGAGCAGCACGGCATCGCCGTCTTCAGCTCCAATTTCGCCCTGTACGGGGACATGTCCCGAAGGGTGCAGGAGGTGCTGAGGGCCTACTCCCCTGCCGTGGAGCCCTATTCCATCGACGAATGTTTCCTGGATCTCTCCGGCGTGGAGCATCAGGACTTCGACGCCCTTGCAAAAACCATCTCCCGGGAGTGCTGGAAGCAGACTTCCATCCCCGTTTCCGTCGGCATTGCCCCGACAAAGACCCTTGCGAAGATTGCCTCCAAGCTCTGCAAGAAATACCCCAAACTCCGGGGCGGGTGCTATATGTTTCGGCCCGAAGATATCGAGAAGGTGCTTCGGAAGTTCCCTGCGGAGGATGTGTGGGGCATCGGCCGTCGTTCCATGCGGAAGCTGGAGGGGATGGGCGTTGTGTCAGCCTGGGACTATACGCAGCTTCCGGAGACCACGGTACGGACACTTTTCCACCTACCGGGCTTCCGGACCTGGAAGGAGCTCCGGGGCATCCCCTGCGTGGAGTTTGAGGACATGATTGAGCCCAAACAGACTATCTGTGTTTCCCGCAGCTTCTCCCATGATGTGACGTCCCTGCAGGAGTTCACGGAGCAAATTACCACCTTTGCCGGGAAAGCCACGGAAAAGCTCCGTGCCCAGCATTCTTTTGCCCTGGAGATGGTGGTCTTCGCCATTACCAACCGCTTCAAGGAGTATCTTCCCCAGACCAGCGGAGGGCACTATGTCGTGTTCCCGGAAGGAACGCAGGACCACCGGAAGGTTGTGGTGGCTGCCGCCGATGCGGCGAGGTTTCTTTTCCGGGAGGGTTATGCCTACAAGAAAGGTGGTGTGGTCTTCACGAAGATTGAGCAGAACGGGGCGCATGTGTCTTCGCTCTTCGAGGACAGCAAGGCGCTGGAGAAGGATGAGCGTCTGTCTTCCTCCATCGACAGTATCAACAAGGTTTTCGGTCCCGGAGCGGTGCTCTTTGGGGTTCAGGGCGACGGACGGTTCCACATGACCCAGGAGCATAAGTCTCCCCGCTACACGACACGCTGGACGGAGCTGCCGAAGGTGTCGGTGAAGTAGGCGAATTGCTGGTTGAAGTTCTTCAAAATGTAGTGAGCAGAAAAGTGGGTTCTTCAAAATGTAGTGGGCTGTAGGAGCCTGTGGGGCTATTCGTAGGTTGGATGGCGTTTCGAGAGGCGGGAAAAACGGGCTGGATGACGGAAAGTTCTTCATTTTGTAGTGAGGCTGGGAAAAGTTCTTCAATTTGTAGTGATAAAGTTCTTCAAAATGTAGTTTGGTGTTCTTCAAAATGTAGTGAATCTGGGCGAAAATGTCTTCAAAATGTAGTGAAAACGGGAATGAGGAGGTACGGAAATGATTGGTTGTCAGTGTGTTGAAAGGACGGGAATGGCCGTACTATATGAATCCTATAGATTAACTATATATTCTACTATGCAGATACTCTCGCTGCGCTCGGTATGACAAGGGAAAGGAAGGAGATACGCTCGCTTCGCTCGGTATGACAAGGGGAGAAATGAAAAAAGAGATGCCCGGTCGGAGCCGTGCATGACGGACGTTACTCGAGGTTTTGGTAACGGAGGCGCCAGTCGGAGAGCCAGGTTTCGAGGGCGGTACGGATGTAGGTGTTTACGTCCTTGATGCGCTGGGGAGATGAATGGGATTCTTTGATGTAGGACGTTAGGTCCATCATTTTGGAAAGGAAGGGTTTGAGATCCTCGTGCTCGATTTGCGGCAAGACCGGATCCAGGATGGTGGGGCTGGCGCCGACACTATGCAGCAGATGCCAGCAAAGGTCCCTTACGGACTTGGTGTCCTGGGCTATTTGTTCGGGCGAGACGATTGTCTTGATTTTGAAAACGAGTATGCGGTCTTCCCCGCTACCGAAGGTTTTGAAAAGAAACCAGATGGGGAAACGGGACGCCAGTTCTTCGGAGGCCGGACGCAAGATACGGGCGGTAATGTTCTCGAAGCGGTCATAACCGGGACCCAGGGCAAGTATCTTGCGGAGGTTCTCCAGGGTGATGACAAAGCCTCCTTTTGCGCGCCAGGAACAAATGAGCCAATAAATGCGGACTGTGTATTTGTTGGTAATGGAGAACGCTGCCGCATGTGAATAGGAAGAATAGCCTTCCTCGGTAAGCAGCAAGCGCTGAACGAGCGGCTCCGGCAATGTAATTTCTACATCACGGCTGTACATGGGAAAGCTGTAATTGGAAATAAGCCCTGGAAAGGTGTGGACTAGTTCCGGGAAAATCATTCCTTCTTTTCTGTAGCCAGGGAATGCGATGGGAATATCAATGAGTTCCTCAAGGTATTGCCTTAGGCGTCCGCCGTTTCGGGGAGTCAGGCCGAATTCTGCAATTTTAACTTGAACGGTCCTGGTCTTGCCTCTTAGTGTGAGACTCCCCTGCTGTGGTAACAGCTTCTCAGGAATGACTATTCCCGCTTTCTTACGCGCGATTTTATACAGCAAAGGTTCCTGTAGATGACAGATGATTACTATGAGGATGCGGAGGTGAATGAGCTTCAGATTCCCTTCGATATAGGCAACACCATTAACTTGATACAAGTTATCGCCTGAATTACAGGACTTTGCATCTATTTTAATGGCTGACTTTCCCATATTGCTACAAACCGACAATTAGTAATACTGCGCAAATTTAGGGCAATTATTTGGAAGTTACAAAATTTTATCTGTATCTTTGCGGTCAGTGATACTAATTGTAGAAAAGTGTCGCTAACTAATTATAAGGATAAACAAGATGATGAGTAAAGGAACAAAATATTGCATGATAATCGGCGCGATGCTGATGTTTTTCTCAATCCCGGCTTCAGCGCAACGGACCATTTCTGGCCAGTCTGCACTTGGGCTTTCTGCCCGCTACAATGGCACATCCGTGGGCGCTGAAGCCTTCTATTCTCAGTACACGTTAAACGGTTATTGGAATGCAGGGATTACAGGAGACTTATACGCCACTCCCCTATCCACCGGTGACAAGATGAGCTATATGGATGTGGCCGCCGCAGGTGGCTACATGTTTCGGCTTGTAGGGACCAGGAACCGGGCGTTCAACCTATACGCCGGCGTTGGTGTGTTCGCTGGTGTGGAATGGATTGACCCGGCCAGCAGGTTACCGAAGCACATTGTGACAGGATTACCGACCGTCCAATTCTTATATGGTGTATATATGCGCATGGGCGTTGAATGCTTCTTGGGTACACGGGTGGCGCTGACTTTGAGCGGTGTTCTTCCAGTGAACTTTTCTTCGAAGATAACGATGCTGCACTATGGCGGCGAGGCAGGAATTAAAATACTATTGTAGCTATATGGAACCACTGATTAAATGGTATGGAGGACTTGAAGGCAAGACGGAACTTATCAAGTCGATGATGCCGAGAAACTTTGAAAACTATTACGAGCCGTTCGTGGGCGGAGGTGCCGTGTTCTTCTCGATGGATGGAAGGACTTGCTTTGTGAATGATAAATGCAGGGACCTAATGCATATCTATCGGCTGGTGAAGAAAGAGGACAAGCAATTCTTGTCACAGTTCAAGATGATGTGCAAGGCTTGGAAGGACATGGAGGTGGCCTATCTGCCCATTCTGGAGGAACTGCAGGAGGTGGCCATCCGCAATGCGAATGGCGCCTATCATGAGTTTATCAAACTTGTAGAGGACGTAAATGCCCTGGTGGACCAGATTCGCTATGGGGATATTTTCCATTATGCAATACCGGACCCCGTTGACTTCAAAATGGAGAAGCGGCATCAGGTTATTCAGGAAATTGTAAGGATGGAGCGCCAGGTGGAGTTGGATGACGAGGATATCGAGTTCAACCTGAAGCTTGCGCTCAAGCAATCCGTGTTCGCGTTCTTGACTGAAGTGCTTAACCGGAAATCGGCGGATAGCGAGATACGCTCGGCAGCACTTACGTTTATCCTGAATACTTCGGCCGACGTGCCCTACAGGAAGGACCAGTTCCGGGAGATTCGCCTGCCATTTGGCGGAAAGAAGGTGTTTGATGTGAACCTGCGTGAAAAGGTAAGAATCCTGACATCAGCCAAACTCAAGAGGCACATGGAGCGTACGACGCTGTGCAACATGAATGCGTTGGAATTTCTGAAAAAATATGAGCCGACGGCCGATGATTTTGTGTTGCTGGATCCGCCGGACGAGGTGAAGAAATCAGTTGGAACTTGGTGCTATTCGACGGAGGAGTACAAGACCTTGGCCGACTACCTGATTCATGGGTGCGATGCAAAATGGATGCTGATTGTGAAGCCAAACAACTCTACTATTCCGGAATATAAGGCGGCTCACCTTCGTGTGCAACGTATTGAAGAACTGGATAAAGTAATTGTTAAAAACTATTAAATGACAGGTTAATATGAAAAAGTTAGTTGTTTTGTTTTTCTTGTTCATAATGAGTGCGGCTGCTGCCATGGCCCAAACCTGGGCCGTGGCGGTGAACGCCGCCGATGCCATTGACCTGGGCACCATCAGCGTGGAAGGCTCGGCTGCGGTTTCGCAGCATTGGAGTCTGCATGCCGGGGCCAAGGTAAATCCCTGGACCTTCAACAAGCACAACACCTGGAACGGGCTGTTCAGTGAACCGGACCCGGACCAGAAGCAGAGCCGCAAGCAGGTGTATGCCGTGGGCGCACGTTGGTGGCCGTGGAATGTGTATTCCGGCTGGTGGGTCGGAGGCAAGGCGCAGTACCAGGAATATAACCGGGGTGGTGTCTTCACCAAGACGGCAGAGGAAGGAGATGACTTTGGGGCGGCGCTTTCTGGAGGGTATTCCCTGATGCTGAAGGAGCACTGGAACCTGGACTTCGGCTTGGGCGTCTGGGGCGGATGGACCAAGTACCGGAAATACGAGTATCCAGAAAACGGGAAACTCATTGAGCAGGGGCATAAATGGTTTTTCCTGCCGAATGAAGTGATACTCTCAGTCGTATACATCTTCTAAAACGTAAAATCATATGAGACAGTTATTTATAGCTGTGGCGATGGCCACGGCGGCGGTAGCCCTAAGCTCTTGTGACCCCAGGATACTGGAGGTAACGGACAATAGTGAGCTGAAAAGTATCTCGATCGAGATAAACAATGACAGCCCGAAATGGGAGTATGGTGAGGAGCGAATTATTACGATTGTCCCCTCTCCCAAGACGGCGATTTGCGAGCGGTTTGAACTGCGGTTCTCCGATCCGGAGATGGTGATGCTAAAAGCCAATGAGCTGCCGAACCAGTTCAAGGTGACGGCAAACGGTGAAGGAAAGCTGATTGTGACGGCGGTGGCCTTTGGTCATGGGGAGATTGCCGGTCAAGCCGGGAGTGACTGGCCCGTGGAGAAGACGGCGACGGAAGAGTTTCAGCTGGTGGATTCGCGGGTGAAGCCGCAGCGGCCGATAGTGACGCTGCAAATGGCGGTGAGTACCGACATGGGTAACAAAAAGGAGCTGGCAGAGGATACGCCTTCCGTGCTGGCCGATAAGGATGATATGGTCCTGACTGTGACTAGTGACAGCGAGCGGGCCACTTATTCCATGAAGAGCCTGGACAATGAGGTTTTCTCTGTGGAGAGAACCGGCGCGCAGAGCTGGATGCTGAAAACGAAGAAGCCTGGAAGGGACTTCCTGAAGCTGACGGTGACGGATGCGCTTGGCAATGCCTTTGACTACTACTTTCTACTCTACTCATACGGCCACGTGACCATGACAGCGGAGTACGACCCGCTGATGGCGGAGGCTGGAATATCCATTTCCGAACACTCATATTCTAAACTCACCGGCCAGGTGTATATGGCCGGGACGCTTACCGGATGGCCTTGGAATGATGTGAATAACAAGGCCGTGAAGGATATCCCCGTGTATAACGGACAGGTGGATTTCACATACCAGGAAGACCAGGCCCCTGTTGTGCTGGCCGATACGGAGGCCATCCAGAAAGAGATACAGAATATGACTGTTGGGACGGGGGCGAACAAGGCCTGGTTCAATATTCACGAGGCAAGACTGAACTATATCATTACGCTGAGTGACCCGTATGTCATTATTGACCAGCTGGTGGACGACCGCAATCGGGAGGAAACGCTTTGGTGGAACTTCTGGATTTACGGGGAGTTTCAGCAGGAAGGTGTGGCGTCGGTGGAGATGCCCGATCAGGTCGGGCATGACGGGGAGAACGGCGGGCATGACGGAGGAGATTCTTCGCTCCGCTCAGAATGACAATAGCGGCTGGGAGAATGGAAATGAATACACAATACCCATATAGCCATGAGAGAAATCAATTACAAAGAGTTGTACCATTTTGTGGAGAAATATGGCAAGCCACTGGACGAAAAAGATAAGGCCAGCCGGGTGATGGACTTTGTCCGTCCCATTCCCGGACACCAGGAAATCCGGGGCATGAGGCTTCTGAACGTGGACGGGAAGAAGGCCTTGCTGGTGTTGAAGCATGACGGCGAGGGCGTCAATGCCAAGGACATTAAGGATGTTCGCCTTGCCCAGGAGCTTATTATTGCCGCCAAGGAGCGCGCTGCCATGCGGGAGGACCTTTTCAAGATCAGGAACCCCGGGATTGAGCAACTTCAAAAGGAACACGTGGTGACGGAGGTGAAGGAGGCCTGCCCCGGCTTCTACAGCGTACGCTACGATGACGGGAGCATGTCGCTGGTGAATTCCATCGGCGGGGTGATGCATTCTCCCATGCACGGGTACGATGTGATTCAGGATTTCAAGTACCTGGGAAAACTGCAAGGCGTGGAGCACTTTGCCTACAAGGCGCAGGACTGGGCCACGCGTAACCGTGAAAGCACACTGGGCATGTTCGATATTCAGGGCCATGAGAAATGGTTCCGGGACCCCAGGTTGCATCCCGACTCTATGGACGGCATCCAGAGGGAGTTTGACAAGTTGGTGAAGGCGTCGCTGGATCCGACGAACGCCCGCCGGAATGACCCGATGCTGGCTGACTTGGGCCTTGGCCGTGATGTAAAAATCCACATATAAGATGAAACAGGACGAATACACAAAAGAAGAAAAGATGGCCATTCTGCTGGGCTGCGGGATGATGATGCATATCCTGGAGTGGATACTGATTATCATTCTTCTGGTGAGCTGCTCGGGGCCGAGTAAGATTCAGAAGGTGCAGGCACAACAGATGACTGCGGAAATCGGCCTGGTAGAGCAGTACGAAATGCAGGACCAAAGCCGGGAAGGTGACGTGGTGCGGCCAGACACGCTGGTGGTTCAGGATGCTCAGGGAAATGAGATGATTCTAATGAAGGCCATCAAGGATGAGAACGGCGACATGGTGGCGACGGATGTCATCAGCGCTGCTGTGGTGGAAGCCCGTTTCCGGAATGTGGCCGAGCGACACGGGAAGGTAGATATCGCTTTCCAGATTCGTGTGCCGAAGGAGATGCAGGACGAAGAGTGGCAGTTGCGGTTCTACCCGGAGATGCACATCATGGAAGACACCCTGCACATGGACCAAGTTATCATCACCGGGGCCAAATATCGCAAGGCGCAGCTGCGCGGTTACCAGCAGTATGAGAAGTTTCTGGCCAGCATTGTCACTGACAGTACCCGTTTTATCAATATGCGCCTGCTTGAGTTGTTCATTCAGCGCAATATACCGGAACTGTATGCCTTTAAGGTCGATTCCACCGAAGTGGCCGATGAGCATTTCAATGCCATCCTGGATACCCAGGTTGCAAGCAGCTTTGCTTCTGAATTCGGCGTTACCGGGCGTGAAGCCATCGAACACTACACCAACACGATATCCAAGCACCGCAATGCCCGTCGGTGGGAACGAAGAAACGAGATGTTCGAAAAGTACGTCCGCGTTCCCATCGTTCATGAGGGTTTGCGGCTGGATACCGTGATTACGGCCGAGAATGGAGACTTTGTCTATAACTATGTGCAGACCATTGCCACCCGGCCGAAGCTTAGGAAGGTGGACGTGGTGCTTTCCGGTGACATCTACAAGCAGGACAAGCGCCTGTACGAGATTCCTGCTACGGAGCCGTTGACTTACTATATCAGCAGCCTATCGGCTTTTGTGGATGGGACGCCTCGATACAAAAAGCAGATTATCAGCCGGAGGGTGCAGGCGAATACGGCTTGCTACATTGACTTTGAGCAGGGCTCGGCCGAGATTGTCGAGGGCTTGAGCCATAACCAGAGTGAGATGGGACGCATCAAGGAGAACTTGGCCAGCCTGATTGAAAACCGGGAGTTTGATTTGGATTCCATCGTGGTGACTGCAAGCTGCTCTCCGGAAGGAACGATGCCGTTCAATACAAGACTTTCCCAACGCAGAAGTGAATCTGTGAGCCGGTACTTTGACAACTTTATCCGGGAGTACCGGGAGGAAATGAGGAAGGAAGCGGAAACGGCTTATTACTTCGATAGTCTTGACGATGAGATTCTTCGCTCCGCTCAGAATGACAGCCCGGAGGTACGGTTTATCTCCAGGAGTAATCCGGAGAACTGGCGGATGTTGGATGTGCTGGTGGCTGAGGATACCTTGTTGACCGCATTCCAGAAGCAGGAGTACAAGGATTTGGCTGCTATTGCAGACGTGGACCAGCGGGAATGGGCGCTGGCTCATGCCGAGTACTACAGACATTTGCGTGAGGACCTGTATCCGAGGCTGCGTACGGTGAAGTTCGACTTCCACCTGCACCGGAAAGGAATGGTGAAGGATACCATCCAAACCACCGTGCTGGATGAGGAGTATATGGCCGGTGTGCAGGCCATCCGCGACCGGGATTATGAAACGGCCATCACCCTTCTGAGGCCTTATCAGGATTACAATACGGCGGTGGCTTTCTGCGCTATGGATTACAATGCATCGGCGCTGGCCATTCTGGAGGCACTAGATGCCCGGTCGGAGCCGGGCATGAAGGCCCAGATTGACTATATGCTGGCTGTCATCTATAGCCGCCAGGGAAAGAATAAGGAGGCTGTAGAACGGTATCTGAAAGCCTGCGACCTAACGCCATCCTATTGGCACCGGGGCAATCTGGACCCGGAAATCAGCGAACTAATCAAAAGGTATAACCTTTCTGATATTTATTCACAAACCCTTTAAATCTTTAAAATCTATGAAAAAAATTGCATTTCTCGCGGCCGTGGCCGCAACGCTTTGCACCGTGGCGTGCAACAAGAACATGGAGATTCTTCGCTCCGCTCAGAATGACACAGAGATTGCCGGTCAGGCCGGCAATGACGGGCAGTTGTGTGAACTGCGCGTGGGCATCAAGGGCGCATGGGAGACGAAGTCCACAACCATCACGGAGGCCGATGAGGTGAAGGTGAACAACCTGCAGGTGCTGGTGTTCCGTGGCGACGCCCTGGACGCCTATGGTAGCGTGGACGATGCATCTGAAATCACCCTGAGCTGCACCGCTGGTGAACGTGAGGTGTACGCCGTGGTGAATGCGCCCAGCCTGGCTGAAATCAGCACCAAGACGGCCCTGCTGGCTACCACTTCGCTGCTCTCCCAGAACAGTGACGACTCCTTCCAGATGATTGGCAGCAAGTCGGTAACCCTTCCGCAGGCCAACACTATTACGGTGGATGTAACCCGTATGGCAGCTCGTATTGTGATTAAGAAAATCACCCGCGCCTTCACGGTGTCTTCACTGGCCGCCAAGAACTTCACGGTGGATGAGATTTTCATCACCAACGTAGCCGGTGACATCAATTTCGGCAAGACGGCAAGTCCTTCTGTGTGGTTCAACAAGCAGGCCTACGCCAGTGAGCAGCCAGCCTTCACCCATGACGCTCCGGCGGCCACCATTGCCAACAATGCCAACTATGACACGGACCATACGTTTTTTGCCTATCCGAATGCGGCCGATGACAGTTCCGCAGCCGTATGGAGCCCTCGCCGTACGCGCCTGGTATTGAAGACCACCCTGGGCACGGACACTTACTATTATCCTATCACCCTCCCTGCCCTGGAGTCCAACAAGAGTTACGAGATTGAGAATCTCACCCTGACCCGTCCCGGTTCCAATGACCCGGACCAGCCTGTTTCCTTCAAGGACGCCACCTTCGAGGTGAACGTTCTGACCTGGAATGTGGTTCCTGTTACCGAAGGTGTTAACATCTAAACTTACAGCCATGAGAAAGATTTTGCATGTAATATCTTCTCTTGTTATTCTGGCCGCCGGTGTCTCCTGTAACAAGGAGATGCCCGGCGTGTCCGGAAACAGCGGAACCGAACTGGAGGGCAGGACCTGTACAGTCACGTTTCGCCTGAATCCGCAACAGACCAAAGCCCTGACCTATGGCGGTGGTGGAGACTATTCAGCCATCAACCGCATCGATGTTTTCCGCTATCGCAACGGATGCAACACTGTGCCGGATCATTTCCGTTTTACAGCCGAGGAGCTTTCTTCGATGACTCTCCATGAACAGATGGACTTGAGCAACGACAGCTTTACATATCTGTTCTACGCCAACCTGACTGACGATATCGTCAATCATGCAAAAAAACTGACTGGAGAGAACATGAGGGGTGTCTACTACCAATTGAGCAGTTTTCTTTCCGAAAATAATATTCCCATGGCCGGTGGTGCCACGGCGTCTTTCACTATGGACAGGACTATTGATGTTGACCTATACCGATATGTGTACCGCCTCGATTTTGGGAAAATACAAGTGAACTTTGACGATGAGAGCTGGATGAATAAGGATGTTTTTGTGAAGACCATTGCACTTATCAATATCCCCAATGTCATTTCTTTGAACCGCTCCTGGTATAGTGGACGCGCCTTCGAGGTTCCGGCCTCTTTTCTGGGTTTCAGGGGAAGCCTTTTTGAAGGATTCGGAGGGCTGACACAGGGTTATCACGGAGAATCCTTCAGCAGCAATAAGCAGTATACGCTGAGGGATACCGAAAACACCGAAATAGGGTCGTACTACGTAATGTACAACTGGAACGTCCTGAAGGAAAAAGGCGTTCTTACCCTGGACGGAGAGAATGCCGCGATGCAAAATTTCTCGACGCAGCGTTACGACATTGCCAGTGGGGAGGGTCGGGTATGCTCGTCTACAAATCCCAACCAGTCGCATGAGCTCATAGTGAACAAGAGTTTCCTGGCCCTTGCCGGTGGTACTTTGGGAGGATCTATGAATATGCTTTGTGACTACTACTCGCAGAACACCAATCCCAAACTGGTCATTGAGCTATCTGTGGATGGGACATCCTACTTTTATCCCATGCTGATGAGCTGTACCCAGCCCAATACGGTGTATAAGTTGGATAAGGTGACTATCAAGAGCCAAGGCTCCCCTTACTCCAATTTCTTCGTCAAGTACTACAGCATGGATGCCAGCCTGTCTGTTCAAGACTGGGATGAAGTGACCATTTCCAATATTGACACCGGCTATACCGACGATACCGGTACCGCAATCTATTGACCTATGAGAAGAACGACCATCCGATTACTGATTCCGGCAATGCTGCTGGCACTGGCCGGATGTGACAAAGAAAAAACACCGGAAGCCGATGCCTTCGTGGAGTTTGGAATGGGTGTACAAGGGTATGATCAGGCAGACACTAAAAGCCTGGCGGCAGACAACGTGGATGACGAAGTTGACCGCATCGATGTGTACGCCTATGATGACTCAAACTCACTGCTTTTCCACAAGGTCATCGAGGACGAAGGGAACGCGATGAATCTGAGCAGTATTTCATTCAGGGACTATGGAGCCAACGGTGAAAAAAGATATTACCTTTTTCTGGCCAACCTGGATGAAGACAGCGCCGATTATATCGCTACACTCAGCGGAGCGGAGGTAAACGGTTACCCCAAGGGATATATCCCATGGAGCGCAGGAAACTGCCGTCCCAATAGGCCCATCATGGCAGGAACGGCTAGAGCGACCTTTAACAGTTACGGCACTCAGGGCGCTACCGTGAGTTTATGGCGCTATGCTGCCAAGTTCGAGATTGGCAGCATTGACGCGCAGTTTTGGGGTGATCCGGACAAATTCCGGAACATCTACCTAAGCCACATTGTGTTTAGCAACAGCTGGGACATTGTCCGGATCTGCCAGTCCAATGCGGCGAACTTTGAAGGGGAACCGTCTGATATCTTCGGCCCCAAAGGCTGGAGTAGCGGACAGACTCTCGGGAGTCTGTCGAGCCTATACTACAACGCCAACCAGTTCTTGGGGCAGGATGAATGGAGCCAATACGGGCTCACATTTGCCGAGCTGGACAACACCTACGTCCCCGGCGACTGGGGAGCTGGTGGCAAGTTGGACGATGCCTTTGACTACTTGTACAACAATAATTACATGCAGCCGAAGAACACCATTTGCCTGGATGCTCCGGCATCGCTTGTGACCGTGTCGCAGCAAAGCTGGGACAACAATGCCTACCTTCCCAAGAACAGCGGCAAGCTGTGTGATGAGTACGAAGGCAGTCTGGGACCTTTTGCCGTGAACAAAGTGTTCTATACGCTTCCGACTTGCCTGTTTGCCTACTTTTCACAGCCAGCCTTCGACCCGGAAAGTGGTCAGGACCGCTTCCATAAACTGGTGATTGCCGTAAAAATCAACGGAAAGAACTACTATTATCCTTTCTACCTGCATCATTTGCAGCCCAATATGTGCTACAAGATTAACACGATTACCTTGAAAGGCGAGCCCAGTGAGTATGCGAATGTATGGCCTAGGGGCGGAGTCGTGAGCCGGGCGGCAGTGAATGAAATTTCAGAAAACCAATGGAGGGTTCACGGGAATGTGGCAGAGATTGACAACCTGGTTTTGGAGGGAGGCCTATGAAACATGTTGCCATTATAGGGATACTGGGGCTGATGGCCCTGTGTTCCTGCTCGGTGAAAGAGGACCGGAGCGACTGCCCGTGCTGGCTGACGGTGGATCTTTCGGAGACGAATGGGGCCTACGTCCAGCTCAAGGCTTGGTGTCCGGCACCGGTTTTCTCGGAGAGTATTCCTCGGAGTCAGCGGGACGACTTTCACGAATACCGGGTTCCTCGGGGGCAGGTGCGGCTATCGGCCTATAGGGAGGCGCCTGGGCTGTTTCTGGAAGGAGAGGTTCTTTCCATTACGGAAGGCTCCCAGATGGACAGCCTGTTCGCCAGCACTACGCAGGTGAATACGGATGCGGAATTCGCCCATGAAACCATTCGGCTGCATAAGAACTTTTCCACTGTGTCCGTCATCTTCAAGGACGAAGAGAACGGAAGGCCGGCCGATTGCCGGTTGGATGTCAGCGGGACTGTTGCCGGCATAGATGTGCAGACATTGGCGCCTGTTCCCGGGCGGTTTTCCTGTACGGCCGAAGAGCCTTTGGAGGGAGGGTTTGCCTTTCGCGTTCCCCGACAGATGGACGCCGATCTCAATGCCGCGCTATATAGCCATGACGGGAGCTTGATGGAATCCTATCCCGTGGGATGGTTGATTCAGCAGGCCGGTTTTGACTGGAACAAGACAGACTTGAGTGACGTTGAGATTTTGGTTGACACGCCCACGGCAACCTTTACCATTACGGTGAAGGAGTGGGACGGACCGGTGAGTTTCAGCGTGACGATATAGACTCCTTTTTTGATACACTTTCATACGTTTGGATGGCGGACACCCGGGAGGGCCTCCGCCATCTTTTTCTTTGCTAGGCATTCTCTTGGTCAGAATACACTTCTGCGAAGCCTTCGTACATCTCCTGTGAAACATCGATGCCAGCGCTGCGGATGAAAGCAAGACGGTCCTCCCACCCGGGAAGACCGCTGAACTGTTCTGCGATATCGACAGCATTGCATACGAGCTGGGATGTGATCCGCTGAATCTGAGAGGAAGATTCACTTTCCGCAGCGTCAAGCCGATGAAGTTCCTTGATGACCTGTCCAAGTCTCCGAAGCATCCGGAAACTTGCTCGCTGGAGGGTCTCTTTACGTTGTTGTTTCATAGAGCAGAAATTTTAGGTTGATAATTATGTTGGTCTGTACCGGGCCGCTAATCCCGGAATGGGTATAAAACGCCACCGCAACAAAGGTAAATGCAGTTTCAGACAATTACTGTCTGAACTTTTAAAATAAACTCACCATTCCTCGCGTGTTACCGTATTCAGGAAAAATGACTATCTTTGCATTGTAACAGCGAAAGCTACATACAGACATATCAAGCGTTTTATCGCTTTTGGACCGGCTAAATCCTTCCACACTTATTTATCGAACGGGCCCAAAGGTGGTAATCGCCTGCATCTTGCAGGCGCTCTTACCATTCCTTCGTTCGATACTGTGGAAGGTATTTAGCCAGGAAGGGTAAGGTGCCTGCTTTTTATGCACACTTCCCTACCCTTTGTTCCAGATACATACCCGTTGCACGGCTGGCTCGCAGCCGGTGCATACAGGAAGATAGCAGGTCACCGCTAAGGCCTGCTATCGTTATATTTCCAAATATATTGATACATGTGACCTGTGATAGGTCGCCGATTTTTTCGGATTGTTTTGATAATACCTATTTGTTTATTATCTTTGCGATGTTTAATATTTTTAAACAGAAATTTGTAATGAACACACGCAAAGAGGAAATAATCCAAATGGCGCTATTCCAGTTGGAAACGCAATTGGGAATGAGCAATGCCATCGTCCTGCAAAACGATGATACTGTGGAGATTCTCGGACGGAAGTTTTGCGTAATGGCCGAGACTACTGTGACGAAAACCAGCTATAATTTCATCGCTGAAACGCTTAAAGAACGCGCTCATGCTGCAAATGCTCTACCACTTTTGGTGTGCGGCTCCATCTCCGGAGAAATGATGTCCATTGCCAAGGCCGACGGTATTTTTACACTGGATACAGCTGGCAATTGTGAAATCACACCCGAAGGCGGTCCGTTCTTGTCGCTGCGTGGCAGAAAGACGGAATACCGGCGGCAGAATTCCTCCATGGTTTTCCGCACGGCCGGCCTTCGGGTGGTTTACTACTTCCTCTTAGACCCGAAGAATATCCGAAAGCCCTACCGTAAAATCATGGTAGATACGGATGTATCCGTAGCCACGGTAAAAAATACCGTAGACGCATTGATGCCACAATACTGTTTTGAATCCAAAGAGGGGCGCAACCTTACTAACCTCCCAAAGCTTCTTGATTTCTGGGCGGAGCAGTATAACCAGGTGTATAAGCCGCGACTTTATGCAACAAACCTTGCATTGGCTCCAGGAATTCAATGGGGCGACGTTCTCCTCCCGGAAGGCGTCCAATGGGGCGGAGAATGCGGCGCCTTCAAAAGAGACGGATATCTTAGCCCTCAATCCTTCGAACTGTACACGGCAGTTCCTATCCGCGAGCTGATAAAAACGAGGCAACTTATTCCTGCCAAGGACAATACTGTCACCGTTTATCAGTCTTTCTGGAAACTGCCGGAGAAAGACATTCATCCTCTAATCCTTTATGCCGACCTCATGGGAACCGCTGACGGACGCTGCCGCGAGGAAGCACAACGCCTTTTGAACAATGATTTATCCTATCTCCTCTGATACCATTGCCAACCCGCTGTTGGTTGAGCTCTTAAGAGCGCTCTCGTCCTGCTTCAAGGAAGCCGGGAAGGATTTTTTTGTGATAGGAGCCGCTTCAAGGGACATCCTCAGGCGCTATTTGGAGGCTGAACCATCCCCCAGGCGGACACGAGACCTGGATATTGCCATCGCGGTTGACAGCTGGGACGATTTCTTCAAAATATCCGAGATACTTAAACAAAACGGTTTCCGAAAAGATCGACACATGAAGCAGCGCTTCTACTATGGAACGTATCCGGATGCAGATTATGAATTGGATGTCGTTCCTTTTGGCGGGGTGACTGTTCCGGGTGAAAAGATTTATTGGCCGCCCGAGGAGAGTCCGATGATGTCGGTCAAAGGTTTTGCCTCCGTACTCAAGGATTGCGTGGATGTGATTGTGGACAATGAATTCAGTTTCAAAATTCCGTCCGCCCCGGCTTTCTTTGTTTTGAAATTTGACGCTTGGCTCGACCGTCATCTTCTCAACGACAAAGACGCCAAAGATATGTCTTTTATCTTGGCCAACTATTATCTCCATGAGATTACGAGCCCGGCACATCTGGAAGTCCTGGACGTACTGCCAGAACCGTTTGAGCCTTTCGTGGCAGGAGCCTATATGATTGCCAAGGACATCATTCCGCTTCTCGAAAAGGATGTCCTGCTCTCTTATGTTTCTGATATTGAGACAGAACTGGCCAAGGAGCAGCGAAGCCAACTCATTACGCAGAGCATGGGCCCAGAATACGGATATGACATTGTCAGGGATGCCTGGACGATGATTGCAAGCGAATTCAAAAAAGCAACGCAAGAATGATTCAGTATAGCGAGAAGAGCATAAAGGGGCAGTTCCCCCTTAATGAAGACCGCTTACAGGTCAAAAAACTGTCTGACGATAACATCCTAGCCGTGATGGCAGACGGGATGGGAGGCCTGGACCATGGAGAAATCGCAGCGGATATTGCTGTTCATGTCATCATTTCGTCCTTGGAAACCAATACGATAATCACGGAGGCAGATATCATCAAGGCTTTGTATTCTGCTGATGAAGCGATTGAGGAGGAATCTCGGTTGCATGGAATGAAAATGGGGTGTGCCATTGCGATAGTCAGCATCCAGCATAATCAAATGCTCTTCCTCGGGCTGGGCAATATCCGCATCTCATTCTGCGATGAGCATGGGGCCATTACAAACACCGTTACCAAGGACAGCACATTCACTGATTTTCGGGGGGTTCCTATCTCACAAATTGTATCCGTGGAAAAGGATTTCGTGAAGTACCAACCGTAGAGAAGGTTGACCTTCCGAAAGTCTTTCATATAAGAATGTGTACCGACGGCTTTTATAACCCCGACAGCAAAGATGATTCATCCGTAATTGACATTTTAGGAGAATCAGAGTAGTTTGCAGACGCCTGTGAAGGTCTCCGCTAAGGCCTGCTATCGTTTATTTGGGAGCGTTGCTGAAGCGTCTTCGGAAAGAATGTTTCGGCTTACTAGTTCGTTTATTCGGTTTGTTGTCTTTGAACGGCCTCCAGATAGAAGGCTTTCCGCTGCTCTTGTGTCACAGGATACCGTGTGAGCCGGGAGCTTTCCTTAAGGCCATCGTCCAGATTGCAGACAAAGAGGTCGTCCACATCGGCCAGGTAAAGCCGATTGTAGCGGATGTCCAGATACTTTTGGAGGGATATGGTATAATCCATGGCCTTGACGGCCTCGGATTCACGAAGATTCTCGCGGGAAAACACGAAAAGGCCCATTTTGTCATAATGGCCATAGAATCCGTTGCCCACCTTGGATATTTTGCTTTCGAGAATCCGCCGCAGCGGAAGAGCCATGGACCAGTAGGATAGTTCCTTTACGCCGATATACTTGCCCTTGTGAAGGCCGTATCCATAGCCATATTCAAGAATCTGGTCTATCTCTTCGTCCCGGCCGCCCGGAGTTATTCCGGCAACGTCTTTCAGCAGCTCCAGTTGGGCGTTCTTGCTCTCCTCCATGGCGCGTGTGACTTCTATGCCGATGGAGTGCCCGTCAGTGCTCTGCAAATCCGGCCGGTCCCGGTTCACAAGGCAGTCAAACTCGCTTCCGAGCAGCGCCGAGAGCGAGATTTGAGCGTACTGCTCAAAGAAACATGTGCCAAATTCGCGTTTCATACATTCTGTATTGCAAAAATACGAAAAACAATCTACATTGGCACCATGAATCAAGAGTGTCCCCTAGAAGGGATTTGAATCTGTCTCAGGACGGGCGGGATTCTTATGTGCGCTGGCTTGACCGCTCAAAAAAAGCACAGGGAGGGGCCCTATGCTTAGTTACATTAAAAGCCGAGCACTGGTCTGACGTTATAGACGAGATTCGTATTGTTGCCGTTGATCCACGATCATGTATTTCTGGATATCGGATTTGGAGGGATTGAGGGTTAAAGAGAAAAGAGCCAATCGTTTGTGCGGTCTTCAATGAGTTGTGGCGGTATTGTATTTACCAGGACGGGAATGTATTCTCTGTGCTCTGAACGTTGGAAACTGTATTCCGGCTTTCTGTATCTCGGGTTGTTTATGATTCTGATGTACTTGTGCCGTTGGTGAGCAAGATAAGCTGCCTGATATAAACGTTCCTCGTCAAGATCGAAGAGCCTTAGATTGTCGTACACGCGGGAAAGCGCGTGCCAATACCTTTTCTCCTCACTTGAATATGTGCTGCCGGGAAGGTCGAAATTGGTTATTTCCCCCATAAGTATGTCGTAGCCATCCCGAGATTCTGTGATTTGCTGAAGGCCGGGGCCTTTTGCTCTCTCGTAGATGTAATAAGAATCAAATCGTTCGTCAACAACATCGTCCGACATCGCATAATGGCTATTGCTTTCGTAAATGTAGTCGTGGCCATAGTCCAGCGCTTTTCGGCGCAGAAAAAAAATGGCTTCGTCATCATCCATTTTGTAGCCTTGAGTGTCATAGAAAACCGCAAACTCTTCGTTCTTGGAATACCAATCGTCCTGGGAGCAGCGATAAAAACAATCATCGCAATGGGTGAAGCCATATTCCCCTTCTGCCCGTAATGAATAAATACTTTTTTTATTAGCTACGCGATCTCTTCTTACCGGTTTCTTTACATCAAAGCCGTAAAGATTAACCTTCTTCTGGAAGCCGATGTGACACTTCTCGATGAGATTGAAATCGTCCTCGTTCTCCAGTTTGATTTCTATTATCCTTATGCCTGAATAGCGTTTCTTGTATGTTGATGCGTGGGTGACTTCAATTTCTACAAATATGGGGTCATGCTTGGCATTCTTTGGTAATAGAAGGACATCTGGACGGAAGGTATCATCTCCAACAGTGAAGTCCTTTTCTATCACACACTTATCATAGTAAACTTTGAGGTCGAAGGTGGTGTAGTCTTTGAAATGGCAAGGATATCGTTCCTCAACAGGACAATCCCCGGCATGGACGCAGACTGCAGGTGCCTGAAGCGATATGGTGAATTTGTCAGACGCTTCAAACACTTGCTTGAACAGGTATTTTCCGGTATTGTGGAGATATGTTTCAAGCGCACCGGGATTTCCGTCCTTGTGGGCAAAGTGCCAGGCAACCTTCTTCCCCTTTCTCGCAATCATCTCGGCACCGGTACCTGGGAAAAAGTACCGGCCTCGTTTGGAATACTCAATAGGTACGTCATTGATGGAAACAACCTTACCGTTTTCATCAAGGGCGTAGCGGAATTGAATTTGCGAGGATGACATTGCAGAGATGACCTATTTGTCAGAGTGGCGGCGGCACCAAGACTTATAGTTTCTTTTGAAGTCTTTGAAGGCACTTCGGACAGCATCATCATGTATAGCGTTGTCCAGATAGCTCAGTACATCCTCATCAGTATTGAAATGCAGATGGTTGTGTTCCAAGTCATAGACGAAGTCTTCCACCAAGTCCATATGGGGAGTTCGATTGTTGTACTCAATCTTCTGAATGCGCTCATGCGCCATTGCTACATATTCAAGAATCTGGGTCATAATAGTTTTGTTTGGGGTTATGAACAAATTTACAAATAATTAACCAGTCAAGAAAAACATTTCGTCGTCATTTCTCGAAGGCCTTTATTCGGCGGAGGCGCACATTGGGAAGATCTTCGAAGGTGAGCGTATTATCGTCAATAATAACATGAAGATCCGGTTCACCATAAGCGGCATTATATAGAATATATACATCCCTGTAGTCTGTGTGAATCCGACCGTCTTTGTAGATGAGGTCCCTGGTCGCTCCTTGTAAGAAGACACTGCGACGCTTATCTACAATCCCATTGACATAAACCGGCAGGGATTCTCTCCCCTGGTCGTATTCCAGCATGAAAGCATCATTCTCCTTGACACTGAACACCGTCTCAGCGGTCTGGTCGAAATGAAGATAATTGGTGAACTTCGTTTCATCCGGATTCTGAAACACCGCCCAATCCCCGGCAAGGTCAAGACTATTGCCATTGGCATCCGTTATCACCGTGCTGAGGTTGAAAGTCCCAGGAGGAAGCATTTCATCCACAGATGGATACGTCTTGTCACAGCTACAAATCAGGAAAAGGAACAGAAACAGTAATGGAATTATCTTTTTCATCGCGTATCATCTAAATGGTCTGGAATTGAGTGTGCAAGTTCCATACCCCAAATGAACTGGATACTAAGTTAGAGAGATGAATCCGTGCTGATAGGGACGATGCCTTCCTTGCCGTCGGTGGACCACTGGACTTGCCAGGTGCGGCCATCCACTTCATCGAGCAGGATGAAGGTCCACATGTTCTGGGTAGCATAGAGGTTGAAGCGGCCAGGGATGGCGTCTGCACCGCTGGCAAACGGAATATAGTTAATCGGAATCTCCAGACGGTTCTTGTCTTCCATGCTGTACTGGACCATACTTACGAGGCCTTTGCTGGTATCCAGCTTGAGGAAAATCCACATATTGGTGGTCGGGAAAAGTTTGTATCCGGGAACGAGAACTTCGGTTTGCTTCCCTGTCTTGGAAGAGACTGATGGGGTCTGAGCGCATGCGGCAAAGCCGAGCATGAAGCATATCAGGGTGATGATGATACGATTGGTTTTCATGGCTATATGGGTTGGTTTATTAGTTTGTTAACTTCGTGTTCGCCTTTGCGTTGGAGAGAAAGTCGTAACCGCGGTCTTCCATCCACTCTTCGAAGTGCCAGGACATGGAGTCTACGATTTCATTCTCGTCTTTGTCGTTGGTAAAGAGGTAAATGAAGAGGCAGTGCTGCTCGAGTTCGTCCAGGGCACGGTATTCTTCGTGCATGAGGTTTTGGATTTCGGCATAGGCTTCCGGGAAGGAATCCTGCATGATTTCTTCAGACTGGGAGAGATCAACTGAGAGTTGGTCGAAGTATGAGAGTGCGTTTGCCGAGGGGTGGCGCTGGTTGAGTTTTGCCACGATATTGTCGAAGACTTTGTCTTCTGTCCGGCATCCAATCTGTTCGCATTCTTCCATGCTAATCATCTGTGGCATAGGGTCCTGTTCAATAATGGGTTCTTGTTTCTGGGTGTTGAGGCGACGGAAGAATGTTTCCTTCATGACGTCCTCAAACAGGGATTTGTAATAGTCACGGATATACCGTGTGCCTTCTTTTAAGATGGCTTTGTTCTGGGTCTCGGTCATCATTCCGCCATTGACGAAGGTGTAGTAGAGGACGACTGAAATGAAGTCACAGTCCTTCTGGCCGACGGTAGTTTCATCCCCTTCATTCCAGTGGCGGATGAAGCAGGTGCCATCGGGTACTTGGAACGCGTATTTCGCCAGCTCGCCGTATTCTTTGTAGTTGCGTTGGATGTCTTCATTCAGTTCAAGCGGGATGGTGGCGACGTTGCGGGAGAAATAACGGCAAAGGAGTTCGTTGAAGGACATATCAACGTTTTTCCAGATGCGCTCCCGGTAGCGGCTGAAGAAGTGGCCGGAGAAATAGCCAATGTAACGGGTAGCGATGTTATCCAGACTCCCGTGCTTGCGGTACAACCAGCAGCCCCATTGGATGACGATTCGCTGCCGGTCTTCTTCCATGAATGCCAGGAAATCTACTTCTGGTTTGTCTGCTTGTGCCGGCGTTGCTGCGTAGAAGCAGATGAGATACCGGTTGTGGCTTTGCTGATGCGTGTATTCCGCCCACTTCCAGGCCGGAAACTTTCGTTCCTTCTTGAACTGCTTTGCCATCTTGGGAATGAGTGAGTTTGCCTTGATTTGCAGCTTGGGGCGGTCAGCAAACAAGGCGTCGCAGATCTCAAGATTGGACATGGACGGAACTATCATAATCACAAATTTATATAAAATCTGGCGATTATAGGCCAGTTTATATAAAAATCAAGACCGCTGTCTTATCTTTGTTGGCGAGCGGTCATCGCCTCTCGGCG
>CADAIT010000009.1 GCA_902788095.1 uncultured Bacteroidia bacterium | reverse complement strand
TGCCGCTCCTGGTATTCGCTCATGTCGATACGCGTCATCATGTTTTCGTCGTTGAACAGGAACTCCGCCAGCGCCTTGGCCAGTTCGGTCTTGCCCACGCCCGTGGTCCCCATGAACAGGAACGAGCCGATGGGCCGCTTTTCATTGCTCAGGCCCGCTCGGTTGCGGCGGACGGCATCGGCAACGGCACGGATGGCCTCGTCCTGGCCCACCACGCGCTTGTGCAGTTCCGCCTCCATGCGCAGGAGCTTGTCTTTCTCGCTTTCCAGCATCCGTTTCACGGGGATGCCGGTCCACTTGGCCACGACCTCGGCAATGTCTTCCGGCGTAACAGCCTCTGTCACAAGCGGTTCTTTGATGGCTTCGGCCTTGGCGGTGAGTTCGTCGATGCGCTTCTGCGTGTCGGCCATGCGGCCGTATCGGATTTCGGCCACCTTGGCGTAGTCACCGCTTCTCTCGGCGGTTTTGGCCTGCAAGTTCAGGTCTTCCATCTCCTGGCGGGCCGTCTGCAGCCCGTTCAGGGTATCTTTTTCCTCGTTCCAGCGCTTCATCAGACCTTCTCGCTTGTCCTGCAGCTCCTTGAGTTCGGCCTCCAGCTTTTCCAGTTTCACGGAAACGCCTTCGCGCTTAATCGCCTCACGCTCAATTTCTTTCTGACGAATGGCGGAGTTAAGCTCGTCGATGGGCTCCGGCACGGAGTTCATTTCCAGGCGCAGCTTGGACGCCGCTTCGTCCACCAGGTCGATGGCCTTGTCGGGCAGGAAACGCGAGGTGATGTACCTGTGACTGAGGTTCACGGCGGCGATGAGGGCGTCGTCTTCGATGCGCACCTTGTGGTGGTTCTCATAGCGCTCCTTGAGGCCGCGGAGGATGGCGATGCTCTCCGCCGGCGAGGGCTCGTCCACCATCACCATCTGGAAACGGCGTTCCAGGGCCTTGTCGGCCTCAAAGTATTTCTGGTACTCGTCCAGCGTGGTCGAGCCGATGGTGCGGAGCTCGCCGCGGGCCAGTGCCGGTTTCAGAATATTGGAGGCGTCCATGGCTCCGGATGTGCGGCCGGCGCCCACCAGCGTGTGGATTTCGTCGATAAAGAGGATAATCTCGCCGGCGCTGTCCACCACTTCTTTCACCACGCCCTTCAGGCGCTCCTCGAACTCGCCTTGGTACTTGGCGCCTGCAATCAGGGCGCCCATGTCCAGGGAGTACACTTTCTTCGTTTTCAGGTTTTCCGGCACCTGCCCGTTCACGATGTTCTGGGCGATGCCTTCCGAGATGGCGGTCTTGCCCACGCCGGGCTCGCCCACCAGGATAGGGTTGTTCTTGGTTCTGCGGGAAAGAATCTGCAGAACACGGCGGATTTCGTCATCCCTGCCGATTACGGGGTCCAGTTTTCCTTGGGCCGCCCGCTCGTTCAGGTTGATGGCGAATCGCTCCAAAAAGCTGTTGTTGTTATTGTTTTCTGCCATAGTTCATTTCTCCTTTTGACCGAACTATGGCAATCTCCGTTCCGTTCCCGTTTTACTGACATTTTGGCAGGTTCGGGACAATGCGACAAAGCCGCTTGCGGGGAGGCAAGCGGCTGAAGGGTCAAGAGGGGAGATTCCTCGACTGCGCTCGGAATGACAGAGGATTACTCGGCGACTTCCGGGTTTTCCTGGGAGACGGGGAAAGCGGGCGCATCTTCTGCGCTCTGCTCCACCTGGTTCAGGATTTCCGTGCTGATGACTTCGTTGGAACCGCCACGGGTGTTGCCGCGGCCGACGAATACGGTGATGACGGAAACCACCAGAATGAAGGCCACGAGGTACCAGGTGGCTTTTTCCAGGATGGTGGCCGTCTGGCGCACGCCCAGGGTCTGGTTGGCGGAAGTGAAATTGGTTGCCAGGCCGCCGTCCTTTCCGTTCTGCAGGAGGACGACTGCAATCAGGAGAATGGCCGCGATGATAATGAGAACGACCAAAACTGTAAACGCTGCGTTCATATATTTTTATCTAAATTTTCGATAAGGGTTGCAAAGTAAGCACTTTTTTCCGGGATTTCCAAAATCAGACGGGAATAAATGCGCCGAGCCTCCTCCGGACGGCCCTGTTCCTGGAAGATGCGGGCGAGGGTTTCGGTGGCGAAACGGTCTGCCATCCGGGCCCCGGAATCGTCCTCTCCGGATGCTTCCTGAGGGGTTTTTGCCGCAAAACGGGAGAAAATCCTGTCCCCGCTCTGGCGCACGTTGTCGTACTGGGCCTGTGAGAAATAATCGCCCCCGACCACGCGGACCTGATGCTCGTCCGATTCTTCCCGGGCCGACGGATCCATGTAGGACGAGAGCAAGGCCTCCAGGTCCTTGTCCGAGCAATCGGCCTGACGGCCCTGGCGCAGGAGGACGGCCACCTTGCTGCGGTCCGGGACAAACAGGGCCTCCGCCGCAAACTGTTCTTCTCCCCAATCCTCCCCCATGGCGGCCATGCGCCGGCACAACTCCACGCGGGCGGCACCGTACCAGGGGTACAGGTTCACCACTCCCGCCAGCTCGTCCAGCGTCAGGGTGTGGATATTGATATAAGAGGACTCTACCATTGCGCAACGGTTGCGTTGAAGACGTCTTCTACGATTTTCTCTACGATGGTTTCGCAGAGCGTGGCCTCCACGGAATCCAGCGACAAGGTGGCATCGAAGTCCTCATAGGCACTGAACGATTTGTTCTCCACGTTGTCTTCCGGATATTTCTTGTTGGTAAAATCTACTTTTACGGTAACGGTAAGGCGGCTTTGGGACGCCATTTCGTCCGCGGTTACCGCCGTGGCCTTGACATCGTAACCGGTAATTTCACAGACCAGTTCCAGGTCGCCGTCCGTATCCACCTGCTCCAGGCTGGTGAGCCTGCGGAATTTCTCCTGCAGGGCCTCCGTGAACTGGCCGGAGAGGGACGGATTCACCCGCAGGGCCTTGTACTCCACGTACGGGATGGTGATGGTCTTCACATCCGGCTGGATGGAGGTGCCGGAGAAGGAATAGATGCCGCAGGAAGACACCAGGCACAAGGCCAGGGCAGCCACGACGGCACGGAGGCCGGCATGAAAAACGTTCCGTATGGAGGTATGCGACATCATTTCTTGCGGTATTCTGCGGGAAGTTTACGATACAGGGTGCGTTCGCTCATGCCCAGTTCCTCGGCCGCCTTCTTGCGGTTGCCGTGGTATTTTTCCAGCGCCTGGCGAATCAGGTCCTCTTCATTGCGCCGCACGCTCAGCGTCTCTTCATGAGCCGGAGCCGGCACATGCACAATGTGCTGCTGCTCAGGCTCTTCCTCCTGTCCTTGCCATTCGGCTTCCTCCTGCACGGGGGCCGTCGGGGCGGGCAGTTCCCGGCGGTCCAGCCGGGCCTTCAGGGAATCCACCTCCTGCTTCAAATCGAAAATGGCCTTGAAAATGGCCTGCCGTTCGTCCGTATTGAAGGCCGATGAGGGCTGCGGTCCGTCGTAGAGCGCCGGCAGCGGCTCCCCCTCCTCGCGGGGCATATACGGTTCCAATTCCCTGGCGCTGAGCTCGATACGCTGCAGGGCCGGGGTAACTTTTACCGATACCTGGGCCGTAAGCGACTGCGTAAAGCCCTGTAGCTGGCGGATGTTGCCCGGCCAGCGGTAGCCTTCCAGCAGGCGGATGGCGTCCGGCCGAAGGGATATCTTGCACATGCCGTTCACCTCCGAGAAGTCCGAAGTGAACTTGCGGAACAGCAGGTAAATGTCTGATTTCCGGTCTCTCAGGGCCGGGATGCGGATTTGGGCGGCACTGAGGCGGAAGTATAAGTCCTCCCGGAATTTGCCGCGTTTCACGGCCTCGTACAAATGCACGTTGGTGGCCGCGACGATGCGCACATCCGTGTGCTCCACCTTGTTGGAACCCACTTTCCGGTATTCGCCGCTTTGCAGCACGCGCAGCAGCAGGGCCTGGGATTCCAGCGGGAGCTCCGCAATCTCGTCCAGGAACAGGGTGCCGCCATCGGCCTCCTCGAAATAGCCTTTCCGATTGTCGGAAGCACCTGTAAACGAGCCTTTTACATGGCCGAACAACTCTGAATTCACCAGTTCCCGGGGCAGCGCGCCGCAGTTGACGGCAAAAAAAGAACCCTGCCGGCGGGCGCTGTACTGATGGATGATGCGCGCGAAACTCTCCTTGCCCACGCCGCTTTCTCCCTGAATGAGGACGCTGAGGCCGGTGGGCGCAAATTTCACGGCCGTTTCCAGCGCGTCGTTCAGCGCGGAGTCGTTGCCGATGATGTCGTATTTGTTTTTTAACGCTTGCAAATCCATAGATACTGCAAAGATACTGAATTTTTCAATAAAAATGCGTATATTTGTCCTGTTGCGGTTAGCTTATATTTTTATTCTATATCTATGAAGAAGATTCTGAAAACCCTTGCCGCAGTTGCCCTGGCCGCCACGGCCATCGCCTGCGCTTCTCCGGAAAAGATGGCCAAAATGGCCGAAAATGTAAAGGTGGAATGCGTGCCTTCCGTACTGGAAGTGGTGAACGGCACCATCGACGCCACCGTATCCGTCACCTACCCCAAGGGTTATTTCAACCCCAAAGTCATCCTGGAGGTCACCCCCGTACTGGTGTACGACGGCGGCGAAGCCAGCATGAAGCCTTTCAAATACCAGGGCGAGCAGGTGCGCGACAATTACCGGGTGGTATCCGCCGAAGGCCAGAAGGTCACGGAGAAAGTCCATTTTGACTATGTGCCCGGCATGGAGCAGTGCTATCTGGAGCTACGTGGAAAAGTATTGGCGGGCAAAAAGAGCATCAAACTGCCCGTGAAGAAAGTGGCGGACGGCGCCAACACCACCTACATGCTGGCCAAGAAGGCCGGCAATGTCTCGTTCAAGCCCGACAACTACCAGGAAGTCATTTCCAGCACCACGGAAGGCCAAATCAAATACCTGGTCAACAGCTCGGAAGTACGCGGTTCGGAACTCAAGAGCGAATCCGTGAAGGAATTCCTGGCCCGCCTGGACGAAATCTCCGCCAACGAGCGCACCAAAGTCACCAGCACGGAGATTGTGGCCTATGCCTCGCCGGAAGGGGATGCCAAGAAGAATGAAAAACTGTCGGACAACCGCTCGGAGAGCGCCACCAACGCCTGGAAAAAAGTGACCAAGGGCCACGATACCGCCGACCCCACCGTACGCAGCGTGGGCGAAGACTGGGAAGGCTTCCAGCAGCTGGTTTCCCAGAGCAACCTGGAAGACAAGGAACTCATCCTCCGCGTCCTGTCCATGTACAGCGACCCGGCCGTGCGTGAAAACGAAATCCGCAACATGTCCCAGGTGTACACCGCCCTCAAGGGAGAGGTGCTGCCGGAACTTCGCCGCGCCCGCCTCATCGCCAATGTGGAATTCAAGAACTACAGCGACGCGGAACTCCTGGACCTGCTGGAGAACAACGCCAACCTCCTGGACGAGGAAGCCCTGCTGAAGGTGGCCTCCCTGGTCCGCAAGCCCGACCAGAAGGAAGATGTCTATAAACGCGCCATCAATCGCTTCGGCAGCACCCGCGGCATGTTCAACCTGGCCGCCCTTTACCTGATGAAGGGACAGGACGCCAAGGCGGAAGCCGGTTTTGCGGAACTGGATGCCAAAGATCCTGACGTAATCAATGCCAAAGGCGTCATCGCCCTTCACAAGGAGGATTACGAGACGGCGGAAAAGGCCTTCCGCACCGCCGGAACGGAAGATGCCAAGGCCAATCTGGGCATCGTGCTCATTCTCACCGGCCGCTACGACGAAGCCGCCCAGGTGCTCAAGGACGTGAAAGGCTGCTGCCACAACACGACCCTGGCCTATATCCTCACGGACCAGCTGGAGAAAGCCAAAGCCAACGTGCACTGCAAAGACCCCAAAGTATTTTACCTGAAAGCCATCATCGCCGCCCGTCAGGGAGACGCCGACGGTGTCAAATCCAATCTGGAGGTGGCCTTCAAGAACAAGGCCCTGAAAGAACGTGCCGCCCGCGACATCGAGTTCGCCGGCTATGAATTTTAATTCCCTGCCGTGAGAACCGGTCTCATGCTGGACATCATCTTCGGAGTCATTGTGCTTCCGGGGATGATGTTCCTTTTCCCGCTTGCCGAATGGATTCAGTGGCATCCGGGGTATGTACTGGTTTATATCGGCTGGCTTTACGCCGCCTGGATGCTTTGCCGTCACCTCCTGGGACCGGGACTGCACCAGGGCTGGCGCGGAGTGCTCACTGCGGTCAGCATCCTGATTCTGCTCGCCTCCGTAACTTTTCTGATGACCCTCACTCCGGTGGACTTTCCGGAAGCATCGGCCGATGTGGGGCAACTGGACCTGCACCAGCGCGCCATGTGGGTGATGCTGCTGGCCGTGATTGCCAACGGGGCCCCTGTGGGCTTCTGGATGTCCGCGACAAAAGTCCTGCAGGAAAACAAGGAGGAGGAAAAAGCCACGGACGAGGCCAGGGAAGCGCTGGAGACACGCCGTGCAGAAGTGCACACCGGTGAGGAAATTCAGGTTAAAGCCGGGTACAAAACCCGGCACATCCCCGTATCGGCCATCCAATACATCGAGGGGCGGAACAACTACGCCTGTTTTCACCTGGACCACCGCGAAGACGTGGTGACCAGACTCCCGCTGAAAGACGTGCTGCCACTGCTGCCGAAGGGACGTTTTGTCCGCATCCACCGCTCGTACATCATCCCGCTGTGGCGCATAGAAAACAGCACCCTGACCGATGTGAAACTGATGGGACTGGAACAAACCCTGCCCTTAGGGCGGGCCTATAAAGACTGTTTGAAAAAAAATGGCTAAGGATTTTTACGCGACCCGGTCCACGGCCTGGTGGAAAGTGGCCGTAGCCATGATCGGCAGCTGCCTGTCCGGCGTCACCTTCGTGTCGGTTCCGGGCATGGTGGGCAGCGTGGGATTCGGCTACCTGCAAATGTGCGTGGGCTTTTTCCTGGGCTACCTGATTATTGCCTTCGTGCTCACGCCGCTATACTTCCGCCTCAACGTAGTGTCCGTCTATGAGTACCTGGAACAACGTTTCGGGGTGGCATCCCACAAGACCGGCGCCTGGTTTTTCTTCCTTTCCAAGATGCTGGGCGCGTCCGTGCGCCTTTTCCTGATGATTGCCACCCTGCAGCTGCTGGTGGCCGGTCCGGCGGGGATTCCCTTCTGGGCGACGCTCCTGGTGGTGATGCTCCTGGAATGGCTCTATACGGTGCGCGGCGGCGTAAAGGCGGTCATCGGCCTGGACATTGTGAAAACCCTGTCCATGCTGGTGGCGGTCATCCTGTGCCTGGTGCTCATCGCCCGCGAAGTGGGAGCGCCGGACACCTCGCTCATGCGGGTTTTTTATTTTGACGACGTGAACCATCCGCAGTTCTTCTGGAAACAGCTGGTGGGCGGCCTGTTCACCGTGGTGGCCACAACCGGCATGGACCAGGACATGATGCAGCGCACCCTGGCCTGCAGGAGCGTGGGCGATTCGCAGAAAAACCTCATCGTAAGCGTTGTATTGCAGATTGTCACCATTACCCTCTTCCTGCTTCTGGGCGTGTACCTCTACCAGTTCGCGGCCCTGCACGGAATTCAGGCCAAGGGCGACGCCTTGTTCCCGGCGGTTGCCTGGAGCGGCCTGCTGCCGGCGTCGGGCCTGGTGGCCACCCTGTTCATCGTGGGCCTGGTGATGGCCGGCTTTCCCGCCGGCGGAAGTGCCTTGACGTCCCTGACCACGTCGTTTACCATTGACATCCTGGGCGGGAAAGACAGCCGGCGCAGCTGGATACACACCGGCATGGCCGTACTCATGACCGTCTGCATCCTGGTATTCAACGCCCTCAACAACACCTCCGTAATCGACGCCGTCTATCGGCTCGCCAGCTATACGTACGGGCCCATCCTGGGGCTGTTCAGCTTCGGCCTGTGCTGCAAGGCGCCGGTGCGCGACAAATGGGTGCCTATGGCAGCCGTCGCCGCTCCCCTGCTGTGCCTGGTGCTGGACCTGAACTCCGTGCGCTGGTTCAACGGATACCATTTCAGTTACGAAATACTGCTGATGAACGCCGTATTCACCATCATCGGACTTTGTTGCCTCATCCGTAAAAAATAATGGACATGAAAAAAACACTCTCGCTCCTTTTATCCCTCTGCATCGGCCTTTCCGTTTTTGCCCAGCAGGCGGAGATTGCCCTCCGGGCCAAGGAATTCCCGCAAAAGGAAGCCCTGCTGCAGGATTTCCACCAGCGCCTGTACCGCGCAGGTATGAATATGGACCCGTACGAGTATCTTCCGGGGCCGCAAACGCCTGCGCCTAAGGGATATAAGCCTTTCTATATCAGCCACTACGGCCGTCATGGCTCCCGCAGCAACTGGGCCGGTCAAAAATACGCCGGCATCCAGGCCAGATACCAGCGGGCCGCCGACGCCGGCCTGCTCACGGCAGAGGGACTGCGCGCCAAACAGACCATCGACCGGCTCATCGAACTGCATAACAACATGGACGGCCGCCTTACCCCGCTGGGGGCCCGGGAACACCGTGAAATCGCCAGACGCATGTACGACCGCTACCCGCGCGTATTCAGGAAAGGCAGCAAGAAGGTAACCGCCCGCTCCAGCGTGGTTCCCCGCGTGCTCGTGAGCATGAGCGCCTTTACCGGAGAGTTGCTCAGCCGCCAGAGTGACCTGGAAATCAGTTGGGACACCGGCGAAGAAATCATGAAAATCGTGAGTACGGACTCTCCACGCCCCATTACCGAGGCGGTCCGTGCCACGCTGCGCGAACACAGGAAACAGCACGTTCCGGATACGCTGGATTTCCAGCGCCGCGTGTTCCTGCGCACGGACCCGTCCATAACAGGCGATACCAAAACCTTCATGTCGGAGACCTTCGACATGGCCACCGGCTGCGCCGCCTTTGACCTGGGAGACCACATGTTCCGCTTATTTACGGACGATGACCTCTTGGCTTTCAATCAAATACACGTGCTCAGCTTCTACCTGCGCCAGTGCAACTCCGTGGAGTACGGCGACGACCGCATGCCTTCGGTGGACCCCGCCATCAAGGATATCATCGCACGGGCCGATGCCGCCATCGCCACCGGCGAAACCGCTGCCGACCTCCGTTTCGGCCATGACTATCAACTGCTGGCCATCGGCTCCCGCCTGGGACTGAAAGGCATCGCGGAACGCATGACCGCCGAAGAAGCCCTGTACTGGCCCGGATGGCGCTATACGCCCTTTGCCGCCAACATTCAGCTTATCTTCTACAAGAACAAGAGAGGCGACGTACTGGTGAAACCCCTCCTGAACGAGCGGGAGACGCCCATCCTGGAACTGGAAGGCGGCCCGTATTACTCCTGGGACGCCGTCAAGGACTGGCTCTACGACCACTGGCCCAAGCCCACGGAGATGGAAACCGTGAATGAATTATAACCAACACCCGTTTTTGCAAACATGAAAAAGAAGAACAATCTCTTTTGGCTGTTATCGGCCACCCTTATCCTGTGGAGCGGCGTCGTGGCCTCCGCCCAGGACATGTCGGCCTATTATACCGTAGAAGAACTGCCGGACCTGATTCAGTGCCTTCCGGCGCCGCCGGCCATGGACAGCCCCGCTTTCCAATACGACAAACAGCGGTACAAATGGGGGAAACAACAGCGGAAAAACGTCGCGCGTGCAGAGATGGCCAAGCGCGACGCCATCTGGACCAACGAGGCCCTGATGCAGGAATTGTCCGTTCCCTTCGGCATGGAAATATCGGCGGAAAAAACGCCGGCCATCTGGAAGGTGGTGACCCGTGGTTTGCGCACCATCAACCAGCTGCGGGTGGCTCCCAAGGCCTATTACCAGCGCATCAGGCCGTTTGTTTATTATAGGGAACCTACGCTCACCGGTGAAGACGATGCGTTGCGTGGAGAGGGCAGCTACCCTTCCGGCCACACGCTGCGGGCCACGGCTGCCGCCCTGCTGCTCGCACAGGTGAACCCGGGGGCGGCCAACGCCGTTTTTGCGCGCGCCTGGGAGGCCGGTGAAAGCCGCGTGATAGCCGGCTGCCACTGGCAGAGCGACGTGGATGTCACCCGCATGGGCGCCGCCATCGGCTATACCGCCCTGCAGAACAACCCGGAATTCCTCGCGGACATGGCCCGGGCACGGGAGGAGTTCGAGCGCCTTTCCGTCGGCAGGGATTATTTCGTTTCTGTGACCGACGTCGTTCCGGACGCCATCCTGGAAATCCGCTACTTCGGAACGTACAACTTCGTGGGCGAGCGCATCGACGGGTATAAAGCCCCTACCGCCCTGCTCACCAAAGAAGCGGCGGCAGCGCTGAAAGCCGTCAGTGACGATGTGATGGCACAGGGGTATCGGCTCAAAATTTACGATGCCTACCGTCCGCAGTGCGCCGTGGACCATTTTGTCCGCTGGGCCACGAACGTTTCCGACACCCGCATGAAGTCCTACTTCTATCCCAACCTGGACAAGAGCGTACTCTTTGAGCAGGAATACATCATGGCCAAAAGCGGCCATACACGCGGCTCTACCGTGGATTTGACGCTCTTTGACATGCGCACGGAAAAGGAAGTGGACATGGGCGGCACCTTTGACTGGTTCGGCCGGGAGAGTCATCCGGATTACAAGGAAGGCATCACCCCCGAGCAGTATGCCAACCGCATGATTCTGCGCGAGGCCATGCTGCGTCACGGCTTCAAGCCCCTGGACACCGAGTGGTGGCACTTCACCCTCATCGACGAGCCTTTCCCTGCCCGCTATTTCAATTTCCCCGTGGAGTAAGTCTCCCTCCGGGGCGCGCCATGATTCTGCACGATTTTGTGGCGCTTGAGGCTCAAAAAGGCAAGTTTTACACGTTCCCGTATTTCCTCGCCTTCCTATTGAAGAGGTTCCTCAAAGAAACCAGGAAGAAGATGATGGAAACTAACTTCTGATGATGTGAAAAAGATGAGTTGAAAGGGAAATGGCTCCAATGCTGTTTCCCTTTTTTCTGTACGAGAGGGAATAGTAAAGAACAAATTGTTATCTTTGTGGAAATGATTGATAAAAGAGCATATAGCATTGTTTTGTCTGTATGTACCACATTACTTTGGGGGGTACCTGCACTGTGTGTTATAATTATGGAGCTTATCTCTCTTGGTAGATTCATCGCCCACTGGTCACAATATAGCCAGCCATTCCTTTATATTGATGTTGATATCATTTTTCTACTCTTTGCTCTCCTTGTAGTAGCAGCTGTTGTATGTGTGTGGATTGGTGACAGGAAACTGAAAAAGATAAGTAGTGTTTTCTTATTTGTCCTGTCACTATTATTGATTCCCATTTCTTTTGTTTCAGCATGGTATGGATCCTTTATGAATAATTACGTGGGGGAACAAGTTGCCCATCAGTACTCTTCCTTGGTAGCTGTATTGGCCTATCCTGTGGCAGGGATGCTGTTGTCAATTCTCTTGTTCATCCATTTTTCCAAGAGAAGAAAAATGGATGAAGAAAGACATCAAAAAGAACAAATAACCTCTCCACAGAACCTACCAAAATAGGGTCTTGTCATACTTTGGTGCATTTTTGGTGAATTTTTTTGGACCCCAAAAACAAGAAAAACCCCCTCTGAGAGCATTCAGAAGGGGTTTTTGCCAAAAATAAAGCGGAGAGGACGAGATTCCGTCGCTTCTCTCCGGCATCTCTTATCCTCCCGGAGGGACCGGGACCAAAGGATTTGCAGCTCCGTGCCTTTCAGGCACGCTGGCTGTCTTGGTTTGCGACGTCAGCCAAGCGAGCTTGGCTGCCGCCACAGACCAAAACAGCCCAGCGCTAACGCGCTGAGCTGAGGGGACGAGATTCGAACTCGTGGTACAGAATAACCCGTACGGCAGTTTAGCAAACTGCTGGTTTCAGCCACTCACCCACCCCTCCGGGCTTAAAGCGAAAGAAACGCACCGGGACAGTTCCCGGGCTCCGTCACATAAGACGGGACTGCAAAGATACGGATTTTTTGACAAAACACAAGACTTTTCTTATTTTTGTGAAACCAAAGCGAAACAAGATGCACGCAAAAAGTTCCTTCTGGATTGTCCCCGCCCTGTTTTTTCTGGCGGCAGCTTTCATCAACATCTATGGCAATATGAAAGGCCTGGCCATTGCCGGCACCGTAAAACCCACCCTGCTGCCTCTCCTGGCCGTAACCACCCTTGTGGCGGCCGGCGGCGCGGACACGCGTGACACCCGGCGGCTTGTCCTGGCCCAGCTGCTGGGCTGCACCGGGGACACCCTTTTGCTGTTCACGGGCTTCTATCCCTTCATCGGCGGCATGCTTGCCTTCCTCATGGGACACCTTTGCTACATTTCCCTTTTCGGCGGAACGTCCTGGAAGGGCTTCGGCCTCAAAACCTGGATTCCGGCCCTCGTCATCATGGGCGGCATCGTGGCCGGACTCATCCGGCTCATCGGCGTGGAAGGGGATCTTCTCGTCCCCATGTGTGTATATGGAATGGTGCTTATGCTCTTGATTTTCAGCGGCTTGTCCGGCGTCTTCCGCTGCAGGGGCAATGCCTGGTGGCTCGTTCTCGCAGGCGCGCTTCTCTTCACTTTCTCGGATGCGCTCATCGCCCTGGAAACCTTCTCCGAAGAGCCTCAACGCTGGATTCCGGCCACCATCATGGTTACGTACCTGGCCGCCCAAAGCCTTCTGGCCGCAGGTGCCCTGCACATCAAAAAGCGTTAGGATTATTCCTCGTTTATCGCCAAGGAAAGCGGAATGGACCGGCCATCCCGGTAGGCCACGATATGCGCCTCCGGAAAGCCCAGCGTACGAAGGGTATTCAGGTCCAGGAGCGCCGCATCGTAGTGCCGATACAGCCCTGTAGAATAGGAATAACGCAGATTGGAACCCAGACGTTCATAGACAGGCGTGACGCCGCGGATGTCGTCCAGGCTCGCGTGGCCGGCGGAAGTAAACAGCACAATCTGGTAGATGATGCCGTCCGGCAGTTTGTTGTCCGCAGCGAACCGGCCCACCGGCATGACACGAAAGGCCGACGACGGCTCGTGCGTCCCCAGCCGCAGCTTGAAACGGCCGCCCATGGCGTTCCGGGCAAAGGTATAGCTGAGCGAGGCGCCCACCACCTCCTTGTCCTCCGCCTGGGCCACCACGCCGCTCTGCAGGAAACTCCGCTCCACCAGGCGGATTTCCAGGTTCACCTCCTCCAGCAGAGTCAGCAGCGAATCCCGTACGGCCCGGACATCGGCCTTCGAAATGGCGTCGCGCAGCTGCCGCGCTTCTTCCATTTTACGCGTGTATAGGCGCGTATTCGCATTTTCCTGCGGAGTCGAAGACATGGCCGACGCCGCATCCATGCGGGAGGGATCCTGCACGGCCCGGAGCGCGGCGATGCCGGCCAGTTCCGCTGCGTCGCGCACCGCTTCCCGCTTTTGCAGGGACGCCCGGTCCAGCACATAGACATAAACGCTGTCCGCAGCACATTCACGATTGGAGGCAAAAAGGGTATATTTGCCGTCCTGCGTATCGCAGAGCAGGAAATCGTCGGAGGGAGAATTGAAGGGGAAACCCATGTTCACGGGAGCGCCCCATCGGCCGGCGTCGGCATCCCAGCGGGACATATACAGGTCGAAGCCGCCCACCCCGAAGAGGCCGTCGGAGGCAAAATAAAGCGTTTGCCCGTCCGGCGACAGCATGGGAAAAATTTCCGTGCCGATACTCAGGAGCGACTCGCCCAGCAGCCGGGGCGCACGCCAGATGCTGTCCAGGTCCTCCGTCACAAAGAGGCTGCGCGTACCTGCGCGGTCGCGCGCGGAGTAATAGATGGCATCGGCCCCCTTGGGATAATAGACGGGATAAAATTCCGACGAATCCAGCTGGTTGGGCGAAGGATGCCAGGCGTGCTGCGGAAGCGGATAATACAGGAAGAAATCCTTGCGGGAGAAGCGCTGGCGCGCCACTACATGCGGCTTGGCGCACAAGTCCATCAGGTTGATGCCGTTCTGGGAAAGGGCCGCTTTGCCGCTTTCGCCGGCCAGCCGGTACAGCTCCAGGGCGTCCCGGAAGCGATAGGCCCGGTGCAGGCTGTCCGCCCGCTCCACAATCTGCTCCAGGGTCATGCGTTCGGGAGCGACGGGCATGGTCATGGCCATCGGCCGGTCCAGAACATTCTGTCCCTGCAGGGAAACACCTGTCGTCAGCAGGAGGATAATACCGGTAAGAACTCGCTTCATCTTCATTGCAAGTTTGCAAAATTACGAAATTTTTATGACATGCATCTGCAAAATATTCTTCGTAAATAAGAAAAATTTAGTAAATTTGCAGCCTATTTTGCGGTAGTGTCTAAAGATGTTACCCCATACCAATTAAAAAGTAAATTTAAAACATACACAAAAATGCAAAGCAAAGGTTGGATCAGACTCGTAGCCATTCTGCTCGCTATCGCCAGCATCTGGCAGCTCTCCTTCACAGCCGTAACGCGCATCCAGGAGAACAAAGCCGCCAAATATGCAGAGGAACAAGCCCTGCAGTTTGTTGAGTCTAACAATGTGGCCGCAGAAGTCCGCGAATATGTACAGGACTCCGTGGCCAACATCAGAAACAGAGCCTACATTGACTCCATCAGCTCGGAAAAGGTATTCTTCGGATACACCTACCAGAGCGTGAAAGAAAAAGAAATTAACCTGGGTCTGGACCTGAAAGGCGGTATGAACGTCATGCTGCAGGTGCAGCTGGAAGACCTGGTGAAAGCGCTTTCCGGCAACAGCCAGGATCCGGACTTCGCGGCTGCGCTGGCGCAGGCCAAGCAGAACAACGTGAACTCCAGCCAGGATTTCATCGGCCTGTTTGCGGATGCCTGGAACCAAGTCGCCCCGCAGCGCCGTCTGGCAGAGATTTTCGCCACCTATGAGCTCCGCGACAAAGTGTCCAACGACGCCACCAACGCCGAGGTCGTCAACGTAATCCGCGCCGAGGCCAAGAGCGCCGTTGACAACTCCTTCAACGTGCTCCGCAACCGTATCGACCGCTTTGGCGTAACCCAGCCCAACATCCAGCAGGTAGGCAACTCCGGCAAAATCCTCATCGAACTGCCGGGCGTGAAAGACCCCGAGCGTGTGCGCAAGCTCCTGCAGGGCACCGCTTCCCTGGAATTCTGGCCCACGTATCAGGGCAACGAGGTGGACCTCTATGCCGTAGATGCACGCGTGAGTGAAATCCTGGGCAACCTGGGAGATTCCACCGCCGTGGCCAATCCCCTGTTCCAGGTGCTCTCCCCCTCCGGGTGGAACAACGCCTGCATCGGCTTCGCCCAGGGCGTGGACACCGTGAAGGTGAACCAGTACCTGGCCATGGCTTCGGATGTGCTCCCCGCCGGCTTCAAGGGCCTGTGGTCCGTCAAGCCCACCGACATGGTGAAAGGCAGCAACCTGTATGAACTGGTTGCCATCAAGGTGAACTCCCGTGACGGAAAGGCTCCCCTTGACGGCGGCGTGGTCACCGATGCCCGCGTGAACTTCAACGGCGCGCAGAACGGCGGAAACGGAGCTCCCTCCGTCTCCATGACCATGAATGCCGAGGGCGCCTCCATCTGGGCCCGTCTCACCAAGGACAACATCGGCAAGCAGGTTGCCATCGTCCTGGACGGTCTGGTGTACTCCTATCCTACCGTGAACACCGAAATTACCGGCGGCTCCTCCGAGATTACCGGCAACTTCGACGTACAGGAAGCCGAGGACCTTGCCAACGTGCTCAAATCCGGTAAGCTCCCCGCCCCTGCCACCATCATCCAGGAGCAGGTGGTCGGTCCTTCCCTGGGTTCCGCATCCATCAAGGCCGGTCTCATCTCCTTCCTGATTGCCTTCTGCCTGGTGCTCATCTACATGGTATTCTTCTACCAGGGCGCCGGTCTCATTGCCGATATCGCCCTGCTGTGCAACGTGCTCCTGCTGTTCGGCGTGCTGGTTTCCTTCGGCGCCGTCCTCACCCTGCCCGGTATCGCCGGTCTCGTGCTTACCTTGGGTATGGCCGTGGACGCCAACGTGATTATCTACGAACGCATCAAGGAAGAACTGGCTGCCGGCAAGGGCTTCTCCCTGGCCGTGCATGACGGTTACAAGAACGCCTACAGCGCCATTATCGACGGTCAGCTGACCACCCTCATCACCGGTATCATCCTCTACATCTTCGGTTCCGGTCCCGTGCAGGGCTTTGCCACCACCCTGATTATCGGTATCATCACGTCGGTGCTCACCTCCATCTTCATCACCCGCATCATCTTCGACGACCGTATCAAGGCCGGCAAGACGGTTGCCATGAGCAACAAGCTTACCGCCAATATCCTCAAGAACACCAAGGTCGATTTCATCGGCCTCAAGAAGTGGTCTTATATCATCTCCGGCGCCCTCATCGTGATTTCCATCGCCAGCATCGCCTTCAAGGGCTTCAGCTATGGTGTGGACTTCACCGGCGGCCGTACCTATGTGGTCCGCTTCGACAAGAGCGTTACTGCTGAAGAGGTCCGTACTTCCGTGGAGTCTACCTTCCAGGAGGCCGCTGCCGCTGCCGGCATCGACCAGTATTCCGTGGAAGTGAAGCAGTTCGGCGGCGACGCCCAGATGAAGATTACCACCCAGTACAAGAACGAGCAGGAAAGCACCGAGGTTGACGCCGAGGTTGAAGGCCTGCTGTACAACGCCTTGAAGGGCTTCTATGCGGAGAATATCCAGCTGGCCGACTTCACGTCCACTCTGGAGAACCCCAACGGTATCATTTCCTCCGACAAGGTGGGTCCTACCATCGCCCGTGACATTACCCGCAGCGCATTCATCGCCGTATTCCTGGCCCTCCTGGCCATCTTCGCCTACATCGCCTTCCGCTTCAAGGGCTGGACCTGGGGTCTGGGCGGCGTGGTCTCCCTGGCCCACACGGCTCTCATCGTCATCGGCTTCTTCTCCCTGTTCAACGGTATCCTGCCGTTCAACCTGGATGTGGACCAGACGTTCATCGCCGCCATCCTGACCATCATCGGTTACGCCATCAACGATAACGTGGTTATCTTCGACCGTATCCGTGAACAGCGCGGCCTGCACCCGAAGGAAGACTTCCGCACCACGGTGAACACCGCTCTCAACGCAACGCTCACCCGTACCCTCAACACCTCCGTATCCACCTTGCTGCCTATGCTCGCCATCGCCATCTTCGGCGGTGAAAGCATCCGCGGTCTGGCCGTGGCCCTGTGCCTGGGTGTTATCATCGGTACTTACGCTTCCATCATGATTGGTACGCCCATCATGTACGACGCCACCATGAGCGCCAAGAAGAAAGAGCAGAAGAAGTAATTGCCGCCTCCTGCCATTATGGTTGGCCCGGGGTGTACTTGGGCGACCTTGATTGAACACCGGCTCCCATCTCGGGGGCCGGTGTTTTTAGCTGGTTGATTTTTCGCCAGTTACCCGCAAAATCGGCCTTTTTTGCTGGTAACTGGTCAAATTTTTACCAGTTAACCGCACCCGGGATCACCCATGTGACAGCTAAACGCCTGAGGCAAATGCTCCTTGGCGGGCCTATCGACGCTGGACTTCGTACTTATCCACGCCGATGGCACGGAGGTCGCGGATGAAGTCGGAGGTAACGGCGACTTGGAACTTCTTGGAATAGAATTGGATACGGTAGCGGGTGCCGGGGTCGAACAGGTACAGCGTGAGCGGAATCTTGCCCTTGTGCTTGCGCACGACCCTCACCAGGTCCTGACGGAACTGCTGGGTGAGCATGGGCGTGTCGATGTCCATGCAGAAGCCCGTAAGCAGGTCGTCCGAAATGTTGCCCAGCAGGGTGACTTTCTTCACCTTAAACACGTACGGAGCCGTTTTTCCCTGTGCACGCTCCTCCGGCTTCAGGAAGAATTTCTCCTCCACGACACCCTCCAGGAACAAAGTGGCCTTGGGCTGCATGTACTGCATGAAGGTTTCGTGGTCCTTGCCGAAGAGCGTGAGTTCATAGGAGCCGCTGTAGTCCTCCAGCATGGTGCGGGAGTACGGTTTGCCCGTCTTGGTGGTAAGTTGCTTGAAATCCGTGACAATCCCCGCCACATACACCTTGGCGGTCTTTTTCTTGCTCTCGCAATCGGCCACGAAATTCCCCAGGTCCGCCAGCTGGCAGTTGGTGAAATTGTGCATCTCGAACTCGTAGCGGTCCAGCGGATGCGAGCTTAAATACATGCCTACCAGGTCTTTTTCCCGCTGCAACAGCTCCATGATGTCCATGTCGCCCTCGTTCTCCGGCAGCGGCGGCCGCTCCGGCTTCATCTCTTCCATGTCGCCAAACAGCGATGCGGCGCTGGATACGGTGTCGTTCTTATACAGATCCCCGTAACGGGTAATCAGGTCGATAAACATTTCTCCTCCCCGCCCGAACTGGAAGTACATGCTGCGTTTATGGCCGAAGCTGTCCAGGGCGCCGGAGTTCACTAGGTTTTCGAAGCTCTTGCGGTTCACGCTGCCGGCCATCCGCTCCACAAAGTCGTAAACATCTGTAAACAAGCCGTTTTCTTCCCTTTCCCTGACAATGGCGTCCACCACGTTGGCGCCGAATCCTTTGATGGAACCCAGGGCGAAGCGCACATCGCCGTTCTTGTTCACGGTGAAGTGGCCGTCACTCTCATTGATATCCGGACTGAGCACCTTGATACCATGGCCTTTGCAATCGTCCATGATTTTGGTGATTTCATCCATGCTTTTGGCACAGTTCAGGCAACTGGCGAAGAATTCCGAGGGGTAATGGCATTTGAGCCAGCCGGTTTGGTAGCTCACCCAAGCGTAGCAGGTGGCGTGGGACTTGTTGAAGGCGTACTGGGCGAACTTTTCCCAGTCCTTCCAAATTTTGTCCAGCACCTTTTCCGGATGGCCGTTGGCCTGGCCGCCTGTCATGAATTTGTCCTTCAGGGAGTTCAGGATGTCTATCTGCTTCTTGCCCATGGCTTTGCGCAGTTTATCCGCCTCGCCTTTGGTGAAGCCGGCCAGTTTCTGGGACAGCAGCATCACCTGCTCCTGATACACCGTGACGCCGTAGGTGTCCTGCAGATATTCCTCCATTTCCGGGAGGTCGTACTCAATGGTCTGTTCGCCCAGTTTGCGGGCCACAAAGTCCGGGATATAATCCATCGGCCCGGGCCGGTAAAGGGCGTTCATGGCGATGAGGTCCTCGAAACGGGACGGGCGCAGCTTCTGCAGCCAGGTTTTCATACCCTCCGATTCAAACTGGAACACGGCGGTGGTGTCTCCGCGGCCGTAGAGTTCATACGTGGGCGCGTCGTCGATGGGAATCGCCTCAATATCAATTTCTTCTCCGTGATGCTCTTTGATGAGGTCCAGGCAGTTGTGGATGATGGACAGGGTAATGAGCCCCAGAAAGTCCATCTTGAGCATGCCTACATCCTCAATATAGTGGCCGTCGTACTGCGATGTGCGCACGTCCTCGCCGGTTTCTTTGTCCTTGGACAAGGTGATGGGCAGGTATCCCGTCAGGTCTCCGCGGCCGATGATGGTGGCGCAGGCATGCATGCCCACCTGCCGCACGCAGCCTTCCAGCGCCTGCGCATACTTCAGGACTTCCTTGGTGATATCCGGTCCGTTCTTGAGCTCTTCAATGAACTCGGGCACCAGCCGATAGCAGTTCTTCAGGTTGATTTTTACGTCCACGTCCTCCAGCCCCACCTGGTAGGTTTTTCCGTCCCGTTCCACCTTCTTGAAACCGGGTTTGAGCTGGTCCAGCTTGGGGTTGAAGGGATATTCCTTCTCTATTCTTTCGCTCAGGCGGTCCGGCACCATCTTGGTGAGGCGGTTGCTCTCGTCGATGCTCAGATGGCTGATGCGCGCAACGTCCTTTATGGCGCTTTTGGCGGCCATGGTGCCGAAGGTAATGACGCGGGACACATGGGAGGCCCCGTACTTGTCCTCAACGTACTGGTGCGCTTTGGTAAGGTCCTCGAAATCCACATCGATATCCGGCATGGAGATACGGTCCGGATTCAGGAAACGCTCGAACAGGAGCTGGTACTTGATGGGGTCCAGGTTGGTGATTTTGAGGCAGTAAGCCACCACGGAGCCGGCAGCGGAACCACGGCCGGGGCCCACCATGGAGCCCATGGCGCGGGAAGCGGCAATGTAGTCCTGCACAATGAGGAAGTAGTCCGGGAAGCCCATGCGGCAGATGGTCTTGAGCTCGAAGTCGATGCGCTCCTCCTGCTCCCGGGTGAGCGTTTCCCCGTAACGCTGGTGTGCGCCCAGGTAGGTCAGGTGGCACAGGTACGCCACCGAATGACAGAAGCCGTCACCGCGGTAGGTGCCATGCTTGTCGCATCGGCCCGCATCGATGATGTCCTTGTATTTTTCCAGGTACGTGTCTATCTCGGCCATGAAAGCCGGGTCAATCTCGAACACCGGAAGTACGGGTTCCCGGTCGATGGAATAGCTTTCCACCTTTTCCGCCACTTCCAGCGTATTGGCCAGCGCTTCCGGATGGTCCGGGAACAGCGCAAGCATTTCCTCTTCCGTCTTGATGTACTCCTGCTGGGTGTAGCGAAGACGGTCAGGGTCGTCGATAAAAGAGTTGGTCGTGAGGCAGATGAGGCGGTCGTGTACGGGACCGTCTTCCTTGCGCACGAAGTGGGCGTCGTTGGTGGCGATGACCTTCACCCCATACTTTTCCGCCAGCTTGAAAATTTCTTCCGTGTAGTAGCACTGGTCCCGGTACAGCTGGTTGTCCAGTCCGGAGACCTCCGTCTTGTGCTTCATCACCTCCAGGTAATAGTCCTCCCCGAACACGCGCTTGTGCCACAGGATGGCTTTTTCCACGGCTTCATCGTCATGGGCCATGATGGCGCGCGGAACCTCGCCGGCCAGGCAGGCGCTGGAGCAGATGAGGCCTTCATGATACTGCTCAACGACCTCATGGCTCACGCGGGGACGGTAGTACATGCCGTTGATGTGCCCCTCCGAGACAATCTTCACCAGGTTCAGGTAGCCGGTGTAGTTCTTGGCCAGGAGGATAAGGTGGTAATAGCCTTTTTCCTTTTTGCGATGGTCCCCTTTGGAAACATATATCTCACAGCCGATGATGGGCTTTACGTTAGGGTGCTTCTTGGCAAATTTGAAGAACTCCTTTACACCGTACATGTTGCCGTGGTCCGTGATGGCCAGGGCCGGCATGCCCAGCTCGTCCGCCCGGTTGAAAAGGTTCTCTATGGAAGATTGTCCGTCCAGGATGGAGTACTGGGTGTGGACATGCAGATGCACAAAACTCATAGGAACAAAGGTAACGATTTTCCCTTGTCCGCCCAAATCAAGTTATCAACAATTTTGCCCGGTTTCCCGGCCGGTTCATCGGCCGGTCCCGCTTGGGTTCAACGGCCGGTCCCGCTTGGGTTCAACGGCTGGTCCCGCCACGGGCGCACTTTCCCAGCAAAACGTAGCACTGGCGGGCCGAAAGGTCCGCTAGCGGCGCATTTGGGGCCCAAACCGTACCCGTAGCGGTCCCCGATGCGGGTAGGTGGCAATATATTTGCCACCCACAAGCAAAATCGGGCGTTTTTGCGGGTAGGTGGTAAAAATTTTACCATCCATCAGCAGTGAGGCAACAAAAACCGGCCCCCGAGTGGGAGCCGGCGTTGAATCCGGGCCGATGCCGCACGGGCAGGGGCAGATTACTTGCTCAGCTTGAAGCCGATGCGGAAATTGTCGTAGCCGCTGGCCAGTTTGGCGACACCAGCCACCTGCGAGGAAGACTGGCTCAGGACGCCGGACAGCTTCTTGAAGAAGGCCATGGCCTTGTCCGCGGTGAAGAGGACACGGGCGCCGCTCATGGAGCTCTCCAGGGTGCCGGGCATGCTCAGGAACTGGAAGGACTTGCCGAAGGAGAGGGTGACGGTTTTTTCACCATCGCCCACTTTGTACTTGCCGGGGATGGAGATGCCCGCCACGTTCACGGTGAACGTGTTGTCGCTGCTGTTGAACGTCCAGGTCATGAGGCCGGGCTTTACGCCGATTTTGGCCAGGTATTCGTCGGCCTTGGACTCGATGCCGGAAGTAACGGCGGTGCCGGCCAGGCTGGAGACGATGCCGCCCTCGGAGCTGGTGGCGGAAACGGCGATGCCGTTGTAGGAATACGTGCCATTGAGCGTCACGGGGCCGGAATAGATGGCACCGGCGGCATTGGTGAGGATGTTGCCCAGGGTGCTGCTGTTGCCCAGTTTACCCAGGATGCTGCCCAGGGAGGAGTTCTGGGCGTTGGCGGAGACTGCGACTACGGCAGCCAGGGCCAGAACGGAAAATAATTTTTTCATACTATAGTAAAAGGTTTAATCGTTTTCTTCTGCTTCTTCCGGCCAGCCCTGGGCTTTCAGCGGGAATTCAATGCCCTCGGGTGTTACCAAAACCGTGCCGACTTCCGGCTGCGCAAGGTGGCCGATAATGTCGAATGTCTGGAATTCCCGGCGGAATTTTTCCGCGTGAAGGAGAGGCACCACGAAAAGCAGACGGTTGTCGTCGCCTCCGTTCATGGCCGCGGACACAGGGTCCATGTCCAGCTCTTTGCCCAGCTGGAAGCTGTTGCCCTCGAAGGGAATTTTGTCAGCATACACTTTTACGCCCAGTCCGCTGTCCCGTGAAAGGCGTTTTACGGCGTCTGACAGGCCGCGGGTGACGAAATAGCCATAAGACGGGTAGATTTCCTCCTCTTCCAGGTGCGAAACCGTGGCGGCGTTCAATTCCGGCCGCAGATAGTCCCCCACCAGCATTTTATACTGCGACATGTCCGGCTGCACGCCGTCTTTCTGAAAGCTGCGGGCCCCGCGTTCCAGCACCTGCAGACCCAGATAAGCCGCTCCGAGGGAGCCGGAAACGCACAGCAGGTCCTTGGACGATGCCGCCATCCGGCGCTTGTGGGTCAGGAGCGAGCACTCTCCCGTCGCGGCCAGTGACACGAACAGGCCGTTGTTGGACGGCTGCAGGTCCAGGTTCACGGCTTCGAAACCATGTTCCTTGGCCGCAACCGTGACCCCCATCCACAAGTCCTTGATTTGCGGGAAATCCAGTTTGGCCGACACCCCCAGCACCACATTGAGCAACTTGGGGTGCGCCAGGGCCGCATACAGCTCCCCGACTACTCCCACCACGCACTTGTAGCCCAGGTGCTTCAGCGGAAAATAGACAAGGTTGAAGTCTATCCCCTCCAGGTACATTCGTGCTGCCGTCGTCACCTTTCCGCCCTTGGAGGACGTGTAGGAGAGCCCGGAGACGGGATTATAAGCGGAGAGGCGATAGAGTTGTTCTATCGCCTCCACTTTGCCGATATCGGAGAATGATTCTGCCATTTTTCAGAAGCGTTAATAGAATGCAAATATAGTAAAAACTATCAAGAGGCCGAAATGAAAACGGCATCCAAATCTGCCTGCAAGTTCCGAAAACCGTTTTCCAAGCGGACGACTTGCTCTTTGCGTGGTTTGGTTCCATGCAAATAGGCCCAGATTTGTTTTTGATTGATTCCAGTAAGTCTTTCCACGCCGGCCAGGGAGAGAATGCCGCTCTCAACATAGTATTTTACCAGGCTGGGCATGTCTACCTGATAACGGACAGAGAAGGGCTGGTCCAAGAATGAAGGATACTTGAACCCCTCTTTCAAAGCAGTTTCCCGATAAAAAGACATTTGTCTGGCCATGTCCTCCTTGGCCTGCTGCAAGGTTTCCCCTGCCCCGGAAAAAATTTCATCTTTACAATAGACAGAATAGGTTCCGTCCTGTGCCCTTTCAATAATTGCTTCTATTGTTATCATACCAAATGCATTTCCTTCTTGATTTTACGCTCCAAACCTTTTCCCATTTCCTTACCCTGGTGGTAGGGAATCGGATAAGTCCTTGTCCCCTTCCGGTATATCACATGGCTTCCAGATTGCCTTAACACTTCCCATCCATTTTGTCTGGCCAGCCGATGGATTTCATCGTACTTCATCTTTTGTGCAAAAATAGTTAATTTTCCATTAAACAACAAAAACAAAGAATAGAAGTTTTCCTATTCAATCTTTTGCCTCTGTTACAAATTTGGCTATTTTGCCTCTGATGAAGAAATTCTGGCAAGGCTTGCCAAAATTTGGATATTTGTGATTATTTATTATAAAAAACCGGCCCACAAATACCTTGTGGACCGGCTAAAGTATGTTCTCCTACGGTTATTTAAGGGAAGGTGTGGCGTTGGGAGTAAAGTCGTTGGTGGAAACGTTGGTGTCGGCCAGCTTGCCGTCCACCTCTTTACGACGTACGCTCTTGCCGAAGCGATCCGGGTCCCCGTCATATGCTCCGCAGTAAGTCCAGCCGGCGTCGAAGGCGGCAGGCCAAGGATTCTGGTACCAGGAGTCTTTCAGGGAGCAGTTTACAGCATCCAGCACCCACTCGCCGGGGATTACCCATACATCCTGGGTGGCCAGGTCGCTCGGAATGACGTACTCGTTGAAATAGAAGGTGCGGGCTCCCTCCCAGTGACGATTGGCAAGAATGCTCTCGGCGTCCTCGTTATAAGGAGGTAGGCAAATGGCATAGCTCTCGAAGCCGCGCTTGTGCAGGGTGGTAATGGTGGCCGATTCCTTGAACCAGATTTCCAGGTTTTCCACGTCCGGATTGTCGGTGTCCGGCCAGTACTCGTTCTCATCATAGAATTCGAAGTCCGCCTTGCTCAGGTCGATGGCATTGGGGTTGCCTTCCACGGTTTCGCCGTCTTCTTCATAGGAATTGGTGTAGTCGATGGCAGCGAAGGCCAGCACGATGGACTCACCGGGCTGGAGCGGGTGTTCGTCACCCTTGCCGGGAATCACATACATGTTCTCCACGGCAAGGCCGTCTTCCAGCACGGGATACTCATAGTAGGCACCCACAGAGGAGATAGTGCCGCTAATAAAGCTGGTCACGAACATCACGCGGTCTGCGTAAATCACATGGTCTGCGTTATTGGTGAGCTTGATGTACTGGTCCATAGAAGGGCTGGTGGAACCCTCGATGGGGCTGCCGGTGAAATACACCTCTTCAATCAGCAGTTCGCCGGGTTCTACGTTACGATAGCTCTGCTCCACGGTTACCTCAACCAGCACATTTTCGCCGAAGACAGCGTCCACGGTGGCCGTGCGGCTAGCCGTGCCATTCACATAAGGGGCCACGGTGAGGGTCATTACGCCGTCGGCGATTTCGGCCTCAATCCAGTCGGCCTCCGTCTCGGCCGTCAGGCTATAGCCCTTAGGGACATTCACCGCAAAGGTGCCGCCCAGGGCGATGACCTTGTAGTTATTCTCGATGGTCTCGTTGGGTGCCACAGGAGCCACCTGCACAATGGCCACCACCTGCTGCAGTTCGCCGGCCTTTACGGTTACCTGGCCGCTGCGGGCCGATGTCTCGGTAAAAGCGGGAACAGTAACGGTGAATGTGGCGTTTCCGCTGCCGGAAGTGGTGCTAAGGGTAATCCAATCCGCGCTGGCCGATGCCGTCCAGTCCACGTTGGAGGTTACCTGAAAAACGGCATTACCGCCGTTCGGGCCATAATTCAGGGAAGAAGTGGAGACCGAGAGCTGGGGCGCTTCGGCCTTTTGGCAGGATACGGCGGCAACCACCGCAATCACTGCAAGAAGAAAGAATTTTTTCATAACATATAATGGTTAAAAATTAATTCCAACAGTTAATGTATGCAGGAAACCGGGACCATACCCCTGCGGGGACAGCGCCTGGAAAGACGCCTGTGCATACAGGGATAAGAGCCGGGTAAGCTGCCGCTCCGCGTGAACGGACAGGCCCCCTCGCCAGCAAGCCGCTTTGGCCCTGGCAAAAAAGTCCTGATAATAAGCCATGAACAACGGTTCCGTATAGGCCGCCGGAATGCGCATCGAGCCGATAAGTGGCTGATACATACCTACTTGCAGAGACGGCGACACAAACCAATAGCCCCGGTGCCAGCGGTAAACCGCCTCCAGCTGTACGTCCAGCCCGCCATACGCGAGCGAACGCGCAGGGTACGCGTACAGTGCACTGAAGGAGCGGTATTCCGCCCTCCCCTGCAAGCTCCATTGCTGCCGATAGTCCACAGCCCCGTGCACGCCCGCCGTGAGAGTCTCCGAGGAGAACATCAGCAGTCGGCCCAACTCCTTCAAATAACCGGAGGCACCGCTGTCCAGGATACTTTCCAGGCCCTGCCGCCATTGGTATTGCAGGTGGGCGTCGGCTTTCCAGGACCAGACGGCGAAACGGGAAAGATAACCGCCTTGAGCCTGAAGCGTGCGCGTATAGAGTTCTGTATAAGGAACTTGATTCAAATTCGGTAGATAATGGGTTATGTCCAGGTGCCGATAGCTCACGGAGGCCTCCAAACCGGCAGCGCCCAACGGACTCCAGGCCATCCCCAAGAGCAGGCCGTTCCCGGCATACCGCGTGTTCATATAGCTGTCTGTCGCACCCGTAAAACGGGCGAAATCACTGCCCAGCCCTGTGAAATGGAAAACGGAACTGTTCTTGCCACGCTCGCTGATAAATGCCATGGACTGCGTCTGGCTGTACCTTCTGTAGCCTACCGTGGCCTCCACAACATACGTGGGCAGCACCCGCCAGCCGGCCGATGCCTTCACCTGCAGGTCCGACACAATATTGCGGGGGCGCGGATCCACCATCCGGTACTCATGCAGGGCGCGATAAGCGGCCTCTGCGCCCCAATGGAACGCCCCGTAACGGGCCGCATACCCACCGGAGAAGGCATATTCCTCCTTGTTCACATTTCCGCCGACGGTGTCTGCAACGACATAGGGATACACCGTGAAAAAGTCTGAGGAACTGTTCCAATTGACCTCCCGCTTAACGCCATTGGTATAGCGGACGGTCCCTCGGACGGCTTGCGTGGTATCCAGACGCACCAGCGTGCGGATATTCACCTGCCCTTCCTGAAGGCCTTTCCCCTCTTCCTTGTATAAGGGGGCCGATTCACTGCGGCCGTTCCAGGACACTCCGGCTTGGGTGAATGTGGCATCCGGACCATAGAGGAACAGGGCCGCACTCCCCTCTTCCACCACCCGAACCGGCAGGGTGCGGTCCGCGCTTTTTTGCACGGCCGGCAACGAGTCCGGTGCGGCTTGCAGCAGAAGCGATATGACCAGAACGAACATCATTTCACCACAATAAGCTTTAAGGTGATTACCTGGCTGTCTTCCATTAAGTTGATGGCCGTAGAAGGAGTCCCCCACTGGGTAAACCGTACGGTGGCGTGACGGCCGTCGGAGAAAAGGGCGTCACCGTCAAAGGCTACCATATAAACGCCTTTCTGCACCTCCATTAACCCGGTATTGTTCACCAGCGTGGGCAAATTATAATTCATGCCTGTGTTCAGGTTGTAGAACTGGTTACCCGGCAGCGTGGGATCCACCGTTATGGACACCGGTACCCGGCCGTCGGAGAGTTCCGTTTGCAGGGTGACTACGCACATGTATTTCTGCTCCACGGTTTTGGTGCAACCGCTCAGCAGGACCAACAGGCTCAGTATGAGGACTTTCTTCATAGATTCAACATGAGTTCCATTCCAAAATAAGGCGTGCTGGAACGGCGTTTAAGCACACCGTTTACCTCGTAATCGGGAGCCACCGTGAACAGCCGGTTCACGAAAAGGGATACCGTTAACCGGTCCTTGAACAATTTCTTGGTAGCTTTCAGGTTCACGTTCATCAAAAAAGGAATGCGACGATACTCCAGCAAGATGGGCGAGAAATCCCGCACCATGATGTGCAAGACACCGTCAGCGTCAGACTCGTCCGTGTACGGATGCCGCACCAAATCCTTGTCCAGATAGGCTACCGGGCGGGAATCGTCCGCCATGCTCTGCGAGCCGGTGAACCAGGTACATTGGAACGAGGAGGAGAAAATAAGGCCCAGCCGGGGAATTTGCGTATCCAGCATGAAGTTGGTGTTGAACGACTCGTACAGGTAGCCATCGTTTTTCTCGTAAATACCAATATACGGGTATGTCTTTCCGTTGATGATGGCCGAAGGACGCTGGTACTCAGGCTGGCTGTTCATGTATTGGGTAAGGAACCACGCACCGTTCACCGTCAGCCGGGTGTTGATGACGGGAATACGGGCGGTGGTGAGCGTATATTCGATCCCTCTTTTCAGGGTACGGCTGCCGTTGGTGGTAAGGCCGTAAGCCACCAGAGTGGTGTCCATCACATACGGCGTGGTTTCCAGCGACGGAGGCCCTGTAAGGGCGCTTTTGTCTATCGACTGCTCATCATAGTCCTTGGCGATGAGCTGCATGTACTCGCTGCCGCCACGAAAGCCGGAAGTCATGTCTTCCATAAAGTAGTCGGCCGAGAAAGACCAGCCGTTCCAGGAGAGGTCTGCACCCACTTCCCATTTGAGGTTGCGAGCGGGCATAAGGTTCCGGTTCACCGGATTTATGGTAAAGAGCAGCATGTTGATGCGCCTGAGCTCACGTTCCGTGGGCCAGTAGTTCATCTGGACTTTGTCGCTGTACACCGTGTCCGGATACAGCATGTCCATGGTGGGGAATTTGGTGTGGAGGCCCACACCGGCATAAATGCCGCTTTTTAGCGTATAGCCGCCCAGCATGGCCTCCGGCATTTCCAGCCGCAGGTTGCCGCGCGGATCCAGGAACGGCTTGGCCTGGATGGCATAGGAGGCGTCGGCCCCCAGCAGCATGGACATGCGCAAACCCACCATCCATTCAACCGCAAAAGGGCCCAGCGGAAGGCGGGAATTTTCTTCCAGGAACAGTGCCAGTTGGTTGTCGGCAGGAATATCATAATAGGCACGCGGACGCGAGCCCATGGTGGTGGACAAAGGACGAGTGATGTCAAAGATGCTCCCCTGCCCCAGGTTTTTGTCAAAATTCCACTCGGCACCGGCCTTGAATTTGTGCGCCCCTGTCTGGAACTTGGCCACTGCGTTGGCGAAAATGTACAGCGGCTGGCCATCTACCTGTAACGTAGCCTCATAGCGCAAGGGTAGCATGTACGCATCATACTCCCCCGGCTCCCGGGCAATGGAGAACGGCATTTCCGACGATAGAATCACATTTTTCCACCGGTCAATGAGGTCCTTTTCATAACTGACAGACGCATTCACCGACAACGAGCGGAAAAATGCGTTGTCGTCCTTGGCTTGCAGGAGATAATCGGCCCCCAGCTGGAAGCGGTTGTAGGTGGACTTGTAGGTCTCGGTGGGAATGCCGTCCACCTGGTCGATATCCTGGTCACTCTTGCGGTTGTCAAAGGAACCTGTATAGTCCAGGCTGGCGTTCAGCGTATGCGTAAAGAACGCTCCCCCAGTCCATGTGCGGCCGCCACGGAAGCTGCCTGTGATGCGCTTGTAGTTCTGACGGACGACACGGGGGTCCGAGCGGGAATCCAGAAAATTGGCACTCACGTTGATGGTGCGGCGGTCTTTCCCGCCCCATTCCCAGCCTTTGCCCGCGTACACCAACTTGGAGGTCATATCGCTTTTGAAACGGGCCCGGAAGTCATTTCCGCCTTTGATGCGTTTCACCTGAATGAGACCGCTGGTAAGGTCTCCATGCTCCACGGAGGCAATACCGCGCACAATATCCACCGACTCAATGTCTTCCGTACCGATGGTGCGCATATCCGTTCCCAGGTTCACATAATTGGAGCCCAGGTTGCTCCAGGCAGGCGTATATTGCAGATTGGCGTTGTTGTTTAAGGGTTTGCCGTCAATGGAAAACTGCGTTCCCAGGGCGCTGGTGGAATAGTCCGACGACATGGAGCCCGCCGCACGAAGGTTCACTATTTGCGGGGCACCAAGAGCCGGGTTGCTGGATGTGCCGCCCGGAAGCAGTTCCAGGACATCGGCAATGCTCGAAGGCTGGATGTGCGCAATGGCATCGGCCCCAATTTTGGACGACGACGTAAGTCCGTGGTTTTCCTGCGCCGTCACCACGACTTCCTGCAGGGCGAAAATATCCGGCTGAAGGAGGTAAACACCCCCTCTGACAGGCTGGACCTTGAGGGTTTTATAGCCCAAAGATGTGATGGTAAACGAAGATTTTTCGTGGGTTTTCAGCGAAAAAACGCCCAAAGTGTCCGTGATGGCCCAGTTTTTCCCCTGCGTGACGGCGGCGCCGGGAACAGGCTCTCCCGTCCGGGCGTCCTTGACAGTACCGAAAAAAACCTCCTGAGCCTCTGCAGCAGCGCAGAAAGCCAGGAGGTACATGAAAAACGTAAATGTATGAACTACCTTAACCGTCATGAATTCGGATGGCAAAGGTAGTTGTTACGCGTACGCGCGACAATCCCTATTTTTGGGTATTTAGAAGCGCGGTTTTACCCATCCGTCGTTAGCGGAGGTGAAACGCAGGCCGGGGAAAGACCATTCTTGGGGATAAGGGCGCTCCAGCGTGTCCACCAGCGAGAAGTCGTTGCTGCGGAGAGCCCAGAAACGCTCTCCTTTTTCCGTGGCGGTTTTTACGGTGTAGTAGAACAAGTCGCCGACCACCATCAGGTCCTCCTTGCGCGGATTGAACGCCACTTCCGTCTTCACCACTTCCCCGCTCGGCCGCAACATGTACAAGTGGTTGTCCGCACCGGCCAGATAGCCCAGCGTGGCACGGTTCTCAAACTCGGTGATGAGCATCCAATGCACGCCCAGGCCGTTTGCCTGCGGGAATCGGCGCACATGCACGGTGTCGTTGATTTGTTTTACGTGGAACACCTTGTCTTCTGCGTCCGTCACCAGATAACCCTCGTCATACTCCTTCCTATGGGAGGGCTTGCCGGCGAAAAATCGGGCCGGATACACGAAGCCTTCCGCCCGAAGCGCCTGATTGAACAGCCGCGTTTTCTCCACGCGGACGGTGTTGGTGGCCATTTCCATAATGTCTATGCTCTCCCTCCGGCTCACCATGGCGTCTTCCGGGTCCTTGAGCTCCAGGCGTTCCGGAACGCTTTCCATCAGCAGATACACCGGCGGCAGCGTACGGTTGAGGTCCTTGGGCTCGCTGGTGACGAAAACGGCGTTGCGCTCAATCTCCTCCAGGCTTACTTTCCGGCCTTCGAGCGTGTCCGGCAAAGCGCCGCGGGAGGCCAGCACCGACGCATAGAACGTAGGCTGGGCTTCGTCGCCATGGATATTGCCCTTGGTGTCTATGAACTGGAACCCCTTGCCCTCGCTGCGATCCAGGGACGTAAAGTCGTGCACGGTGCAGCTGTACAGCGTAAAGGGCGTGGAATAGGGCTTCAGGGTAATGAGATTATACAGCCACGGCAGCACCCACGCAAGCAGCGCCGCCAGTGAAATTCCCAGAAAAATTTGTCCGTATCGTTTCATAAGCCTTTAATCTTGATGTCCTTCCTTGAAACGCGCCACGCCTGCAAAAAGCAGCCCTGCCGATGCCGCTACGTACAGGAGCAGCCAGCCGAAAAAGCCGTTGTAGGCCTCCGGAATGTCGCTCAGGTACAACAGGCGGAGCAGTCCCGCCGCTACCAGCAGGATAAGCACCCGGAAACGCCACGTGGGCTCCAGGCACAAGGCCGATGTAAACAGATAAGCCGCCCAGCCGGCCAGGTACCATACGGCCATGGTGCGGAGCACGCGCATCACCAGTTCCCCGGGAACCCAAGCACTTAACACCCAAGCGCTTACGCAAGCCTGCAGGAGGTAAAGCAACGTAAGGGCCGTGAGGCCGTAAAGGGCCATCATCAGCAGCATCCTCCCCTGCGGGTACGGCAGATGGAGAGTAAGTTTGAGGCGTTTGTGCTGGATTTCCGGAATGAATTGTCCCAGCGCAAGCAGCGCGCCGGCGACGGCCGGAACATAGCGGAGAATTTCCGTAAGTACGGTTTCTTTGGTAACCAGGGCCTCCCAGAGCAGGCCGGCGCCCCTGAATTCCACCACCTTGGACAGGTTCAGGAAGCAATAAAACGTGAGAGCGGCCAGGGCTGTCAGGATTCCCAGCAGCAGCCAACGGGTTTTTAGCCACTCTTTGTATAATATCATTTTGTTCATAGGCATGAGATTTCTCCACTCACTTCGTTCGGTCGAAATGACAAGTGTCATTCTGAGCGAAGTCGAAGAATCTAATATTTACCGGTGAGTTCTATGAAAATATCCTCAAGGGTGAGGCCGGGATAGCGGGCTATCAGGGACTTGGCCTCCTCCTGCACCAGAATGCTGCCGTAATCCATCACAATTACCTCGTCCACGAGCTTTTCCAGGTCCTGAATGATATGGGAAGTGAGGAACACCGTCTTCCCTTCCGCCTTGGCATAATCCCGCAGATACTCGCAGAAGAGGCGGCGGTACCCCGGGTCCAGGCCCAAGGAGAAATCGTCCAGCACCAGCAGGTCTGCGTTCTGGGCCAAAATAAGCCCCAAAGCCACCTGGGAGCGCTGTCCGTTGGACATGCGGGCAATCTTCTGCCCCGGCGCCACCTTCAGCTTTTCCATGAGGCCGTAGTAGGCGTCGCGGTTCCATTTGGGGTAAAAGGCGCTGTAAAACTTCTCTATCTGACTGATGCTCATGTAGGAATACTGTACATGTCCTTCCAGCAGCAGGGCAATACGGCGCCGCGTTTCCGGGCTGATATGCTGCACCTCCTCGCCGAAGAGGGTGCATTTGCCGCTCTGGGGCTTCAGGTAGCCCATGAGAATGTTGATGGTGGTGGTTTTGCCGGTTCCGTTCTTGCCCAGCAGTCCGACAATGCGGCCCGGCTGCACCGTAAAGTTCAGGTCCTCGTAGATCTTCCGCTTACCATAATAGTGCGTCAGATGCTCGCAGGAAATCACAGGTTCTACTTGCATAATTACGCGTTTAAGAGCGGCAAAGTTACGTATTTTCCCACGACTTCCCTATCCTCATTTATGGGGATGGGCACAAAAAAAAGACCCGCAAATCCTTGCGAGCCTTTTCTTTGCTGCGGGAACGTTAGCGGAGCTGGAAGATAACCGGGAAGGTATAGGTTACCTTTACGGCGCGGTCACGCTGCTTGCCGGGCTTCCACTTGGGAGAGCTGGAAACCACGCGTACGGCTTCCTTGTCCAGGGATTCATCCACGCCACGGAGCACTTTCACGTTGGTTACGCGGCCGTCGGCCTCCACGGTGAACTGGAGGGTGACACGACCCTGCACACCGTTTTCCTTGGCGATTTCCGGATATACCAGACGGGAATTCACCCACTTGGAGAACTCGTTGGCATCGCCCCCGTTGAAGGAAGGCTTTTGTTCTACCAGCTGGAAAGGAATGGCTTCCTCTTCCACTTCCTCTTCTTCCACGACAGCCTCTTTGTAGTCCTGGATTTCAACGGCCTGGTTGTTGTCTTCGAGGTTGATGAACAGGTCTTCGTCCAGTTTGATGTCGTCATCGACAATGTCGATCTGGTCGCTCAGCACCGGAATGGCAGGAGCCTCGGGCGGGGGCGGGGGAAGTTCGTTCTGGATAGCAATCATTTCTTCCTCCACGAGCACCTGGGTGGTGTCTTCCAGGGCCGCTACCTTGGCTTCACGGGAGCCCCAGTTGAAAGCGAAATACACAATCAGGAGGGCCACCACAAGGCCAATCTCGGTGAACAGAAGCCGCTTGTTTTCAAGACTGGCTTTTTCCGATTTCTTGATTTCCATGGTATTTTGTGTTTTGGTTAATATTCCGAATGCAAAGATAAGGCCACTTTTTCGACCCGCAAACTGTCCGACAAAAAACAATCTCGCAAAATAATTTCGCAAGTGGCTGATTATTAGTTATTTACGCGGCATGGCGTTTGTAAAAATCTCGCAGACGCGATAACTGCTGTCGAAAACCACCGAATTTCCGCCGTTCTCCACGAAAAGAATTAACGCTCCAAACAGCCAAGGAAAAGGTCTCTATCGCGCGTCCCTGAGACCTTGATACGCTCCTTCAATCGATATAAACGATTGTAAATGTATGGTTTATCCTTTTCCAAAAGCGTGGAAAGCGTTGTTGAGGAAAAGCCGGAGGCGGTAAACAGGTACAGGAGAAAGTCTTCTTCCTTCCAGCGGGGGAAGGTGGCACGCAGTTTTTCCATCACCTGGTCATTCTGCGCATTGAGCGTCTGTTCCAGCGTACGCTGCATGTTCACATCGGTCCGCAGGCCCTCCACCACGTTGCGGACTTCTTTCACGATGCGGGGCTGCAGGTTGTCGGTGCCCTCATAAATATAATACTGCTCGCAAAGGCGGTCCAGCATGTCTATTCCCAGGACAGGCGTGGCCTTTTTTTGCTGTTTAAGGTGGCTGAGACGCTTTTCCAGGTCCTCAGCCACCGTCATCATCCGTTCGTTTTCCTCGCGTTCCTCCTGCAGTTGCTTTTCCGCTTGTGCTTTCTTTGCCCAAAAGTACAAGACCAGCGTGGCCAGAATGGCCGTTACAAGCAACGCAAGGGCTCCCATAGGCTACAAATTGCGAAGGAGGTTGGTCAGGCTTACCTTCTTGTCGATAAGGGCACGGAGGTCCTCAATTTTGACGCGCTCCTGAGTCATGGTGTCGCGGTCGCGTACGGTGACGCAGCCGTCATTCAGGGTGTCGTGGTCAACCGTTACGCAGAAAGGCGTACCGATGGCGTCCTGACGGCGATAACGCTTGCCTATGGAGTCTTTCTCGTCGTACTGGTAGGAGAAGTCGTATTTGAGCTCGTCAACGACTTTCTGGGCCATTTCCGGCAGTCCGTCCTTCTTCACCAGCGGCATCACGGCCACCTTGATGGGTGCAAGCGGGGCGGGAATCTTCATTACAACGCGTTCCTCGCCGTTTTCCAGCTTCTCCACGGTGTAGGAGTGGGCCAGCACGGCCAGGCACATGCGGTCTACGCCGATGGACGTTTCAATGACATACGGCGTATAGGAGGTATTCTCCTCAGGGTCAAAGTATTCAATCTTCTTTCCGGAGAACTTCTGGTGGTTGCCCAGGTCGAAGTTGGTGCGGCTGTGGATACCTTCTAGCTCCTTGAAACCGAAGGGGAAATTGAATTCGATGTCCGTAGCGGCATTGGCGTAGTGGGCCAGCTTCTCGTGATCGTGAAAACGGTAATTCTCGGCCCCCATGCCCAGGTTGACATGCCATTTCATGCGGGTCTCCTTCCATTTTTTGAACCAATCCAGCTCGGTGCCGGGCTTGATGAAGAACTGCATTTCCATCTGCTCGAACTCACGCATGCGGAAGATGAACTGGCGGGCCACAATCTCATTGCGGAAGGCTTTGCCTATCTGGGCTATGCCGAAAGGAATCTTCATGCGGCCGGTTTTCTGCACGTTCAGGTAGTTCACAAAAATGCCCTGGGCGGTCTCAGGACGCAGATAAATGGTGTTGGCGCCCTCTGCCGTGCTGCCCATGGAGGTCTGGAACATCAGGTTGAACTGACGCACTTCCGTCCAGTTGCAGGTGCCGCTGATAGGGCACACAATGTTGTTGTCGATAATAATCTGACGGTATTCCGCCAGGTCGTTGGCTTTCTCGGCCGCCACGTAACGGCCGTGGACCTCCTCCCATTTGGCTTTTTCGCGCAGCACGTTGGGGTTGGTGGCGCGGAACTGCTCCTCATTGAAGGCATCGCCGAACTTTTTGCGACCCTTGGACACTTCCTTCTCGATTTTCTCCTCAATTTTGCTCAGGAAGTCCTCGATGAGGACATCGGCACGATAACGTTTTTTGGAGTCTTTATTGTCGATGAGCGGGTCGTTGAAGGCGCCTACATGGCCGGAAGCTTCCCAAATGCGGGGGTGCATGAAGATGGCGGAGTCGATGCCGACGATATTCTCATTCAGGCGGGTCATGGCTTCCCACCAGTAGTTTTTGATGTTGTTCTTTAGCTGTACACCCATCTGACCGTAGTCGTACACGGCGGCCAGACCGTCGTAGATTTCGCTGGAGGGGAAAATGAACCCATACTCCTTGCAGTGGGCTACCAGCACCTTAAAAAGTTCATCCTGTGTCATATAACGTTGATATTTATATTCTTCACTTCGTTCAGAACGACAAATTTACACTTCGTTCAGAACGGCAAATTTACGCAAAAATTTCGGGAAATGCCGTGCGGATTTCCGGTTTGGATATTTCCAACAAGGGCTTTTTCACGAAATCCCGCTGGGCAATCAGCGGATGGGGGACTATAAGCTCCTCTGTCTGAATGGTTTCCGCTCCATAACAGAGAATGTCGATGTCGATGAGACGGTCGTGGTACACGCGCTGGCCCGTGGCATCAAAAAGAGGTTCCGCTTCGCGTCCCATGGCTTTTTCCACGGCCTTCACCGTGTGCAGAATCTCCAGACCGTGCTCGGTGGGTGTCCCGAGGCGGGGGAGACGATACAATACACACAGATTCAGGAAATCCGGCCCCTCAAAGCCCCAGGCGGGCGTTTCCACAATCCGGGAAATACGTTCCGGATGCGTCCCGAAGGCCTCGTCCAGCAGGTTCACGGCCCGCAGGAGGTTCATATCCCGGTCGCCCATGTTGGACCCCAGGCCCAGATATATGTTGACCCGTTCCATCAATCGTTCAGCTTACTGTAATCGTCCTCTTCGTAGTCCAAGCCCAGCTCCACGCGGGCTTCCTCCGAGAGCATGCTGCGGTCCCATTCGGGCTCGAATGTAAGCTCTATGCTGCATTTGGCGACGCCGGGGACGGATTCCACGCCCTGCTGCACCTCCCCAATTACTTGGTCCGCCATGGGACAGTTAGGCGCGGTGAACGTCATCAGGATGGACACCTCGTGCGCCTTGTTGATGGTAAGCTCGTAAATGAGCCCCAGGTCATAAATATTCACCGGAATCTCCGGATCGTACACCTCTTTCAAGGCCGATATAACGGCCGCATACAGCGGCTGCAGCGCTTTTACGTCCTCAGCTGTCAGAATATCTTTTTTCTCTTCACTCATAAGATTCTTCGGCTTCGCTCAGAATGACATTATTGCCGGCCCTGACCGGCAAGCTCTTTAATCCGTTCTATCATGGACACCAGGCCGTTGGCGCGGGTAGGGGAGAGGTTGTCCTTGAGGCCGATTTCCGCTATAAAACCGAAATCGTCTGCCACGATCTCCTCCTTGGTGCAGCCGGAATACACGCCGACAAGCAGCGAAATGATGCCTTTGGTAATGATGGCGTCGCTGTCGGCGGTAAAATACAGGCGTCCGTCGCGCAGCTCGCTGTCCAGCCATACCCGCGACTGGCACCCTTTAATAAGCCTTTCTTCCGTCTTTTTTTCTTCCGGAAACGCCTCCAGGTTCTTTCCCAGCTCTATCAGATACTCGTATTTGTCCAGCCACTCGTCGTAGATGGAGAAATCCTCGATAATCTGCTGTTTTTTGTCCTCTAAACTCATATTCTTTGCGTCATGTCCGGCCGGCCGGACATCTCTAAACCAACATGTCGATGGCCTTGTTCAGGCTCCTGATAAAAAATTCCGCCTCCGCAAGGGTGTTGTAAGGGGCAAAAGAGGCCCGCAGGAGGCCGGTTACGCCCAGGCGGTCCATGAGCGGCTCCGCACACATCTGACCGGAACGGAGGGCGATTCCCATCTTGTCCATAATAAGCGCAAGGTCCTCATGGTGAGCTCCTTTCACGGCAAAAGAGAAGAGCGGAATCTTGTATTCACGCGCTGTTCCGTAAAGGGTAATGCGCTTATCCTCCATTAGTTTCGTGTAAACATACTCCGTAATGGCCGCCTGCTCTTTCTGAACGTCGGAATCTTCCCGTGAGGCTTGTACAAAACGGATGGCAGGGACCAGCGTAGGTACGCCATTGAAATTTTGCGTGCCGGCCTCGAATTTCTCCGGCAGGGGAGCATAGGTGGTTTTGGCAAAACTGACGCTCTTAATCATTTCGCCGCCGCCCATATACGGAGGCATGGCGTCCAGCCATTTCCGCTTTCCATAGAGCACGCCCGTTCCCGTCGCGGCATAAAGCTTGTGACCGGAGAACACATAAAAATCGCAATCCAGCGCCTGGACATCTATCGGCTCGTGAACGACGCCCTGCGCACCGTCAACCAGCACGGGAACGCCGTGTTTGTGACAGACTGCAACGATTTCTTGCACAGGGTTGACAAGGCCTAACACATTGGATATGTGAGAAATAGCGACAATTTTGGTGCGCTGAGAAAGCAGTTTTTCCAGCGTATCCACCGCCAGTACACCATTTTCGCGAATGTCAAGCACTTTAAGGACCGCTTTTTTGCGCTCGCAAACAAGCTGCCACGGGACAATGTTGGAGTGATGCTCCGCAAGCGAAACGATCACTTCGTCGCCTTCCTGAAGAAACGCTTCCCCGAAAGAAGAAGCGACGAGATTCACGGCAGCAGTGGCGCCGGAAGTGAAGACAATATCTTCCCTGCTCGCGGCATGGATAAAGGCCTGAACGCAGTCGCGGGCGCCCTCATAGGCTTCCGTGGCAACGCCTGCCAGATAATGGACGGCACGGTGAATATTCGCATTCCCGGCCAGCACGGATTGCGTCCAGGTATCTACGACCGACTGCGGCCGCTGGGCCGATGCTGCATTGTCCAAATACACCAAAGGCTTGCCGTACACGCGTGCGGAAAGGGCAGGGAACTGTTTGCGAATCTCTTCTACCATATCTTTGGATAAGTCTGCAAATTTACATAATTTTGCTCAATAATTAATCTCATTTCCTGCAAAGTCGAAGAATCTTACACCTATGATAGACTACATTAGAGGACAAATCATTGAATTAACTCCTACGGAACTTATTCTGGAAAACCAGGGAATCGGCTACAGCATCCTTATTTCGCTGCAAACCTACGAGGCTTTCCAACTGCAGACGCAGGCCGTTGCGTACATCCATCACTACATCCGGGAAGATGAAGAACTGTACTACGGTTTTGCTACCAAGGACGAGCGCGAACTCTTCCGCCTGCTGATTGGCGTATCCGGAATCGGCGTTGCATCTGCCCGCATGATGCTCTCCACGCTTACCTCGGAAGAGATCCGACAAGCCATTCTGGCCGGTGATGTAAACCGTATCAAGAGCGTGAAGGGAATTGGCCTCAAGAGTGCTCAGCGGCTTATTTTGGAGCTGAAAGACAAAGTTGCAAAGGGCGAAGGAGCAGATGCGCCCGCCATCTTCCAAACGAACAATTCCGCTGTGGTGGACGAGGCTACAACCGCCCTGGGCATGCTCGGATTCTCCAAGGCAAACATCAGCAAGGTAATGCCGGGCATCCTCAAAGAACACCCCAACGCTAAAGTGGAGGACATCATCAAAGCCGCCTTACAGAAACTTTAGCGTTCCACGTGGAACAACATTTCGGCCTATCGCCCGAAATAGACAAGTAAAACGGAAATATCGGCGGGGGAAACGCCGGGAATTCTGGAAGCCTGAGCAATGGTCTCAGGCTTATATTTTTTCAGCTTCTGGCGACATTCAATGGACAAACTTTGGAGCTCATCAAAATTGAAGTCAGCAGGAATCCGGATATATTCGAGCCGGGCATTTTTCTCCGCCTGAAGTTTCTCCCGTTCAATGTAGCCGGCATACTTGATGGCAACCTCTACTGCAGTGACAACCGCTGAACTATAGGACGCGTCGTTATTTGTTCCACGTGGAACAAATTTAAGCAACTCACCCAAAGAAATCTCAGGACGGGCAACCAATTCTTCCAGATGTTTGCCTTCAGAAAGGGGAGTAGAGCCAATCGAAATGAGAAAATCATTAAGCGCAGCAGGCTTCACTTTCGTACTTCGGCATAGTTCTGTAAGGGATTCCACCTCCTCTTGTTTACGCATCATGGCAGCGTATCGTTCCTCGGAGGCGAGTCCCAAGTCATGTGACAAGGCCGTCAAACGGAAATCCGCATTGTCTTGCCTCAACAGGATACGATATTCCGCACGGGAGGTAAACATGCGATACGGTTCATCCACTCCTTTATTGATAAGGTCGTCGATGAGAACGCCGATGTAAGCCTGGTCACGTCGAAGTACCAAAGGCTCCTTGTCATGCAGCCACAGATGCGCATTCATTCCGGCAAGAATACCTTGTGCGGCGGCCTCTTCGTACCCGGTCGTACCATTCACCTGACCGGCCAAAAACAGGTTATCAATCAACTTGGAACGCAGGGAATAATGCAGACTCTGCGGGTCGAAATAGTCATACTCCACCGCATAAGCCGGTTTGAAGACAACGGCATTTTCGAGTCCTTCGATGGCATGCATGGCTTCCAGCTGAACCTCAAGCGGAAGCGAAGAGGAGAAACCTTGCAAGTAGTATTCGGGGGAATTTCGGCCCTCCGGCTCCAGGAACAGCTGATGTGAATCCTTATCGGCAAAGGTGCGGAGCTTGTCCTCGATGCTGGGACAATAGCGCGGACCTTTGCCATGAATCAGGCCCGTAAAAAGGGGAGAACGGTCAAAACCGGTACGCAGGATATCGTGCACTTTTTCATTGGTGTGCAGCAGATAACAATCCATCTGAGCATTTCCCCCTTGTACGGCAGAAGGGACGTTCAGAAAGGAAAAACGTTCCGGCTCTGCGTCTCCGGCCTGACGCTGCAAACGGGAAACATCGACAGAGCGAAAGTCAATGCGCGGAGGAGTGCCCGTCTTCATCCGGGCTGTCGGAATACCCAAGGAAGCCAGCTGGTCCGAAATGCCATACGATGCTTTTTCCCCGATTCGGCCGCCCTCGAAAGAATGCCGGCCGATAAACATGCGGCCGTTCAGGAAGGTGCCGGCGGTCAAAATAAAGGCACGAGCGTAAAAAATTGCCCCGGTAACAGTCCGAATGCCGGAAATTTTTTTATTCTCAAAGAGAAAATCCGAGGCAAAATCAGCGTAAATGCTTAATTTAGAATTACTTAATAGGAATTTTAACCAGGTGGCCGAAAACAGCTGTTTGTCGCATTGCGCCCGTGGGCTCCACATGGCCGGCCCCTTTGAACGGTTGAGCATGCGAAACTGGAGCGTTGCCGCATCCGTCACCAAAGCGGAGTAACCTCCCAGGGCATCAATCTCCCGGACAATCTGGCCTTTCGCAATGCCGCCCACCGCCGGATTGCAACTCATCTTGGCCAGGCCGTTCAGGTCCGGCGTAAGCAGCAGCACGGAAGAGCCCATCTTGGCTGCGGCCATTGCCGCTTCACAGCCGGCATGACCACCGCCGATTACGATGACATCGAAACGATTGCTCATACATTCGGACGCTGAGAGAGATAATAGTTCTCCTTCGAACGCATGACGGCAATGTCTTCCTCGCTATGGTCGTCATAACCTATCAAATGCAGCACGCCATGAACGATGACCCGATTCAATTCATCCGTGAACTCCGTCCCGTAAAAAGCGGCGTTCTCACGAACGGAATCAACGCTGATGAACAGGTCACCGGAAAGCCTGTTGCCTTCGCAATAGTCGAAGGTGATAATATCTGTATAATAATCGTGTTTCAGATATTTTATATTGACATCCAAAATATAATTATCGGAACAGAAGATGATGGAAATATCGCCGAGACGCTTGGCTTCACTCTCTGCCACAAACTTGAGCCAGCGGGAAGTGAGCCGCTTGTCCTTGAAAGAAAACGAACAATCTTGCGTGAAATAACTGACCATACCCTATAATTTGCTGCAAATTTACTAAATTTGCGACAATATGAGTGAATTCAAGACCAACAAAGCCGTCTTCGTGGGTGTAATTCTGGAGAAAGGCGGTGAGCGCAAAGTGCAGGAATACCTGGAAGAGCTGAAGTTTCTTGCGGAAACCGCCGGAGCGGAAGGCGACAAATTCTTCACACAGCGTCTGGACAGGCCGGACAAAGCCACTTATATCGGCCCGGGAAAGCTGGAAGAAATAAAGGATTACTGCCAGGAGAACGAGATAGAATACGTCATTTTTGACGATGAACTCACGGGCATGCAGCAGCGCAACATCGAGAAGGTGATTGCGTGCTCGGACGTGATAGACCGGACAAGCCTCATTCTGGAAATCTTTGCCCAGCGGGCAAAAACCTCCTACGCCAAAATGCAGGTGGAGCTGGCCCACTACAACTATATGCTTCCCCGTCTGGCGGGCATGTGGACCCACCTGGAGCGGCAACGCGGCGGCATGGGAACCCGCGGCGGTATGGGTGAAACCCAGATCGAGATAGACCGCCGAATTGTCAAGCAACGCATTTCCAAACTCAAGGAGGACCTCAAAAAGGTGGACAAGCAAATGGCCACGCAAAGGGGAAACAGAGGCTCCCTGGTGCGACTGGCCCTGGTAGGCTATACCAACGTGGGGAAAAGCACCCTGATGAACCTCCTGGCCAAATCGGACGTGTTTGCAGAGAACAAACTCTTCGCCACGCTGGACACTACGGTGCGCAAGGTGGTCATCGAGAATGTTCCCTTTCTGCTGAGCGACACCGTCGGCTTTATCCGCAAACTGCCAACGCAGCTGGTAGAGGCCTTCAAAAGCACCCTGGACGAGGTCCGCGAGGCCGATGTCCTGGTGCACGTCGTGGACATTTCGCACCCGGACTTCGAGGAGCAGATGGCCGTCGTGGAGCAGACGCTCCGGGACATCAATGCCGCCAACAAGCCCGTTTACGTGGTTTTCAACAAAGTGGACGCCTACACCTACGTGCCTTACGACGAATTCTCCCTCCAGCCCAAGCAAGCCATCAACCGGACGCTGGAAGAGCTCAAGAGCAGCTGGATAGCCAGCGAAAAGACGCCCTGCATCTTCATCAGCGCGCGGGAGAAAATCGGCATAGAAAAACTCCGCAACGATTTATACAAAATTGTCGCGGAGATTCACGCGGGCCGATACCCGTTCAATAACTTCCTTTGGTAGGCTAAAAGGCGTATCCCACCCCTATCGTGACACTGTTCCCCAGCGCCTTGGACGCTGTAAGATAACTCACGTCCAGGTGAATACCCAGAAACTTTACCCCCAGGCCCAGCGCCAGATAGGAAGGCACCGGCGCCTTGTCGGAACCGTAATGGTAACCCGCACGGGCGAACAAGATGTCTTTCCAGCCGTACTGCACGCCGCCCGCTGCGGAAAAACCGCCGGGGAAATAAATATCGGCATCGGCCTGTAGAGAAAGGCCGAAATCGAAGCTGTAGCCCGCGCCGATCTTGGCCGATGAGGGCAGCGAACAGCTTTCGCCGGCAGCTGTCTTCACCTTCGTTCCCAAGGAGACGACACCGGCGACAGCCTTGAAGTTTTTCATATTGTACATAACGAAGACATCAGCCGCAAACGCCTGATAGGCAACGTCTTTCGTGAGCCCCTGGCGGGCGAATTTGGCATTGGCGCCTATCGACAGATACTCCGTAATGGCAAAACCGCCTCCCAGACTCACCAAAAGCTCTGAGGGCCGGAAGAAGTTGCCGCTGCCCATATCGAACTCCTCGCCCATCTGGTAGCCCAACGTAAGTCCTATGCCAGCACGCTTGCCGATTTGGATACCGGAAAGCAGGTTGATATGGCTGGCCCTGGCCACCGCCGGCGCCCATATCTGATAGGACAGCTGTACATCGCTGTACGTGAAGGGAATAGCGGCAGGATTATACAAGGAAGACAGGGCCTGCGTTCCGCCCACGGTAGCCGCGTTGCGGTCCACCGGCAGGAACTGCATGCTTGTATTCTGGGCCGGCAGAAGCCAGGTCCAGGACAGCAACAATAAACTGAGCGTCCACTTTTTCATGCCGCGAAGTTACTACTTTTTTATTCGACTTCAAACCGGTAGCAGGCCGATACCGGCTGACCGTCTGCCGTCCAGCCTTCCACTTGTACGCGGAACACGCCCGGATAGGACGGCATGGTGAGCGGAATCCGGAGCATGCCGTCGGAAGGAACATCAAGCGCCGGATGCCAGAACAGCAGATGCCTCCGGTCGGCGCCGTCGGAAGGAACGCCGCCCGGGTAGGCAAGCGGATAGGAAACGCCTTTGAAATCAACTACACGCACGCTGGGCGGAAACGGAAGCGCTGTCACGTAATTGTTCTTGGAGATAAAGTTGACCACGCCGTTATACGAAACGCCGCCAATCACCACGGGCTGCCTATACAGGTCGATATCCTCCAGCAGCATGGCATCGAACGACTCCAGCATGCCATGGTCCGACAGCACCACGCCGTCCATCATCACCAGCACGTTTTCCTGCATGTAATGCCGCTGCTCCGCACCGTCGGAAGACATCATGCGGATGCGCCAGCGTCCGTCACGCTTCACAAACGACAGTTCAGGAATGAACTCCACGCAAATCTCGCGAACGGTAGGGAAGCGGGTGTAATCGTCCAGGTGGTAACGCCGCCGCGTGGATTCATCCAGCAGCAAATCTTCGCGTTTGGGCAGGAATTCCAGCAAGGTGTCCAGCTGCAGTTCGCAGGCCAGGGCCGATTTCCTCGAAATCAGCAGAGAACGCTGTTCGCTCCCCAGTTCCAGCGGGGCGATATCGCCCGGCGAGGGATGCGTAAAGGGCGATGCCAGGCTGATGTACGCCGTCTCGTCCATTTGCGAAAGCACCTCGCACACCAGTTCGCGGTCCCCGTATATGTTGCTGGTATAGAAGCGGATATGACCTTTCCCTGCATCGCGGCCCAGATATACGCTGGAAGGAGAGCCCGCCGTGGATAAAATGGCCGTCACTTGCTGCCCGGACGCGTTTTTAAGGCCCATTACCGCAGCCTCGATAATCTCGCCCTCATATTCACCCGGCCGGCCGGAACGGGGCGCCGGGGCGCCTTGAAGGAATGTCTCCAGCGACTGGCCGTCAGCGGGTGCCAGCCCGTCCTCGCGAGCGACGGAAACCGCCACGCTGGCCTGTGCCGATGTCCCGTGAATCATCAGCGTAGCCGACTGGCCTGTCCGCCGGCGGCCGGGCATGGACACACGGATACCGCCCTTTGCTTCCTCGGCCGGCAGCGGAGCCGGTTTCCACCCGCTGTTCAGGCGCACGCCGCCTTTCACCCTGGCCAGGGACGAGGTATTGAACACCGCCAGCGTCCGGGCGCCGTCCGGGCTGTACGCGTTGCCGGAAGTATAGGCCACGAGCCGGTAATTGCCGCTGGGCATGCCGGAGGGCAGACGGAACGCGCCGGCACCCCGGCCCGCAAAGAGGCCTATTTTGGCCTCTACGGCCGTTCCTTCCGCGCTGATGAGTTCCAGATAGGATACGGCGCTGAAGTTGCTCTGCGCGCCCGAATCGTCCACAACGAAGAGGGAACAGTACACCATGTCGCCGGCAATATACGCATTCCGGTCCGTAACAATATAGATGCGCTCGCCGGCCAGGCCGGAAAGGGCGGCCAGCAGCAAAAGCGTTGTGCAAATCAGTCTTTTCATCGCGTTTACTCCCAAAAATACGGTTCTTCCTGGGTGCCGCCGGCTTCCAGGCAGTTAATGCAGCGGTGCGGAGCCCAGCCGTTGAAATATCCGTCGGCGCCGGCCACTTTCTTCACGGGCCTGTAGTTATAGTCATTGTAGTACATGTACATGTCTTCCGGCGCCACGTCCACAAAATCGACCGTGGGCACCCGTGGAATGTAATACGGGCTGGTAAAGAACACCCGCCGGCTTGTAACGCGGCCGGCCAGTACCATGCCCATGGCCTTTTTCTCCGCGTTGCTCTCGCAAACCACGTTGCTGGGGAGCGCACCCGGATCCGGCGTAAAGAGGTCGCCGCCAACCTCGGAAATCTCCTCCAGCTGCCGGTTGAACGAATAGGCCTCGTCCGAGAGCGCAAAGGCTTTCACCAGGATGGAATACTTCCGGTGATTGCGGCTGTCCGTACGCGGGAAAGTGGTGACCGGGATATTCCGGATAACACCATTGTCCGGCTGGAGCGACCCTGTCCCCAGCAACACGACACCCTGCGAAGCCACGCTGCGGAAACACCAGTAAAACGGATATGCGCCCATGGGCTCGTAATACATCCAGGTCTGCGGATTGATGAACAGCTCCGGATAAAAGTCCGAGTGAAACTCCCAGGTTTCCTCATACATGAAGCCATAGTTGCCCGGACGCTCCATGTGCGTGTCCAGGTCCACCTGCACATGTACGTTAACATCGTCGGCCGTGAAACGGATGTCGGTGATTTCCGGTGCGGGGTCCGGCGCGAGCCAGGCCGACACGTACGTTTCTCCGTCACACTTGACGACGGTCCTGTACTTCGCGCCCTCGGCCCCGTCGGGGGTGGGGATGGAAAAATAACTGCCGCTGGTATATCCCGTCTGGGGGTAATACTGCCTGCCCTGGTCGTCTTCTATCCACGCCTCCGCCAGCGGGATGCCGGCAGAAACGTTGCCGAGCGGCTGCAGGTAGTTCACCACAACGGTGCTGGTGCCCCCCAGAAGTATCTTTCCGTCCACAACCAGCTGCTTCTCCAAATCCTTCTCCTCCAGTTCCGGGGAGTAGGGATACACGCAGGCGCCTACAAGCAGCGCCGCCAATGCTGTTATAACCGACTTTTTCATCAGAACAGGAGATTAATGTTAATGTAAGGTATCTGGCTGGCGAACACGGAGAGCATATAGCCCTGCAGCTGGCCGGTCCGGTCCGTCTTGAAGAACACGGAATACGGGTTCTTCCGGCCGGTAATGTTATATACGCCGATGGTAAAAGAGGCATGCACCCAAGCCTTTTTGTAATGTCCCGGGTCTATGTTCAGCGCCGCATCCATGCGGAAGTAGTCCGGAATGCGGTAGCTGTTGCGCTCGCTGTACGCCAGGTGCCAGGCGCCGTTATACCGGTATCGGCCGATGGGAATGGTGGTGGGACGCCCGGTGGAATAGTCCACGTTCAACGACAGGCTGAAACGGTGCGTCATGGCCCAGTTGAGCGCCAGTTTAATCTCGTGCGGCTTGTCGTAAGGGGCATTGTACCAGGCTCCTCCGTTGATGGTTTCCGCCCCGCGGTCCAGCATCTCGCGCAGCTGGCTGCGGGAATAGCTGTACGACAGCCAACCCGTTATTTTGCCCACGGGCCGTTTCACCATGAACTCCACACCATAGGCCCGCCCGAGAACCGGGACCAGATCATCGGCCAGTTGCGGGTTCATGGACAGCATGGCGCCGCTCTTGTAATCCAACGCGTTGCGGCTCTGCTTGTAATAACCCTCCAGCGACAGGTCTATCCCCGACCCCAGCAGCGTCCAGTACACGCCGGCCGCACCTTGCCAGCCCGTGGTAGGCGCGATATCGGCCGACGACAGCCGCCAGGTATCCATGGGCGACACCGCCGCCGTGTTGGAGATAAGGTGGATATACTGCCGCATGGTGTTGAAGCCGGCCTTGAGGGAGAAATTCTCCGCCGGCGACACCTTGGTGGAAATACGAAACTCGGGGCCGATGTAAAATTTGGACGGATTCATGGCCAGGAACGACGAGAGGCGGATGCCGGCATCTACGGAGAAGATGTCCGTAATGTTCCAAATGTCAGAAACATACAGCGCCGGTTCCAGACCCCACTCCCGGTTCAGGCGGGCAGCCTTCACCTGGGAATGGTCCCCGAAAGGAGCCATGATGCCCGGGTCCAGGCAGTAGCCTACCAGGTCCACGCCCGCCCCCAGGGTGTGCCGTCCCAGGGGGATGCTGCCGCCCGCCTTCACAAAGACTTGGCGGATGAAGGTTTGCAGGTCGTAAGCACCTGTTTCCCAGGCATGTGCGCCAACGGTATTGGCATAATGGTCGTAGCCGGCACTCAGCTTGAAGTTCTTGCCGTCGGCCCCTTTGTGCCTATAGGCGAAGGAGCCGTTGATATTGGTGTAGCGGAAGGTGGTGTCGCCGCTGAACCCGAACTTGTCGCTGGCAAAATAGCCGAACGCCTGCAGGGAGTTCTCGCTGTCGAAGTGGTGGGTCACGGAAGCGTTCGCATCACCGAACATGGCGCTCCCGCCGGCGTACGCGCTGTTTTTGGGCAGGAGCTTCATCATATAATCCGAATAGGTGATGCGGCCGCCGGCAAGGAAGGTGGTATTTCGGCCTATCGGCCCTTCCACATGCGCACGGCTGGTAAGGAGGCCCAGGCCCACCGAGCCATGCACCCTGTCGCGGCTGCCCTCCTTGGTGCTCACCTGCAGCACGGAAGAGATGCGCCCGCCGTATTCCGCCGGAATGGAACTCTTGTACAGCTGCACCTCGTCCACCAGGTCGGGATTGAAACTGGAGAACATGCCGAACAGGTGGCTGGGGTTGTAAATGGTGTTGTCGTTATAGAGGATGAGGTTCTGGTCGGCCGAACCGCCGCGGACGTTGAAGCCGCCGGAAGCCTCGCCCACCGTCTTCACGCCGGGCAGGGTAAGCACGGCCTTGATAATGTCGCCCTCGCCGAAAGCGGAGGGAATCTTGCCTATCGTGCGCATGCTCACGCTTTCCACGCCCATGGCCGTGCTGCGGTGCTGCGCCATGCTTTCCGCCGACACGATGGCGCCTTTGAGCAGCGTCACCTTTTCGCTCATCACCACGTCCAGCTCACCCGGGCCGCGCACGACCACGCTCAGCTCCAGGTCACTTTTGTTCTCGGCATTGAAACTCAATTTGTTGTCGCCGACCGGAAGGGTGATGTTGTAACGGCCTTTGGCATCGGAACGCACGTATGTGGACGTGTTCTTGTCGAAGATGACCACCCCCGGCAAAGGGAGGCCGCTTTCCGCCTCGAACACCGTGCCGCTCACGCGGGCGGAACCGCCTTTGCTTTCCGTGCCTATTTCGTAGATTTTGTTCCGGTAGGTGGCCGTCAGGGCGTTCTGGGCGTAAGAGACCGTCGCCGTGTCTTCCTTTATCTCGGCGAAATAACCGTCCGGCAGGCCCAGCCCCGCTTTATTCACGGTGCGGGCAGGCACCATGCCGCCTTCCGTTTCCCGCGTAGGATGCCACACCAGCGTGTTTTTGTCCGGGAAAGGGCTCTCCGCCGGGTTGGCCTGTTCCCGCATTTTCCTGCGGAAAGCGCCTCGGCCCAGTTTCTTTACCTTTCCCCCCGAGACGGCATAATGCGTATCGTTGGGGACAAAGAATGTGATAACGTCCGGGCTGTAGTTTCCGTCCCAGTCGGCAGGATCCTCGTTGGTTCTGTTCACCTCGTTCCGCAGGACTTTTTTGCGCTGGCGCAGCACGGGCTCTTTTCCGTCCTGCAGCACCTCGAAGAAGCCTTCCGGAGCGTCCGTATAGCCCAAATACCGCAAATTGACGAACCTGCGGCCGTCCAGGGTGAACCAGACCACCTGTTCACGGTTCAGCACAACGGCAGCCGCCTGCTCCGACGGGCGCGTTACCAGCTCGCCCGTGAAGGCATCCACATTCAGCAGGACCCCCTTGTATATTTTGCCGTTATACAGCACTTCCCCCTGGGAGAAACGACCGGTATCCCAGTACACGGTGCCGTTGTAGCGGTAGGGATATACCGCGGGCGTACGGCCCCGGTACAGGGTGGACAGAACCTGCGCCTGCTCCAGATAGTCTTGGGCGTGTACCACGCCGGCGGCCCCCATGAGCCCCGCCATCAGTAACACTCCTTGTAAGAAACACTTAACTCTCATGATACCTCACATTAACGCGGACACAAATATAAGGAAATGGCCGGATTAACCAGCCATTTTCTACATTTAAGGGAACACTTGATAGCCCCCGTCGGCATGGAAGTGTTTTACTCCTGAAACGCCGCAGACTTGACATTCTCCGGAATGCTGGTCGCTTTGTACGTGTCCGCCTCTCCGCTCACCGCGGAAGTAAGCACCAGTTTGTCATTGTCGCGGGATATTTCATAAGAACTTCCCCAGGCCTTTTTGGAAGAATACTTTCCGGAAAGCGTCGTGCCGTCCAGCGTCCAGGTTCCCGTGTACTTTCTGTAGCGGCCCTGACCCACCATCTGGTAAAGTTCAAAGTTGCCGTTTTCCAGGAAAGCAAGGTAAACGGAAACCTCCTGTCCGGCATAAGTAACGCTCTTCACGGCAATGTCGGTAAGTTCCCATTCACCGACACAGGAAGGGCCCGTCGGCGTTTTTTCGTCTTCTTTTTTACAGCCCACCAGGATGCCAAGCATCGTAAACAGGACTAACAGTAAACTTTTTGTCTTCATAGCATCCTTTATTACAGCCATCCGCCCGTGGCAGAAGTGAAGCCGCGGGTTATGATGGAAATTTCACGGGAAATGGCCATTCCGCCGATGGTGGTGTCGGTTCCGGCTGCAGTGCCGCCGCCAATGGCATTGATGGTAACTTTTGCCGACCCGATTTTGGAGGCGTTGATATACAGGCGGCCGTGCTTGAGTTCCGGTTCGCCTACAACACCCAGGGCCTCGCGAGCCTCCTTACTCATCTCAAAGCCGGTATAGGTGAGGCTGGTCGATGCCGTTCCGAAGTAAGGGGACAGGTCCACCCACTGCGTACTGCCCGTTGCTATCAGGGAACAGGGAACGCCTTCAATTTTCATCATCAGCGACCAGGCGTCAATGCAACCCGAGCCCATGTTGTGGTAATAGTCCGACAACTTCAGGGTGCTATAGACACTTCCGTCTGCCCTGACAACCGTTTTGCTGCCGGCGGAACTGATACGGGCGTCAATGTCCTTGGCCGACGACACAATCATGGAGTTGAACTCATCTACGGTGTAGTGTTTCCCCAATTTGAGGGCATAGGCGATACCCAGTGCGGCGACACCCGTCACATGCGGACAGGCCATGGAGGTTCCCTGCATGTAGCCGTAATCGTCACCGTTGGCGCTCAATTCGGAGGGGAGGGTGGAAAGCACCTCCGCCCGTACGCTGTATCCGCCGGAAGGGACAGGCTGTCCTACTTCTCCGCCGGGAGCGGCAATTTTGCAGCCGGGGCCGTAATTCGAATAATAGGTAGGCAGATAGTCCGGGCCCAGCGCCGATACGCTGATGATGTTTTCCAACGCGCCCGGATAACCGGCATAACCGGTGCTTTCATTACCGGCGGAGAAAATGATGATTCCGCCGTCAATGGCCTTGTTGTTCTTCTTGTTGTTGAAGTAAAGCATGGCATCGTATTCGGCTCCGCCGTGTGCCTTGTAAGCTCCGTCCGATTTGAATGTTCCGGCACCATAGCCGAAAGAACAGGAAATGAGCGAAGCGCCGTTGTCTGCGGCATATTTGATGGCAGCGGCCACCTGCGCTACGGAGCCCCCGTTTTTACCGGAGAAAATCTGGGCCGACATGATGCGCACGCCATCGTTTTTTCCGCTTCCTCCGGCAACGCCGACGACGCCGATTCCGTTGTTGTTGACAGCGGCGATGGTTCCTGCAGTATGTGTTCCATGACCGCCGTCACCCTTTACGTCCCAGGAGACGGCGCCCTTGTCCACAAAGTTGTAACCATGGACATCGTCCACATAGCCGTTTCCGTCGTCGTCTATCCCGTTGTCGGGAATTTCACCGGTGTTGGTCCAGGCATTGTCGATAAGGTCCGGATGCGACCACTTTACGCCCTCGTCAATAACGCAAACGACGATGGAAGGGTCGCCGCAGGTCGTGCTGGCCCAGACATCCTTGACGCTGATATCTCCGCCGGCATACACATTTTTGGAAATGGTCATGTCGCCCACATTGATGTAATGCCACTGGTTGGAGAACTGGGGGTCGTTGAAGATTTTGAAGTCCTCCGTCGAGGCCTTCGTCCGTACCATTTCCTCCACGGGCATAGGATGGAACGTGCAGTCAGGCTTGCGGGCGATGGTATTGAATTCCACCTTGCTCACGCTGGACAGGGATGCCGCTGTTTCCGCCGCCTTCACAAGGGAAACGCCGGCTTCCGGTTCAACGACATACCACAAATCCAAGCCGAAACGTTTTTCCAGGGCCTCGTTCTCGGCAATGGAGGTAAAAAGGGGTTCTACGGATTTTATTCCCTTCATGGCGGCAATTTCCTCCGCAGAGGGTGCCGCATGGAATTTGACGAGGAAACTCTCCGGAGAGGCCTCCTTGTCGGAATTCACCGCTTTGGTGGCAAGCACGGTCGCTTTTTCGCTCTGCCCGGCAGGGGTAACCTCCGCAACTTTTGCGCAGGAAACGCACAGCGAAAGTGCTGCTATACTATATATCGCAAAGTTTCTCACTGGTTCGTTGTGATGGTTAAAAGGGGCGACCGGATGATCGCCCCTTGATGGTTTCTGAAAGAGGGATTTACTTATCCTTTACAGGACGGATGGCAAAGCCCATGTAGCGGCTGTGCTCATTGAAGTCAAATCCGTCGGAACTGAAGTCCAGGGAAGTGGCCGAATAGGCATTTTCACTACTGGCCGGGGAAGCCGTCCAGTAACGGCCCTTGGCACCGGCGTGGGCATGGACTTCACCGTCGTAATAACCGGCGACCGGAATAAAGATGGAGCGTCCGTTTTTGGGATTTTCCACTTTGTATCCGTACGTGCCCTCGTCGGAGGACGTCCAGGTCCAGACCGTGCTGCCTGCCAGGGTGGCAACCTCGGCGGCGGTGGGCATTCTCCAGCCGTCACCCCAACGGGCGGCTACTACGTCGTAGTTCTCGTTACCGGAGATTATCGCCTCATTGGCCAGGGGATCCTTGTCGGTGCCGCACCAACTGGCAAACGGAACCATGTAGGTGTCCCAGGTGTACTCGCTCTTGGGAACAATTTCAGCCCAGGACAGGAAAGCACCGAATTCACCGGGAGCTTCCGCGCCATAGTTTACCGTGGACCAGTAAATGGGAGAACTGTCGCCCAGGATGTCGAGGGCGCGGGAGTCAACTTTCACCTGAGAGAAGTCAACCGCGCAGGAAGCGGAGAATCCGCCGGCATAGGTAGAAGCCGTAATGGTGGCTACGCCATAGTTCACTGCCTCCACGACACCGTTTGAAACTTTGGCCACACTTTCATCGGACGATTTCCACAGGATACGGGTTTCGGAAGCGTCGGCCGGAGCGATGGTCGCCGTCAGGATGGCCGTCTCTTTCTTCTCCGTGAACTTGATGGAAGTCTTGTCAAGCGTGATGCCGGTAACCTGTACGCCGTCCGGATTCAGGACCGGAACATAAGGCTCAGTCTTCTTTTCGCAGGAGACAACTGCTGCGAACAAAGAGATGGCCGCAAGAATGTATGTTGTACGTTTCATAATCATCACGGTTTATTATTTCATTTTTTTACGCATGTCAAACTGTTCCAAGCTAAGATCCTCCTTGGCGCTTTTGACAGGCTTGAGAGAGATGGAGTGCTTGGCAGCCACTCGCCGTACGACGCTGGTTACGGGGGCAAGGCCCTGGACTCCGGAGGGAGTGATGACGTGGCGCTTCATATCGTAGCCCTTCATGTAGGCTTTGATGGCGGCACGAGCGGCTTCCTTACCGGTGAGGCCCATATCCTCCGCCTTAATCACACACTCGGAGAAGCTACTCTTGGCAGCATTGATAGCATGCTGGATAGATTTCGGAGCAAGACCGTTTTCATCCTTTGCAGGATCTACCAGGAGTTGGTCGGAAACTCTGTTCAGCCAACCATTCTCTGCAGAGTTAACACCCAAGCCGCAGAAGTTGTAGCTCGCGCCATATTTGTTATCCACAAAGGCATAATAGCCGTCTGCAACGGGAATGAAGCATGTCCAGTAGGAAGTAGCATAATCCCAGCCATAAGTACCTTGGCCTTTTGAATACAAGTAAACCGTGCAGTCTTCAAAGATATCGTTCTTAAGGGCATTTGTGAAAGTGTACATGGCACCACCGTAAACATCCATTTCATAAGTGTCGTCGAAGCCGGTAATTCCATATTTTTCAAGCCAACTGAAGCTGCCGAACAACCCCTTGACATCTACAAACTCATCATACAGACCCTCACTGTCCGGACCAGCCGTAGGAGTGCTGCTCATGGAAATATTTACCTTGCCCAGATAAGACCTGAGACTGCCACCATGGTCATAGTCAATACCATACAGGTTCCATGTACCACACCATGCACTGGCGTCGGCCAGTTCATACTCTTTATTCAAATCTGCATAAGCGTAGTTTATGTAGATTGGCAGCGGATCACCGGTAGTGGTCATGGTATCATATGCTACTTCTGTACCATAGCCGTTGGTGGCCCAGACAACGACGTAGTACGTCGTGCCGGGAGTAACACCGCTGGCAAAAATGTCGGTATAGCCGTTATCGTTTACACTTGCCAGATCGGTGGCAGAAAGGGCACCTGTGAATTCCTCATCCTTCAGCAGGTCGTAGAAGTAGTTCGGATCGGCCTTAAGCTCGCTGACAAGCTTCTCGATACCGCCTTTTGCTTCAACTTGCGCCTGAGTATAAAACATCGGAATGACTCCCGTAACACCCGCACCGGAAATAGTGTATGCAAGGCTGGCGTCAGGGTTGTAGCCCTTGGAAACATATGCCTCGGTGGTGCTGGCGCTCACGTTCACAATCACGGCATCCGGATCGTCGGCCAGGATGTACTTGAAGTTGATGCTGGCGTTGGACTGGGCCTTCTTCTTGGCGTCCAGACCTACGGCCACCAGGGTATAGATACCGGTTTCGTCAAGTTCGATTTTGTCCACGAAGGACTCACCCTTGGCTTCTACGAACGTGGCATACTTGGAATCGACCGCGTCCTTGGCGATGGCGGCGACCTCCGCGTCGATAGCGGCACCGGAAGCAATGCCCTTCAGAACGGTGTAACCTACCTTGTCCACATCGGGACCAATCTTGAAGCTCATCGGAACCACATTGGCTGTGGATTCTTCGTCATACTCGCTTATGCCGGCATCCAGTTTAAGGGTGTAATCCGCACGGGTAAAGCCTTCGGCGATACCTATGATATCATAGTCTTCAGGGAAAGCCCAACCGCTATTGCGATTGGCATTCGTGTTATAGCCCAGAATCCAGAAGAAGAATCCGCCGTTTCCGTCGTAATAGCTTGCATTGTTATACTTAGAATTCGCGGCAAGGAAATGGAGATAAGGCCGGGCGTATCCTCCCTGGAGCTGATAATAGTAGTAGTCCACCACTGTCGGCATACCGGAAGACCAGCCGAAATCGAATACCTGGTAACCGTCAAACGTAATAACTTCAGCTCCTTCCGGGGCCGGTTCGTAACCAGCAGGAATGGTATGGGGGTGTTTTCCGTCACCTTCAGAGCAATCAGGGTCGTCTTCACGATACCAAAGGAAGGTAAGATGCTGATCTTCACCCATTCCCCAGAAACCGCCGTTTTTGTTGCCTTCCCCTACAAGCTCTTCACCATACGTCTGGCAGTGGCGGATTCCGTCAACCTCATAATACTTGATATAAGCAGTGTGTGTTTCACCCCACCAGCCATGCGTAAAAGTAACCTTTGCAGGCGTATCGGTTTCGGGAATCACGAAGTCCTGATAGGCTACGCACATGAGTTTGTAGTCGCAGGAATTCAGCTTGCTGGAATACTTGGACGTGTACTGATCCCCTTCGACGGCCAGGTGCAGGGAGTACTGAATACCTTCCTTCACATTGGGGAAAACAATCTTGAGATCGGTTTCTGCCTGACCGTCCTCGAATACGATATCCGGAACGGTAAAGAGCGAGACGTCTCCGTCCACAAGTCCGTTGGCGGTAATTTCGCTCAGGGAAACCGTCGGCTTTATAGTAAGAGCACCGTCGCTCACGCCACGGGCCACCTTGATAATCACTTCCTTCTCCTGGGTGGGGTCAAGGACTTGCATTTCCTCAATCACATCCTGCTTCGGGAAATAAACACCATAGCAGTCTTCCGCATCCGGGGTTCCGGGCGCCACTTCCTGCTCCTTGGCGCAGGAAACAAGGGCGAGGGTTGCTACGGCTGCTGCAAATAAGATATTAACATACTTTTTCATACGTGTTCCTCGTTAAATTAGTCAGTAACACCGTCACGGAGGTTGGCGTTCTGGTCCATCTTGGGCAGTTCGCCGTCCGTATTGTCAATGATGCTGAAGTTGGTGTTCAGCTCACTGCTGGAGAAGCGCATCAGAAGCCAGCCGTCGTTGGCTGCCATGTTGAAGCGGAAAGCGGGAGATACGTTGGTGCTCTCGGGCGTGCCCAGGAAACGCACCATGGGTTTGTTCAGGCGCTTGGTATCGTGAATGGCAAAACCTTCGCCCCAAAGTTCGATACGACGCTGGAACCAGATTTCATCGGCCAGGGAACGGCCGCCGAAGCCGGCAGTGTATGCCGGATCACGGTAGGTCTTCACAAAGTTCTCCAGAATCTGCTTGGCCTTGCCCTCGTTGCCGCTCTTGAGGTAACCTTCCGCCTGGATGAGAATCATCTCTTCCACGCGCATGAGCGGCATGTCCTCGGCGTTGTCGATGGTGCCGATAGGGGTGCAGCCGAACTTCACGTTGGTATAGGGAACGAACGCGAGTTTGTCATCGTATTCGAACAGGGCGATGCCCTGGCCGGAAGCGGAACCCTGCGAACCGGCATTCCAGGTAAGAGCGTCCAGAAGCGGGGAATACAGGTTTTCATCAACCCACCAGCCCTTGCGCACGTCTGTATCGGCAATCTTGTTGTACAGGATTTTGTTGATACAGGTGTATGTGGCGGTGCCGGCGGCATAAGCATAACCGGAGAAGGAACGCAGCCAGGACGATGTATTGGCATACTTGTAGGCCTTGGCGTCATCGGCAGTCATGTCGAAGCCCCAGATCCAGTTGTGCTCATTGATGTCCTGGAAGGTAGGGACGCTCACCTCGGCAATAGAGGCAGGGGTGTAGCCGGCAGCAGCCTTTTCGGCATCGGAGGCAGCCTCTGCATATTTGCCCATATTCAGGTTGGCGCGGGCGCGAAGGCCATAGGCTACCTGCTGGTCAATGTACTTTTTGCTGGAACGGGCAAATCCGTCCAGATTGGCGACAGCGTCATTGAGGTCCGACATGATAATCTCATAAATCTGGGCCAGGGTAGCACGCGGGTTGTGGGTGGGATCCTCCACATCCGGCGAGCAGATGGGCACGCAAAGGTCATCCTTGTGATCCGTATAGTTGAACTGGAAGTCGCTGGCCAGCAGCATGTAGGCGTAGGCACGAAGGGCCTTGGCCTGAGCCATCATGGCAAGACTTTCAGCGTCCGATACATCCTCGCCGAAGCCGGCCAGGAAGTCGTTCACGGAAGAAATGATGCTGTAAGGAGCACGGTAACGGATAACCGGGTTACGGTAGTTGGCGTTACGGGAAGAATACTCGCCGCACACGGAGAACCAGTTGTAGTTGTTGTCGGATGCGGTGGCATCGGCACTTTCAAGGTCGTTGCAGAAGAGCAACATGAGCACGCCGAAGTCGTCCGGGGTTTCATAACCGTAATAGTTGGGCATGCCCAGCGGATTGAAAAGACCGTTGAACGATGCGGACGCACGGGTGGGTACAGCGGCATTGGTGGACTGGAGCTGACTCTTCAGCATGGTGCCGCTCTCAGGGACAATTTCGCTGAGTTTGGTGCAGGAAGCGCTCAGCACGAGTCCCAGGAATAAAACCGGAATATATTTATTGAGTTTCATTGCTTGAACGGTTTTAAATTAGAAGGTAAGGGTAATACCACCGGTGATGTTCCGCATGGCGGAATAGTAACCGCTGTTCAGACCGGTGCCGCTGGTCATGGAACCAAGGCCCATGGAGAAGCGCGGGTCGATACCCTTGCGGGCGGTAAGGACGGCCAGGTTGTCACCGGCCACATAGATGCGCAGACCTTCGATATGAAGTTTCTTGGTCCACTTGGACGGGAAGGTATAACCGAGGGTTACGTTGTTCACGCTCAGGTAACTGGCGCTCACCAGGAAGCGGTCGAGTGCGCTCTGGGCCACCTGGATATCGCCGTCGTTACGAGGAATGTCGGTATTGGTGTTGGTAGGGGTCCATGCGTTCAGGATATCCTTGTGCCAAGCGTTACCAGCCGAAGCCTGGGTGTGCATGAGGTTCTGGTAAGTACCGTCATAGTATTTACCGCCCAGCTGGTAGGACAACTGAATGCTGAAGTCCACGCCGTATGCATTGACGCTGGTTCCGAAACCGCCGTAAACGGCCGGAAGTACGGTACCGATGTCATACTGGGAAGCCTGGGAGAAGCTGGTGACCACCTTGGTTTCGGTGAGCTGGTTGTCAATCTGCTTCTGGGTGGGGCGCTGTACAAAGGTGCCTGCCTTTCCGTCGTCGCCGTCTTCCTTCAGGAACTCACCGTAGTACTGGGCCTGGCCGGTTTCCTTGTTCACGCCGGCATAGCGGTACATGTAGGCCTCGTACAGGGAACCGCCCACCTTGTAGATGTAGTTGCTGCCGCGGATACCGTCCTCGGACACGCTGTCATCCAGGGAAAGGATGGTGTTCTTGTAGTGGCTCAGGTTGAAGTTCCACGTCCAGTTGACGTTGCGGTTACGGATGATGGCGCCGTCCAGGGAAAGTTCCACACCGTTGTTCAGGATGGAGCCCACGTTCACGGGGATACGGCCGGTCGGGTTACCTGCGCTCAGCGGAACGCTCTTGGAATAGAGCAGGTCCGTGGTTTTACGGGAGAAGTACTCGATGGTACCGTTCAGATATCCCTTGAAGAGCTCGAAGTCCGTACCGATATTGAAAGAATGGGAGGTTTCCCAGGTGAGGTTTTCATTACCCACGTAAGCGAGTTCCACGGCATAGCCGGTTTCCTCATTCCAGGAGTGGGTGTATTGGTCGGCATAAGGGTAGTAGCCGTTCAGGTTGTCGTTACCCTGCACACCGTAGCTCACTTTCAGTTTGAGCATGTCCACAAAAGAAGCATGGAACCAAGGCTCCTTGCTGATGAGCCAGGCGGCACCTACGGAACCGAAGTTACCCCACTGATGACCTTCCGCGAAGCGGGAGGAAGCATCCCTACGATAGGAGGCAGAGGCGAAAATCTTGCCGTCGAAGTCGTACTGGGCGCGGGCCAGGAAGCCCTGGGTCACATAGCGGTTGGTGTAGGAACTTGCGCTCACGCGGGAACCGGTACCGTCCGCGTTGTTCAGTTCACCGATATACGGATTGAACAGATGGTCGTTGCTTCCGCTCAGGGCCTGATAAGTATAGCTGTACTTTTCGAAACCGGCCAGGAAGTCCAGATTGTGGCGGCTGGCGATATCGAACTTATACTCGGCCAGATACTGCTGGTTCACGGTGAACATGCGGCCGTGCGACACCTGTACGTAACCGTCCGTGGTGGAAGAGCTTGCGAACTGGCTTCCCAGGGCGCTGGAACGGGTATTGTCGGAGGTGAAGCCGATGTTGGCACTCAGGGACAAGCCCTTGACGGGAGTAAGGTTCAGGCCGAACTTTCCGTTGACGACGTCGGCGTAGGAACGCGTGCGGTCAAATTCATTGTCGCGGACAGCGTTGCCCACGATGGAAGGACGTTTCTGATTGGTGTTGTTGGAGTCGTACACAATACGGTCGCTGTCCATTACCACGTACGGGTTTCCGCTGGCATCCAGCTTACGCACATACAAGGGATAAATAGGGCCGATATTGTTGGTGATGTAGAACAGGTTGCCGGAGGAACCGAAGGAATCGCTCCAGTTTGCCGCCTGGGAATCGGAGTGCGTGAAACTCAGACTGGTCGAGAAACGCATCCAGCTCTTTGCCTGATAGTCGGCGTTGATACGGCCGGAATAACGTTTATAGTCGGAGTTGTTTACGATACCCTTGTTCTGCAGGAAACCTACGTTGGCGTAGTAGTTGAACTTGTTGCCGCCGCCGGAGGCGCTCACATTGTATTCCTGACGGAATGCATTGTGGAAAGTCTCCTTGTACCAGTCGTCCGGGATATAGTAGTATTCACCGTCGGAGTAACCCAACTTGGCGTTGGGGTTCAGCTTGAAGTTAGTACCAATCAGGTTCTGTCCTTCGGGAACGGTGTACACCAGATAACCCAGACCGCCGTTTTTCTCATCCAGGAGGTACTTGTTGGCGTAAGCGTAGCTTTCCGCCACGGAGTGACCGGAATACAGATACTGGTTGTACAGCATGGTGTAATGGGTCTCGTAGTACTGGCCGGGATCGGTGATTACGTCGTACTGCGGGATAAGGCGGGAGTTTACGCCGAAACGGGCGTCCAGTTTCACCTGGGCATCGCCGCTCTTTCCTTTCTTGGTGGTGATAATCACGACACCGTTCGCACCGCGGTGACCATAGATGGCGCTGGCGGCAGCGTCTTTGAGGACGGACATGGACTCAACGTCCTGCGGGTTGATGTCGGAGATGGCACCATCGTACGGAACACCGTCCACAATGTAGAGCGGAGTGTTGGAAGCACTCATGGAGCCGATACCGCGGATGCGGATTGTCGGAGCACCGCCACCGGAGGGGTCGCCGCTGGAGGAAGTAACCTGCACGCCGGGAGTCGTACCGGCCAGGGCGCTGGTAACGCTGGTGGCTACTTTCTTCTCGATGACCTCGTTGTCCACCTGTGCAGCGGAACCGGTGAATGAACTCTTGGTGGCCGTACCATAGGCAACCACGATGGTTTCATCCAGCAGCTGGCTGTCTTCTTCGAGGACGATGGCGATGGATGTGCGGTTGTTCACCGGAACCTGGGCGCTTTCGTAACCCATGCAGTTCACATCCAGAACACCATTTGCGGGAACGTTGAGGGTGAATTCACCGTTGACGTCCGACATGGTATAAACGGTGCGGCTTCCCTGCAGGAGCACGTTGGCGCCCACAATGGCCTCACCGGAGGCGCTCAACACGGTACCCTTCACAGTGATATTCTGTGCCTGGGCTGCAACGGAGAGAGCCAGCAATACCATGGCCGTGAAAAAAATGCGGATTTTTTTCATAAGCACAATAGATTAGTTAAACATAAATATTGATACAATTGTCATAGTTTTTGCATAAGCAATACACTACTATACGTCCGTATAAAATGACGGATACACAGCTGCAAATATTGGAAAACAATTTTAATTTTGCAAGTCCGCCAAAAAGTGCATTATATGCAATAAATTAAGTCTTTTTCGGTTTTTAAATCTTTTTTTTATTAAACTTTGGGGCAAGATAGTTATAATTTATGAAAATATTGCAAGTTTTCTTGATAATTTAAAACATTAAAATTTTTTTAATTTTTTTTAGAATATCGTTATTTTACCCGTTTCAGGCCCTTGGTTTGCCTAAAATGCCTGTAATTTCCGCCTCTGCACAAGCGGAAATAACTACATAATTATGCATGTTTCGGGGGTCATACCTGTTCTTTGCGCGCGAATTCCGGGCAGGAATCCTCACGCAAGTTCTCCTTCAAATACCGGGACAGCGTGTTGCGGTGCATCCCCAATTCTATCGCCAGCCTGCTGATGGCGGCGCCGTGGCTCAACTCTTCCCGGATATAGGCTTCCCTTTCTTCAAATTTTCTCCGTTCCCGACTCTTTCCGCAGGGTCGGCCCAACTTGAACCCCACCTGTTTCTTTGCGGCCAGCGCCTCGCGCGTGCGTTGTGATATAAGGTTGCGCTCAATCTCCGCCGCCAGCGAGAAAGCAAAGGCGATGATTTTGGCGTTCAGCGAGTCCGACAACTCAAAATTGTCCTTGATGGAGTAGATTTTGATTCCCTTCTGGGAGCAGGTGTTGAGGATGCCCATCACCATCATCATGTTGCGACCCAGGCGTGAAAGTTCGGTGCATATAAGGATATCTCCCTTCTTCATTCTTTTCAGGAGGCTGTCCAATGTCCGTTTTCTCAACTCCGTTGTACCGGACACCTTCTCCTGCACCCATTTGTCCAAGTTCCAACCCCGCCTGTCGGCCCATTGCTCTATCTCGTACCGCTGTCCTTCATAGGACTGCAATTCCGTGCTCACTCGAATATATGCGTATATCATAAGACTACTTTTTTGTATATAGAATCTATCGAAATCGGTTGAAACAGCAAAAAAAACATGTGAAACAGCACAATGTTTTTTACGATTGTAGGTTTTCCGGAATCCTTGTTCTATGTTTGCACAAACCGACTTCCGGGTCCGGTCGTCTCTTAAGCCAAAGAACATGGAACAAAATGAATTGAAGATTGGCAGGTATGCCAATGTGTTGATGGACAGATGGTTCAAACGGACATTCGGCTGAGAGATATCGAAAATATGGAGGATATGCCTGTGCCTGTTGAATATATCTTTCTGGAAATTCCCAATTGCAGCAAGGCGATGACGAAGGAGGCATCGTTACTGGACAATTTCTGCTATGCGCTGAAGAACATGCCGGAGATGGAGGAGCGGCCCAAGGAATTGAAAGGGGAAATCTTTGACTTATTGTTTAATTCTGCCGAAATTAATAAATTTGCACCCAGGGAACGTTCCGAATCTATCAAGCAAATGATTACAATCAGAGATAAGGTTAATCAACTGGCCACTGCAGAGGCGAAGGGGCAAGCGAAGGGAAAAGCAGAGAATTCACGGGATATTGCCATCCGCATGCTTGAGGATGGCATCGATGCTGCATTTATATCCAAATATACACAAATACCGATGGCAGAAATTCTTGTTCTCCAGGAGCAAAAATAGCATCCGGCAACATCAACATTCATAAGCGCAAGACGAGGCATAAAAATGTGCTTCGTCTTTTTTTTGTGTGTACAGCTTACAATCCGTAAGCGGAACATAATTTTTGATACGTTTTCGCAATGCACTGATATACGGACATTAAATTGTGCATTGCTTGAGCAAAATGATCAGAGTATCAATATTTATGTTTAATTAAATTTCATGCTTATGAAAAAAGTCAGGTTTATTCTCCTGTCTGTAGCTATGCTTCTTAGCGTGACACTGGCGTTTGCCCAGAATATCACCATCAAAGGTGTAGTTACCGACAGTGCAAACGGTGAGCCGCTTCCGGCTGCAACCGTAATGCTGAAAGGAACCAACCACGGTGCCGCAACAAACCTGGATGGGCAGTATTCCCTTACTGCACCTGCCAAGGGCGTTCTGGTATTCAGCACGATTGGCTATAAGGCCGTCGAGGTTGAAATCAACGGGCAAACCACCATCAACTGCGAACTTACTGCAGATACAGAATATCTGGATGATGTTGTGGTGATTGCTTATGGCACCCAGAGTGCCAAAACCGTTACGGCCTCTGTCTCTTCCGTGAAGGCAGACGCCATCAAAGATGCCCCGAACGTGAGCTTCGACTCTATGCTGCAGGGTCAGGCTGCCGGTGTGCAGGTCTCAACGCCTAACGCCGGTGCCGGTGCCCAGGCTAAAGTTCTCATCCGTGGCGTCAGTTCCATCTCCGGCGGCACGGACCCGCTGTACATTGTCGATGGCGTTCCCATCCAGTCCGGCGTTGTTAACGCCAGCTACATGGAAGCCAACCCGCTGGCCGACATCAACCCGGCCGACATTCTGTCCATCGACGTCCTGAAAGATGCTGCCGCAACCGCCCTGTACGGTTCCCGCGCAGCCAGCGGTGTCATCATCATCACCACCAAGCAGGGCCGCAAGGGTGAAACCAAGGTAACGTACGATATGAACATCGGCTTTACCGAGCCCACCAAGACCTACGACGTGATGGATGCGGACACTTACGTGGCCTACAAGAACATGGCTGTCAAAAACCGCTATGGCACCGACGAAAGGGCTATCAGCGGCGCCGGCAACCCCTATGGCGACAAAGCCTTCAACCTTCCTTTTACCCTGGATGCTTCCGGTAATCGCAATTACATCAAGACCAACTGGAAAGACCTCATTTACAAGAAGGGCCTGGTCATGAATCACACCGTGGCCATTTCCGGCGGTTCCGACAAGACGCAGTACTATGCTTCGGCCAACTACTCCGACAACCAGGGTATCGTCATTGGCGATAACTACAGGCGCTACGGCTTCAAGGCCAACATCTCCACGCAGGTGACCAAGTGGCTCAAGGTGGGCATCAACGGCCAGTATTCGAAGGCTTTCACCAGTGTGTACGACACTTCCCGTCAGGACGGCGTGTTCTCCGCTGCCGGTCTGCCCCGTCAGGCGATGATTCTGCCTCCCATTACCTTCCCGTACAATGAGGACGGTTCCCTGTACGTTATGAACAAAGGCCAGTATATCGGCGTAGGTGGTGTGAATATCGCCTCCCTGGGTTATCCCAACCCGATGGGCCAGAAAGAATCTTTCAACAAAATCAACACTGACCGTGTCATTGCAAGCGGTTTTGTCCAGGTTGAGCCCATCAAGAACCTGGTGGCCCGTTCTCAGTTCGGCATAGACTACATGTCGGAAGGCGAGGAAACCTTCTGGTCTCCCAAATATGGCCAGGGCGTCAGCAACAACGGTTATGCCTGGCGTACCATGAACGACATGCTCAGCTGGACCTGGACCAACACCATCAATTATACCCTCGCTTTCAAGGACAATACCTTCGACTTCCTGGTGGGTATGGAAGCTTACAAGCTTTCTTATGGCAGCGACTGGATCAACGCGAGCGACATCTCGAACCAGGCCTACACGGGCTTCCGCGCCGGTTACAACACCATCAAGGCCGGCGGTAGCGAAGGTGCCAAATCCATGGTTTCCTACTTTGGCCGTATCAACTACGACTACAAGTCCCGTTACATGCTCTCCGCCAACTTCCGCCGTGATGGTCTCTCTTCCCTCGGCGCAAACAACAAATGGGGTAATTTCTGGGGTGTTTCCGGTGCATGGCGTGTCTCTGAAGAGACATTCTTCGCCCCGCTCCGTTCCGTTGTGGACGAACTGAAAATCAAGGCCAGTTACGGTGTCGTGGGTAACTCCGACATTGGTTACTACGGAGCTCAGACTTATTACAGCGATGTTTACTACGGTGGCACTCCCGCTCTGGGTCTGGACAACATCGGCGACTCTTCCCTTGCCTGGGAGTCCTCCAGTAAACTGGACGTGGGATTTAATGTCAGCCTCTTCAACCGCGTAAGCCTTGATTTCGACTACTACTACACCAAGACCAGAAATCTGGTAATGGCTGTTCCTCAGGGCCCCTCCACGGGTATCGGTTCGCTGATTACCAACACCGGCTCCATGGAGAACAAGGGTGTTGAAATCACCTTGAATGCCGATGTAATCAGGAATAAGAACTTCACCTGGACCACCAATTTCAATATCACAACTGCTCACAACAAGGTACTTGAGCTTGCGCAGGGCGTCGATCAGATTTACGGCGACAGTGACGCCAACATTACGCTTCCCGGTTACTCCGTCGGTCAGCTCTATGCCTACCCTACCGGCGGTATCGACCCCGAAACCGGTTGTCGTATTTTCTATGGCACCAACGGTGAATGGACCCGCTTCGACTACCTGGCCGGCGCCTGGTTCCTGAAAGACGGAACGGAATTCCAGGGCGACATCGCTCAGGTCCGTGCCGGTAACACCCTTCCTACCTGGTTCGGTGGCTGGACCAACAACTTCAAGTATAAAGGCTTCGACCTCAACTTCATGTTCCAGTTCTCCGGCGGCAACTGGATTCTCAACGCCATGACCGCGACCGGTTCTGACAACCGCTGGTGGAACAACCTTGCCGAAGTTGCGGAAAAGAGCTGGAAACAGCCCGGCGACAATGCAAAGTATGCAAAGCCCATCTACGGTGACAGCACCTCCAACGGCTCTGCCATGGAAATCACCGACTGGATCGAGAAAGGCGATTATCTCCGTTTGAAGAACATCACCTTCGGCTACACCTACAAGCCCAAGAACAAGATTATCGGCCTGTCTTCCATCCGCGCTTACGCTCAGATCCAGAATGTGTTCGTTCTCACGGCCTTTACCGGTCTGGATCCTGAAATCACTTCTTCTTATACCTCCCAGGCTGTGCTGTCCGGCGGTTACTACAAGAACACGCTGCCGCAGGCACGCACGTACACCCTTGGCGTTCAGGTTGCATTCTAATTAAAAGGAGACCCAAATTATGAAGAATATCATCAAACTTCTTGCTATACTTACTGCGGTGGTTTCCCTTGGTTCCTGCAAAAAGGAATTCATTGAACTGGATAAACCGTATTCCATGACCGAGAGTGTCATCTTCGCCGATGCAGACTATATAAAGACTGCTCTCCTTGGCTGCTACAACGCTTTCAAGAGCACCAATCCCAGCTTTATGGGAGGCCTCGCCTATATCGTGTTCGACTGCCGCGGAGAAGACATCGTCAACATCTCCAACCCTGTCACCATGCAGGACACCTATGAAATGAGGGTCCTGTCCACAACCCAGGAGAATGGCCGCATTTGGAACTATGCTTACTGGACCATTAATACCTGCAACATCTTTATCGAGAACCTGGACAAATACAATTGCAAGGAGGTTATCGGCGAAGACCTTTACAAGCAGTATATTGCAGAGGCAAAATTCCTTCGCGCCTATTGCTATTATGTGCTGGCCAACCTCTATTCCCTGCCGTATTCCATCAATCCCGATGCCCTTGCCGTGCCGCTGCGTCTTACCGCCCTTACTTCTTCCGGTAACAACGACTGCCCCGCAGCACCCATCAAGGACATTTATACGCAGATTCTTGCAGACTGCATCCCTGCGGACCTTCCCAGCGCTCCCGGCACTTTCGACGGTGTAACCCGCGCCAACGCAGCAGCAGCACACATGCTCAGAATGCGTGTCTATATGGCTATGGAAGAATGGGGAAATGCCATTACGGAAGGCACTTCCATTACCGGCTACTCCCTGGCTCCGGATGTGACCAAGATTTATGGCGCAGGAACCTATGAGTGCCCGGAACTTATCTTTGCCCTGCCTATGTCCATCCAGCCCGGAGACCAGCCCAACACCCAGATGAGCTGCGCGGAATACTACAGTATCGACGCCCAGGTTTGCTGGCTGAATACCGAAACCGGCATCCTTGCCGAAGACGCGTATTCCCAGGATGTGGACAAGCGTATTTCCGACCTCATTTCCGACAAAGACAGCAATGGCTACGTATACTCCCTGAAGTTCACCGACAAGGCGCAGAAGCAGGATTGGATTCCGCTCATGCGTTATGCAGAAACTCTGCTGAACCTTGCCGAGTGCTACACGCACGATGCCAACGGCTCCTCAAAGGCAAAAGCCGCCCTCAAGGAAGTGCGGTCCCGCGCCATTCCTACCCGTGACATGCTGGATGTCGATGGTCTGACCGGAGGCAACCTTACCACGGCCATCATCAAGGAACGCCGCCTTGAATTTATCTGCGAAGGCATCCGTGGTATCGACATTATCCGCCGTGGCGAAAACTTTGTCAAGGACTACCATTCCGTGGATCTTGACGTTGCTCCTACCGCCAGCAATTACTTCTGGCCCATCCCTGATGCCGAAATCAACTATAACAAAACTTTAGGCAAGAAATAGTATGAAAAAGATATTATACATTTGCATGGCCGCCCTTGCTATAGCAACAACATCCTGCTCGACAAAGAAGGATATCGCCGTTGATACCTATGGAGGCGAAGGTCTTGAGTTCGTACACTTTGAAAACGCGACAGAAGCATGGGTTGTAACAGAAAACGATGATTCCTACGACTACGACGTGGTGGTTGCCATCACCAGGGCTCCTAAACAGGATGTAACCTACTCGGTTTCTCTTGGCGAAAACACCACCGGCGAAGAAGGTGTCGATTTCTCCATTCCCACGAAGTCCGTTACTATCAAGGCCGGGGAGTACTTGACAAAACTCCCTGTAAAAGTGCTTTATGATACAACCGGAGAAGGCTTTGTTCTTGAACTGGTCCTCAGTGTGGACCAGTCCCTGATCAACTCCGCGTACGGTGCTTCCTCCATCATCGCTGTCAAGAGTGACAAGATTACCATCGACTGGGATTGGCTTACCGGCAACTGGAATGCCAAGGATTCCGAAGGCGATCCGTACGTGATGGCCATTTCCAAGAAGGACGAGACTACCGCAGTATTTACCAATATCTGGGGTACCGGTGCTGATATAGAAGGAACGGTTGACTTTGAGGGCCGGACCATCACCTTCCAGGGGCCGCTTCCTCTTGGTGAAGCGTATGGCGGTACATTGTATTGCACCGGCGTAGCCGACGATCAGACCTTCCAGGCAACCATGTCTCCCCTCGGAATTACCATTTCCGGACTGCATTATTATCTTGTAGGCGGAGATTATGATGGTTATGACTTCGGTGAAGATTATACCAACCTGACCCGATAGTATATACAGACCATCCTTTACACACACGAACGGGACCCCTCCAGGGCCCCGTTTAATTTTATGTTCAAATCGGTTGAAACCGCAAAAAAACATGTGAAACAACACAATGTTTTTTACGATTGTAGGTTTTCCGGTATCCTTGTTCTATGTTTGTCGGAGCCGGATAATTCCGTCCGGCGCTAACAATCATACTTATGAACATGAAGATGACTCCTGCGCAGATGCGCAAATTCGTTGCCATCGTCAATGAGGTGGAACGATACAGAGACCTCTCTGATAAAGAGAAGGAACAGATTGTTATTTCCATTCTGGACCATCCGTACATGGACCTCCGATGCGACTGGGCATTCAAACATGTGTTACAAAACACAGACATACTGAAAATGCTCCTTAACGACTTCCTGCCGGAAGAGATTGACTCCGTGCAGATGTTGCCCAACGAAATTGACAAAATGCGCCCGGATGACAAGAACGTAATCATGGACGTACTGTGTCATACCGTGGATGGGAAGGAATTCATTGTTGAAATGCAAAGGAAGAAAAAGACGTCGTTCAAGAGCCGGATGTTGTACTATGGCGCTTCCATGTTGCATAGTCAGTTAAAGCCCCGCGAGCCGTATTCGTCCCTGAAACCTGTGTACGTGATTTGTTTCATGGACTTCAAGATGCACCATGAGACGGACCAGCTGGTGTATAGATACTCAATTTGCGAGCAAACTTCCGGAGAGCGCTACAACGACTTGCTATCCATTTATTTCTGCGAGTTACCTCGCTTACAAGCAACTGGTATCGATGGGCTTGATCCAGTGCAGAGTTGGTTTTATATTCTCGCAAATATGCGTATATTTGCAGGAAAACCGGAAGATATGGGCAAACGCTACGCAGTCATAGCAGAGGAGGCACGCATGCCCGGATTTCCGGAAGAAGCATTGACAAAATATTTCCGCAATATGATTACCGAAGAAGAAAGACTGGACATAGGTACTGCCTACTACGAGGACGGCTTCATCGATGGTATGGAAAAAGGAAAAGCAGAGGGAATGGCAGAGGGTGAAGCAAGAGCACGACGGGAGTTGGCTAAAAGCATGCTTGCAGAAGGTCTGGATCCCGCATTTGTATCCAAGCACACCCAATTACCACAGGAGGAAGTCCTTGTACTGCAAAAAAACATGTAAAAATACAATAAACGGGGCCCTGGAGGGGTCCCGTTTAATTATTATGAAATTACCTTCCTACTCGCTGAAGCGGGCTTTCAGGTACTCGCGGTTCAGACGGGCGATGTGGTCGATGGTCACGTGCTTGGGGCACTCCATCTCGCAGGCGCGGGTGTTGGTGCAGTTGCCGAAGCCCAGTTCGTCCATCTTGGCCACCATGGCACGGGCGCGTCGGGCGGCTTCCGGACGGCCTTGCGGCAGCAGAGCCAAGGAACTTACGCGGGCAGCCACAAACAGCATGGCCGAACCATTCTTACAGGTAGCCACACACGCACCGCAACCTACGCAGGCGGCAGCGTCCATGGACAATTCGGCATCATCGTGCGGAATCAGGATGTTGTTGCCATCCTGGGCACTGCCGGTACGGACGGTAATGAAACCACCGGCCTGCATAATTTTGTCAAATGCGGTACGGTCAACCACCAGGTCCTTGATTACCGGGAAAGCGCCGCTGCGCCAAGGTTCCACGGTAATGGTTGCGCCTGGTTTGAAGTGACGCATGAACAGCTGGCAGGTGGTGACGGCATCATCCGGACCATGTGCACGGCCATCAACATACAGGGAACAGGCACCGCAGATACCTTCGCGGCAGTCGTGGTCAAAGGCGACAGGCTCAATTCCCTTGCGGATGAGCTGATCGTTCAGGATATCCAGCATTTCGAGGAACGAAGCATCTTCCTCCACATCCGTAACGTGGTAGGTCTCGAAATGGCCTTTTGCTTTGGCGTTCTTCTGACGCCACACTTTTACATTATATTCCATACTCGGGATTAGTCTTTGTAGTTACGGGTTGCAATTTTGATGTTTTCGTACTTGAGTTCCTCCTTGTGCAGTTCAGGCTCCTTGCCTTCGCCCTTGTATTCCCAGGCGGCTACATACATGAAGTTCTCATCGTCACGCTTGGTCTCGCCATCTTCCGTCTGCATTTCCTCGCGGAAGTGGCCACCGCAGGACTCGCGGCGGTTCAGGGCGTCGTAGGCCATCAGTTCGCCGATATCGAAGAAGTCCACCAGACGCAGGGCTTTTTCCAGTTCCTGGTTGAATTCCTCGTTGGTACCGGGTACGCGAACAGTCTTCCAGAACTCCTCGCGGAGTTTCTTGATTTCCTCGATACCCTTCTTCAGGCCGGCTTCGTTGCGCGCCATACCTACATATTCCCACATGATGTGACCCAGTTTCTTGTGGATGGCATCCACGGGCTCCGTACCCTTCACGGCAAAGAGCTTGGCGATGCGCTCCTTCACAGCCTTCTCAGCCTCTGCAAATTCAGGGGCGTTGGTGTCCGTCTTGGGCTCGGCAAATTTATGGGAAAGGTAATCGCCGATGGTGTAAGGCAGCACAAAATAACCGTCTGCCAGGCCCTGCATGAGGGCCGATGCACCCAGGCGGTTTCCGCCGTGGTCGGAGAAGTTGGCCTCGCCGATGGCATACAGACCCGGAATAGTGGTCTGGAGGTCATAATCTACCCAAAGACCGCCCATGGTATAGTGGATGGCCGGATAAATCATCATGGGTTCCTCCCAAGGGGAAGTGGAGGTAATCTTTTCGTACATGTCGAAAAGGTTGCCATAGCGTTCCTGCACCCGCTGGTGACCCAGGCGCTTGATAGCGTCCGCAAAATCAAGGAAAACGGCCAGACCGGTTTCGTTTACACCGTAACCGGCGTCGCAGCGCTCCTTGGCTGCGCGGGAAGCCACGTCACGCGGAACCAGGTTGCCGAAAGCCGGATAACGGCGCTCCAGATAGTAGTCGCGGTCCTCTTCAGGAATCTGGGAAGGCTTGATTTCATGCTTACGGAGCTTCATCACGTCATCCTTCTTCTTAGGCACCCAGATGCGGCCGTCGTTACGCAGGGACTCGGACATCAGCGTGAGTTTGCACTGCTGGTCTCCGTGTACCGGAATACAGGTGGGGTGAATCTGGGCAAAACAAGGATTGGCGAAGAAAGCGCCCTTGCGGTACGCCTGCATGGCGGCGCTGCCGTTGGAATTCATGGCGTTGGTGGAAAGGAAGTAAGTGTTACCATAACCACCGGTAGCCAGCACCACGGCATGTGCGCCGAAACGCTCGATTTCACCGGTTACCAGGTTACGGGCGATGATGCCCTTCGCCTCACCGTTGATAATCACCAGATCCAGCATCTCGTGACGCGGGTAGCTCTTGACGGTACCTGCCGCAATTTCCTTGTTCAGGGAAGCGTAAGCACCCAGCAGAAGTTGCTGACCGGTTTGTCCGCGGGCATAGAAGGTACGGCTCACCTGCACGCCGCCGAAGGAACGGTTGGCCAGGTATCCGCCGTATTCACGGGCAAAAGGAACGCCCTGTGCCACGCACTGGTCGATGATGGCGGCGCTCACCTCCGCCAGACGATATACGTTGGCTTCGCGGGAACGATAGTCGCCACCCTTGATGGTGTCGTAAAACAGACGGTAGATGGAATCGTTGTCGTTCTGGTAGTTCTTTGCGGCATTGATACCACCCTGAGCTGCAATGGAGTGCGCCCGGCGGGGAGAGTCGCTGATACAGAAAATCTTCACGTTGTATCCCATCTCGCCCAAGGACGCAGCTGCGGATGCACCGCCAAGACCGGTACCCACCACAATCACTTCCAGCTTCCGTTTGTTGTTCGGAGAAACAATCCGGATTTCGGCTTTACGCTTGGACCATTTTTCTTTGAGCGGTCCTTCCGGAATCTTGGAAATAAGTTTAGAATCGGCCATATAGTTAGATATTGTATTTGCTAGCTCGCAAAATTAAGCATTTTTCGTGAATAAATTAGGACTTTTCCTTAAAAAAGCGAACCATTTTCGTCCGGATTGTACTTTCGCTGGGCAAGATAGGCGTCCATTCCCAGGTGCTGATACGCCAGTTCGGTGGCCACACGGCCGCGCTGGGTGCGGATAAGGAAGCCTTCCTTGATGAGAAAAGGCTCATATACTTCCTCCAGCGTACCAGCATCCTCGCTGATGGATGTTGCAAGCGTTCCGACACCCACGGGACCGCCCTTGAAAGTCAGAATCATGGTACGCAGAATCTTATTGTCGATAGCATCCAGCCCCCGCTTGTCAATCTTCAGTTTATTAAGTGCAAAACGCGTGATTTCCAAGTTGATGCGGCCGTCTCCCAGCACCTGCGCAAAGTCCCGTACGCGCTTGAGCAGCGCATTGGCGATACGGGCCGTTCCCCGGCTGCGGAGGGCAATCTCATACGCGGCATCCCCGTCGATTTCCAGCTGAAGAATACGGGCGCTGCGCATCACAATATGCCTCAAATCCTCCGTATCGTAGTATTCCAGCGCGCAGTTGATGCCGAAACGGTCCCTTAGCGGCGCCGTAAGAAGGCCGCTCCGCGTAGTGGCGCCCACCAGCGTAAAAGGATTCAGGTTGATGCGCACGGAGCGCGCACCCGGACCTTTGTCTATCATGATGTCAATCACATAATCCTCCATGGCCGAATACAGGTACTCCTCCACCTCCGGAGACAGCCGGTGAATCTCGTCTATAAAAAGCACATCGCCCGCCTCCAGTCCGGTAAGCAACCCCGCCAGGTCGCCGGGCTTGTCCAGCACCGGCCCGGAAGTCACCTTCATGTTTACGCCCATTTCGTTGGCGATGATATGCGCCAGCGTAGTTTTGCCAAGGCCGGGAGGACCGTGGAACAAAACATGGTCCAGGGCCTCTCCACGCATTTTTGCAGCCTTTATGTATATGCTCAGGTTGGATACTATTTCCTTCTGTCCGGTGAAATCGTCCAGTCCCTGGGGGCGGATAATTCCTTCAAATTCACTATCTTTGCGGTCTGCCGGATTGTGCGGATCAAAGTCGGTCATGGCTCAAGGTCTAATCAATTCAAATACAAATATAGTTTTTATTTTTAAGATTTGATTTTTTTAATAGTGTTGTCAATATGTTTAAAACCATTCTAAACCTATTAAAAATCAATATATTAAGTAAGAATTAAATTGTTGAAAACCTGCTGATATCGTGTGGATGGACTGTGAATATTGAGAGCGTAAATTTTACCGACAATTGCATGAGGGGTTATCAACAGGGTTATGAACAGGTTATCAACAGGGAAAACGAAGGGAATGTTGATAAGTAAAAAATCTTCGGCGCAGCTGCAGGAACAACTCCAGAAAAGGGAGGAAGTCTTTTGCAGCGGTCTTTTCCTGTCTGCCCGTTGGATGGTGCTGTCACAGGTGGCACGGGAAGGAGTGCATTTGATACTGATGCCTACGCGTGAATCGGCGGAATACTGTTCGGCCGACCTTTACAACATGGTGGAGGGGGACTGTGTCTTCTTCCTGCCGGAACTCGGGAAAAGCGTGGAGCGGAGCAATTACAAATCGTCCCTGGGTGTTCAGCGGACGGCGGCCATCGGAAAACTCATGGAGAGATCCTTCGCTTCGCGCAGGATGACAGATCATCTTCAAGTGGAAGAATCGCCTCTCTTCATCATCACCTACCCCGAGGCGATGGAAGAAAAGGTTCCGAGTGCCCAAAAACTGCAAAATGCGCTTTTCAGCATAAAGGAAGGGCAGGAAATAGCCTATGAAAGCATCCGTACGCGCCTTCTTGACGAGGGCTTCGAAAAGGTGGATTTTGTATCGGCTCCGGGACAGTTTGCGCTTCGCGGCGCCGTCATCGACATATTTTCTTTTTCCTCCGACAAGCCTTTTCGCCTGAGTTTCTTCGGCGACGAGGTGGAAAAAATACACACCTTCGACTGCAATACGCAACTTTCCGTGGACCGGATTCCCCAGGCCGATGTGTATCCGGACATTGCCGCGCGTGAAACGGAAGAGGGAGAGAGCCTGGTGAATTTACTGCCTGCCGGAACCACCGTGTGGCTGGATTCGTCGGACATGTACAGACAAAAGGACTTCTTTGCGCCGCTTCTTGCCTTCAAGCACGTGTACCTGGACATCCCGCTGCAGAAGGAAGATGTGGATAAAATCCAGTTCAACATTTCCCCGCAGCCGGTATTCAACAAGAATTTCGATTTGCTCATAGGTGACATCCGTTCCCGGATTGAAAATAATTATAAAGTATATATAGTAGGGGAAAAAGAAAGCCAGCTGGAACGTCTGCGCTCCATCATGTTGCAGGAAGAAAATGCGCTGCTTCCGGAATTTGTGAAAGGCAGGAACGTACACAGCGGCTTTATCGACAATCAGGACCGCATTTGCCTGTACACCGACCACGAGATTTTCGACCGCTTCCACCGCGTACGCATGCGCCGGACGGTGGAAAAGAGCGAACAGCTGACACTGAACGACCTCAGCGCCTTCAACATGGGCGATTTCGTCGTGCATATAGACCATGGTGTAGGCGTGTTCGGCGGACTGGTAAAGATGAAGGACGACCACGACCGCGTGCACGAGGTGGTAAAACTGCTCTACAGCGGCGGCGACGTCGTGTTTGTGTCGGTACATTCCCTGCACAAAATTTCCCGTTTCCGTTCCAAGGAAGGGGAAGCGCCGCGCGTTAACAAACTGGGTTCCAAGACTTGGGGCAACCTCAAGCAAGCGGCTAAGTCACGCGTGAAAGACATTGCAAAGGAACTCATTCAACTCTATGCCAAACGCCGCGCCTCCAAGGGTTTCGCATTTTCGCCGGACACCTACCTGCAGGAGGAGTTGGAATCTTCCTTCATGTATGAAGATACGCCGGATCAGGAACGGGCCACCAAGGCCGTGAAAGAGGATATGGAAGACAACTGTCCGATGGACCGGCTGGTTTGCGGCGACGTAGGCTTCGGCAAGACGGAAATCGCCATCCGGGCAGCTTTCAAGGCCGCTACGGATTCAAAGCAGGTGGCGGTGCTGGTGCCTACGACCATCCTTTCGCTGCAGCATTACGAAACCTTCAAGGCCCGCCTGGCCTCCCTGCCGTGCACGGTGGAATATGTGAGCCGTCTTCGCAGTGCCAAACAGATTTCCGACATCAAGAAACGCCTGAAGGAAGGGAAGATAGACATTCTTATCGGCACGCATAAAATATTGGGCGACAGCTTTGAATTCAAGGACCTGGGACTGCTGATTATCGACGAGGAACAAAAATTCGGCGTGAGTGCCAAGGAAAAGTTGCGCCAGCTCAAACACACGGTGGATACCCTCACGCTGACGGCTACGCCCATTCCCAGAACCCTGCAGTTTTCGCTGCTGGGGGCGCGGGACCTTTCCATCATTCAGACCCCTCCGCCCAACCGCATTCCCATTCAGACGGAGATTATTCTGTTCGACGAGTCCGAGGTCAAGAGCATCATCCATTACGAACTCAACCGCGGAGGACAGGTGTTTTTCCTGCACAACCGCGTGGAGGAATTGCCTGCCATTGCGGACATCCTGCACCGCCTTGTACCCGATATGAGGATTTGCGTGGCACACGGCCAGATGGAGTCCAAAGAGTTGGAAGACAAAATGTTGTCCTTTATGCGGGGCGACTATGACCTCCTCCTGTGCACAACCATCGTGGAGAACGGCCTGGACATTCCCAACGCCAATACCATCATCATCAACCAGGCGCAGAACATCGGTCTGAGCGACCTGCACCAGCTACGTGGCCGCGTGGGCCGCTCCAACAAAAAAGCGTTCTGCTACCTTATCGTTCCGCCGCTGGTCAGCCTCACGGACGATGCCAGGAGGCGTTTGCGGGCCATCGAGGAATTCAGCGACCTGGGCAGTGGATTCAACATCGCCATGCAGGATTTGGATATCCGCGGCGCAGGCAACCTGCTTGGTGCCGAGCAGAGCGGATTCATTTCCGACATGGGTTACGAGACTTACCAGAAGATTCTGTCGGAGGCCATGGAGGAGCTCGGTGTGGAAACCGGCTTTACGACGCGCTCGTCCCAGAAAAAATACGTGGACGACTGCACCATAGAAACAGACAAGCCCGCCTTTATTCCTGACGATTACATTGACATTACCGCCGAGAAAATCCGTCTGTACAAGATGCTGGACGCCATGAACGACGAGCGTGAGATTGACCGCCTGGGCACCCAGGTGGCCGACCGCTTCGGTTCGCTTCCGCAGGAGGTGGAAAACCTGCTGTATGTGGTGAAAATCAGAAATTTAGGTCAGCAGATGGGATTCGAGAAAATCATCGTCAAAAACGGGATGCAAATCATGTTTTTCGTAAGCAATCCCATGGGAGGTTATTACCAGTCCAAACTGTTCGAGACCGTACTTTCGCGGGTGAACGAGTATCCCACGGAATACAAATTCAACCAGGACGGCGGCCGCCTGCGTACCGTTTCCCGCGGCGTCGATTCCCTCCGGAAGGCCTATTCTATTTTGAAAAAACTGCAATAATAGCTAAATTTGCAGGTTATATAACTTTCGCAAGTGCGAAAGTTGAACAGGTTATATGTCCAATTTATTAGTAGAAATAGGCAACACAGCGCTCAAGGCCGCCTGGTCGGAGAGGATGACCCTCGGAAAGACTTTCCGCTATCAGGGAGAGAAGTTCATGGACTTCATCCTTTCGCTCACCAGGAGGGAAAAACCCGAAGTGCTGCTGCTGTCTTCCGTGTATGCTGTATCGGAGGCCGACATAGCCGTACTCAGGGAAGAATGTACCTATCTGCTCATTCTGGACAGCAACAACAGGGAGTTTCTGGTTGCACATGGCCTGCCTTCATACCTTTCGTACGACAGGGCTGCATCCATCCTGGCCGCCCGTTACCTTTTCCGGGGACGCGGTTGCACCATCGTGGATTTCGGCACCACCTTGTCGGTAGATTTCACGGGGGAAGACGGTACGTACCGCGGCGGCAACATTTCCCTGGGCTGCCGTACGCGCTTCAAGGCGCTCAACCGGTATTCCCGCTCCCTGCCGCTGGTGGACATGCCGGAAAATCCGGAGCCGGTGGGTCTGTCCGAAACCGCCTCCATAGCGAGCGGAGTTGTTTCAGGCATTGTTTTTGAAATAGAAGGCTACCTGAATATGCACCCGGACAACATTGTTATATTTACGGGCGGCGATGCGAATTATTTTGCAAAACGGATGAAAAGTTCCATCTTTGCAATTTGTAACCTTGTCCTCATGGGCATGGCTTTAATAGCGGACGAGTATGTTCAGAAGCTTCATTCATAGGGTATCGGTAACGTTGTTGCTGCTGTTTTCTGCCTGGGTGCTGTCGGCCCAGACGGACGGTACGTACAGCGGTTTCTCACCGTATTCCGTTTTCGGCGTGGGACAGCTGCACCAGCCCGGTACTGCCTGGAACCGCAGTATGGGAGGTGTGGGTATTGCTGCCCGTAACAATCGCTATATCAATATCCTGAATCCTGCCTCCATGACAGCGCGCGACTCCCTTTCCTTCATGGGGGATTTCGGCCTGGGCGGCCGCATCTCCCTGTTCAGCGAGGGGAACAAGCGCGCCCTCAACACCACGTTCAACATCGACGATTTCGTCATTTCCTTTCCGTTGTGGAAACACACGGCCGCCATGGTGGGCATTACGCCCGTGAGCGACGTAGGATACAACATAGTCTATGCGGAGATGGATCCGGAAGCCGGCTACCGCACCTTTACTTCCAAGGGAAACGGGGGCATTTACCAGGTTTTCGGCGCGTTTGCCGCCACATTCTGGAACCGGCTTTCCATAGGCGCGCAGTTCAATTATTGCTTCGGCAACATCAACAAGCAGGCCAGCATAGACTACGATGCCGCGTCCTTCCGCGACATGGCTTCGGGAGACTCCCTGCAGGTGAACAATTTCACGGGTAAAATAGGTCTGCAGTACGAGCAGCCGCTCACAACCACGCGGTCCCTTACCTTCGGAGCCACCTACAAATTCTCCACCCCCCTGAACGGCTACAGCATGCACTACGAAGAACGGGGTGCGTATGACCGCCGGCGCTCTTCTTCCACCCTGAAGGAAAGCGGCCTGTACATGGGCGACGAACTCGGCGTGGGCGTGAGTTACCGCAATACGGACAAACTGCTCATAGAAGTGGACTATACGCGAACGGACTGGAGCCGGAGCCGCATGGATCAGGTAAAAGGCTTTTCCAACGTAGGAGACGTCGTATTCGCTCCTTCCGTGGGACAGGCCGTCCGGGCCGGTTTCGCCTATACGCCCAACCGGAACGACATCCGCTACTTCATGCGGCGGTGCACCTACCGGGCCGGCGCCTACTTCGACCAGTCCTATTACACGGTGGACGGGGAGCATGTGAACGCTGTCGGCATAACCCTCGGCATGACCATTCCCGTTTTCCGCTGGTATAACGGCATAACGGTGGGCTTGGACGTGGGGCGCAGGGGCCTGGCGTCGTCCCAGGTAAAAGAGACGTATTTCGGCTTCAATATCGGTGTCAATATCTTTGATATCTGGTTCCAGAAACGGCCTTACGAATAACAGTGGCACAATAGTTGAAAAAAATAAAATCAAAAATACGGAAGTTATGAAAAAGTTTACACTCATCTTCTTTGCCGTAATGGCTGTATTCGCAGGACAGAAACTCTCTGCCCAGGGTAAATACGGCGCAGACAGCGCAGAGTGCATCAAGTACCTGTCCTATTATCAGGAGTACTACAAGCAGAAGAATTACGATTCAGCCCTGCCCAACTGGCGCAAGGCCTATTCGATATGCCCCGCCACGGCTTCGCAGAATATGTTCGTGCACGGCACCACCCTCATGACCCGTGTGTACAACCAGGTCAAGGATGCGGAACATAAGAAAGCCATCGTGGATACCATCCTCATGCTCCAGGACCAGCGCATGGCAACCTATCCCAAGCGCCGTCAGGACATCCTGAACAACAAGGGCCAGTACATGATCAACTACCGCGGCGCCGACGCCCCCTATATCTACAAGAACGTGGGCGCCATCGTGGATGAACTGGGTCCCAATTCCAATGGTCCCCTGCTCGTGAACCTGCTGCAGGCTTCCATCAGCATGTACCGTGAGAACCAGCTCAGCGCCGACGATGTCATCGCCATGTACGACAAAGTGGTTGAACACGTGGAGAACGCCACCGCCAAGAGCGATGCCGAGAAGGAGGACAACCAGAAGGTGAAAGCCACCATCGAAACCATCTTTGCGGACAGCAAGGTGGCCTCCTGCGACAACCTCATCGCCATTTTCGGTCCCCGTTATCAGGCCGAACCCGACAACCTGGCGCTCGTGAGCAACATTGTGAAGCTCATGAACTCCGCCGACGACTGCGCCTCCAACGACTTGTATCTCAATGCCGTTACTTCCATGTACAAGCTGGATCCTTCCTTCCGCAGCGCCTTCGGCCTGTATCGCCTCAATGCCGCCCGCGGCAATGTGGCAGACGCCGCCCGCTACCTGGAAGAGGCCATCGCCTCCCCCGAGTCCGATGACGCCACCGACGCCCAGTACTACTACGAAATGGCCGCTTTCTGCTACAAGAACGGCATGCGCGGCAAAGCAGCCGAGGCTGCCCGCAAGGCTGTGGATCTGGATTACGGTTATGCCGGAAAGGGTTATCTGATTCTGGGCAACCTTTGGGCTTCCGCCACCTGCGGTGAAACCGTGGACAAGTGGGCCCGTTACTGGGCTGCCGCGGACTATTATCAGAAAGCCCGCAACGCGGATCCTTCCGTTGCCGACGAAGCCGCTTCCTCCATCGCCAGCGTAAGCCGCTACTATCCGGAAGCTTCCGAGGCTTTCATGTATGATATTACTAAAGGTCAGTCCTACACCGTATCCTGCGGCGGCATGACTGCAACCACCACTGTCCGCGTACAGTAAGTGAAGAGCAAGAACATACTTCAGATGTTGGCAACCGCTTCGGCGGTTGCTTTCGTCGTTTTTTCCTGCAAGGGCAACCTTTCGGAGGCGGAGAAGCTGGATTTGGATAAAATTCCGCTTCAGGTAGTGGACAACATGTTCTATGTGCAGTCGGAGAACGGACTAGTGAAAATGCGTGTGGAATCTCCCAGAATGGAGGTTTACGAGCACGACACTTTGTCGTACGACCTTTTCCCGGCCGGCATTCACGTGTATGGTTACAGCGAGGACGGCATGCTGGAGACTACCATCGACGCATTGCAGGCCCGCCACGACAAAACGCCGGACGGTGCGCGCGACAAGTGGTCGGCCTACGGCGACGTCGTCATCCACAACATCATCAAGCAGGAAACCATGAAAACCGACACCCTGTACTGGGACAGCAAGGAACATGAGATTTGGACAGACTGCTACATCCTCATGTATTCCCCTTCCGGAACCATGCAGGGATATGGTATGCGCTCCGACGAAATGGCACGCAACGCCATCCTCATGCGTCCCTTCGACAACGAGTTTATCATAACGTCCGACAGTACGCAAGTTGCTGTGGATTCGGTGAATTTTGTGGGCCCGATGCTAAAAAAATAGTGATTGTTTGGAAGAAAATTCGTAACTTCGCAGCCCTTATGGAAACCTCTGTTTAAGTTTCTACCCCTTGTGGAGGAATTTTTGAGGGAAAAACGAAAATAATTATTGAAAAAAATAAAAAAATGGCAGCTCTTGAGACCATCAGAACAAAATTCGGCATTGGTGCTTCGCTCATCATTGCCTTCGGTCTTTTACTCTTCCTTGTGAACCCGTCCGACATCATCCAGACGGTACAGTCCGCTTCTTCCAAGTACGATGTCGGTAAAATCAATGGAAAATCCGTTTCTTATCAGGACTTCGAGTCTGAGGTGAAGCAGTTCTCCGACATTACCGAGATGCTCACCGGCCAGTCCGCTTCCAGCGAACAGGCCCAGCGTCAGACCCGCGACATGGCCTGGAACAACCTGATAGATCGCTACCTGGTTATTCCTACCATCGAAAAAGCCGGTATCCGTGTAGGCCAGCAGGAGCAAATCGACATGTTTGTCGGTGAGGAAATCTCCCCGGTGCTCAGCAGCATGGGTATCTTCAACGATGAGAACGGCGCTTTCTCCGCCACGGCCGTCCGTGACTTCATGGAGAATGTCCAGGACGACGAAACCGGCCGCGGCATCATGCTTCGCAATTATCTGCAAAACGCCGTGCGCAGCAACCGTTTCAACGAAAAATACCTGGGCCTGTTCCGCGCCGCTTCCTACGTGAACTCCGTGGAAAGCCGCCGCGCCATCGCGGAAAACAACACCACTTCCCAGGTAAGTTTCGTGATGTCCCCCAATACCTACTTCCCGCTGGATTCCAGCATAGTGGTATCCAAGGCCGACATCCAGAAGTTCTACGATGCCCACAAGGAGAATTTCCGCCAGAAGGCCACCCGCGACATCGAGTATGCCGTGTATGAGGTAACGCCCTCTCCCAAAGACGTGGCTGCCCAAAATGAGGAATTCGTCACCCTGTACGACGAATTTGCGAGCACGGAAAACGTGCGTGCCTTCCTCCAGCGCAACAGCGACCGCCAGTGGTCGGACGCCTGGTACAAGGGCGGCGATTTGCGCAGCGTCAACCGCGACATCGACACCTTCGTGGCCGATAACAACGCCGGCGTTTCTCCGGTGTATCAGTCCGGAAACACCTTCTATGCCGCCCGTATCATGGAGCTGGCCAATGTGCCGGATTCCGTGTACGTGCGTCACATCATGCTGCAGGGTGCCGATGCCCGCCATACCGCGGACAGCCTGCTGGGCGTGGTTAACAAGAACAACTTCGCCACCCTGGCCATGCTTTATTCGGCCGACAAGGGCAACGCCTACGACGGCGAGCAGGGCAACCTGGGCTGGATGACCCAGAACGCCATGATTCCCGGTTTCGAGTCTGTGCTCACCGCTCAAATCGGCAAACCTTACATTGTGAACACCATGTACGGAACCCACGTCGTGGAGGTCACCAAGACAACCAAGCCCCTTGCCAAGAAGAAAGTGGCCGTCTTCGAAAAAGCCACCCTTCCCAGCAAGGAAACCTACGCAGACACGTATAACAAGGCCAATATCCTGGCCGTGCGTTCCGCCGGCAAGTATGCCAACTACAAGGCCGCCTGCGACTCCACCGGAACCTATTCCCGTTCTCTCACCGTGAACGAAGGAACGGACACTTACGGCTCCATCGGCCATGCCAAGGAAGTGACCCGTTGGGCTTTTGACAACAAGCCCGGAAAGGCTTCCGGCATCATCACCGTAGATAACAACTACTTCTTCGTCGTGGCCGTGAAGGCTGCCCACAAGGAGGGTTACGCCAAGGTGGACGAGGTTTCCGAGAACATCAAGAACCAGCTCTACCGTGAGAAGTACTCCGCCAAGCGTTGCGCAGACGTAGCCACGCAGATTGCCGGTCTGTCTTCCCTGGATGCCGTTGCCGAGAAACTCGGTACCACTGTCTCCACCCTGTCGGATGTCACCTTCTCCACCAATTCAGCTCCTTCTACGGAGCCCGCTTTCGTGGGAGCCGTGGCCGCTGCCAAGGAAGGTGTGCTGAGCGGTCCCGTCGCCGGTATCATGGGCACTTATGTGTTCCAGGTAAATGGCCGCGAAACCGGTTCCTACTACACCGAGGATGATGCCAAGAGCGCCCAGGAGCGTATGGACTCCTATCACGCCCAGATGATTATCCCGCTGATGTCGGAAAAGGCCGTGAACGACAACCGCGCCCGTTTCTATTAGTCTGTCATTCCGAATGCTGTCTGTCATTCTGAACGAAGTGAAGAATCTATGTCTTTAAAATGTGGAATAGTAGGCTTGCCCAACGTGGGCAAGTCTACTTTGTTTAACTGTGTGAGTTCCGGGAAGGCCCAGAGCGCCAACTTCCCTTTTTGCACCATCGAGCCGAATGTAGGCTCCACCAACGTGCCGGACAAGCGGCTGGAGGTCCTCACGGACATTTGCCAGCCCAAACGTACCATCCCCGCTACCGTGGAGATTGTGGATATAGCCGGTCTGGTGAAGGGCGCGTCCCGTGGGGAAGGCCTGGGCAACCAGTTCCTGGCCAACATCCGGGAAACGGATGCCATCCTGCATGTGCTCCGCTGCTTCGACGACGGCAACATCGTCCACGTGGACGGTTCCGTGGATCCTGTCCGGGACAAGGAAGTGGTGGATGCCGAACTGCAGATCAAGGACCTGGAGACGGTGGAAAACCGCATCAAGAAGGTCGAGAAGATGGCAACGACCGGCGGGGACAAGGAGGCCAAAAAACTGCTGTCCCTGCTGCTTCGCTACAAGGCCGTACTGGAGCAGGGACGTTCCTGCCGGGAAGTTGTGCCGGAGAATGCCGAAGAGGAGCAGATGGCCAAGGACTTGTTCCTCATAACCAACAAGCCGGTGCTGTATGTGTGCAATGTGGACGAGGCTTCTGCTGCCACGGGCAATGCTTACGTGGAGGCCGTCCGCGCTGCCGTTGCGGCGGAAAACGCCCAGATTCTGGTGATAGCCGCCCGTACGGAGGCCGAAATTGCAGAAATCGAGGACTACGAGGACCGTCAGATGTTCCTGGAGGAAATGGGCCTGCAGGAGAGCGGCGTAGTGCGCCTTATTCAGCGTGCGTACAAACTGCTCGGACTGCGCACCTTCTTCACGGCCGGGGCCGATGAATGCCGCGCCTGGACCATCAGGGCCGGGGACAAAGCCCCCCGCGCCGCCGGCGTCATCCACACCGACTTCGAGCGCGGCTTCATCCGTGCGGAGGTTATCAAGTACGATGACTTTGTCCAGTACAAGACCGAAGCTGCCGTCCGCGCCGCCGGCAAGATGGGTATCGAAGGCAAGGACTACGTAGTCCAGGACGGTGACATCATGCATTTCCTCTTTAACGTTTAGATTTTGTGATCGCCAACCATTTGTAACACAGTATATTATGTGATAATCCTCGTTCAAATTTTGAACGAGGATTATTCTATATTTTACTGACTGTCAGGATGTTAGGTGTCACAAGAGAAAGGGGGAATAATGGGCAGTGTTGTATCTTTGCGGCATGAGACAGTGGATAATGGTCATGATAGTGTGCCTGGGGGTGGTATGGCAGGCCGATGGTCAGGGGAGGGATGCCCTGCGGATTATGTTTTGGAATCTGGAGAACTTCTTTGACAACCGGAACGACTCTACCAGCGTGTCGGACGCGGAGTTTTCAAGTTACGGGGAACGGCATTGGAGCAGGAGAAAATTCCATGCGAAGTGCCAGGCCATTGCCAAGAGTATCCTGTGGACGGCCGGGGAGAAAGGCGGTCTTCCGGATGTGATTGGCGTGGCCGAAGTGGAGAACAAACGGGTGCTCCTCCGGCTCCTTTACAACACGCTTCTGCACAAGCTGGACTATAAAATCGTCCATTTCGAGTCTCCGGACCCGCGCGGGATAGACGTGGCGTTGTTTTACAGAAGCTCCCGCCTCAAACTTAGCCATGCCAAGCCTTGCCGTCTGTATCGTGCCGATTCCACCCTTCTGCGCACACGCGACATCCTGCTGGCGGAGTTCATGCGGCAGGACGGAGTGCCGATAGCGTTCCTGGTGAACCACCATCCCTCCAAGTACGGCGGCGCTTCGGTGTCGGAACCCAAGCGGCAAATCGCCATAGACCGCCTCAGGCAGCTGGCGGACTCCCTGCAAGCCGCAGGAACAGAACAGATTGTGGCGATGGGCGACTTCAACGACACCCCGGTGAATCCGCTGTACAAGCGTTTGGAGCCCACCCTTCTCAACCTGGCGGAACCGCTGCACAAGCGTGGCCTGGGCACCATCAAATACGAGGGAGCCTGGGAAATGATAGACCTGTTTTTCGTAAGCCGGGAGGTGCGTACAAGGGGAATGGAAATTATCTCCATCCCGTTTTTACAGGCCCCGGACAAGGGCCATGCCGGCATCAAGCCCCTCCGGACCTACGCCGGCCCCCGTTATCTGGGCGGCGTCTCCGACCATTGTCCGGTGTGGCTGGAGATTCATTAAAAAATACTATATTTGTATGACCTAACGAGAACACAAAACACAAACGATATGAAACAGAAAATCCAAGCAAAATTCAAGGAACTTTTCGGAGAGGGTGGTGAACTTTTCATGTCCTCCGGCCGCATTAACCTGATTGGGGAACACACAGACTACAACGGTGGTTATGTGTTCCCGGGTGCTATCAATTTTGGCATCATGGCGCAGCTCAAGCTTAATGGAACGGACAAGGTGAAGGTGTTTTCCATCGACTTCAACGAGTACGTGGAATTCGGGCTCAAGGAAGAAGATAAACCCAAGCAGTCCTGGGCCTGCTATGTGTTCGGCGTGTGCCGGGAAACCATCAAGCGGGGCGGCCAGGTGGCCGGTTTTGATGCCGTGTTTGCCGGAGACGTTCCTCTGGGTGCGGGCCTCAGCTCTTCCGCCGCCCTTGAAAGCGTTTTTGCCTATGCCATCAATGAACTCAACGGCAACAAGATAGAGAAGTTCGAATTAGCCAAGATAGGCCAGAGCACGGAGCACAATTACTGCGGTGTCAAGTGCGGCATCATGGACCAGTTCGCGTCTATTTTCGGCAAGGAAGGCGCCCTGATGCGCCTGAACTGCAAAACCGGCGAATACAAATACTTCCCCTTCCATCCCAAGGGCTACAAGCTGGTGCTTATAGACTCCTGCGTAAAACACGAACTGGCCTCCAGCGCCTACAACAAGCGCCGGGAATCCTGCGAACGTGCCGCCAAGGCCATCCGTGAGAATCATCCGGACGTGGACTTCCTGTCGGACGCCAAGCGCGTGTGGCTGGACGAGGTCCGTGACAAAATCTCAGAGGAGGACTTCATCCGCGCGGAATATGTGATTGGCGAGGTTCAGCGCGTGCTGGATGTCTGCGACGCCCTGGAGCGGGACGACTACGAAACCGTGGGCGAAATGATGTACCAGACCCATTTCGGCCTCAGCCGGCTGTACGAAGTTTCCTGCGAGGAACTGGACTTCCTGAACAAGCTGGCCCGCAAATGCGACGTCACCGGTTCCCGCGTCATGGGCGGCGGCTTCGGCGGCTGCACCATCAATCTGGTGAAGGAGGAACTGTACGATGCCTTCATCAAGGCTGCCAAGGAGCAGTTCACCGCCAAGTTCGGCCATGCGCCCAAGATTTACGACGTAGTGATAAGCGATGGTGCCCGCAAGCTGCAGTAAGTGTCATCGGACTACGGAAATCGAAGTCCGTCAGAGTATTAACGTCGCCCTTGATCCACAGCTCAAAGCCCGGGTCAAGGACGGCTCTTTATTCCTGTGGGAGTGCCCCTGTTGCGGCCAGCGCAACCTGGCCCGTTACCAGACGCTGTACCACGACCCGGAGGCCAAACTCATGGTATGGCTCCTTCCCGGGGACGCGCAGCCTCCGCAGGCCGTGGAAGACGCCGTGAAAGAGCTGGAAGACTACACGCTCCGGCGCGTACGGGACGTCGGCGAACTTGTGGAGAAGGTAAACCTGCACGATGCCGGCCTGGAAGACACCGTCCTGGAGATGTGCAAATGGGTAACCCGCCGGGAACTCGCGGCAAAAAACCCTGCCGCCGCAACGGCCTCTCTCAAATTCCTGCGCATGGAAGGGGCCGACAACGAATTGGTCATGGCCTTCCCCCTGAACGGCCAGATGCAGGTTGTGAACGTGGGGTTCAATGTCTATGAGGACGCCCGTGGCATCCTTCTGCGCAATCCCGCCATCCGGCCCGCCGCCGGATTCGCGGAAGTGGACGCCGCATGGATTGAAAAGTTTTTCCGCTAAAAACAAGCAGTATGGCAGCCTCCAGAGAAACATTCGGTGGTAAGCTGGCCGCAGTCCTGGCCATGGCGGGCTCGGCTATCGGCCTGGGCAATATCTGGCGATTCCCTTACCTGGTGGGCCAGAACGGCGGCGCGGCGTTCATTCTGGTTTACCTGGTGGCGTGTTTCGTGCTGGCCTTGCCCATTTTCTTCGCAGAGGCGGTTATCGGCCGGCGCGGCGGCGGCAATACCTTCAGCGCCATGGAAAAACTGGCGCCCGGAAGCGCGTGGAAGTGGATGGGGCTTATCACGGTGGCGGCTCCGCTCCTTCTGCTCAGTTATTACAGCGTGGTGGGGGGCTGGTCGGTGGATTACCTTTTCAAGGCCGTCACGTTGCAGTTTACGGGCGACACGTCCGGCATTTTCGAACGCTTTATTACCTCCACCTGGGAGCCGCTGGCCGCTCATACCGTCTTCATGGCGTTTACGGCGGCGGTCATCCTGGCGGGCGTTAAAAACGGCATTGAGAAGTTCACCAAAATCACCATGCCGCTGCTCTTCCTGCTCATTATTGTCATCGTTGTTTACGGGCTCACGTTGCCCGGTTCCTGGAAGGGGGTGGAATACCTTGTCAGGCCGGACCTTTCGAAAATCAATGTCAATGTCATTGCCACGGCCATGGGGCAGGCCTTTTTCTCGCTGTCGCTGGGTGTAGGCACCATCCTGACATACGCGTCCTACATGCGCAAGGAGGATAACGTGGTGGCGGCGGGGACATACACGGCCCTGTCGGACCTGCTGTTTGCCTTGCTGGCCGGATTCGCCGTCATGCCCGCCGTATTTGCCGCCGGCATCCAGCCCGGACAGGGCCCGGGACTGGTGTTCGACACGCTGCCCTATATTTTCAGCCAGATGCACGGTGCCGGGACGGTGGTGGCCATCCTTTTCTTCTTTTCCATTCTCATAGCGGCGCTCACATCGTCCATCTCCCTCCTGGAGGTGGGTGTAGCCTATCTGGTGGAGGAAAAAGGCTGGAGCCGCAAACGCAGCACGCTGGTACTGGCGCTGGCATCCTGGGCGCTGGGCGTGTTGTGCTCACTGTCGTTCGGGCCGATGGCGCATGTGCAGCTGCTCGGAAAAGGCTTCTTCGATTTCCTGGATTCCCTCTGCTCGGACTGGCTGATGCCGCTGGGCGGCCTGCTGTTCACCCTTTTCGTAGGCTGGCGCATGTCCAAGGCCGATGTCCGTGACGAACTCACCAACGGCGGCACCTGCAACAAGCGCATCTTCGGCGCGGTGTACATACTCGTGCGTTACCTGGCACCCATCGGCATTGCTGTGGTGTTCCTCTCCAACCTGCTTCTGTAAAAATGTGGATGAGCCGGCGGCGAAGCGTCAACTTCCCGAAAAAATGTGTACATTTGTGGTATGCGACAGTATTTAGAGCTCCTGCAACATATCCGGGAACATGGCGTCATGAAGGAAGACCGCACGGGGACGGGCACGCAGAGCGTGTTCGGCTATCAGATGCGCTTTAACCTGGCGGACGGTTTCCCGTTGCTTACCACCAAAAAGGTACACCTTAAATCCATCATCTATGAGCTTCTGTGGTTCATTTCCGGCAACACCAACGTGCGCTGGCTTCAGGAGCACGGCGTCACCATCTGGGACGAATGGGCCGGGCCCGACGGCGAACTGGGCCCCGTATATGGCCACCAGTGGCGTTCCTGGCCTGCTCCGGACGGACGCAGCATCGATCAGCTGTCGCAGGTGATCGACCAGATTAAGCATCATCCGGACTCCCGCCGTATGCTGGTCACCGCCTGGAATCCCGGGGAGGTGGACAAAATGGCCCTGCCGCCCTGCCACTGCCTGTTCCAGTTCTATGTCGCGGAGGGCAAGCTCTCCTGCCAGCTGTACCAGCGAAGCGCCGACGTTTTTCTGGGAGTACCGTTCAACATTGCCTCGTATGCCCTTCTTACCATGATGATTGCGCAGGTCTGCGGCCTGCAGCCCGGTGAGTTCATTCACACAACCGGGGACACGCACATCTACAGGAACCACTTCGAACAAGTGGCCCTGCAGCTGTCCCGGGAGCCGCGGAGGCTGCCTGTCATGCATCTGAATCCGGATGTCAAGTCCGTTTTCGACTTCCGGTACGAGGATTTTACCCTGGAGGCTTATGACCCGTGGCCGGCCATCAAGGCGCCGGTGGCGGTGTAGATTCTTCGCTTTGCTCAGAATGACATTGACCATGCAAAAATGTTTGATTGTGGCCATCGGCCAAAACAATGAAATTGGCGTGAAGGGCACCCTTCCGTGGCACATTTCCGCCGATTTGCAATATTTCAAGCGCACCACCAGGGGATTTCCCGTCATCATGGGGCGCACCACGTATTTTTCCCTGCCGCTGCGGCCGCTTCCCGGACGCAAGAATATCGTCCTGAATCTGGGCGGAGACCCCATTCCGGAGGTCTCCTGCGTGTATTCTTTCGAGGAGGCCTATGCGGAGGCGGAAGCTACGGGCGCGGAAAAGTGCTTCATCATGGGCGGAGCGTCCGTGTACAAGGCTGCCATGCCGGAGATGGACCTGCTGTACATCACCCACGTGCATGCGACGGTCCCCGAGGCCGATGTCTTTTTCCCGCCCATCGACCCGGAAATTTGGGAGCGCGAGAGTTGTTCGGAAACCTTCACGGACCCGGAGACCGGCTATCGCTTTGAATTCGTGATTTATCGGAAAAGAATATGATTACCAAAGAGTTATGGGGCACTGCGCCCGACGGAAAGCAGATTTTCCTGTACACCTTGAAAAATACCTCCGGCGCCTATGTGCAGCTGGGCAGCGTGGGTGCGGCCATCGTACGCATGGTGGTCCCGGACCGCAACGGCAAGCTGGAAGACGTTGTCATCGGCTATAAAAATGCGGCCGATTATTTTGGCGACGGCCCCTGCTGCGGTAAAATTCCCGGACGCTTTGCCAACCGTATCGCCAAGGGAAAATTCACCCTGGACGGCGTGGAATATACGCTCCCCGTCAATAACGGCCCCAACCACCTGCACGGCGGCCCGGAAGGCTTCCAAAACCAGGTTTGGGAAAGCCGCATTGCGGATGATGCCGTGGAATTCATGTACTTTTCCGAGGACGGGGAAGCCGGCTATCCCGGAAACCTGAAAGTCGTGGCCCATTACACCTGGGGAGAGGACAACTCCCTCAAGCTGGTGCTGACCGCGGAAACGGACAAGCCCACCGTGGTAAACCTTACCAACCACGTATATTTTAACCTGGACGGAGAGGCCTCGGGCACGGTTCTCAAGCATAAACTGGAGCTCAACGCCTCCCAGTGGCTGCCTACGGATGAAACGCTCATCCCGGTCGGCGAGCCGCAGGACGTGGCCGGAACCCCCATGGATTTTGTGGAGGCCAAGGAAATCGGCCGGGACATCCATGCCGATTTCCCCGCGCTCAAATATGGGAAGGGCTATGACAACTGCTACCTCATTGACGGCGCCATGTCCGGCCAGTTAACTCCTGCCGCAGAGCTGTGGGGAACTACGTCCGGCCGCCATTTGGAGGTGCTTACCACCCAGCCCGCCGTGCAGGTATATACCGGCAACTGGCTCGTAGGCTGCCCCGCCGGAAAAACAGGCCGCGCATACCAGGACTACGATGCCGTGGCCATCGAGTGCCAGCACTGCCCGGATTCTCCCAACCGCCCGGATTTCCCCTCCACCGTCCTTCGCCCCGGCGAGGTGTACGAGGAAGCCATCATCTGGGCCTTGGACGCCCGGTAAAGCCCCGTTCCGCCGCCTGTCGGACACCTCCACCGAGATGCTTCAGGCCTTTGGCGCCTGGGGAGAGAAGAAAATGTACGGAAAAACGGTCCTGGGAACCATCCGGCGAACTCTTCCGAGAACCGCGTCCCTTTTGCTACCAGACGGGGATATACATCCAGCACGCAACTGCTGCCATCCGGACGGAGCCAGCGCCTGCGATGGATGTGCAGGACCAACTTATTGTCGCGTACGGGGAAGTCAAGCAGCTCATCGGGAAGAAAGTAATATTTATACCCGGAGATTTGCAGGTGTCCCAATAATTATTTACATTTGATTTTTGAAGTGTGTTGCATTTCTAATTAGAATTCACCTTATGAAAGAAAAAGAACAGTACCTCACGCCCGAGAGTGAGGCCCTCGAAATGAGACTTGAGGGGGTGATTGCCAGCAGTGCCGGCGTAGAGAACTACATCGAACAGCCTGGCCGTTCTTGGTAATAACCTGCTAAACGATGAGAACGATGACAAAGATGACAAAGATGACAAAGATCATGAGATATCTGAGCATTGCATCCCTCGTATGGGCCGGTGCTATGATCTTGGGTTGCACGCGCGAGCAGCAACCCGAGGACCCTTCCGGCAACGTCGTGATCCGGACCGCAACCATCAGCCTGGACGGCAGTGAACCCACGCGTGCCCTGACCGAGGGGGGTGTGAAGACGCTCGCCGCGGATGAAAAGATTGCCGTGGTGTACGAAAAGGACAACGGCTCTTATGCGAAAGTGGTGGCGACCCTTGCTCCCGGGGATATTGCCAAAGGGGGAAAATCAGCTACAATCACCGTCCCGCTTACCGATCCCAAGACAGACGGTGTCGTGAAGTATATCTATCCTGCCGATATGGCCCTGGATAACGGTGACGCGAATATGGATGCACTCTATGGTGGACAGGACGGCACGTTCAGTACGCTTGCCGGCACCTTCGACTACGCCTTGTTCGAGGGCACCCTGACGGGTACGGAACTGCCTGCGGGTACGATGAGAAACCAGCTGGCCCTCTGCAAGTTCACCATCCGGGATGGCGACAGCAATGACATTACCAGCAGCGTCACCAAGCTGACCGTCAAGAACGGAACCGACGTGTATTCCATCAATACTTCGTCGCTCAGCACCATCTGGGTGGCCCTGAAGCCCATCACCTCGGGGGATATTGACATTTATGCGGCCAAGGGCAAAGAACTCTACAGAAAGACCGTTACCGGCGAACCCACCCTTGCGGCCAATACGCTGACGCCCATCACGGTGACGGCACCCCTGGTGCCGGGAGCCCTCTCCGGACTCTTCAGCGTCAATGCCGGCCACGACCTGGTCTATTTCTCGCAGGGTAACCTGCGGGCCGAGTGGAACTGGGACTCGTCAATTTCGAACTATAGTTGGGACCACTTCAACTTTGCCGCGAACCAGTACGACTTTATTGGCGCCACACCCGGCAATACAAGCTTGGACAATCCTATTACTCCCGATAAAGTCGATCTCTTTGGCTGGAGTACCCATGACGGCGAAAACTATTTCGGTATCAACAGCAGCACGGCGAAAGAGTATTATGACGCTGACTTTTACGACTGGGGGAAAGCCAACATCCAGAATGGCGGTGGCAGAGATAAATGGCGCACGCCGGGCTATGATGAACTCAACTACCTGATCTCTACCCGCTCTGCCTCCACCGTCAAGGGCGCAAGCAATGCTCGCTTCGCCAAAGTTTGGATTACGGGGGGGTCTGGCTATTATGGTTTTGTTCTCTTCCCGGACAACTACATTCATCCCAGCCTGCTATCGGATCTTTTCAAAAAAGAGGATATCAACAATTGTCATAACTATGCAGTCTCACTCCATGTGTCAGATTGGAACAAGATGGAAGCGGCCGGCGCCGTGTTCCTGCCTGCGGGAGGTTACCGTAATGGGACGACGGTTACGCTTAAATTATATGATACTGAATATGGGGATTATTGGACCTCTACGGAAACGACCAATAAAGGTTCGTTCAACGATACGTATGCCATTATGTTGAACTTCGGACGGGATGAAGAGTCGGATTTCTTTGATTTCTACAACTTCCCTCGATATAATGGCTGCTCTGTCCGCCTGATCGGTCCCCGGTAAGCGCATGCTCCCTCATATTGTAACTGACGGCCCTGCTGCTTTCACGCGGCAGGGCTTTTAATTTCGCGGGAAAAGCATTACCTTTGAAAGATTTAAACAAAATGGAACCTTAATGTGTGGAATCGTAGCTTAGTCGCCCCTGCTTTAGTCTCAAATAATTGAGAGCATGATAGGCAAATAACCAGCGGAACAGCAGATGTCCATCTTTGACGTAGCATTGGAAAATTTTATCGACATGAACCATGAACTGGTCCTGCTGTCCAAGCAGATAGACTGGGAGGCGGTGGAGTCGGAGTTCGCGGAGTACTACTGCGCGGACAATGGCCGCCCGAGTGTCTCGATCCGAATTCCCTCATCCGGATCGCCCGGGCAGAGCTACTACCAGAAGCGGAAGGCTCGGAAGAAGTTCTGCAAGCGTGCCGGAATCGAGCCGGTGATCGGCCACCTGAAATCAGACCACCGGATGATGCGGAACAACCTCAAGGGCACCCTTGGGGACGCCATCAATACGATGATGGCCGCAGCGTACAGTATGAGGCATTGGATGAACAAACATGCCTTGTCTTCTTTTGTCTCCTGGCTGCTGACGCTGGTCAGACGCCTGGAGAATGTGTTATTTGAGAATGAAAAC
>CADAIT010000008.1 GCA_902788095.1 uncultured Bacteroidia bacterium | reverse complement strand
CTTCGACAACAGCTGGATGGAAAGAACGAACTACACCGCTCCGGCCATCAATGTAATTGAGAACGAAAAAGAGTACGACGTGGAACTGGCCGCGCCGGGTCTCACAAAGGATGACTTTCAGGTCCATGTGGACGAGGACAACAACCTTGTCATCAACATGGAAAAGAAGGCCGAAAATCATGGAAAGAAGCATCAAGGCCGTTACCTCCGCCGCGAATTCTCCTACGAGAAGTTCCAGCAGATGCTCACGCTGCCCGAGGATGCCGAGGCCGACAAGATTGAAGCCAAGGTGGAGCACGGTGTGCTGAATGTTCACATCCCCAAGAAGGAAAAAGCGGAACTTCAGAAGGCCGTCAAGCAGATTGAGATTCAATAATCTGCGGCTCCGCAGTCATTGACGCCAGGGACGCTGCCCGGAAGGGCGGCGTCCTTTCCATTTCATGGAAATTGTGTACATTTGCACACGGAAATAACCGACGCTATGACAATACAAGAATTTCGCGACTATATGGCCTCCGGCAAGCCGGTTATCGGCGGCTCCGATGTCCACATGATGTTTCATCAGCTTTCGCAGGAGGCGCTGAGGATAACGGCCGAGATAAACGGCAAGTACCACACGCCCGAAGAATTGCATGCGCTCCTGGAACAGCTCTGGGGACGTGAAGTTCCCAAAACGGTGGGCATGTTTCCGCCGTTTCATACAGACTGCGGCAAAAACACCGTTGTCGGCGAGCGGGTTTTCATCAACATGGGTTGCAAGTTCCAGGACCAGGGCGGCATTACCATCGACGAGGGAGCGCTCATCGGCCATAATGTCGTCCTGGCCACCATCAACCACGACCTGGCTCCGTCCAGGCGACAGAGCATGAGTTATGCGCCCATCCATATCGGCAAGAATGTATGGATCGGTGCCAATGCAACCGTGCTTGCCGGTGTGACCATCGGCGATGGCGCTGTCGTGGCGGCCGGTGCCGTTGTCGCAAAAGATGTGGCGCCCGGAACCGTAGTCGGAGGAGTGCCTGCCAAGGTGATAAAAGTGATAGATACCGAATAAATGACTACCTACCTTGTTTTCATCAACATCCTGACTTTCCTTCTTTATGGCATCGACAAGTGGAAAGCCAGGAGAGGGAAGTGGCGCATTCCGGAAGAAACCTTAATCTGGCTTGCCGTCGTGGGCGGCAGCATGGGAGCGCTCCTTGGAATGTACCTCTTCCGCCACAAGACCAAGCACAAGAAATTTACTGTGGGTGTTCCTGTAATCCTGCTCGTCCAATTCGCCCTTTATTATTATTTTATGCTCCGCTGATACAAAAGACAGTTCCCGGAAATGAAATCACTTGTAATTATCAACGCCTGTGTGCGCCAGGCAGCTTCCCGGACGCTACGGATTGCAGAACCTATTATAGAGGCGCTGTCCAGATGGTACAAGATGACCCGGTACGACCTTCCGGAAATGGATATCGTCCCCCTCAATCCAGGTCTTTTCGAGGAGCGGGGACGGGGTGAAATCCCCGCCTGGGCCAAAGAGGCGGCGACGGCGATTGCCAAAGTGCAGCACCATTCTGGGACATGAGTTTCCCGGCGGTTCTGAAGTGCTTCTTCGAGCAAGTTTCGCTCTTCGACATCACCTTTACAGATAACGGCAAAACCTGCGTAGGCCTCTGCAAGGCTCCCAAGGTCCTCTATATCACCACACGTGGAATGGATATTCCCACAGGAAGCTTTCTGGACCAAGGCTCGCCGTACCTAAGAGCCTTGGGAGCATTGTGGAATCTGGGAGAAATGACCGTTCTGGATGTACACAACACTGATTACCTTCCGGAAGAAGAATTGAATCGCCAAATTAATTCCACAATAGACGAAGGCCTCGACCTGGCAAAAACTTGGTGATTATTTGGCAGGTTTCTTTACAACCATGTAAAATTTTCTTTCCCGGCAGCCACTTCAAAGTGGTATTTCACAATGCCCAGGTCGATGTTGGTGTAGCCTGCCATGGAGAATAGCGTCTTTGTTTCAACCTTGTTTCCATCGTGCAGAATGAACTTGAACTTCTGCTGGTTGATGGCAGTAGGAGCCAGAAGAGCCGCCTCCATGCCGCCCTTGAACCACTGGGGAGGAATACCGTCGGACTCGTAGAAGTTTTCCATAGGCTTTTGGGGATGCTGCACGCCTGGAATGGTGCCATAGCCAAGCGCGATGACGCAGTGGACGAGATCTCCGTCCCTGAGCGTGAAAGTGCCGGGGATCTTTTTGTAGGTGAGGCCCACCCAGCAGGTGTTGAGCCCTAAAGTCTGTGCCAGCAGAACCAGTTTCTCGCCGTAATAGCCAATCTTCTCTTCGGCTTCATTGCCCTTCGGCCCTGCCATTACGAAATAATTCTTCACGCCGGAGAACTGGCCGTACTTCCACATGCCGGAAGAAAAGGCCTTCGGCTCATCCAGAACCAGCTGGATATTTAAGCCGCTTTCGGCATTTATACGCTCAATGGCAGCCCTGATATTTGCCGCTTTCTCGGTCTCTACAGGCTTGTCGATGTATTTTCGCACGGAATGCCGTGCCTTGATGGCTTCCAACTCTGTCATAGCTCGATTGATATTTGAATGAAGATACGGATATTGATTTATCTTATTGAGCCGACATACATAGGAGCTCAGCTCTTGAATATATATTTGTCGAAGAACTCCGCATACCCCTGGTTGTGAAGGTCTGTACCAATCCACTCGTACATTCCCTCGGCTTGCAACGCCTCGGCACGTACAGAGACCGTCCCGCCCTCCAGTCCGGGCAAAATATGGCAATCGACTTTCATGTACGCGAAGGTACAAAAAATATCGCTGTTTTATCCCGTCACGACAAAGTACATCGGTCTCTTAAAAGGGGCGAAAAGTGCGACTAATAAACAAATCAAGCACTTTCGAAACTCCGTAAGTGCTTGATTTTCAGTGGTCTGGATGACTGGACTTGAACCAGCGACCTCCTGGTCCCTAACCAGGTGCGCTACCAACTGCGCCACATCCAGAAGAATGGGATTGCAAAGGTACTACTTTTTTATAAAAAAGCAAAGGCCTTTGCGAAAAAAGTTTACTGTTCAGGGGAGAGGTGCAGGACGATGTATTCCGAGCGGGTGCCGATGCGGAATTTGCCGCCCCAGATACCAAGACCGGAACTTACGTAGTAGCGGGTTTTGCCGCGACGGTGCGGGCCGAAAGCCTTTTCGTACATGGCGTCGGTGAGCCAGTTCAGCGGCCAGACCTGACCATGGTGCGTGTGACCGCTGAACTGGAAGTCGATGCCCGCTGCCTCGGCCTCTTCCAAGTGGTAGGGCTGGTGGTCCAGCAGGATTGTGAACAGCGTATCTGCGGACGCCAAAGCAGGCACCAAAGCGGACACCGACGCCCTTTCAGGGTTGCTGCGGTCGTCCCGTCCGATGACGCGGATGCCTTTCACCGCGGCCGATGCGTCCTTGAGCAGGTGAATGTCGGCACCGGCATAAAAAGCTTCGGAGCCATCTTTGCCGCCGATGTACTCGTGGTTGCCCAGGCAGGCATACACGGGCGCTTCTATGCGTCGGAACTCCTCCTCCATCCTGCTTTCCCGGACGGGCCGCAGGCCGCCGTCCACAACGTCTCCGGCGAAGAGTACCAGGTCCGGGTGTTCTGCGTTGATGAGGTCCACCCAGCGCGCCAGTTCCGGCCTGCGGTTGTGATACCCCGCGTGCAGGTCGCTGGCCAGGACAATGGTAAGCGGCTTCTCCAAAGGCTTTTCCGTCCGAATGTCAATTACTTCGCGGTATTTGTGCCTGTAGTGGAATCCGCCGTAAACCAGGAGGAGCGTCAGAATGCCGAAAACCGTTGCTGTCCCCGCCACGGAATCTTTCAGAAAACTGCCGGGCACCAGATGAAGCAGGCGTCCCAGTCCCAACACGCCGAACAGAAGTACGGCGTAAAAGAAGAAAATCATCCATGAGTTGCTCCATTCATACGTGCAGACCGCCATCCATAGCGGCATGTGCCGGTTCCAGAGGTAATGTACGAAGATGAGGAAGAACGACAGCACATACAGACCGCTGACCAGCCATTTCCCCGGTTTGGAGAATGGCACGATAAGCCAGAAATGCCAGGCCGTCCAGGCTACGAGCCCCAGTACGGAGAGGAGTATAACGAGTAAGCCGGCACGCATTTAGAAGATAACTTGCTGGATATAAGGCGTTTGATACTGATAGGCCAGTTTGGTGAGATTCCATCCGGGTTCAGTCAGGATGAACGCCGCTTTCTTGCCGATGGCAATGGAGCCGTACTCCCGGCTCAACCCCATGGCATAGGCGCTGTTGAGCGTAACGGCGTTAAATGCTTCCACGGGCGTTAGCCGCATCTTGATGCATCCCTGAGCCATCACAAAGCGCATGTCTCCGGAAGGGGAGGAGCCGGGATTGTAGTCCGACGCCAACGCGACGCCCAGCCCCGCGTGGATATAGTCCTTGGCCCGGCCGTAGGGGAGCCCCAGGAAGAAGGAACTGCCCGGCAGCATGGTGGGCATGGTACTGCTTCCGCGAAGCGCGTCCATCTCCGCATCCGTGGTGCGCTCCAGGTGATCTACCGAAAGCGCCCCGTGCTTGACGCCCACCTGTACGCCGCCGCTCACAGCCAGTTCATTGGCGTGAATTTTGGGGACAAGTTTGCCCTTCGCCGCCGAAAGAATACGGTTCGTATCCTCCACGGTGAAAAATCCGTCGTCACAGAACACATCCACAAAATCGGCCATTTCCGCTGCTTGCGGAATCAGGTCGATGACCATCTGGACATATTCCTCGTGCGTGTACCCCCGGCCCACGGCATGTGCGCCTAAATATGTGCTGCGTACCGCTGCAGGCACGGTTTTGCCGATACGGCGGATGACCCGCAGCATCTTGAGTTCCGCTTCGGGCGAGAGGCCGTAGCCGCTCTTTATCTCCAGGGCGACGGTCCCTTTGTCCATCATCTCCCGCACGCGTACAATGGACTGCTCGTACAATGCTTCTTCGGAGGTTTGCCGCAGAAGGTCGGAGGAATTCAGGATACCGCCCCCTCGTGCCGCAATTTCTTCATAGCTGAGGCCGTTGATTTTGTCCAGGAATTCGCTGTCCCGGCTGCCTGCATACACCACATGCGTGTGGCTGTCGCAGAAGCCCGGCATGAGCATGCCGCCGCGTGCATCCACCATGTTGACGGGGGCATCGGATTCTCCCGGGCCCGGCCGGGCGCCTGCAGGCGCCTTCGCTTCGCTCAAAGGGCAGGTGGCCATGGGGCCGAAGGCGGCAATGCGGCCGTCTTCGATTTGGAGCCAGGCATTTTCCACTGTGCCGGTCCGGCCTTGCGCCGCACCTTCCACCCGAAGTGTATCCTCCGGCTGAATACCCACCAATAGACCTATATTCTTGATAATCATTATATGTACTGCTCGTTTCTAATGAACTGGACCGATTTTTCAATGAGCGGGTGCATATAGGTATCCGTGACCACGAACGGGACCACTTTGCGGTAATCGGCAAAGATGCGCTCCAGGACGGGAGAACTCTTGGCGGGGCGGCGGAACTCCAGCGCCTGGGCGGCATTGAACAACTCGATGGCCAGGACCGTTTCCACATTGTCAACAATCCGCACCAACTTGGTGGCGGCGTTGGAACCCATGGAAACATGGTCTTCCTGTCCCTGGGACGAGGGAATGGAGTCGCATGAGGCGGGCCAGCACAGGCCTTTGTTCTGGGAAACAATGCTGGCGGCCGTATATTGCGGAATCATGAAACCGCTGTTGAGGCCGGGTTCTGTCACCAGATACTTGGGCAGGCCGCGAAGTCCATGGATGAGCTGATAAGTGCGTCTTTCAGAGATACTTGCGAGTTCGCTCATGGCAATGGCCAGCGAGTCCATGGGAATGGCGATGGGCTCTCCATGGAAGTTGCCGGCAGAGATGACCATGTCCTCGTCCGGGAAAATGTTGGGATTGTCCGTGGCGGAGTTGATTTCGTTCTCCAGCACGGACTTCACATACGTGATATTGTCCTTCACGGCGCCGTGTACCTGCGGGATGCAGCGGAAGCTGTACGGGTCCTGCACATGTTCTTTGGTGCGGCGGATGAGTTCGCTTCCTTCCAGGATTTGCATGTATTTTTCGCCGGTAAGAATCTGCCCCTTGTGCGGGCGCAAATGATGGGTGAGGGGAAGAAACGGTTCAATGCGGCCGTCGAAGGCGTCCAGGGACATGGCGCCGATAAGGTCGGCCCAGCGGCTCAGGCGCGTGCTCTTGAGGATGCTCCAGACAGCGTGCGCGCTCATGAACTGCGTCCCGTTCAGCAGGGCCAGCCCCTCCTTGCTCTGCAGCCTGACAGGCTCCCAGCCCAGTTCTTTCCATACGTCGGCAGAGGGACGGACCTCTCCTTTGTATAGGACTTCGCCCAGGCCGATGAGCGGCAGGCTCAGGTGGGCGAGGGGAGCCAGGTCGCCGGAAGCGCCCAGCGAGCCTTGCTGATAGACGATGGGAAGAACGTCCTCGTTGAACATGTCCACAAGGCGCTGCACGGTGACGAGCTGTGCGCCGGAATGTCCGTAGGAGAGCGACTGCGCTTTCAGGAGAAGCATCAGTTTCACAATCTCCGGGCGCACTTTTTCACCGGCGCCGCAGGCATGGGACATCACCAGGTTGTGCTGCAGCTGGCTCAAGTCCTCCTTGGGAATGCTTACGTTGTACAGCGAGCCGAATCCGGTGGTGACACCATAGACCGGCCGCCCGATATCGTCCATTTTGTGGTCCAGGTACTCGCGGCATTTCACAATGGCCTGCACGGCTTCCTGCGACAACGTCAGTTTTTCTTTATGGTCGATAATTTCCTTTACCCGTTCCAGGGAAAGATGTGCGAAAGAGATGGCATGCATATTATTGTAAAGCTTTTCTGATTAGGTTTTCGTCGGCCTCGTTGGGAAGGGTGACTTTGAGGCCGGGGGTACGTTTCATTTCACGTTCGATGGCGAAGCGGGCACCCTCATTCCGGGCCCAGCTGCGGCGGGCGATGCCATTGTTTACATCCCAGAACAGCATCTCGCGGATGTGGCGGGCGCTGTCCTCGGAACCGTCGATTACCATGCCGAAGCCGCCGTTGATGACTTCGCCCCAGCCGACGCCGCCTCCGTTGTGGATGCTCACCCAGGTGGCGCCGCGGAAGCTGTCGCCGATTACGTTCTGCACGGCCATGTCGGCACAGAAACGGGATCCGTCGTAAATGTTGGAGGTTTCACGGAAGGGGGAGTCCGTCCCGGAAACGTCATGATGGTCGCGTCCCAGCACAATGGGGGCCGATATTTCGCCTTTGCGGATGGCCTCGTTGAAAGCCAGGGCAATCCGGGTGCGGCCTTCGCAGTCGGCATACAGGATGCGGGCCTGGGACCCCACCACCAGGTGGTTGCGGCCGGCTTCCTGTATCCAGTGGATGTTGTCGCGCATCTGGCCGGCAATCTCTTCCGGCGACCGGGCGGCGAGTTCAGCAAGCACCTTGACAGCCAGTTCGTCAGACTTCTGCAGGTCCTCGGGCTTTTCGCTCATGCACACCCAGCGGAACGGACCGAAGCCGTAGTCGAAGTACAGCGGGCCCATGATGTCCTGTACGTAGGAAGGGTAGCGGAAAGTGCCGTCGGCCTTCATGACATCGGCCCCGGCGCGGGAACTTTCCAGGAGGAAGGCATTGCCGTAGTCGAAGAAGTACATTCCATTGTCGGAGAGGCGGTTGATGGCGGCCACATGCCGGCGGAGCGACTCCTGCACGGCTTTGCGGAAACGCTCCGGGTCTTCGGCCATCATCTGTTTGCTCTCTTCCAGGCTGTATCCCACCGGGTAGTAGCCGCCGGCCCATGGATTGTGCAGCGAGGTCTGGTCGGAGCCCAGGTCCACATGGATGTTCTCGTCGGCCAGGCGTTCCCACAGGTCCACCACATTGCCCACATAGGCCAGGGAAACCACTTCCTTGGCCGCGACAGCCTTGCGGATGCGGGAAATCAGCTCGTCCAGGTCCCGGTGAAGTTCGTCCACCCAGCCTTGCTCAAAGCGTTTTTCAGCCGCCTTGGGATTGATTTCGGCCGTGACGCTCACTACGCCGGCGATGTTGCCGGCCTTGGGCTGGGCACCGCTCATTCCGCCCAGGCCCGCCGTCACAAAGAGGAGGCCGCCGCGGTCTTCGCCATCCAAGCCTTTGGCCTTGAGCTGTTTGCGGGCGGCATTCATCACCGTGATGGTGGTTCCGTGTACAATGCCCTGCGGGCCTATGTACATGTAGCTGCCGGCCGTCATCTGGCCATACTGGCTCACGCCCAGGGCGTTGAAGCGCTCCCAGTCATCGGGCTTGGAGTAATTGGGAATGACCATGCCGTTGGTGACAATCACGCGCGGGGCATCCTGGTGGCTGGGGAAAAGTCCCAGCGGGTGGCCGGAGTACATCACCAGCGTCTGCTCGTCGGTCATGGTGGCCAGATACTGCATCACCAGGCGGTACTGCGCCCAGTTCTGGAAGATGGCGCCGTTTCCGCCGTAAACGATGAGCTCGTGCGGATGCTGGGCCACGCGTTCGTCCAGGTTGTTCTGAATCATGGCCATGATGGCTGCCGCCTGCCGGCTCCTGGCGGGATATTCGTCAATGGGCCGGGCGTATATTTTATAGGAGGGCCGGTACCGGTACATGTAGATGCGGCCGTAGTCCTTCAGCTCCTGTGCGAATTCGGGCGCCAGCTGTGCGTGAAGCGACTCCGGAAAGTACCGCAGGGCATTTTTCAATGCCAGCACCTTCTCCTCCGCGTTCAGGATTTCCTTGCGCTTGGGCGCGTGGTTGATATCCTTGTCGTAAGGCTTGGCTTCCGGAAGCTGTGCCGGAATGCCTGCCAATATTTCTTCTTGAAAATGTGTCATTCTGAACAAAGTGAAGAATCTTACAGTTCAATGTGTTGGTTAACGGCTTCCAGAACCTGTGCCTGAAGCGTTTCCGCTTCGGCGACAATGGCATCGGCACGCTGCAGCAGGGGCTGTGCGGGGGTCTTGTCCGTAAGGCCGGCAACGTTGATGCGGACGTTCAGGCGGGCGCCGCGGATACCGGCTACGGCCGCAAGGGCGGCGACACCGGCATCGGAGGCGCTGGCGGGATTGCCCTTTTGGGCCATCTGCAACGCAAGCGGAAGTGCCTTGAGGCTGGCTTCCATGGTTTTCAGCGGTACCTGGGCGGCGTATAGGGTCGCCTCCTCCAGCGCTTGGTCCCGTGCGGCCTTTTCTTCCGGCGTTCCCTTGGGCATGGAGAAGCAGTCCATGATGCGGTTGAAGGATGCGGTGTCCTCGTCCACGAGTTTAAGAAGTTCGTCCAGCAGTGCCTGGCCTTCTACGGCCACGTCCGAGAATTCCTTCCATTGTGCGTCCCAGCCGCGTTTGTGGGCGCTCAGGTTGGCTACCATCGTGGCCAGTGCGGCGGCAAAGGCACCCATGGTGGCCGATATGGACCCGCCGCCGGGAGCGGCCGATTCGGAAGCCGTCTCCAGCGCAAAATCCTTCAGGGGCATATCTACAAGGCCCTTCTTGCCGTCGTCCATCAGGTATTCGATGATTTTCTCCTTGGGGTTGAAGGGCTTCAGGTCATCCAGGGACATGGACTTGACGGCAATCTTGATGATTTCCTCCTCGCTGACGCCCAGTGAGCGCTCCTGTTTTTCCAGGTAGAATTTGCCGGCATCGACAAGTACTTTCTTGGGTACCAGGCCCACGATTTCGGCACCCGTGACACGGAGTCCCCGGGCGGCGGCTTTTGCGCACACTTCCTCGAAGGCCACGTGCAGGGGAGTGGCGTCTATGTCGGTGATGTTCATGGACACCTGCGCAATGCCATATTCGTCGATATACCAGCCGATGGCCTTGGTGCCTTTCAAGGTGCCGGGCGTCCAGATTTGCTTGCCGTCGGCGTCCTTCAGCAGTTTTCCGGTAAGGGAGCCTCCTTCGCGGGCCTTGCGGCCTTTCTCGCGCACGTCAAAGGCAACGGCCATGGCACGGCGCGTGCTGGTGGTATTCAGGTTGAAGTTCACGGCTACCAGGAAGTTGCGGGCACCCACGTTGGTGGCGCCGGCTTTTTGTGCAAGTTCGTCCCACGCCCCGCCAAAGTCCGGCTTGCGGGCAGGGTCGGCCATTTTTTCCGGGAGGGCTTCGTATTCGCCTTCACGGCAGACGGCCAGGTTCTTGCGCCCGGGTTTCAGGGCGGCGGCTTCGTAGCAGTAGCAGGGGATGCCCAGTTCTTTGTACAGGCGTTCCGCGAGGCCTCGCGCCAGGGTTGCACACTCTTCCAGGGTGATTCCCGCCACGGGAATCAGGGGCAATACGTCGGTGGCTCCGCTTCTGGGGTGGGCCCCGTGGTGTTTTCTCATGTCTATGAGTTCCTGTGCTTTGGCAGCACCGCGGAAGGCGGCTTCACAGACCGGTTGAGGCTCTCCTACAAAAGTGACGACAGTACGGTTGGTGGCCTCACCGGGATCCACATCCAGTACCTTTACACCTTCTACCGTCCGGATGGCGGAAACAATGGCGTCGATGACGGTTTTATCACGCCCTTCGCTGTAATTGGGAACACATTCAATAATTTGCTTCATAGGTCACAGTTTTAATGCGACCTTAAAGATAGTGAATGTTTATGAGAAATTCAAAGTTTGATGCCCAACTCCGCACGTTTTGCCTCGTAAGTTCTTTGAGAGTTATGCCGATATCTGGTAGCCGGATTTCGTCAGGAACCCTATTTCCCCAGGAATTCCGTCGGCGTAATGCCGGTGATCTTTTTGAAGAGACGGGTGAAGTGGTGCGGAAACTCAAAACCCAGCAGGTGGGCGGTTTCGCCTATGTTGTGCCCGTTCATCAGGAGGCTCTTACCCTGTTCAATCACGAAGGAATGGATGTAGCCGATGGCCGTGCCGCCGGTAGTTTTGTGAATTACGTCGCCCAGATAACGGGGTGAATATGCCATTTGTTTTGCGCAGTATCGGACGGAGGGAATGCCGAGGTCCATTTGTCTGGCATTCAGATAGTACTCCCGCAGCAGATTGTGGAACCGTTTGAGGATATCCGAAGAGGTCTTGTTTTCCTGCGAAAGCTGGCGCTGATAGATGCGCTGGCAGTATTCCAGAATCAGGCGCAGATATCCCAGGATGACATCTCTCAGCGCCGGGGAATCTTCGTTCTCTTGCAGCTCGTACCTGAGCTGCGTGAGCAGCTGGGTGATGCGGGCCCATTCCGAAGGCTCCATTTTCAAGGTCTCAACGGCGAAGTAAGAGAAGAAATGGTAATCTTTCATTTTGGTCTCCAGGTCGGTCCCCCGAAGGAGCTCCGGCGAGAACAGCAAAGCCCATCCTTTGATGTAAAGGTCTTCGCCATCGTCCTCCTTGCCGCCGATTTGTCCCGGCTCCGCGGCGAATATAGACCCTTCGGCCGCATCGAACATTTTCATTCCATAGGTGAGCTGCTTGGGAAAGTTTCGCTGGACGAAGAGCCCGTAAACGCCATATAGGTTCAGGCTGGTCCGGACAGGCGACACTTCATCATAGTGGATGACACTTATCAGGGGATGTAACTCCGGCGCCCCTACCGAACGGGCATACACATTGGGGTTGGTGATATGAAGAATGGTCTTCATTGCGCTTGAAACGGTATTATTTGTCGCAAAAATAAGTATAAATCTGCGATTTTGGTAGAAAATGGGCAAAAATAGGTAAAAAAAATCCACGCAGAGCGGCTAACTTTGCAACATAAAACCACGGTGATATGAATATCAAGCATTTCATTACAGTTTCCGTTGCAACCCTGACATTGCTTGCCTGCCAATCAAACACAAACGAGAATATGAGTACACTGCATCTTACCAAGGAGTGGGACAAAACCTTCCCCCAATCCGAACTTGTAAATCATAGCAAGGTCACCTTTCATAACCGCTATGGCATTGAACTGGCGGCCGATATGTATGTTCCCAAATCTTTCGCCTGCGCTCAGGGGAAGAAGCTGCCCGCCATTGCGGTGAGCGGCCCCTTCGGCGCCGTGAAGGAGCAGTCCAGCGGCCTTTACGCCCAGCACATGGCCGAGCGCGGATTCCTGGCCATAGCCTTCGACCCTTCCTTTACCGGCGAATCCGGCGGCGAACCGCGCAGGATGGCATCCCCGGACATCAACACGGAGGATTTCCTGGCTGCCATAGACTTCCTTTCCACATGTGAGCTGGTGGACCCGGAGCGCATCGGTATTATCGGCATTTGCGGTTTTGGCGGCATGGCTGTCAATGCGGCTGCGCTGGACCCGCGTATCAAGGCTACGGTTGCTTCCACGATGTACGACATGAGCAAGGTAAACGTTGAGGGGTACTTCGCCAGTGAGGACACGCCTTCGCAGCGTCAGGAAAAGCGCCGCGCTCTGGCCGCCCAGCGTACGAAGGATTATGCCTCGGGGACTTATGAGCGTGCCGGTGGCGTGATCGACCCGCTTCCTGAGGACGCACCTTGGTTCGTGAAGGATTACCACGCTTATTACAAGACGCCCCGTGGCTATCACGAGCGCAGCGGCAACTCCAACGACGGCTGGAACGTCATCGGCTGCCAGAGTTTCCTGAACCAGCCCCTCCTGGCCTGGGCAGGGGAGATTGAGACGCCTGTGCTCCTCATCCATGGCGAGAAGGCCCACAGCCGCTATTTCAGCGAGTATGCCTTTGAGCGCATGACCAGTAAGCATGTAGTAGGTGAAAGCGCCAAAGAAGGCAACAAAGAACTCCTTATCATCCCCGGGGCCTCGCATGTGGACCTCTACGACGATGTGGCCGGTGTGATTCCTTACGACAAGATTGAGCAGTTTTTTAATACAAATCTTTAATGCTTCGTACAATTGCCATAAACGTACTCCTTTGGGCGTTTCTCCCGGCCATGTTCGCTTGTGGGAAAGTTCCCGACCCGGCGGTGCCGGATCCTGCTCAGAAAGAGCAGGATGAGGGAAAGCGCGAGAATGGCGATTCCGAAGAAGGTGATACTGTCATGCCCGAAACTATCAGTATTAGCGTGTCCGGGAAAACGCTTCCGCTTAAGATTGAGGAAAATCAGGCCACCCAGGCCCTTGTAGCGGCTCTGAGAGAAGCTCCCATCACATACGAAGCGCACGATTACGGCGGCTTCGAGAAGGTGGGAGCGCTGGGACGCACGCTCCCGGCCAGCGACACGCAGATTACCACCCAGGCGGGTGATGTGATTCTCTATAGCAGCAATCAGATTGTACTTTTCTACGGCAGCAATTCCTGGAGCTATACCCGTCTGGGTAAGATTCAGTACGAATCCTTGGACGAACTGAAGTCCTTCCTGAAAGCCGGTCAGGGCAACATCTCCGTCACCCTCTCGCTCTAGACTTTCCGCTGCCTTATTGTCATTCCGACCGGAGCGTAGCGGAGTGGAGAAATCTCCTGGGCTATGCTTCGTTGCTGGAGGGGGTATCTGAGCCTGGATTTACAAGACATAATCCGGCCTCCGTCATCAGTCCCAGTTGCTCCAGTTTAGCGCAGCGCTCACGGTTGAGCGGTGTCCAGTGGCTGCCTTTTCGGCGGGGAGAAATCCGCTGGGCAAGCCTGCCGTCGGGCATTTTTTTAAGTGTGGAGTCAATCCAGCCGAAGCACAGACATTCCTCTACGATTTCTACATAAGGGATCGCGTCCGGACGTGGCGTTTTGCTGCGGTTGCATGCTACCCAGGCATGGCTGGCCGATGCGTGGTTTGCCATCAGCCACTCCCGAAGCTGCTCCCTGCGCGAAAAATCCAGGAATGGGGCTGCTATCATAGTGGAATCAGTTTGATGGCATTGATAATCCTTCCGCACTGAAAACCTTCGCGCCTGGCGGAAAAGTACGCCTCAGTGGTGTAGGTGTCAATAGCGGAGACCTGAATGTTCTCTTTGGAAATGCCAGCCTGCTCCAGGAGCCATTGATTGGCTTTCCATAGGTCGATGTGGTGACCGCCGGACATGGGCGAGCCGTCTCCGGCCCCCTGGAAACTCCAGATTTGGTCGATAGGGAAGTCGGCCTGCTTGAAATGCTCGGCCACTTCTTCACCTACTTGGAAACTTGCCGGGCCGATGCCGGGGCCCAGTACCGCCCTCATATCGGCAGGATTGCAGCCGAAGCGTAGATTCATTACATGGATTGCCTTCTGGCTGATATGCAGCACTGTGCCTTTCCAGCCGGCGTGCACGGCAGCCACAACGCGTTTGACGGGGTCGTAAAGCAGTACGGGGATGCAGTCGGCCGTCCTTACGCCGATGGCAACGCCGGGCATGTTCGTCACGAATGCGTCGTAGCCTTCCAAATCCTCTCGCGTCAAATCCGGTCGGTCCACGACGGCAACCTTGCAGTCATGTACCTGATGCCCCTGAATGACAGGATAGGGCAGTGCGGCGTCCCGCTGCGTGGAAAAAACCTCCACGCCGGCGCCCAGGTCGTATTGCAGCAATCCGTCAAACATACGGACCAATTTACGCAATTTTTGTGTTATCACAAAAAGTGATGCCGGACGCCGAGCTGGTGAGGTTGTACCAAGTGGAGACCAAAGCACTAAACCAGGAGGTCCATAGCGGGTCACTGTTTGTTTGCCTGGAGTATATACGACTGCAGGGCATCGACATAGGCGAGGAAGGCCTCGTGCCCCTTGTCCGTCATGCGGCAGAGCGTACAGGGCTTCTTGCCTCGGAAAGTTTTCTCCACTTCGATATAGCCTGCTCCCGAGAGTTTGTCCAGCTGGACACTCAGGTTGCCTGCGGTCGCGTCTGTCTGCTTTTTGAGGTACACGAAGTCGGCTTCTTCCACCTCCAGCAGCAGGGACATCACCGCGAGCCGCAGTTCCGAGTGGAGCAGGGGGTCGAGCGGTTTGAATTGCTTCTGTTCCATCACTCTGCGGATTTTCTCTGGAGGATGATACCCGGAATAAGCAGCGCGCATACCCCGATGATTCCGATGGTCAGGATCTGTGCCGGCCCATCGACCAGGATGGCCACCATGCTGCAGAGAATGGCTGCTACTGCTGCGAGGATTTCCATGGAAGGAATTTTCAGCACCGCTCCGGAGATGGCGCCGGCAAGCCCCAGGAGAAGGACCATGACCAGCGTCAGGTTGACTTGGATGCCTCCGAGGCCGAAATGTCCGGCGATAGGGACACAGAGCCAGATGGAAGCGAAAAAGACAGTGGCGATGATGCCGTACCACATCCATATCTTCCCGAGCATGCGGCCGACTTCGGAATCGGGAACCTTTTCTTTATCTTTAAGGAGAAAGTATTGTACGATAAACCCTATGGCGGACATGGCGAACCAGAGGAAATTCCAGGCGGGACTTCCTGTCCTGGCCCATAGTTGCCAGATAATGACGGAGAAGACAATGAGAAGCAGTCCCCATGAGATGAGCGGTCTCCCTGAGTTGCGGGCGATTGAGCGGCGAGATTTGTCGAGTGTCTCACGAATGATTCGGAGACTCTGTTCGGTACTTAGATTTTCCATTTCAAAAATGCTTTTTGGTTTGACTCTATGTTTGGCAATGGCCATTTTTGAATCCATCGACCGCACCTCTCGCGATAAGGTCAGCCAGGAATCTGCTGCAAATATAAACAGATTTATTTTATAAACCAAATTATTTTTTGAATCTATCCTAAAATCAACCGGAATACCGTTCCGTTTGCACCGCTTCTCAGGAGTTCGATGCATATTGGAAAACAACTACTGTGAGTTTTCTTCCTACTCTATTTTTTTTGTATCTTTGTAGTTGCCAGCTAAATGGAATTGAATGAGTAACTTCGATGAATATATCCGTCAGGGAGAGCCGGGACGCAGCGTAAAGGCTGCTGCCTGGCAAACGGCTATTGGCCTGCAGGATGTGGACGGACTCAAACCATCCTCCTACCTCATCGATACCGCCAAGCGGCACATCGAGGGCGATGTTACCATTGAAGAAGTAAAAGGGCTCATCGACACCTACTATAAATCCAGACAGGGACGACTCTCTGTGGAAGAAGAGCGTACTGAGGAGGCCGATAAAGTCTCTGCCAGAATTACCGAGCTGCTGCAGGAAGAGACCTTTTCTTTTACCCCGGCCGAGTACCAGCGCATTCACCGGAAGCTATTCGAGGGCATCTTCAAGTTGGCCGGGAAATATCGGGACTACAACATCTCCAAAGCGGAGTGGGTGCTGAACAGTGCGTCCGTCCTGTATAACCCCTACGAAAACCTGAAAGAGACACTGAATTACGATTTTGCCGAGGAACGGAAGTTCGACTATGCATCCGCTTCTACAGATGAGGCTATCAAGCATATCGGCTCTTTTATCGCGGGCATCTGGCAGATTCACCCCTTTGGCGAAGGGAATACGCGTACAACGGCCGTCTTCCTGATCAAGTACCTCCGCAGTTTTGGATACGCTATCTCCCATGAGCTATTTGCCAGTCACTCCTGGTACTTCCGCAATGCACTGGTACGTGCAAACTACTTCAATCGCGAGAAAGGAATTGTCCCTACTGGCAAGTATCTGGAGGCGTTTCTGCGGAATCTGATTCTTGGTGAGCACAATGAGCTCAGGAACAGGTATCTGCATGTGGACTATCCGACTCAAAGTGACACATCGAGCATTTCAAAGGGACAAAATGGCACTTTGAATGTCACTTTGGAGGAACTTGCAGTATTACGGCTCCTTAAAGCGAATCCCAAGGCGAAACAAACTGAGATAGCAGCCAAGATCGGAAAATCCGACAGAACCGTCAAGCGCATCATGGACTCCCTGAAAGAAAAAGGGTTCATCGCCCGCCGCAACGGAAAACGTGACGGTTGGTGGGAGGTTCTGATAGAAATACCGGGAGCGCAGTGATTGCACTCCCGGTTATTCGTCTCCTCATGGGCCGATTCCTCCTACCGGCTTGGACAGAATCTCGATTTGGCTCGGATATCCTTCGACTCCACCGACAAAGCTATAGAAAACATATTTAACCTCGCCTTCAACATTCTTCATGGATGCAAACTTGTAACCGCCTTCCTTAATAAATTTCCAGAAAGCGTTGATGAAGAGTATTCAGTTGAAGCCAATTTACGTTTCTCTCAACGGGATATCAACTATCACTGGTTTGTATCATGCCATTTGGAAACAGATATATCCTATTTTGAATTCGCGTGGGGAAAAAGTTCTCAAACTCGTTTTCGGAGGGGCGATAAAGGCTGTCTCCAAATGCATAATTGACTTAAATGGGGATGGGCAGACAGACGATCTCTCGGGGTTATGCCGTGGATGTCGGTGTGGTAGAATTAACCACGAAGAACGAGAATGGCAAGAAAATCGTCGTGTTGGATGGCAATCAGAAACTCTGGACAGACGATGACGGCATCAGCTATGTTGGTGTGATACCATTCCTCATAGACGAAAACATTTTGTAGGCCCTGCAAAATTGGTCTAAAATCCAACCAAAACAAGTAGCGTATTAAAAGACAGGCAATTATTACACGCAAAGAAACCCTCCTCGCACGCGTGCAATTTTAAACAGACACGAGGCCACTCTTTACGGCGGAGGCCACGCACTCTACAATGCTGTCCAAGCCGAATTTCCCTTTTATGCGTTCTTTGTAGCTGTCCACGGTGTTCAGGGTAATTTCCAGGGCCGATGCAATCTGTGAATTGGAGTAGCCCGAGGTGGTGAGCTGGAGCACTTCCAGCTCGCGTGGCGTCAGTCCCTGCGGTTTACGGGCAAGCAGATTTTCACGTCCGCCAAATATGCGGGTGATCCGGTCGGCATCGATGGTTTCTCCAAAGAAAAGGCTTTTGCCGTCGGCGACATCGGCAATGGCTTCCACGATGGACTCCGGCGCAGAGTCCTTGGCCAGATAGGCCGATGCCCCGGAAGAAATGGCTTTCAGGATATATGCCGGGGTCTTGTAGTGAGAAAGCACCAATGTCCGCACGGCGGGGAAGGCCTCACGAAGAATCCCCAGTAGCGTAAGGCCGTCGGTCTCGGACTCCAGGGAGATGTCCACCACGGCAACGTCAGTTCCCGGATGGGCATTGAGGAAGGCTACGGCAGCACCTGGAGTGGCGACGGATTCAATGGACGCGAATCCGCCATCGGACTGCAATGCCAACTTGAGTCCCATCACGAACACGGCGGAATCTTCTACGAGAAGAACATGAATCATAGGTCAATGGTTATTTGAAGGCCACCTTCGGGCCGATTTTGCATTTCCATCCTGGCGCTGAGCTTATCCAGCAGTTCGCGGGTAATCACAAGGCCGAGGCCATGGCCCCAATCGGGATTCTCTCCCCGAAGGCCGGGACCGTTATCGAGTATGACGATCCGGCGCGCATGGAGATGATCCGTCGTTGCTTCGCTCCTCAGGATGACAGGAGTGACCGGGATGACAGGAGCCCCCGGGATGTCAGAATGCTGCGAAGCCTTTACGGCATTGTCCAACAGGTTGCGGAGGACGATAAGCAGCATGTTCCGGTCTGTGCGTACAATCAGGTTTTCGGGCATATCAACCTCGATGATATCTTGCCCACGGACGCTTCCCACGGCATCCTTGGCCAGGGAAAGGAGATTCACCTCACGCATAACGGGCTCCAGCATGCCCTTCTGGCTGAGCGACCACAGCAGCAGGTTCTCCAGCAGTGAGGAGGCGTTTTCGGCCGACCCGGACAACTCAGCAAGGCCTGCCTTCAACTGCTCCCCAGAGAGGCTGTCAACTTTCTCCAAGAGTTCCCGTGTCAAGATGTAATTTCCGGTAACAGGCCCCCTGAGATCATGGGATATAATGGAGAATAGGCGGTTTCTCATATCCAGTTCCTTCACGAGGAGCCTGCGCTCGCGTAGTTTCGTCACCATATAGATGACGGCGGAAAGCAGCAGGAGATATCCTATCAGGAAGGGCCAGCGGAACCATATAGGCGGAGGCACGCGGATAATCCGTGAAACAGACTCGCCTTGATTCCACCTCCCGAAAATATCCGAGCTTTGCTCTTCAAGGAAATAGCGCCCCGGGCGGATATTCTCCGGCAGGCCGATAAAACGTCCGTCATTCCATTCTCCACCATTAAGGCGATACCTGTGGCGTACAAGCCCTTCCAGCGGAAGGTTCCCTGCAGCCTTGATGGCAAGCAGGCTGTCCGGATGGAACACGACGGCTCCGCCCCCTCCTCCAAAGGACAGTGAACCGTCCCTGAGGGTGCAAGAAACGTGTTCTCCGTAGATATCGGAGGGAAATCCCAGCTCTTTTGGAACGCGACCGACGCTGCCGTCGGTGTCAATGAAATACAGCCCATCCTCCGTTCCGGCCCACAGGCGGCCTGCGGAATCAGCCTCCACCGACTGCACCAGCATGCCATCCAGGTATTGCTTGCCGGAGGGACTCCACAGCCCCCCACGGGTTGAAGCCCAAACCGTGCCGTCAGGAGTTAGACAGAGGTCCGTGACATAATCGTCCGGAATATCCGAATTGCCTTTATAGTACTTTGTCACAAGGCCGGTCTCCGAATCAATGATATTCAGTCCGGCCTCGGTGGTGGCATATACGAGGTTTCCTTGGGTGTCTTCGATGAGCCGGCTTCCCAGCCTGGAACTCAGGTAGATGTTGGAATCCACTTGCGGGGACGGATAGCGGAACGGGCTCAGCCAACGGGGAGGCAGGCTCCGGCGGGCTTTACGGTCCCATTCGTTGAGGCCTACGCCTTCCCAAGTGACCACCCAGAAGCGGCCGTGGCTGTCTTCCAGGAAATCGGATATCCAGTTGGCTCCGTCCAAATGCCGGGCTTCGCGCTGTGCCTCGGGAAGCGGACCGTTCAAACGGTTCTTATGCATCCTCCCATCTTTCCAGACTTCCCAGCCGGTGTTGTTCCAAAGGCCCACGTAAACAGCTCTGTCACTGTCTTCGTACAAGGTCGACACCCTGTCTTCGGCCGTCCCGATCCACATTTTTCCTCGGCTGTCCTGCATGATAGCCGTGACATTGGCCGAAGATATGGTCCGCACATGCTGAAACGCCGGACAAAGGACAGAAAGGCCGTTGTCGCCACCCGCCCAGATATTGCCTTGGCGGTCTTCAAAGATGCAGTAGAGTTCTGTGGATGGTGTTTTATAGACAGGTGTATCCTCCGGTTTTTCCAGATTCACCGGCCCAATGCCATACGAGCCGGCGGCCCAGAGGCGGCCTTTGCTGTCTGTAAGGAGCCGGGCATGGGCTATGGGAAGGCGGCCGTGCAAAGTGACTTTTCTGCCCTCATAGGTATACAGAAGAGATGTGTGGTCATCAAAGGCATAGAGTTTGCCTCCGGCCTCTGCGAAACTTCCGGCGCAGAATCCGCCATTGCCGAATGGATGCACAACCTGAGGTCTGAGTCTGTCTTCAACGTATTGAAAACGGACAATCCGGCCCGCAAGCCAGAGTTTTCCGTCCCGGGCCTCAAAGATCTGATAATAGGGGTAATCTCCTTCAGAGTCCCGCTTGTCGTACCAGCATCTGGCCTCCTCCCTGATGCCATCCTTGTAGGAGAGTTTCAGCAGCAATGTATCCCCGACGGTAGCCCAGACATAGCCCTCTGAATCTGCCAAAAGTGAGCGGATATTGCCTTCCCCCCTGTCATTCTGAGCCGGCCTTCTGTCATTCTGAGCCGAAGGCGAAGAATCTCTCACCCTGAGCCCATCCGTAGTCCCAATCCACAGCCGACCGTCCTTGTCCACCGCCAGGGCATTCACTCTGCCGTACTCTTTCCCGGGCTGGAAATGCACGCCGTCAAAGCTGGCGAGGCCGTTCCTTGTCCCCACCCAAAGCAGCCCTTCTGCATCCTGCGCGATGGCATAGACCGCATTTGACGGCAGCCCGTCAGCCGCGTTGTAATTCACAAGGCGAGGCTCCTGCGCCCATAATGTGCAGGGAAGAAGGAGTAGCAGTATGACGATAAGCCGGCGCATCTCACCCGCAAAGGTATCAATTCCTTTCGAAATATCCTTATAAATCAGCGTCTTGTGGTGGATTCCGCCACAAGAGAGTTTTCTCGGCCGCGTATCTTTGTAAAAAATACATACGCGTATGAAAAAGATTCTAGTTCTGTCCACATTAATTCTGAGCCTTATATTCCTGTTTTCCTGCTCTGGTGACGGAAGCGGCAGCCAGATAAGGGTACAGAGTGCCAGATTAAAGAGTGCATCCATTTCCGGCGCCAAGGCGCTGGCAGTCGCCCACAAGACGGAGACCAAAGCCTTCACCAAAGCTGACAACTCCGCGGCCGACGCTCTTTACAAAGTATCATCAGACGGCAAATTCATCGAAGTCACATACACCTTCGACATAGAGGTTGAAGAGGGCGAGGGAGAAGAAGTCCAGAAGGTGGTCAGGCAGGTGCAGGCTCACCTCCGCATCCAGCCCAACTTCATCTTCGCCGTAGGCGACGACTGGCTGTGGCTTGCCAATTGCTACTACTACATCCCCGGCTACGCCGAGATTGAAGAAGGCGCAGTAAAGAAGTCTCTCACTCAGATCAGGGACCAGTTCAACGAGGCCCACCACGACAGCCACGGAGCTCAATATCTGATCCGCAAGAGCAACGGAGCCATGTACGCATGGGAGAATTCCGACGGAGCTCCCTACGGAATGCCTGACGGCTACAACCCTCCGAGTATGCTCAATGACTGGTTCTTTGCCATCGGCAACAAGATTTATGTCCGCGAAGGTGGTTTCCATGACCAGTACGGCAGCAAGAACGGCCGCGTAATATGCATCTCCGACGGAGGTTCTTCGCTCAACTTCAGCGAAGTGATCCCCGCTTCCGAGAAGGTCAATCACATCCTTCCCGGCCAGAACGGTGTCATCGGCGTCATCTGCGAGGACGACCAGTACTACAAACCCAAAGTATACTTCCCCTCATCATCCAGCCTTGTCGACCTCACCATCCCTGAAGGCCTCGTTGCCGAGACTGCCCGCTGGAGTCTTGTATCCGTCGCCGGCAAACTTTACGCAGTGCGCAACTACCACCACCCCAACGGAGTGGAAGAGCCCGACAAAATGGGCTTCTACAATGTCGTTATCTCCGAGGGTACCGCCACGGTGGGCTCACTCATAGCACAAAGGGAAAACGCAGAGGTGCACTATGAATCCGACCAGGTCATGGTGGGTGCCGCGACAAACGCAGCGACCTTCACCTATATACAGGACGGCAATCCTGTCAAGCTCTACACATTCGATCCAGAAGAGGCGGAAATAAGCGTACGCAACCTTCCGGCACATTATCCTGCAGCAAAGGGTTGGTACATTGACGGAATCGCCTGCAACGACGCCAATGCCCAGGGCTTCTGGGTATGCGACCTTTCCAGAGACGAGGCTGAATACATCGCCCTCGACTGGAGTGGCCTCCCTGATTATCAGTCCAGAGTCACCTCAATGGTACCCGTACATTTCGAGGCCGCCTGCATGGCAGAGAAATACACCGGCACCACATCTGACGGCGACAAACTGACCTTCTGGGTACCCGTCACAGGTGCAAACGCCGGCAAAGTCACCCTCCTCACCATGGATGGCGACGGCGGCTACGACATCAGTGTCCTGCTCAACATGTAATCACAACGTCCACCACACGAAAGCAGCCGCATCACTTACCCTTCAGTTCGTGGCCTATATGACCAACGGCACGGAACTGAATTTCTACACCTCCGTGGTGGGCGCCGACCGCGGCAAGATCAAGACCAACGTCGGCAGCGACGGCAATGCCGGCATGGTTGTCACCACGATGGTCAGACTGAACTAAAACGATATGAAACGGTTTCTATTTACATGGGCAGTTCTTCTTACCGCTTATGGCGTCTTTGCCCAGAACGTGAACGTCACGATTGTTGCGGAGCAGTGCCCGGGCTGTTTCGTAGTTGTGAAAGGACGGCATCTTCAGCCCTCTGACCATAAATCCGGCTGTTGGTGGCTTGCCCGGCAGCAATCTCAGCAAGCCTCCTCCTCTTCCTCCGAAGAGTCGGGTTTGTCCTGGGGAAAGAGCCCTTATTCCGACAGCGACTTCTTCGGTTTGGTAGAGGGGAAACCGCTCACGAACGATGAGTATTATGAACTCTTGCTCCGGACTCATTGCGACTACTGCGGAGGAGACTTCACCAAGCATAGCGGAGGCTGTATTATCGGGAGTGTCTTTAACGACTGGCAGCGAACCATGAAGGCTGGCAATGAAAAGGATGCCACCCGGCTGCGGGACAATGTGGTGACGCTGTTTCTGGCAACCGACTCCGGCAAGGAGAAACTCCACCAGATGCGTGGAACGACTGCACCTAAACCTGCCGCCGAGAAGCCCAGCACACACCTCAGGGACTATACGCCTGCCTCAGAGAAGCCCGCTATCAGCGTGAGTGCGCCAATGATTCCGTGTCCTCTTGCACAGCCTGCTCCCCAGTTCTCCGGAATCAATCTACAAAGCGTGGTTCATGAAAAGATGCAGAATACGTCCGGTGTCCACGAATGGGGAGAGATGCACGAGCGGTACATTCAGTATCCCATCGAATACGATATCGAGCGTTGGACCCACACCAAGGGCGGGGCGGTGATTCTGGGCAAACGTAATCCGGATGGAACCGTCAAATGGTACAGACTCCACCCCGACAAGTCAGGAAAATATGTATCCGAAACAGCGCTGGGCTATGTAAACACGCGTGATGGAAAGGAACTCGCACTCAAAGACATTCGATTTGAGGCTGAGGGCCAGTTTATCGTTGAGGAGTATGAGGGAGGGTATAAAATCTACAGAGATCCCGCCTCCGGTTATTGGGTAGCCAATGGATATAATGTAAAAATTGCGCCCATGAAGGTGGACGGCCGTTATTTTGTGATTGAACAGAAAAAAGATTCGGAAGGAAATCCAAAGACATGCCTTCATGCCGGACTTCGGAATTTCATCCTTGCCGAAGATATGGTTTTGTTTGACGACGCCATTGTCCAGCGGAACAGTTATGGCGACTGCCTTCTTAACTGGAACTGGCAGGCGCTGTATATCGATGGCAACCAATTCTTCAAAGACATCCGCTGCATGCGCAGCGACCGTGGTTCATATTATGTCATTGAAGTCACGGAAGGACAGTTTGCCTTGGTATCCAGGGGCTTCCGCCAAGTGGGCGGCATCTATGGATCGGCCAAGGAGGCCATTGCTGCCTGGGATAATCAATGAATACTACAACATGAAACAGCTGTTAATAACTTTTGCAATGTTACTGCTGGGAGGGGTTTCCTCCTGCGCCCAGGAAGCTCCAAAGGCTATTGATTTGGGAGTCAGTGTCAAATGGGCGGCCGAAGATGTCGGCCCGGAGGCCGATATTCCGGAAGGCTGGCGGCTGCCTACCCTGGCGGAAATCAAGGAACTTCGCGAAAAATGCATCCAGTCGGCCCAGGAAAAAGACGGGCAGGAGTGGATCGTGTTTACCGGGAAAAACGGCAATAGCATCTCCTTCCTTTATCCCATGGGAAGTCGCTCGGCACGGGAGTTCGGCATTGCGGGCTCCGACGGATGTTACCTGAAGGTTACCATCCTTAATCCGTTGCTCTCTGCATCAAACCGGGATGGTTACTACACCTGGGAAGAGTTGGGTCAAACCTCCCTTGGCCAAAGAAAATATCCCGTACGTTTAGTAAAAGAATAATATCATGAGACGATTGCTATTTCTTCTTCCTCTTGCCCTGCTGCTAACCGGGTGCAAGGAAAAACGCTATTTTACAGAGGTGACCGGAGATGTCTATCTCGCGCACATTGTCTTTGATGATGAAAGTTCCAGGGATTTTACTGTGGTATGCGATGTCATTTATGCGGGAGAGGATACATCGTCCCGTCACAAAATGGTATTTTACCTGCCGGACGGCTGGGACGACAGCTATCCGCTGTTCCTGACCAGGTACGTGCCTGCGGATTGGGGTTCCCCCTATTCAGCCTATCAGGGAATGCCCCATGCCGAGGCTGCCCTCCAGGAAGGGAATATGATTGTGGTACTGGTCGCCTACAAGGAATGGACCGCCATCCCGGACATCCTTCTGGCCGAGCATTTCCTCAAGGAGCACGATGCCGATCTTCCGGGTGACAGTAAGAACATTTTAACCGCAGCCTACTTTGATTATGAAGAAGCCGCTGATGACGAGTAGCCTATTGCTGCTTACCCTCCTGGCGACATGGACGGCCACTGCGCAGTCCCTGGATGAACTCTACGGAGATTATATCACACCTGAAACGAGGGCGATTCTGGAGCGCTCAGCGCAGTTGGAACAGGAAATCCAGGCTGCCCGGACTGCCGATAAGGCTAGGAAAACGATGGCGCTGGCTATTGCTGTCCTCATAGGCCTTATTCCACCGTTTGCCGTCGGCCGGAGAATAATCCGGGGAAAGACCTGGAAGGAGAACCCCGAAGGCACCGCCCGGGCGCTTGGGGTAGCTCTTGCCGGAGGGTGTGTGCTTTTTGCCCTTAACTACGGAGTCTTCCTTCTGAAAATAAAAATGGGCGATGCTTTTAACTCGGCTCTGGCATTTCTCATCGTTGGAGCGCTGATTGCCGGGAGCATATATCTGCTCCGGAAAAAGGGCGACGGTTGACTGACTTGAACTGAAGGAGTTCGCGCATTCCGGCGGCTTTATGGTGCCAGCGTAAAGGCCCTGATTTGGGATTCAAACCAGGGCCTTCTGAGGGCGTTTTTGGATTTTTGGTTGCGCAAGCGTTGCGCAAAAATGCATGAAAAATGCCACTGACGCATGTCGGTGGCATTTTCTAAGTGACTCCTACAGCCGCACCACCTGGAGAGGGGTGATATCCCGCGAGTTACATAATCTCTGTTCTCTTAACGAATTGCCGAAAATGTGATTTCTTTTGTATATTCATTTCCGAAAATGTGATTTTATTCTTATATTTGCTATCGAAAATGTGATATACGATGCAATTGCTTAAAAGAAAAATAGACGGATTCCTGGCTCAGTGGAAGCAGAATCCGGAAAGGAAACCTCTCATCGTCAAGGGCGCGAGACAGATTGGGAAGACGGAATCGATTCGCGCATTTGGCAAAAAGAACTATGAATCTGTCATAGAAATCAACTTTGTCCTTCAGAAAAAATTTCGTACCATCTTCGACAGTGGTTACGAAGTCGATGCCATTATTAAAAACATCTCACTATTAGAACCTTCCTGGAAGTTTATTCCTAATAAGACTCTTATCTTTTTCGACGAATTGCAGAAATGTCCTGATTGTGCCACGTCTCTGAAGTCTTTCAATGAAGATCGGCGCTACGACGTGATCTGTTCTGGCTCGCTGATGGGAATCTATTATGAGGAAATTGAGTCAAACGCAGTGGGAAACAAAGAGGATTTCGAGATGCACTCGATGGACTTTGAGGAGTTTCTTTGGGCAAGAGGGTTTGCTGAATCACAAGTTGAGGACCTCTATACTCATATGGCAAGCCTTACGCCCTTCTCGGAACTGGAACTTTCCACCTATATGGATGTTTTCCGGGACTATATGACCATCGGTGGCATGCCGGAGGTCGTAAAAATGTATATTGATAATGGCCACTTTGGGGGGACATTGGAATTACTCCGTCAGCTCCTGTTGGACTACGAGGAAGATATTACAAAATACGCCAGCCAAACTGACAAATCCAAGGTCCTGGCTGTATACAACCATATCTCGGCCTTCCTGGCTAAGACCAGTAAAAAGTATCAGATCACCAAGATTGCCAGAGGGGCAAGGAACCGCGAATACATCGGCGCCGTGGAATGGCTTGAAAAGGCAGGTGTTGTCAATATATGCTATTGTCTGAACAATCCGGAGCTGCCGCTGAAGGGGAACTATGACACCGATACATACAAAATATACTATCACGATACCGGCCTGTTAATCGCATCTCTGGATGAAGAAGCACAGGAGGACTTGAGGGCTAACAAAAATTTCGGGACTTACAAGGGTGCAATTTATGAAAACATAGTGGGAGAAATGCTCCGTAAATCCGGCTACGACAAGTTGTATTACTACAAAAGCGACAGTCCGGCCCTGGAGATGGATTTCTTTGTTCGCGATGCGCAAAACTTAATTCCCGTAGAAGTTAAATCCAAGGATGGAGCCACTGCATCTCTTAATCACCTGATAGACTGGCCTTCATTTCCGGACATTTCCTATGGAGTCAAGTTCGGATACAAGAACATTGGCTGGGGAGGTAAGTACTACACCTTCCCTTACTTCCTTGCTTTCCTCTTGAAACGCTTTTTAAAAGAGGCCGGACATCCTATGCAATAAGAATGTAAGAAGAAATGAAAAAAATAGTTAATCCCAAAGAAACCACGCGTGCCCAGGCATTTGAGTTATGGATGAAGGCGCCCAATCCTATGGTGACCTTCTTCAAAACGCTCCCAGGCATTTGAGTTATGGATGAAGGCGCCCAATCCTATGGTGACCTTCTTCAAAACGCTCGATGTAACGCGGCTTGTCAGAGTCAGCAGCCGGAGAGGGCTGAAGTTCAATATGCTGATGGACTGGTGTATCGGCAAGGCCGCGGCTAACATCAAAGAGTTCTATCTACTGCCTGTTGGCGACAAACTGGTCCAGTATGATGCATTAGCCGTGAATACCATTGTAAAGAAAAGGAACGGAGAAGTGAATTCCTGTGATATCCGGTTTAACGAGGATATGGAGGCTTTCAACCAAGAGTATCTGAAATACTCGGCAGAAGTGGCAGAAACTTGTGCCGACAGGGATCTTTCAGAGGACTGTATGGTCATTGGCACCTCCGCCATTATTGATACGGAGATTGATGGAGCAGTGGGTATGAACAGCGGCATCTTCAACAACCCCTTCATTATTTGGGGCCGATACCATAAGAAGTGTTTTCGTTACTATCTGCCCATTTCTTTCCAATTCCATCATAATTCCATCATACCCAGATGGATGGCGCCCATGCCGGGAAGTTCCTGCAGCGCCTGCAGGATGTAATCCGCAAGGTGGGATAGCCCTTACGTTGTGCAATTGTAGTGCATTTTTTAAGAAAAACCCCGTCTGACGCACGTCAGATGGGGTTTTCTGGTGACTCCAACAGGACTCAAACCTGTAACCTTTTGATCCGTAGTCAAATGCTCTATTCAATTGAGCTATGGAGCCATTTCGGAGGGCCTTCAGGCCGCTACCTTATTTTTCAGCAGTGTAAACTTTCTCGCGGATGCGGGCCTTCTTACCGGTGAGGTCACGGAGGTAGAAGATACGTGCGCGACGCACTTTACCATATTTGTTAACCTCAATGCTGTCAATGAACGGGGACTGATAGGGGAAAATCCTTTCTACACCCACGCCACTGGCGATTTTGCGGACGGTGAAAGTTTTGGTGAACGGATCCATTCCACTAATCTGGATAACGACACCGCGGAACTTCTGAAGTCTTTCCTTATCACCTTCCTTGATTCTGTAGGTAACGGTGATGGTATCACCGGCCTTGAACTCCGGATAGGAGGCTACTTTCTCATTATTGAAAGCCTGCTCTGCAATTTTAATCAAATCCATAATTTCTAAATCCTTTAAGCAACATTGCGGTTTGGCTCCTTACAAGAGGTTGCATTTGTTTTGGGACTGCAAAGGTACTAATTTTTTGCTAACCACCAAAACTTTTTGTGGAAAAATTAGAAAATATTCTTCACTTTGTCAAAAGTGGCTTTGTCTTCCCGGGAGAGATCCGGCGTGAAGCTGTTGCTGCTGCGCATTTGCTCCAGGGCTTCTTTCTCACTGCGGGAGAGTTTGTGGGGAACCCATACCAGGAATTTGACATACAAATCTCCGGTGCCGCGTCCGTAGCCCTGCACGCTGGGAAGACCTTTTCCGCGTAACTTGACTACGGTACCGGACTGGGTGCCGGGTTCTACTTTGACCTTATAACTGCCGTCCAGACAGGGGATGGAAACTTCGCAGCCCAGCATGGCGTCCATGACGGAAATGACACGGGTGAAGAAGAGGTTGTTTCCCTCCCGCTGCAACTGCGGATGCTGTACCTCGTTGATTACAACCAGCAAATCTCCGTTGACTCCTCCATGCGGTGCGGCATGGCCTTCGCCACGGATGGTGATTTGCATGCCGTTTTCCACGCCAGCGGGGATGCGCACTCTGACGGTTTCCCGACGACGCTCCAGTCCCGTTCCATTGCAACGCCGGCACGGGTTTGTAATGATTTTTCCTTCTCCCTGGCATTGCGGGCAGGTGGTAATGCTGTAACCCATGCCAAAAAGGCTGCGCGTCTGTTGGCGCACACGGCCCTGTCCGCCGCAAGTGGGGCAGGTTTTGATGTCAGCGTCGCTCTTGGCGCCCTTGCCCCCGCAGTCCGGGCAGGGACGGGCACGTTCCAGGGAAATCTCTTTCTCGCATCCGTTGGCAATCTCCTCCAAAGTGAGTTTGACGCTGGTGCGGATGTCGCGTCCGCGCAAGGTGCGCTGCTGGCTTTCTTCGCCGCCGAATCCACCGAAACCACCGCCGCCGAATCCGCCGAAATCGAAGCCGAAACTGCCGCCGAAGATATTGCGCAGGAAGTCGTTGATGTCCATGCCGCCAAAATCGAATCCGCCGGCACCGCCGCCCATCTGATCTGCCGCAAAACCGAATTGGTCATACTTGGCGCGCTTGTCCGGGTCGCTCAGGATGGAGTAGGCCTCCGCGGCTTCCTTGAAGTTTTCTTCCGCGGTCTTTTTCTCGGCGTCCGAGCCGTTTACCCAACGGTCCGGGTGCCATTTCAGGGCCAGTTTCCGGTAGGCCGATTTGATTTCGTCGGCCGATGCGGTTTTTGCAACGCCCAGAACCTCGTAATAGTCTCTTTTGTTAGCCATGGTATTATGCTCCTACAACCACTTTTGCGTAGCGGAGAACCTTTCCACCCAAGGTGTATCCGGTCTGTACGACGTCAATCACTTTGCCTTTCTGCTCTTCCGACGGGGCAGGGAAGGTGGTGACAGCCTCGTGCTGTTCTGTGTCAAAGTCTGCGCCGACGGCTTCGATTCGCTCCAACCCTTTGCCTTTCAGGTAGTTGATGAGTTTATTGAAAATCATTTGCGTGCCTTCTTTGGCGGCATCGCTGTCCGTGCTTTTCTCCAGGTTGGCCAGGGCAATTTCGCAGTCGTCCAGGATGGGGAGAAGCCCCTTGATGGTGTCGGCCGAAGCACTGCTCACCAGGGCAAGTTTCTCTTCTGCCGTACGGCGGCGGAAAGTGTCAAACTCTGCCATCAGGCGCAGATAGTCCGCTTTGGCGGCTTCGGCCTTTTTTTCAGCTTCTTCCGTAGCGGATTTTGCCTCGTCCAATTGCTCGTTCATGCCCTCCAAGCGGGCTTCCAGGGCCGCGATTTTTTTCTCGTCAGCCTTTTCGTTTATATCTTTCTTCTTTTTCTCTGCCATAGTGCATACTGATTTCAGCGGAAAGGTTTATCAAAATGCTTGCCATCCCGTCGTCTTCTGCCAAACTGTCAGTATCCGCTTCGTCTTCCCAGTCGGTATCCCAGTTTTCTTTGGTGTACGGGTCCAGGATATCCGCCTTTACCCAGCCCATTTTCCCCTGTTCCACCAGCGAGTTTATCCGGTTGCTGTAGCGTTTGCGCTCCATGGCGCTCATGGCGCCGATGAACGCCTCAAGGGTGCGGCCTCCCTTGGCCGCGTTGCAATGCGGGCAGGAGCAGACTTTGTTTTCCATGCTGTTGCTGCCGCCCATGCACAGAGGCTCAATGTGGTCCACTTCCATTTCTTCCTGAGAGACAGGGTGGCCGCAGTAGATGCAGTGTCCGGTCGCTTCTTCCCAAAGCAGTTGCCGATTCGTTTTTTGTCTTTTCATAACGTTGTCTTTTAAAATTTCCGGCAAGTTACGCCCGTTCGGACTGCTTTCCATATTTTGGCAAGCCTTGCCAGAATTTGGAGAAATGGGGAAAAATGTTAAAAGAGGGGAGAAAAAACAACCGGCCTCCCGCTGCGGGAAGCCGGCTGATAAACCTTGTGGCTGCAAAAAATTATTTTTTGCGGCTCTTGTATCTCTGATAGAACATATCCACACGACCGGCGGTGTCCACCAGCTTCACCTTGCCCGTGTAGAACGGGTGGGAAGTGTTGGAAATTTCCAGTTTCACCAGCGGGTATTCCACGCCTTCCACAGTAAGGGTCTCCTTGGAAGAAGCGCAGCTGCGGGTGACGAAGACGGTGTCATTGGACATATCCTTGAAAGCTACAAGACGGTAGGTTTCGGGATGAATTCCTTTCTTCATTTTACGTAAAAACTTAAATTGTTAACAATTTTGGACCGCAAAGATAGAAAGATTCTTTGTAATTACCAAATCTTATTTCATCCGATAAGGAGCATCGTCATACAGCAGATAGCGCTTGGCTTTGCGAATCCATTTCTGTTCTTCCAGTTTTACATGCTCCTGTACCACGTCGAAGGAAATTTCCTCCTTCAGGTAGGCTTCCATCACCGGGTCTGCCAGTTTGGTCCAGAACGCCGGTTCAAATTCGAAGGCGGAATAATGCTCGCGGAACCAGCGCATAAGGTGCAGCGTATGCAGCAGGCTGTGATACGGTTCTCCGGGCAGCAGCATAATCTGGAAGCCAAAACACCGTTCGCCGGCGTATCGGCCTGCGGCGGGAGTGAAGGAACAGGGGCGGAGCAGGGCACCCGGCGCCTGCGGCAGTTCCTCTGCATGGAGCGGTTTCACGAAGGGTGCGCCGATGTATTCGTAGGGCCGCGCCGTGCCGATTCCCGGTGCAAGGGTGGTGTTGTTCCACAGACCGCCGCCACTGTACAGATAGGAACTGAACAGCCCCGGGATGTCGCTTGCCGGCGCAATGGTCCAGGGCATCAGCTGCCGGTTGGCGTCCGTCGCCATGGCCGATATCACATGGATGGGAAACTTGGCCCCAATCTCGCTGGCGTACAGGTTCACCAGCTCTCCCAACGTAAGTCCGTGCCGATGCGCCACTTTGGGAACATACATCTCTCCGGCAACCGCCGGGATGGAGCCTTCCACTACGCGCCCGGACGGGTTGATATGGTCCACGATATATAAGGAAGGGGCGTCATCCCCAAGGAGTTTGAGCATCTCCATGAGCTGCATCACGTCCTTGGTATAGTTGAAGTAACGCACGCCCACGTCCTGGATTTCCACCACGACGGCATCCAGCCCTGCGAGCTGGTCGCTTTCAAAGACGATATGGTTGGTGCCCGGCGTAAGTTCCGCATCGCGCGGGTTGAACACGGTGACCAGGTTGCCCCGTTCGCGGAAAATGTCCCACATCCATCGGCCGCGCCCGGTGTCCCAGCAGTTTTGCGTGCAGAAACAGCCGACCTTGCCTTCCCGCAGGGCCTTGTCCAGCTGGTCTTCCAGTGGGGTAGTTCTGAATGAAAACATTAACCGATGATTTTTTTCGCTACCTCAATCACTTCATTTCCAAGTGCTTCGGCGGCTTCCATGGTGGCGGCTTCCGAGTAAATGCGGATGATGGGCTCCGTGTTGGACTTGCGCAGGTGCACCCAGGTCCTGTCCGCCTCAAAGTTGATTTTTACGCCGTCGATGTCGTTGATGTCTTCTTTGGCGTAAATGCGCTTGAGCTCGCCCAGAATTTTGTCGATAAGCGCAGCGTCGCTGAGTTGAATCTTGTTCTTGGCGATGAAATACTGCGGATAGGTCCTCTTGAGCTCGCTTGCCTTGAGGCCCTTGTGGGCCAGGTTGCTCAGGAACAGGGCCACGCCCACCATGGCGTCGCGGCCGGCATGGATGGCCGGGTAGATGACGCCTCCGTTGCCTTCGCCGCCGATGAGGGCGCCCACCTCATGCATCTTGGTGGTCACATTTACTTCGCCCACGGCTGCAGCGTAATACTTGCCGCCGTGCTTCTCCGTCACGTCGCGAAGGGCTCTTGTGGAGCTCAGGTTGGACACCGTGGCGATGGGCTTGCCTTCCTTTTCGGCCAGTTCGCAAAGGTAGTCGGCGACGCTCACCAGCGTGTACTCTTCCACAAACGGCTCCCCGTTCTCGCAGATGAAGGCCAGCCGGTCCACGTCCGGGTCCACGGAGATGCCCAAATCCGCCTTCTCCTTCTTGACGGTCTCGCAAAGGTCCACCAGGTTGGCGGGCAGCGGTTCCGGGTTGTGCGCAAAGTCTCCGGTAGGGTTGCAGTTAAGGCCGATACACTTGACGCCCAGGCGTTTCAGGAGGCGGGGCATGATGATGCCGCCTACGGAGTTGATGGCATCGACCACCACGGTGAAGTGCGCGGCCCGGATGGCCTCGGCATCCACCGCCGGCAGGGCCAGGACGGCGTCCAAATGCCGGTCCGTGAAATCTTCTTCCTCGATACTTCCCAGCCGGTCCACTTCCGCAAAGTCGAAGTCCTCTTTCTCTGCAAGATCCAGCACGGCCTGCCCCTCCGCTGCGGTGAGGAATTCGCCTTTGTCGTTCAGAAGCTTAAGGGCGTTCCATTGGCGCGGGTTGTGGCTGGCGGTGAGGATGATGCCGCCGTCGGCCTGGGCAAAGAGTACGGCCATTTCCGTGGTAGGGGTGGAGGCAAATCCGCATTTTACCACGTCGATTCCGTAACCGACAAGGGTGCCCACCACCAGCTGTTCCACCATGTCGCCGGACATGCGGGCGTCTTTGCCGACGACAATCTTGTAGCGCTCCCCGTTGGGCCGGGGCTTGCGCAGGGGCAGGGTAGCGGCATAAGCCGCCGTGAATTTGACGATATCGACAGGTGTAAGGGCGCCACCGGGTGCGCCGCCAATGGTTCCGCGAATGCCGGAAATGGATTTAATCAAGGTCATTTCAAGGGTATTTGTTTAATTGTGCAAAGTTACTAACTTTGCGCCCCAATTACAAACTTAACTTACGCACTCGCGAAAATTGAATTACAAATTTGTATGCAAGGATTTTGGACCATTCTCATGCTCATTTTCTCGAACGTGTTCATGACGTTCGCGTGGTACGGACATCTTAAACTGCAGGAAATGAAAATTTCCACGGGATGGCCGCTCATTCTTGTCATTCTGTTTTCCTGGGGCATCGCTTTCTTTGAGTACTGCCTCACGGTCCCGGCCAACCGGATAGGCTTCCAGGGCAACGGGGGACCGTTCAACCTCTTGCAGCTGAAGGTAATCCAGGAAGTGATTTCACTCACCATTTTTACGGTGATAGTGATGTTCATGTTCAAGGGGCAGCCGATACAGTGGAATCACATGGCCGCTTTCTTCTGCCTGGTCCTGGCCGTTTTTTTCGTGTTTCTGAAATAAAATTTTGCAGAATTAAATTTTTATCGTACCTTTGCAATCCAAACCGCTCGGTTCGTATAACGGTTAGTACTCAAGATTCTCAATCTTGCAATAGGAGTTCGATTCTCCTACCGAGTACCAATGCGCCAGACTTCAAGTTAGGCGCTTTTTTTGTTTCAAATAACCATTCTTAAAGAGGTATGAAACGCTTTCTGACCACATTTCTTTTCTGGTTGCTGCCGTTTTCCGCAGTCTTTGCAGGCGGCCATGTTTCTGGCGGGACATCCTTTTCGACACATTTCCAGGACAGTACCTTACGGCTGGATTATGTTTTTTGCGGCGATGCTTCCCATCAGGCCATCTATCTCAGGCAGGTGTTCCGGACGTCCGTTTGGGCCGGCCGGCATGCGCAGCTGACGGAGCCCCTGCTGCGGGGAAACGGGCAAATCCGTCTGCTGGACCCGTCAAGCGGTGTTTGTCTGTATGCCGCCAGTTTCTCTTCGCTGTTCCAGGAGTGGGTCACCACGGAGGAAGCCACGCGCGTGCAGAAGGCGTTCGAGAACAGTTTTCAGCTGCCGTTCCCCAAGCATCCGGTTACCGTGGAGATAACGCTCCGGGATACGCACGGGAAGGTGTCGGCCAGCCTGCGTCATCCCTTGAATCCGGCCGATATCCTCATCCGTCCGCTGGCGGACAACAGGCTGCCCATGAAGGTGGTGCACGGCGATGCGGCGCCGGAGGATGCGGTGGATATCGTCATCGTCCCGGAAGGCTATGCAAAGGCCGATGAAGCCAAATTCTGGGCCGATGCTTCCCGCGCGGCGGAGGCGCTTTTCTCCCATGAACCGTTCAAGGGCCGCGCGGCGCAGTTTGTCGTGCGTGCGGTCTTTGCCGAATCGGCGGAAAGCGGCGTCAGCATTCCGCACAAGGGCATGTGGCGTCAGACGCTTCTCTCCAGCCACTTCGACACGTTTTATACGGAACGATACCTTACCACTTCCTCTGTCTGGGATGTCTGGAACAAAATTGGAACGCTCCCGTTTGAGCATGTGATGGTGCTGGTAAATACGCCCGTTTACGGTGGCGGCGGCATCTACAACAGCCTTACCATCTCCAGCAGCGACCATCCCGCTTTTATCCCGGTGCTGGTGCATGAATTCGGACACGCCTTTGCCGGCCTGGCCGACGAGTATTATTACGACGACCAGTTTGAACCGCAGTATCCTGCGGATGCAGAACCTTGGGAGCCCAACATCACCACCCTGGTAAATTTCGGCGCCAAGTGGGCCGATATGCTTGAGACAGGGGAGGCCGGCATGTTCGAAGGGGGCGGGTACCAGTCCAAGGGTGTTTTCCGGCCGGCTGCGGATTGCCGCATGAAGACCAACGAATGCGCCCGTTTCTGCCCCGTCTGCACCCGTGCCATCGAAAGGATGGTGGATTTCAGCATAGCGCGGCAGGATTTTTGACTTTTTACGGAATAAATGATGGAAACACAAGTAAACCAAATTGTCACGCAGTTCGATATCCGGGGGAACATCCTGGATGTCAAACCGCTTGGAAACGGTCTCATCAACGACACGTTCAAGGTACATACGGACGGTGCCGACGACTATGTGCTCCAGCGCATCAACAACGCCATTTTCAAGGACGTGGAGCTGCTGCAGCACAATATAGAATGTGCAACGGCCCATATCCGGCAGAAACTGGAGGCGGCAGGAGAGGCGGACATCGACCGCAAGGTCCTCCGCTTCATCCCTTGCAAGGACACGGGCAAAACGTATTGGACCGACGGAAACACGTACTGGCGCGTGTCGGTGTTTGTCAAGGACGCCTTCACCTATGAGACGGTGAACCCGGAATATTCGTATTGTTGCGGCAAGGCGTTCGGCCGTTTCGAGGCCCAGCTGGCCGATATTCCCGACAGCCTGGGAGAAACCATCCCGGATTTTCACAACATGGAGCTGCGTGCCCGTCAGCTGCACGAAGCCGTGCAGGCCGATGCCGTCGGCCGCATGGCCGAAGCCGAAGTGCAGGCCATCCTGGCGGACCTGCTTCCATTCGAAGAGGAGATGTGCAAGGCGGAACGGCTGCATCGTGAAGGAAAGCTTCCCAAACGCATCTGCCACTGCGACACCAAGGTGAACAACATGATGTTCGACGCGGAGGGCCGCGTTCTCTGTGTCATCGACCTGGATACCCTGATGCCGTCTTACGTTTTTTCCGACTTCGGCGACTTCCTCCGCACGGCGGCCAATACCGTCGCGGAAGACGACCCGGCGGTGGAGAAGGTCGATTTCCGGATGGATATTTTCGAAGCCTTCACCAAAGGATACCTGGAAAGTGCAAAGGTTTTCCTCACGCCGGTGGAAGTGGAGAATCTGCCCTATGCAGCCTGCCTGTTCCCGTATATGCAGGCCGTGCGTTTCTTTGCCGACTACATCAACGGCGACACGTACTATAAGATAAAGTACCCGGAACACAATCTGGTCCGAACCCGCAACCAGGTGGCCCTGTTCCATGCCGCCCTTCGCAAAGTGCCGCAGATGAAGGCCTACATCGCCTCCTTGTCATGCTGAGCGCCTAAGATCGGAAAGGCCGCCTGGAGAACTTCCCGGCGGTTTTTTTGTGTCGATTCCAGAAAAGTGCCCGCCGGCGTGAAGGCCAGCACGCGCCGGGCCGCCTGCAAGGCCTCGTGCAGGTCGTGCGATGAGAAAAGGACGGCCATGCCGGTCTCCTGCGCCACCTTGCGCAGCGTCTGCAATACCATCACGCGGTTATCTACGTCCAGAAAGGCCGTGGGTTCGTCCAGCAGGAGGACATCGGCCCGGCGCGTCAGTCCCACGGCGATGCACGCCTTCTGGAATTCGCCGTCACTGAGGGTGGAAATGTCCTGCCCGGCCTGCGGGCGGAGTCCCAGCAAGTCCAGCGCACCCTGCAGACGCAGTTCCGTCTGGACCGACAAGCGTCCTGCCCAGTCACTTTCCCGGAAACAGCCCGTGCGAACGAATTCCTCCACCGTAAAGCCCTTCACTTTGGGAATGCCCGTGGGAATCAGAATGCATTTGGCCGGAGCGGGCGTGTGTGCCGAAACCTGCGGCCGCCCATGGCCGTATGAACGGGAAGGGCCCGCTGCCGCACCGTCCGGGAGGGAAGCAGCGAAGCGGAGGGTGTCGGCATCCGTGCCTTCCCCGGCCAATGTTCTCAACAGGGTACTTTTCCCGCAGCCATTGGCGCCGGCAAGGAGGACGCATTCGCCGCCTTCCAGGTGGAAGGATATGTCCGGTGCCAGGATACGGGATCCGTAAGCAAGCCGCAGTTGTCTGATTTCCAGTATCATAAGCGGTTCCTCCACAATAAGGCCAGAATGAGCGGGATGCCGATGAGCGCCAGCGTGCTTCCCACGGGCAGGGGCGTAGGCCCTATATGGGAAAGGATGTCGCCGGCCAGGGCCAGGCAGGCGCCGGCAAGCATCGACCCGGGCAGAACGGTCTTATGGGCCGATGTCCCCGTCAGGCGCCGGACCAGGTGCGGCGCGGCGATGCCCACAAAGCCCAGCGGTCCGCAGAATGCAGTGACGGCGCCCGTCATAAGCGCGCATCCCAGCATCACCCGGAACCGCAGGCTCCGCAGCGGCGCTCCGCTGAAGGCGGCGAACGTGTCGCCGAAGAGAATCAAATCCAGGGCTTTCATCTGGGAAAGGGCCAGCGCCAGTCCTGCCAGCAGCATGACGGTCATGAAAACCAGTCCGGTATAGGAAACGCCGGAAAAACTGCCCGCCATCCAACTGTAAAACAGTTTCAGGCTCTCTTCTCCGGCCGCATATTGCAGGATGGAGCTTAGAGCGCTGAGCACGAATCCCAGCATGACGCCCACCAGCAGCAGGGTAGTGGTGGATTGCGTCCGGGCCGCGACGGCAACGATGAAAAAGCCGGTCAGCAGGGCCCCTGCAAAGGCGGCCGATACCATGGTGAGTCCGCCGGCCCATGCGCTGACCCCCGTCACGGTCCAGGCGGCGATGGCCGCACCGAGTCCGGCGCCGCCGGAAACGCCCATCAGGTGCGGGTCGGCCAGGGGATTGCGGAAGATGGCCTGCATCTGTGCCCCGGAGAGTGACAGCGCGGCACCGGCCACTGCGGCCGTCAGCATGCGCGGCAGGCGCAGTTTCCAAAGAATGACCTCCGAAGGAAGGTTGAGGCCGTCCCCCGTGAGCAAGTCCAATGCGCACAAAATAAGAAAGCATAAGCAAACGCACAAAACCTTCCATTTTTGTGCGCTGTCCTGTGCGTTCGCATCACCTGACGCGCGAAAAGGAGGCATTCTGTGCGTTGGGGTATGCTGGGAGAGGCTGCTCATATTTTTCGGGTAGGAAGGAGCGCCATGAGATAGCCGATGAGCGCAACGCCGGCCACGGTCCACAGGATGTCCGAAGCGCGGAGTACCACCGGATAAGCATCGACAATGAAATTGCCCGGCATGGGAACCAGGCCGAACTTCTGCTGCAGCAGCACAAGCGCGACACCCGCCACCAGCCCTGCGGCCATGCCCAGCAGCGATACCAGCCATCCTTCCAGGCGGAAGATACGGCGCAGCAGGCTGTCCGTAGCGCCCAGGCTGCGCAGCGTGGCCATGTCGTATTCCTTTTCAATGACCAGCATCCGCAGCGAGCTGTAAATGTTGAAGGCGATGATGAGCACCACGAAGATGAGAATGGCATAAACGGCCAGCTTTTCGTAGCGCATCATCTTGTACACCGAAGCGTTCTGCTGGTAGCGGTTCAGGACACGGAACGAAGGCCCCAGACGCGACTGCAGGTCCTTCTGAACGGCATCTGCGCTTCCCGGGACCGTCCAAATTTCCAGGGCCGATACTTCCGACTCGTACGCGAGCAGTTCCCGGACGGTGCCGATGGGGACTACCAGCAGCTTGGCATCCAGCTCGGAACTGACGGACAGCACACCGGACAAGCCCAGTTTTACGCTGTGCAGCGAGGCGGCCGGATTGGCCAGCGAAACCGCCTCCGTGCGGGAGGGGTAATGAAGTTCCAGGGGGGCGAGAAAACGGGGGTTCAGGCCCAGTTGGGCGGCTACCCCGGCACCGGCCACAGCCATGGGCCGCTCTCCGCGGTGGAAAGTCCATACGCCGTCAATCAGGTGGTTCTGCAGGGGCGATTCTTCCTCGCCGGCTTCGTCAATGCCTTTGACCAGCACCAAGCCTTGTTTCCCGTCGCAGGAAAGGAAGGCCTGGTCCGACAAAACGCTGGAGAGACGGACGACGGAGGGCGCTTCCACCAGCCATTCCAAGCTGTCGGGGCGGAACACTTTCCCCTGGGCGGGCTTTACCAAAAGGTCTGGATTCGCATCTGTAAGCGACTGATTTACAAGCGAATCAAAGCCGTTGAAAACGGAGAGAATCACAATCAGCGCAGCCGTTCCGACAGCCATGCCCGCAGCGCCTATTCCGGAAATCATATTGATGACATTGTACGACTTCCGGGAAAACAGGTAGCGGAGTGCTATTCTAAACGGCAGGCTTGTCATGCTGGGTTCTGCATTGTAATTCTGAGCGGAGCGAGGCAGCTACTTTTTCAAAAGTTCCTCTATATGCGCCGCATAATCCAGTGTGGTGTCCAGCAGGAAGACCAGCTCCGGAACAATGCGGAACTGTTTGGCCACCACGTGACCCAGTTCTCCGCGGAGGGTCTTGTTGTTCTCCTGGAGCCATTCCATCACGGCGGGTTGCCGGTCAGAGGGAAAAATGCTCACAAATACCTTGGCTACCGACAAGTCCGGACTTACACGGACTTCACTCACCGTAACCAGGGCGCCGCCGAACGTGGCCATGCCCTTGGCCCGGATAATCTCCGCCAGGTCTTTCTGTATTTCGCGGCCCACCTTGAGCTGCCTTGTACTGGTCTGCTTTTCCATATTCTGTCGTTCTGAGCTTGTCGAAGAAGCTACTTCACGTTGATGATAAAATAGTTCTTCTTTCCCTTCTGGGCCAGGATGTAATGCCCGTTCACAATGTCCGCCTCGGTGATATCGGCATTGATGTCCGCCACCTTGTCCTTGTTGATGGCAATTCCGTTGCCCTGCACCATCTTGCGGGCCTCGCCCTTGGAGGGGAGGATGGCGGTCTTTACGGCCAGCAGGTCCAGGATGTTGCAGGGGAGGTCCGTCTTGGCGATGTCAAAGGAGGGAACGTCGCCGAAAACGGCCAGGAAGGTTTTTTCGTCCAGTTTGCGAAGGGCCTCGGAGTTGCCGCTGAACAGCATCTGGGAGGCGGCGACGGCATTGTCGTAAGCTTCCTGCCCGTGGCACATGATGGTGACTTCCTTGGCGAGCACCTTCTGCAGTTTGCGCTGGCCGGGGTCTTCGCGGTGTTCGGCGATGAGGCCCGCGATGGTTTCGCGGTTCAGCAGGGTGAAAATCTTGATGTAGCGCTCGGCGTCGTCATCGGCCACGTTGAGCCAGAACTGGTAGAACTCGTACGGGGAGGTGCGCTCCGCATCCAGCCAGATGTTGCCTTTCTCGGTTTTGCCGAACTTGGTGCCGTCCGCCTTCCGGATGAGGGGGCAGGTGAGGGCGAAAGCCTCGCCTCCGTCCATGCGGCGTATGAGCTCGGAACCGGTGGTGATGTTGCCCCACTGGTCGCTTCCGCCCAGCTGGAGGACGCAGCCCTTGTGCTTCCACAGCCAGTAGAAATCGTAGCCCTGCATGAGCTGATAGCTGAATTCGGTGAAGGACATGCCTTCGGAGCTGTCACGGGAAAGGCGCTTTTTCACGGAATCCTTGGCCATCATGTAATTGACGGTGATGTGCTTGCCGATATCGCGGATGAAGTTGATGAACGTGTAGTCTTTCATCCACTCGTAGTTGTTCACGAGTTCGGCCTTGTTGGGGGCGTCGGACTCGAAGTCCAGGAAGCGGGAGAGTTGGGCCTTGATGCAAGCCACGTTGTGATTCAGGGTTTCCTCGTCCAGCAGGTTGCGTTCCGCGCTCTTCATGGAAGGGTCGCCTATCATGCCGGTGGCCCCGCCCACCAGGGCGTAAGGCTTGTGGCCACAGCTCTGGAAATGCTTGAGTATCATTACGCTGACCAGGTGGCCGATATGCAGGGAATCTGCCGTGGGGTCAATGCCCACGTAGGCGGCCTGGGGGCCTTCCATCAGTTTCTCTTCCGTTCCGGGCATGATGTCCTGAATCATGCCTCTCCACCTGAGTTCTTCTACAAAGTTTTTCATTGCGTATCTTTTTTTTCTTGCCTGTTTCGTATAATCGTACAAAGGTACGAAAAAAAATGTGTATTTTTGCGTTTGCGGGCAAGTTGAAGTGATGCGGCGCTTAATAGCGAATTAATTGCGAATTATTGTGAATTAATTAACTATATATGAAACATTTTGTTTTTTTGGCGGCCCTTGCGGCCCTGGCCCTTTGCGGCTGCTCCCGGTACGAGTGTGTGAAGGGAGATCCGCTGCAGGCCAAAATTTACACGCTTGACAACGGACTCAAGGTTTACATGAGCGTGAACAAGGATGAACCCCGCATCCAGACGTATATCGCCGTACATGCCGGTGGCAAGGACGACCCGGCCGACAACACCGGCCTGGCCCATTACCTGGAGCACATGATGTTCAAGGGAACCGAGCAGTTCGGTACGCAGGACTATGAAGCGGAAAAACCGCTTCTGGCCCAAATCGACAGCCTGTTTGAGGTATATCGTACCCTTGTGGACCCGGCGGAACGCGATGCCCTGTACCGCCGGATAGACTCCGTGAGCCTGATAGCCTCCCGGATTGCCATCCCCAACGAGTACGACAAACTCATGAGCATCATCGGCTCGGAAGGCTCCAACGCCTTTACCAGCAACGACGTGACCTGCTATGTGGAGGAAATTCCTTCCAATCAGGTGGAAAACTGGGCCAAAATCCAGGCCGACCGTTTCATGAACTGTGTTTTCCGCGGTTTCCACACGGAACTGGAGGCTGTCTATGAGGAAAAGAACATGGGGTTGACGGATGATAGCGAAAAGGCCATCGACGCCCTGGACAGCATGCTGTTCGTGCGTCATCCGTACGGGACGCAGACCGTTATCGGCACGCAGGATCACCTGAAGAATCCTTCGCTCAGGGCCATCCGCTACCAGAAGGACACCTACTACGTGCCCAACAATGTGGCCATCTGCCTTTCCGGCGACTTCGAGCCCGACCGGATGGTAAAGATTATCGAGCAGTACTTCGGCGGGTGGAAACCCAATCCGGCCCTTCCCGAACGCAAGATTCCTGCGGAGGAGCCCATTACCGCGCCCAAGGTGAAGGATGTGTTCGGAAACGACGCCGAATTCGTGATGTTGGGCTGGCGCACCCCCGGTGCACGCTTCCCGGAAAGCGAAATTTCGGAAATCGTGGGCTCCGTACTGTACAACGGACATGCCGGCCTGACAGACCTGGACCTGATTAACACGCAGGCGCTCCTGGGCGGCGCTTTCTTCCCCTACAACCGTTCCGACTGGGGCCTGATGCTGGCGGAGGCCATGCCCAAGGAAGGCCAGAGCCTGCAGCAGGTGCTGGACCTGCTCCTGGGCGAGGTGGAGAAACTGCGCAAGGGCGACTTCTCCGAGGAACTGGTGGAGGCAGCCAAGGCCAATTACAAGCTCAGCCACATGCAGGGCCTGGTATCCAACCGTTCCCGCGTGTCGATGTTCATGAATTCGTTCATCAACGGCACCTCCTGGGAATGGGAAGTGGGACGCCTGGACCGTATCGGAAAAATCACCAAGGCCGATGTCGTGGCCTGGGCAAATGAGTACCTGAAGCCGGAAAACTACGCCGTGGTGTTCAAGCACCTGGGCGAGGACAAGAGCATCAAGAAAATCGAAGCGCCCAAGATTACGCCCATCGCCACCAACCGCGACAAGCAGAGCGACTTCCTGGCTGAGATTGCCGCTTCCGAACCCGCTCCCATCGAACCGGTATTCGTCGATTACGAGAAGGACATGACGGTGAGCGATTTCCATGGCCTGCCGCTGCTTTACAAGAAGAATGAGCAGAACGACATCGCCATGCTGAGTTTCCGCTATGACCGCGGTTCCGACAACGACCCCGTGCTGGACGTGACGGCGGATTACCTGTCCTATCTGGGCTCTGACCGTTATAGCCAGGACGCCTTCTCCACGCGCATGTACGGGCTGGCCTGCTCGCAGGCTTTCCGCGTGGGCGGCAACACCACCAACCTTGCCGTTTCCGGTCTCAGCGAGAATTTGGCTGCGGCCTTGGAAACCTTTGAATATCAGTTGCGTAATGTCCAGGCGGACGAGGCGGTCCTCGCGGAGCTGAAGGCGGATCTCCTGCGCAGCCGTGCAGACGCCAAGAAGAACCAGCGCGCCTGCAACAGCGCCCTGCAGCAGTATCTCATGTACGGCCCCGAATACATCCAGGCCGGCACGCTCAGCAATGAGCAGTTGCAGGCCCTGACATCGGCCCGGGTACTTGCTTCGCGCGACAGCCTGCTGGCGAAGCAGCATACCATTTTATATTATGGCCCCGCCCCGCTGGAGGAAGTGAAGGGAATGCTGGAGAAACTGCATCCGGCCACGGGCTTGCAGCCGGTGGTGAAGACACACGCCGTCAAGCAGCTGACCCCTTCCAAGCAGGTGTTCGTGGCCCATTACGACGCCCGTCAGTTCAACTATGTGCAGTATTCGGACAGGGGCGAGACGCTTGACCTGACAGAGGACCCTGCGCTTGAACTTTTCAACGAGTACTACGGCGGCGGCATGAATGCCATCGTGTTCCAGGAAATGCGCGAATCCCGTGCGCTGGCCTATGGTGCCGGTGCCCGCCTGTCAGACCCGACGTTCACGGACGACACCTATTCGTTCCGGGCCTATATCGCCTCGCAGAACGACAAGCTCAGGAAGGCATGCGAAGGCTTTGACGAGATTATCGAAACCCTGCAGGAGGCCCCCGAGAACCTGGAAATCGCCAAGGCGTCCATCCTGGGCAAACTCCGCACCCAGCGCGTCAAGGGCGAGCGTGTCTTCTACAGCTATTTGGCAGCCAAGGAACTGGGGCTCACCGAGCCGCGCGAGAAGCAGATTTTCGAGAAGGTGGATGCCATGACCATGGACGACCTCCGTGCCACCCATGCCAAGTGGATCAAGGGCCGCACTTACCACTATGCCATCCTGGGCGACACCAAGGACCTGGACATGGAATTCCTCAAAACCCTGGGCCCTGTAAAACAGGTATCCCTGGAGGAGATATTCGGGTATTAAGAGACATTAACCATCAATACAATAATAATATGGCAAACATTAACGATTACATTCAGCAGATTGTCGGCGCTGCAGCCGGCAAGGTAGAAATTCCCGACAACCTGAAGGAACAGGTGCTCGGCGGTCTTTCCTCTTCGGTGCTGGGTTCCCTTACCCAGACTGCTTCCAAGGCCGGCGGCCTGGACGTACTCAAGGGATTCCTGACCGGCAAGTCGGACGCCGCGACCAGCGAAATCACCGCCCTGGCCGGAAACCTGTTCAACAACAATGTCCTCAGCAAACTGAATCTGGGCAGCCTGGCTCCGGTCCTCGCCGGCCTCATTCCCGGTATCATGGGCAAGCTTTCCGGATTTCTCAAAGACCAGGATGGCGACGGCGATGTGGACCTCAACGACATCCTCGCCTCGCTGAAGGGCAATTCCGGTGCCTCCGGTCTCCTCGGTGCCGCGACCAGCATCCTTGGCGGCCTCTTCGGCAAGAAAAGCTAATTTTTATGGTTTAAGAACCTGTTAAATAATCATTTACGCGAGGGTGTCGGAGCGGAACGAGCTTGACATCCTCGCGTAAGTTATTGTATATTAATGGGTTAAAAGAATTTTTCGCAAGTTTAGTAAAAAATTATTGCATTTCGATAAATAATTACTATATTTGCAGAAACACTTAATCCTATTATCCTTATGATTGCAACCTGGTGGGCTGGGCTCAGCCTTATAATGAAAATCCTATGGGTCGTCACCCTGTCGGCGTCCTTTATCTTCGTCATCCAGAGCATACTCACCTTCGTGGGGGCCGATGCCGATTCCGACTTCGACATGGATGTGGACACCAGCATGGACGGCTCCGACCTTTCCAACATCGACGGAGGGTCCAACCTGTACACCTTCCGCAACTTCGTAAACTTCATTCTCGGTTTCGGATGGAGTGCCATCCTGCTGCAGGACAGCATCCCGTATCCTGCGCTGCTCATTCTGATATCGGCACTTATCGGCGTCGCTTTGGTGGCGGCGGTCATGTACCTGTTCAAGTGGCTCTCCTCCATGCAGCAAAGCGGCAATATCCACGTGCAGACGCAGGCCGCCGGTTGTGAAGGGAAGGTTTACCTGACCATCCCGCCGGCACGCAGCGGTGCAGGCAAGGTGCAAATTACCATTGCCGGCAGCGTGCGCGAATACGACGCCCTTACGGAAAGCGGGGACACGCTCCATACCGGAACGCCCATCCGCGTGGTGGACGCCCTGGACGCCAATACATTGTTAGTAGAAGAAGTTAACACTTATACCATATAAATTATGACTACACTCACGCTGATTCTCATTCTGGTGGCCGTGCTGTTCGTTACGCTTACGGCCATCCTCAAGCGCTATCGCCGCTGTCCTTCGGACAAAATCCTGGTCATCTACGGTAAAACCGGACGCATGGCTTCGGCCAAGTGCATCCACGGCGGAGCTGCGTTTATCTGGCCGGTTTTCCAGGATTATGCCTACCTGGACCTCAAGCCCATCTCCATCGAGTGCAACCTCACCAACGCCCTGTCCAAGCAAAACATCCGCGTGGACGTTCCCTGCCGCTTTACCGTGGGTGTTTCCACCGAACCGGAGAGCATGACCAACGCCGCCGAGCGTCTGCTGGGCCTGAGCGTTGACAGCATTCAGAGCATCGCCACGGATATCCTCTTCGGCCAGCTGCGTCTGGTGATTGCCACCATGGACATCGAGGAAATCAACTCGGACCGTGACAAATTCCTGGCCAACGTATCCACCAACGTGGAGGCGGAACTCCGCAAAATCGGCCTGCGTCTCATCAACGTGAATGTCACCGATATCCGCGACGAATCCGGCTACATCGAGGCGCTGGGTAAAGAGGCCGCCGCCAAGGCCATCAACGACGCCAAGAAGAGCGTCGCCGAGCAAAACAGGTACGGTGAAACCGGTAAGGCGAATGCGGACAAGGATACCCGTATCAATGTGGCCGCCGCCGATGCGGACGCCGTGAAGGGTGAAAACTCGGCCAAGATTGAAATCGCCAACTCCGACGCCCTGCGCCGCCAGAAGACGGCTGAGGCCGACCGTCTGGCCGTGGCTGCGGAAAAGGTGCAGGCCGCCAAAGCCCTCGAAGAAGCGTATCAGAGCGAGCGCGACGCCGAATTGGCGCGTGCCGCCCGCGAAGAGGCCACGCAGAAGGCCAACATCGTGGTTGCCGCAGAAATCGACAAAGAGAAGAAAATCATTGAAGCGGAGGCCGAGGCCGAGCAGATTCGCCGCAAGGCAAAAGGTGAGGCCGATGCCATTTACGCCAAGATGGACGCCCAGGCAAAGGGTATGCTGGAAATCCTCACCAAGCAGGCCGACGGTTTCAGAAACCTGGTGACCGCCGCGGAAGGCGATGCCCAGAAGGCCGTGCTCATGATGATTGCCGACAAGCTGCCTGAGCTGGTGAAGACCCAGGTAGAGGCCGTGAAGGGCATCAATATCGACAAGGTAACCGTCTGGGATACCGGCAACGGCACCGACGGAAAAACCGCCACGTCCAACTTCATTTCCGGGATGATGAAGAGCGTTCCCCCGCTGGATGAGTTGTTCAAGATGGCTGGCATGGAACTGCCTTCCTACTTGAAGGGAAAGGCAGGGAAGCCGGATGAGCAGCCCGCACAGGAGTAACCGCTTATGCCTATCATCACCAATATCGATGTCATGCTGGCCCGCCGGAAAATGTCCTCCGGCGAGCTGGCGCAGAAAGTAGGTATAACGCCCGCGAACCTCTCCGTCCTCAAATGCGGCAAAGCCAGGGCGGTGCGATTGTCCACCCTGGAAAGCCTGTGCAAGGCCCTGGACTGCCAACCTGGCGATCTGCTGGAATACCGGCCTGATGAATAGCAAAAAGCCTGGCGGAAAACGTCAGGCTTTTTTGGTGCGCTCTTAGGGACTCGAACCCTAGACCCGCTGATTAAGAGTCAGCTGCTCTACCAGCTGAGCTAAGAGCGCATTCAGACTGGTTTGTCTTTTTTGTGACCCGTTCGGGGCTCGAACCCGAGACCCCAACATTAAAAGTGTTGTGCTCTACCAACTGAGCTAACGAGTCTCCTGTTTTGCGATTTCCCGTAAACGGGATTGCAAAGGTAGTAACTTTTTCGGAATCTGCAATAAATTTTTTGAAAAATTTCTTTGCAATCTTTATGCGGAGTATTCCTTGATGTGCTGTTCCTGGGAAAGACGGCATATCAGCAGGCGGTCTGCAGACTGCGCAATAATATATCCGTCAAGACCTTCTACCACCACCGTCTTTTCTTCGGCCGTGTGCACGAAGCAGTTGCGGCAGCCATAGAGGCGCACATCCGGGCCAATGGCCGTATTGCCGTCTTCGTCCGCTTTCAGCTGCGTCATGACGCTGCCCCAGCTGCCCAAATCGCTCCAGGCGAGGTCTTCCGCAATCACGTAAATACGGGGACTCTTTTCCATCACGGCGTAGTCGATGGAAATCTTTTCGCAGGTGGGGAACAGGCGGCGAAGCTCCTCCTGCTCCCGGGGAGTGTAGAAAGCGGGTGCCAGTTCATCCATCACTCCCGCAATTTGCGGGGCATAGGCGCGCAGTTCCGATACGATGGTTTTTACATTCCACACGAAAATGCCTGCGTTCCAGAAGTAATGCCCGTCTTCCAGGTAGCGGAGGGCGGTGTCCAGGTCTGGTTTTTCCTTGAATTCGCTCACCTTGACCAGCTGGCCGTGCAGGGCCTCCGTGGCGTGGATATAGCCATAACCGGTTTCCGGGCGGGTGGGTGCAATGCCCACGGTGACGACCGCATCCCGTTCCGCCGTGAATTCCAGCGCTTTGGAAATGGTTTCCTTGAATGCGTCTGTCTTGAGCACGAGGGCGTCGGCGGGCGTTACCACAATGTTGGCCTCCGGGTCCTTCTGCTGGATTTTCCAGGAAGCATAGGCGATGCAGGGAGCGGTGTTGCGGCCTTCCGGTTCCGCCAATATCTGGCTTTCCGGTATGGCGGGCAGCTGCTGCTTCACCAGCGGGAGGTATTTTTCGCCGGTGACTACCCAGAAATTCTGCGGCAGGCATACGCCCGCAAAGCGGTCAACGGTGAGTTGAATCAGGCTGCGGCCCACGCCCAGCACGTCGATAAACTGTTTGGGAATATCCGGGGTGGAGAGCGGCCACAACCTGCTGCCGATACCGCCGGCCATAATAACTACGTGTGTATTCATCGTCTCAGTGTTAATGTGCGAAAGTTGAATTACAAACTTAAGTTTCGCATGTGCGAAATACCTTGTTTCGGAGGCCTCGGGCCGACAGCCTTTTACCTCCCCTCGGGGAAGGAGGCTTGCTATCGCCCCTTCGGTGCTCCATATGAGGTAACTTTCGCAAGTGCGAAAGTTGGATTACAAAGATACGAAACTTCCGGAAAAAAGCGTATCTTTGTAAAGATGATAAAGATTCTGAAAGCGTCGGCGGGATCCGGCAAAACATACAATCTGGCAAAGGAATACATCCGGCTCATTCTTCAGAGCGATAAAACGGATGCGTATCGCCATGTGCTGGCGGTTACGTTCACCAACAAGGCCACGGACGAGATGAAACGCCGTATCCTGCAGGAACTGTACGTCCTGTCGCGCAATCCGGACGATTCTCCGTATGTGCGGGATCTGGTGCCGGCGGTGCTGCCGGATACATCCACCCTGCAAAAGCGGGCGCGGCAGCAGCTCACGGCCATCCTGCACGACTATTCCGCCTTCGCCGTCTCCACCATCGACCGCTTTTTCCAGCAAACCTTGCGTGCTTTTTCAAGGGAAATCGGCCAGTTTTCCACCTATCAGGTGCAGCTGGACCGGGAAGCGCTGGTACAGGAGAGCGTGGACCGCGTGCTGGACAACCTCTCGGAGCAGGACCGCACCTTGTTGGAGTGGCTTACCCGCAGCGTCCAGGAGGATTTGGAGCAGCGCGGCCGCTTCTCGCTGGAAGACCGGCTGAAGGATGTCGCAGGCAGCCTCCAGAGCCTGCCGGAAGGGGAGGGAAACTTCCCGCGGGAGAAACTGGAGGCGCTTCGCACCACTTGCCGGGAGCTGATATCGACCTTCCGGAAACAACTGGCGGAAGCGGCCCGGGCCTGTCTGAAAGTGCTGGACGAGGCAGGCGTGCCGGCGAAAGAAAGCAACCGGGGGTTTCTGAAACACCTGTACGACTATCTGGATGAAAAAGCGCCGATAAAGAAGCCCAAGGACAGTTTCCTGACCAACGCAGCAAACCCGGAACTGTGGTTCGCCAAAAGCAAGAGGGACCTGTTTCAGCGCGTGGAAGGCGTGCTGGACGGCCCCCTGCAGGCTTTCACGGCTTGTTTCGGACAAGCCTACAGGGTGTATGTCACCGCACAGACGCTCCTGGCCCAGCTATACGGCCTCGGCGTCATCAACGAACTTCGTGAAGCCTGGACCGACATCCAGAAAGAGAAGAACATGCTGTCCATCGACGACAGCAACACCATCCTGCGCAATATCATCGACGGTACGGATACGCCTTTCATCTATGAGAAGTTGGGCGTGCGCTTCGAAGACTTCCTCCTGGACGAATTCCAGGATACGGCGGACATCCAGTGGGAGAACTTCCGTCCGCTGCTTCACAACAGCGACAGCAGCGGCTTCGACTCCCTGGTGGTGGGTGATGTGAAACAGAGCATCTACCGTTGGCGTGGCGGCGACTGGACCCTCCTGGGCAGCCGCCTGGAACAGGAATTCGAACAGGTGCAAACGGCCAGGCTGGACAGGAACTTCCGCACTTGCAAGGCCATCGTCACGTTCAACAACGCCTTTTTCACTTATGCAGCGGAGCAGCTGGGTCTGCAGGACTTATATGCCGATGTGGAACAGCAGCCCTGTTTCCGCGACCCGGCTCCCGGTTCCGTCGAGGTACGTTTTACAGAGGACCAGATGCAGGAAGTCCTGCAGACGCTCCGCGATGTGAAGGAACGGGGAGGGGAGTGGGAGGACATCGCAATCCTGGTCCGCGACAGGGCGGAAGGCGCCGACGTGGCCGCCCTGCTGGTGGAAAACGGTATCCCCGTGGTGTCGGACGACTCCCTCTACGTGAAGTCTTCCGTCACCGTGCGGCGTCTGGTGTCCCAGCTGTCGCTGCTGGACGTCCCGGTGGATACGGAGCGCCCCACCGTGGCCGGCTATCTGGCCCGTTCCATGGCTGTGCAAATCCCTGAGCATTACCACTCGCTGCCGGATTTGGCAGAGGGCCTGCTGCGGGATTTGAAGGCGTCGGCCCCGGAAACATTCGCGGCGGAGATCCCTTACATACAGTCGTTTATGGATTATCTGCAGGACTGGACCGTCACCGGCGGCAACAATTTGAATGCGTTCCTTCGCGCCTGGGAAGACGCCAAGCCCAAAATCGCCTCGCCCCAAAGCGGCCATTCCGTGCGCGTAATGACCATCCACAAGTCCAAGGGCCTGGAATTTCCCTTTGTCCTGGTGCCTTTTGCGGAAAAAGTGACGCTGTACAAGGCATCGGTCCATTGGTGCAAACCCGCTGTGGAAGGAACGCCGCTCTCGCAGGATGCGGACGGCATGTACCGGGTGCAGCTGGACGAGAATGCGGCCGATTCCCTTTTCGGGGCGGATTACGAGCGGGAGCGGAGGCTGGAGGCCATTGACAACATCAATGTCTTTTATGTCGCGCTCACCCGTGCCAAATACGGACTCAAAATCATTGCGTCGCCGCCGCCCCAAAAACTGGAAAGCTGGAAGAACATGTCGCAGCTGCTGTACAGCTTTGTGGGCAGCAGTGAGTTCACCGCCGGCGAGCCTTATCCGCTGGGGTCGCTCAAGCGCGGGAAAAAAGGCGCCAACCAGCTCAGCATGGACTACGAATCGTATCCGGCGAACAGCGGCAAACGCCTGAAAGTGAGTCCGGAAGCGGCCGACTATTTTGGTGCCGACGGCAGCACGGGCATGGAAGCCAGCCGCCGTATCCGGGGCAATGTGCTGCATGGCATCCTGTCCCGAATCGACACGGCGGAAGACCTTCCGGCGGCCGTCGCGGCGGCGGTGCAGGACGGCGGATTGCCGGCACGGGAGCAGGAGTCCACCCTGGCCTTCCTGCAGGAACGGCTGCAAAGCGTAGCGGACAAGGGCTGGTTCGCTCCGGGCAACTGCGTGTGGAAGGAGGCGGCTGTCATTGGCCCCGACGGTAACGAGTACCGCCCGGACCGCGTCGTGCGGAGGGAGGACGGGTCCGTGGAGGTCATCGACTACAAGTTCGGCGTGCAAAAAGACAGCTATGTCCGCCAGGTACGGCGCTACATGCATCTGTACAAAAAAATGGGATATGAAAAAGTTGCCGGATACCTTTGGTATTTAGACGATAATTTCACTATCTTTGTAGCTGGTTAATTAGATAATGTGCGTCTATGGAAGCAAGTGAGAACACCATAAAGCTATATTACAACACGGAAGTGGAGAAATTGCAAATGCCTGAATATGGCCGCAATGTGCTCCACATGGTAGAACAGATAAAGGAAATTCCGGACCGGAGCAAACGCACGGAGCAGGCATACGCTGTCGTCAAGGTGATGGAAAGCCTGAATCCGCAGGTGCATCAGCAGGAAAATTACGCCCAGAAGCTCTGGGACCACCTGTTCATCATTGCCGGGTATGACCTGGATGTGGACGCCCCGTATCCCAAGCCGCTTCCGGAAGTCGTAAACAGCCGGCCGGACCCTATCCCCCTCAATACCAAGCCCATTCGCGCCCGTCATTACGGCCGCAACATAGAAAGCATCCTGGACTTGATTGCCCGTGAACCGGAGGGGGAGGTGAAAACCGCCATGATTCGTTCCCTTGCCATCTACATGCGCCAGCAGTACCTTATCTGGAACAAGGATACTGTGGCAGATGCCACTATCTTCCAGGATATCGAACGTCTCTCGGGCGGCAAGGTCAGCGTGCCGGATGGTTTGGAGCTCACCAAATTGTCGGCCGATGCCTCCTTCAACCGGCCGGGCATGAACCTGGGATTCCAGGGCAACAAGGGCGGCAAGTTCAACCGGAACTTCCGTGGTAAAAACAAGAAGAAATGAATCCTGTCGCCAAATACTGGAACGGGCTTACGGAACGCAAGCAAACAGGTATCCGCTACGCGGGTATCTGCCTTGTTCTTATCCTTACCCTCACGGTGGGCGTTTCGCTGATTTCGTACCTGTTCACCTGGAGGCAGGACCAAAGCGCCCTGCTGGCCCAGGAGCCGGAAATACAGAATGCCGCCGCTTCTTCAGGGCTGTCCATCGGCCATTTCCTGGTAACGGAAAGTTTCGGCCTGGCCTCGTTTTGCATCCTGGTATTCCTGGTGGTATGGTGCGTCAAACTTCTCTGGAGGGGAAGTCCTATCCGTCTGAGAAAGTGGTTTTACGGTTGCATTTCGCTCTGCCTGATTTTGTCCTGGATACTCGCCCTGGTAGGAATGCTCACCCATTGGGAGTATGCCTTTGTCGGCGGGCTTGGAGGCCGTGCCGGTGCCGCTGTCGTGCGTTTTATGGTTGCAAAACTGGGAGAAATCATTACGGCAGCCATTCTTCTGGCTTTGCTGGGAACCTGGTTCTATTGCCTGAGCGCCCGTTTTGCGTCCTTCCTTATGGGAAAACGTCCCGTTGCCGCCCCTTCCGATACCAGTCAGGAGGAGGCGCCGGCAACCGTTCCGGAACCTGTCACGGAATCTGCCGGGGAAGGTATCTCCTTCGTTACTTCGGAAACGTCGGGCCCGGCGGAGGAGAAAACTCCCGTGCCGCGTCGTGTTAAGCCCGGCGTGAAGCAGGAAAAAGCGACGGAAAATGATGTGGCAGCGGAGGATGCGTCCCGGGAAGAACAGGAAGAAGCCGGGCTGAACGTCATTACGGACGATACCTTGGAACAGGAAGTAAAAGAGCCGTTGCGGCCCATTGACAACCGGCTGGATCCCCCGGACGGCCTGCCCAAGTACAAGACGCCTTCTCTGGATATCCTCGGAGATTACACCAACGCCCGTCACGAGGTGTCCCAGGACGAACTCAGCCGCAACAACAACAAGATTCGGGCAACCCTGGCCAGCTATAAAATCCAGGTTCGTGATGTCACCGCCATCGTGGGCCCCACCGTAACTCTTTACAAGGTGTACCCGGCTCCCGGCGTAAAAATTTCGGCCATCAAACAGCTGCAGGAAGATATCGGCATATCCCTCAATGCCAAGGGAGTGCGTATCACCACCCTTTCGGACTCCGTGGGCATCGAAGTGGCCAACGACAAGGCTTCCATCGTTCCGCTCAAGTCCCTGCTGAACGACCCTTCCTTCCGGGACAGCAAGGCGGAATTGCCGGTGGCTATCGGCTATACCATTTCCCAGCAGGTGAAAGTGTTCGACCTGGCCGACGCCCCGCACCTGCTTGTGGCCGGTGCCACCAAACAGGGTAAGTCCGTGGGCCTGAATGTGATAGTGGCATCGTTGCTGTATTCGAAGCATCCTTCAGAGCTCAAATTCGTCTTCGTGGACCCGAAGATGGTGGAATTCTCCTCCTACGGCCATTTGCTGCATCATTATCTGGCCGTGCTGCCCAACGCCGCCAGCGAGCAGGAGGAGGCGGAGAAGGCCATCGTCAAAAACGCCAAGGATGCCGCGGCCATTCTCAATTCCTTGTGCGTGGAGATGGATGCCCGCTACGAACTCCTTTCCCGTGCGTATGTGAACAACATCAAGTTGTATAACGCCAAGTGGAAAGAGCATCACCTGCGTGCCGACGAAGGCCATCATTTCATGCCTTACATCGTCACCATCATCGATGAATACGCAGACCTCACCATGTCCGTGGGCTCCGGTCCGGAATCCAAGGCCCTTGCCCGCAGCATTACCACGTCGGTTATCCGTCTGGCCCAGAAGGGCCGCGCGGCCGGTCTGCACTGTATCCTGGCCACCCAGCGTCCTACCGTAGATGTGATTACCGGCCTTATCAAGGCCAACTTCCCCATGCGTATCGCATTCCGCGTTACCTCACGCATAGACTCTTCCACCATTCTGGACCAGCCCGGCGCGGACAAGCTCATCGGCCGCGGCGACATGCTCCTTTATACCGGCGTGGAGATGGAGCGTGTGCAGTGCGCCTTCATCGGCAACGACGAAATCGTGGACCTTACCAATGCCGTGGGCAACCAGATCGGCTACCAGAAAAGTTACAACACCCCGTATTATCTGCCGGAGCCGCCTGCATCGGAAGGCGAGGAAAGCAGCGGCGGCATGGTGGACATGAACAAGCTGGACGACCGCTTTGAGGAAGCCGCCCGTACCGTGGTGCAGAACCAGCGCGGCTCCACGTCGGACCTCCAGCGCAAGCTTGGCATGGGTTATGCAAAAGCAGGACGTGTAATGGACCAGCTGGAAGCTGCCGGCATTGTGGGCCCGCAAAACGGCTCCAAGCCGCGTGAAGTCCTCGTGAAGGACATGGCGGAGTTAGACGAGGTCCTGCAACGCTTCATGAACCCGGACGAATGAAAAAACTGCTTAGTTTACTCCTTGTCGGAATGAGTTGCCTGAGCGCCCTGGCACAGGGCAACATTCCTTTGCTGGATCAGGTGCAGGGGCACCGGGTCCGTTTCCACTATACGTATTCGCTCTCGCAGAACGGAGGCGCATTCAAGCCCGTTACGGACGGCAGCGTCACCCTGGAGGAGAACAACTATGTGCTGGAAGGCCTGGGCCTGAAGGTAATCAGCGACGGCATTACGCGCTGGTCCCTGGACGAGGAAGCGAAGGAACTGGTAATGGAAAAGGTGGAGAAGGAAGACCTTTTCACCAATCCGGCGTTGTTTGTGGGCGCTTATCGGCAATATATGGATAAGCTCCGTGTAAACGCATCCGGGGAGGCATATCTGGACGTAACCCTTACCCTGGACGAATCCACGCAGGCCCGTTTTCTCCTGACCGACATCGTGTTCATGGAGCCGCAAGGAAAAAGCGACTTCTCGCTGGACGAAAAATCGCTTTCAAAAGACTATGTCATTACCGATTTGCGCTAATCCTTTTTCACGCAGCGGACATTGAGGGCGAGGGTGTTTTTGTCTCCCTTGCCTTTTTTTATGTCTGCTTCTTCGCAGAAGATGTAGCGGAAAACGCCCAGCGATTCTTCTCCCTCCTGAATGCTGTCTGCGGTCCACCAGCAGGCGTACTCTTTGTAACCGTAGGCTTCCGAGCTGGTGGCGAGGTCCATGTACCCGACGGGAAGGGCGTTGAAGGAGTGGAGATTGCTGATGACGACTTCCGGCCAGTGGGGCCACATGGCCTTCTCCAGAAACTGTACATTGGCCATCAGGTCTCCGGCGTTGTTCCCGAGGTCCTGGTCAAACTCTGCGGCGGTGGGAAGGCGCCATCCTTCCGGGCATACGTTCTGTGCCTCCTCCCAGGTGTAATAGCGGCCGAAAAGGGCGGAGACTACCTCACAGCCTTGAAAGGCACGGCCTTTTTCCTTGCTGAACATATTCTGGCACATCCAGGTGTGGTCGCCGATGGCGGCGGCGAACAGTTGGTATTCCGTACCGTCAATCTTCACCGCTTCGGTGGGGCCGGCGAGGCCGTCGATGGCGGTGTCGGGGTCGATGGCCTGGAAAGAGCTGCTGGCGCTCGTGGAATAGTATTTTCCATTGAGGGCGAATACGGTGGCCGTAACGGTGTACGTGCCCGCGGTTTTCGGGATGTAGGTGAACGGGGGATTGGACTTGGTGATATCCCTGGATGTAGTATCGCGACTATCGCCGTTCACCTGCCAGTAAATGCCCAGCGTGCCGGCATCTGTTTTGTCGGAGGTATATAAATCGTCGATGCCTGTTGCAAAGGTCAGTTCCTGATTCAGCCTGGCGAACATGGGTGCCGACGCTGACAAATATGCACCTGCAAGGGATGGTGTCTGGGTTTCAGTATTGTTTTTTCTGCATCCGCTGCCCAGGACGGCGATAACGGCTACGGCCAAAACGGCTGTTTTTATTTTCATAAGCACTCTTTTCTTAACCTGCAAATATCGGTATTTTTTTGTATTTTTGTGCAAAATACTTGCCAAAGAATGCGAAAAATCCTGCTTGTCCTGCTGCTGTTTATCGTGATGACCTGTGCGCCTTCGCAGGGCCGTTATGTGCAGATTTCAGGTTTTGCCCAGGGGGGTACCTATACCGTCAAGCTGAATCTGAAGGGTGTCGGAGAAAATGTGGAGACCATCAGGGACAGCGTGGACGCACTGCTCCTGCAGATAGACACCACGCTTTCAGGCTACAACAAGCGATCGCTGCTTTCCCGTTTCAATGCAGGGGAAAGCGTGCCTGCAACGCCGTTGTTCCTGGATATGTATCGTTGCGCCTATCGATACTGGGAACGCTCCGGCGGCCTTGTGGACTGCGCGGCGGGACCGCTGTTCGATGCCTGGGGCTTCGGCTTCAAGCAGCAGCAGTTTCCCTCGGAAGAACAGATTCGTATCCTGCAGGAGCGGTACGGCATGCGTCTCCTGCCGCCCGAACTCCCGGTGGAGGACGGCCGGGTGAATCCGGCGGCGCTTGGGTTCCCCCAACTCAATTACAATGCGATAGCGCAGGGATACAGCTGCGACGTCATCGCCCGCTATCTCTATCGTATCGGCGTCAAGGACATGCTGGTGGATATCGGCGAAATCTGGTGCGACGGGGTGAATCCTTCCGGCAAGCCCTGGTCGGTGGGGGTGGACCGTCCCATAGACCAGCCGGAGACGCCGTCGGTCGAACTGGACGGCATTTGGAGCTCGGAAGGAAAGCCGTGCGGCGTCGTTACCTCGGGCAATTACCGCAAGTTCTATATCCGCGACGGGCAGAAATTCGCCCACACGGTGAATCCGGTGACGGGATTTCCGGTTCAGCACAACTTGCTCAGCGCTACGGTCGTATCGTCCGGGAGCGCGGCAGAAGCGGACGCCGTGGCGACCTGGTGCATGGTCGCCGGTCTGGATGCGGCCAGGCAACTCATCCTGGACAGTCCGGAGCTGGAGGGCTACCTGATCAGTGCCGCCGACGACGGTGGCATGGTGGAATGGGCCAGCCCGGGTTTTACATTGAAGCAATAACTTCCAGCACCCATACCAACAGGCGGCACAGGCCGTCTGTTGCCGTTATCAGGAGGGTGGGAGACCAGCCCGGCAGCCCCAGAAGCACGGTGGTTACGGCGGTGGCCATAAGGACGGAGGTGAGAGGGATGGCCATCAGGTTCGTGAGCAGGAAATAGCGCGGAAAACTGTGAAATCGCAACCAGGCCAAGGGGCCTGTAAACAGCTGACAGCTGATGCTGAGTGCCGCCATCGACCAAATTTTTCGAAAAGGGTCCCAGGACGTGGAAACGGGATACCAGGCTTCCAGGAGCGGGTACAGGAGGAAAATGCCCGCCATGGCCAGATAACTGAGCTGGAACCCCACTTCCCGGACCGACGCCGGATTCAGGATAAGTTGTATCAGCAGTGCCAGGCACAGCACCCGTACGGCCTTCCGCGGTCGTCCCAGCAAGCGCAGGGTTTCGTTGATGACGATAAAGAGAAACGCACGGACGATGGAAGGACCGGCGCCGGTCATCAGGGTGAAAAACCCCGCTCCGGCCACGATGAGCCAGAAACGGAGGCGCCGCATCGCGGGAGTGCGTCCCAGCAAGTGGGTGAGTTTGTCGAAAATAAGGTAAATGATGCCGATGTGCAAGCCTGAAAGCGCCAGAATGTGCGAAGCGCCGCTGGCCCGAAAAACGGCCACCGTCTCCCGTGAAAGGCCGCTGCGGTCGCCGGTGAGAAGCGCTTTGAGCAGCGCCGGCGTGTCGGGGTTCCTGAAAGGGAGCGCGTCGATGTGCGCACGGAGCTTGCCCACGGCGGCATCGGCCCAGTCTTGCACCCACCAATGGATGTCCGCACCCGGCTGCATGGCATTCCAGGCGCAGAACATGCCCAGCAAAAGGAAGGTCGTCGCCAGGACGGCGAGGCTTTGCGCACCGGGCAGGCGTGCAATTTTTTCTTGCAGGAAAGCGGGAAGGGCGATGAGTGGAAGGAGGATACAGGGAAGCACGTTATTGCCGCCGGAGACCATGGTCCCCGCAATGACGCCGGCCGTGAAGGTGACGGAAAGCGTTTCTATGCCTCTCGCTCCAACCATACATGCAAAAATACCAAATAAATTTCGTATCTTTGCAAAGATATACCGGACAAAATTCAAATATCAGATAGTTTATGATTATTCTTGTTATCAACTGCGGCAGCTCTTCCATCAAGTACCAGCTTCTGGACATGAAGAGTGACGATGTTTTCGATGTCATCGCCAAGGGTATTGCAGAAAAAATCGGTTTGCCTGCCGGCGTCCTCCAATATGCTCCGACCGGGGGTGAAAAACAGGTGATTGATGTCCCCATCCCGGACCATAAAGTGGGCATGCAGCTTATTCTGGCCGCCCTTACGGACAAACAGACGGGCGTTCTGAAGTCGCTGGAAGACATTGAGGCCGTTGGACACCGTATCGTGCAGGGCGGAGACTTTTTCTCCGGTTCCGTGCTGGTGAACGACGATGTCCTGGATAAAATTGCCTTCTGCGCAGACTTTGCTCCGCTGCACAATCCGGCGCACTTGCTGGGCATCCATGCCATGCAGGAAGTTCTTCCTTCCGTGCCGCAGGTGGTCACCTTCGATACGGCTTTCCATCAGACCATGCCTGCCTATGCGTACATGTATGGCCTGCCGTACGAATATTATGAAAAATACCGCGTCCGCCGCTACGGTGCGCACGGCACCTCCCACCAGTTCGTGGCCGGTGTGGGCGCCAAGCTTGCGGGCCTGGATATCAACGATTCCAAAATCATCACCTGCCACCTGGGCGCCGGCAGTTCCATCTGCGCCATCCAGAACGGCAAGTGCGTGGACACTTCCATGGGTTTCAGCCCGCTGGAAGGCATGATTATGGGCACGCGCGTGGGCAACATCGACGCCAACGCCGTCATTTACCTGGAGAATAAACTGGGCGTCACCCCGGACGAGATGTCCACCATTCTTAACCGCAAATCCGGCTTCCTGGGCGTTTCCACCAAGACGTCGGACGCCCGTGAGCTGGACGAACTTGCCAACAACGGAGATCCCAAGGCCAAACTCGTGTTCAAGAAGTTCACCTACGACATCATCAAGAACATCGGCTCCTATGTGGCGGCCATGAACGGTGTGGACCTCATCGTCTTCACCGGCGGCATCGGCGAGCACAACAGCCGCCTGCGCCGTCGCGTGCTGGAAAACTTCTCCTACCTGGGCCTCAAGGTGGATTATGAAGCCAACGTGGCCTTCGGCGAGGATGCCATCATCACTACGGAAGATTCCAAGGTAAAAGCCGCCCTCATCTGCACCAACGAGGAACTGGTTATTGCCCGTGATACCATGCATTTAGTATTAGAAAACCAAGAATAATCATGATTACCAATTTCAACGATTTGTTTGCCGAATTAAAGGCAAAAGGCATTTGCAAGAGGATGGTAGCCGCCTGGGGCGTGGATTCCCATACCATCGAAGCCGCTTCCATGGCCAGCGACATGGGCTTTGTCAAGGTCACCCTGGTGGGCGATGCGGATATGATAGCGGATGTTTGCAAGGCTGCAGGTATCAATGTCGATAAATTCACGGTAGTAGATATCAAGGATGAACTCAAAGCCGTTGCAGAGGCGGTCCGCATGGTTCACGACGGTGAGGGCGACGTCCTCATGAAAGGTCTTTGCTCCACGGACAAGTTCCTCCGTGCTATCCTGAACAAGGAATGCGGGCTGCTGCCGGCCAAGGGATTGCTCAGCCACGTGGGCGTTATTTCCAACCCCAACTATCACAAACTCATCTTCATTACCGACATGGCCGTCATTCCGGCTCCGGACTTCCGCCAGAAGGTGAAGATGGCCGGTTTCGTGACGGGTGTCGCCCGCAGTTTCGGTATCGCCCAGCCCAAGATTGCCTTCATCGCCGCTTCCGAGCAAATGCTGGACAGCATGCCCGCCTGCGTAGAGGGTGCCATGCTGGCCAAGATGTGCGACCGCGGCCAAATCAAGGCCATCGGTGACGGTCCGCTGGCCCTGGATGTCGCCATCGATAAGGAATCCGTGGAAATCAAGAAGCTCACGAGCCCCGTTGCCGGAGATGCAGACTGCCTGCTGTTCCCCAACATCGAGAGCGCCAACGTGTTCTGGAAGACCAACTCCAAACTGGCCCAGGACGTCCGTCAGGCCGGTTTCCTGGTAGGAACCAAGGTCCCTTGCATCCTGGCTTCCCGCGCCGATTCCGTTGACGTGAAGCTCAACTCCATCGCTTCCGCCGTAATGTCTGTGAAATAATTAGATTTAACAAAATGAGAAAATTTATTGTAGCAGGGAACTGGAAAATGAATACCACCGTTCCCGAAGGTGTAGAACTTGCAAAAGCCGTTGTTGAAAAGGCCAAGGATCTTCCGGCCAATGTAGAACTGGTTGTGGCTCCGCCGTTTACCCATCTGGCCTGTGTGGCCGATGCCCTGAAGGGCTCCAAGGTGCAGCTCAGCGCCCAGAACTGCGCAGACCATGAAAAAGGTGCCTATACCGGTGAAGTTGCCGTGAACATGCTTACCTCCATCGGCTGCCAGTACACCATCCTGGGTCACAGCGAGCGCCGTCAGTATTATGGTGAGACGGACGAGAAACTGGTCGTGAAAACCCAGTTGGCTCTTGCCGCCGGCCTTAAAGTCATCCTCTGCGTCGGTGAAAACCTGGAAGAGCGCGAAGCCGGCAAGCACTTCGACGTCGTAAAGGCACAGACCAAAAACGTTCTTTACAACTTCACCGCAGAAGACATGAAGAACGTGGTCATTGCATACGAACCCGTCTGGGCCATCGGTACCGGTAAAACCGCCACTGCCGCCCAGGCCGAGGAAATCCACGCCTGCATCCGCAACGTCATCGAGGCAAAATTCGGCGCCCAGGTGGCCGAGGACATGACCATCCTCTACGGCGGTTCCTGCAAGCCTTCCAACGCCAAGGAACTCTTCGCGGAGAAGGATATCGACGGCGGCCTCATCGGCGGCGCAGCCCTCAAGGCCGACGACTTCCTGGCCATCGCCACCAGTTTCTGAGTCAACTCTTTGCAGATTCCCAAAAAATGATTACCTTTGCGCGCTTAAAAAAGCCGCAAAGGTTTTTTGGTGCAATGGGGTGCGTGGAAATCGCACTGAGTAACACATTTTAAACAAAACAAAACAATGAAGCATTTTACGCTGAATGGCGAAATCCGCCAGAAGGGCAACAAGGCCGTCCTCAAGGCCTATCGTGCACAGGGTCTGGTTCCTTGCAACCTGTACGGTGCCGGTATGGACAACATCCTTTTCACTGTGAATGAGAAAGAGCTGAAGGGTCTCACCCATACGCCCGCTTCCTACATTGTGGACCTGGTGCTGGGTGGCAAAACCTACACCGCCGTGGCCCACGAGTACCAGTGGCATCCGGTAGAGGACAACTGCCTGCACGTGGATTTCCTCGCCGTCAATGAAACCAAACCCATCGTCATTTCCGTTCCGCTGAACATCACCGGTCACCCGAAAGGTGTGCAGGCTGGTGGTAAGTTCACCCAGAGCGCCCGCAGCCTGAAGGTTTGCGCCCTCATGAAGGACCTCCCGGATCAGCTGGACATCGACGTTACCCCGCTGGAGCTGGACAAGAGAATGGTGGCCGGAGACCTCAAATTCGAAGGTCTGCAGATTGTTTCTGACAAGAACACCATCATTTGCTCCGTGAAGACCACCCGTGCCATGCAGCAGGCTGCTCAGGAAGCTGCCAAGGCCGCTAACCAGTAGTAATGGAGTATCTTGTTGTAGGGCTGGGCAATATCGGCGCAGAATATGCGTCCACCCGGCACAACATGGGATTTATGATATTGGATGCCTGGGCTCAGGCATCCAATGTCCTTTTCAAGACCGACCGTTACGGTGACGTGGCCGAAGTTTCCTTCAAGGGCCGCTGGTTCGTGCTTCTGAAACCGAGCACTTACATGAACCTGAGCGGGAACGCGGTCCGTTACTGGATGCAGCAGCTGCATCTTCCCTTGGAAAACCTCATCGTCATTTCCGACGATATCAACCTTCCGTTCGGAACCTTGCGCATGCGCGCCAACGGCTCCTCCGGCGGACATAACGGTTTGGAGGACATTACCGAAAAGCTGGAAAGCGACCAGTGGACCCGCATTCGTGTGGGTATCGGCAACGATTTCTCGCGGGGCAGGCAGGTGGATTACGTGCTGGGTGCGTTGTCGGCGGAAGAAAAGGCGGAAGTTCCCGAACTGGCCGCCAGGGTTATTCAGGGCGTGAAAGACATTTCCACCATCGGTGTACAACGCGCCATGAATACCCTCAATACCCGCAAAAAAGAAAAAGAAGTGCTGAACAAAGAGGAAAAATCCGGGGAATCGCGTACGGAACTACCTGAATGCTAATTTTTTTTCGAAAAAAATTTTTTCATTTGAAAAAAAAACTCTATCTTGCACAAAACTTTGAACATTAATACTTAACAAACCAACTAAAATCTAATTGTCATGAAAGAGTTATTGGAAAAGATCTATGCAGAAGCTCAGGCATTCGGTAAGGACTCCGTTCTTCAGCTTAACAAAGGCAACAAGGCAGCAGGTGCTCGCGCTCGTAAGACCGCTCTTGCTCTCATGAAGGATCTCAAGGAATTCCGTAAGGTTTCTGTAGAGGCTTCCAAGTAAAGCCGTTTTTGCACAAGTAAAAAAAACGTTGCAGATTTTTTCAAATTTCTGCAACGTTTTTCTTTTTTCTGCATCTTTATAGTAGGTTTAGGTTTTAGTACACGTCAAGAACCGGGTTGAAGGGATCAGTCCCTGAAGCCCGGTTTCTTGGATTAATTATGCCTTGGATGATGCTCCAGGACCATTTTATGCCAGGTAGAAGTGTCTATGTGCGTATAGATTTCCGTCGTCAGGATGCTTTCGTGTCCCAACATTTCCTGAACAATCCTTAAATCGGCTCCGTTTTCAATCAGGTGCGTGGCAAATGAATGACGGAAGGTGTGCGGGGAGATTTCCTTTTGTATGCCTGCCGCCATGGCCTGGTCTTTTACCAGTTTGAACAGCGAAACGCGGCTGAGCGGCTTGCCGAAGCGGTTCAGGAAAAGAAAGTCTTCGTCGGAGGCAGAGGCGGGTTCAGGACGCTCGGGCAGGTAGGAGCGGATGGCGTCGGCCGCGACCTCGCCAAGCGGGACCAGGCGTTGCTTGTTCCCCTTGCCGATGACATCTACAAAGCCTTCGTCCAGGTGAACGTGCGAAATACGGAGGCCGGCGCACTCGCTTACGCGGAGACCGCAGCCGTACAGCACTTCCAGAATAGCCCGGTTGCGTTTTCCGTACGGCGCCTGCAGGTCCACCGAGTCCAGGATGGCTGTGACCTCGGCTACGCTGAGCACCTCCGGAAGGTATTTCCCCAGTTTGGGCGCATCGACCCGGTCGCAGGGATTCTCTTTAATCTCGCCCTCCTCCACGCACCAGCCGAAAAAGCTGCGAAGGGCGCTGAGCAGGCGGGCGGTGCTGCGTTTGGAGAGCCCGTCGCCGCTCACCTTTCCAAGATAAAGCTCGATATCTTCGGTAGTGACGGCCCGCGGCTCCACTTCGCAAAATGCCAGGAATCCCTCCACGTCATGACAATAGGATGCCACCGTATTGGGTGACATCCTGCGCTCTAACCTAAGGTAATTCCTGTAATCTGTAATGAAGGACATTCCGTGTTTATTGTCCCTCCGCCGCCGGGAGGGGTAACGTGGATGAATCTTGCATGCGTCGGCCCGCTAAAGCGTGCCGTATTTCTTGCCGTACAGCAGCATCTGGCCCAGATAGTCGTCCGTGTACACGGGAACATAGTCCGTAACGGTTCCGTCCGAGGCATATACCGGCTGGATTTCCGGATTCACGAAGCCGCCGTAGGGCTTGAGGTTGAGCGCCTCATAACGGGCCTTGACTTCCTTGTGCAGTTCCGGGTCGATATGGACGGCGTAGGTCTCGATAAGGGCTTTACCGGCCGCATAGTCGCCCTCGCTCTTGATACGCTGAATCTCCGCCAGCAATTGGGCGAACAGGGCGCGCAGTTTCACGAAGTCCTTGACGATGAAATAGGTTTTGCCGTTCTTTACTTTCTTGACGATTACCTTGTCCTTGGCACCTTTCTCATAGCACCATTCGGCAATGAGCTTCCGGTTTTGCATGTGCGCCTCCGTGTTGGGGCGTCCGAGTTCCACGCGGGTGAACTGCACCATGAGCCCGTTGCGGATGTAGTTGGCGTATTCGGCCTTATAGGCTTCCGGATCCGGCATGATACCCAGCTCCACCATCTTGGGATCGGCCGTATAATACAGGCCGAAGAGGTCTGCCCGGGCTTCTTCCAGGGCCGATGCATACTCGCCCATGGCCGTGGAGCTTACGCCCGGCAGCAGTTGTCCGGAGGCATGACCGAGGCACTCGTGAAGGTCCGTGTGGATTTCATCGGCGACGGAACCCCACTTTTTGGCCAGGGCAATTTCCTTTTTGTCGTAGGCGAATTCCGTGAGGGTGCTCGTGGGCAGCTCCTGTGCGGCAAGGTCGTAGGTGTGGGTGATATTGGCGATGGTGACGCTCTTGGAACCGTGTTCCTTGCGAATCCAGTCCGCGTTGGGCAGGTTGATGCCGATGGGCGTGGAGGGATAGCTGTCGCCGGAGAGGCATACGGCGTTGATTACCTTGGCGCTGACGCCCTTCACGGTCGCTTTCTTGAAACGCGGGTCCACGGGGGAGTTGTCCTCGAACCACTGGGCATTCGCGCTCAGGATTTCCGTTCGCTTGGATGCCTCAAAATCCTTGATGTTCACATAGCCTTCCCAGGAAGCCTTTCGGCCCAGCGGGTCATTGTAGTCCTCGATGAAGCCATTGATAAAGTCCACGGTGCCGATGGTGTCCTTCACCCATTCGATGTTGAACTCATCCCACTTGCGCAGGTCTCCCGTCTTGTAATAGTCGATAAGAATGCCCAGCGCGCGCTTCTGGATGTCGTTTTCGGCCGCTTCGCGGGCTTTGGCCAGCTCTTCGCAGATTTTCTCGAGAGCGGGGGAGTACAGACCTCCTATCTTCCAGGGAAGTTCCCTCACCACGCCTTTTTTGTCTTTGACCACCTTGGTGTTCAGCCCCCAGGAAATCGGTTCCGGGTCTGACGGGTCCACGATGCCGGCATAGTATTTCTCCACTTCTTCGCGCGTGACATTCTCGTAGTAATTGACGGCGGAAAGCTTGACCAAATCTCCGGACGTCTCCGTGGAACGGCGCTGCGGCCAGACGGCGGGGTCGTAAATGATATCCAGCAGTCCGGCGTCCTTTACGCCGGAGCTCTCCAGCAGGGAAGCGAAGTACTCCTTGGAGCAGGCAGGGAAAATTTTGTCTTCCGCGTAATGGTGGTGAATGCCATTGGAGAAGAAGACCCGCTTGGCGTAGGTAAGAAAATCCTGGTATTCAGGCGCTTGCGTGTCTATTGACGCGTTCTCCAGAATGGCTTCCAGCGCGTGCCTTACGCGCAGGTTGTCCTTGCAGTTCTGATCCCATAGGATGTCCCGACCGTACTTGGCGGCTTCTGCCAGGTGGTAGGCGTATTCTTTCTGTTGCAGGCTCAGCTTATCCCAGCCCGGTATGCGGTAGCGCATGACCTTGAGGTCCGCGAAGGAGTCGATTGTGTACTTGAAATCGTCCGCAGCATTCTCCTTTTCGGGTGCATCACAGCCGGCCATCGTAAGGGCGGCACTTCCGCATAAAATCATTTTTACTATATTCTTCATAATGTGCAAATATACGAAAATAATCATTATCTTTGTCAACTATGGAAAAAAGGCTTATATGGCTTCTTGCGGCGGTCCTGCTTTCAGTGACGGCATGCAACAAGGACACGGCTTTTGAGCCGGGGTTCAGCGGCGAAGATACGCACACGCGTGCAGACCTTGCCCAGCGCAGTTATTCTGTGCCTGCCCGCCGGGTAATGGTGATGATTTCCGCCGGATACAATTCGCTTGCCGGCAATCTGTCGGAGGACCTGGCAGACCTCGAAAGCGGTTATGTCCCGGAAGGAACCTACATGTATTCCGATGTACTTCTGGTTCTGTCGCGCCTGACGGAAAGCGGGGGCAATTATACCACGCCCCGTTCCCCCGTGCTGTATCGTCTTTGGGCCACGCGCGACGGAGACGTACGGCGGGACACGTTGATGACATGGCCGGCCGACACGCCTTTGAGTCACAAGGAAACCATTCGCGAGGCCTTGCTTTTCACGGAAAAGAATTTCCTTTCGCAGAGTTACGGCGTGGTTTTTTCCTCCCATGCCTCCGGCTGGCTGCCTTCCGGGTATTACTCGGATCCTTCCGCTTTCGAGCCGCAATATGCGACGTGGGGCCTCCGCTCCATCGGCCAGGACAGACTGCCTGTCGGCGGTGTTGAAATGGAGCTGAAAGACTTTGCCGATGCCATCCCGATGCACTTGGACTACTGCCTGATAGACGCCTGCCTTTCCGGCTGCGTGGAAGTGGCCCATGCCCTCAAGGAGAAAGCGGATATCGTGGGATTGTCGCCTACCGAGGTGCTGGTCGACGGTTTCGATTATAAGAACATAACCCGCAGCCTGTTTGCCAAACCGTCGGATCCGGTGGCTGTATGCCGGGACTACTTCGAGTTTTATAACGGCCAGTCGGGCAGCAACCGCAGTGCCACCATAACCGTCGTCGATACGCGCAAAATGGATGCCCTGGAAGCAATCTGCAAGGAACTTTTCGAGGCTTATCGCCCTGTGCTGCAAAGCCTGAACGGCGACCATGTACAGGGCTATTTCCGCTTCGACCGCCACTATTTTTACGACCTGCAGGACATCCTGGTACAGGCCGGAATCACGGAAGCGGAGAAGGCGCGCCTGCAGGCCGCGCTGGACCAGTGCATCCTGTACCAGGCCGCCACTCCTACTTTTCTGGGCATAAGCATGGAACGCGTCTGCGGCCTGTCCATGTACTTGCCGTCCATGGGCTCCACCTACCTGGACAATTATTATAAGAAGAACATCTCCTGGAACCAAGCTACAGAATTAGTTAAATAGCATGAAAGAGTTTGTCAAGACCATGTTGGCCGTAATATGCGGCTTTGTCGTACTTCGTATCCTGCGCATTCTTCTTTTCCTTGTTTTTCTGGGTTCTGCGCTGATGAGCGGTACTTCTACGCTGCCCCGTCAGGGCGTGCTGGACCTGGACATGAGCGCTTTTACCCTGACAGAGCAAAGCCAGGAGGTCCCGTTTCCGTCAACTGCCGGCCTCATGTCTTTTGACATGCTGCCTGTCGTGGGCATGCACGATGCTGTTTCCGCCCTCCGGACGGCCGCATCGGACCCGGGCGTCAAGTATGTGTTGCTGAGGGCCGACGGCATGGCGGCGGGGATGGCACACGTGGAGGAACTGCGCGCCGCCCTGGCGGAATTCCGCCGGAGCGGCAAAGCCGTCATCGCCTATACGGAGAATCCCGGCAACGGCTCTTATTACCTGGCGTCCGTGGCCGACAAAATCTATATGGGGTCCCAGCACGGCGGAAACGCCATGCTTATCGGCCTGTCTGCCCAGCTTACTTTTGTGAAGGACTTGCTGGACAAGGTGGGCGTGCATGTGCAGCTGATTCGGCATGGAAAATACAAGAGCGCAGGCGAAATGTTCATCCGCTCCGGCGCTTCGCCCGAAAACCGTGAACAGAATCAGGTGATGGTGAACTCCTGCTGGAAGGTGTTCTCCAGCGCTATCGCCCAGGCCCGCGGCATTTCCGAGGAAACCTTTAACGGGCTGGTGGACAATCTTTCGCTGGTACAGCCGGAGGACTTCCAGTATTGCGGCCTGGTTGACGAACTGGTGGACCATGAAGCGCTGCTGGAAAAACTTTGTACGCTGGCACAGGTGGACAAGGCGGAAAAACTGGGCTTGATGCCCTTTGCCGACTACGTAATGTCCAAGGTGGTGGAAATGCCCGGCCGCAACAATGTGGCGGTGATTTATGCGGACGGTGAAATTGTGGAAGGAAAAGAATATGGCATGGTGGCCGGAGACCGTTTCGTGAAAATAATTGACGAGGTCCGGAAGGACAATACCGTGAAGGCCGTGGTGCTTCGCGTGAATTCTCCCGGCGGCAGCGTTTCCGCCTCCGTGAAAATCCGTACCGCGCTGGACCTCCTGCAAAAAGAAAAGCCCCTGGTGGCCTCGTACGGAGACTATGCCGCTTCCGGCGGTTATTGGATTTCCAACGGCTGCCAGAAGATTTACTCCGGCGCCACCACGCTTACCGGTTCCATCGGCGTGTTCTCCATGATTCCCGAATTCTCCGGCGTCACCAAAAAGTTGGGTGTGGCCATGGAATCCGTCGGCTCCAACAAGCACAGCGACATGTTCTCCCTCATGCGTCCCTTCGACAATGCGGAACTGGCGTATATGCAGGCTTCCGTGGAAGACATTTACGAGTCCTTCGTAAACCTGGTGGCCACCAGCCGCAACATGGACCCGGCCCGTGTGGATGAGATTGCACAGGGACGCGTCTGGACGGGCGCCGATGCCCTGCAGATTGGCCTGGTAGATGAAATTGGCACGCTGGAAGACGCCATTGCCTATGCTGCAGCCCTGGCGGACTTCCATTCCAGCGATGAATACAAGGTAGTGGGATACCCGAAGCCGCTCACCCTGTTCGAAGAGTTCATGATGAGTTTCGGACAGACTCCCCAGGAACCTTACGTCCTGGCCGATACGCCCTTTGCCGGCATTGCCAAGGCGGCCCAGTCCCTTACAAAAGAACAGCCGAGCGCTGTTTACGCCCGGCTGCCTTACATGCTGGAAATCCGTTAGGATTATTTTCCGAAATAGCGTTTGTAAAGACCCAGGAAGCCTGCCCCGTGGCGGGCTTCGTCTTTTGCCATTTCGTGCACGGTGTCGTGGATAGCGTCGTAGCCCAGCTGCTTGGCCCGGGTGGCGATGGCCAGTTTGCCCTCGCAGGCGCCGGCTTCAGCCTCATAACGCTTCTTGAGGTTGGTCTTGGTGTCCCAGACTACCTCGCCCAGGAGCTCTGCAAATTTGGCAGCGTGCTCTGCTTCTTCAAAGGCATAACGTTTGAATGCGTCTGCAATTTCCGGGTAGCCCTCGCGTTCTGCCTGACGGCTCATGGCCAGGTACATGCCCACTTCCGAGCATTCGCCGACGAAGTGCTCCTGCAGGCCGGCCCAGACTTCCGGGTCGCAGCCTTTGGCAACGCCGATGACGTGCTCGCAGGCCCACTTGGGATCACCTGCTTCTTCTTTCAGTTCAACGAATTTTTCTGCCTTGGCGTGGCACACAGGGCATTCTGCGGGGGGATTTTCGCCTTCATATACGTATCCGCATACCAGGCATCTGAATTTCTTTTTCATGCTTTTCCTTTTATTTTGTTAGTTTTGAATCTTTCTAAAGAAAGTTTCCTTTTGCAAAGATAAACAAATTTCGGATATTTTTTGCTAATTTAGCGGAAAAGTATGACACCTTTTCTTTTTCAGGTGGCCGCCCACTATTTTCAGGCCCCGGACATACATCGGCACTGCTTCGTCTTTCCCAACAGAAGGTCGATGGTTTTCTTCCGTAAATATTTGGGAGAGCAGGTAAAAGCGCAGGGAAACGACGTTCCCCTGCCGGTGCCGCCCATGTACACCATCAACGATTTCTTTTATGCGGTATATAAGGTGGACGTCACGGACCGGCTCCGTCTCCTGCTGGAATTGTACGCTTGTTATCGTTCGCTGAATCCGGCTGCGGAGCCCCTGGACGAGTTCGTCTTCTGGGGCGATGTGATGCTGCAGGACTTCAACGACATCGACAAGTATCTGGTGAATGCGGAGGATTTGCTGCGGAATGTATCGGATTTCAAGGCCATTCAGGATTCTTTCGACTACCTGAGCGGCAATCAGCGGGCAGCCATCGAGCAGTTTCTGTCCCATTTTCGGGAGGGAAAGGAGAGCGAGATTAAAACCCGTTTTGTAAAGCTGTGGAACTTGCTGTTTCCGCTTTACACGCAGTTCCGTTCGCGCCTGGAGGAGAAAGGCATGGCGTACGAAGGCATGGTGTACCGCAGCCTGGCGGAAGCATTGAAGGCGGGTACGCCCGCCGTGGATTTGCTTTCGCCCGTATTTCCGGAAACCGGGCAGTTTGTCTTTGTCGGCCTCAATGCCCTTACCGAATGTGAACGGATGTTGCTCTCCCGTATGCGGGATGCAGGTCTGGCGCAGTTTGTCTGGGATTACGTCAGCCCTGAAATTCAGGATTCGGCCAACAAGGCGTCCGTGTTCATGCGAAAGAATGTGGAGGAATTCCCGCAGGCGTTCCCCATAGACCCGCAGGGCCTTCCCAAACCCAAAATTACCGTCATCAGCGTTCCTTCTTCCGTGGGGCAGGCTAAATTGGCCGGACATATCCTCAGGGAAGCGCAGTCGGCAAGCGATGTGGAAACGGCTTTTGTCCTTCCGGACGAGTCCCTTTTGCTGCCGCTGCTCAACTCCATTCCCGAGCAGCACGACAACGTGAACGTGACCATGGGCTATCCCATGCGTGGCAGTTCCGTCTATACGCTGCTTCAGGCACTCGGACAGGTGCAGCTGCGCATGCGGCACAGGCCGGACGGCTGGTATTTCTACCACCGTACGGTACGGGAAGTGTTCGCTTCCGGCCTGTTCCGGGAGTTGCTGTCAGAGGAGGAATCGGCCATCGTGACCCGTGTAAAGGCCGATGCCAAGTATTTTATCCCGCTCGGGGATTTGCAGGGCGGGCCGGTACTGGACCTGTTTTTCCAGGCAGTCGTGACAGAGCCTGCACAGGCCTCCGTGGCCCAGAATCATGCGATGGAGCGCTATTTGTCCGAGGTCGTGGCGCTGGTGGGCAGGCAACTGTCGGCATCGGGAGACATGCTTCTGGAACTGGATTTTGCCAAACGTTGCCATACGCAGCTGAATATCCTGCAGGAAACGGACCTGGAACTGCTCCCGGCCACCCATCTGCGCCTCCTGCAGACCAGTCTGGAAGGGATTTCCGTACCGTTCCGGGGGGAACCGCTGCAGGGCTTGCAGGTGATGGGACCGCTGGAAACCCGGGCGTTGGATTTTCGTAACCTGATTATCCTGAGCGCCAACGAGGGCATGTTCCCGCGCAAGAGTTTTTCATCGTCTTTTATTCCTCCGGAACTCCGGAAGGGCTTCGGACTGCCCACCTACGAGTACCAGGATGCGGTGTGGGCCTACTATTTCTACCGCATGATTCAGCGGCCGGAACATGTGTGGCTGCTGTATGACAGCCGGACGGAAGGGCTCAAGTCGGGGGAGGAAAGCCGCTATATCAAACAACTCGAATACCATTTCCATCTTCCGCTGGAGCGGCTGGTGGCCGGGGCGGAGATGCACCCCGTAACCGTGGAAGAGGCCATCCCCAAGACGGAGGCCCATGTCCGGGCCATCCGGGAGGGGGTGCTGTCGGCATCGGTCCTGCAAAGCTATCTGTACTGCCCGGCCCGATTTTACTATCAGTTTGTCGAGCGTCTGCAGGCGGAGGACGAGGTGGCGGAGTCGCTGGACGCAGGCATGTTGGGCAACGTGTTCCACAAGGTGATGCAGCAACTGTACAGCATGGAGCTGGTGACACCGGCCTATTTGCAGCGCACGCTGAAAGATACGGACAAACTGCGCCGCCTCATCCGCACCTTCGTGCTGGAAGAGATGCACAGCGTGGAGGTGAGCGGCCGCAACCTGGTGCTGGAGGAGGTGTTGCTCGGCTATGTGCGCGCTACGCTCAGGCACGATATCGACCTGCTGGCCGGCTCCGGCTCGCCCGGTTTCCGCATTATCGGCCTGGAACTGCGCCGCGAAACCCTTTTCGAGGGCTTCCGCATCAAGGGATATATCGACAGGGTGGACAGCTATAAGGACGGTGAGGTGCGCATTGTGGATTATAAAACGGGCAAGGTGAAGGACGATGACCTTCTCATTACGGACGACAACGCCGCCGGCGTGGTGGACAAGCTTTTTGGCGAATCCAACAGCAACCGTCCCAAAATCGCGCTTCAGCTCTTTGTGTACGGACTTTTCGCCCATGCAGACCCCGGGCTCAAGGGAGAACGAGTGCTCAATTCCATTTACAGCACCGGCCGATTGTACACGGGTGCGCTTCCGGATGTACCGGAAAGCCCGGAGTTCATTCGCCTGATGCGGGAAAGACTCCGGGACATGCTCTCCGAGATGACGGATATGACGACACCCTTTCGCCGCACGAAGGACGCAAAAACCTGCGCCATCTGCGACTTTAAAAATATCTGCGGGCGCTGATTACTTGCTGACGTATTTGATGTACTTGAGGATGCAGGCGACGGCGTCTTCGTCCGACATGTCGCCCACGTTCATGACAAGGTCGTAATTGCGGGTGTCGTAGCGGCTGGTGCCGGCATAGCGCTGCACATAGGTTTCGCGGCTTTTGTCCACCGATTCGATAATGGTGCGGGCCTCCGACTCCGTAAGCCCTTGTTTGTCCATGACGCGCTTTACGCGTTTTTCCAGCGGGGCCTGGATGAAGATGTCCAGTTTGTTGGGATGCTCCTTGAGCACAAAGAAACCCGAGCGACCGGCAATGACACAGGACCCTTCCGCAGCAATTCCTTTCAGGACTTCCGCTTCGGCCTGGAAAATGTCGTCCGATTTCACCTTGTTCAGGTTCCAGTCGCCTGCCTTGCTGGCTTCGAAGCCGATGTAGGCGCCGGAGTTGGGAACGGGAGCCACCATGTCCAGCATGTCCGTAAGCCAGTTCTTCTTGGTCCCCTTGATTTTTTCAATCTCATAGGTGGAAAGGTTGAATCTTTCCCGAAGGTCCTGGATAAGGTTCTTATCACTGTAGCGGACATTCAGTTGGGCGGCCAGCTTGCGGCCGATGGTGCGTCCTCCGGAGCCCAGCTCACGGCTGATGGTGATTACAAAAGGCTTTTTTGTATCCATGGTCTTTCTTTGTTAATATAACTTTCGCAAGTGCGAAAGTTGGTTTTGCCAATATACAAATATAGCTATTTTTTCGTTATCTTTGCATTTATGTTTGAGGGAATTGTCAATGCCCGTGATTTGGGCGGAATAAAAATCGGAAACAAAACGGTGAAATCCGGGCTGTTGCTGCGCGCGGCCCATCTGCATGACGCTACGGACCGGGATGTCAGGCGTCTCGTGGAGGAATTTCATCTCAAGCGCATTTTCGATTTCCGTTCTGTTCCGGAAGCCTCCCTGCAACCGGACAGGGACATTCCCGGCGCCCAGTCCATTTCGCTGCCCACCCTGGACCTTTCCCGGGAACGGCAGACGGAAGAGGCCATTCCGGAAGAAACCTGGATAGACCTTTCCAAGCACATCGTGCGGCTGTCATTCATGAAAATGTTCCAGAAAAAAGGCCTGGAACTGTATCCGTCGCTGGTGGTCAGTGAATTCTCCCAGTTGCAATACGCTTCCTTCATGAACCTGGTGCTGGATACGGAGGAGGGGGCCGTGCTGTGGCACTGCTCGCAGGGGAAGGACCGCACCGGCATGGGCGCCGCCTTCATTCTGGGGGCCCTGGGCGCAGACCGCGCCACCATCATCAAGGATTTCGACCGGTCCAACGACGCTTATCGTCCTCTGGTGGAAAAACTCTGTGCCGATGTCCGCGCGGCCGGCGGCGGTGAAGATGAGGAGGAAGTGGTGCGCGCTTTCATGGGTGTCAGCGTGAAGAATTTCAACCATGCGCTGGACCTGATAGACATCAATTGGGGCTCCTTGCAAGGGTATTTGGAAGAGGCGATGGAAATCGGCCCGGAAGAATGCCTCCGCCTGCAGGAACGGTATCTGGAATAAAGCTCCTTTCTATTGATACAGGTGGCGTTTGATGCTGCCTTTGGCCGTACGCTCAAAAGGTACGTCCACCAGCTCTACGCGAAAAATCTGACTGAAGCTGGGCAGATGCGCATTGCTTTTGTTGCGGATGTCGTCTGAAAGGGCGGCGATGGCGGCTTCGTCGTCGCCTCGGACGGCGCCGGCGCTGGGATAGACCAGGGCCGTTACTTTTCCGTCCCTGTCCAGAACAAGGGCTTCTTCCACCCGGGGATGGCGGCTGAGTACCTGCTCCACTTCCTCCGGGTAGATGTTTTGCCCGGAAGCGCTGAGGATGAGCGCTTTGATGCGCCCGCGGATGAACAGGTTGCCGCCTTCGTCCATCACCCCCAGGTCGCCGGTGCGGAACCAGCCGTCGGCGGTATAGGCGGTTTTGTCGGCTTCGGGGTTCTTGTAGTAGCCGGAGAACAGGTTGGGTCCTTTGGTTTGTATTTCTCCGGGGATGCGATCCGGTTCGGAGGAATCTATCCGGATGTGGTGGACGGGCTTGCCGCAGGAACCGGGCGCAAACGATTCCGGATGCGCGAAGGCCAGGAGCGGGCACGCTTCCGTCATGCCGTAGCCGACTGTGTAGGGAACTTCAATTTTTTTGAGGACACTTTCCAACTTCCAGTTGAGGGGAGCGCCGCCAATGATGATGTAATTCAAATTGCCGCCCAGGGTGGCCCGCAGCTTTTTCCCCACGTTCCGATAAAAAGAAGTGCGCAGCCCGGGAACGGTACGGATGGCTTTGGCTGAAGGCGTGTTCAACTGCGGCCTGATAAGGTTCTTGTACAGTTTCTCCATGATGAGCGGCACCGTTATCATCAGGTGAGGCTTGACTTCGCTCATGGACTGGACCAGGAGGGAAGGAGAAGGTGCTTTCCCCAGGAAGTAAATGGTGAATCCGGTACAGCAGGGATATACGAACTCCATGACCAGGCCATAGATATGGGCCAGCGGGAGCATGGAAACCAGGTTTTCCTGCGCGTTGTGGATATGCTTTTGGCAGTACGTGACGATGTCGGACATGGCTCCGTAACTGAGCATGACGCCTTTGGGGTTGCCGGAGGTTCCCGAGGTGTAGTTGATGAGGGCGACGGAATCCGACGCGTCCGGATAGTGGATGCAGGTGGTATAGAAACCTTCCGGATAATTGGCCAGGAAGGCCTTTTCACGCCCCGTCCATGCGCTTTGCAGATGCTCGTCGGCCCACCAGAGCAACTGGTCATCCTTCAGGTTCAGGACGCCTTGCAGTTGAGGAAAATCCCGGGCGTCCAACTTTTTCCATATATCGGATTCGGCAATCAGGAAAACGCTGTCGGAATGTCGGATAAGCTGCGTGAGCCCTTCCGGCGTATAGTTGGGAAGGATGGGGACGACGATGGCCTCAAAGGTGTTGATTGCCAGGAAAGCGATGGCCCAACGGCTTGAATTGTGTGCGCAGATGGCGATTTTGTCACCTTTTCCGATGCCGGCCGCCCGGAAAAACAGATGATATTTTTCCACTTTTTCCGCGACCTGCGCATAGGTGTAGCTTTCTCCGCCGTAATCGCACAGGGCGAGTCGGCCGGGCTGCATGCGCATTTGCTCTTCCAGTTGGGTCAGGTAGCTTTTCATCCTGCTGCAAAGGTACAAAGATTCAATAAATAGTAGGTATTGTCCCGAAAAAAGCGTAAATTCGCAAAACGTATGCCACTTGTGCTGCTCATAGGACTTATTCTGCGGATAATTCTTGCCCTGGGAATTATCTGTCAAATCCTTCGCAGCGAGAAAGAACCCGATGTCCAGCTTTTCTGGCTGGTCTTCATTGCGCTGCTTCCTGTCATCGGACTCATCATCTATTGCCTGTGCGGCATCAATTACCGCAGGGAAGTTGTACGGGAACGCTTGCATGGACGTACGCTGCGCCTGTTCGCGGAACAGATGCCGGAAGAAATGGGAAAGGCACTGTTCCCGGAAGATGCCCTGAGCAAGGTGGAGGAAGATTTCCGTCCCCTGGTCAGGCTGCTTCGCGCCTGCGGAGACGGGCATCGGCTCTATGAAGGCAATTCACTGGAAATCATTACAGCCGGTCAGCGCAAGCGGGAGCTTTTGCTGGAGGACATCCGGAATGCGAAACAATTCATCCATATCGAGTATTTCCGCTTCGGCAACGACAAGGCGGGCAGGGAAGTCCGCGACGCCCTGCTGCAAAAGGTAAAGGAAGGGGTGGAGGTGCGATTCCTGAACAACAACATGATTGGCCGCAACATCCCCCGTTCCTATTTCCGCAAGATGAAAAAGGGCGGCATCGATGTGCTGCCATACACGCATATCCGCAACGGCGCCCGTTCCTTCCTGATGCGCATCAACTGCCAGAATCACCGCAAAATAGTGGTGATTGACGGAAAAGTGGCGTACACCGGCGGCATGAACCTGAACGACAATTACTTTTACAAGTGGCGGGATACTCACCTGCGCGTGGAAGGGCCTGTGGTCGCCCGGCTGCAGGCCTCGTTCATGGACAGTTGGCTGTCTTCCGGCGGGCGTCTGAGTCATCCGCTGCCGGCTTATTTCCCGCTGCCGGCTCCCGTCGGCTGGGACGCTCCGCTGAAGGACAAGTGCATGCAGGTCGTGACCGATGCCCCGGAGTACCCGTTCCCCACGACGCTGCTGGGCTATGAGTGGATTTTACAGCATGCCCGCAGTTATGTGTACATCCATACCCCTTATTTTGTTCCTCCCACTTCTTTCCTGAACGCCCTCAAGAGCGCTGCGCTCCGCGGCATAGATGTGCGTCTGATGCTGCCCGAGCGGGTGGATACCCCGTTAATCGGCCCGGCCAACCGTTCCTTCTATGCCGAGTGCCTTGCCGCGGGCGTCCGGATTTTTGAATGTGAAGGGGCGTTTGTCCATTCCAAAACCCTGGTCTGTGACGACTATCTGTGCATTATCGGGGCCACCAACCTGGACATGCGCAGCTTTTTCACCAACAGCGAGGTGAACGCTTTCATCTACGACAGGGAGTCGGCCGGCTTGTGCAAGGAGAAGTTCCTCGGGGATTTGGCAAATACCCGCGAGTGGACGCTGGAAACTTGGAAAAACAGCCGCAAGTGGTATCAGGAGATGTGTTCTCATTTCATGCGGCTGTTCCACCGCCTGCTCTAACGCAGCACATGGGCGGACGTTCCCTTCAGTCCGGTGGTGCCGAAATAGCTTCCCACGATATTCCCTTTGACATAGACGCGATGTCCCCTGAGGTCCGGACGGTCCACCAGATTGAGCGCATCGCGTATGCTCCCTTTGGGCAGTTCCACCGCCAGGCAGTGTTCTTTCTCCGTAATGGAGGAGCGTTCCGCAAGGGCGACGTGGGTGTTTTTGGTAATCCCGTCGGTTTTTACGCCTTTCCCCGCCGATGTCAGGTCGCCGCCTACGATATAGCCGTAAACCCAGACGCCGTTCTCGCCGACATGCCTGGCGGCTTCTCCCACTGCGATGGCGTTCTCCCATTCGCTGCCGTCGTTCCCGCCGCCATTCCCGCCGTCGTTGTCACCGCCGATGACATATTGCTCATTGGACCACACCTTGACTGTATCGACCGCAACCTGCACCCGGCTGCTCCCGCTTTCATCGGCAGGAGCCGACAGGCTCACGGTTAGAATCTCACGGGCCTCCAGCACCCGGGTGAACAGCGTCTGGTCCCGGGCGTCGTTGTACAGGATGACGGAGACTTCGCCCGGAAAGGTGTATGCGATGCGTTTTTCCGTGTAGGTGTATTTGAGTTTCACGCTGCTTTGCTTTATGAAAAGTACGCCGTCGGGAAAGCTGGTGAGAAAATCCGGTGCAATTTTGAGGCGGATGCCTGCATTGAGCAGGGTGCAGTTCAGGCGCGCGGTTATGCATTCCCCGGCCGATACTACCACTACCTGTTCATCTCCATACTGCGGGCGCGCGAAGGCCGGCGCCGAGAACGGGATGGACACCACGGTAATGGTATAGCTCCCCGGATCCACCTTCAGGTATTGGGGAGAGTCGCCGTAGCTGCCCTCGTACAGAATACTTCCTCCGCCGTCGCGGATGGTGAGGAGAAAGTCGTTGGTGTCGGGAATTTCTTCCGTCGCTTTTGTGGCGATGCTTTTGTCCAGCACCCAACGGAGTTCCCCTTGTTCTTTCAGCCCCTTGAGAGCGGAAAAATCGTCACAGGCGGTGAGTCCTGCCAATAGCGGGAGCATCACCCAGATTTTTTTCAGTTTCATTCAGCACATTTCTTTTATGGTCCGGGCACCGTGTCCGGTCCGTTGCGAAGATAAGGCGCTTTTATGGACCGCAGATTCAGAAACGTGAATTTTTTCGGAAATTTTTCTGATGATTCGTGTGAAACAACAGCCTTTTTGCCAAATTATTCTGTCGATTTCCATTCTTCCGCTAAAATCCGTATCTTTGTAAGTTATTCAAAAGGATTTGGTATGTTCGAGAATTTGAGCGAAAGACTGGAACGGTCTTTCAAAATACTGAAGGGTGAAGGGAAAATCACCGAAATCAATGTGGCCGAAACCGTCAAAGACATCCGCAAGGCTTTGCTGGATGCGGACGTGAGCTACAAGGTGGCCAAGGAATTCTGCGACCGCGTGAAGGAAAAGGCCATGGGCGCCAATGTGCTCACCGCGGTGAAGCCGCAGCAGATGATGGTGAAAATCACCCACGACGAGCTGACGGAGTTCATGGGCTCCTCTGCGCAGGACATCAACCTGAAGGGGAATCCCGCCGTGGTGCTGGTGGCCGGTCTCAACGGTTCCGGTAAAACCACCTTCTCCGGCAAACTGGCCTTGCATATCAAGTCCAAACGAGGCATGAAGGTGCTGCTGGCCGCCTGTGACACGTTCCGCCCTGCCGCCATCGACCAGTTGAAACTGCTGGGAGAGAGCATCGGCGTGCCTGTATATACGGAGGAGGGAGAGAAGGACCCCGTCAAGCTGGCCAAGGCTGCCATTGCCAAAGCGAAGGCGGAAGGCTTCAGCGTGGTCATCGTGGATACCGCCGGCCGTCTGGCCGTGGACCAGCAGCTCATGGACGAGATTTCCGCCCTGCACCAGGCTGTTCAGCCGACGGAAACCCTGTTTGTGGTGGATGCCATGACCGGCCAGGATGCCGTGGAAACCGCCAAGGCCTTCAACGAGCGCCTGGACTTCGACGGCGTGGTTCTCACCAAGATGGACGGTGATACCCGTGGCGGTGCCGCCCTTTCCATCAAGGCGGTGGTGGGCAAGCCCATCAAGTTCGTGAGCTCAGGTGAAAAACTGGAAGCGCTGGACATCTTCCATCCGGAACGCATCGCGGACCGCATCCTGGGCATGGGTGACGTCGTTTCCCTGGTGGAGAAGGCCCAGGAACAGTACGACGAAAAACAAGCCCGCGAGCTCAAGAAAAAACTGGCCAAGGACCAGTTTACGCTCTGGGATTTCTATCAGCAAATCCAGCAGGTGAAGAAGATGGGCAACGTCAAGGACCTGGCCGCCATGATTCCCGGCGTGGGCAAGGCCCTCAAGGATGTGGATATTCCCGACGATGCTTTCAAAAGCACCGAAGCCATCATTCTGTCCATGACGCCGTACGAACGCGAGCATCCGGAAGCCATCAACGGTTCCCGCCGCAAACGGATAGCGGACGGGTCCGGCACTTCCGTTCCGGAAGTAAACAAGTTGCTGAAGCAGTTTGAAGGCACCCGGAAGCTCATGAAGGGAGCCGTTACGGGCTCTCTCATGCAACAGATGCGTAATTTCCGCCGATAAATTCCCGAATCACTATGAAAGCCAAACATTTGCTATTTTTCCTGGCCGCCATTTTTGCCGGCCTCTCCTGCAACCGTGGCCTCAAGGACGGCGAGTACACCCTCACCGTACTCTCGACCAACGACGTACACGGCACCTGGTTCGACTCTACCTATGTGGACGGAAAGGTGCGCAAGTCGCTGTTTGCCATGAACTATTACATCGACAGCGTCCGTACCGCCGACGGTTTTGGCAATGTGCTCCTGGTGGATGCCGGCGACTGCCTGCAGGGTGACAACGCCCCCTACTATTTCAACTACGTGGACACCATTACGCCGCACCTGTTCCCGCGTCTGCTGGAATACATGCGATACGATGCCGTGGCCATGGGCAACCATGACATAGAAACCGGGCATAGCGTGTATGACCGGGTGGCGGCGGACCTCCGGAGAGCGGGCGCTCCGTTCCTGGCGGGCAATGCCATCCGCAACGACAACGGCCAACCGTACTTCCCCCTGTACAAGATGGTGGAGAAAGCCGGCCTAAGGATTGCCGTCATCGGCTATAACAACGCCAACATCAAGGCCTGGCTGTCGGAGGAACTCTGGAGTGGCATGCACTTCGTTTCCATCGCGCAGATTATTCAGCGGGACGTGGATTTCGTACGCGCCAAGGAGCATCCGGACGTGGTGGTGGCCGCCATGCATTCCGCCTGCGGACAGGGAGACGGTACCATCCTGGAAGCGGAAGCGCTGGATGCCTTCAACCAGGTGAAGGGCGTGGACTGGCTCATCTGCGGTCACGACCACAAGCCTTATGTAGAGACCCGCGACACAAGCGCCCTGCTCAACTCCGGAAGCCACAGCCGCTATGTGGCACACGGAAAAATGCACCTGAAGGTGGAAGGCGGCAAAATCGTCAGCAAGTCCTTCGAGACAGACCTCATTCCCGTCAAGGCGGAGAAGGCCGATCCCGTCATGCGCGCGTATTTCCGCAAGGATTTTGAGGCGGTGCGCGCTTTCACCCTCCAGGAAGTGGGCATCCTGAACACGGACCTGCATACCCGCGACGCCTACAAAGGCATGTGCGATTACATGAACCTCATTCACACGCTGAGCCTGGCGCAGGCCCCGGCGCAGATTTCCTTCGGCGCGCCTCTCACCTATAACGGGCACGTCAAGGCCGGCATCCTGGTCTTCAACGACCTGTTCACCCTCTATCCTTTTGAGAATCAGCTCTATGTAGTGAGCATGACCGGCAAGGAAATCAAGGACTACCTGGAAGTTTCCTACGACAAATGGATCAATACCATTGCCAAACCTACGGACCACGTGCTCAAAATTCGGCAAAGGGACGATTCCCGCAACCTGCAACTGGGCTGGTCCTTCGTGGAGCGGGCCTACAATTTTGACTCCGCCGCCGGCATCAACTACACGGTGGACGTCACCAAGCCCTTCGGCAGCCGCATTGCCATTTCTTCCATGGCCGACGGTTCCGCGTTTGAGCTCGGGCGTACCTATAACGTGGCCATGACCTCCTACCGTGCCAGCGGCGGCGGCAACCTGCTCAAGGAAGCCGGCATCGACAGCGACAAGATGGACGAACGGATTGTGGCCCGCTACCCGGAGATCCGGAGCCTGCTGTACGGCTACCTCCTGGAAAACGGTTCCATCGACCCGGAAGTGATTGGTAACCCTGCCGTCATCGGAAAGTGGATTTTTATTCCCGAGAAGCTGGCCCGCCCTGCCCTGGAGCAGGATATGGCCCTTTTGTTCAACTAGGTTTGAAAGGAACGGCCGCCACTCGCGTGTGCTCGCAATACGCTGTCTTGATGCCCTACACGGTCATGATGGCTTCCACGTCTTTCTTTTCTCCCACGACCCACAACTTGTCTCCTTGCTCGAAGGGGATGGCGGGGTTGGGCACGTGAAGGTCTCCGTCCGCTTTCTCGACGCCGGCCACCAGGCAGTGGTATTGTTCGCGGATGCGGCATTCCATCAGGCTTTTTCCCAGGAAGGGGGAGGCGGCGCCGACAGGAAGGCGGCGAAGCACCATTTCATCGGCGCTGAAGTCTTCCGGAAGGCTGCTTTCCGTAGCCCGGAGGGCATTTCCGAAAGCCTCAAGGCCTTTGTCCGTGCCGATTACCTGGATATGGTCGTGCGGGAAAATACGGTCCGTCGCCTTGGGAATGTTGATGCGTTTGTTGCCGCGCAGGATGGAGACCACGTGCACGCCGTAGTGTTGCCCGAAAGAAAGTTCGCAGAGTTCCGCCCCCGCCCATTCCACCTCTGCCGGAATGTCAAAATCGGCCAGGTGAAGGTCTTTGTCAAGCAGGCTGGAAGCGTATTCCGGCTTTTTCTCGCCCAGGAATTCCGCCCGTTTTTCACGGGAGTTCAGGTTGGTCATGAAGGTCTCCTCGATGTGGTGCGCATAGTGCCTGGTCCAGCGGCTGAAAAGAAGGAAGACGATGAGTACTGCTACAATGCAGGTAATCAGCAGCACGGAAATATGGAAAAGGCGGGCCAGGACGTAGAAAATGAAGCCCGCGGCGATGGCAAAACGCAGCACTACGCTGGCTACCAGGGGAGCGCGGTTGGCACGGTTCTCATCCCAGAGGGCGGCGAATTCCGAGCTTTTGTTCATCTTGACCATGATGCCGCGCAGGAACGGTGCCATGGCCGTGATGATGATGGCAGCCGTGGCAACGTGCGACCAGATGCCGGGTATCCATTCTTCCGCCATCGGCAGAATCACCGTAAAGCCGATGATGCTGACGGCGATGCAGAGGATGCCGTATAACAGGATGTTCCGGAAAATGGCAGCCAGATATTGTTTCCACAGGTTGTCTTTGCCTGCACGCGGTTCGGCGGATGCGGCGTAGTTGTCCAGGACAGTGCGCACACGCTCAGGCAGGTGCTTGTTCTGGAACTCATAGACAGGGCCCGCCAGGCGTATCATGTAGGGCGTAAGGAAAATGGTTATGACGGACACCGCCACGACAATGGGGTACAGAAAGTCGCTGGTGACGCCCAACGCCACGCCCAGCGAGGCGATGATGAAGGCGAATTCGCCAATCTGCGTGAGTGAGAAACCACATTGGACAGCGGTCTTGAGGGGTTGTCCGGAAAGCAGTACGCCGGCTGTGGCGAAAGTGGCCTGCCCCACAATGACCGTAAGGGTGATGACCGCGATGGGAAGCCAGTATTGCGCTATCATGGCCGGGTCCACCATCATGCCCACGGACACGAAGAAGATGGCCCCGAAGAGGTCTTTTACGGGCTTCACCAGGCGCTCAATATGCTCTGCTTCAAGTGTTTCCGCAAGAATGGACCCCATGATGAAGGCTCCGAAAGCGGCAGAGAATCCGGTTTTGGCGGCGATGACCACCATCAGGAAGCAAAGGCCCAGGGACACCACCAGCAGGGTTTCGTCGTTCATGAGCGAACGTGTCTTGCGCAGGATAAGCGGAATCAGGTAAATCCCCACCAACAGCCACAGGATGAGGAAGAATGCCAGTTTGAGAATGCTCCCCACCAGTTCTCCGCCTTCAAAGTTGGACGATACGGCCACGGTGGAAAGAACCACCATAAGCACCACGGCAAGAACATCTTCCAGAATGAGGATGGACATTACCAGGCCGGCAAATTTCTTCTTGGCCAGGCCCATGTCTTCGAAGGCTTTGTAAATGATGGTGGTGGAACTCATGGAAATCATCCCGCCCAGAAACAGCGCGTCCATTTTGCTCCAGCCGAAGGCGGAACCGACGGTGAACCCCAGGAAAATCATCCCGAAAATGATGGTGAGGGCAGCGATAATGGCCGGCCCTCCCACCTTGACAATTTTTTTGAAGCTGAACTCAAGCCCCAGAGCAAAGAGCAGGAAAATAACGCCGATATCCGACCAGACATGGATGCTGGCCGCATCCATCACGGAGGGCGTGAGGGTAAAATGGGGACTGGCGATAAAGCCGGCCACAATGTAGCCCAGCACCAGCGGCTGTTTCAATTTCTTGAAAATCAGCGTCATGATGCCTGCGCAGATGAGAATCAGCGCAAGGTCGGCAATGAGCGGCGCCAGGGTGTCCATTCCCGGGGGTTACTTGGCGTAGGCGACGGAACGGGTTTCTCGAATAACGGTGATTTTCACCTGGCCGGGATAGGTCATCTCATCCTGAATCTTCTGGGCAATATCGCTGGAGAGCACTTCAGCGTCGTGGTCGCTCACTTGTTCGGCTCCCACGATGACGCGGAGTTCGCGGCCGGCCTGGATGGCATAGGCCTTGGTGACGCCCGGATAGGAGCCGGCCAGGTTTTCCATGCCGCGCAAACGCTTGATGTAGCTTTCAATCACCTCGCGGCGGGCACCGGGACGGGCGCCGGAAATGGCATCACCCACCAGCACCAGCGGAGCATAGAGGGAAGTCATTTCCGTTTCCTCGTGGTGGGCGCCGATGGCGTTGCAGATTTCCGGTTTTTCCTTGTACTGCTCCGCCAGTTTCATGCCCAGCAGGGCGTGCGGGAGCTCGGGATCCTCCTCGGATACTTTTCCGATATCGTGCAGCAGGCCGGCCCGTTTGGCAATTTTGGGGTTCAGGCCCAGTTCGCTGGCCAGGATGGCGCAGATATTGGCCACCTCGCGGGAGTGCTGCAAGAGGTTCTGGCCATAGGAGGAACGGTATTTCATGCGGCCGATCAGGCGGACCAGTTCCATGCTCAGGCCATGAATGCCCAGGTCGATGCAGGTGCGTTTACCGGTCTCCAGAATTTCTTCTTCCAGCTGCTTCTGTACCTTGGCGACCACTTCCTCGATACGGGCGGGATGGATGCGGCCGTCCACCACCAGCTGATGCAGGGCCAGGCGGGCAACCTCGCGGCGGACCGGGTCAAAGGCGCTCAGCAGGATGGCATCCGGGGTGTCGTCCACCACAATCTCCACGCCGGTCGCAGCCTCCAGGGCGCGGATGTTGCGGCCCTCACGGCCGATGATGCGGCCCTTAATTTCATCACTTTCAATGGGGAAGGTGGTGACGGCGTTTTCGATGGCGGTTTCCGTGGCGGTGCGCTGGATGGTATTGATGACAATGCGCTTGGCCTCCTTCGCTGCATTCAGCCGGGCTTCGTCGATGGTGTCGTTGATATAGGCCTGGGCCTCCGTGCGGGCTTCCGCCTTCATGCTTTCCATTAGCTGTGTTTTGGCTTCCTGGGCGCTCATGCCGGCCACAGTCTCAATTTGGCGGATAACTTGGCCGCGGAGCCGTTCGAATTCCGCTTCGCGCTCTTTCATTTGCTCTTCCTGCGCCTTGGTGCTGGCTTTCTGGGCTTCCAATTCCTTGTTTTTGCGGTCGGCCTCGTTCAGCTTCTGGTTCAGGTTGTTTTCCTTTTGCTTGATGCGGTTTTCCGCTTCACGAATCTGAGCGTTTTTCTCGTTCACTGTTTTCTCGTGCTCGCTCTTGAGGGAGAGGTATTTTTCCTTGGCTTGGAGAATGCGTTCGTTCTTGATTTTTTCGCCTTCCAGTTCTGCTTTTTCCAGAATTTCATCGCGCTTTCCCTTGAGGATGGAGCGGCGGATGAGTATGTACGCGGCCAGGGCAATGATTGCGCCGGCGACAAATCCGATAAGAAAACTTGTAAGATTCATATATATTGTATGTTAATGTTTCTCAAAAAAAGCAGCCTCCTTTTGCAAGGAAACTGCTTGATGAAAAAAAGCCGTCAGCATCTAGTCAGAAAATCTTATGGGAATAAGATTTGGGAGCCGGCCGGTTGCTGATATCCCGCGTCCTGTGCATGCACAGAATTCCTTGCGGTAACAAAGGGGCCTGTCATCCCCGGCCTGAGTCTACCCGGCGCGTTGAAACGTGTTGATTTCAGCTTTCGATGGGTGACGGCTATGCTTGTATGTCCTTCAGATAGCGTTCCAGCTCTTTTGCCAAAGCTTGTTCGTCGTTTTTGTTCTCTTCCAACTCTTTTTGCAATCCCAGGCGAAGAACCGTCTCGTTGAGGGCTATCATGGACAGCAGGTCAGAGACGTTTTTGCCCGGATGGCTGCGGGTGTAAACGGCGAAGCGTTTGTTGATGGTTTCAGCCGCCTCACGGTAGAGCTGCTCCGCTTCCGGAGAGCCGGCGGTGAGGTTGAAGATGCGACCTGCAATCTTTACGCTGATTTTTTGGTCCATGCTACGCTTCCTCCAAATAGGAGATACATTTATCAATCTCCTTGATTAAAGTGTCCACCTTGGCTTTTGCTTCCGGGTCGGGGAGACCACCGGAGAAAGCCTGGGCGAGTTTTCTGGTTTCTATCTCGGATTCCAGTTCATCAATCTGTTTCCTTAGGTTTTTCCCGGTTTCCTCACACGCTTGTAACTCCCGGCGGAGATGTTGATTCTCCGCCTTCTCAGCCTCATAGCGGGCAATCAGCTGTTCAATCTGTATTTTGATTTCTTCCAGCATGGCCGGTTTTAGCACTATTCGTGCAAATATACAAAAAAACTTCCAATGTTTTATCGTATTGGAAGTTTTTGGTGGAAAATGTTTATTTATAGCTGGTCGATAAGCCTCTTGAAGATGACGGTCATCTTGTCGGCGGCGGCATCGGCAGCCTTGACGATGGCCTCTCCGTCGGTGATGTAGTCGTCATCGTCGGTGGCGTGGGCTACGTCCGTAATGACGGACATGCCGAAGACCGGGATGTCCGCATGGCGGGCCACAATGACCTCGGGCGTGGTGCTCATGCCCACGGCGTCGGCTCCGATGAGACGGAAATAGCGATATTCCGCCGGTGTTTCGTACGACGGGCCGGAGCAGGCGACGTACACGCCTTTCTGCAGCCGGATGCCTTCCCTGGCGGCGATTCTCTCCGCCTGGCGGATAAGGGCGGGGTCGTACGGACGGGTCATGTCGGGGAAGCGCGGGCCGAATTCCTCCAGGTTGGGGCCGATCAACGGATTGGGCAGCAGGTTGATATGGTCCTTGATAATCATGAGGTCTCCCACGTGATAACCCAGGTTGGTGCCGCCGGCGGCGTTGGATACAAACAGATACCGGATGCCGACAACCTCCATCACGCGGATGGGCAGAACCACCTGGTTCATGCCGTATCCTTCATAATAATGGACGCGTCCCTGCATGGCGATGACCGTTTTCCCGGACAAGGTGCCCACAATGAAGTTTCCCTTATGGCCGATGGCCGTGCTAACCGGGAAACCGGGAATGTCTCTATAAGGAATCACCAAGGGGTCCTCGATATGGTCGGCCAGTTTTCCCAGGCCGCTGCCCAGGACGATGCCGACCAGGGGCTGGCGGCCTGCCAGCCGTCCTTTCACATAGTCCGATGCCAGTTGTATGGTTTCTGCGTAATTCATAGTTTTTCAATCATTTTCGTAATAAGCCGCGTCATCTTGTCCGCGGCGGCGTTGGCCGCGATTACCACGTCTTCACCATCGTTTTCATAATCTTCCGCGTAATCGTCATGGGCCTCGTTGGTAATGACGGAAATGCCGAATACCGGGATGCCGGCGTGACGGGCCACGATGACCTCGGGAACGGTGCTCATGCCCACGGCGTCACCGCCGATGGTGCGGACATACTTGTATTCCGCCGGCGTCTCGTAGGACGGTCCGGTGCCGCCCACGTACACTCCCTTCTGCAACTGGATGCCTTCTTCTGCGGCAACGCTGCCGGCCAGGCGGATGAGCGCCGGGTCATACGGGCGGGTCATGTCCGGGAAGCGCGGGCCGAAATCGTCGAAGTTGGGGCCGATCAACGGATTGGGCAGCAGGTTGATGTGGTCCTTGATAATCATAAGGTCGCCAACGTGGAAGGCGAGGTTGGTGCCGCCGGCCGCATTGGAAACAAAGAGCCGTTTGATGCCGCAGCCGATCATGACGCGGATGGGCAGCACCACTTTATCCATGCCGTAGCCTTCGTAAAAGTGGATGCGGCCCTGCATGGCGATGACCATTTTACCGCCCAGCGTGCCGATGATGTAGTTGCCTTTATGTCCCGTTGCGGTGGAAACGGGGAAACCGGGCAGCTCCCGGTAGGGAATGACGATAGGGTTTTCGATGGAATCTGCCAGTCGGCCCAGCCCGCTGCCCAGGACAATGCCCAGTTCAGGCTGCCGGCCTTCCATGCGTTCTTTCAGCCGCGCAGCAATCCCATTGATTTTTTCAATTCTTGGATCCATAGTAGTGTGGTTAGATTTGTGATAAAACGCGACGGGCGCCTTCCAGGATTTCTTCCTCTCCGGGGACATGGCGGTCCCGCATCACCCATTTCCCCTTCACCATGACCGACGAGATGACGTCGCTGTGGGCAGCATACACCAGATTGGCTTCCGTAGAACCCGGTGAGAGGAAAGAAGTATTGTTCAGGTTCACCAGGGAGAGATCCGCCCAGGCGCCCGTACGGATGACGCCGCTGTCCAGCCCCAGGGCCTTGGCTCCGTTGACGGTGGCGCAATCCATCAGCTCCTTCAGGGGCATGGCCGTGGGATTGTGTCGCCAGGCCTTTTGCAGGATGGCGGTGCTCTTCATGTGCTCCAGCATGTCCATGTTGTTGGCCGATGCCGCTCCGTCCGTGCCCAGGCATACGTTGGCTCCGGCGTCCCGCAGCTCATTGTAGCGGAAACGGAATCCGGACGCCAGCTTGAGGTTGGAGCATACATTGTGTACGCAGTTCACGTGGCGGTCTCCCAGGATGCGGACATCGTTGTCCGACAGGTGCAGGGCATGCGCTGCGATAACATGCGGTCCCAGGATGCCCAGCTGTTCAAAATATTCGGTGGGGGAGAGCCCGCCGTGGGCACGCCGGCAGTCTTCGTCTTCCGCGCGTGTTTCGGCCAGGTGCAGGTGTACCTTGAGCCCGTGGTCCAGGGCAAACTGGTTGGCCCAGAGGATGTTTTCCTTGCATACCGTGTACACCGAGTGGATGGAGATGGCAAAGGGCGTCTCTCCTTCCCATTCCCTGGAGCGCTCATACAGGCGCATGCAGGCTTCCCGCTGTTTGCGGGCCAGCTCCGGATTGTGCGAATCCAGGAAGATAAACGACACCACGGGACGCATGCCCACGTCCAGCGCCGCCTGCCGCGCATGCGGACAGAACCAGTATTGGTCGTTGAAGGTGGTGGTCCCGCCCTTGAGCATTTCCAGACAAGCCGCTTTTGTGCCCCAGTAGATGAAATCGCGGTCCAGCCTGGCCTCGATTTTCCAGATGTGGTTGAGCCAGTCGTACAGCGTCAGGTCCTCGTGAATGCCGCGCAGCAGTATCATGGCCGCGTGGGTGTGCATATTGATGAAACCTGGAATTACGGCATAAGCGCTGCCATCCACCACTTCCGTGCCGGGGAACGGCTGTGTGACCGGGCCGATGTGGCTGATGCGGCCGTCATCCCCGATGAGGATGTCCGTACGACGGTTTTCGTGCAAAATGTTTTTCAGAAGAATCATGGGGCTGAAACGGGTTCGAAAAAACCGGCAGGGCATGCCGGTTTATGTTGTTAGAACTCTTCCTCCGATGTTTCCTGTTCCTCGCGGGAAGGATACTGGCGGATGGGCTGGTCGTGCAGTAAATTGTGCAGGATGTAGTGCACGGCATCCTGCAGCCCCTCCTGGAATTTTTCGAAGTCTTCTTTATAGAGGAAAATTTTGTGTTTGTCGTAACTGAAGGAACCATCCCTTTCCTGGCGACGCTTGCTTTCGGTAATGGTAAGATAGAAGTCGTTGTTGCCTTTGGTGGTTTTTACGTCAAAGAAGTACGTTCTTTTGCCGGCACGGACCGGTTTGGAGTAAACGTCTTCGGAATTTCTCTCCGGAGCGTGGGAGCGCTCGTAATCTTCACTGTACATACCTTTGTTCGTTTTTGTGTTTTCTGCTTACAAATTTAGGGAATTTTATTAAAAAACACTAACTTTGCCTGAAATTTATTTGACATCATGCTTAATCGCCGCATTTTAAGAATCAAGGCTTTCAAGGTCCTTTACGCGTACGCGGAAAATCCGGACCTTTCGTTGAAAGAGGCGCTCGGCGGCCTTGAAGCCTCGTGTGAGGCTACACGCGACCTGTATCTGTATATGCTGGAAGTCATTCCGGCACTCACCCGGGAGGCGGCCCGCCGGACGGAAGCGGCCCGCACCAAATTCAATCCCACGGAGGAAGAACGTCATCCCAACCTCAAATTCGTCCGCAACGGCATAGCCGCCTTGCTGGAAGGAGATCCGGATTTCCGGAAATTGCTGGAAAAGAAAAAACTTTCCTGGGAACAGAACGACGCCTTTGTGCACGCCCTGTACGAGACGCTGAAAACCAGGGATTATTACCGGGCCTATATGCAGGAAGGGGAGTCGTCGCTCGCCGCGGACGCCGCCCTGTGGAAGCGGGTTTTTGAAGAGGAATTCGAGGACAATGAAAGCCTTTGGACCATTCTGGAGGACCTGTCCATCTATTGGGCCGACGACCTCCCTTATGTGCTGGGCTGCGTCATCCGTACTCTGGAAGAGTTGGGGCGTACAGGCCGCTGGAACCTGCCTCCGCTTTACCAGAGTGACGCCCAGGTGTTCATCCGTTCCCTGGTGAGCGCCGCTTATGGCCGTTATGCGGAATACCATGACCTCATTGCCGGATCGGTTTCCAAGTGGGACCAGGACCGTCTGTACACCACGGACATCGTCCTTATCGCCATGGGCCTTGCGGAGGCGGAAACCTTCCCGGATATTCCGCTCAAGGTTACCATCAACGAATACGTAGAAATATCCAAATATTATTCAACGCCCAAGAGCCGCAGCTTTGTGAACGGTCTGCTGGACCGCCTCATCAAAGACCGCATGGCCGAAGGCATAATTAACAAAACTGTATGAAACTATTGTACACCCTCCTTCTGATGGGACCTGCCGCCGCTCCCGCCGACGGCGCCGCCCAACAGCCCAGTGCCTGGCCCACCATCCTCATGTTCGGTGCCATCTTCGTGGTAATGTGGCTCTTCATGATTCGTCCGCAGCGCAAGCAGCAGAAGGAAATGCAGGAATTCCGCAATGCCCTCAAGAAAGGTGACAAAGTGGTTACCGTCGGCGGCATATACGGAGAAATCGTGGAAGTGAGCGAAAAAACCGTTCTCATCCGTGTGGACGGTGACGTGAAACTCCGCGTGGACAAGCAGGGCCTGGTAAAGGACTATTCCGACACGGAACAAAAGTAAGGCCATGTCCCTGAAAGAGAGCATCAGGGCCGGAATGAAAAATTGGAACGGGGAAGGGGTTATCATCATCCTTTCCCTGCTTCTGGCTGTAATTATATGGGTGCTCACCAATCTTTCAAAGGATTATTCCGGGACCATCAGCGTGCCGGTCATGGCCCAGTGCAATATCGAAGGACACGGTTTGGAGTCCGTAAATACGGTCGTGGTGAGCGCACGTTGCCGGACCAACGGATTCCGCCTGCTGAGGGAACGCAGCCGCCGGGAACGCGACGTGGTGCTGGTCCCGTTTGACCGGGCCGACCTTCGCAATACGGCTCCGCATACCTATTGCGTCATAGGCGGTACCATCAACTCCTACGTGAACCAGTTCTTCGGGGAAGGAACGCAGGTGGAGGCGATAATCTCGGATACGCTTAAATTTATCTTCCCGGCCGAGAACCACAAAAAAGTGCCTGTGGAAGTGCACAAAAACTTGCTGTTCCGTTCCCAGTACATGCAGAGCGGCCCGTTCCGCGTAACCCCGGATTCGGTAACGGTCTATGGCGATGATATCCATCTCGATGCCGTGGAAAAGGTGGTGGCTTCCCGTCTGGAGCTGTCGGATGTCCATGAGTCCAAGCACGGCGTATTGCGCCTTGCGTCCATTAAGGGGGTGCGTTTGTCGGCGGAGGAAGTCAGTTATGAACTGCCGGTATCCCGTTTCGTGGAATTGCGTACCAGCGTCCCCATCGAGGTCTGGAATGCTCCTGCCGGTCATTATGTGCAGGTGTATCCTTCTATCGCCCGAGTGGTTATGCGTTGTGCGTTCCCGCTCGCGAAGGATCCCGCAGCGGATTTCAAGCTGTATATCGACTGGAAGGATTTCAATGCCTCGCTTACGGGGCGTTGTGCTCCCCGCACCCTTCGCTTGCCCTCGGGCGTTCTTGACTATAGGGTGGAGCCGGAAGTATTTGATTGTGTGGAGCTTCGCTGATGCAAACCATCATTTTAACAGGTCTTATCGGCAGTGGCAAGTCGGCTGTGAGCGCCTTGCTTGCAGCACGGGGCATTCCCGTTTACGATTCCGACGCCCGTACCAAAGCCCTGTACGATAAAAAGCCCGCGCTGGTCGAGTCGATGGAAAAAGCGCTGGGCGTCCCGTTGCGCACGCCGGAGGGGAAATTGGACCGCAAAGCGCTGGCGTCCCTCATTTTCAGCAATCCCCGGGCCCGCGAGCAGGTGGAGGCCTTGGTCTATCCCGCCGTCCGGGCCGATTTTATCCGCTGGCGGTCACGTAAAAAGGCCCCTTTTGTGGTGCTGGAATCGGCTGTAATCCTTTCCAAACCGATATTCAACGGGCTGGCCGACCGCGTGGTGCTGGTTACCGCATCCAGGCTGATACGCGAGCGGCGGGTCATGGCACGTGACGGCCTGTCCTTGGAAGAGGTGCGCCGCCGGATGGAAGCGCAGCGTTTGCCGGAAGAGGGGATAGATGCGGTCATCCACAACGACGGAACGCCGGAGCAGCTCCGTGAGGCCGTGGAGCAGGTGTTTTTTTCGAAAAAATGACTATATTTGTAAGATTTTGAAACCAAACAATATCATGAAAACCGATCTCGCAAAAACCCTTTCCATCCGTGGTCAGCACGGACTGTTCAATTATATCGCCCAGTCGCGCAACGGTGCCATCGTAGAAGCACTTTCCGATAAGAAGCGCGCCAACTTTGCCGCCAATGCCGGTATCACCACGCTGGAAGACATCTCCATCTATACGGACGAGGGAGAAGTAAAGCTCTCCGAGGTGTTTACCAAGCTGCATGAGGCGCTGGGAGAACAGGATGCCCCGTCGGCAAAGGCTCCCGACGCGGAGCTCAAGGCTCTCTTCGCCAAAGCCATTCCCAACTATGACGCCGACCGCTTCTATGTGTCCCACATGAAGAAGGTGGTGGATTGGTACAACGAACTCAAAAAATACGCTTCGCTGGATTTCATGACCGACGAAGACCGCGAAGCTGCCGCCAAGGAGGAGGCTTAAATGCCTACGCTGCAGGTCATTACGCTGGGGTGCTCCAAAAATACCGTTGACACGGAGCATTTGCTGTTCCAGATTCAGCACGCTTATGAGCTGGTACCGGAACAGGAAAACCGTCCGGTGGATGTACTCCTGGTGAACACCTGCGGTTTTATAGGCGATGCCAAGGAGCAGAGCATCCAGACTGTCCTGGCCTGTGCCGAGCGAAAAAAGGCCGGCGAAGTGGGGCGTCTGCTCGTGTTCGGTTGCCTTTCCCAGCGCTATGCGTCAGAGCTGCCTTCCCTCATCCCGGAGGTGGACGCCTGGTTCGGCGCACGGGACCTGGCTCCGCTGGTGGAGGCATTGGGATGCCGTTACAAGCCGGAAGAATCGTTCCGCCGCGTACTGACGGAGGGGGGCAAGCCCTATGCGTACTTCAAAATTTCCGAAGGCTGCAACCGCCGGTGCTCCTACTGTGCCATTCCGTTCATCCGCGGCGCCCACCGTTCCGTTCCCATGGAGCAGCTGGTGGAAGAGGCACGGGAACTGGCCGCGCAGGGCATCCGCGAACTCATCATCATCGCCCAGGACACCACGTACTACGGACTGGACCTGTATGGGCGTCGTGCCCTGGCGGAACTGCTTCACAAGCTTTCGGAAATCGAGGGCATAGCGTGGCTGCGCATCCATTACTCCTATCCGGCCGATTTCCCGGAGGACGTATTGGAAGAGATGGCGAACAACCCCAAGGTATGCCGCTACATGGACATCCCGCTCCAGCATGTGAGCGACCGGGTGCTGGACAAGATGCATCGGCATGTAAACGGCGCCTGGACGCGCGAGCTCATCCGCCGCATGCGGGAACGCGTGCCGGGCGTGGCGCTGCGTACCACCCTCATCGTCGGGCATCCCGGTGAGCGTCAGGCCGATTTTGACGAGCTGCTGGCGTTTGTCCGTGAGGCCCGCTTCCAGCGCATGGGGGCCTTCACTTATTCGGAGGAGGAAGGAACCTATGGAGCGGAGCACTTCCGCGACAGCATTTCCGCGGCGGTGAAACAAAAACGCCTGGACCTCCTGATGGAGGAACAACGTGGCATTTCTCTTGCATATAACCAGTCCCGGATAGGCACCGAAGTCCGTGTCCTGGTGGACGATTTCGTAGAAGGCACCCTGGTGTGCCGCAGCGAGTTCGAAAGCCCGGAGGTGGATGGTGAAATCCTGGTGAAATACACCCCCGAGGCATTTGACGGCATCGAGCCGTATTCCCTCGTGGGCGAATTCCTTCAGGTGCGCATTACCGGGGCCGACGAATATGACCTTACAGCTCAAGTGATATGAAACATTCCTGGATTCTAGCAGCAGTTTTGCTCACGGCAGCCTGCTCCCCGCAGATTTATCCGCTATACATGGACGTCCGGAACCCTTCTCCGTCCGGCCTGGACCTTTCACGCAAGGAGATTTCCATCGTGTACCGGGATGGTACCAACCAGGTGGATTCGCTCTTCGACCGCCAGGCGGCATCGTCCCTGGCCCGTTCCCTGGAGGAGGACTATTTCGGGGGAGAGGAAAAGGTGGGCATTTACCGCCTGCCGGAGGCGGACACCATGTCGCTGGACTTGATGCATTCGCTGGTGATGGATACCGGCGGAGACGTCGTCTTTGTCCTGAAGACGCATTTGGGAGAGCCGGTGGCGGAGACCAACCAGACGGTGAAGAATGCCACCTCCGTGGATTCCGCCTTTGTCTGCCCGGTGTCCGTTCCTGTGAAAACCCATCTGGATGTGTATGACAGCATGGGTAAGGACAAGGTACACACGTATAACGGCTCTGCCGTGCTGCGGACGCTGGTGTACAACAATGGCATGCTTACACAGGAAGCCCTGGCCGACAAAGCGCTCCGCAGTCTTGGAAGCGAGGCCGAAATAGTGGGCCACCGCATCAGCAACCGCTTCCTTTCCACCTGGATTACGGAAAGTTTCAGTTTTTATTACTTCGATTACGGCCGCGATTCATGGATTGACGGCCTTCTGCAGGTGATGGACGGCAAATTCGCCGCGGCCGTGGACAGCTGGAGCGGACTGGTGAAAAAAGGGAGTGCCAACCAACGTGCCTGCGCCTGCTACAACATCGCCCAGGCTTTTTATCTGATGGAAGACTATGAACTGAGCCGGCGCTGGCTGCAGGAGGCAGAAAAACTGGGCGAGCTCTCTCTGGTCCCCGGCCTTCGAAAAAGGCTGGATGCCCACTTGGAAAAGAAGTAAAAAAGCGCTAAATTTGCAGGATAGAAATTATATTAATACAATACTTATATGTCAAGCATCGATCTCAAAAAGTACGGCATCAAGGGTGTGAAGGAAATCCTCTACAACCCTACGTACGAAGTTCTCTACAACGAAGAAACAAAACCCGGTCTGGAAGGTTTCGACAAAGGTCAGGTAACCGAACTGGGTGCTATCAATGTGATGACGGGCGTTTATACCGGCCGCTCTCCCAAGGACAAGTACATCGTGTACGACAACACCACCAAGGAAGGCAAGCCCGGTGAAATCTGGTGGACCACCGAAGCTTATCCCAACGACAACCACAAGATGAGCGTCTCCACCTGGAAAGTGGTGAAGAAACTCGCCCAGCAGCAGCTCAGCGGCAAGCGCCTCTTCGTGGTGGACGGTTTCTGCGGCACCCACGCAGACACCCGCATGAAGGTTCGCTTCATTATGGAGGTCGCATGGCAGGCCCACTTCGTGACCAACATGTTCATCCGTCCCAAGAACCAGAAGGAATTCGACCAGGAGCCGGATTTCGTGGTTTACTGCGCCGCCAAGGCCAAAGTGGAAAACTACAAGGAGCTGGGTCTGCGCAGCGAAACCTGCGTGGCCTTCAACGTCACTTCCCGTGAGCAGGTCATCCTGAACACCTGGTACGGCGGTGAGATGAAGAAAGGCATGTTCTCCATGATGAACTACTACCTCCCGCTCAAGGGCATCGCCGCCATGCACTGCTCCGCCAACACGGACATGAACGGTGAGAACACCGCCATCTTCTTCGGCCTCTCCGGAACCGGTAAGACCACCCTCTCCACCGACCCCAAACGTCTGCTTATCGGCGACGACGAGCACGGCTGGGACAACAAGGGCGTGTTCAACTTCGAAGGCGGCTGCTACGCCAAGGTTATCAAACTGGACAAGGAGTCCGAACCGGATATCTACAACGCCATCCGCCGCGACGCCCTCCTGGAGAACGTAACCGTGGACAAGAACGGCAAGATTGACTTCAACGACAAGTCCGTCACCGAGAACACCCGCGTAAGCTATCCTATCTACCACATCGAGAAAATCGTCCGTCCGGAAAGCCACGGACCGGCAGCCAAGCAGGTCATTTTCCTGAGCGCCGATGCCTTCGGCGTACTGCCTCCGGTTTCCATCCTCACTCCGGAACAGACTAAGTACTACTTCCTCTCCGGTTTCACCGCCAAGCTGGCCGGTACCGAGCGTGGCATCACTGAGCCCACCCCTACCTTCAGCGCCTGCTTCGGCCAGGCTTTCCTGGAGCTGCATCCTACCAAGTATGCAGAGGAGCTCGTGAAGAAGATGAAGAAGAGCGGTGCCAAGGCTTACCTGGTGAACACCGGCTGGAACGGTACCGGCAAGCGTATCTCCATCCGCGACACCCGTGGTATCATCGATGCCATCCTGAACGGTGCTATCGACAAGGCTCCTACCAAGGTCATCCCTTACTTCAACTTCACCGTTCCTACCAAGCTGGAAGGTGTGGATACCGGTATCCTGGATCCGCGCGACACCTACGCCAAGCCGGAAGAGTGGGAAGTCAAGGCCAAAGACCTGGCCGGCCGCTTCATCAAGAACTTCCACAAGTACGAGAGCAACCGCGCCGGTAAGGCCCTTGTCAAGGCCGGACCCAAGTTATAATCGGTTTCGCCCGTAAAAATGCAGGCGGCCGGCTCACTTTTGAGCCGGCCGCTTTTTTTAGGATGTCCAGGGCTCATGCAAGCCCGATTATCTAATAGTTGAATTTGAATTCGTCCACGTAGATGACCGACTTGCTGCTGCCGGTGAAGAACTCGCCCAGCCGGCTGGCCAGCACGGCAATAAACAGGTACGACGGCTGCTTGTCATTGACGTATTTCAGGTCGATGGTGAAGGGAATATAGCCGCCTGTGTCTTTGTCCAGCACCAGGGAGCCATAGGCCACGATGTCCGGGTCCTCAGCCGCGGGCGTGCTCGCGCCATCGGTGGAAACAAAGTGACGGGCCTGCTTCCAGCTGTACAGGGCAATCTCAATCTGGCCCTTGTCCAGCTGGCCTTTCATCTCCTTATAAGGCTTTTTGGTGGCGTCTATCTTCCCGGGTTTGTAATGTACGTATCCGGACAGGCTTTTGGGGCGTCCGTGGAAGGGAATGCCATGGTACATCTCGGCTCCGGACATGCCGATGATTTTGACAAATTTACCTGTATATAGGTTGCCGGTGGCAAAGGTGCCCATGATGGAGCGGCTGCTCACCTTGGCAGCGGCTTTTCCTTTCCCTTTTACGGCTACATGCTCGTATTCCGGGGCGGTGGTGTTGATGCCCAGGAAACTGGTGCCGTGGTTCACGGTGCCCCAGACCTGTTGTTTGGCGGTGGCGTTCTCCGGGTACAGGTCCCAGGCGCCTTTGGTCTTGCTCCAGGTGTCAAAAGAGAAGTTGTACACTTGCTCCTGCGCAAACAGCGCGCAGGGAAGCATAATCATGAGGAAAGTCAGTAGTTTTTTCATAACGATTCAATGATTAGTCCGTCGTAGGCAGGGTGTACCTGAGAGCGTATGCCCATCTCCTTGCAACGGGTAATGAGTTCTTGATAAAATAGGGGATAGCTGGGAAACGCATGTGACAGGTGCGTAAGCCAGGTATGTTTGGCACCGATTTTATCGGCAAGAAGGAGTGCCTCTTCCAGTGAGAAGTGGGAATGGTGCGGGTTGTAGCTTACGGTGTTCAGCGTCACGTGCTCCAGACCCTGCAACTTGGAAAGTTCGCCGTCCGGCAGTTTGCTCATGTCCGTGATATAGGCGATGTTCCCGAAGCGGAATCCCAGTACCGGCATCTGGTCATGATACCCCCGGATGGGCAGAACATTGGGTGCGTCGTGCAGGGCTTCCGTCACGGCATTGTCGGAGGGCTTGAGGCTGCCGTCCGGCTGTCGGTAAAAATAGCCGATATCGTGTACCCATTCCAGTTCCCCGGCATTCTCCAGGGAATCTACACGGAAGGGACGCTCGTCTATCAGATGCACGTGCCACTCGGGTGCACCGGGGTATTTGTGTTCCGCAAAGGCATACGCGTATTCCACGCGGAGCGACCGCAGCACCTTCTCCTCGCAGAAAATTTCCACGGCTTTCCGGTTTATGTAATTGAGCGAGCGGACATCGTCCAGGCCGCCCGTATGGTCTTTGTGATTGTGTGTAAGGAGGATGGCGTCCAGGTGCGAAATCCCATGCGCAAGCATCTGGGAGCGGAAATCCGGGCCGGCATCCACCAGGATATTGAGGCCGTCGTGCTGCACGAAGGCCGCCGAGCGGAAGCGCTTGTCCCGCTGGTCGGCCGACTGGCACACGGCGCACTGGCAGCCGATGATGGGCACGCCTTGCGATGTCCCTGTTCCTAAGAAAGTAAGCCGGGTCATAACACAATCTCCTCCAATTGGTTTACGCGGGCGGCGTCGTACGGCCGTTCCACGCGGATGTAATTGCCGGTATAGCCGGCCATGAGTCCGTCTTTCTCGGACGATTCCCACAGCACGGTCTCGTGCAGGCCCTTGTGCGCCTGCACAAATTCGGTATGCAGTTCCCGGCACAGCGCCTCCAGGCGCGCCACGCGCTCGGTCTTGATGCGGTCCTGCACCTGGTCCTTCCACTCCGCCGCCTTTGTCCCCGGTCTGCGGGAGTAGGGAAACACGTGGATGAAGGCCGGACGGATGCGCTCTTTCAGGAAGGTATAGGTTTCCTGGAACAGTTCTTCCGTCTCCCCGGGCAGGCCCACGATAACGTCGATTCCGAAAAAGACCCGCGGCTCGCCGGGACGTTCCAGCCTTTGCCGGATGTAGTCGATGCGGGCGGCGAAAAGGGCGGTGTCGTAGCGCCGGCCCACCCGCTTGAGCAGGGTGTCGCTTCCGCTTTGCAGCGGAATATGGAAATGCCGCTGGAATTTGGTGCCGGAAGCAATCCAGTCCACGATTTCGGGAGTGATAAGATTGGGTTCGATGGAAGAAATCCGGTACCGTTCGATGCCTTCCACCTCGTTCAGGGCTTTGAGCAAATCCAGGAAACTTTCTCCGCTGCTGCGCCCGAAGTCCCCGGTGTTTACGCCTGTGAGCACCACCTCCTTCACGCCTTCCGCCGCAATGTGGCGGGCCATTTTCACCACCTCGCAGATGGGGATGTTGCGGCTGCGTCCGCGGGCGTACGGCACGGTGCAGTATGCGCAGAAGTTGTCGCACCCGTCCTGCACCTTCAGGAATGCCCTGGTACGCTCCTCTCCGGACGAGTATGCGCCGAATGTGAAAGTCCCGTAGGTGGAAGAGGTGTTGTCTCCCGAATCTGTGGCCACCCTCGGCCGCATAAGAGGGAGGGGCCCGGAGCTTGTGCTCGCAGAGCACGGCAAACGGGAGGGGTCGCGCAGCGACGATTCGGGAGATAATACCTCTGCAACCGTTGGGACTATCTGCTGTTTCTCATTGGCGCCGAAGACTTTCCATACGCCGTCGATGGAGAGAAGCTGCTCCTTGCGGAGCTCCGCATAGCAGCCGGTGACCACAATCCGGGCCTCCGGAGCGGTCTTGTGCGCCCGGCGGATGAGGTTGCGGGACTTCTTCTCCGCCGTTTCCGTGACGGCGCAGGTATTGATGAGATATACGTCGGCCGGGGCGGTCCAGGGAACCACCTCCCAACCGGCGGCCATGAAGCCGCGTTCGTAGGTGGCGGTTTCCGCGTAGTTGAGTTTGCACCCCAGGGTATTGAAAGCAATCTTCATAGATTCTTCGCTTCGCTCAGAATGACAAATGTTCGCTCAGAATGACAAATGTTCGCTCAGAATGACAAATACGCACGGTCGTTTGCCGATGACCACAGGAGAGGCTTTCCACTGCGCCACCGTCCGCGTGCGGATGAATTGGTCTTCACAGGTGAGGTTGGCGGCTACGCACAACCGCGTGTTGCCGTTGAGGCATTGGAGCATATCGGCAAAAAGAGCGTCGTTCCTGTACGGTGTTTCAATCAGGATTTGCGTCTGACGGGCCGCTGCGGAACGTTTTTCCAGCGCCTTCAGGGCCGCCCGGCGTTCTTCCGTCTTGGCGGGGATATAACCCACGAAGGCGAACGACTGGCCGTTGAGACCGGAGGCCATGAGCGCCATCATCAGGGACGAGGGCCCCACCAGCGGAACCACTTCGATTCCGTGCCGATGGCACAGGGCTACCAGCAGCGCGCCCGGGTCCGCCACGGCAGGCAGGCCGGCCTCCGAGAGCAGGCCCACGGAAGTCCCGTCCTCGAACAGGTGCAGCAGTTTCTCCACTTCCGCGGGGACGGTGTGCTCATTGAGTTCGTGGAATTCCAGCTCCGCTATGTGCCCCTTGAGCCCGGCGGATGACAGGAAGCGCCGTGCCGTACGGACCTCCTCCACCACAAAGCGGCGCAGGGTGGGGAGCAGGGAGAAAAGCGGTGCCGGAAGTACGTGTTCCGGAGCGCCGTCCCCCAGCGGAGTGGGAATCAGATATAATTTGCCGTAGTTCATTCCTGGTGGTCTATTTTTCCGTCTTGGTTCACGGTGTATGTGTTTTGATGCCCGATTTCCTGCATATCCCTGGACATGATGGCCTCCCGTTTGGTATGTCCCATGAACAGGGTGCGCAGGAAGGTCCAGAAGGAGTTGAAATCCCGCTGGTAGGAGAAACCGGCGCCGTGCCGCTGGCTGTTGTCCAGATAGGACGTATATTGGTCGGCGGAGTGGGAGAACAGTTTCAGGCGGATGGAACCGCTGCGGTTCAGTTTAATCTCGATGTCGATATCGCCCACCACTTCATTAGTGGATGTTCCGTCTATCTGCTTCTTGTTGCCCACCGTGCCGTTTACGATGACGCGGTTGTTGAACAGCTGCGTGCTCAGCGCTACGTCAAAAATGTTGCTGCCGGCCTGGGTGGTCTGGTAATTCAGGCCCATGTCCAGCGGAATGTTCAGTTTCTGGAAGATATTGTTGATTTGGCCCGACATGATACTGGAGACATTGGAGAACAGCACATCCGAGCCGCCGGTGGTAATGCCTGAGTCTTCGCCGGGCAGGAAGTTGCTGGCGATAAGCAGGTATATGAACTGCTTCTGCACCTTGTCCACCGTATTCAGGGCGGCATCTACCTGCGCCTGGGTGGTGGGGTTCAAATCCGGCACGTCGATGCTGAAGTTCACTTCCGGATTGCTCAGGCGGCCGGTAATGTTGATACCGCAGTTGACGGTCCGGCGGTTGCCGGCGCTTCCGTCGGCCAGCAGGTTGGACAGGCTGGCCTTGGTGGTGTATAGGCCATGTACGTTGAGGTCTGTGCTCATTACATCGCCGTTGAAGCGTATGGTGCTGCCGTCCTGGATGGTAAACTTGCGGGTGACCAGGTTCATGGCCGAGAACAGGAACGTTCCCTGCGAGATGGCGTAGTCGCCGTTGAGGGAGAAACTTCCCTGCGAAAGTCGGCTTTCAATGTCCATCGTTCCGTTGCCGCGGGCGTTGAGCGACGATTCGGCATCCACGTCCACGTTCACCTGCATCTCATCCGTGGCCCTGATGCGCAGTTTGATGCGGAAGTCGCTCTGCTGTTCTTCCGGGATATTGGCGGCCATCATGATCTCGTACGGGTCTGTCTCCTGTTCGTCGGGCGCTTCCGTGAATCGGAGCATGTCCCGGGAACGGTCTTCGCTGCTGCCGTCCAGGGAGATGTGCAGGTCGCCGTTGCGGGTGGTGGCGTTGACATCCAGCAGGATTTTGTTCAGGGGGCCCGTAATGCCCGCCGAGCCGGTGGCCGTGGCGCTGCCGTACAGGAGCGAATTCATGCCGCGGGGCATTTCCACCACCTTCATGTCCGTAAAGCGCAGATGGGTGTCCAGGGCGAGGTTCCTGAAGCCGTTCATCAGGAGGCTGCCTTGGAGGAAACCGCTTCCGCCCTGTCCGTCGGTGAGCTGCAATTGGTTGAAATGCAGTCCTTTATCGTCCAGGGAAAGGTCGCCGGAGGCGTTGTATGCCACACGGGTGAAGTCCACCTGCAAAATCCCGTCGTCCAGGCGGAGGCCATGGCTGTTCAGATGGGGCTTGTCCAGGGTGCCGTTCATGCCGACTTCGCCGCTCAGGAAGCCGCCGAATTCGGAGAAAACGGTGTTCAGGAACGGAGCGGCATAACCTATGTTGAGCCGGTCCAGGCGGGCTTCCACCTGGAAAGAATTGTCGTCGGGCTTCAGGTAGGCCGTGGCGTTCAAGTTGTTCCGTCCGTTGAGCAGATTGCTCACGCGGGCGTTGAAGCGTTGGTCGGCTTCGTCCCAGTTGCTGGAAATGTCCAGCTGGCCCATGCGGTGCCCGGCTACGTATGTTGAGTCGCAGCGGATGCCGGCGATGAGCCCGGCCGAAGGTTGGGTAGGGGACAGCAGCAGCGCTTTTCCCGTGGCATGGCCGGCGAGGCTGGGCAGCAGGCCGCTGAAGGTATTCAGCAGGCCGATGTCGAACTTGTCCATGGTGACCGAAAGGGTATCCGTCCTCTTCCCGGACAGCCCTCCGTCCACCAGCAGGGTTTCCTCGTCATGCCGGGCCATGAGCTGTCCGATGGAAATGTCGCCGTTGCTGTAGCGGATTTCTCCGCTGGAGATGCCCCAGCCGTTGCCTTTGTAGTATATGTTGGAAGGAAGGGCGCGGGCGCTGACGATAAGTCCGTTTTCGTCGCGGTCCAGGTCCCCGGAGAAATAGATTTCGGCCCGGGTGTCTTCGTCCTCCGTATTGTCGAAGGTGTAGCCGAATCCCACCTGGTTGTCATCGGCGAAAAGAGAGATGCGGTTGTTCAGGATCTGCGTTCCGGACAGGGAAATTTGCCGGCCGGTGAGCGAGGCGCTCTGTCCGGTATTCCCGTTGTTGAAGTCCAGTTGCAAGTCCTTGATGAACTTGTCGTTCAGGGCGACGCGTCCCGACTTTACCTGGGCCGTGACCAGGCCCGCCTTGTTCACGTTGAGCGCGATATTCGTATTTTTCTCCAGATAGAGACCGGGCACCAGGAAGTTCCAGAGCAGCTGCGAGCCCTTCACTTTCAGGTTCACGTCGTAAGCGGCGCCTTCCCAGGGGTCGGGCACCTCTTCCAGCAGGGCGGAGAGGTCCCGTTGCAGAACCAGGTATTTGAGGTCGTTTATGAACTGGGCCGGGGCGGCGTCGCCCACATACGAGCCCTCCAGGAAACCGGATTCCAGGTGGATGCGGCTCACGTTGTCGTTGGCATGCGCCTGAACGGTCACGTCTCCCAATTCGTCCCTTCCGCTCTCGCTTTCCAGCCAGATGTTCCTCACATGGATGTCGCCGAGCAGGTCCTGTGTTTCCGTACGCAGGAAGTTGGACGATGCCTGGAAGCTGATTTTGGAACGGGGACGATTGTCCAGGTGAAGGGCGTGAAGGTCGGCATAGCCCAGGGAGGCATAGAAACGATAGACCGCGTTTCGGGTATTCCGGGAGAGGTTGAAGGTGCCCTGGAAGAGGAAGTTCAGGTTGGGGTCGGCGGCGATGATGCGTCCGTCGAAGGCGTCGTCGCCGTAAGTGCCGACGGCGGAGATGTCCGAATAGTCGTAATCCAGGGCCTGCAGGCGTGCGATGTGCAGGGAGTCCAGCCGCACGTGCATTTTTTTGTCGAAGGTGGCTTCAAGGCCGGTGTGCATCGTGAGCGGTCCCAGCGAAGGCGTATCCAGCAGTTTTCCCAGATGCAGGTCCTCCGTCCTGATTACGCCGCCCAGGGTGATGGCTTCGCTTTGCTCCAAGACATTCTGCAGGGTGGCATCGGCCCGGACCTGCCCGATACGGGAGTGGATGTCGCCCTTCACGTGCAGTTTGTCCAGGATGCCGGCAAGCTCTCCCGAGAAGCGGAACTGTTCTCCGCGGGCTATGTGGGAGAGGTCCAGATCCGTGCCGGGGGACCACGCCTTGACGAAGCCGCCCAGGCCGGCCATCGTAAACTGGAGTTCGTCCAGCCGGATATCGAAATAGGTGTCGTCAATTTCCGGAAGGCCCGTGATACGGCCTCGTCCGCTCAGGCGGACCGGGTGCTGGGTGTCCTCAATCCGGAGGGCTTCCAGCCGCAAATCCCGTACGGTGCCGCTTACCTGTCCCCCTATGCGGCCCTCAAACGACAAATCGCCCAAGCCGTCTGCGAAATGACGGAGCGTGGGCATGGAGATGACGGACCCGTCGGCAATTTGGGCGTTCAGGCGGATTTTGTCCGTGAAGTCCGCATAGTCGGCGAGGGGGCCGTCCATGGTGAACAGGCTCAGGTGCGCGTCGGTATTGCCGCTCTGGAGGTGAAAGCCGTTTACGGTGACATTCTGCCGGCCCACCTGCACACGCCGGGCCGACGCCATGTCAATCCGGAACCCGGATGCCGTTTCCTCGGCCACCAAACCTTGCACCTGGCCGATGATGAGGTCGTCCTTGACGGCGACGTCGCCGGCCACCAGGTCTTCCACGTGTACGGTGAAGTCGTTCCAGTTGATGGATTCGGCGGAGAAGAAATTGCCTTCCGAGAACATGGCCAGTGCATTGCTGACGCTGGCGTAGCGGAAAGTGAAGTCGCTTACTTCCACAAATTTGGCGCTGAGCAGGTTCCCCCAGTGTGCCGGACCTTTGTCATTCTGTTCCGATGCGATGCCCAGCACGCGGTACATGTTCATGGTGGAACCGTTCGGGCTGTCCATGTCCGGCTCGACGGAGAGGTTGAATACGCCGCCGTCCAGTTTGAGCCGGCGGACATGTACGCCGCTGTCGCGGAACAGACCCATGAGGTTGAATTTGACGGTCAGGTTCTTGATGCAGGCCACCGTGTCCATGCCGCCCACTACGGGGGCGGGGTCTTTCATGACGATGTCGTGCAGCACGACGGCGTCGAAGGGACGCAGGGTGACCAGGCCGATGTCCAGGTCCGCGTCTATCCGGTCCTGAAGCTGCGCTACCACCTGTTCTGCCAGGAAGGTTTGTACGCGCGGCGACTGAATGGCCACCAGTCCTGCCAGAATAAGCAGGAACAGCAGGCCCAGCAGCCAGGCCGATATTTTGAGGACGCGTTTCATCAATCTACAAAAATAGTAATTTATTACTATCTTTGCAATCGGATTTCTGTAACAAGCGTATGGCAGACATTATTCTGGGAATAGAATCTTCCTGTGACGACACTTCGGCGGCCGTCATCCGGGACGGCGTGCTGTTGTCCAACGTGATTGCTTCTCAGCAGGTTCACAAGGATTTTGGCGGCGTAGTGCCCGAGCTAGCCTCGCGGGCGCATGAGCAAAACATCGTTCCCGTGGTGTCCGAGGCATTGCGGAAAGCCGGCGTGGCGGCGGGGGACCTTACGGCCGTCGCCTTTACGCGCGGACCGGGTTTGCTGGGCTCTTTGCTGGTGGGAACCTCTTTCGCCAAGGCCCTTTCGCTTTCCCTGGACATTCCCATGGTGATGGTAAATCACCTGCAGGGACACATTCTGGCCGGTTTCGTGCGGCAGGAGGGCGTTCCCGTGCGGGAGCCGTCGTTCCCGTACTTGTGCCTGCTGGTTTCCGGCGGCAATTCCCAGATTGTGCGGGTGAACAGTCCGCTTTCCTACGACATCCTGGGACAGACCATTGACGATGCCGTGGGAGAGGCTTTCGACAAGTGCTCCAAAATGCTGGGGCTCGGATATCCCGGCGGTCCTGTGATTGACCGGCTGGCCAAGCAGGGGGACCCGGAGCGCTTCCACTTTGCCAAGCCCAACATTCCGGGGCTGGACTACAGCTTTTCCGGTGTAAAAACTTCGCTCCTGTATTTTGTGAGGGACCAGATGGCGCAGGATCCCGACTTCCTGGAAAAAAACAAGGAGGACCTTTGCGCCAGTTTCCAGAAAACGCTCATTGACGTGCTCATGGGAAAACTCATCCGTGCGGCCAAGGAAACCCGTATCCGGGAAATCACCATCGGCGGCGGAGTCAGCGCAAACAGCGGCCTGCGCCAGCGCATGCTGGAGGAAGGCGCCAGACGGCACTGGAATGTGTATCTTCCTGAATTTAAATTTACTACGGACAACGCAGCCATGATAGCCGTGGCCGGTTGGTTCCAGTATAAGGCCGGCGTACGCACGTCGCTGGACGTGGCTCCCGTCTCCCGAATGGCGGATTTTTGACAGGGAGCGTTTTATCGCCCGGCGGCGATGGCGCAGTTGATGCCGTCCAGCGCGGAGGAGACAATGCCGCCGGCGTAACCGGCGCCTTCTCCGCAGGGATACAGGCCGGGGACGTCCACGTGCTCCAGGGTGTCGGGATTCCGCGGGAGACGAATCGGCGAAGAAGTACGTGACTCGACGCCCAGCAGCAGGGCGTCGTTGGTATAGTAACCGCGCATGCTGCGCTCCACCATGGGAAATACCTTCCTCAGGCGCCCGGCCACATGCTCCGGGAGCAGTTCATGCAAGGGGGCCGAAACCGTTCCGGGATGATACGATGTCTTGGGCAAGTCCTTGGAAACCAGCCCTCTGCAGAAGTCTTTCATGCGCTGAGCCGGGGCCGTGAACGGGTGTCGGGCGCCATGTTCCTGCGCGTAGCGGTACATGGCCCGCTCCACATCCCGCTGGAAATCCATGAGGGCAAAAGGGCCTGCATACCGCTCCGGCTGGTCGCCGGGTTCAATCTGCACGACGACGCCGGCATCGGCCCATTTGGAGTTGCGGGCGGCGTTGGACATGCCGTTGAGCACCACGGTCTCCGGTTCGGTGGAGGATGGAACCAGGATACCGCCCGGGCACATGCAGAAGGAGAACACGCCGCGTCCGTCAACCTGCTGCACAAAAGAATATTCGGCCGTTGGCATAAACGGCTGATATTTACCGTGGTACCTGATTTGATTCAACAGCCATTGCGGGTGCTCCACGCGGACGCCCAGTGCAAATCCCTTGGCCTCCAGTTTCCAGCCTTTGGCCTGGAAAAGCTCGTAAATATCCCGTGCCGAATGCCCCGTTGCCAGAATCACTTGACCGGCTGTATAAATGCTTGAACCACAATGGACTTCGAAGCTGCCATCGGCCCTGCGGACAAGGTCCGTCACCCGTGCGTCAAAGTGATACTCCCCGCCATGCGACTCAATGCAGCGGCGGATGTTTTTCACCACTTCCGGCAGTTTGTCCGTTCCGATATGCGGATGTGCGTCTGTCAGGATGTCAGGATGGGCGCCGAACGCCACCAGCTGGTGCAGCACCTCGCGGATATCGCCCCGCTTGGAAGAGCGCGTATATAGCTTTCCGTCGCTGAAGGCACCGGCTCCGCCTTCTCCATAGCAATAATTGGAATCCGGATCCAGCACGCCTTCCGTGGAAAGCCGCGCCATGTCCACTTTGCGGCGCTCCACATCTTTTCCCCGTTCCAGGACGATGGGCCTCAGCCCGAGCTGCAGCAGCTTGAGGGCTGCAAACATGCCTGCGGGACCGGCTCCCACCACAATTACGGGCCGTGCCCCGTGCACGTCCATATAGGGCGCAATGCGATACGGCTCATAGGGTTCATTGTCCCTGTAAGCCTGAACACGGTACCGGTACAGGATGTCCTGCCGGGCGTCGATGCTGCGGCGGGTCACTTCCACATGGCCCACTTTCTCCGGCTTCACCCCCAGCGCCTTGGCGGCCGCTTCACGAAGCTGGTCCTGTGTCAGTTCCTTGCCTATTTTCTGAGCTATTTCGAATTCTTTCATGGTCAAAGATGTATCGCGGCGCTGCCGTCTCCACGAATTTCGGGTTTTATAGCCACCGCTGCACCGCAAAATTACATAAAATTTTGTTATCTTTGTGAGTTATGGTTCCGGAACTCATTGGCAAGTATATCTTCCTGGTGCAACTCTTCGTCGAGGCGGGGGAGCGCGGTCTTTCCTGGCCGGAGGTAGCGGACAGATGGAAGCAGCGTTTCGGGGAAGCGTATCCCCGCCGTTCGTTCCTGAACCATCGTGCTGCGGTGGAGGAGATATTCGGGATAGTGGTCGTGTGCGACCGCAGCACCAACCTGTATAAAATCGATTCTGCAGAAAGCGCCGTGGACAAGCGCGCCGCGGTGGAGTACCTGATTAACACCTTCACGGTGAACAGCCTTCTTACGCTGGGGCAGGAACGCCTGCGGGGGCGGGTGAGCGTGGAAGACGTGCCTTCGGGCCAGAAATACCTCACCGTGCTTATGCAGGCCATGCTGGAAGAAGAGGTCCTGCGCATACAATACCGTAAGTATTTGAGCCCCAGCGCAGATGTCCGTACGGTCCGGCCTTATGCCCTGCGCGAATTCGCCAAACGCTGGTACTTGGTGGGATACAGCGAGGAATCCGCCACGCTGCGGGTATATGCGCTGGACCGCCTGCTGTCCGTGGAACGTACCGGCGGCAAATTCAAAATGCCGGCCGGATTCAACGTGGGGGATGCTTTCGAGGCCAGTTACGGCATGTATCTTCCGGAAGAAGGTCAGCGGCCGGTACTGGTAAAGCTGCGCACCACCCTGCGGGAGGCTGCGTATCTGCAGGATTTGCCCCTGCACCCCAGTCAAACGCTTGTTTCTCAGGATGGAAGCCACTGTGAGTTCGCGCTCCGTCTCATCCCTAATCCCAATCTGGTGATGGAGCTCTGCAAGCATGGCGCCGGACTGGAAGTGGTGGAGCCGGAGTCCCTGCGGCAAGCCGTGAAAGACGCCTTGAACAAAACATTACAACTATATGAAAACTAAGTATTTTGCAGTGGCGGCCGCCGTGTTGGCCCTCGCTGCCTGTAACAACGCGGAAATGAAACCGGACCAAGCCTACATCGGCCCTTCCTCCCTGCATGTGGAGGACGGGCACATGACCCCCGAATTGCTGCTCTCTCTCGGCCGCCTGAGCGACCCCCAGCTGTCGCCGGACGGAAAAACCATCCTGTATGGCGTGAGCTACACTTCCATTGAAGAGAACCGCAGCGTGCGCAACCTGTTCGTGCTGCCTGTGGAGGGCGGCCAGCCTACGCAGCTCACCATGGATGGCAAGAGCATTGCATCGGCCCGCTGGAGCCGGGATGGCAATGCGCTCTATTTCCTGCAGGGCGGCCAGTTGTATAAGGCACCGTACAGCAATGGTAAACTGGGCAGGCGGGAGCAACTTTCCGACGTGCCGGCCGGCATGGACGATTATCTCCTCTCTCCGGACGAGTCGCAGCTCATTTATGTATCTTCCGTCCACAGTGCGGTAGAGGTTCCCGCCGATACGGATCCGCTGCTTTCCCAAGCGGAAGCCTATGCCACGGAGGACCTGATGTATCGGCACTGGGACCACTGGGTGACGGAAATCCCCCACAGCTATGTTGCGTCGCTGGGCAACGGGCTCATTCGCGAGGGAATGGATATCCTTGGCGGGGCCGAGGTCCTCTTCCAGCTGCCCAACGGCCCGTTCCCGGATGTGGCGGACCTTTGCTGGAGCCCGGACGGCCGTTATATCGCCTATTCCTGCAAAAAGTTGACCGGCAAGGAATACGCCTTCTCCACCAACACCTGCATCTACATTTACTGCCCGCTTACGGGAGAAACCACCCAGGTGACATCGGCCGGGGGCTACGACACACATCCGGTCTGGAGCCCGGACGGCAGCAAACTCGCCTGGCTTTCCATGGAACGCGACGGCTATGAGGCGGACAAGGTGCGCCTGATGGTGGGAGCGGTCCGTTTTGAAGAAGAAGGGGAGGGGCAGAGCGCCAATCCGACCGTGGAGGACATCCGCGACGTGACATCGGCTTTCAAGTACAATGCCGACGGTCCTGTGTGGGCGGCCGACAGCCAGTCCCTCTACTTTGCCGCACTGGCGGAAGGCGTCCAGGGCATCTTCAATGTCGTCCCCGCAGAAACGCCTGTGATTGTGCGCCTTACGGCCGATAATCTCTGGTTCGACTTCGGCTCTCCGTTTGGCGTCCTGCAGGACGGAACGCTTCTTACCACCTACGCCTCCATGGACTTCCCGACAGAGTTGGTGGCCGTGAACGACAATGCCGTCAAGCAGCTCAGTTTTGAGAACGAGCACCTGCTCTCGCAGTTGGATGCGCATAATACGGAGGCCCGCTGGCTGGACACCGTGGACGGAGAAAAGATGCTCACCTGGGTGCTGTATCCGCCGCAGTTCGATGCCTCCAAAACCTATCCTGCCATTGAAATCTGTCTGGGCGGTCCTCAAGGCACGCTTTCGCAGGGATGGAGCTATCGTTGGAACTACCTGCTCATGTGTCATCAGGGCTATGTGGTCGTACTGCCCAACCGGCGTGGTACCACGGCTTTCGGCCAGCCTTGGTGCGAGGAGATTTCCGGTGACTACATCGGCCTGAACATGCAGGACTACCTCACGGCTGCACGCAATATCAAGGCGGAACCGTTTGTGAGCGGGGTGGCGGCCTGCGGCGCTTCCTATGGCGGCTACAGCGTTTACTACCTGGCCGGCATCCACAAGGATGTGTATGACTGCTTCATCGCCCATGCAGGTATTTTCAATGAGGAGCACATGTACATGACTACGGAGGAAATGTGGTTCCCCAACTGGGACAACGGCGGCCTGCATGAGTTCGCTTATCGGGCCGGAGAGGTGGGTCCTGCCGGGGATGGCGTCACCTTCGGCGGTCTCAAGCAGGGCGGTTCTCCCTGGAGTACGCTGCCCAAGGCCCGTCGTCACTACGACAACTCCCCGCATAAACTGGTCGCCAACTGGCATACGCCTATCCTGTGCATACACGGAGGCTCGGACTTCCGCGTGCCGGTAGATGAGGGCATGGCCGCTTTCAACGCCGCCCAAATGATGGGTGTTCCTTCCAAGTTGATTGTGTTCCCTAACGAGAACCACTGGATTCTGAAGCCCCAGAATGCCCTGTACTGGCACCGAAGCTACTTCGGCTGGCTGGACCGCTGGATGAAGGGGGAGTAGGACCCTTCTGCAAAAGGTTGGTTGTATCATTGCAAAAGGTTGGTTTTTAAGTGACCAGCCTTTTGCACGTAAATGGCCCTGGGGATATGCGAGAGGCCGTTCCCCTGTCAAAGGTTGGCGTCACAAAATCCAACCTTTGACAGAACTGCCGCCAACCTTTAACAGAA
>CADAIT010000007.1 GCA_902788095.1 uncultured Bacteroidia bacterium | reverse complement strand
TGGGTAAATCCATATCCTTCGGCGTTGTACATGATGCGCCGGTTCAGCGGGTTGAGGATGGTAATCGTGCCGGCCTCCCGCGCCTCGATGGTGAGGGGGGTCTCTACAGGTTTGTACTCGGCCATACCGCTTACAAGGGCCTTGTAGTATTTGCCGGCTACGAGGTTGGCCTTCCTGGTGGCTTCGTAGATTTTACCGCTCTCGGTCTCGGCCATAAAGGTGTAGGTCAGTTTCTGGTCCAGGCCGGAATCCGGAATGGCCACGTAAAACTCCGTGCCCGGGGCATCCGGAATCACGGTCACCTCCCCCGCCATATAGGGCGCGGTGATGGTGAGTTTCACGATGCCCTCGGAATTCACGCTGGCATAGCTGAAACTGAACTTGGTGATGCTCTGTGCGTTCTCGAACTCGGCCGAGGAACCGCCGTTAAGGTTTTCCAACGTGAGGATTTCGCCGCTTTGCAGAGCACCAGCAACAGGCTCATCAATTGACGCAACCTTCATAAATGCCACGGCATAGTCAAAATTCTTGGCAATGTCGGCCACCGTGCCTTTCTGATTGGCGTAGCGGGTCTTTTCATCGGCGGGAAGTTTGGGAAAGAAAAGCGCCAGTGGATCGCCCACCCAGAAGCGGCCCGTGATTTCACCTCGGAGCGTTGTGGAAGAGCCGCCGACACCGACAGGCGACAGGGTGCCCACCTTCTCCAGGGCTTCTCCGTTATTGTCGATTCGATACACCTCCACATAGTCCTTCGTGCTCCAATAAAAGTCTATCCGGCTTTCGACGGAATTGTCCAGGGACTTGGTTTCGGCCGCATCGCCGTCCCGTCCATACTTTTTCAGAAGGATTTTCCTTCTCTACGGGCGCTTCCACTTCCGTTTTGGCGCAGGCGGCCAGCACAAGGGCCGCGGCAATCATCCAGTATTTTTTCATAGCTTAGTTCCCCCATTCGTTGGTTATCCAGTCTCCGTAGCCGGGCTTGTATCCTTTCACGGACGATTGTAATACGGCATTCTCCAGCCGCAGTTCCACCACTTCGCAGCAGGGGACACAGTAGGTTTTTCTTTCCATATCCATTTTTGTTTTGTTTTCAATGGCAAAAGTACATCATAAAACGCGTGTGGATGTCCCACCCGCGCAAAATCTTGTGTCAAATGTGCAAAAAAGACGAAAAAACATAAAATATCGCTTGCGATATAAAATAAATGTCGTATATTTGCGTCGTAAACGATATAAATAAAACCAAAATACAACATACGATGAACGCACAAAACGAACAAGATATGGCAAGCATTTACGATTTCAAAACCCTGAACAACAAGGGTGCGGAAGTTTCCTTCAAGGACTATGAAGGCAAGGTGCTCCTCATTGTGAACACCGCTTCCAAATGTGGGTTTACCCCGCAGTACGACGGCCTGGAGGCCCTGTATCAGCAGTACAAGGACAAAGGCCTGGTGGTGATTGGATTCCCCTGCGACCAGTTTGCAGGCCAGGAGCCCGGCACCAACGAGCAAATCGAGGAATTCTGTCGCCTGAACCATGGCGTCACCTTCCCCCTCATGGCCAAGACCGATGTGAACGGCGCCAACGCGGAGCCCATCTTCGAGTTCCTGAAGGCCCAGGCCCCCACCGAGGAGTACAACGGCCTCAAGGCCAAGGCTACCCAGAAACTGCTCAAAGGCCTGAGCAAGAGCGTAGAAAAAGACAGCGACATCCTGTGGAACTTCACCAAGTTCCTGGTGTCCCGCGACGGTACCATTGTTAAGCGTTTCGCCCCCGTGGCCGAGCCCAAGGACTTCGCCAAGGACGTAGAAGCCATGCTCTAATCGGGTATGCAGGAACAGCTTAAATTAGACAATCAGCTCTGTTTCAGGCTGTACACCGCCTCGCGGCTCATTACGCAGGCCTATCATCCGCTGTTGAGCGGAATAGGCCTGACGTATCCGCAGTACCTGGTGATGATGGTGCTGTGGGAGCAGGACGCGCAGCCGGTGAACGACATCGCCAAAAAGTTGTACCTGGAAACCAACACTGTTACGCCGCTGCTCAAGCGCATGGAGGCAGAAGGGCTCATCTCCCGCACAAGGGGGGAGGCCGATGCCCGCCAGGTAATCGTGCGGCTGACACCCAAAGGCCGCGACCTGGAATCCCGCGCCGGCTGCATCCCCTTCATGCTGGGAAAAGCCGCCGCCTGCCGCAGCATCACCCCGGAAACAGCCCCCGGCCTTTACAGCACGCTGGACGACCTGATTCACACGCTGTCCAAACTGTGATCGCTAATCGCCTGACTAACAGACGTTTCCTGTATAATCCTCGTTCAGATTTTGAACGAGGATTATTGTATAATATATTGTCTCACAAGGAGTTGACTGTCACAACTGACTGTGGCGCCCTGACTGGGCCGATGGAAAAGAGCCGGGAAACATTTCGTGTGTGCCCCTTTTTTCGTAAATTTGCAGCCAGATTCAGGTGCCTCTCAGCAGAGTGCTCAAAAGGGAAGCCGGTGAGAAGCCGGAACTGTGCCCGCAGCTGTGTTATCCGCAACGGCTCCGTATCCATTGCCATTGGGGGCAACCCCGAGAAGGCCGGGGCCGGGAGAAGTCAGAAGACCTGCCTGAGTCAAGTTAAGTATCCGGGCTCGGGGACAAGCAGGTGCGCTAACGTTAATACTATAATTTTCATGAAAAAAAGCCTGATGCTTTTTACGCTAGGCATGCTCACGGTGGTGGCGTGCCAGAAAACCCCTGTTGACGATGCATTGGCAGGACGCGAAGTGGCTGTTTACGAATTTCCCGGGGAGGTTAAGAAAATTTTCGTCCTCAACGAAGGCCAGATGGGAGCCAACAACGCCACGTTGGATTTCCTGCGCCTGACAGACGGCCGGTACGTCGCCGGCGCCTTCAGGAAAATGAACCCCTCGGCAGCGGCCGGGCTGGGCGACGTGGGCAACGACATCGCCGTAAACGGTGACAAGGTGTGGATGGTCATCAACAATTCTGGCATCGTCGAGGTGATTTCGGCCGAAAACGAGCAGGAGCTGGCCGTCATCGAAATTCCGACGCCCCGCAACATCGCTTTTGACGACAAATACGCCTATGTAACCTCCTGGGCGGGCGCTTTCGCTACGTACGGGGCCGACAATTCCGTCACGGACTCCGCCAATCCGAAAGGCTGCGTGTACCGCGTGGACCTGAATACGTATAAAGTGGCCGATACCGTGGAGGTGGGTTATCAGCCGGAAGGCATCGCTTATCATGACGGCAAACTGTACGTTGCCAATTCCGGCGGCATTTCCAGCCAGCTTCCGCCTGCTTATGCGTACGACAATACGGTGAGTATCATCGACACCAAAAGCTTTACCGTCACCCGGACCGTAAGGGTGCAGGTGAACCTGAAAAGCGTGTATGCCGACAGCATGGGCACCATTTATGTGACATCGATGGGAAATTATGGCGACGTGTCGTCGGGCCTGTACAGCTTCCCGGCCTCCACCCCCCAGAATGTATCGCGCGTCGAGTCGTATGGGCACCCCACGTTGGTGAGCGCGTCATGCCAGTTGGGCGACGAAATCTTCTGCATCGGCACGACGTCGGAATTTGTGTGGGGCGCTGCACGCATCTATTCCATCTGGTCCGTGAAGGCTCCGGGCGTGATATCCTGGTATGGAAGCACGCTGAGCGGAAATCCGTACGGACTGTGCGCCCTGAAGGGGCTGGCGCTCAACGAATACCTGCTTCTGGTGGGCGATGCTGCCGATTATTTTAATCCTGGGACTCTGAGCAGTTACTTGATAGGTCCTTCCGGAGAACGTTTGCTCTGGAGCGTGACGGCAGGCGTGTGCCCGGGCCATTTTGCGGTCTGGAAGTGATTCCGGCGGCCGTCATTGCCCTGTTCCTGCAGGCGCCGGACACCCTGGCTCCCGCTGCCGTGTACTCCGTGAAGGAACTGCCGGTGGTGCGGGCTGCGGAGGTGGTGCGCGTGGATACGCTGGTGTCCGCACCGCAGGCCGTGGCAGACCTGCTGCGGGCTTTTACGGGTGTGCAGGTGAAGGACTATGGCGGCGCGGGCGGCCTCAAAACCGTGAACGTACGCAGCCTGGGCAGCGAGCATGTGGGCATTTTCCTGGACGGCATCCAGGTAGATAACGCCCAGAACATGCAGGTGGATCTGGGCCGGTTTTCCACGGACGGACTGGGAACCGTTTCGCTCTATAACGGTCAGAAAACCAGCCGTTTGCAAACGGCAAAAGAATATGCCAGCGGGGCGGCCGTGCACCTGGAATCGGCCGTGCCTTCCGTTTCCGGCGGGCAAGTGCGCCTCCGGGGCGGCTCCTTTGCCACGGTGAATCCGTCGGCGGACTGGTCGCATCGGCTGGGTTCCCGGCTGATGCTGCGTGCCGCGGCGGAATTTCTCTACAGCAGCGGCCGATACAAATATCCTTACTTCGACACCACCCTGGTGCGGGAGAACGGCGATATCCGGAGCCTTCGGGTAGAGGCGCAGCTCTTCGGGCAGGTACCGGGCGGGCAGTGGCAGGCGCGGATATACAGTTACGGCTCCGAACGGGGTTTTCCGGGGCCGGTCATCCGCCGCGGAACATCCTTCCCCTTCAGCGCAGAACGCCAGGCCGACCAGGACCTCTTTGTGCAAGGTGGCTGGACGCAGGAATGGACGGGACGATACAGCACGGCCGTTCGTTTCAAATACGCCAACAACTACACCCATTACAACACCCATCCGGAGAAAAACCCCATGGCGCTGCCCTACAACCTGCATTATCGGCAGCAGTCGGGGTACCTGTCCATCGCCCAGTCCCTGGTGCTGGCGGGGCCCTGGTCGGTGGATTTGAGCACGGATGTGCAGCGGAACGCCCTGGACTCAGACGTCGGGCAGTTTGTTACTCCGCGCCGAACCACGCTTACCGGTGCGCTGGCGACGCGTGTGGTGTGGCAAAAGTTCCGGGCGGCCGCGCACCTGGTGTATGTAGGAGCCTGGGACAGGTTCGACACGCCCTCCGCCGGCGGTTGGAGCCGGGCCGACACGTATCGTGACAGCTGGATGCCCTCGTTAAGCCTTTTCTGGACGCCGCTGTCCTGGCTCGAAGTCGATGCGTTTGTGAAGCGGTCTTATCGGCTCCCTTCCTTCAACGACCTCTATTACAGCCTCATGGGAAACGCGAACCTGGTACCGGAAGCGGCGTTGCAGACGGGGGCCGACCTTCGCTTCTCCGCCCGCCCGGGCGCCTGGCAGCTGGAACTTCGCGTCTCGCCTTATTATAACCGCGTGAGCAACAAAATTGTGGCCATCCCCACCCTTTCGCAGTTCCGCTGGACCATGCTCAATATCGGCCTGGCGGATATCACCGGCACGGACGTGAAGGCTTCTGCCGATTGGCACGGCGGGCCGTGGCGGGTTTCCGGGACCTTGCGTTACAGTTTCCAGCAGGCGCTGGACCACAGCACGGCCGACAGCCGCACCTGGGGGAACCAGATTCCCTATATTCCGCGCCATAGCGGGAGCGTTTCGCTGGTTTTGGGATGGAAGGACCTGACTGTCAACTGGGACAGCTCGTTTACCGGCGGACGCTGGTCCCGCACGGCCAACATCCCCGACTACTATCTGGCGCCGTGGAGCTTGAGCAGCGCGGCGGCGCACTATACCGTGCATCTGCCCGGCCAGGGTACCGTCGGCCGGACGCTGCTGCTGGGCGTCAATATCGACAATGTGTTCAATACCTCCTACCAGATAGTCCAGGGCTACCCCATGCCCGGCATCAGCCTCCGCCTCTCCGCCGCCTTCCGCTGGCAGTGACAGCTATCTCTCTGTCCCTCAGCCAATTATATAATAATCCTCGTTCGAATTTCGAACGAGGATTATACGGTAATCTTCTGATGGTCAGTTACTTGGCTGTCACACTGTTCAGCGGTTTTCCGCAGCCTCTACGGCCTTGAAGTAGCGGTAGCTGCTTACCTTCACCTCGCTGATGGAGTTCTCGTCGCACACGATGGTGCCGGCGGGGTGGTTCTGCAGGCCGCTCAGGGTGCAGTAGTGGCTCATGGGGCCCTCGATGGCCGCCTGCAGGGCGCGGGCTTTCTTGGAGCCGAAGGCCAGGATGACCACCTCCTTGGCGCCGAGCACGGTGGCTACGCCCACGGTGAGGGCCTGTGCGGGCACGGATTCAGGGTCTCCCCCGAAGAAGCGGGCGTTCACCTCGCGGGTGTCCTGGGTGAGGGTGACTACGCGGGTGCGGCTGCTCAGGGAGGAGAAGGGCTCGTTGAAGGCAATGTGACCGTCTTCGCCCACGCCGCCCAGGAACAGGTCGAAGCCGCCGGCCTTCACAATGGCCTCTTCATAAGCGGCGCATTCGGCCTCGATGTCCTTGGCGTTGCCGTCCAGGATATGGATGTTTTCGGGTTTTTCGTCGATATGGTCGAACAGGTAGCGGTGCATGAAGCTGTGGTAGCTCTCCGGATGTTCCACGGGAAGCCCCACATACTCGTCCATGTTGAAGGAGATGACGTTTTTGAAGGAAAGTTCCCCGGCTTTCACCATGCGGATGAGTTCTGCATAGGTTTCGATGGGGGTGGAGCCGGTGCAAAGGCCTATCACGAAAGGCTCGTCGGTACGTGCGGCTTTTTCTTTGATTTTGGCTGCGATGTAGTGGGCAGCCCACAGAGAACCCTCGGCGGAGTTCTGTCTAATGATAATTTTCATACCCTTAAAGTATTAAAGTAAAAAATTAAACCGGAATTCCATACAACGGCGGCAGGAATTCCGGAGTACAAAGTTATTAAAATTTCGAAAGAAACTAATATAATTTCAAGAAAACTTCGATAGCCTGATACTCAGCCATGCCCAACTGGTCGTACAGGCGGGCGGTATTGGAGGTGCGTTCCTCTGCGCGCTGCCAGAATTCGCGCGGGTCCTCGCCCGGGAAGGGGACGATGTCCTTCTGGGAAAGGTGGCGGAAAATCGCATGCCGTTTCTTCACCACCTCGTCCGGGGACAGCGGAACGGCCATGTCCACGCGTCCCAGCTCCCATTCCATCCAGGCGCCGCGGTACAGCCACACGTGGAGGTCTTTCATCCAGTCGTTTCCTTCTTCGCGCAGCTGGTCCAGGGCATCCAGGGCCGCTTCCGTGCATACGCGGTGCGTGCCGTGCGGGTCTGCCAGATCGCCGGCCATGAAAATCATGTGCGGCTTCAGCTCGAGGATGAGTTGCTTGATAATGTCCACATCGGCCTGGGTGCGGGGATTCTTCTTGATGCCGCCGCTTTCGTAGAACGGGAGATTCAGGAAGTGGGCGTTGGTGTTGTCGTTGAGGCCGAAGGAACGCACGGCGCCGCGGGCTTCGCTGCGACGGATGGCGCCCTTCATTTCCAGCAGTTCGCGGGGTTCGGGTTCGCCGGGGATCTTGCTCTCCACCAGTTTCTTCACGTGGTCGAATTGGTCGGCAAAGCCCAGCTGGAAGGCGCAGTCCATGTGCTGGAGCACCACATCGTCGTGAACGGCCACGTTGCCGGACGTTTCGTAGGCGACATGTACGTTGTGGCCTTGGGACACCAGCCGGATGAAGGTACCGCCCATGGAAATGACGTCGTCGTCCGGGTGGGGCGAGAAGATGAGCACCGTCTTGGGGAAGGGGCGGGCCTTGACGGGACGCGTGCTGTCATCGGCATTGGGCTTGCCGCCGGGCCAGCCAGTGATGGTGTGCTGCAGGTCGTTGAAGACGTCGATGTTAATTTTGTCGAAGGGGCCGGCCTTTTCCAGCAGTTCGCTCAGGTTGTTGTTCAGATAATCCTTCTCCGTGAGCTTGAGGATGGGTTTTCCGGTGACTTCGCACAGCCATACGACGGCCTTGCGGATGAACTTGGGCGTCCAGTCGCAGGGTCCCACCAGCCAGGGAGCCACGCTGCGGGTGAGCAGGCCGGCGGCGGTTTCGTCCACATAGAAGGAGATGTGGTCGTGGCGCTGCAGCAGGGAGGCCGGGCAGTCGGTGGTGACGGGGCCCTCCGTGATGGCCTTTACGGCTTGGGCCTTGTCTTCGCCCCAGGCCATGAGGATGATGCGTTTGGCGCTGAGCATGGTGCTGATGCCCATGGTGATGGCCTTGTCCGGCGTGGCGGTGATATCGCCGTTGAAATTGACGGACTGACGCTTGCGGGAGCCGTAGGAGAGGCGCACCACGCGCGTGCGGGTCTTTTCATTGGAGCCGGCCTCGTTGAACCCGACCTGTCCTTGTTCGCCGATGCCGATTACCAGGAGGTCTAGGTTGCGGGCCCGTTCATCGAAGTTGACGCAATATTCCGAGAGCCGCTCCTTGGGAATGGTGCCGTCCGGCAGGTGAACGTTCTCCTTGTCGATATCTACTTTGTCCAGCAGGGCCTCGTGGATACGGTGGTTGCGGCTCTGCGCCTCATCCTTGGACGAGGGATAATACTCGTCGATGGAAACCACCTCCACGTTCTTGAAGGAGACCTTTCCGGCGGCGCAGCGACGGGCCAGCTCGTTGTACAGCGACATGGGGGTGGAGCCGGTGGTGAGGCCCAGGCGGAAAAGACCGTCCTTGTGCGCGTTGATGGCATTGACAATGAAATCGGCAATGGCATAGGACGCCGGGCGGGATTCCGCATAGACATGCGTCCAGATTTTTTCGTACGTGTGCAGGATACCTGCGGGCAAATCTTTTTCAATGAGCCCGCCGTCATAGGGCAAAGTGAAGTGTTTGGCCATAATTATTTGAGGATGTGTTGAATACGTTCCAGTTTTCCATCTACCGGCGCCGGTTTAACGCCCAGCAGTTTGCACAGCATGGGATACAGGTCGATATTGCGGAACGACGACTTTTCGCCCGCCGTGTACGGGGCGTCATAACCCACCTTGAAGTCCGGTCCCACCGCGCGGAAAGCCACCATCATGTCCGTCTCCTTGCAGTCGTAGCCGTGGGTGCCGTGGTTGCGGGAGGGGGCGAAGTTGAACTGCCAGCCCAGGTCCGGGCTCACGATCAGGTCCCCCAGGCGATTGGACGTGCCATAGTGCAGATATTCAGGTACTTCGCCGTGTTTCCATACGGAAAGGTGTTGCACCTTGGACAGGCGCTTGTACAGGCTGTCCACATAGCCCTCCTTGGCCCAAATGCTGGTAGGGAGGCTCCCGGACACTTTTTGGGTCCACTCCGGCGGCATGACGTCGTACCAGCCGATAAAGCGTTCCGGTGAGATTTCCGTCATGCCGTGGTCTCCGGCCAGGATAAAGTTGATGCGGTTTCCGTGCGGCAGGGCTTTCAGGCGCAGGTAGAGGCTGTGCATGAGCCTGTCCATGCGTTCCGCCATTTCTTTGGTTTCGGGGGAGAAGGGGCCATATACATGCCCCTGGTGGTCCGGCTCGTCAAAATAGCCCATGACCAGCTGCGGGCGTTCCTTTTCTGGGAGGCTCATCAGGCGCACAATCTCGTTCACCCGCTCCTCGAAGTCCCAATGCGGCTTCTTGTCCCAGTGGCGCCAGTAAGTGGGATATTCGTTTCTTTCCGGGCCTATCGCGATGTCCGAGCCCACCCAGTACACCACGCCGCATTTCACGCCTTGTTTCTGGGCGGTAATCCAGATGGGCTCTCCGCCGTAAAAGTGCGGGTCATAGCGGGTGTCGTTGTCCTTGATGGCGTAGTCGCTGTCCGTCTCCGGATCCCAGAAGCTGTTGTTCACCAGGCCGTGATGGTCCGGGACCAGGCCGGTGGCCATGGTATAGTGGTTGGGGAAGGTGGAAGAGGGGAACGACGGCTCCATGCGTGCCTTGACGCCCACTGTGGCCAGGGAGTCGAAGAAGGGCATGTCGTAGTAGTCGGGGTAGTCCCATCGGCTTCCGTCCAGGGAGATGATTACCGTGTAGTTGGCGGGGCGGCTTTTGCATGCCGTGAGGCCGGCCAGGAGAACGAGGAACAGGAAGGTTTTTTTCATGGCGAATTCTCTTGAAGAGCAAAAATACGAAAATTCTCGTATATTTGCGACGATAAACAAACTGAAAGATGAAGAAGATTGCATTTTTCCTTGCCTTGGCGACGCTTTTGTTCGCTGCAACGCAGACCGCTCACGCTCAAATCAGCGTCGGTGCCGGCATCGGAAGCCGTATTTATACATTCCAGGATGCCCAGGGCGTCTCGATGCCGGGCTCCACATTCACCCTCTCGGTGGAGTTTGAGGCCAATTTCCGGCTTTCCCGTCTTTGGGGCGTTTCCGTAGGCGCGGATGTCGCCGGGGTGGCCGCTTACCATTTTATGAACGACAAAAGCAAGAACCTGGGCGAGATTTATCTGGAAGCCCCGGTTCGCGCCAAACTATACATCCCGCTGGGCTCTCAGGTGGACCTGTATGTTTTTGCCGGCCCGGTTGCCTCGTTGAATCTGCTCTCCGCGGACTTTCACGCAAAAGCGAGCACCAACAATTACGAGACCAATCCGGACCTGCGGCGCTTCGACCTCATGCTGGGCGGCGGCGTAGGCGCGGAAATCATCCGCCACATCCGCGTTGCCGTGGGCTATGACCATGGTCTCCTCAACCGCGTTGCCACGGCGAACAGCAGCGTTCACAGCGGTGTGGTCAAGGCGGCGGTGTATTACATGTTCTAAATCCGGAAATTCCAGCTGAAACCCAGAATGAGGAGGCGGCGGTTCTGATAGAGCCGCTCCACCCAGATGTTGTCCCCATATACGGACGTGTACTGGTTCTGCTGCATGTGCTCCAGCAGATCCTTGCCCTGGAAATAGACGGTAAAGTCCTTGAATTTTTTCTGCACGCGGGCGTTCAGGGTCCAGTAGTCCGTCATCAACGTGTGCAGCGTCATCTTGGGGCTCTTGTAGTTTAAGTCGGCCCCGATGCTCCAGCCGTTCCCCAGCTTGAGCAGGAAATCCGCCTGGATGCGCCAGTCGTCGGTGTGCTGCTTCTTGTCCTCCTGCTCCGCCAGGCGGTAGGTGTGCTCGTATTTTACGTTCAGCTTGGCATCCACCCATTTTCCCGACCAGGCAATCCAGTTGTTGATGCCGCCGACGTGGCTGTTGGAAGAATTCATCCAGGTAAACACCTTGTACTCGCGCCCGTCAATCTTTTCTATGCGGAAAGTCTGGTCCACTTCGTCGAGCTTGCGGGTATAGAAGGTAGATAAACCGACCGAGAGCTTCTTCCAGGTGAATTTGTAGTCTATGCTGGATGTGTTGGACGTGCTGGATTTGAGATCCGTGTTTCCCCTCCATATCTGGTTGATGAAAGCGCCGGGCCGGTCAAAGGAGCAAATTTGCAGATAGGTAGGGTGCTTTACCGTACTGGAGTGGGACAGGCCCAACTCGTGGGAAGGATGGATTTTCCACATCAGGGAGGAATTGCCGAGCAGGTGCGGAACCACCGTGGTGGGCGTGTCCAGGTGTTTTTCGTTCTGCAGCTGTCGGGCATATATCTGCAGGCTATAATCGGCCTTTATCCTCAGGGGGCCGTAGGTGTACTCCGCCGCTATGTAGGGCTCCGCCTGCGTGGTAAAGAAGAGAAAGTGTTCCCGGATGCTGGTCGAGTCTCTCCATTCGTATTGGTCGGAGAGCGGATTAATCATGGTTGCGCCGCTGTTCTCGTCATAGGTGTATTTGATGTCGAGGCGGATGCCCGGGTCTAGGATGAGTTTGTGACGGGTGCGAAGTACGGTGTCCCGCAGATGCACGACGCCGTCCATCGACAAGTTGCCGGAAAAAGGCGTAAGTTTGTACACCTTGGCCCACAAATCCAGGTTCTTGGGGTCTTGCGTTTCCCAAACCGTGTTTCCCGTGGCTCCCAGCGTGTTCCACTGGTTGTGTCGGCTGTCTGTCTTGAATTCCAGGGTAAGGCTGCTCATCAGGGTCCTGCGGCCTATCGCATGGGAGGTGTTGAAACCGCCCGTGTAGGTAAGGCGCTTGCGGAGGGCCCATTCCTCGGTGTAATCCAGCGAGCGGATGGCGCCGTTGGCGGTTTCCGCATCGTTCCGGTCATTCTGCCAGCGAAAGTTGAACCAGGCGTTGTAGCGTGTTTTGGCCGCGGGCGTCCAGGTAAAGTCGGTCCGGAACCCCAGGTCCAGGGGGCGGGTGTTGGTGGATTTGATGAGGGCGTGCAGATTCAGGTCTTCCTCCTTCTTTTCGGTCTTCGCTTCCACGCGGTATCGTTCCGCCGTTTTGGGTTCATAGCTGGTGTTCAGTTTGGCGTTCCACTGGAACGTGGGGCTTTTATAGCCGAAGCCCACATTTCCCTGTCCCAGCGCGTGGATGATGTTGGGGTCCACGCCCTCAAACAGCTCTCCCCGCAGGCTTCTCATCCAGCCGAAGCCCCCGGCGCCGTCCACGTTCCCGTACCACTGCTGTGCCCGGGATGTCCCCGCCGCCAGTAGCAGCAGTGCAAGCGTAACAATATGCCGGAGAATTTTCACGGGTACAAAGATAATGAATTTTACGTTTTTAATGAAAGGAAGTAGAAAAGGACCGGGAAAGCGGAGGCCGCAGGCCGACCGAGGGGGTGTCGGGGAAAACTTCCCCCGTGAGTCGAAGACCCGGGCACCAAAAAAGGACCGATCCGGTCCTTTTTTGCGTGCCCAGAGCGGGAATCGAACCCGCACGGTATTGCTACCACAGGATTTTGAGTCCAGCGCGTCTACCAATTCCGCCATCCGGGCAGGGATGGACTGCAAAAATACGGCAAAAATTACGAACTTGCAACAAAATCCCCACTTTTAAGGATTCATCAACTTTCGCACATGCGAAAGTTACCCTATATGGAGCCCCGCAGGGGCGATAGGAAGCCTCCTTCCCCGAGGGGAGGAGGTTGGGAGGAGAGGGTAACGTGGATAATTTCTTCAATTTACCCCACCCCTTTCCCGTTTCCCCTCCCTCTGGGAGGTGAAAGGCTGTCGGCCCGAGGCCTCCGAAACAAGGTATTTCGCACATGCGAAACTTAAATAAGGATTCTTTGTACGAAAAAGGAGGGAGCCCACGGGCGCCCTCCTTGGAATCTTATAGGTTTTCCGCTATCTTTGTGGACTGAACGCCGTATGATGTCCACTCCTGTGATTATATCCCTTCCTGACGCCATCGCCCGCCTGCAGGCGGAGCCGGAGCTGTATCTGGTCTTTGACCGGAACGTGGACCGGCAGGCCCGGGAGGTGCAGTCGGCCGTGCCTGTAAAGGGCGCGTTCGGCCTGGATGCCTCCGAACAGGGGAAAACCCTGGAAACGGTGCAGGCACTATGCCGACGGCTCTTGGAAGCAGGGGCCTCCCGCCAGGCTTTTCTTCTGGCCGTCGGCGGCGGCATCACCACGGACCTGGCGGGCTTTGCGGCGGCCATTTACAAAAGGGGCATCCGGTATGCCAATTTTCCCACCACCCTCCTTGCGCAGGTGGACGCTGCCATCGGCGGGAAAACGGGCGTAAACCTGGACGGCTACAAAAACATGCTGGGAGCCTTCCGCATGCCGGAATTCACGGTGCTGGAGGCGTCGTTCCTGCGTACGCTGCCGGAGCGGGACTGGCGATGCGGCCTGTCGGAACTGCTCAAGACCTTCCTTATTGGCGACGGTCCGGCCTATGCCGCCCTCGTCTCGTCCTTAAAATCGGCCCAAAACAAGGACGAGAGGGCCGAAATGGGCACTTCGTCCTTAAAATCGGCCCAATTTGAGGACGACATCCGGCGGGCGGCGGCCATCAAGGCCGATATAGTGGCCAGGGACCCTCAGGAGTATGGCGAACGCGCCAAATTGAACCTGGGCCACAGCTTCGGCCACGCCATCGAGCATCTGGCGCAGCAATGGGGGGACGACATTCACCACGGAGAGGCGGTAGCCATGGGCATCGTCCTGGCCGCCCGCCTGTCGGAGCGCAGAAACCTGGCCCCCGTCGGCCTTGCGAACAAGTTGCGGGCCGATTTCGAAGCCATCGGCCTTCCGGTGCAGTGCCCCTATCCGCTCCAGGCGCTGGGGGAAGCCATGCGGAACGACAAGAAGGCTGCCGGAGAAAAAGTGAAATTCATCCTGCTGAAAGGCCCTGGGGAGCCTGTCATGCAGGAAATAACGGTTAACGAGGCTATCGATGATTTGCGTCAGCATACAAAATAAAGAGTATCAGGAGATTCTGCGGATTCTGGAGACCGTGGAAATGGCGGAAATCCGCCTGGACCGCTGTGCCCTGGAAGACGAGGAGATAGAACAGCTGTTTTCCGATTCCGATGTCCCCCTCATCGCTACCTGCCGCCTGAACGAAGAGCCGCAGGCGCCGCAGCTTCTGGAGCTGGCCATCCGTTCCGGCGCCAAATATGTGGATTTGGAGATGGAAGCCCCCGCTGCCGTGGGACGCCGTATCCGCGAAGCCTGCCGCGAGTGGGGCACCATGCTCATCCGTTCTTACCACAATTTCGAGAACACGCCGTCCCTTCCGGTGCTGCAGTCCCTTGTGGACCGGGCCCGCCAGTTCGGATCGGACCTCGTGAAAATAGCTACCACGGCCACTTCGGAGGCCGATAATGCCGTCATTGCCCACTTGTATCGGGAGGCGGATTCCGGCACCCTGGTCGCCTTTTGCATGGGCGAAAAGGGACGGGCCTCGCGGCTGGAGGCGTTAAGGCAGGGTGCACCCTTTACGTATGCCTGTCTTTCCGAAGAAGAGGCCACCGCTCCCGGGCAGTGGACCGCGGAAAGCATGCGGAAGGCGCTGTATGGGGATTTCCATTTCGTGAAGGCGTCGTCGCTGCCCATGCCCTCCTCCAAGAGTTTTGCCCAGCGGGCCATCATCGCCGCGGCCCTTGCGGAAGGCACTTCGCACCTTGGCGGCTACTCCGATTGCGGCGACAACGAAAGCGCGCTGCAGCTCGCCAGGGTCCTGGGTGCAAAGGTGCAAGTAAATGGTTCACAGCTCATTATAGAAGGAATCAATGCCCGGGAAGGAGCGTTGCATCTCCCGGAAATGCACACCGGCGAGTCCGGATTCCTGACGCGTCTGACCATTCCCCTTCTGGCGGCCCTTTCCGCGGAACCGGTGCGGGTTACCGGAGAAAAGACACTGCTGACGCGCCCCCTCACGGACGCCCATGACATCATGGCCGCCTATGGGGTGCGGCTGTATCCGGAGAACAGCGCCTCCCGGAAAACCGACTGCTGTCTGCCGCTCAAGGTGGCAGGACCGCTCAACCCCGGCCGGGCCGACGTCTCCGGCAAGGGGGGCTCGCAGCTTCTCTCCGGCCTCCTGGCCGCCCTGCCGCTGACCGGCGGCAAATCCGTCCTCTATGTGCACGAACCCCGGAGCCTCCCCTACCTTTTCATCACGGTGGACGTGCTCAAGAAATTCGGCATCAGGATAGGCTCCGAGATGGAGGGCGACGACGCTTTCCTGGAAACCCAGGACTGGAGCCTGTGCACGGGGGTGAATTTCCGCATAAAGGGCAATCAGCATTATCAGGCGGCCGATTTTTCCATCGAGGCCGACTGGTCCGGCGCCGCCCCGTTCCTGGTGGCGGGCGCCGTCTTCGGCGACGTGGAAGTAACGGGCCTGGACACCCGCTCCCTGCAGGCCGACATCTCCGTCATGGACATCCTCATGGAGGCCGGTGCCAGCATGTCCCAGCTGGACGGCCCCGACGGCCCCATTCACGTAAAACGCGCTCCGCTGAGTCCTTTCCGGGCCGATTTGAACAACTGTCCGGACCTTTTCCCCGTCGTGGCTGTCCTGGCGGCCTTCTGCCCCGGCGAGAGCCATCTCCTGGGGGTGGAGCGCCTGCGCCACAAGGAGACGGACCGCGCCGCCGCCATCGAGGCGATGCTCTCCAAGATGGGCGTTCCCGTCCGCGTGGAGGAAGACGAGATGGTGGTGGAGGGCATGGGCCTGTCCCGGCGCCTGGCCACCGGCCATCTGCTGAAAGGCGGCCGCTTCGCCTCCCACTCCGACCACCGCATGGTCATGGCGCTCAAACTGGCCGCCCTGGGGGCCGACAGCCCCGTTGAAATAGATGACGTGGCCTGCGTATCCAAGTCCTTTCCTGCTTTTAACGAAATGTTTGACAGCCTCCTGTCATTCTGAGCGCAGCGAAGAATCTAATAAAGCAACGATATGAACACATTCGGTAATAAATTCAGAGTCAGTATTTTTGGAGAATCTCACGGCGAGCGGATCGGCGTAACGCTGGACGGCGTGCTGCCCGGCATTCCGCTCGGCGCGGACGACTTTGCCGAAGACTTGGGCCGCCGCAAGGCCGGCGCCCCGGGCACTACGCCCCGCCGGGAGTCCGACCTCCCGGAAATTGTTTCCGGCGTTTATGACGGCCACACCACCGGCGCGCCGCTCACCATCCTGTTCCGCAACGAAAACGTCCGCAGCGAGGATTATGAGCAGTTCCGGCAGCATCCCCGTCCGGGTCATGCGGACTTCATCGCCAACCTCAAGTTCGGCGGGTTCAACGACCCCCGCGGCGGCGGACATTTCAGCGGAAGGCTCACCCTGGGCATCGTCGCAGCAGGTGTGGTGGCCAAGAAAATGCTCTACTTCGCGCAGTTCCATGCCCGGCTCACCGAAGTGGGCGGCCTCAAGGACCCCGAGGCTTGGAAGGCCGCATTGGACGCCGCGCAGGCCGACGGCGACTCGCTGGGCGGCGTGGTGGAATGTGTGGTGGAGAACATCCCCATCGGCCTGGGAGAACCTTTCTGGAACAGCGTTGAAAGTCAGATTTCCCATGCCGTTTTTGCCATTCCGGGCGTCCGGGGCATTGAATTCGGCGATGGTTTTGCCGCTGCCGCCATGCGCGGCTCCGAGCACAACGACCCTTTCCCGGAGCACCATTGCTGCCACGGGGAGCACGAGGACGGCCGGGAGTGCCACTGTCATTCTGAGGACGGCGAAGAATCTCATGAATGCTGTCATGGCGAAGGCGGCTGCCACCACGAGGAAGGGGGAGCGCATCACTGCTGCGGCCGCCACAAGCGTCCCCAGCCGCCCGTGACCAACCATGCCGGCGGCGTGAACGGCGGCATCACCAACGGCAACGCACTGGTGTTCCGCGTGGCCTTCAAACCCACGTCCAGCATCGCCAAATCCGGAATTCCCGGCCGCCACGACGTTTGCTTCGCACTGCGTACCCCCGTCATCGTGGAGGCCATGGCCGCCATCGTGCTGGTGGACCTGGCCCTGTAGGTTAAGTCGGCTAAAAATCGTATCTTTGCACCTCTATGGCAGAAGATATCATACAGCAAGTCACCTCCGGGGAATACAAGGAGGGTTTTGTGACGGATGTAGAGCAGGAATTCATTCCCAAGGGGCTCAACGAGGACATTGTCCGGCTTATTTCCAAACGGAAAGAGGAGCCGCAGTGGCTGCTGGAGTTCCGCCTGGACGCCTTCCGCAAGTGGCAGGCCATGCCACGGCCGGACTGGGCGCATCTGGATATGCCGGAAATTGATTTCCAGGACATTATCTATTATGCGGCGCCCAAGAAGGACAAGGATCGTCCCAAGGAGATAGACCCCAAGCTGGCGGAGACCTTCGACAAACTGGGCATTCCGCTGCATGAGCGGGAAGTGCTGGCCGGCGTGGTGGCGGTGGACGCCGTCTTCGACTCCGTCTCGGTAACTACCACCTTCCGGAAAACCCTGGCCGACAAAGGCATCATTTTCTGTTCTTTCTCGGAGGCCGTCAAGGAACATCCGGACCTGGTGCGCAAGTACCTGGCCACCGTGGTGCCCGCATCGGACAATTACTTCGCCGCGCTCAATTCCGCCGTCTTTTCCGACGGTTCCTTCTGCTACATCCCCAAAGGCGTACGCTGTCCCATGGAGCTCAGCAGCTACTTCCGCATCAACGCGCGCGGGACGGGGCAGTTCGAACGTACGCTCATCGTGGCCGATGAAGGTTCCTACGTCAGTTACATGGAAGGCTGCACCGCCCCCATGCGCGACGAACAGCAGCTCCATGCCGCCGTGGTGGAGATTATCGTCGAGAAAGACGCCGACGTAAAATACTCCACCGTCCAGAACTGGTACCCCGGCGACGCGGACGGCAAGGGCGGTATCCTGAACCTGGTGACCAAGCGCGGCATCTGCAAGGGCAGCGGCAGCCACCTGAGCTGGACGCAGGTGGAAACCGGCAGCGCCATCACCTGGAAATACCCCTCAACCATACTGAAGGGCGACTATTCCAGCTCGGAATTCTATTCCGTGGCCGTCACCAACAACCATCAGCAGGCCGATACGGGCACCAAGATGATTCATCTGGGCCGGGGCACCAAGAGCCGCATCGTGTCCAAGGGCATATCGGCAGGCGTGAGCCAGAACAGCTACCGGGGTCTGGTGCGGATGGGTAAAAATGCCGACGGCGCCCGCAATTATTCCCAGTGCGACAGCCTGCTGATCGGCTCCCGCTGCGGCGCCCACACGTTCCCGCTCATCCAGTCGCAGAATCCCCGTGCGACAGTGGAACACGAAGCTACCACGTCAAAAATATCTGAAGATCAGTTGTTTTACTGCAACCAGCGGGGCATCGGCCCGGAAGAGGCCGTGGGACTTATCGTGAACGGGTATGCCCGCGAGGTCCTGAGCCGGCTGCCCATGGAGTTTGCCGTGGAGGCGCAGAAACTCCTGCAGGTTTCCCTGGAAGGGAGTGTAGGATAATTGTCATTCTGAACAAAGTGAAGAATCTGAATGTTTGATACCGTCATATTCACCCTGGCCGGCCATCCGGTGCTTCTGCTGGACCTCATCAGTTCGGTCCTGGGGCTCACTTGCGTTTTCCTGGCAGGCCGCAATTCCAAATACAACTTCTGGGTAGGCTACCTGTACACGGCCGCCCTGTTCCTGCTGTTCATGCACCGGAACCTGTACGCCAGCCTGCTTCTGCAGCCGGTGTCGCTGGTTATCAACATCCTGGGCCACTACCGCTGGACGCATCCCAAGCCGGAAGAGACCAGTGACGGAAAAACGCTGAATGTGAGCTCGTTAAACTGGACCTGGCGCGTTTACTGCGTGGTGGGCGTTCTTATCGTCGCGGGACTGTGGGGATGGTCGCTGGACCGCCTTTTCCCGTCGGACCCGCATCCGTACCTGGACTCCTGTGTCACGGTGCTCATCCTGTTGGCACAGCTGCTGAGCGCCCTCAAGAAGTGGGATTGCTGGATTGCCTGGCTGCTGGTGAACGTGACGCAAATCGTCCTGCACCTGAGTGTGGGCAATGTGCTCATGTCCATCGTGAGCGCCCTATACCTGGTGAACGGCCTGTGGTCATTGTTTACCTGGTTAAAGCTTTATCGGCGTGAAAAGCAGGCGCCCGATACAGCGTAGTTTTGATATACGACAGATAATAAGGAAGATACATTTCACGCCTATGCTGGACATTATAAATCTTCATGCCAAAATCGGCGACAAAGAAATCCTGAAAGGGATAGACCTTCATATCGGCCCTGGCGAAGTGCATGCCGTGATGGGCCCCAACGGGGCGGGAAAGAGCACGCTGAGTGCCGTCCTCACCGGGCGTCCGGACTACGAAGTCACGGAAGGCAGCATCCTGTACAAGGGAGAGGACCTTCTGGCAAAAACGCCCGAGGAACGTGCCTGGGCTGGCCTTTTCCTCAGTTTCCAGTATCCGATAGAGATTCCCGGCGTTACCATCACGGCCTTCATGAAAGCGGCGGTGAACGCGCGGCGCAAGGCGATGGGACAAGCCGAACTCAAGACCGGCGATTTCCTCAAGCTCATGAAGGAAAAGATGGCCCTGGTGCAGATGAAAGCGGAATTCGCCAAACGGGAAGTGAACGTGGGCTTCTCCGGCGGCGAGAAAAAGCGCAGCGAGATATTCCAGATGGCCCTGCTGGAACCGGACCTCTCCATCCTGGACGAGACCGACAGCGGCCTGGACGTGGACGCCCTCCGGATTGTGGCCGACGGCGTGAACACCCTCCAGAGCCCGGAGAAGAGCGCCATCATCATCACGCACTACCACAAGCTGCTGGAGTATGTACAGCCGGACGTGGTGCATGTGCTTAAGGCCGGCCGCATCGTGTGCACCGGCGGGCGTGAGCTCATCGATGCCATTGAATCCAAGGGCTTTGACCAGTTTTAGCCATGGGACACGGTAAATATTTGGATCCGTTCGGCACCGTCGCCCCTCAGGATGACAGGCGCTGTCATTCTGAGCGAAGCGAAGAATCGCCCTACCGCGTCCGGGCGGGGGAAACCCTCGACCTGGAGTATGTGGTGCTGCCCGGTGAAAGCAGGGATATCGACGTAAACATTGACCTGGTGGGCCCGGGAGCGGAAGCGCATGTCAAGGCTTTGTACCTTGCCATGGGCGCGGAAAAGGTGAATTTCCATATCGTGATGCATCATCGTGCGCCCGGCTGCCGGAGCACCCAGCTTATCAAGGGCATAGCCGGCGGAGAGGCGCAGGTGAATTTCAGCGGCACCATCGTCGTCGCACCGGATGCCCAGCAGACGGAAGCCTTCCAGGAAAACCACAATATCGTGCTTTCGGAAAGCGCCAAGGTGGATACGCGTCCGCAGCTGGAAATTTATGCCGATGATGTCAAGTGCTCCCACGGCGCCACCGTAGGACAGCTGAACGCCGACGAACTTTTTTATATGCGCTCCCGTGGCATTCCCGAAGCGGAGGCCAGGACGCTGCAGATGCTCTCCTTCCTGTCCCCGGTGATTCCTGCGGGCCGCGAGGAAGAGATTGAACAGGTGCTCAGAAGCCATGCGGAGTAGGGTGCTGCTCATACTGTCAGCGGTCTGCCTGGTCCTCGCGGCCTGTACCAGGGAGGAAATCGACCCGGAAGCGCCCACGCCCACGGAGGTTCGCCTGCATTCCATTACTGTTTCCCAACGCAGTCTGGTCCTTCCGGCAGGAGGCCGTGCAGAACTGGCCTTCACGGTGAAGGACCCTGCTTATGTTATCACATCCCTGACCTTGCAAGACGGGATCGGAGAGGCGCCTGCGGCCTTTTCGTTGGAAAGGTTCCACCGTACCGGGCGGGAAGGGGAGTATGTGGCCGTCCTGAAAGACATGGGAGTGGAAGAGGTGTACGACACCCAGGTTTGCCTGGTGGTTCCGCTCAGTAATGCGGAAACGGGCCAGACTTCCTATGTGACCTCTCTCTTTTTTACTGTCCGCTCCGAGCAGCAAACGGTTCGTGTACAAGTAAATACGGGCCTGCCGGTAGTGTATCTGGATACGGAAGGCGGAAAGGGCGTCCATTCCAAGACAGAGGAAGTGCCGGCCAGTCTGTATATCAAGGGCGCGGGTGCGTACGAAAGCTTGCAGCCGGTTTCATGCCGGGTGCGCGGGCGCGGTAATTCTACCTGGTCCTGGCCCAAGAAGCCCTACCTGATAAAACTGGACGAGAAAGCGTCCATTTTCGGCCTTCCCAAACATAAACGCTGGGTGCTGCTGGCGAACTTTTGTGATCGGACCCTCATGCGAAACCTTGTGTCCATGAAGGTGTCGTCCATGACTAGCCTTGCCTGGACGCCCGGCTGCGTGCCGGTGGAGCTGGTCCTGGACGGGAAGCACCTTGGAAACTACCTGCTTATCGAACAGGTACGGGTGGACGGCCATCGGGTGAATGTCGGGGACGACGGCTATCTGCTGGAGTGCGACTGGCATTATGACAACCAGGTGCAGTGGCTGGATCCGCACGGGTATTACTATGGGATGAACGGAAAGGTGAACGGAATCCCGTTCGGCGTAAAGAACCCGGATCCGGACGAGATTACCTCCGAGCAGCTTTCGCTCATAAAGTCGTACATCAGCCTCACCGCCAATGCCATTTACGGGGCCGATTTCGCCCATCCGGAAACCGGCTATGCCCACTATATAGACGTGGATTCGTTTGTGGACTACTGGCTGGTGTTTGAGATTATGTGTAACCATGAACTGGGGAATCCGGGCAGCGTGTTCATGAACAAGACGCGGGACGGCAAGCTCATGGCCGGTCCCTGCTGGGACTTTGACTGGGGCATCCTGTCCTTCTATACGTCGGCAGGGGAAACGCGGCTGGTAAACGGCAAGGCCATCTGGTACGAGCGCCTGTTCCAGGATCCCGCCTTCGCGGCCAAAGTAAAAGCCCGTTTCAGCGAGCTTCTGCCGCAGCTGGAAACCATTCCCGCCTACATGGACGAATGGGAAGCGCTGCTCACGGAGAGTGCCAAACTGAACTTTAAGCTGTGGAACCCGGCCGATGACCGCAGCCTGAACGGTGGCCAGATCATCAACGGGGACGAAAACCTGTCCTTTCACGAGGCCGTGCAGCGCCTCAAGCACAATTACAGGAAGCACCTGCAGGTAATGCAGGCGCAGCTTTAGTCTTCCCAGGCCAGCAGGCGGCTGCCATCTGGCTGCACGGAAATCTGCACACGCAAGGTCTCCTCCGGCAAGAGGTCTTCCACGTTCTCGGGCCATTCCATCAAGCACAGTTCCCCGGAATCCAAGTAGTCGTACAGGCCGATGTCCAAGGCCTCCGCCGGCTTGTCTATCCGGTAAAAATCGAAGTGGAAAATGGGCCGTCCTCCCTTCCCCCTGTACTCGTTCACAATGGCGAAGGTAGGGGAGGAAATGGCATCTTCCTCTACTCCCAGCACCTTGCAAACGGCCGTGGTAAAAGTGGTTTTTCCGGCACCCATAGGTGCATAAAACGCCACCAGCGTGTGGCTCCCCAGCAGCCCGAGGAACTCCCTCGCTGCCCGCTCCAGGTCTTGGAGCCCGGTAATCTGAATCTGGTGTTTCATAAAGCAGCAGCGATAGCCTGGTTAATGAATTCATTCAGGCTGATTCCTCGTTCCCGTGCTATGACGGCAGCCTTTTCGTGTAAAAGAGAAGACATCCTGACAACGGTTTTCCCGCTGAAGGATTTCTCCGGTTTCTTCCCATTTTCCTTACAGTGTGCCAAATAGTCCTCAATCCCGTCTTGAAAGTCTTTTTTCAGCTCATCGGCCGTAGTTCCCTCATAGCTGATACCATCCCGATGGAGCCCGAGGACATGTCCGTAGAAGTAATTATTCTCTTCGTCATATTCTACACACCCGGTGTAGCCCTTGTAATGCAGTTGTCCCATATCATAGTAAGTTTAAATCTCGCAAGTAAACATAAGCTGCTTTTAAACTTGCCGGCTTTATAATCTGAGAAGGGTGGGGCCGATGAAAATTATAATAATCATTTCCTCTTTCCAAACGAACGCGTGACCCGGAAGTTGCGCCCTTGTTATTTACCGTAAAGCCAAAGGTGTTAAAAACAGCAATCAACTCATCAAAAGTAAAGTCTTTCGGCAGTTTTTTGAACCGCTCTATCAGTTTGTCTTTCGTTGACATGGCAAAGATACTAAAAATGATACTATTTTACAAATCCAGCACATTGCGACGGTCCAGGAAGCGGTAACTGGCGGCCTCGGCCAGGTGGGCGGGTTCAAGGTCGGGGGCGCCGGCCAAATCGGCAATGGTACGGGCAATCTTGACAATGCGCGTATAGGCGCGGGCGCTCAGGCCCATCTTGTCGATAATCTGCTCCAGCAGTTCCTTGCAGGCGTCCGAGAGCGGGCAGAAGCGTTCCAACTGCTTGCTGTCCATCTCTGCATTGGTGAAAATGCCGCTCCCGGCAAAGCGCTGGCGCTGCACTTCGCGCGCCCGGAGCACTCTTTCTGCGATGGCAGCCGACGGCTCGGCCTTCTCGCCCCGGATGAGGGCCGTGGTCTGGACCGGCCTGCAAAGCAGCTGAATGTCAATTCTGTCCATGATGGGACCGGACAGTTTGGACAGGTAGGCCAGCCGCTGGCCGGGCGTGCAGGTGCAGCGTTCGCCTTCCCCGTAGTAGCCGCAGGGGCAGGGGTTGGAGGCCGCCACCAGCATGAAAGAAGCGGGGTATTCAATCTTGGCCTTGAGCCGCGAAATGCACACTTTCCGGTCTTCCAACGGCGCCCGGAGTGCTTCCAGCGTGCTTTTGGGCGCCTCGCAGAACTCGTCCAGGAACAGGATGCCGCCGGTGGAGAGCGACACCTCTCCCGGCAGGATGTTTTCTCCGCTTCCGCCGCCCAGCATGGCCGCCTTGGAGGCCGATATGTGCGGCGCCCGGAAGGGCCGTGTGCGCAGGAGTCCGGGCCGTCCCGTATGGCGTCCCGCCACGGAATACACTTTGGATGTAAGGACGCTTTCCTCCAGGCTCATGGGCGGGAGAATGCCCGCCATGGCCTTTGCGATGGAACTTTTTCCGCTTCCGGGCGCGCCTATCAGCAGTACGTTGTGCCCGCCGGCTGCGGCAATTTCCACGCCGCGCTTGGCCCCTTGCTGGCCGATGATATCGGCAAAATCCATAAACGAACCCGAAGGGCGGGCCGGTTCCGCGAGGGCCAGCCGGTAACGCTCCGTGTTCCATACCAGCAGATGCGAAGGGTCCTCCCGCTCTTCCAGAATCAGCAGCACCTCCTCCAGGGATTTGACGCCGAACACCTGTGTATGCGTGAAGTCGGCGGCCTCCAGGGCGCTTTCTTCGGGCAGGATACACCCCCGTAGGCCTTCTTGCATGGCCAGCTCCACCATGGGAAGGGCTCCGCTTACCGGGCGAATGCTTCCGTCCAGGCCCAACTCTCCCATAATCAGGTATTTGTCCAGTCCCGGAAGGGCGCGTTGGCCCGACGCGGCAATGACGCCCAGGGCAATGGGCAAATCGTAACCGCTGCCTTGCTTGTGCATGTCGGCCGGTGCCAGGTTGATGACAATACGCTTGCCCGGAATATGGAAGCCTTTCGCCTGCAGGGCCGTTACCGTCCGCAGGAGGCTTTCTTTTACGGCGGCATCGGCCAGTCCGACCAAATGGATTCCGATACCCAGGGTGATATTGACTTCTACGGTAACCGGAACAGCCCGGATACCCAGGCATTTTGCGCTGCGAATATAAACAATCATGGTTCAGTCGATTTGAATGGAAGTAAAATAACCGTTGAAACGCAGCGCCAGGGTGTCGCGGTCGCGGACGAGGAGGTGCCGCTGTCCCTGGGCGGCGGTGAGCGCCGCTCCGAACAGCTGTTTCCGGTACTGCACGCAACGGGACGACGTGAGCACGTGCCGGCCCTTGGAGAGCACGACGGCCTCCTGCCCCAGATAGACGCCCAGCACGCTTCCGTCGTCGTTTTCCAGCAAATAGCCGTAGTCGTCCCCGTCCATGGCCAGTTCGCTTACGGCATGCCCGCCGGACACCGCGCATACCAGGTCGTCCTGGTCGCGCAGCCAGTACGTGAAATGGGGCCGATAACTGTATCCCTTGAGCAGCATGCGGTCTCCCGCGGGCACCAATTTGCAGTAGTGAGGAACCTCGCCGGGCAGGAACGACAGGTTCAGGTAGGTCTCTCCTTTTACCAGGCACAGGACGCCGCCACGGTCTTCGAAGCGATAAACCATGCCGTTCCAGACCCGGATGTCATACACCCGGCAATCGGCGCTGGGAGGCAGGATTTTTTCCACCCGGTCTTCTTTCATAATACGGTATTCCCATGTTACGGCCTCCTGTTTCCGGACAGGGACGCCGTAGGCATAATATATGCCGGTCGTGTCTATGGAAAATGCGCCGCCCTCCCATCCGCCTCCGTCGGCCGCGTTCATAAGTACGCCGTTTTGTGACGAGAAACACTCTGTCCCGTCGATGCGGAACGAGATGCCGCCTCCGCCTGCGCGTTGCCCCAGGGTGTACACGCGGTCGTCCTGTACCCAGAAGCCGCCGAGCACCTCCTCTCCGGCAAAGCGGAAGCGTTCCTCCCCATTGCAGCAAACCACCGTCTGGCCCTTTTCGCAGTAATCGGTCCACAGTTGCCCCTTCATAATCCGGTGCCGATAAGCCGACGCCCGTCCGCTGACGGGAACACGGAGCACTTCCTTGCCCTCCCTAAGGAGGAACAGCATGGCGGCGCCATCCTCGCCTGCCCGCCAGTCCACGCTGTCGGGGTAGCAGACGGCCGTCGCATACAGGCTCGGCAGCGTGGACAGGGAGTCCGTGCTTTCCCCGGGCCGGACGGGCGGGTGGGCGGAATAAGGATTTCCCGAGCGGGGAGCGGTGTCAAACAAAGGAGCCTGGCAGGAGCAAACAGCCAAAAAGAAAAGAACCCATCGAATCAACTTGCACATGACATTCACTTTTTATGGGCGGCAAGATGGGAAACAAGGGCCGAAAAACCTACAATCGTAAGAAAAAAAGTGTTGTTTCACATGTTTTTTTGCTGTTTCTACCGATTTCAACCGTATCTTTGTAGCATGATTTGCTATCCCAACGTCAAAATCAACCTCGGGCTCCATGTGCTCCGCCGCCGCCCGGACGGCTTCCACGACCTGGAAACGCTCTTTGTCCCGTACCCGGAAATCAGCGACTGCCTGGAACTCATCCGGGCCGACGACTACAGCCGCACCCTGGCCGGCCTGAAGGAACGGTACGGCGCCCTTGCGCAGGCCATCTCACCCGACGGCAAGCTCATGATTACCATCGCCCGGAAGGAAGGCGTGGACTGGGAACCGCTCAAAGACTTGACGGCCAAGGCGTATATGCTGCTGGCCGCCGATTATGACCTGCCGCCCATGAAGATTTTCCTGGAGAAACGCTCTCCGGTGGGTGCCGGCCTGGGAGGAGGAAGCGCCGATGCCGCCTTTGCCCTCCGCGCCATGGCGGAACTCTGCGGACTGGCCCTGGACGATGCCGCCCTGGCCGCTTATGCCGCCCGTCTGGGCAGCGACTGTGCCTTCTTCGTGTACAACCGGCCCATGTTCGGCAGCGGCCGCGGAGAGGTGCTGGAGCCTTTTTCCGTGGACCTGAGTCCTTATAAACTGGAGGTGGTGGTGCCGGAAGGCATAGCCGTTTCTACCGCCGAGGCTTACCGTGGCATTGTGCCCCGTGTTCCGGAGAAAGCGCTGCGGGAGGTGCTTCGGCAGCCTGTTTCCACCTGGAAGGAGGCGCTGAAAAACGACTTTGAGCAAACAGTGTTCGCCGCCCACCCCGCGCTTGCAAAGGTGAAGGCGTCCCTGTATGAACGGGGTGCGCTGTACGCAGCCATGAGCGGCAGCGGCAGCGCCTGTTTCGGGATATTTCCCAAGGAATAGCTTAGCGGCGTAACCAGTTTTCCGGATTCTGCGGCGTGGAGCCGTTCCACAGTTCAAAGTGGAACAGGTCTTCGCCGGCGATGGTATCTACCGTACCCACCACCTGACCGGTAGTGACTTTCTGCCCCACTTTTACCGCCACGCTCTTGAGCTTGCTGTACAGGGTGAAGTATGCGCCGTGGTTCACCAGTACGCACTGGTTGTAACCGGGCAGCACCACAATTTGCGTTACGGTTCCGTTGAACACGGCTTTTGCCTGCGCGCCGCGTTTGACGGCCAGGGTGACGCCGTTGTTATGCGGCAGGTCCACGTTTTGATAGACCGGATGCTTGTGCTTGCCGAAGCGTTCAATGATGGCGCCTTCCACCGGCCACGGCAATCGGCCTTTGTTGGCGGTGAATTCGTTGGACAGCTTGGAGTCAATCTCCGTGGAGGTGGTTTTGGCGCCGCCCTTGCCCTTCTTGGCCTGGGATGCGGCGGCCTTTTGCTGCTGCCGGATGAGGTCTGCGATTTTACGGTTCAGCGCCTCCTTTTGCTGGTTTTTCTCCTTCAGCTGCTGCTGGTATTTTTTGCGGTCTTTGTGCAGGCGGTCCACCAGGCGGTTGTGCTCGGCCTCCTCGCTTTGCAGGCTGCTGCGCTCCTGCACCACCTTTTTTCGCATCGTTTCCGCCTGTCCTTTCAGCGCCGACAGACGTTCCCGTTCCACCTCCAGCTGCGCCTGGGTTTCCTGAATTTTTACCGCCTGCTCACTCATCTGGGACGAGAGGCTGCGCAGGTATCCGAAGCGGCGCAAACCTTGTCCCAACGACTCGCTGGACAGCAGGTACATGTACCACAGGCGGCTGTCACGGTTCTTGTAGGAGCCGCGGATGAGGCGGGCGTAGTACAGCGAAAGGGTGTCGTGGCGATCCTGCAGCCGGTCGATTTCCCCCTGACAGGTACGGATGGAGTCGTTCAGCACGTGCAACGTCTGGTCGCAGCCGGCAATGAGTTTTTCCCGGGCAGATATTTTGCTGCGCACCAGGGCAAGGCTGCTGATGGCCTCCGAGCTGTTCTTGGCGTTTTGGGCCAGCTGCCGGTTGAGGGTGGCGATTTCCTTCTCCAGCTGCGCCCGCTGATTCTCCAGCGTTTTCATGGAGGTCTTTTTCTGTCCCTGGACGGGGAGACAGACGCACAAGGTCAACAGGAGGCTGTACAGGAGTTTTCTCATGGCTGTTCAGTAGGTTCCAGGCGCTCGGCCTGTTTGCGATATACCTCGGCGGTTTCAGGCTCTCCCAGGGCATCCAGGACCGTGGCGTAGTGCCGGAGGATGACGGCGCTTTCCTTGCCGCCATACAGCATGGCATGCTTGAAGAAAGGCTTGGCTTCCAGGTCTTTGCCCATCAGGTGCAAAATCCAGGCGAAGGTGTCCAGATAGGTGGCGTTGTCCGGTTCCGCCTCCACGGTTTTCTTGGACATGGCATAGGCCTTTTTCAGTTTTTTCCCTTCCTGGCTCAGGTAGTAGGCGTAGTTGTTCAACACCGGCGCGTAGTCCGGCTTCAGCTTGAGGGCTTTCTCGTAGGTTTTGAACGCCTGTTTGCTCTCTCCCATGGCGTGGTAGGCGTCGCCCATCATGGACAGCGCGCCCAGGCAGATGTCTTTGTCCTTTGGGTAGCGGGAGAGCACATTCCGGCAGTTCCTTACGATGGGCTCGTACTCTTTCAGCTCATAGTTGGCCAGGTTGGCATAGTCCAGGAAAGCCAGTTCGTCGAAGCGGCTGTAGGCCTCCGTGGCGCGCACCTGCAGTTCCGGCCACGTTTTTTGCAGCGACAGATACTGGACGTAGGTGGCCGTCTGTCCCAGGCTGGCGGGGAAGCGGTCGGCGGCCTCCCGGAACCATTTGCCGGCTTCGGCCTCCCGTCCGGTCCCGTAATAGTAACTGCCGACGGCGGCCAGTACGGTGCTGTCCCCGGGGTGCACCTGCGCCGTTCTCTGTACCAGGCTGTCGAACCCGGCCCGGTGCAGCTGCAGGATTTTGGGGTCTATGGCACGGGTGAGGTTGTTCAGGTACAGGGTTTTGCTGCCGGCGGGAATTTCATCCGAGCTAAAAAACTTGTCCAGCGTCCGGAAGTATTCCGGGTAGCGGCGGGTGTGCCGATACACTTCCGACATGCCCAGGATGGCAGGCATGTAACTGCTGTCCAGCGCCAGGGCTTCCTCATAGCGCACCTGGGCGACGGAGTCGGCGAAATCCTGCACGTAGTAGTCTCCCAGCATGGACAGGATGGAGGGAGAAGCGTATTTTTCGTTGAACTTCTCCAGCTGCGCAATGCCTTCTTCCTGCTTGCCCATGGCCGTGTAAATGTCGTAGCGGGTGCGGGTGACTTCTTCCGAAGGACCGCGCTGGCCTTCAATCTCGTTCAGGGTGGCCAGTGCCTTCTCAAATTCTTTCCGCGCCAGGTAAATGTCCAGCAGCTCGTACACGGCCGAGTTTTTGTCCGGGAAGGCTTTCACCAGGCCTTCGTAGGTGGTCATGGCCTCCTCCGTGCGGTTTTGCATCAGATACATGCGTCCCAGCAGGCGGCGGTACCAGAAATTGGTGCTGTCCAGGGCAATGGCTTTTTTCAGGGAAGTTTCCGCGGCTTCTTTGTCCGATGTCTGCCACTGCGTCTGCGCCAGATAATACCACACGGCGTCGTTTTCCGGTGCGGCGACGGACAAGCTGTGGAGGATGTCCCGGGCACGCGTGTACTGGCCGTTTCCATACAAGGTAACGGCATCTATCAGATTGCTTTCCAGGGATTGGGCCAAAGCCACCACCGGAACCAGGAGAAACAGCGCAAGCGCCAGGACAGTTTTTTTCATCAGTACAAAAATACGGGTTTTACAAAAAACATACAAATAATTTGTTTTCTGCCTCGTTTACGCATAAATTTGTGTCGATAGAAACAAAATCCGTGCTTCTTTGAAACGTTTTTTGGGAAAATTGCATCTTATTACATGGACAAGGGACGAAGCGTCCCCTGCCGCATCCTCGTCCCTGGAGCAGCTCGCCGCTGCCTGCCGGGAGGGAGATGCGCGGGCGCAGAAACGTCTGTTCGATGCCCTTTCTCCCAAAATGATGGCCGTGTGCCTGCGGTACATGGGAGTGCGGGAAGAAGCAGAAGACGTTTTGCAGGAGGGATTCATCGGCCTGTTCACCAAAATAGACAGCTATCAGGGAGCGGGCTCCTTTGAAGGCTGGGCGAGAAGGATCTTTGTCAATACTGCACTCATGCATCTCAGACGCACGGATGCGTTGGGCCTGAGCGACGATATCGAGGAGGCCCGCGGCGTGTTCACCCATGAACCCACGCCCGTGCAAAAAATGGGATACAGAGATTTGATGCGGATGATATCCTCCCTTCCGGCCGACGCCAGAACCGTGTTTAACATGTATGTGGTGGAGGGCTTCTCCCACAAGGAGATTGCCAAGGAACTGGGCTGTACAGAAGCCACTTCCCGTTCCAAGTTGCAAAGGGCCAGGCTCCGCTTGCAGGAAATGATGAAAGGACAACAATGAACAAGAACGAATTTGACATACAGGTAAGAAACATCTTACAGGATGCACAGGAAAGCGTATCTCCTTCCGTTTGGGAGGGGGTGCAGGCCGGATTGGCACGGAAACGCCGCGCTGCGGCCTTCTGGCGCTGGACGGGGGCCGTGGCCGCCGCAGCCGCCATTTTCTCGGGCGTCGTGCTCCTGTGGCCCGTTGCGGAACCGAATCATTCTAACCCTATTATAATTGCAGAAACCTCTCCGGAAGATATCCTTGAGTCGCCTGTCGTACAAGAGGATGTCTTTCCGGCGGAGGAAACCGTAGTTGAACAGGTGCCTGTCAGGCGTCCGGTGCGCCTGGCGCAGATGGTAAAGGCATCGGCCCCGGAAATTCCCGCTGCCGATGAAACTCCTGCCGCTGAGGTGACGCCCGCTGCCGATGCTTCACCTGCCGTCACCGCTGCGCCGGCCGCTGCCGTTGAAGCGGTTCCTGAAGCCGCCGTTCCTGAACAGATAGAGGAGTCGGCGGACCAGTCTTTGTTCAACCGGCTGGCCTACGAGGACAGTAAGAACCGTTTCGACCAGGACTGGTCGCTGGCTGTTTCAGGCAACCTGGAAGACAAACGCCGCGGAACGGTGAAATCGTCCGTCGCGCCCCATTTTTACAGCGCGCCGCCGCTTGGTGCGCAGGAGGGCATTTACAACGAAAGCCCGGAAGTGAGTTTCAGCCTGCCGTTCTCTGCGGGTATCGGCGTCAACTGGCAGTTCCACCGGCACTGGGCCGTGGGCGTGGGTCTCCGTTACACCAATCTCAGCCGAACGTTTGTGGGCGACTATGTCGGGAACGGCTTCCGTTGCACCCAGACAGATATCGACAACCACCAGCACTGGCTGGGAATTCCGCTCAATGTATATTACGTGTTCGTGGACAGCGGCCGTTGGCGCGTGCACACTTTCGCCGGCGGCAGCGTGGAGTTTTTGGCCGACAACAATTACCTGATACATGGTGCCCAGAAAGACATCCATTTCCATCAGCGCGGCGCCACGCCTCCGCAGTTCTCCGCGGGTTTGGGCCTGGGTGTGGAATTCAAGCTCACGCCCTGGTTGGGCCTGTATCTGGATCCGGCCTTCCGCTATTACTTCCGTCCGGACCTGCAGCCCCGCTCCCTGCGTACCATCCAGCCGCTCCGCTTCGACATCGAAGCCGGCCTGCGATTCAGCTTAGGGAAATAAGATTCTTCACTTCGTTCAGAATGACACCTAGCGCAGCGGCTCCAGGGCCACTGTGCCGGGGATGATGTCTTCCGGCGGAGCACCGTGGAGGTAGATGATGCGCTGGTTGGGGCTGCCGCGGAACAGCAGGTCCGTGTCCCGCTGCTCCAGGATGAAGGGCCCGTCCACCAATACATCCAGATAGGGGAGCAACTGCGCGCGTTTTTCATCGGCCTGTATCTCTTCCAGGGTGAAGCCGGTCCAGCACCAGATGGTCTTGGTGGTTTCCTCCTTGATGCGGCGCGCCAGCTCCGTAAAGCCTTCCACCTGATAGAACGGGTCTCCGCCGGAGAAGGAGACGTCTGAGAGTTCATCTGCCTTGACGATGTCCAGCAGTTCCTCTACGTCCATCTCCTTGCCGCCCTTGAAGTCCCAGCTCTGGGGGTTGTGGCACCCCTTGCAGGCGTGTTTGCATCCCGCACAATAGATGGAGGTACGCAGCCCCGGTCCGTCGGCCATGGTCTGGTGCAGTATATCCAATACTCTGATCTTCATAAATAGGATTGTGCCCGCAGGCCGAAAGCAGGGGGCTGACGCGGGCTATTTGTGCACCACTCTGTCGTGAAGTTCGGCCAGCTTGCCGCCGTTCCAGCGGTCCGTAGTGCCCACCAGGTAACCGGTGATGCGCTGCAGGGTGTCAATGTGGTGACCGTGGCAGTGCGGACATTCTTCCATTCCGTCCTGTGCGTTCTCGTAGCCGCAGTCCAGGCAGCGGTTGCGGTTGTGGTTCACGGAGCCGTAACCGATGTTGTACTTGTCCATCAGGTCCACGATGCGCATGATGGCTTCCGGATTGTGGGTGGCGTCGCCGTCAATTTCCACATAGAAGATGTGGCCGGCACCCTCGTACTGGTGGTACGGACCCTCAATCTTGGCCTTGTGCTCCGGCGTGCAGTGATAGTACACGGGCACGTGGCTGGAGTTGGTGTAGTAGTCCTTGTCCGTAATGCCGGGCAGGATGCCGAAGGTCTTCTTGTCGCGTTTGGTGAACTTGCCGGCCAGCCCTTCCGCAGGCGTGGCGAAGCAGGAGTAGTTGTGCTGGTACTTTTCGCTGAAGCCGTTGATTTTGTCTTTCATGAAGGAAACAATCCGCAGGCCCAGTTCCTGTGCTTCTTCGCTCTCGCCGTGGTGCTTGCCGACAAGGGCGATAAGGCATTCCGCCAAACCGATGAAACCGATGGCCAGCGTTCCCTGGTTGATGACGCTTTCGATGGTGTCGTTCGGGTCCAGTTTGCCGCTGCCCAGCCACAGTCCGTTCATCAGCAGCGGGAACTGCTTCTTGAGGGCGGTTTTCTGGAACTGGAAGCGTTCGTCCAACTGGCGGGCGCTGATTTCCAGGGCCCAGTCCAGCCGCTCGAAGAACTTGCCGATACGCAGGTCCTTGTCCTTGATGCCCATGCACTCGATGGCCAGCTTCACGATGTTGATGGTGGTGAAGCTCAGGTTGCCGCGGCCGATGGAGGTCTTGGGGCCGAAGCGGTTGTCGTACACGCGGGTGCGGCAGCCCATGGTGGCAACTTCGTGGACGTAGCGTTTGGGGTCGTCGGCTTTCCATTCCGGATCCTGGTTGTAGGTGGCGTCCAGGTTCAGGAAGTTGGGGAAGAAACGGCGGGCGCTCACCTTGCAGGCAAACTTGTACAGGTCATAGTTCGGGTCCTCCGGGAGGTAGCTCACGCCGCGTTTTTTCTTCCAAATCTGGATGGGGAAGATGGCGGTGGAGCCGTTGCCCACACCTTCATAGGTGGTGTTCAGGATTTCGCGGATGACGCAGCGGCCTTCCGCCGACGTGTCCGTACCGTAGTTGATGGAGGAGAAGACCACCTGGTTTCCGCCGCGGCTGTGGATGGTGTTCATGTTGTGCACGAAAGCCTCCATGGCCTGGTGTACGCGGCCCACGGTCTGGTTGATGGCGTGCTGGAAGGCGCGGTCCTTGCCCTGCAGGCCGGTGAGGTCGCGCTTGAGATAGTCGTCGATATGGGCGGTCTTGAGCGCGCTGTAGTCCACGTTCTCCATCTCGCTCACCTTATCCACCTCTTCCTCGAAGGTCTTGTGCACGTACGGTGCCAGGTAGAAGTCGAAGGCGGGGATGGCCTGTCCGCCGTGCATCTCGTTCTGTACGGTTTCCATGGAGATGCAGGCCAGCACGCTGGCGGTCTCGATACGCTTGGCGGGACGGGATTCGCCGTGACCGGCCCTGAGACCGTGCTCCAGGATGATGTCCAGCGGGTGCTGGATGCAGGTGAGGCTCTTGGTAGGGTAATAGTCTTTGTCGTGGATGTGGATGTAGTTGCCGGCCACGGCCTCACGGACAGGGTCGCTCAGCAGACACTCGTCCACATAGCTCTTGGTAGCCTCCGACGCGAACTTCATCATCATGCCGGCAGGTGTGTCCGCATTCATGTTGGCGTTCTCGCGGGTGATATCGTTGGCCTGGGCCTGGATGATGGTCTCGAAAATTTCGTTGCTCTTGGCCTTGCGGGCGATATTCCGCTTGTTGCGGTAGCGGATATACTCTTTGGCCACTTCCTGGCGGGGGCTGTTCATGAGGTGGTTCTCCACCACATCCTGGATTTCCTCCACGGTCATCTCGTCCTTGTCCAGTTCGGAGATGGCCTGGGCAATCTGGGCGGCAAGAACGATGTCTTCACCGTTGTCCGTTACGTCCATCGCCTTCAGGATGGCCGCTACAATTTTCTGATTATTAAAGTCAACACGACGCCCGTCGCGCTTTAGCACACGTTTAACCATAAGGCTTCTATTTTATTCGGTTTAAGCCGCCGGCGGATTCCGGCTGAAGACAAAGTTAAATAATTAGTTTTGACTTTCGCCAAGTTTTCCCGGAAAAAGTTATCAACAAAAAGCGCATTCGCGTGTTAATATGCTGATTAACAAACGGATACAAGAAAAAGTTATTTGGAAAAATTCTAAAGTATAACTTCTTTGTTTCTTTTTGGGAAAAGTTTTCAACAAGCGAAACGGGTAGTCCTCTTTTATAGTGGAGATTGTATTTTTAGACAAATCCTTTCGTTCCTGTCAAAATTTTGCTATTTTTGACACTTGAACGAATACTTATCAAAAAATGGACGCATACGACCGCAAAGAAGTATTTGACGGAGTTGGAATCTTTCGGAATGCTCAGCAAGGATAAGGTTGGCAAGGAATTCATTTGGTTCAATACAGAGCTCATGGGCATCCTCTCGGATTGATATAACATGTATCACACCCCACAGGGAGACCTTCACGGTGCTACCCCATCTCCCGGTAGTCCTCTTCCATGTCCCACTCCCTTTCCTGCTCTATTCCATCGGCCTCAGGGATATCGAACTCCTGAACCGGGGAAAGAAGTTCCGTGGAAGTCATCTCCTCAACGATTTCCTGAAGATGCGAAGGGAGTTTTGGGAAAAAGTCGTACCCTGTCATTCGCTCAAGACGATTGACGCTCATGGAGTTACGATATATGCTCACCCCGCTCGGGATTCCCTCTCCGGGGATAAGGAAGCCGATGGATTTCCACCCCAGGCTCTTGGGTGTTTTTCGGCAAAGGGCAACAAAAGTTCCCTTCCCGTATGGGCCGAAAACTATGGAAAGCCTCGCCGCTTTGGGACTCTCCGAGAGCCACTTTTGGCACAGAGGCCGAACCTCTTCCGGAATTCCGCCGGGAAGCGGACTGCCCGGCCTCAACTCACACATGAGCCATTTGGGGGCCGCCTTTCCGTCTTCCCTGCCGGTCCAGACAGGGACATCGTAGCGGACAAGATGGTCTATGCCGCCATCTGCCTTAATCGGAAGGCCCAGGGCTGGAAGGTGCCTCCTTGCCCTCCTGGCCTCCACACGCGAAGCCTTAAGGGTTTCCTGTGCCGAAAGCTCCCCGCCCGGAAAAACCATGGTCAGGACAACGAGAGACAAAATATGCAACCCCTTGAGAGTCATAGAGGTTGCAAAGATACGAAATTTACTGGTTCTTCCTGTTAATCAGGCTCACCACCACCTTCACCATCGTGTCCATCTCCTCTGTGTGACTTTCTGCAATCATCAGGGTCAGTGCCACAAGAGAGGCGTCTGAAATACGCTTGGCGCCATCGGGCCGATAAAGAATGCCGTTGTTCTGCATAAACCACAGGAACAAGGTGGCGGCAATGCGTTTGTTGCCGTCCACAAACGAATGATTCTTTACAACCAAGTAAAGCAACATGGCAGCCTTCTCCTCAATGCTGGGATAGAGGTCTTTCCCGTCCCAGGTCTGATAAATCTGGCCGATGCTGCTGTGGAACGAAGCGTCCTTCTCTACGCCGAAAAGGTCGCTGCCGCCGAACTTGTTTTTCAGGCTTTTGATTGCCTCCATGGCATTGTCATAGGTTGCGTGGAATCGCTCGGGAGCAGTAGTACTCTCGATTTGGAGGCTCTGATAATCATACGCGTCAAGGGTATCAAGGGCATAGGTATAGTCCCGAATGACGCCGAACAAGTCCGTTGCTTGATCTGAAGTTAGAAGCAGCTCTTTGCTGAAGACATTCTCAAGAAGGCCCATCGCCCGTTTGAGGTCCTCGTACTTCTGTGAGGCAACTGCATTCTGATTCACTGCATAGCCTTTCAGCATATATTGCTTTAAAACAGATGTTGCCCATATTCTGAATGATGTAGCCCGAATTGAGTTTATTCGATACCCAATAGAGATAATGGCATCCAGATTATAATACATGACCTTTTCTTCAGAAAGGCCTCTGGCACCACTCTGCGCGGTATTTAAATATTCTTTAATTACCGTATCACGCTTCAATTCTCCACTTTCGAAGATTCGCCTGAAATGGTACGAGACGTTTGGAATTGTTACGCCAAACAACGCTGCAATTGCCTTTTGTGTAGCCCAAATGGTCTCTCCGGCAGGGTCCACCATGGCCTCCATTTTCACCAGCCCGTCTTCTGACTGATAGATTACTATGTCATTCCTCTTTTCCATGGGTGCAAATATAAAAGACCTTGCGGGCATTTGCAAATCTTGGCAAGGCCCGCGTATCATTTAAGGTTTATTCAAAGTCCAAAACAGGTCCATATTCCTTCTGGCGTGCAAGGTGGTGACACATGCGCTTACGAAAAACCGGGCGCTTGCAGGTGCGCCCGGAATTATCAAACGACGGCGTTGCAGTCGGTTATGAACCAAAAAGGGCGCAGGTTAGTCTCCTACAACCCAGACCAGCACGTGGCGGTCGAAGGTCATGTATTCCAGATCGAACTCTTCTTCGTCGCCGTCTTTGTCGATGAAGGTGGCCTCCAGTTCACCCTCTCCGCGGGGGCGGAAGCGCTCAATCTCGATTTGCTCGGCAAAATCCACGTTGTAGCGGCTCAGCAGTTTGAAGATGGCCTCCTTGGCGCACCAGTAGATGGCCAGCTGCTCGTTGCGCTTCTCTTCCTCCAGGTCTTCGATTTCGTCCTCGCTCAGGGCCTTTTTCTCCACGGCGGAAAAGTCGCGGTCCAGGGACTCCACGTCTATGCCGCAGTCATCCTCCTCGTGCAGGATAACGGCCACGAATTTATCCGTATGGGTAATGGAGATATTCACCGGGTTGTTCTCCAGATAGGGCTTGCCGTTGTCGTGATGGCTCAGGTACACCTTTTCGTCAAAAAGGGTGTTCAGCAGGGCGCGGACGGCGAGCCGCTGTTTGCGCAGCGATTCGCTGCGGATGAACGAGATTTCTTCCATCTCGTCCGTGGGGGTGGAGGCCAGTTTGACCAGCTCTTCCTCCGTTTCCGTGATTTGCCACACGCCGATGGTGGCTTCGTTTTCAAGTTTCTTCTTTAAATATAGGCCCATATAAGGTGGTTTTGAACGACAACAAAAAGCCGCCGGATACCCGCGGGTACCGGTTCCTTTCAACGTATCAAATGTACAATCGCAACAGAGGGTCGTCTGAGCCGACGGCCGTTACCTGGTTAGATTTGACCTGACTGGGAGGCTCCATGTTAATCGTTACAATATATCGGTACAAAGATAACGCATTTTTTGCAAATCCAACAAATCTTTCCCGGGAATTTCGTATCTTTGCAGTCCCGAATGCCTTTTGTCATTCCGCGTGAAACGAAGAATCTTTTAAACCAAACAATATCATGAAGTTCCTTACTGATGAAAAGCTCCTCATTGTCGGCGCAGCCGGCATGATTGGTTCCAACATGGCCCAGACAGCCGCCATGCTCGGTCTTACACCCAACATCTGCCTGTACGATATCTTCGAGCCCGGCCTCAAGGGCGTTCTGGCGGAGATGGACCACTGCGCCTTCGAGGGCATCAACCTTACCGCCACCATCGACCCTGCCGTGGCGTTCAAGGATGCCAAATACATCGTTTCCGCCGGCGGTGCGCCCCGCAAAGAGGGCATGACCCGCGAAGACCTTCTCAAGGGCAACTGCCAGATTGCCGCTGAATTCGGCGACAACATCAAGAAGTACTGCCCGGATGCCAAGTTCGTGGTGGTTATCTTCAACCCGGCCGATGTCACAGCCCTCACGGCCCTCATCCACTCCGGTCTCAAGCCTTCCCAGCTCACCTCCCTGGCCGCTCTGGACAGCACCCGTCTGCAGGAAGCCCTGGCCCAGGAGTTCGGCGTGCCTCAGTACAAAGTCACCGGCGCCCACACCTACGGCGGTCACGGCGAGGCCATGGCCGTATTCGCCTCCCAGGTGAAGGTGGACGGCAAGCCCCTCGCGGAGATGGGTCTCAGCGAAGAACGCTTTGCCGAAATCAAGCACAACACCATCCAGGGTGGTTCCAACATCATCAAACTCCGTGGCCGCAGCTCCTTCCAGAGCCCCGCATACCAGGCCGTGAAGATGATCGAGGCTTCCATGGGCGGTGACAAATTCACCTGGCCTGCTGGTACTTACGTGAACGAAGGCAAGTACAGGAACGTGATGATGGCCATGCCCACCACCATCGACGCCACCGGCTGCCACTTCACCGCTCCCAAGGGTACCGCCGAGGAAATGGCTGCCCTGGACGCCTCTTACGAGCACCTCGTGAAAATGCGCGACGAGATTATCTCCCTGGGTATCGTTCCCGCCACCCAGGACTGGAATAAGATGAACGCAAATCTGTAAGTCTTGTATTCGCTCAGAGAACTTTACAAAATTGGCAGGGGCCCGTCGTCATCACATACGATGGGCCCTTACACTGCTGCCACCCTGTTTGCTTCCCGTCATGCGGATGCCGCCCGTTTTGACGTAACGCTGTACGGCTCCCTGGCCGCCACCGGCAAAGGTCACATGACGGATGTCGCCATCCTGGATGCCCTGGAACCCGTTGCCCCCGTCAAGGTGCACTGGCTGCCCAAGATTTTCCTGGAATACCATTCCAACGGCATGCAGTTCAAGGCTTTCGGGGCCGATGACGCCCTGCTGGAGGACTGGACGGTGTATTCGATAGGCGGCGGAGCGCTGTCGGAAGGCCCCGGCAAGGAGATGTCGAAGTCCGGCGAGGTATATGACATGAATTCCCTCACGGAAATCATCGCCTGGTGCGATGCGAATGGCCGGAGCATGTGGGAATACGTGGACCTGCAGGAGGGACCGGAAATCTGGGCCTATCTGCAGGATGTGTGGAATGCCATGAAAGCCACGGTGGAACGCGGCCTCAATGCAGAGGGCCGGCTGCCCGGTCCGCTCAACCTGCCCCGCAAGGCCGCCGTTTATCATGTGAAGGCCATGGGCTACCAGCCCAGCCTGCGTTCCCGCGGCCTGGTATTCGCCTATGCGCTGGCCGCGAGCGAGGAAAACGCATCCGGCGGCCGCATTGTGACGGCTCCCACCTGCGGCTCCTGCGGCGTGCTGCCGGGAGTCCTGTATCACCTGGCCCGTGGACATGGTTTCAGTGACGAACGCATCCTGCATGCGCTGGCCACGGCCGGCTTAATCGGCAATGTGGTGAAGCACAACGCTTCCATTTCCGGAGCGGAGGTGGGTTGCCAGGGAGAAGTGGGCGTCGCGTGCGCCATGGCATCGGCCGCCGCCTGCCAGCTCTTCGGCGGCAGTCCCTTCCAGATTGAATATGCGGCCGAGATGGGCCTGGAGCACCATTTGGGCATGACCTGCGACCCGGTATGCGGTTTGGTGCAGATTCCCTGCATCGAGCGCAACGCCTTCGCCGCCACCCGTGCCCTGGACGCCAATATCTATTCCACTTTCTCCGACGGCCGTCACCGCATTTCCTTCGACCATGTGGTGGAAGTGATGAAGCAGACCGGAAAGGACCTCCCTTCCTTGTACAAGGAGACCTCCGCCGGCGGCCTGGCCATGCAGTACCGCAACAACAACGTCATTCCCACCGGCCTGGAGTTTCAGGAGGACTAATCCTTCCGGGCCGCGCGGTATTCTCCCGGCGTCACGCCGAACTGTTTGGAAAATTCCCGATAGAAGTAGGTCTTGGTACCGAAACCGCAGGCGAATATGATTTCCTGAACCGTCTTGTTGCTGGAGACGAGCAGGTGTGCGGCACGTTCCAGGCGCATTTTCCGGATAAAACCGGTAGGTGTCATGCCTGTGAGTTCCTTCAGTTTGCGATACAGTTGCATCCGGCTGATGGAAACGGCGTCGGCAATGCTGTCGGGAGAGAGGGTGTCGCTGGCCATGTTTTCCACAATGGCATCGCTGATCGCAGCAAGGAGCTGACGGTCAGCTTTTTTCATTTCGCGGCCGGCAAACTGTTCCACGGACGAGCGCCCGGACTGGCTGTAGGCGATGACCTCCGCGTCGCGCCCCAGCAGGCGGTCGATTCGCGCCAGCAGGTGACGGGGATGGAAGGGTTTTTCCAGATAAGCATCGGCCCCGGTTTCCAGCGCTTCGAACGGCGTATTGTCCGTCCCTTGACCGGAGAGCAGGATAAAGGGGATATGCCGGGTTTTCGGATTTTCCCGGAGGGCTTTCAAAAGCGCAGGGCCGTCCATGCCGGGCATTTTAAGGTCGGAAATGACGATGCGCGGCTCGGTCTGTTCCATCCGTTCCAAGGCTTCTTGCCCGCCGGCCGCTTCCAAAACGCTGAAGCGGGGAGACAGGATGCCGGAAATGAAACTGCGGATGGAGGCGTCGTCATCCACCACCAGCACCACGTCTTGTTTATAGGCCGATACGGGTTCCTCTACGGGTTTTTCCCCGAGGCTCGTTTTCTCGGGTGTGCGGGCGTCTTTCCTCGTATAGGGCGCCCCCGTATCTTCCAGTTCCAGTTCCGGAAGCCGCACGTGGAAGCAGGTGTAACTCTGGCCGTCGCTCAGAATCTCAATGCTGCCTTTGTGCAGTTCCACCAGGCTCTTGCAAAGCGCCAGGCCGATTCCGCTGGAGGTGCGCCCTTTGGAAAGGGCCCGCTCGAATCGGTTCAGGACTTCGTAGCGGTCGAAGATTTTCAGCCGCTGTTCTTCTGCAATGCCCACGCCGGTGTTGGTTACCTTTATGTCCAGCCAAGACTGCTCCGGAACCAGGCTTACGGTGATGCGTTCGCCGTCCGGCGTGTATTTCACGGCATTGGAGAGCAGGTTGAACAGGAGTTTCTCCATGGAGTCGCCGTCGGCCGTCCAGATGAGTCCGTCTTCCGGGGCGTCCAGCTGAAAGTGAATGCCCCGGCGGCTCATCTCGTCCTGGAAATAACTGCGCTCCTGGGCGGTGAGGGCGAGCAGGTCCACCTTGCCGATTCGGATGCTCAGGTGGCCGGTTTCCGCCTTGCGGAAGCTGATGAGCTGCTGGATAAGGGTGCGCATGCGGTTGGAATTGGTTTCGATGCTTTCCAGGTACTGCCGTTCCTTGCCGTCCATGCGCCCGCTCTGCATGAGTTCTTCGCAGGGGCCGTAAATGAGCGTGAGCGAGTTGGAGAACTCATGGGCGATGTTGGTGAAAAAGTCCAGTTTGGCCTCGTGCACGGCCTCGGTCTTGGATTTCTCCGCCTCCGTCTGGAAGCGGTAGCGGGCCTGATGGACCAGCAAAAAGAGGAGCAGGAGGCCCAGCAGCACGTACATCACGCGGGCGAGGGTGGTCTCCCACCATTCCGGAAGCTTTTTGATAGGAAGGACAAAACTCTCTTCCGACCAGATGCGGTCGCCGTTTGAGCAGCGCACGCGCAGGGTGTAGTCTCCGGGAGGCAGGTTGGAGAAAGAAATGGTGCGTGAATCCTGGATATTCACCCACTTCTGGGTAAAGCCTTCCAGCATATAGGAAATCCAACAGCGCTTGGCCCAGAGGTAGTCCATCGGGACAAAACGGAAGCTCAGCTGCCGGACGTGCGGTTCCAGCACCAGCGTTTCCTCGTTCAAGTGGGCCAGTTGGTGGTCGATGCGAATCTCGTCCAGCAGGGGAGACGGCATGAAAGCGGCCGGCGCTGCCGTGAGCGGGTCGAACCAGTTGAAGCCCCGGATGCCGCCGAAGAAAAATTCTCCGTCCGATTCGTAAAAGGCGCCGTCGGAAAACTCATTGTCCTGCAGACCGTCTTCGGCCTGGTAAGTGGTGACTTGTCCGCTTTCCGGGTCTATCCGGGCCAGCCCGTTGTTGGTGCTTGCCCAGATGCGCCCGTGGGCGTCTTCCAGGATGCCGTGGATGGTGTTGCTGGGGAGGCCGTTCTCCCGGGAATAGCGGGTGGCCTCCTTCCAACTGCTTCCAAAGCGGAACAGTCCGCTGCTGGTTCCGGCAAGCAGCGCCCCGTCTGAGGCCCGCTTGAGGCACAGGATGTCGTCCGGCAGTTCCGGCCGGGCAGGGTGTACCTCGCCGGTATGTTTGTCCACCATTCGCAGTCCGCCTCCGCGCGTTCCCACGAACAGGTGCCCGCTCCAGGAGGGGAGCAGGCTGTATATCACGTCGCTGCCCAGCTGCAGGTGGGGGTAGTGGGTGGCGCCGCGCACATGATAAGGACGCGTGTTGCGGTTCAGTAGAAGCCGGTAGAGGCCGTATCCGCTGGTGCCCACCCACAAGGTGTCTTTTCCTTCCGGCAGGATGGCATAGACGGAAGATACCCTGAGGGTGTCCGGGATGGACAATCGATGCAGCTTGGGGCTTCCCTTTTCCATGTAGTTGAGCCCGGTGCCGTCCGTCCCTATCCATACCGCCTCTCCGTCGTCTTCCAGGCAATATACATTGTTGTGCAGCAGGCCCTGCCTGGTGGTAATATGCTTTGCGGTGCGTTCATGGGTAAGGACAAACAACCCCGCTCCTTTGGTGCCCACGGCCAGGTTTCCGTCGGCCGACCGGGAAAAGCAGCGTACGGCGCTGCCCCCGAACATGCCGCTTACGGCGCCGAAGTCGAAGGGGCGGGGAGACAGTTGCCAGACGCCCTGCATGTCCGAACCGACCCAGATGATTCGCTGGGTCCCGCAGCAGACCGACAATACGGGTACATCGGGCAAAATGAGGCTCAGGCTGCCGTCCTGGGGTGTATATCTGTACAGGCCTTCTTCGGTTCCCAGATACTGGCTGGTGCCGTCCGTGGCGGCCGCCCGGACTGGACCGATTTTGCCGTCGGGTGCCGTTTGTGTGCCCAGGAGGTGATAGGACGCGTCGTCCTGTACCCAGAGTTGGTCTTCAGGGGCATCGTAAAAGAAGAAGCGGATACCGCTTTCCTTTATGGCTCCGTCGCAGAGCAGGTTGCCCTCGACGTCCAGCACCCAGACTCGACCGGACCTGTCCATAACCGCTTTTACTATCCGGTGGTTCCCCGCTTGTGAAATGCGCGTGAAACTACCGTCCGCGTTGTAACGGAAGACCCCGTGTCCGCTCACCACCGCGCCGATTTCTCCCTCCGGGGAAGTAATGAGGTGAAAGCTGAATTCGGATACTCCCGTTCCGTGCATGGACCCGGAGAAGTACCGCTGGAACTGCCCTTCCCGGGCGGAAAAGCTGTTTACGCCGCGGTCGGTGGCTACCCACAGCGTCCCGTCGGCCGACTGTGTCATTTGCCGGATTACATTGTTGTCAATGGAGGAACTGTCTCCCGGGGAAGGGAGAAAGACGTGGAAATCCTGTCCGTTGTAGCTGTTGAGGCCGTCCCAGGTGCCAAACCAGACCAGCCCGCTGCGGTCTTGAAACACCATGTTCACCGAGCTGTTGCTCAGCCCGTCCGCATTGGTGATGTTCCGGATGCGGTATTCCTGCGCCAGAAGGGGTGTTAATAGAGCGTACACCACCAAATAAAGGCATATAACAACCTTTTTAAGCATTTTTAACAATTTTGTGCAAGGTAGGCAAAAAAAGCGATTTGTCAAATAAGTGTACCAAAATGTTAGAATAGTTTACTCTTCGCCGGCGGTTAACGAGCTATTTTTGCAGCCGACACCAAAAACGAATAACCATGGATATTGCAAAACGCAACCCCGCCAATCCCATTTTGCGTCCCTCGGACCTTCATCCGTGCATCCCCGGCATGGAGATTACCTGCCTGCTGAACCCCGGCGTTTTCCGCATGGACGGAAAAACCTGGCTGCTGCTCCGTGTGGCCGAACGCCCCATTCAGGAAGAAGGCATCATCAGCTTCCCTGTCTATAATGAGAAAGGTGAGATTGAAGTGCTCCGCTTTTCCAAGGACGACCCGGCGCTGGATGCTTCGGATCCGCGCGTTATAAAATATAAAGGTCAGTATTACCTTACTACCCTGTCTTACCTCCGTCCGGTATGCTCCGTGGACGATGTTCATTTTGTGGAGGACCCGGCCGTCAAGCCCATTTTCGGGGAAGGCTTCCAGGAGTCCTTCGGCATCGAAGACTGCCGCGTGGCCACCATGGAAGACGGTTTCTGGCTCACCTTCACGGAAGTTTCGCCGGTTGCCGTGGGCGTAGGCCTCATCCACACCCGCGACTTCAAGACGCTGGAGCGTGAAGGCATGATTTTCCCGCCGCATAACAAGGACTGCGCCCTCTTTGAAGAAAAGGTGGGGGGCAAGTGGTACGCTTTCCATCGTCCCAGCAGCCCGGAATTGGGCGGCAACTACATTTGGGTGGCCGAATCGCCCGACCGCATCCACTGGGGCCGTCACAAATGTATCGCCACCACCCGTCCCGGCATGTGGGACAGCGAGCGTGTCGGCGCCGGTGCCGCTCCCATCCGTACGGAAAAAGGCTGGCTGGAAATCTATCATGGCGCCAACAAGGAGAACCGGTATTGCCTGGGAGCCCTGCTGCTGGACCTGAACGACCCTACCCGGGTGCTGGCCCGCAGCGAGGAGCCCATCATGGAGCCCGTCGCCCCGTACGAGAAAACCGGCTTCTTCGGCAATGTGGTGTTCACCAACGGCGGCTACAAAATTGACGAGGACACCGTGCGCATTTTCTACGGTGCCTCCGACGAGGTTATCTGCAGCGCTGAATTCTCTGTCCGTGAAATCCTCAAATCCCTGAACGTATAAATGAAAGCATTCGGCGAATTCGCGTACTTCAAGACGCAGTCCAAAACCATCCGCACCCTGCTGGTCACGAACCTGCTCTTTGCGATGGTGCTCCCGCTGATTGAGATTTTTGCGGGCGCCTACATCATGCGCAACACCGGCAGCCCTTCCTGGGTGGTCATCTACCAGTTGAGCATGTATGTGGGCATTGTCCTGTCGGCCCTGGTAAACGGCTTGTTGCTCAAGTATTTCAAGTCCAATCAGCTGTATGCGTTCGGCATTCTTGTCTCGGCCGTCTCCCTGATGGTGATGATGTTCATTCGTACGGTCTCCCTGCCCATGCTGTGCGCCACAGGTTTCCTCATCGGCCTGTCCACCGGTTTCTTCTGGACCAACCGCTACCTGCTCACGCTGTACGCCACCGATGACAGCAACCGCAACTATTTCTTTGGCTTCGAGTCGTTTTTCTTCTCCCTGTGGAACATCGTCATTCCCATTCTGGTGGGCGGTTTCCTGGCCATGATAGACGGCAAAACCATCCTGGGAATGGTCTTCTCCGTGAACACCGGATACAAGGTGATTACCGTGATGGCCCTGGTGATAGCTTTTGCCGCCTGCCTGGTCCTTTCCCGCGGTAGTTTCCGTTCTCCGGAGAGCAGGAATTTCTTCTATTTCAAGTTCCATCGCCTGTGGAACAAACTCCTTGGCCTGGCCGGACTCAAGGGCATGGTGCAGGGCTTTCTGGTAACCGCTCCCGCCATCCTCATCATGAAGTTCATCGGCGGAGAGGGCTCCCTGGGCCTTATTCAGGGCATCGGCGGTGCCGTCACGGCCATCCTGGTGTATGTGCTGGGCCGTGTGGCCAAACCGGAAGACCGCATGAAAATCTTCGGTTTCGGTCTGATTGTGTTCTTTGCAGGCACCCTTTGCAGCGGCATCCTTTTCTCTGCCGCCGGCGTCATCATCTTCATCCTTTGCAAGGTGATGTTCCAGCCCCTCCACGACCTTGCCTATATGCCCACGATGATGAAGACCATCGACGCGGTATCCAAAATAGAGGGTCGTGACGAGTATGCCTATATCATGAGCCACGAGGTGGGCCTGTTTTTCGGCCGTGCATTCGGCATGGTGCTGTTCATCGTGCTTGCCAGTGCGTTCTCCGAGGACATCGCCCTCCGTTTCGCCCTTCCTATCGTAGGCGGCCTGCAGCTGCTTTCTCTGCCCCTTGCCCAGAATATCATTAAAGAAATTGACGGAAAATGAGACGCTTAAGCTTTGCCATCCTGGGCTTTGCCGCCCTTTCCTGCACGGCTGCATATTACGGTGAGCCTGTTGCCCAGTACAGCATTCCGCGTGTGGAGAAAATGGCCGCCTTCCCGCAGCCGTACAAAATTTTGGACTGGAAGCAGAAAGCCCTGGACTTCGATGCCTATGCCTTCGACTTCAACAGCACGCTTCCCGCCGGTCCGGTAATCTGGCTGGACAGCGCCCGCCGCAATGTGGACCAGGTGACCTTCGGCCTGTACACGGCCATGAAGGACAGCCGCCAGGGACCCCATAACAACAACGGTGAGTTCCACGAGAGCCTGAACATCCTGCACACCCTGCTGGGCGCCGGCCTCAACGGCATCGACAAAACCAGCCAGCACGGTTTCAACTTCGTGAAAATGTCGCAAAACTACTTCAACAGCGACAACGGCTGGAACATTGTAATGAACAATACCTGCCCCGAAGTGGCTCTGCTGGGTGGCGGTTACGGCCGCGACTGGTGGTACGACGTATATCCCAACATCCTGTTCTATGCCGTGAGCGAAGTCTTTCCCGGCGTGGACGGCGCCGATGAAATCCTTCACACCGTTGCGGACCAGTTCGCCGCCGCGGACGAAGTGCTGGACGGCAACTACGATTTCACCTATTTCGACTATGCGCAGATGAAAGGCTGCAACAACTGGATTCCCAAGCAGCAGGACGCCGCCGGCGGCCATGCCTGGGTCCTGTACAGCGCCTATCGGAAATACGGAGAACAGCGCTACCTGGAGCGGGCCATATCGGCCCTGAAAGCCCTGGAGGGCCAAAAGGAGAGCCGATTTTACGAGATTCTCCTGCCGATGGGCATCTACACCGCCGCCCGTCTGAATGCGGAGCAGGGCTGCCGCTTTGACACCGCCAAAATGCTGGATTGGGTGTTTGACGGCTGTACGGCTTCCGACGGCCGCACCGGCTGGGGCATCACGGCCGGCAAGTGGGGCGACTATGAAATCAGCGGCCTGCAGGGCAGCCTCACCGACGGTGGCGGCTTCGCCTTCCTGATGAACTCCATCGACGTGGCCTGGCCTTTTGTGCCGCTGGTCAAATATGAACCCCGGTATGCCCGCAGCATCGGCCGCTGGATGCTCAACAACGTGAACAACTGCCGCCTGTTCTTCCCGGACCAGCTGCCGGATTCGCTCCAGTGCCTGCCCGGCATGCAGGACTATACCAACTCCATCGTCGGGTATGAGGGGCTCCGCTACGAGGACAACCTCTACGACGTGGAGGCGCACAAGGGCCTGCATCCCATCGCCCTGGGCGACGGTCCCCGCTGGACCGACAAAAACCCCAAGGAGAGCATGTTCAGCCTCTATAGCACAGGTGCGGTGGGTATTTTCGGCGCCATCGTGGAAACCACCGACGTGGAAGGCATTCTCCGCCTGAACTGCAACGCGACGGATTTCTATGCCGACAAGCCGTTCCCGGTATATCTGATGTACAATCCCTTCGGCGCCACTTCCGTCACCTACACCGTGAAAGACGGCCGAAAGGACCTCTTTGACATCGTCTCCCGTACCTATCTGGCCAAAGGCGTGACGGAAAGCGCTTCCGTCACCCTGCCTGCCGACGCCTCTGTCGTCGTGGTGGAACTGCCGGCCGGCAGCCGCATCGAGCGGGACCAACAAGGAAATTTGAGTGTAAACAATCACATAATCTCGTATGAAAAAGCTAATTAACATTCTGGCAGGACTGCTCTTTCCGCTTGTCCTCCTTGCGCAGAACAGCGTCAGGGGTACGGTGAAGGAGGCAGCCACCGGAGAACCGGTTATCGGCGCCAGCGTGATGGTGCAGGGCACCACCATGGGTACCATTACCAACCTCGACGGGTCCTATGACCTGACGGGTGTTCCTGCAGGCGCCACCCTTGTGTACGACTGCATCGGCTTCCGGAGCGTAAGCGTTCCGGCGGACGGCCGCAGCGTTATTGACATTCTTCTGGAAGTGGACAGTGAATTTCTGGACGAAGTGGTTGTGGTGGGTTATTCCGTCATGAAGCGCCGCGACGTCCTGGGTGCCGTGAGCAAGGTGGGCGGAAAAGAACTCGCCAAAGTTCCGGTATCCTCCGTGCAGCAGTCCCTGCAGGGCCGGATTGCCGGTGTAAACGTGAGTTCCGAGACCGGTGCACCGGGTGCCGGCGTATCCGTGCGTATCCGCGGTACCGGTTCCATCTCCTCCAGCAACGAGCCGCTCTATATCGTGGACGGAATTCCGGTGGAAGGGGCCCTGAACACCCTTGCCGCCAGTGATATCGATGAAATCACCGTCCTGAAAGACGCTTCGTCCGCGGCCATCTACGGCTCCCGTGCCACCAACGGTGTGGTGCTCATCACCACCAAGAGCGGCAAGGAAGGCAACGCAAAGGTCTCCTATAACATGCAGGCCGGCGTCCAGTTCCACGGCGCCCTTCCCAAAATGACCAATACCGAGCAATACATTTCCCTGTACAACGAGGCCACCCGTGCCGACAACGCCGCGTCTGTGGTGCAGCGTCAGCTCATTGAAGGGGAATACCTGAAAGAGTTTGCCGATGTGAACCACCTGGAGGAAATCTTCCGCGTGGCTCCCATTCACCAGCACGAACTGTCCGTAAGCGGCGGAACGGCCAAGACACAGTATCTGGTCTCCGCATCCTATTTTGACCAGCAGGGTATCATCCGCCATTCCAGTTTCAATCGCGCCAATATCCGCGCCAGCGTGAATTCCCAGGTGAAGAAATGGCTCAAGGTGGGCCTCAATGTGACAGGCTCCCTGTCCAACAACCGCCTGTTGGCCAGCTCCGGTGACGGTTACAACAACGACCAGGGAGGCTCCGTGGTGCGTTACGCCCTGTTCCGCAACCCGGCCATCCCCGTGTACGACCAGAACGGCAATTACGTGGATTCTCCGTCCGAGTACTATGGCAACGCGCTGTACAACTCCTTCTTCGGCAACGGTTACAGCCCGGAAGGACTGGCGGAATATACCGACCGTACCAACAAGACCAAAACGCTTCTGGCAAGCGGTAACATCCAAATCAATTTTACCAAGAACATTTTCTGGAAGACCACGATGGGTTTGGATTTCCGCACCAACGACTTCCGCCTGTTCAACCGTACCTGGGGCACCGAGAACCGTATCAATTCCACCAACGGCCTCACGGTGCGCACCAACCAGAACCTGAACTGGACGGTGAACAGCACCTTCAACCACCTGATGGATTTCGGCGAGCACCACGTTTCCTATCTGGTGGGTGCGGAAGCCATCAAGAACAGCGAAACCGTGATTGCCGCCAGCAATGAGAACTTTGCCGGCAACGACCCCGACCTGCTCTATATCGGCCTGGGCCAGGGAGCCCTCAACGCCAACAACGGAGCCGCCGGTTCCGCCCTGCTTTCCTTCTTCGCGAGCGCCAACTACAACTTCGGCAGCCGTTATTATGTGTCCGGCATCCTGCGTGAGGACGGTTCGTCCCGCTTCAGCCCGGGACACCGCTGGGGCACCTTCTACTCCGTTTCTGCCGGTTGGAATGCCGACCAGGAAGCCTTCCTGAAGGACGTCCGCTGGCTCAGCAAACTGAAGCTCCGCGTGGGCTATGGTGCCATCGGCAATCAGAATATCGGCCTGTATGCCTATGCCGACCGCTACTCCGGCAAGTATTATTACAACATCGGCGGCGGTGCTGCGGACGGTTATGCGCAGACCACCCTGGGCAATGAGAACCTCAAATGGGAGACCTCCCGCCAGTTCAATGCCGGTATAGACATGGAAGTGCTGGACGGCAGCCTGGGCGCTTCTGTGGACTACTATTACAAGGTGACCAGCGACATGCTGGTGCAGGAATCCCTGCCCGCTTCCGTCGGTCACACCGCCACGCCGTGGATTAACAACGGCAGCGTGCTCAATACCGGTGTGGACCTGGAACTCTACTACCGCAAGCAGTGGGGCGACTGGGGGCTGGATGTCACCTGGAACGGCGGTTATCTGCACAACCGCGTCCTCAGCCTGGTATCGCCCATGTACGGCGGTCTGGTGAACGACAAAGTGTATGCCACCCGCACCGAGGTAGGACAGCCTATCGGCTCCTTCTATATGTACAAGATGGACGGCATCTTCCAGAACGAGAGTGAAATCCTGCTGTCCGCCTATCAGGGCGACAATACCAAGCCCGGCGATGTCCGCTATGCCGATATCAACGAGGACGGTGTCATCGACGACAAGGACCGTACCTTCGTGGGCAGCGCCATTCCCAAGTTCACCACCGGCCTGAACCTCTCGGCCACCTGGCGGAACTTCGACCTCTCCCTGTTTTTCCAGGGCGCCTTCGGCCAGAAGATTTACATCCAGTACCTGAACGATTCCGAGGGTTTCTACAGGGGCTTCCCCACTACGCTGCGTTATTACAACGAGCACTGGACGGAGAGCTATCCTTCCACTACGCAGCCCCGCGCCGCCTGGGGCGCCAACCAGAACCGCAAGGTGTCCACCCGCTTCCTGGAAGACGGTTCCTACCTGCGTCTGAAGAACATTCAGCTGGGCTATACCCTGCCCCTGCCTGAGAAAGTCAAAATCTCCAACCTGAGGCTGTACGTGGCCGCTTCCAATCTCTTTACCATCACCGGCTACACCGGCCTGGATCCGGAAATGACAGTCAACGCCAATTCCACCTCCGAAGGCGACCGCGCCAACGGTATCGACTGGGGCAACTACCCGGTGGCCAAGAGCGTGACATTTGGTCTTAATTTAACATTCTAAGTCCATGAAAGCAAGAATTCTCTTACTGGCTGCGGTTGTCCTTGCCACCGCTTCCTGCGACAAGTTCCTGAACGAGGGCCTCAAAGGCGCCTACTCCTCGGAGAACTATTATACGTCGGCCGGCAAGGCGGAGATGGCGGTGAACGCTATCTACAACTCCCTGTACGACAATATCCTGTGGATGTTCGGCGACGTGGCCTCCGACGATTCCGTGAAAGGCGGTGACGACGGCGACCAGCCCCAGATCAACGAGATGGACGCCCTCAACGCCACTACCGACAACGGCTCCGTGGCTGTATTCTGGCAGGACACCTACGAGACCATCAACCGTGCCAACAACGTGATAGCCAACATCCCCGGCATGAAGCTGGATGCTGCCCTGGAGGCCCGCCTGCTGGGTGAGGCCAAATTCCTCCGCGCTTATTCCTACTTCAACCTGGTGAACATCTTCGGCGCCGTTCCCCTGAAAACCCTGCCGCAGAACACGTCCGAAAATATCCACGTGGGCCTGAGTTCCGTTGCCGATATCTATGCGCAGATTGACGCCGACCTCACCGATGCCGCCGCCGGGCTTACCCAGCTCAAGAACGGCCGTGCCACCAAGGGGGCCGCTTATGCCCTGCTCGCGAAAAGCAAGGTGTTCCAACAGAAATGGGACGAGGCCCTTTCCGCCATCCAGTCATTCGATGCGCTGCACGACTACAGCCTGGAACCGGTGTACGCCGACCTTTTCTGCAGCGGCGCCGAGTCCAGTCCGGAGTGTGTTTTTGCCATCCGTTACCTCAGCAGCAGCACCGCCAACCGCGGCAACAACCTGAACGTGTGGTTCTCGCCGGCCATCGAGGAGGGCGGTTACCACTTCAACCAGCCTACCCAGTCGTTTGTGGACTGCTTCAACGAAACCACCCTGCTGGGCGACACCGACCCTCGCCTGGACGCCTCCATCGGCCGTGACGGCGAGCCCTGGTTCAACGGAACCGTGTTTGACGCCTCCTGGGGCAACGTAACCGGCTATCTGGTGAAAAAGTACGATGAGGACAAGGTGGAAGGCGTGGCCAAGAGCCTGAGCGTCATTCCTCAGCACCGCATCCGCTATGCAGAGGTGCTGCTTCTGAAGGCCGAAGCCCTCAACGAAGCATCGGCTGACAACGTGGCGCTTGCCGCCGCCGCCCTGGACGAGGTCCGTGACCGTGCAGGCCTGGCCGGAACCAGCGCTGCCACCCAGTCGGCCCTGCGCGACGCCATCCGCGTGGAACGTCGCCGCGAGCTCGGTTTCGAGTTCCATCGCTTCTTTGACGTGATGCGCTATGGGAAAAACTATGCCGTAGAGGCCCTGGGCAGCGCCGCCTGGCCCGCCGACCGCTACTATTTCCCCATCCCGCAGTCGGAAACCGATGCCAATGCGGCCCTGAAGAAATAAATAAGTTACTAAACCAAACCAAATAACATTATTCATCTTTAAAACCAAAAACAAATGAAAAAGTTTTTTGCACTTTTCGTTGCTGCAGCGGCCATCCTGGCTGTTTCCTGCAACAAGAACGATGATTCCAAGCCTACGCCCGACGTAGATCTCACCGCTCTCAACACCCTGGTTTCCCAGTGCGAGACCTTGGTTAACGGTGCTACCACCGCCAAGTATCCCCAGGAAGCTATAGACGCGTTCAAGAAAGTAATTTCCGACGTGAAGACTGCCGCCACCTCCGCCAAGACCGAAGCTGCCGTGACCAGCCTTATCACCCGTCTGACCGAGGCCAAGACCACCTTCGAGGAGTCCGCCGTGGATGCCATCAAGACCGACGCTATCACCTTCGCGCTGAGCTTCGATGAGGGAAAGGGCACCGAGCTGAAGACCACCGGCAAGTACGCCTGGACCGCCAAGCTGCAGAAGGGCGCCGAGGAACTCTTCCCGGAGACCAAGCTCCCCGAGTTCGTGGACGGTAAGGTCGGCAAGGCCCTGCACTTTGCAGACGCTTCCCACCTTTCCATCGCCGACTATGTGCCCAATGCCCTCACCGGCACCAAGGCCATGTCCATCTCCTGCTGGGTAAAACCCGATGAGCTCCGCGCTTCCAACTACATCGTCTCTCTCCAGACCTGGCACGTTTGGAAATTCCAGACCCAGGATGGCGGCAAGCCTTTCTTCACCCTCGCTACCGACAAGGGCATCACCGACATGGACAATGAGACCGACGGTTCCGTCGAGGTTGGCAAGTGGACTCACCTGGTAGTTACCTGGACCAACGAGACCGGCGACATCAACATGTACGTGAACGGTGCTCTCACCAAGACCTGGACCGGTGCCGACCATGACGGCAAGCACGGAAAGGGTGCCGTCGTCGCTTCCATCAGCCAGGAGAATGTCGAGCTCGCCATCGGTTCCGACGAAACCATCAACATGAAGCGTGGCGCCGACAATGCTGAAATCGCAGCCTGGGACGCTTACTTCCATGGTGCCATCGACGAGCTGGCCGTGTACAACATCGCCCTGAGCCAGGGCCAGGTGACCAAACTGTACAACGATCAGAAATAACAACTTCTTTAAGCAGGCGGCGGCTGACCCTGCCGCTTGCTTCCAAACAAGACAGACCGATGAAAACGTTCGCCCCGCTTATGGCCCTGCTGCTTCTGGCAGCCTGCCACTCCGCCAACCAGGACACCCCCAAGGACGCTGAATTTACCGAGGCCGTCCTGGGCATTTCTTTCCCGCAGGTAAACATCAACCGGGTTATCGCCATGCCCAACATCCCCGAAGGGTACAAAATGCTGGACTGGAAGCAGAAAGCCCTGGATTATGACGCGTATGTATTTGACTGGACGGCGCAGGACGAGGTTCGGCCCCTCATCTGGCTGGACAATACCCGCAAGAATTTCGACCAGGAAACCTTCGGCCTCAAAACCACCGTGGGGGATGCCAGGCAGGGCGGCGGTGGTTCGCACGAAGGCATCAACACCATCGCGGCCGTCATGGGAGCCGGTTTGGTCGGCATTGACAAGACGCGGCAGGACGGGTACAATTACCCCAAGATGCTGCAGAACTATTTTTCGGTGGACGACCGCTGGCAAATCATGCTCAACAACACCTCCGGTTCCGCTACGGACTGGTGGTACAATGTGCTGCCCAACCTGCTGTACTACGGTGTCTGCGACCTCTTCCCGGGCGTGGAAGGGGCCGATGCCATCCAGCGCAGCGTGGCGGACCAGTTCGCCAAGGCCGATGAAACCCTGGGCAGCAACTACAGCTACACCTTCTTCAACTACTACTCCATGCACGGGTTCAACACCAAGGTCCCCAAGCAGGAGGATGCCGCCGCCGGACATGCGTATGTCCTGCTGCAGGCCTACAACAAATTCGGCGACGAACGTTACCTGGAGCGGGCCATCAATGCGGTCACGGTGCTGGACAACCTGACGGAGAGCCGCTTCTACGAGATTCTGCTGCCGTTCGGCGCCTATGCCGCCGCTTACCTCAACGCTACGCAGGGCAAGTCCTTCGACGTGAAACAGCTCCTGGAATGGACCTTCGACGGCAATCGTTCCAACGGCCGCCGCGGCTGGGGCGTGATTGTGGACAAATGGGGCCCCTACGACGTGTACGGCCTGCAGGGGAGTATCACCGACGGCGGCGGATATGCCTTCCAGATGAACTCTTACGAGATGGCCTGGCCTTTGGTCCCCCTGGTGAAATACGAGCCCAAGTTCGCCCGCACCATCGGCAAATGGATGCTCAACAACGCCAGCGCCAGCCGACTTTTCTTCCCCAATGAAATTGACGATGCCTACCAGGCATGTGCCGACATCAAGGATATCACCCATGGCATCATCGGCTACGAAGGGCTTCGCAAGACGGACCGGTACGGAAAAATAAGCACTACGCCGGTGGCGGAGGGCGACGGCCCGTCCTGGTTCTCCGGCAACCCGCCCATGACCATGTTCAGCCTCTACAGCACTTCGCCGGTGGGTATCTTCGGGGCCATCATCAACACTACCGACGTGGAGGGCATCCTGTCCCTGGACTGCAATGCGACGGACTTTTACGCCGCCCGCCCGTATCCCGTACACCTGCTGTACAACCCGTATGAGGAGAAGCGTACGGTGTCTTACTATCCCGCCTCCAAAGCGGATCTCTTTGACGTGGTGAGCTGCAATTACCTCGCCAAGGGCGTTTCCGGCATTGTCTCGCTGGACATTCCGGCCGATACGGCCATCCTGGTGGTGGAACTGCCTTCCGGTGCCGAGCTCAACGAGTACAAAGGCCACATCGTTGCAGAACGAGAGCACGTGGTGGTCTGGTAGCCGTCCCGTCGTCCTGAAAAACGGACCGAATTGAGACGGGAGGAGGGCGCAACTACACCGGCCAGACGAGCAGGCCGATGCGGTAGGCGGCAAAGGCGCAGACCCAGGCTACGGCAATGGTGTAGAGCGCCAGGAGAATGGCCCAGCTCCACTTGCCGGTTTCGTTTTTGGAGGCGACGAACGTTGCGATGCAGGGGAAGTAGAGCAGCACGAACACCATGAAGGCAAGCGCCGCCGCCGTGGGCACGGTGGCTTTCAGGGCTGCCTGCAGCTGGGTGTCGTCCTCGTTCCCCAAGCCCTCATATTCTTCCCCGTCCTGGGCATACATGACGCCCATAGTGCTGATAACCAGTTCCTTGGCGCCAACGCCGGCCAGCAGCCCCACGTCCATCTTCCAGTTGAATCCCAGCGGTTCGTTAATAGGCTCGATAGCCTTGCCCAACATGCCGATGTAGGAATGTTCCTGCTGATAGGCCGTGGAGGCGTCCTCATGGCGCGGGAAGTATCCCAGGAACCAGATGGCCACCGAGAAAATGAGGATGGTGGTGGCCATTTTCTCCAGATACTGCCTGCCTTTTTCCCAGGTGTGGCGCCAGATGGCCTTGGCGGTAGGGATGCGGTAGGGCGGCAGTTCCATCACGAACGGGAGGTCGTCGTCCTTGACGAACTTGCTCAGTACCAGGGCGCTCAGGATGGCAAGCACGATGCCCAGCAGGTAGATGCCCAGCAGGGCCGTGGCGGGGTTCCCCGGGAAGAAAGCGCCGGCAAAAAGCACGAAGATGGGCAGGCGTCCGGCGCAGGACATGAACGGAATGATGGCGATGGTGACCAGACGGCTCTTGCGGCTCTCGATGCTGCGCGTGGCCATGATGGCGGGCACATTGCAGCCGAAGCCCATCACCATGGGGATGAAGCTCTTGCCGTGCAGGCCTATCCGGTGCATCAGTTTATCCACGATGAACGCCGCGCGGGCCATGTAACCGCTGTCTTCCATGATGGAAATGAAGAAGTAGAGAATCATGATGTTGGGCAGGAACACCAGCACGCTGCCCACGCCGGCAATGATGCCATCCACCACCAGGTCTTTCACCCAGCCGTCGTGCATGAGACCGCCCACTTTTTCGCCCAGCCACGCCACGCCGGCATCGATCCAGTCCATGGGATACTGGCCGATGGTGAAGGTGGCCCAGAAGATGAACCACAGCAGCAGCACGAAGATGGGGAACGCCGCCCACTGGTTGGTGACCAGGGCGTCTATCCGGTCCGTGATGGTGCGTCGCGGGCGTTCTGCCTGGTATTTCTCGTAGGTTTCCGCCAGGGCGCCCTGGATGAAGGCGTATTTGGCATCCACAATGGCGCTTTCCACGTTTGTTCCCAACAGCCCCCGGATGCGTGTCTCTTCCTCTGCGCGGGCCTGCTGCATCGCCTTGCGCTCCGGAATATCGGCCAGCGTGTTTTCCACGTCCTTGTCCATTTCCAGGTACTTGATGGCCAGGTAGCGCGTTGAGAAGCGCGAGCGCAGGTTCTCGTTGCCGTACAGAATCGTCTGCAGGCGTTTGATGCTCTTCTCCAGCTCCGCGCCGTGGTTGATATGGATATGGCGGGCCAGCTTGGGGGCCGACTGCTCGTAAATTTTGATGACCGTGTCGAAGAGCTCCGGGATGCCTTGCCCGTCACGGCTGACCGTGGGGCAAACGGGCATGCCCAGGAGGTATCCCAGCTGCCGGGTATCCAGTTTGTCGCCCTTGTGCTTGAGTTCGTCGTACATGTTCAGCGCCATCACGGTGCGCAGGTTCATGTCGATAAGCTGGGTGGTCAGGTACAGGTTGCGTTCGATGTTGGAGGCGTCCACCACATTGATGACCACATCCGGCATGGCCTCCAGGAGGTTTTTGCGGACGTAGAGTTCTTCGGGGGAATAGGCGCTCAGCGAATAGGTGCCCGGAAGGTCCACCAGGGTGATGTCGTAGCCTTTGAAGCGGAAATGGCCCTCTTTGGCGTCCACGGTGACGCCGGAGTAGTTGCCCACGTGTTCGTGGCTGCCGGAGGCCATGTTGAACAGGGAGGTTTTGCCGCAGTTGGGGTTGCCCACCAGCGCCACGCGGATATTATGGTGCCGCTCTTCGGCCACATGGGCCAGGGCGCGGTCCAGCCGCTCTTTTTCTTCCAAGTCTCCGGGCAGGGCCTGCAGGTGCTCGTCGGTCTTGAGGGCTTCGCGGGCCTCCGTGTCCGCCACCACCTCAATCTGCCGGGCCTCTTCCCGGCGAAGGGAAACCTTATAGCCGATAATCTCGTATTCGATGGGGTCCTTGAGGGGGGCGTTAAGAACCACCCGGACTTCTTTTCCCTGGATGAATCCCATCTCTATCAGGCGTTTACGGAAGCTTCCATGACCATTCACCCGAACAATCACGGCGTGTTCGCCAGTCTGCAAATCTGAAAGTATCATAGTAGTCGGTTTTGCTTTTGCGCTGGGCGCAAAGATACGGCGGAACCGGCAATGAATCAATCCCTAAAAATGGGGATTTTGCCGGATTTCTCACCGATAAATCGACAAGATTTCGAAAAAAACGCTACATTTGTATAATTTAACTTTCGCAGGCGCGAAACTTAGGTTGCATAATTTATAACGCGAATAGAAAGATGAAAAAGGTATTAATTCTTGTCGCTGCCCTTTTAGTTGGCATTCAGGCCCATGCGCAGTTCCATATCGGCGTGGGATATCTCAATTCTACGGAAATCACCCATTACGACAAACCCGATACCAAGCCCTTCCGGGAAACCATGCACGGCTTTTACCTGGGCGGCACCTTCAATATCAAATTGGCCGGAGACTTCGGAATCGCTCCCGGTTTTTATCTGGACATGTTGTTCCAGGAGGAACTTTACAGCGAGCAGCCGGCGTACTACCAGAACAGATTCTTGGGCGGGTTCACCTTCAAAAACGGTCTTTACCGCGAACTCGCTTTCAATATCCCGGTAAACCTCACATACGACTTTGAAATCAACGACAATGTGAGAATTTTTGTCTATGGCGGCGTGGTGGCACAGTTCGCCCCCTTGGCCCGCACTACATACCGGGAAGGCTTTACCGCTCCTACGGGAGCCATCGCCACCCCCGCAGGTGCGCGCATCTTCTACTCCACTTCCGGCAACACCTACAAGTATGACCACCTGTGGGGCGAGAACCCGGACATGCGTCCGTTCAACATGTATGCCGGCGGCGGCGTCGGTGTGCAGCTGGGCGACATCCGCATCATGGCGGGGTATGACCACAGCCTGCTCAACGTTTCCCGCATCGACGGAGAACGCACCGGCCGTTCCCAGTTCAAGGTCGGCCTCAACTTTCTCATCGGACAGGACTAAGCGTCCGCTTAAAAATCTCTGAAAAATGAAAAAAATTATTGCAAGTCTTTTCGGCGCAGCCATGCTGCTCATCGGCAGTCAGGCATACGCACAGGTGGTGATAGGCGCCGGTTATCTCCACGCCATCGATCATACCCATAATAGCAGCGACGGCAAGGCGGTCGGGAATCCCGAGCACCTGAACGGTTTCTATGTGGGTGCCGGTTACAATGTCCGCATGGGAGAGTACTTCGGCTTTACCCCCGGTCTCTATGTCGATATGCTTTTCCAGGGTGCACAGTGGGGCAAGGGCGTCAATGACGGCTACTTGATTTCCGCGGCCGCTACTTATCATTATACCGAGCTGGACATCAACGTCCCGCTCAACTTCAATTTCAACATCGACCTCGGCGACATCGCGAATTTCTTTGTCTATGCCGGTCCCACCTTCCAGTATGGCGCAATGGCCAGCTCCACCGCTTCGGCCGATTTCTCCATCGCCGGCGTCCGTCGCGGTGCCGGAGAATCCTTTGACCACTATGGAAAAGACGGCGACGCCAATCCGTTCAACATCCTTCTGGGTGGCGGTATCGGCATCGGCGTGAGCCACTTCCAGTTAAATGCAGGATACGAGCACACCCTGCTCAACATGTGCAGGGCTGAGGGTTACGGGAGGGGACGCCACCAGATCAAGGTCGGTATCAGCGTCAGTTTCTAATACCGGGAAAACTCGCAGCCGCAGAACAGCTGGTTGTAGAAGTTCTCTTCTTTAATGATTTGATTCCGACGTTCCTGGAGTCCGCCCTTGCGCCAGTTTTGGGCCCACCAGGTAACGCCGGAAACTTGTTCACAGGCCCATCGGCCGGCTTCATTCACCTGCTCGAGGTCCTTCCAGCGTGAACTGGCCAGGGTGGTGGCAAGAACGTCGAATCCGTTGTCGGAGGCATACTGTGCCGCCCGAAGCAAACGCTGCTTGAAACATTCCAGGCAGCGTTTTCCGCGTTCCGGCTCCTTCTCCAGGCCCTTGGCGCAGAGCCGCCAGGCATCGTGGTCATAGACGTCGTCCACAATCTCGACGTTCCATTTTTGGGCGTAACGGAGGCACTCGTTGCGTCGATGGTCGTATTCCTCGCGGGGAAAGATATTGGAATTGGAATAGAAGATGACCGGGCGTATGCCCCGTTCCATGAGGCATTCCACGATGGCGCCGGAACACGGTGCGCAGCACGCATGCAGCAGCACCCGCTGTGCCCCGCCCGGCACCTCAATATGCACCTGTGTCTTCATCTCGCTGCAAAGATACACCTTTTCCCCGTTTCACCGCCCTCCTCGTCCTCAAAAATGCCCGTTTTCAAGGATGACACCCGGGTTTTACCCTCCTCGTCCTCAAAAATGCCCGTTTTCAAGGATGACACCCGGGTTTAACCCTCCTCGTCCTCAAAAATGCCCGTTTTCAAGGACGAGACGCCGGTTTTGCCCTTCTCGTCCTTAAAATAGGCCTAAAACAAGGATGAGGATGTTGTTTCACACGAATCGGTAGAAAAATTTCTGAAATAATTCATGTTTCTAACGATGAAGTCCAGTAATTAGGCTTATCTTGCGGCGGGACAATTAATCGTCCTGCCTGATTGTATGAATCGCTGTGAACAACTGTTTTTTGAAGGAGGAGAGTATTATCACCTTTGCACCAAACCAATTGAGGACGAATTGCTGTTCCGGACAGAGGAGGAGCTCAATGAAATGCTCAACTTCATTGCACTGGCCACCTATGGAGGCCGCTGCACGCTCCTCGCTTTCTCCATCATGGAAAACCACCTGCATTTCATTCTGGAGGGGGCAAGGGAGGACTGCGCCGCATTTTATGACGACCTGCAGAATCGGCTCCTGAAACTGCACCGGACAGACGGGCGGGCAAGGGTGGTCATGGCTGCTACGCCGCAGTTGATTCCCATCAGTAGCCTGAAACAGCTCAGGGACGAGATTGTTTATGTGATCCGAAACCCCTTTGTGGACAGGCAGAATGTGAATCTTTTCAGTTATAAATGGTGCAGTGGCTACCTGTATTTTAACGGCTTGCCGGACCTGATGCCCAAGGGAGAATCGGCCGCTGCCATGACTTTGACCCAGCGCCGGGCGTTCAAGCATGAGCGCGATGGGGAAATCGACCCGAGAATCCGTGTCCTCAATGGTGCGGCCTTGCCGTCAAGTTTTACGGATTATCGGCGCGTGGAATCCCTGTTTGAAAATGCCCGGGAGTTTGTTTACTGGACCCTAAAGAACGTTGAGTCCCAGCTGGAGATTGCCAAACGACACGGTGAACAGTTGTTCCTGGACGATAAAGAGTTGTGGAGCGTTATCTTCCGCCTGTGCAGGGATACATATCATGTTGAGGGCCCCAAGGTGTTATCCAACGAGAACAAGATGCGATTGGCCAAAACGCTGAAGTGGGATTACAATGCAGGCAACGCCCAAATTGCCCGATGCATGAACTTACCGATCCGGGTTGTCAACGACCTGTTCCCCCTCTCCGCCAAATAGGCTTCTCGTCCTTGTTTTGGGCCGATTTTAAGGACGAGGAGGCCAAAACCGGCATGTCATCCTTGAATTCGGGCGAAAATAAGGACGAAAGGCCTTAAATGGGTCTCTCGTCCTTAAACTCGGGCCCACACAAGGATGGATTAGTCCTCCTGGAACTCCAGGCCGGTGGGGATGACGTTGTTGTTGCGGTACTGCATGGCCAGGCCGCCGGCGGAGGTCTCCTTGTACAAGGAAGGGAGGTCCTTGCCGGTCTGCGTGGTGGCATAGACCAGGTTTCCCTTGGCATCTTCGATGAGGCGGCTGCCCAGACGGGAACTCAGGTAAATGTTGGTATCGGTTTGCAGGGAGGGATAGCGGAAGGGGCTGAGCAAGCGGGGCGGAAGGCTCTTTCGGGCGTAGCGATCCCATTCATTGAGGCCAACACCTTCCCAAGTGACCACCCAGAAACGGCCTTCTCCGTCTTCCAGAAAGTCCGAGATCCAGTTTGCGCCGTCCAGGGAACGAGCCTCTATCTGCTCCTTGGGGAGCGGACCGGTAAGGCGGTCCTTGTATGCTTTGCGGCCGTCCTTCCAGACCTCCCAGCCGGTGTTGTTCCACAGGCCCACGTACACGGTGCCGCTACGGTCTTCGTAGAGGCTGGAAACGCGGTCTTCGGCCCGGCCCATCCATATTTTGCCGGTATGGTCTTCCAGGAGGGCCTTGATGTTGGCCGACGATAGTGTTCGCACCTGCTGCAGGGCAGGACAGAGGACCGAGAGGCCGTTATCGCCGCCTACCCAGAGGTTCCCCTGGCGATCCTCGAAGAGGCAGTAGAGTTCTGTGGAGGCCGTTTGATAGACGGGCGTGTCTTCCGGTTTTTCCGTATTGACCGGTCCCACGCCGTAGGAGCCTGCAGCCCAGAGCTGGCCTTTATGGTCTGCCAAAAGCCGGGCGTGGGCAATGGGAAGCCGGCCCAGGGAGATGGTCGCACCCGCCTTAACGGTATGAAGGAGGGAGGTGTGGTCCTCAAACGCGTAGAGCTTTCCGCCGGTTTCGGCGTAGCTTCCGATGCACAGCACCCCTTCCCATGAGGGGAGGGTGATATGCGGGCTCTGTTTGTCTTCTACATACTGGTTAGAGACTAGGCGGCCGGCTATCCGAAGCTTTCCGTCCTGCGCCTCATATATTTGATAGTAGGGGTAGTCGCCTTCAGAATCCCGCTTCTCATAAGCGCAGCGGGCCTCCTCCCGGATACCGTCTTTGTAGGACAGTTTCAGCAGCAGCGTATCGCCCACGGTGGCCCAAACATAGCCCTTCGCGTCCGTGTGCAGCGCGCGGATGTTGCCGGCAATGCCATCATCTCTTACCCGGAGCCCCTGTGTGCTCCCTACCCACAATCGGCCCGCCTTATCCACCGTAAGCGCATTCACCCGGCCGTACTCCTTCCAGCTTTGGAAGTGCATGCCGTCAAATCGGGCCAGGCCGTTCCGGGTGCCTATCCATAGGGCACCATCGGCCCCCTGCGCTATGGCGTAAACCGTATTGGACGGCAGCCCGTCCGCCGCGCTGTAGTTCAGAAAATGCGGCGGTGCAAAGCAGCAGAGATATGATGAAGGCAAGGCATGTCATACCTTTACAAAGATACGGCTTCCTCCGGAAAAAACCTTGTAAATCAGGCCCCTGTGGCGGATTCCACCACAAAAGAGTTTTCCAGAAGGTTTACCTTTGCGAAAAACACGAAGACTATGAAAAGAATTCTTGTTTCTTTTTTTGCTCTGCTAACCACTGTGAGCATTTTTGCCCAGGCCGGACTTGGCCATGGAGAGGCGGTTGGACAGACGACGGCCAATCCCACCCAGAGAAAAAAGCATTGTCCGCACTGCGGCATCACCATGGGCAATATTACCTATCCCTGGCAGCATGAAAACTGGTGCCCCTATTACCGGAGTAACGGATCCGGATCCAGCAGTAGTTCCTCCTCGTCCATTTCCTCTACGGTGACAGGCGCGACCATAGGAGCCGGCGCCGCCGTTCTAGGCAGCGCTATCTCCAGCCTCATTACCAGTGCCATGGACCACAGCCATGGAGATAACAACTACTACCGGAACGAATCCTTCGGCGGCCAAATATCTTTCAAGACAGAGTATTACAGCGACGACGACCATACCTGCGTTGTCCTCCGGGATCCCAAGACGGGCAAGAAGGGCATCTGGCACAACGCCTATGTCTTCAACCACAAGAGAGACCCCCAGCCCACGTCCGGTTTCTGGATTCTCCAGCCCGTGTTCGAGCAAATTTATATGGGCGAACACATGAGCAAGGCCTTCGCAATCACCTGCCAGACAAAGACCAAAAAAGGACAAGAAAAGCAGGAATGGCAGGTCTATGAATTTGGCCTGGGTAGCATGTGCTACAAGGGGCACGCCACCATCATCTCTCCTTTTGCGGCGGAGGATGTGGAATTCTCCCTCAAAACCGACAAACTCATGCTGCAGAAAGACGGCCTCTGGGGGCTGTACAAGGTAGCCCGCTCCGGACCCGATGAAATCAAGAAGCACCCAATCACCCTCAAGCCCCTGGCCACACCCCAGTTTGACAGCATCCAGTTCTACGGCACGCAAAACTGCGTCTGGAAGAACGGCCACGCGGGCATCATCGACGACAACGGCAAGGAGCTCATTCCCGTAAAATACAAAGATGTAGGCACGGTCATCGGCAAGAACAAATGGGCCTGGGCTGTGGCCGATGACGGCAACGCAGGCCTGGTGAACACCAAGGGAGAGGTGATTCTGCCCTTCGAGCACGGCAGCATCCATGTGGACGAATACGGCGTATCGGCCCGCAGGGAAGGGGAAGACAAATACTTTGTACTCCTTGCCGATGGCACCAAAACGCCTGCCCTCTACGACGATGTCACCTTTACCAAGGACGGCTATGTATTCGAGCAGAACGGTCTGTACGGCTTTGCCACCCCCCAGGGGAAGACGGTACTGGAGCCCGCGTTTGAGAGCATCCAGATTGTGGACAACGACCCAGATTTACTGAAATTTGGTCCGCTGGGTAGCGAGTATGTGGGTAAAAAGCTGTTCTTTGTGAAAAAGGATGGCTGCTGGGGTGCCTGTCACTGGACGGACGGACGTTACATCCTGGAACCGCTCATCCTGGAACGCAGCCAGATTTATCTGTACCTGAACTCGCTGAATACGACCGACTGCGTTTTCCTATCCCTGGCCAAACGCAAAGAGTACCTAAGCAAAAAGGACGAGTTTGAGACACAGTCCCAGTTCGAGGCACGTCAGGCCGATCCCTCCGCCAATGCGGCTTATGCCGATAAAAAGATGGAAGGCTTTCCGAAGGCCTTCCTGCGGGAGCAAATCAAAAAGGCCGCTGAATCCGGTACCGGTATGACCATTGGCTGGCACGACTATAATGCCGATATGGGTGCCTTCCCGTTCACCAGCAACCTGTCGCCCATCCCCATCTACTATTTGTCCGTTCCCATCGAGGAGGGCCCGTCTTTCCGTGAGGCGCTTGCGTCGATCCGGACCAAGGATCTGCTGCAGACAGCGACACTGTTTATCTATCAGCACTTTGCGCAAATCGGGGAAATGGACATCACCCTGCCGGGCGGCAAAACCTATCATTACGTAAACCCGGGCTTGGAAGGCTATACCGGACCCATTGTTAACTATTCAGATTTATATTGATTATGAAACGTTTCGCTCTTTTTGCACTGGCCGTGCTCGTATCAGCCCCCTTGTTTGCCCAGACGAAAAATGAAAACCTGGGGAAAAAGTACGGCAATTATGAAATCAAACTGACCAAAGACAAATGGACCAGTGAGGCTGTTGTGTCGGCTATCTGGGATAACGCTACCGGTGTCTGGGTTACCGCTCCCAAACTCAAGAACAAAGAAGGTTCCATCGTCTTCCTTCCCAACACCGATGTAGACTTTATTGAGGGAGATCGCTACGTTCCGGAAGCACAGGGACTGGTGGTTGTAGGAAACGGGTTCTACTGGGCCAAAGGAATTGAAAACCCCAAGACCAAGTGGCTCATCCGGGGGTGCGGAGTGTTCAAGATAGAGGACGATAAACTGGTTCCTATCCTGCAATCCGGCGATCCGTTGGATATTGCATATCTTTGGGAAGCCCGCTATATAATCTTCTCTGTGATTCCCGGTCACGCGCTCATTCTGGGATCCTTCCACCCCAAAGACAAGGACGGATATTCTATCTTCACGCTTGACGGCGAGCGCCTCTACAATGACGTAAAGGACTATGTGTTCAAGGGAGAACCCAGCCTGAAAATCCAACTGGAAGACGGCACCTGGCACCACCTGGACCCCGCCGACGGCAGCATGGTAGACTAAGCCGCCCCCTCACTCCATAGCACTTTAACGAATTACCCCCTAGCTTAAACGGCCAGGGGGTAATCGCGTAAGTATAAACCGATTCGGGACTTACGTCCACGGGCTACTTGATATTAATAAACGGAAGGGCGCCGCCCTGGCGTTCATGGTGTTCGTGCTGCTGTACTTCCCGTGCATCGCCACGTTCGTGGCCACCAAAAACGAGCTCGGGAGCTGGCGCTGGGCCATCCTCCTGGCGCTCTACACCATTGTCATCGCCTGGGTCTGCGCCTTCGCCGCCTACCGGATTGGCCTGCTCATCTGGCCGGTGTAAGTGCCCTCGTCCTTGTTTTCGCCCGAATTCAAGGACGACACCCCGGTTTTGCCCTCCTCGTCCTCAAAAATGCCCGTTTCCAAGGATGACACGCCGGTTTTGCCCTCCTCATCCTCAAAAATGCCCGTTTCCAAGGACGACACCCCGGTTTTTCCCTCCTCGTCCTCAAAAATGCCCGTTTCCAAGGACGAGACCCCGGTTTGGGCCCTCTCGTCCTCAAATTCGGCCCAAAACAAGGACGGGGTTTAAGAATAGCGTCTGGGGAAGCGGAAGACGATGGAAAGGAAGGCCACGGCGCCCAGCACGAAGGGATAGTACAGGTGGCCGATGATAGCCACGGCGGAGACGCCGGCCAAACCGCTGGCCATGAGCATTTGCGCACCGTAGGGGATGATGCCCTGCACCAGGCAGGAGAAGGTGTCCAGGATGGAGGCCGTCTTGCGCGGATCCAGGCCGTAGCGCTCGGTGATGTCCTTCGCCAGCGGACCCACGGTAATGATGGAGATGGTGTTGTTGGCCGTGCACAGGTTCACCAGCGACACCAGTCCGGCGATGGACAGCGCCGCCTTCCTTCGGCCCGAAATGCGGTAGGTAATCCTGCCGATAATAAACTGCAGGCCCCCGTTGTACCGGATGATTTCCAGCATGCCGCCCGCCAGGAGCGACACGATGATAAGCTCGCCCATGGAGCCGATACCGCCGCCGATGGAAGCCATCCAGCCCACGAAGTCATAGGCCCCGGTACTCCAGCCGATGATGCCGTTCACAAGGATGCCGATAACCAGAACGGTCATCACATTGACTCCGGCCAGCGCCAGCACAATCACCAGCAGATAGGGCAGGAGCCCGACCCACTGCACCGGTGCGGCGGAAGGGACGGCTTCCACCGACAGGCCCAGGAACACGTACAACGCCGTCACCAGAATGGCCGCCGGTGCCGCAATCCACAGGTTGACGCGGAATTTGTCGCGCATGGAGCAGCCTAGCATCTTGGTGGCCGCCACGGTGGTGTCGGAAATGAAGGAGAGGTTGTCGCCAAAGAACGCCCCGCCCACGATGATGGCGACCATGAACGGGATGTCGATACCCGCCTCCGTGGCAATGCCGGAAGCAATGGGCACCAGCGCGACAATGGTCCCCACGGAGGTGCCGATGGCCATGGAAATGAAGCACGAGGCGAGGAACAGTCCCGCATAGAGGAGGTTCCCCGGCAGGACGCGCAGGGTCGCATTGACGGTCGCATCGATGGCGCCGATGTCTTTGGCAGTGGCGGCAAAAGCGCCTGCCAGCACAAAAATCCAAATCATCAGCAACACATTCTTGTTGCCGGCGCCTTCGGAGAAAATGGAAATTTTGTCTTCGATCTTGTCCACGCCGCGCGTGATGAGGAACGCGTATGCGCTGGCGATGATGAAGGCCGCCGCAACCGGGACCTTGTAAAAATCATGGGCCACGATGGACCCCAGCAGATACACGGCCAGAAACACGAGAAGCGGGCTCAGTGCCAGCCATCCGTTCATTTTCCGAGCTGATTCCGCCCTGTGTTCCGTTTTTTCAGTGTGAATAGGCATGATTGACAGTACGTTGGGGACCTGCAAAGGTACAAAATTTCCCCGGATGTCGCCGAAATCACCATAAGTTTTTAGCGAAATCGCGCCCAGTACCAACTTTTTGTGATTGCGCGGCTGCCGCAATCCATATACCTTTGCAACAGAAACTGTAAGACAGAGCCATTATAGTTAGATAGTTCAAATCCTTTTATTGTTGTTATAAAACTTCCCGGCTGTGAAGTCAGGAAGTTTTTTAATTTCCTGAAATTTTTTAACTTTGTGTCCCGTATGAATACAAGTGCCCATCGACACCCCGTGAGTCCTGCCATGAAAATGGCGGAACTGCTGGACCTGGACTTTTCCCTTTTGGGCGTGGCAACCCGCCTGGGCTTGCATTTCGGCTTCGGAGATACCACCGTGGCGGAAGTCTGCCAAAAGGAGGGCATCGATCCGGAAACTTTCCTGCTCATCTGCCGCGTATATGCTTTCGACGGCTATCGGCCTACGCAGGAAGCCCTTCTTGCCGCGAATCTGCACGATATCCTTAAATACCTGCACCAGTCGCACGCATATTACATGGAGGTGATGGTGCCGGAAATGGCCACCGCGCTGGAACAGATGATCAAACCCTGCGCGGAGAAGCAGCAGCGCGTTATCTGGCGCTTCTTTGCAGACTACAAGGAGGAGCTGGCCAAGCACTTCGCCTATGAGGAAGGACAGGTGTTCCCCTATGTGGAAGCCGTCCTGAACAAGCAGAGCGGGGCGCGGTTCACCATCGGCGAGTACGAGGAGAACCATTCCAACGTGGAAGAAAAGCTGGAAGACCTCAAGAACCTGGTGATGAAGTACATCCCGGCCCAGTGCAACCAGCAGGAAGCCTACAAGGTGCTCTTTTACATCTACTCCCTGGAACGCGACCTTAACAAACATACCTTCATTGAGGACGACATCCTGGTCCCCATGGTAGGCAGGATGGAAAACCATGAGTAAGCGCATCCTCATAGTCGTTCCTTCCGTCATCGCTGCGAAAGGCCTGGAACAAGTGTTCAACGACTTGGGGGAATTCGAAGTCTGCGCCATCCTGCGGGACATGTCCGGCCAGGAACTGCGGAGCATGGCTCCGGACGCAGTCATCGTGGACCCCGCCATTTTCGATTATGCCTCCCGCGGCAGCGTCAAGGCCCGCGTGGCCGAGTATTCGGACGCCGCCGTCATCGCTTTCACCACCGGCCCCATGGACGAGGAACAGCAGCGCCAGTTTGACGGCGTCATCGGCCTCATGGACACGCCGCCGGCCGTCATCAAGAAAGTCCGCGCCGCTTTGGAGGACCGCACGGAGGTCCCCAAGGCCGAAGGGGAGGAGCTGTCGCAGCGGGAAAAGGAAATCCTCATCTGCGTGGCCAAGGGCATGCTCAACAAGGAGATAGCGGATTTGTACAACATCTCCATCTACACGGTCATCACCCACCGCAAGAACATCACCCGCAAAACCGGCATCAAGACGGTGGCTGGCCTCACGGTATATGCCCTCCTCAACAACCTGATAGACATGAATTCAGTTGAATAAACTATGGACTACAGCAAGTACATCAAATTCTATCCGGACTTTCCCATCAAGGGAGTCAACTTTGTGGACATCATTCCTTTCATCCAGGACAAAGAGCTGTTCCACAGCCTCACGCGGGACCTGGCTTCCATGTGTCTCGCACCCAACGTGGCCGCTCCCGAGGCCCGTGGTTTCCTCTTTGCGACGCCCATGCTCTATGACCCGGCCATCCCGGTGGAGAATGTGATTCCGCTGCGTAAAAAAGGCAAGCTGCCCTTCTCGGAGGGCGATTTGGTGCAGGTGGAAATCATGAAGGAATATGGTCCGGACCACGTGTACTTCCGCAGCTCGGACATTGCCGCCAGCAAGCCCGTCGGCGATACCATCGAAATTACCTTCTTTGACGATATCCTGGCTACAGGCGGCACTTCACGCGGCCTGGCCCTGGGCCTGAACGCTCAGAAAGTGCTTATCGGCGGGAAAGAATATAAAGTGAAGGTGAAGGATTTTGTGTTCCTCATCGAGATTGACGACCTTCCGGGCCGCGAACGCCTGGAGGAGATTGCCCCGGTGAAGTCCCTCATCCACGTCAGGGAAAAGTAGGTTCCGGACCGCCGTCGGAGGCCCTGTAGTCGAACTTGTCCCCGTGCCAGGTCCAGGAGCAGAGCGTTTCTCCCTGACGCACGGACACCACCTGGCGGAAGATGCGCACTTCTTTGGCGTTGCGCACGGATATCATTTTCAGGGGGCTCCAGGAGCTGCCGTCGAGGGTATAAATCCACAGGCCGATGGCGCTTTCCAGGCGCTGGGCCATCACAAATTCCGGGACCCGGTCTCCGGTGAAGTCGTGGATGCCGATGACGATGTCCCCCGCGTCTCCGAGGCGCTGCCCGCCGAGAAGGACGCCGTCCGCGCCTACGGAAGCCTGAAAAGGCTGTCCGGCCGCCTCAAAGCTGAGGGAACCGGCTTCGCCGTAGAAGTAGTTGTCCAGTCCGATGACGAAGGTTTGGGAAGCGTTGTCCGAATAGGTGCGAACCTGGGCCTGTGCCAGAAGGCCTACAAAGAGTAACAGTATGCAGGTGAAGCGTTTCATCGGCTACAAAGATAAGGATTTTTTTAGATAAAGAACGTATGGCGCTACAAGACCGTATTTTCCAGGAAGGCATTACCTTCGACGATGTCCTTCTGATGCCGGCCTATTCAGAGGTACTCCCGCGCGAAGTTTCCCTCCGGGGCCGATTCTCCCGGCACATTGCCCTGGACGTCCCTTTCGCCTCCGCGGCGATGGATACCGTCACGGAAGCCGCCATGGCCGTTGCCATGGCCCGGGAGGGCGGAATCGGCGTGATTCACAAGAACATGAGCGCGGAGCGGCAGGCCGAGGAAGTGGCCAAGGTGAAAGCCGAAGCGCTTCAGGTGGCTGCCGGCGTGGGCATCACCCCCGACGTGCTGAATCGCGTGAAGCTGCTGGCCGAAGCCGGCGTGGATGCCGTGGTGCTCGACAGCGCCCACGGGCACTCCAAGGGCGTAATAGATACACTGAAGGCCATCAAAGGGGTGTTCCCGGGCCTGGACGTGGTGGTGGGCAACATCGCCACGGCCGAAGCTGCCAGGGACCTCATGGCAGCGGGCGCGGACGGCCTCAAGGTGGGCATCGGCCCCGGTTCCATCTGCACCACGCGCATCGTCGCGGGCGTGGGTGTTCCGCAGCTTACCGCCATCGCCGAGGTGGCGGGAGTGGCCGGTGACAGCGTCCCCGTCATTGCCGACGGCGGCCTGCGCTATTCCGGCGATGTGGTCAAGGCCCTGGCCGCCGGCGCGCACTGTGTCATGTGCGGCAGCATGTTCGCCGGCACCGATGAGGCCCCCGGCGAGGTAGTGGAAGTGGACGGTGTCAAGATGAAAGGCTACCGCGGCATGGGCAGCATAGACGCCATGCAGGCCGGCAGCGCGGACCGTTACTTCCAGAAGGGCGCCAAAAAGCTGGTCCCGGAAGGCGTCGTGGCCCGTGTGGCGTACAAAGGCCCCGTGGCCGATGTCCTCTATCAGCTCACGGGCGGTCTGCGCAGCGGCATGGGCTATTGCGGAGCCGCCGACCTGGCTGCCCTCCATAAGGCCCGCTTCGTGAAGATAAGCCCCGCCACCGTGCAGGAGAACCATCCGCACGATGTGAGCATCGCCAAGAAAGCACCGAACTACGACAAATAATTAAATACAACGAACTGACGTATGAGTACAAGCAATGTCCGCCCCGCATCCATGGAGCGCATCACAACGCCCGCGCTGGCGCAGCAATTCATCGACGAACAAGTGAAAGCCCTGAAGGCGCAGATTGGTGACAAAAAAGTGCTTCTGGCCCTTTCCGGCGGCGTGGATTCGTCCGTAGTGGCCGCCCTGCTCATCAAGGCGGTGGGCCGGCAGCTGGTAGCCGTGCACGTGAACCACGGTCTCCTGCGCAAGGGGGAGCCCGAACAGGTAATCCGCGTTTTCCGGGATCAGTTGAACGCCAACCTGGTGTATGTGGATGCCACCGACCGTTTCCTGGACAAGCTTGCCGGCGTGGCCGATCCCGAGCAAAAGCGCAAAATCATCGGCGCGGAGTTCATCCGCGTTTTTGAAGAAGAGGCCCGCAAACTGGAAGGCATCCGCTTCCTGGCGCAGGGAACCATTTATCCGGACATCCTGGAATCCGGCCCCGTGAAGTCTCACCACAATGTGGGCGGCCTGCCGGAGGACCTGCAGTTCGAACTGGTGGAGCCCGTCAAACTTCTGTTCAAGGACGAGGTCCGCGTGGTGGGCAAGGAACTGGGCCTGCCGGAGAGCATGGTGAACCGTCAGCCGTTCCCGGGCCCCGGCCTGGGCGTGCGCTGCACCGGCGCCATCACCCGCGACCGCCTGGCTGCACTTCGCGAGAGCGACGCCATCCTGCGCGAAGAATTCGAGATAAACGGCCTGGCGGACAAGGTTTGGCAGTATTTCACCATCGTTCCGGATTATAAATCCACGGGCGTAAAGGACGACAAACGCAGCTGGGACTGGCCGGTGATTATCCGTGCCGTGAACACCCGCGACGCCATGACCGCCACCATCGAGGAAATTCCTTACCCGGTCCTGCATCACATTACCCGGCGCATCGTGACCGAGGTCCCGGGCGTAAACCGCGTACTGTACGACCTCACCCCCAAGCCCACGGGCACCATCGAGTGGGAATAGCGGCTGGAAAGGTACAAAAAAAGTCCGGAGCAAAATCGCTTCGGACTTTTTTATCGAACATTCAGGAATTATTTTTTCTTGAAGGTAATGGTCATGGTCATGACGTAGCCGGCTCTCTTGAACATATCGCCCTGAGTGGAAGTGGAAAAATTGGAGGAGTCGGTAGAGAGTACCAGGTCCGTGGCGGTGAGCGTCTCGATGGTGAAGGGAACGGAATCGCCGTCAATATTGAGGGTAAGGGTATTGCCGCTGATGGTGTAGGTGCTGCCGCCGATGCCCTCGGTGGTGCTCACTTTCCCTTCCTTGAAGGTAAGGGTGGCTCCCTCGGGGAAAGTTTTGGGGTTGGACATTTCGTCGAACGCTTTCTGGAGTTCCTGTTTGATGGACTCGGGAATCTCGACGGTCTGACCCTCAAGGGCGGCCATGTCTGTGATAAAAGTATCGACGGTTACGGGCTTGCCGTTTTTGGTGATGGCGGCAGAGCCGCTTTTAACCTCCCAGGTGCCTTCGATAAGGGTGGGATACTGGGATTCCTTGTTGCAGCTCACAAAGAGCAGGGTGGCCAGTGCAGCCACGGCGACAAATAATTTTTTCATAGCTTTCGAATTATTTAGTAAAAAATACACTTTTCAGCCTGCAAAGGTATAACAATAATTCTTTTTTCGCAATCTTCAGCCCAGTTTGTAAATTTCGCTTACGTGCGCGAAGCCTCGTTTCTCAAAGAATTTGTGGGCGGCGTGGTTGTTTTTTCCACTCTCCAGATAGATGTCTTTTACCCCCTTGCTGCGGAGCCAGTCGATGGCCGTCTGCAAGAGGGCGCCGCCGGTTCCGTGGCCGCGGTAGTCTTCTTTTACCAGGACGTCGCACACCATGCCGAAGGGAGCGTCCCCGGCATCTTCAATGTCCGCCACGGCCATGCCCACCATTTCATCGCCCTCCACGGCTTTCCATACGGCGGCTACAGAATTGTCGGCAAGCATCGCCTCAATGTATTTTATCCATTTTTCCCGGGCTTCCGGAGCGGGTTCCGCCTCCAATAAGTTGTTGACCATCCGGCCCACACCCACGCCCATCTGGATTTCTCCGTGGGAAATGTATTCCCGGTGTGCATCAATGTGCGAGAGGAAAAAGTTGGCCAAGGTCTCCGCATCGGCCTTTTGTGCTACGAGGATTTTCATGATTTAAACAGCGTTGAATTATTTTTCCATGGCGGCCTCTACCTCGTCCGGGGATGCGGGGAGGCGTTTGGGCCCCAGGCGCCGGGCGCCGTCGGGGGTGATGAGGACATCGTCCTCGATGCGGATGCCGCCGAAGTCGTAATAGCTTTCCAGCTTGGCGTAGTTCACGAAGTCGTAGCCCAGGCCCTCTTTCTTGAACTTCTCGATGAGGGCGGGGATGAAGTAGATGCCGGGTTCGTCCGTAATCACGTGGCCGGGCCGCAGGCGGCGGGCCATACGCAAGGAGCGCAGTCCCAGCTGTTTGGCACGTTGCTGGTCCGGGTCGTATCCCACCAGGTTTTCGCCCAGGTCTTCCATGTCGTGGACGTCCAGGCCCATGTTGTGGCCCAGGCCGTGCGGCTGGAACAGGCCGGCGATGCCCTTCGCCACCATCTCGTCCAGGTCTCCCTTCACGATGCCCAGGGCCGATAAGCCCTCCAACATCTTGCGGGCCGTGGCCAGGTGCACTTCCCGGTAGGTGATGCCGGGCCGGGCCATTTGGAAGGCCAGCTCATTGCATTCATAGACAATCTGGTACACCTCCCGCTGTTTCGGGGTGAATTTTCCGGCGGTCGGGTAGGTACGGGTGAAGTCGGAGGCGTAGTGGGCATTGCTCTCCACGCCGGCGTCTATCACCATGAGCTTGCCCGGCTCGATGATTTTGTCGTGAATATGGTTGTGCAGCGTTTCCCCGTGCTGGGTGAGGATGGTGGGGAAGGATACGCCCCAGCCCTTGGCCAGCGCCACGCCTTCCATTTTTCCCACGATGTCCTGTTCGACAATGCCCGGGACAATCGCATCCCGCGCCACGGTGTGCATTTCGTAACCCAGGGCGCAGGCGGCGTCAATGGCTTCAATTTCAATGTCTTCCTTGATAAGGCGCATGGAGATGACGGCCTTCACCAGCGTCTCCGAGGGCGTTCCGCCCGGAACCAGCTGCTGCAGCTTGAGGATATTGTAGTAGCGGGACGGCGGCAGGAAGTGAATCATGCGTCCGGCGGCAAGGGCGGCGGCCACGGCCTGCTCCAGGGCGCCGTAAGGCTGCGTCCCGGCCACGCCCACGGCGTCGGCCTTGGAGCGGACGGAGGGCTGCGGTCCCATCCAGATGATGTCGTCGATGTCCACATCGTCGGCAAAGAGGGTTTCCGTTCCCGTGTCGATATCCAGCAGGGCGCCCATCAGCGGCTCGTCCAAGCCCATGAAATACAGCCAGGAGCTGTCCTGGCGCCATTTGTAGCAGTTATCTTTGTATTGTGCGGGCGCATCTGCATTGCCCACAAACAGGATGAGATCCTTTTCCCCGGCTTCCTGCATTTTCTGCAGGAGCGTGGTCCGGCGCCGGACATACACTTCTTTTGCAAACATAGTCAAGAATGGTTTTTATTTCTCAAAGGTAGCCATTTTTTTGTTAACTTTGCATTCCTTTCAACAAAGAGCTATGGCAAGTCATATTAAAGACATCAACCTGTGGGAAAGCGGAGAGCTCAAACTGAGCTGGGTGCGGAGCCACATGCCCCTGCTGGACGGCATTCAGAAGGATTTTGAGAAGACGCAGCCTTTCAAAGGCCTCAAGGTGGCCCTGAGCGTGCATCTGGAGGCCAAGACGGCCCATCTGTGCGAAGTTTTGGCCGCCGGTGGAGCTGACATGTACATCACCGGTTCCAACCCGCTGAGCACCCAGGACGACGTGGCCGCCGCGCTGGTGCACGAGGGCCTCAACGTCTTCGCCATCCACGGCTGCACTCAGGAGGAATACTTCGCGGACATCCGCCGCGTCCTGTCGGCCGGTCCCAATATTATCATTGACGATGGCGGCGACCTGGTAACCACCCTGCACAAGGAGTTCCCGGAGCTGGTTCCGGGCGTGATTGGCGGCTGCGAGGAAACCACCACCGGCATCCTGCGCCTGAAGGCCATGGACGCCGCCGGCGCGCTCAAGTTCCCCATGATGCTGGTGAACGACGCAGACTGCAAACACCTGTTCGACAACCGCTACGGCACCGGCCAGAGCGTGTGGGACGGCATCAACCGCACCACCAACCTCATCGTGGCGGGGAAGAACGTGGTGGTGGCCGGATACGGCTGGTGCGGCAAGGGCGTCGCCATGCGCGCCAAAGGCCTGGGCGCGGAGGTTATCGTCACGGAAGTGGACTCCGTGAAGGCCATGGAGGCGGTGATGGACGGTTTCAAAGTGATGCCCATGCTGGAGGCCGCACCGCTGGGCGATTTCTTCATCACCGTTACCGGCTGCAAGGACGTGATTGGCCCGGAGCATTTCCTCAAGATGAAGGATGGGGCCATCTGCTGCAACGCCGGGCACTTCGACGTGGAGGTGGCCGTGGCCAAACTCAGGGCCATGGCGGTGTCGCATCGGCCCGCCAGGAACAACATCCATGCGTACACCCTGGAGAACGGCCGTACCGTTTACATCATCGCGGAGGGCCGATTGGTGAACCTGGCCGCCGGTGACGGCCATCCTGCAGAAATCATGGACATGTCCTTCGCCATCCAGGCGCTCAGCGCACGCTACCTGGTGGAGCATCGCGGCCGCCTGCAGGAGCGCCTGAACAATGTTCCGCGCGAGATAGACCGGGAAGTCGCCTTCCGCAAACTGGCGGACTGGGGCGTGAAGACAGACACGCTTACACCTGAACAACATAAGTATATTTATGGATAAGACGCTTCGCTTCGTTCAGGATGACCGCGTGTCATGCCGGACGCAGCGAAGAATCTGTTTTTAGACTATGGCATTGATTCCTATTTATTGGTGGAACAAAGAAGTCCACAATTTTTCCATATCCCAGAGCAGTTTCCGCAAACAGCCCTGGGCCAACGGCGTCATCCTGCTGGCTTGTGTGGTAATGGCCATGCTGTTGGCCAACCTTCCTTTTACCAAGGAAGCCTATCATAATTTCCTGCATACGGAATTCACCATGCACATCGCCTCGCCGGACGGGGCGGTGGATTGGTTCTTCCCGCGCGGCATGACCATGGAGAAGTTCATCAACGACATCCTGATGGTGGTTTTCTTCTTCACGGTGGGCCTGGAAATCAAGCGCGAAGTGGTGTGCGGGGAGCTGTCGTCCTTCAAGAAAGCCATCCTGCCGGTGATAGCCGCTTTTGGCGGCGTATTTGCCCCGGCGCTTATCTTCACCATCGTCAATCATGGGACGCAGGCCGGCTCCGGTTGGGGAATTCCTACGGCGACGGATATCGCCTTCGCCGTCGGCATCCTGTCCATTCTGGGTGACAAAGTGCCCGTTTCGCTGAAAGTTTTCCTGACGGCGCTCGCCATTGCCGACGACCTTATCGCCATCCTGGTGGTGGCGCTGTTCTACGGCGGCAACATCCACATGCCCCTGCTGGGCCTTGCCCTTGTGATGATTCTCTTCGTGGCCCTGATGAAGAAACTCGGCGAGAAACGGATAGGCTTCTACATGGTTCCGGCCATCATTGTCTGGTTCCTGTTCTATTACAGCGGCATCCATGCCACCATGACGGGCGTGGTGATGGCCATGTTCATCCCGATGGAAGCCCGTTACAACAAGGCCAAGTTCCACCGCCGGGCGCGTATTCTGTGGGACGGGCTCATCGAGGCCGAATCGGTTCATACCAACGAGCCGTTCCCCAACGGGCCGGAGCGTTACCACCTGCGCCGGCTGTCCAGCCTCACCAAGAAGACCATTCCGCCGTCCTACCGGCTGGAGCACAAGCTGAACCCCATCGTGAACTTCCTCATCATGCCGGTGTTTGCCCTGGCCAATGCCGGGGTGGAGATTACGGACGTGTCCTATTTCAACGTGTTCAAGTCGATAGACCCGGTACTGGGCAGCGTCGGGCTGGGCGTTTTCCTGGGCCTGCTGCTGGGTAAGCCGGTGGGCATTACGCTGGCCTCCTGGATTGCCATCAAGTGCAAAGTGGGCGTCATGCCGGCCAAGGCGTCCTGGCCCATGCTTTTTGCGGTGGCCTGCCTGGGCGGTATCGGCTTTACCATGAGTATCTTCGTGGACACCTTGTCGTTCGCCGGGCCGGGTATTGCCCCGGAAGTGACCCAGCACCTGCGGGACGCCGGAAAAATCGCCGTCCTCTTGGGCTCCCTCTGCTCCGGCATCCTGGGTTCCCTGCTTATCACCCTCGTATCCAAACTGAAAAGAACAAAGAATTAACCTGTCATTCTGAGTGAAGCGAAGAATCTGAACAACAACGCAATAATATGGGACTGTTAACCGGTAAAGTGGCCCTCATTACGGGCGCGGCGAGGGGCATCGGCAAGGCCATCGCCTTAAAATATGCTTCCGAGGGAGCGTGCATCGCTTTTACGGACTTGGAAATCAACGATGTCGCCCTGCAAACGATTGCGGAGTTGGAGGCTTTCGGCACAAAAGTGAAGGGTTATGCTTCCGATGCGGCCGATTTCGACGCCGCGCAGGAGGTGGTGGCGCAGGTGACGGCGGATTTCGGCCGTATCGACATTCTTGTCAATAACGCCGGCATTACCAGGGACGGCCTGGTGATGCGCATGAGCGAGGCGCAGTGGGATACGGTGATTGCCGTGAACATGAAGAGTGCGTTCAATTTCCTGCACGCCGTCGTGCCTGTGATGGCGCGCCAGAAGAGCGGGAGTATTATCAACATGGCCTCCATCGCCGGGCAAACCGGGAACCCCGGTCAGGTGAACTACGCCGCTTCCAAGGCGGGACTGATTGCCATGGCCAAGTCCGTGGCCAAGGAGATGGGACCGCGCGGCATTCGGGCCAATGCCATCGCTCCGGGGTATGTCCTCACGGAAATGACCGAGGTATTGCCGCAGGCCGTCAAGGACGAGTTTGTCAAGCTGATTCCGCTCAGGCGCGGCGCAAGCGTGGAGGAAGTGGCCTCCGTGGCCCTTTTCCTGGGTTCCGACCTCTCCTCTTACGTCAGCGGCCAGGTCATCGCCGTGAACGGCGGCATGTACTGTTAGGCTGTTGCTTCAGGGCTCCCTGCGGGCTTGTTCCTTGGGGGGCCCTGCGGACTTGGCACCACAAAATCCAACCTTTGACAGTCATGACCCCATTAAAGCACACCCTCCCCCTCCAGAGTGGCCTCTGTGGCATCGCGGTGTGCTTTAATGCCCGGGAGGTCCCGCAGCTGCCACGTTTTGGCTCCTAACTGCGCCACTGGCGGACCTTCTGGCCCGCCAATGCTACGTTTTCGCCCGTTTTCGTGCCCGTGGCAGTTCCCTTGCCTTCGAAGGTCCACCTACTGGACCCTCGGCGCCGTTTTGGGGTTCATTCTGTTGTCGAAGGTCCACCTACTGGACCCTCGGCGCCGTTTTGTAGAACAAGCGCATTGGTCGGCAATCTGCTGACTATCAGATGTTTATGGAAAATCCTCGGCTCAAAAAGCGCCGAGGATTATAGGTATTATGTTGAGAATCAGACACTTGGCGACCAGCGTGATGGGCTAAAATTCTGTTTGCAACCAGGTTGCAGCAGGGGGTGTGTACCTTTGCAGTAACAAAAGTTGTAGACTATGAGTGAGAAGCATATCCACGAGCACGAACATGGACTCGAACATGAGCTTGAGCACGAACACTCCGGGCGCGGCCATGAGCTCGAGCAAGAGCCCAATCATGAACAGGAGTACTGTGAGCACTGCCACCACCACCATCACGAACATCACCACGATCACGATCATGACCACCACCATCACCACCATCACGAGGAAGAGGAGGGTCACGGCAGGCTAGCAAAAATCATCGCGGCCACGGTGCTGCTCATCGGCGCCGTCATCATCGAAAAAAACACCGACTGGGCCACCTGGCAGTATCTGCTGCTGTTTTTGGTCCCGTACCTGGTCGTGGGCTGGGATACGCTCAAGGAGGCCGCCGAGGGATTGTTGCACGGCGAGGCGCTGAGCGAAGACTTCCTCATGAGCATCGCCACGCTGGGGGCGTTGGGCATCGGCTTTATGCCCGGTGCGGAGACGCAGTTCCCGGAGGCCGTATTTGTGATGCTTTTCTTCCAGCTGGGCGAATGGTTTGAGGAAAAGGCCGAGGGCAACAGCCGCAAATCCATTGCGCACCTGATGGACATTCGGCCCGATGCCGCCCATGTGGAGCGCGGCGGAGAACTCGTCACCGTGAAGCCGGAAGAGGTACAGGTAGGGGAGATTATCGTCATCCGGCCGGGAGAAAAAGTGCCGATGGACGGCGTTGTCATCGACGGCAGTTCCAGCCTGGACACCGTGGCCCTGACCGGTGAAAGCGTGCCCAGAAGCATCCATGAGGGCGAAGAGATTCTTTCCGGCTGCGTAAACAAGAGCGGCGTGCTGCGCGCCCGTACCACCAAGGCCTTCGGCGAGTCCACCGCCGCCAAGATTCTGGATTTGGTGGAGCATGCGGCGGCGAACAAGTCCGGGAGCGAGCGTTTTATCACCCGTTTCGCAAGAATATACACGCCGATAGTCGTGGCGCTGGCGGTGCTGGTCGCTGTCGTCCCGGGCCTTATTACGGGCGAATGGGCCACCTGGATTTACCGCGGCCTGCTGTTCCTGGTGGTTTCCTGCCCTTGCGCGCTGGTGATTTCCGTGCCGCTGACCTTCTTCGGCGGCCTGGGTGGGGCGTCCAAGAAGGGTATCCTCATCAAGGGCTCCAACCTCATGGACAAACTGTCCAAGCTGCAGACGGTGGTGTTCGACAAGACCGGCACCCTCACGGAAGGCGTGTTTGAGGTGACGGCGGTACACCCGGAAGAGCTTGATAAACAGGAGCTTTTGCACCTTGCTGCGCACGTGGAACGCCATTCGACGCATCCCATCGCCATGGCCCTTCGCAATGCCTATCCCAATGAGCACGACGATTGCACCGTGGCGGATATCCGGGAGACGGCCGGCCAGGGCATCATCGCCACGGTAAACGGCCGGAAAGTAGCGGTGGGCAACAGCCAGCTCATGGAAACGGTGGGCGCCGCCTGGCATCCTTGCCACCACGAGGGCACCATCATCCATGTGGCCGTCGAGGGGGTATATGCCGGGCACATCGTCATCAGCGACCGGATCAAGGCCGATGCCGCCCCCGCCCTGGCAGAGCTGAGGGCAGCCGGCGTCTCCCGCACGGTCATGCTCACCGGCGACCAGGAAAGCGTGGCGGCCGCGGTGGCGGGACAGCTGGGGGTGGACGAATTCCACGCCGGCCTCCTGCCCGCACAGAAGGTGGAGCAGGTGGAGCGGCTGCTGCCTGCCGGGACGCTCGCCTTCGTGGGCGACGGCATCAACGACGCTCCGGTCCTGACCCGGGCCGATGTGGGCATAGCCATGGGAGCCCTGGGTTCCGATGCCGCCATCGAGGCCGCTGACGTGGTGCTCATGGACGACAAGCCGTCCAAGATTGCCGCCGCCGTGCGCCTTGCCCGCCGAACTATCCGCATCGCCAAGGAAAACATCGGCTTTGCCATAGGAATCAAGGTGCTGGTGCTTCTGCTGGCCGTTCTGGGCCTCGCCACCATGTGGATGGCCGTCTTTGCCGATGTCGGTGTCACCGTCCTTGCCGTCCTCAACGCCATGCGCGCGCTGCGTGCCTGACGGGACGCTCCTCGTTCCCCATCAGGCTTGAACTACTGCCAATGTAGCAATGGATATTCGTACGGAGGGCCCGAGGGCGCTCCGTACAGCGTTGTAGCAGGCAGCCAGGGTGGCGCCGGTGGTGAAAGTGTCGTCCACCAGGAGTATATGTCGGGCCGGAAAGGCGTGCCGAAGGGTGAAGACGCCTTGCACGTTCTTCTCGCGTGCTTCTGCATCCAGCGAGGTTTGGCTGCGGGTGCGGCGGATACGGACCAGTTCTCCGGTCCGGAGCGTCGCATGCAAGGCATCGGCCAGCCGGGCGGCAATCACCTCCGCCTGGTTGTAGCCGCGGCGCCATTGCCGCCACCAGTGAAGCGGGACGGGAAGAACCGTGTCAATATCGGCAAAATGTGCCTGCCGGGCCATCTGGCTTCCCAGCCGGGCCGCGAAAAACCGGCCCGCTGAAATGTTGCCCCCGTACTTGAGCGCCCGGGGGATGTGCTTGTACGGATTCTCATGGTGATAGAACAGCAGGGCGGCCGCAAAGGCATATTGCATGGGCTCACCTTCTTGCCGCCCGCGTTCCAGCAGGGCATTGAACTGGTCTGCCATGGGATTATGCGGCCGCTCCCAGTTGTGCGTTTCCGGCAGATCCGCCGCACACCAAATACACAGGTGCTGCTCCTGCACCCCCAACTGCCGCCCGCATACCAGACATTCCCGCGGCATCACCAGATCCATCATTTCCCGTATCATGGTGCAAAGATAAGCATCTGCCAGAATCCTTCCCTTTTCCTGTGACAGCTAAGCGACTGATAATGAGCGAGATGCTGCATAATCCTCGTCACTTTTTGCGACGAGGAATGTCAGCAAAGTGTTGAGTGTCAGGTGGTTATCGATCACAGGGTGCCAGTTCTTAGTGACAGCTAAGTGCTTGACAATGAGCGAGATGCTGCATATTCCTCGTTCAAAAATCGAACGAGGATTGTATAGAAAGTGATTGAAAATGTGACGATTAGGTGTCACACCACATTGGGGACGACAGGCTACTTCAGGTAGCGGAAGTAAACGGCGGCGACGGCGGTGACAGCCGCGGTTTCGGTGCGGAGACGGGAGGCTCCCAGGTGCACGGGAATGTAGCCCTGCGACAAGGCCAGCTGCGCCTCCTCCGGAGAAAAATCCCCTTCCGGGCCGATAAGAATGGTCACGGAATCGCCCTTAAACCCCGCCAGGGCTTCCCGGATACTGATGCGCGGGGCGGAATCGTCCTCGAAGCAGTAGGCGATGAGGCGCAGCGATTCATCGCTTCGCTCAGAATGACAAATGGTCTCAGATTGACAAGTGTCCCCCGATTGGCAAGCAGCCGCCGGATGGCATCGTCCCTTGTCATCCTGAGGAGCGTTGGCGACGAAGGATCTGACACTCATCGGCTCCCACACGACGGGAATCCGTGCCTTGAGCGATTGCTTGGCGGCCGACAGGGCGATACGCCGGGAACGCTCCGTCTTGTACACGCGCCGCTCCGAGCGCTCGCCAATCAGGGGAACGATATTGTCCACCCCCAGCTCCGTGGCCTTCTCCACGAACCACTCGAAACGGTCGTTGTTCTTGGTGGGGCAGCAGCCCAGCGTAAGGTGGTACGGATGCGCGCCAAACTCCGGAACCGTGGAAAGCACCTGTGCCCGCGCCCCTTTGGGAGAATCGTCCAGCAGCGTGCAGTGATACAGCGTCCCCAGCCCGTCAATCACGTCAATCTCGTCTCCGGCCCGATGTCGCAGCACGCGCACGCAGTGCCCGCTCTCCTCTGCGTCCAGCAGGCACATGCCGCCGCTCACCTCGTATGCATAGAACAGTTCCATGGGTTACTTCCGGATAATCTCAACCTCCCCGCTCAGGCCCAGCTTGAGAATCTGCGAGGCGCGGCCGGTGGAAGCCGTATCCACGGACGGCGGCACCACGAAATCCACGGCGTCCTTGATTTCCTGCGGAATGTCGGAAAAGCGCTTAGGCGTCGGTTCGCCGGATATGTTGGCCGATGTCGAAACAAGGGGGCGTCCCAGCTTGAAAACCAGTTGTTTGCACCAGAGGGTGGGGTGTCCGGGCCCTGCCGATTTTGACGCGCCTGTTTCCGGGCTCGCCGAATTGAGCGGAATGCGGATGCCTACGGTCCCGTCGGCCGCCACGCAGGAGGCCGCCAGATGCCATTTGTCGCCGGTCTCCGAGCAAATGGCGCCGGGATAAATGATGGTCATGGGCGCGTCGTTCACCTCCACCAGGTCGATGGCGATGGACGGAATCTCCTTCACGAAACGCGCCACCATGTCCAGGTCCGATGCCAACAGCACCAGCGACTTGGAATCGGCCCGCTGCTTAATCTCGAAAATGCGGGCTACGGCAGCTGCATTGGTGGCGTCGCAGCCCAGCCCCCACACCGTGTCGGTGGGGTAAAGTATGGTGCCGCCTTCGCGCACCACGCGCAAGGCTTCAGCGAGTATTTCTTCCGGTTTCATAACGTCCGCAAAGTTAACGCAAGTTCGCCAACTTTGCAAAAAATCGGGGATTTAAAAAATATTCCTAAGCACACCCTGGCGCACGAAAATCGGCCTTTTTGTGCGTTCTTTCATGCTCCAGCATACCCTCCCGCACAAAAGGCTGGTTTTCTGTGCTTCCTCCTATGCTCCTTCTGTAGCGCACGGTCCTCCCATTATGCGCGGCCCAGACAGGGCATCTCCCTGTCATTCCGGGCGCAGCCGGGGAATTTCCTGCCTCCCCGCCATCACCTCAATGGCCGTAGGTGGCAATGACGGGGTAATGGTCCGAGTAGTCCACGTGGGGCACTTCGTAGGTAATGGCCTGCAGGCCGGGCGGATACAGGATATAGTCGATTCTCAGGAGCGGCCAGAGGGTGCGGTAGGTGGCGCCGAAGCCCTTGCCGGCTTTCACAAAACTGTCGCGCCGGCCCCGCAGCAGCCGCATGTACGTGTACGACAGGGGGTTGTCGTTGAAGTCTCCCAGCACCATCGACTGCACCGGGGCCTTGTCCACGCCGCGCAGCACTTCGGCCACCTGTTTGGGGCGTTCGGTGATGGAGCGCCGCATCTTCCGTTCCGTCTCTTCCATGGCGCCGTCCTTCTTCACCAGATTGGACAGGGAAATGTTGTAACTCTCAAAGTGACAGTTATATAGGCGCACGGTGGTGCTGTCCAGCCTTATATCTGTCCACAAGGCCAGGTTGGTGGACCGTTCAAAGTTGATTTTGCCCTTGTCCGCCACGGGCCGTCTGGACAGCGTAAGGTTGCCAAAAGACCCACGGGTGCCGGTAAACACATAGTATTCAGCTTTATAGCCAGGGAAGTGGCGCTTTATCCAAGCGTCCATGGACACGTCCTTGGGCAGGAAGAACTCCTGCAGGCAGATGAGGTCCGCGTCCTGGGAAAGCAGCCAGCGGCTCACGGAATCCGCCATCACCAGCCTGTCGGCCCCTTCCGGACCGTGTGCGAACAGCCCCACGTTGTAGGATATCACCTTCAAGGGGCCTTCTTCCGCAGGTACGGAGCGGCGGAGCTGGACGTATCGGCCAAAGAAAAAGAGCGACGGCAGCAGCACGATGAGGAGCGGCAGGCGCATGTGGGAGCGCCGGAACAGCGACCACACGAACAGGAGCACCGTAATCGGCAGCACCACGGGGTAGAGCAGGCCGAAGAGCGTAAAGAACCACGCCTTGGCCGGGTCCACCACCACGGACAGGTATGCCAGCACCAGCAGGACGCTCAGCGCCAGGGAAATCGTGCCGAACGACAGGTGCGACAGCCAATGCCGTTTCTTTTTCTCCGATTTAGCCATTTATCGGTACAGTTTGCCGCTTTTGCGCCAGTAGCGGATGAGCAGCCAGCCGAAGAGCGCGCCGCCCAGGTGGGCAAAATGCGCCACGCCCATCTGCGTTCCGGTAATGCCGGTGACGAGTTCGATGCCGATAAAGATAATCACCCACCATTTGGCGTCCAGCGTAATAGGCGGGAAAATGAGCGTGAGGCGGGCCTCCGGATACAGCATGGCAAACGCCACCAGCACGCCATATACGGCGCCGGAAGCGCCCAGCACGCCCGGAATGCTGTTGTAAATGCTTTGGGCCGATACCCCCGGGTACTTGGCGAGCAACTGCTGCACCTCCAGGAACTCTACGCCCGTATGCAGGAGCACGGCGCCGAAACCGGTGATGAGATAGAACCAGATGAACTTTTTGGTGCCCAGCACGCGTTCCACCACCATGCCGAACATCACCAGCGAGTACATGTTGAAGAAGATGTGCATGAAGCCGTCGTGCATGAACATGTGCGTGACGGGCTGCCACCAGCGGAACTCGGTGCTCAGCGGATAGGCCATGGCAAAGGTATCCTTCATGAACGCCGGATTGATAAGGGTGGCGATGAACATGATTACGTTCACATACAGCAGGTTGCGGGTTACAACCGGAATATTTTCAAGCGGGTTGGCCATTTAGAATCGTTTTTCGAGTTCGTCCGCCGGGACGATGGCGATGATACGCCGTCCGGAGGCGGTAAATTCAGGGTTTTCACTTTGCATGAGGGCGTCCAGCAGGCGCTGGGCCTCCAGCGGGGAGCTCAGGCGCCGGTTCCCGGAAGCGCCCAGGACGGCAAACTTCTGAGCCAGAGACTGTTCCATCACTTCCGACAGGGCTTGGGCGTCGTCCGAAAGGATGAGCAGGATGTCCTGCACCAGGGTTTCCACGGTGGTTGAATCTGCGCTGTACCCCTCCGGAACGCCGTTTACCACGACGGTGTCCGTGCCGAAAGGCGTAATGTCGAAGCCCAGGCGGCGGAGCGTGTCCGCGTGCTCGTCCAGGGTGAGACGACCTTCCACGCCCACATTGACCTGCACGGGGAAAAGGGCGGTTTGTGTCACGTGGCTGCCTTCGCGGAGGGCTTTCAGGAAGCGGTCCGTGAGCAGGCGTTCACGCGCCCGGCGGATGTGTACCGCCATGATGCCGCTGGCGCTCTGGGAAAGGATGAATCGGCCCTGCACGATGAGTACTTGCGCCGTGGGCAGGGTCCGGTCCTCGAACAGCGCCCCGTAGTTCGGGTTCGGGTCCGTGTAGCGCCGGGTCCCTTCAGCCATTCTGCTTTCCCCGGCCATATCGGCACCCCCGGCCATATCGGCACCCTCTGCCATATCGGCACCCTCTGCCATGCCGGCGCTCCCTGTCATTCTGAGCGACAGCGAAGAATCTCCCTCCTGCTCAAACGGGTTGTAATTCCAATCCACCCCCACGCTGGGCGTGCTGGAAGGCCTGTATTCCCGGAACTGCGTTCCCATTACGGGAATGTCCCGCGCCTCCGGGTTGTCGAATTCGATGGACCCCGCCACGCTGGCGCGGCCCATGGCTTCTTTCACGGCGGCGAATACCGTCTGGAACAGCAGCTGGTCTTCCTCGAACTTGATTTCCGCCTTGGTGGGATGGATATTCACATCCACCATGCCCGGGTCCACTTCCAGGTAAATGAAGTAGGACGGCGTGCTGCCTTCCGAAATCAGGTTTTCGTAGGCCTTCATGACGGCCTTGTGCAGGTACGGGCTGCGGAAATAACGCCCGTTTACAAAGAAAAACTGGTTTCCCGGCGTCTTCCGGGCGCTTTCCGGCTTGCCCACATACCCCCGGAGGGAGGCGATGGAAGTATCGGCCTCAATGTCCATGAGCTCGCCGATGAGCCCCGTCCCCAGCAGGTCCTGGATGCGGAACTTGAAGCTTTTGGCCGCCTTCACCACATGGATGTCGCGCCCGTTGTGGGTGAGGGAGAAGGCGATGTCCGGCCGGGTAAGTGCCACGCGCTGGAACTCTTCCACGATGTGCCGGAGTTCCACGTTGTCGCTTTTGAGGAATTTGCGCCGCGCCGGGATGTTGTAAAACAGGTTCCGCACGGCGATGTTGGTGCCCACGGGGCAGCTCACTTCGCGGGTGCCTTTGTTCTCGGAACCGGCCATGAGCACCTCTACGCCGGCATCTTCACTGCCGATACGGGTGCGCAGGGTCACTTCCGCCACGGCGGCGATGGAGGAAAGCGCTTCTCCGCGGAAGCCGAAGGTAAGGATATGGTGCAGGTCTGCGGCCGATGAGAGTTTGCTGGTCGCGTGCCGTTCGAAGCACAGGACGGCGTCGTCCGGGGTCATGCCGCAACCGTTGTCTATCACCTGGATGAGCGTGCGGCCGGCATCGGCAATGATGACCTTGATGTCCGTTGCGCCGGCATCCACCGCATTCTCCATGAGTTCTTTCACCACGGAGGCCGGTCGCTGGACCACTTCCCCCGCAGCAATCATGTCTGCGATATTTTTCGGTAATATCCTTAATTCCATATTTTGTCGTTCCAGGTTCTATACCCTCTGAAACCCTTCGTCGCTTTGCTCCTCGTCCCTCCCACCGCTTCGCGGCGGGCCCCTCCCTCTAATATGGCCGAGGGTGGCCATAGGTTTCAGAGGGTATAGAACCTTCCACTCATGTTATAGCAATTCAAAGAACTTGGAGATATAAATGAGCACCAGCACGATGAGCACCGCCGTTATAATGGTGATGATGGTGTGGACGGTGCGCATGTCCGAGCGGGTTTTCTGGTAGTTGCCGCCGCGGAAAGCCCCGCGCAGGCTGCTGCCGGGCACATATTCTCCCTTCTTGCGCGCCTCCTCATTGGTGCCGTCCACGTCCCCGAACATCTGGCGGCGTTTCTCCTCCTCCGGGTCATAGTACCGGGGCTTGTAGTTGAATACCCGGTGTTCGGGGGTTCCGAAAAACCCGAAATTGAACAGTTTGGCCATATCTCAAAAATTCTATAACAATTCACAAAGATACCATTTTTACGCTATTTAAACAATGCGCGTACCAGGGCGGGGATATCGGCCACCTTTACCACTTCTATGCCCTGCGGCTTTTGGTCGAAGTGGGTGTATGAACTCACGAAAATGCGTTTGAAGCCCACGCGGGCAGCTTCCACGGCACGACGGGCGGCTTGGGAGACGGGACGGATTTCGCCGCTCAGGCCCACCTCGCCGGCAAAGCAGACATCGGCCGGGACAGGGTAGTCGAAGGTGGACGACAGGACGGCGCAGATGACGGCCAGGTCACACGCGGGGTCCGTGATGCGCAGGCCGCCGGCCATGTTCAGAAACACGTCCTTCTGGCCCAGCTTGAAGCCGGCACGACGCTCCAGCACGGCCAGCAGCATGTTCAGTCGGCGCACGTCGAAGCCCGTCGCACTGCGCTGCGCGGTGCCGTACACGGCGCTGGACACCAAGGCCTGCACCTCGAACAGGAACGGCCGGTTGCCGTCCAGCATGGCGCTTATGGCCGTGCCGCTCAGCCCTTCCTCGTGCATGGGAATGAGCATTTCCGAGGGATTGGCCACCTCCCGCAGGCCGCTGCCCGTCATCTCGAAAACGGCCAGCTCGCTGGTGGAGCCGAAACGGTTCTTGATGCTCCGCAGCACCCGGTAAGCGCCACGGTTTTCGCCCTCGAACTGCAGAACCACATCCACAATGTGCTCCAAGACCTTGGGCCCGGCAATGGTGCCTTCCTTGGTGATATGGCCAATCAGGATAACCGGAATGCCCGTGCTCTTGGCAAAACGCAGCAGCTGGGCCGCCACTTCCTTGATTTGGCTCACGCTGCCGGCCGTGGAATCCACATGCTGGCAGTACATGGTTTGTACGGAGTCCACAATCATCACATCCGGGGCCGCTTCCTCTGCCTGCCGAAGGATTTCACCCATGTCCGTTTCGCTGTAGATGAGAATGCCGGAAGCGTCGCCGCCCAGGCGGTCCGCCCGCATTTTCACCTGCTTCACGCTTTCCTCTCCGGTGACATAGAGCGTTTTGAGTTCCGGCCGATGCAGCGGCAGTTGCAGCGAAAGGGTACTCTTGCCGATGCCGGGCTCGCCGCCCATCAGCACCAGCGACCCCTTCACGATGCCGCCGCCCAGCAGGCGGTCCACCTCGGCGCTGCCCAGGGACACGCGATCCTCCTGCGTGGTGGACACGTCCTTGAGCGGTTCCGGCTTCCGGGAGCCCCCGGGTACCGTCATGGCCGCGGCCTTGCCGCCTCCGGTCACCACTTCCTTTTCCACCATGGTGTTCCACTCCCCGCACGCGGGGCATCGGCCCATCCACTTGCTGTATTCATTGCCGCATTGGCTGCAAAACCACACGGACTTGGTTTTTTTCACACTTGTTGCCATACTCCGCAAAGATACGAAAAATCCCCGACCTTGCCCCTGCCGCCAAGTCTGAAAAAATTTTTGATATAAAAGATTATTTTTTTACTTTTGCCCGTTTAGGTACCAGTCATCGGGCATTTGCCTGAAAAAGAAGAAGGGATACGATGAAAAAAAGCATACTGATTGTTTTCTGCCTCGGCGTTGTGTTTTTTGCGTGTAAAAAAACACCCGCTCCGGAGGTGCAGGAACATGCGTTCACGGAGGCGGAACAGGTGAAAGTCCACCTGGAGGAGTCGTTCGACGCGTTTTTCGCCGCCTTGGACATAGACTCCACGGTAGTAAAAAATCCCCGCCGATTTATCTGGGACAACAGCTCCGTCCGGCTTGACCTGGCGGACCGCGGGGCCGTGGTATATCGCCTGGAAAGGAACGGGCAAAAGGCGATGGAAGCCCGCTTCTATCCTGTCTCCGGAGAGGTGAGCGCCGTCCTGCACGGCGGAGTCGCCTTCAAGGGCCGGATAAACCCCGTGTGGTCCACCCGCTGGGAAGACTGGGAAGCCGCGTCCGACGTCAAAGTCTATGACCAGGGAATGGAAGTGGCCAAGTTGGGGTATGAACCCGGCTTATACAGTCTTGTACTGCGTTTCGCCGACGGTACCTCCTATGCCCTGAATGCCTACCTGCTCTCGGAGAGTTTGATGGATTACCTTATTGAAAATGTGTTCTCTACGGAATAAAATACTGTCCTTGGCGCTGATCTTTGCGGGTCCGTGGGCCGCAGCGCAGGTTCCGGATACGGTGGCGCAGCTGTCCCTGGAAAAATCGGTGATTACCGAGCAGAAGAGAAAGCCGATGGTGGTGAACAGCCGCGGTGTCAGCGGGGAAGTGAATGTAAACAAAATCGCCGCTATCCCTTCTTTCCTGGGCAATGCCGACCCCATCCGTTTTGTCCGCCTGCTGCCCAGCGTGTCGTTGAACACCGAGCTGGAAGGCGGCCTGTATATGCAGGGAAGCGACCATGCCCATACCCTGATTTCCCAGCAGGGAGTCCCCATTTACGGAGCTACCCACCTGCTGGGCTTGTTCTCCGTTTTCAATACGGCTCATTTCACGGGAATGCGTTTTGAGACTTCTTCCGGGAAGGAGCCCCGCCTGGGCGGCATGATAGACATGCGGCTCCGGGACACCCTGGCCCGAAGGGTAAACGGAGAGGTTTCCGTGGGGCTGCTGAATGCGCAGGGTACGCTCAGTATTCCGCTGGGTTCCAAGTCGGCCCTGACGGTCAGTGCGCGCCGCACCTACATTAACCTGCTGTACGGAAACTGGCTCAAATATGCCGATTATCCCCTGAATTACGGCTTTACCGACGCCAACCTTACCTGGCTGTGGAAACCCGGCAAAAACGACAGCGTATGGGTGGACTTGTTCGGGGCGCTGGACAACGGACAGCTGCACGGAGGCATTCTGGAACAAATCCAGGGGAAATGGTACAACGCCCTCGGGGCCGTTCACTGGAAACACTATTTCCCGGAAGCCACCCTCAAGCAAAGCGTATATGCCACAACCTTCGGCCTGAATCCCGTCATCAACGCGTTCAACATCACGGCAAAGATGGATTCCCACATCCGGGACTATGGTTACCGGGGGAACCTGAAATGGAAGAACTGGGACTTCGGCGCCCATTTCTCCTACTATCACGTCCAGCCGCAGAATCCTTACAGCGAAGGCCATCAGAACGACCGCGCCAACGACGGCTCCGTCCCCGTACAGCATGCCTTTGAGACCATCCTGAGTGCGTACTACAGCCGCGACCTGGGGTATTACCTGCAGGCCAAGGCCGGCTTGAGCGGAAGCTGGTACCTGAGTCCGGAGAAGAAGAGCTGGTGGGGCCTGAGTCCGGAAGTGAAGCTGACCGCCAATTTTATGAATGCCGGCAAGCTGGATTTCAGCTATGCCATCAAACGCCAGAACAACTTCAATCTGGGAATTACGGACGTCGGACTGCCCCTGGAATTCTGGGTAATGGCCGGGGACGTGCAGGCACCGCAGTGGGCCCACAATTTTTCCATGGCTTACAACGTGAACTGGCGGGGCGTTTCCGTATCGGCCGAAGTGTATTACAAAATGCTCCGGAACCAGTTGGAATACGTGGGCAATTTCATGGACTTGTATAACGGAGCGTATTCCCTGGAGTCCAGCACCCGCAGGGGAAAAGGCCGGGCCTACGGCGTCAATCTGATGGTTCAGAAAAGCACCGGCCGCCTTACCGGCTGGGTGAGCTACGCCTTCTCCCGCAGCCTCCGCACCTTCGACGGCGATTTTGACGGCCTGGAGTATCCCAGCAAGCACGAACGCCTGCACGAGCTGGATGTGGTGGCCACCTACGATTTCGGAAAGGTGGATGTCGGCGCCACTTTCGTACTGGCATCCGGCACTCCTTATACGCGCCCCTCCGCCATATATGTCCTGGGCAGCCGCCTGGTCTGTGAGTATGGGGAGTACAATGCCCACAGGCTGCCCGCCTACTGCAAGCTGGACCTTTCGGTGAACTGGTATATCCGTCGTACGCCGAAGGGGAAGACGGGCCTCAATTTTTCCCTGTACAACGCTTTGGGCAACAAGAACGCGTTGAGCTACGGCATTCACATGAAGCCGGACTTTTCGGCCTATACCTTCGCCCCCTTTGTCCTGAACATGCGTTTTCTCCCCTCCCTTGCTTTTTTCCACACCTTCTGATTATGAAAAAGTCCTGTTGTCTTTTGTCGATATGGTTTCTGCTTGCGGCCGTCGCCTGCCGGAAGCAGGAAACGCCCGCCCCTGTCCTGGTTGTGGAGGGATGGATAGAAAACGGAGCGGCCCCCGTGGTCATGCTGTCCGAGTCCATCCCGGTGGTTGACAAGCAGGAAATTTCGCCCTCAGACATGCTGGAAAGGATTGCCAAATGGGCCAAGGTAACCGTAAGCGACGGAACCCGCACCGAAGTGCTGACCGGAATGACCGACCCCGATTATTTCCCGCCGTACGTGTTCACCTCGGGCCGGATGAAGGGGGAAGTGGGAAAAACCTATACCCTTACGGTAGAGTATAAGGACTATAAGGCCACCGCCACCACCGTAATTCCGGAACCGGTGCCCATCGATACGGTTTTTGTGCGTCAGGTCAAGGACAGCCTGTGCACCGTTGTCTGCGCGTTTACGGACCCGCTCCCCAAGGGGAATTACTACAAGGTATTCACCCGGACGGAAGGCAAGGACAGTCACTACCACCCCTCGGCCCTGGCCTTTGCCAGCGACGAGCAGCTGGAGGGCTATACGGAAATTTTCCTTTACAGCACCCAGCGCCTGATGGACTCCATCGACCTGCCCAACATCCGTTTGGGAGACCGCCTGTGGATTAAACTGTGCACCATGGACAGCAAGTCCTTCGCGTACTGGAGCGATTTTGAGATGATTTTGAGCGGAAACGCATTCAACATGCCCTTCGTCCGCAGTTCCCTCGAGGGAAACGTGGACGGCGCTTCTGGCTATTGGATAGGCTATGGCGTGGAAAGGGCGAAATTCTTGGATACGTCCTCAGAACGCCTTTGAGGAGACGGTGTACTCCTCGAAGGTGTTGGTCTTCAGGCTGCCGTAACACCAGTAGTAGTAAAGGCCGGCGTGCGAACCGGTCGTTTCCCGTGCCACTTCCTTGTAAAGCTGCTCCAGGGCCATCCAGCGTTTGAACGGTTCTGCTTTCTTTGACGGGATGGACTGAATAATGCGGAACATCCCTTCCAGATTGGCACAACGCATCTTTTGAGGGCCGCCATCTGTTTGTATCGAAAGGAGGGGTACAATTTGTACCCACCCTTTAGCGAGTTCAGGATCACGCAGTTTCATTCTCTTGATATACTGCTTGGGGTCGGTGCTTTCTGTGAGGATACCGATAACGTCCTCCAGAACAAAGTACCACTTGTCTTCTTCTTCCACCCATAGTGTCCGGACTCTCTTGCTTTCGAACAACTGTATTTTTTCAATATCAGACATCGCATCATCGTTTTCTACAAAGATAATCCAAAAGCCCTGCGAAAACAAATCTTGGCAAGCCTTGCCTAGATTTGGCCGATTTGCAAAAAATCGCTACATTTGCACATCAGCTGAAGCTCGGTATGGCTGTCGCAGTCACATATTGCTCCATTCCTTGCACGTTCTCCAGTTTCTCGGGGGGGTGGTGCTAATAATTTTATAATCAACAATTTACAAATTGAATTCGCGAAACCTTCGGGCTCTTCGCGCGCTTTGTCATGCCCGGGCGCTGCCCTTTGTCATTCTGAACGAAGTGAAGAATCTTCTAAACACATAAGCTTATGAAAGAAAAAAACTACAAAGAAATGTACTCCGCACCGGAGTGCAAAACACAGTCCTTTTCCCTTGAAGGGATTATTGCTTCGAGTGGCCTGACAACCCCCGGCTTCGGCGGCGGCTGGAATCTTGACGATAACCTCTCTTAATCCGGATGCAATCATGAAAAAGATTTTTGTTTTTGCTGCCGTAGCAGCCTTCGCAGCCCTGTCCTGCCAGAAAAATGAAGAAACGCCCGTACAGGAAAATCAAGGCCCTGTGGGTATTCCCATGACTCTAACCGCCGGGATCGACGAGATCACCAAGGTGGACTATGTGCCCTCCGGCAATGTTCTTCTGACCTCCTGGGAGGCCGAAGAAAGCATATCCGTCATTACGCTTGACGGCAATAACGGAAACGTGGTCGCCATTGATAAATTCACTTCCACCGGTACGGCCGGTCGCGAGAAGGCCGACTTCACCGGCACCTTCACCGGCGGCGCTTCTCCGGTAAAGGTCATCGCCATCTATCCGGCATTGAGTGAAAGCGGCGGAGAGTATGCTACGGCGCCCTATAAAAATAATTCCGGCTTAGATGTGAGTTTCCTTTGGAAGGCTATCGTGGGCGAACCGTATATTCAGTCTCGCAATCAGGCGCTGAAACAAGCAGCCGACGGCGATGCCTCGCACTTGAAAAACTACTGCATCATGTCCGGAGAGGTGAATGTAGAAGATATCAAAAATAACAAACTTTCCACCACCCTTTCCAATCAGATGACTGTCTTGAAGGTGACGATTACGCTTCCGGATGCCGCGGTGGGGAAAAAGCTCACTTCGTTCGAGCTTGCCGCTAAAAAGAGCGATGACACTGATGCTGGTTTTGCCCGTGGGGCCAGCTGGGAATATGTAGATATCGTCCAAAGTCCTATTAGTGCCCCCGGTGGCGGATTTAACTCCAGAAAAACACTGTACCTGAACAATATTGAGGTTCCCGCAGCAAAGAAGGTGACGCTTTATATGGTCAACTCGACTTTTGCGGATCAGGAAGCCGGCAATAAGCTGGTTTTCACCGCAACCGATTCAGAAAGCACGACATACACGGCTACGCGGACAGTAACCGGCGGCGGCCTCAAATTTTATCGTGGCTGTACCCACACCGTATCGGCCACCCTCAACGTCGAATAGGCGTCGTCAAAAGTGCTGGAAATCTCCCCGGAAGTCTTTTGCGGCTTCCGGGGATTCCGTTTGATTGGCCGGATTCCGCACCCCGTATCATTGTTCAACAAAAAACACTATCTTTCAGAGACATCAAGAAGGACAATAAAGAATTGTAATGATTGATGCTGCGTTTTACACAGATTTGTATTATACAACCTTGTGTAATACCGAAAATAATCGTACTTTTGCAAAAATGCAAAAACATGCAGCAACCATTTGTTTTCGGTGTACCGGCAGACGTTCCCTATTTCATCGGCAGGGAAAAAGAATCGGCCCGTCTTGAAGCCAACTTCAGGTATGGTGTTAATACTGTTTTGATGTCTCCCAGACGCTGGGGAAAGACTTCGTTAGTGAATCGCGTTGCAAGAGGTGCTTCGGGGAAAGAGCGTATTATTGTACAGATGGATATCTTCGCTTGCAGAAGCGAGTATGATTTTTATAATACGTTCTCATCGGCGATTCTAAAGCAGACTGCCTCAAAAATCGATGAATGGAAAGATCTGGCGAAAGGATTCATAGAGAGGTTAACCCCGAAGATTTCCGTTGCACCAGAGCCTGGCTCTGAGTATTCCGTTTCTTTGGGTATCACCCCTAAAACGCATGCACCCGAAGAAGTACTTTCTCTCCCGGAAAAAATTGCGCAAAGGAAAGGATGCGAACTGGTCCTCTGTATAGATGAGTTTCAGCAGGTAGGAGAGTTCCCGGATTCATTGGCTGTTCAGAAGAGGCTCAGGAGTGTCTGGCAGCGCCAGAAGCATGTGTCTTATTGTCTATACGGCAGCCGCCTGCATCTGATGACACGACTGTTCCAAAAAAAGAGTTACCCTTTCTATAAGTTCGGTGAAATCCTCAACTTGGAACCTATTCCGCTGCAAACGTGGATTCCATATATTCAGGGACGTTTTGAATGTTTCGGTAAGCATATTTCGGAAGACTATGTTGCGAAGATTTGTGATACAGTCCAATATCAGTCATCTTATGTGCAGCAATTGGCCTATTCAGTATTGCTTCTGTCAGAAAAGGAGGTGGACGATACCTCCTTTGAAAGGGCGGTAGAAGATTTGCTTGCGCAAAACAATACGGTATTCATCGAGCAGACACAGTCGCTCACCACCTATCAACTTAATTTCTTGAAAGCGGTAATGGACGGGATAACCAGTGGATACGGAGAGGCAGATGTCAGGGAGTCATACAATCTTGGCTCGCCCTCCAACATCACCCGGCTGAAGCAATCTATGATCGACAGGGAATTGGTAGACATAACGACCGAAGGGATGGTGCTTGGAGATCCTGTACTCAAACTGTGGCTAAAGCGAGTTCTTGGGTAAGTCTGACTTTTTTGCCTGTTTTCTTGTTCTTCTGGTTTCGGGAAGGGCAGTTTTGGCAACCTCGGCATCTCCTTGGTCATCCCGCAGCGCTTCGAATGCTGTCCGGACGGTGTCTTTGTATTTTCTGGAAACAGGGAGTTCCTTGCCTGAAACCAGGATGCTGTCCGGTGATGACAAAACGGCTATGTCGGCATTGACGAGATAAGAACGATGTATCCGTATAAAGGGCTCACCAAGCAGGTTCTCCCATTGGCTGATGCCGGTTTTGTTCCTGTACAATTTTCCATCCAAGGTAACGACATGGACCTCCGTATCGTTGGATTCGACGTAGGCAATCTCCTTGACCGGCAGCGTGACGCTTTTCCGGTCCGAGTAAAAGGTAATGGAGGGATTCTCCTCCCGGAATCTTCCGCCAAGCCACTTTCCCCAGAAATAGTCTCCGACAGCCAAAGCGGTCAGGATAACACCCAAGAATGCCGGATTGACCAGCATCGGCGAAACCTCTTTCTGCGTGGAAATAAAACCGTCCTGGGTCATGGTGGTCCAGAGACTGTGATGAAGAACCAGGATTAGCAGCGTGACGGTAACCAAGACAGCCAGGGATAAATAGACTTTATCTATCGGCTTTCTGGCCTTCGGCATCCAAAACTCCAATGCAATGGCGCAAGGGCCGAAAACCAAGGAAATCAAAGCAGCCTGGTCTGCCTGATAATCCAGGCTGACCAGCATCGCGATAAGCAGGCCCAGAGCAACCATCCAATATGCTATCCTTCCAGCGGCTTTCATGATACGCAAATTTAAAGGTTTTGCCGCTTATCGGCAAGTCCTAAGGAGAGAGAGAAGGATTCAGCAGTCCTGGAAAGGGTTTCTACATTGGCCGGAGTTCTTTTATTATCTAACTTTGCCACAGGACTTTAAAATTACGTTTTATGAAAGTAGAAACCTATTATGTCGTGGACTCTCTGGGAGTCTCGCACCCTGTAACCGTCGAGCAGGCCGATTGGTCTGTCTCCCAGTATTTCGTAGAGGGCGGCGTCCCGGGAATGATTGTGCTGACCCTGCTTCTGATAGCCCTGCTCCTGGCAGCCTGGAAAGCACCCGGATGGGTGAGGGAAATCGGTCTGGGAGCGCTGGCCGTTTCCGTATTCTGGACTCTTCTCGGGCTTTATCAGATGTTCGGAGCCATTCAGACGATGGGGGACGTCAGTTTCCCCGTTATCTGCGGCGGTCTTCGGATGGCCATGATAAGCACCTTTTACGGTCTGATTATTTATTTCATTTCCCTTATCATCCGCATCATCCAAAAACCCCGGATTTGATGCTGTTTCAAATTAAATTCGTATCTTTGCACCGAATTAATTCACAAAGGATATGAATCTTAGAGACATCAAGAAAGGTCTTAAAGAATAGTTACCATTGATGTCTGTGAAACAGGTCCCAAGGCTATTTGGACGCCTTGGGACCTTTCTTTTTACGGGGCAGAAGGTATTTCCCGATCAATCATGCTGGATTTTTGTCATTCAGATGGGCACTTTCGTCATCGGGAACCCCTGTTTCGTCAAATGAGTCCCTTCAAAGCATTCGTTTATGGGAGATATTCCATAAATTTCGCTAAAAAAAATGCCGCTTTTTATGGAAAGGAAAGAAAAAAACATTTATGTTTCTCCCTCTGTAGCAGTTCATATTGTTCAGATGGAGAATCCTGTCCTGGATGCTTCCATGCTGGAAGGGACAATTCATAATTATATTTTCGATGGTAACGAGTGGGAGGACTTGATATGAAAAAGTACTATACCTTAATCCGGACCCTTGCATTTGCTGTGATATTGACAGGGTGCGGCAAGATAGAGCCCGAAACAAGTTCCGAACCGAAAGAATCGCCACGGGAATGGAAAGTTAGCATCCAAGCCTCCACAAGTAACGGGACGAAGGCTTTGAGCGAGAGCGGCAATACGATAAGCGCAGCATGGGAGGCCGGCGACGTTGTCTATATCTGCAACAGCAGCAACACCTTCGGACAGATGACAGCAGAAAGCAGCGGTACGGTCACCACGCTTTCCGGCACGGTTACCAAAGCGATGACCGCAGGTAAAACCTATACTTTGCGGTACCTCCAGAAGGGTGAGAATCTCTTGAACCTGCGCTCGCAGAAAGGCACTCTGGCAGATTTGGCCAAGAACCACGATATGGCCGAAGCGACCGTCACCGTAAAGAACGTGAACGGAACGGAAGTCGTTTTCGAAGAGAATACAGTCAACTTCGAAAGCAAGATAAGCATTGTCAAATTCACTTTTGACAGGGTCATCAATTACGTGTCCGTCATTTGTTCCAACTTAAAGACATATGTGCGACCGGGGTACAGCTCCAATTACAGTTTTATCGAAGTGAATCCCGAAGAGGCGACCCAGAACGTTTATGTGGCCATGTCCACCCTGGAAGCGCAAAAATCCATTTTCCTGTTTCTAGCCAAGGATGCGAACGGCTTCTATTATATAGCTGCCAAGCGCGCGCAAGTGGAAAACGGCAAGAATTACGGCGTAAACGTAAGCCTGCGGTCGATGCCCGATTATGTTGACCTTGGAATAGTCCGGGACGGCAAATCCGTCTGCTGGGGAACGAAAAATCTCGGAGCAAGCAGCCCCGGCGAGTCTGGAAACTACTATGCCTGGGCAGAGACGTCAACCAAGACCTCATACTCCTGGGACAACTATGCATATGGCTCCTACTCATGGATTACGAAATATGACCCGGACCGCCCCGATCAAGGCGTTGTAGACGGGCTGGCATCCCTGCTGCCGGAAGACGACGCTGCGACCTCTGCCCTGGGCGAAAAATGGCGGACGCCAAGCCTCAATGATTTCAACGACCTTCTTAACAGCGCCAACACAGAGGCGATTTTATCCGGTGCATATGGAAGATGGGGATATACCTTCCTCAGCAAAATTGACGGATACACCGGCCGGTTCATTTTCCTTCCGGTAGGCGGATATTACAAAGACGATACACGCCAGGATGGCGGTTATGGTTATTACTGGTCCGGCCAGATTGACCAGACATCCTGGACGTCATCCTCCTTTGCGAATACGTTCAAGTTTTCGAACAGCATTTATTCTTCCCCTTCGACATCCCGGATGGAACGTGCTTACGGACTGTCTGTACGTCCGGTTTATATACAGTGATTGGAAATAATTGCGTATCTTCGCTATTGATGCGCAAAGGCAACCGATACCTTCTCCCGCTGCTCTGCCTCCTGACGTTCCTGCAGGGGGCAGGAGCAGTGCCGATGTGGGAAAGCAGTCTCAGTTTCAGGCGTTTTACTACCATCGACGGCCTTCCGCAGATGCAGACGGAGACCATCTGGCAGGATACGGAGGGGTACATCTATGTCGGCACCCTCTCGGGCTTCGTTCGCTACGACGGCCGGAACCTTACACCCTTCCTGGGCGGACGGCGGGAAAACATCGTCCGCTTTTCCCAGGTAGGCGACGAGGTGCGCGCCATGGGTTTCGTGCGGCAGTGGAGCGTCCGGGGAGACCGCTTGAAGCAGTCGCAGATAGACCTTTCAGGGCAGAGACTACTCAATAACCTGAATGCCGCGGACTTGCCTTTCGACCACATCCTTCTTGAAGACCGGCAGGAACGCGGACGCCGGCTCAGCCGCCTGACCGCCGGAGGAATGGTAACCGTGCTGGAGTCCCCTCTTCTGGACGACATGACGCCGGACCGGAAGCTGTACATCGACACGTCCGGAATTTATATTCCCACTCCACAGGGCCTTTTCCGTGCCCGCGACGGGAAAACAGAAAAAGTCTCCGGCAAGCCCGACGTCTTCTCGCTCATCCGCACCGGAGAGGACCTCGTGGCCCTTTCCGGCGACGGCATCTACCGAGTTGGTCCTGAAAGTCTTACCCTTGTCGCAGAACACCATTTCGATGCGCCCGACCAAGGTCTATCCGTCCGCCGGGACCACAAAGGAGACCTTTTCATTGCCGACGCCCATACTATCTGGCGATTCGACGGGGTAGCACTTCGGCAGCTTGCATCGGGCTTCAACCTCATCCGGGAGCTATTCATCGACCGCTGGGACCGCCTCTGGGCGGCCACCTATCAGGGCCTCTACTGCTTCTACCACTGTGGTTTCACCAGGACTCGCCTCCTGGACCGGAACGATATCGTCCGGGCAACGGCCGTCTCGGACGGGCATCTGGTGATGGGAACGCTGAACGGCAAGGTGCTGGTGGACGGGGAGCTTGCCGCTGAAAGCGAAGCCGATTACTATGAACCCTGGGCTGCCGTCATCGGCGATAAGACCTATCTGGCCGGAGGCAGGGACGTTGCCTGCGTACAGGGACGCCGGGTGCAATGGCTGGGCCTTCCCGAAGACCGCTACCGCTTCGTCGCCGCCGCCGGGAAACGGCTCATCATAGGTGCTTCCCGCAGCATCCTGGCATGGGATCCGGAGCGCCGCTATCTGGATACCCTCACAACGGAGATTGTCCGCCCCTGGTGCGCCGCCCCCGGAATGGACGGACGGCTCTGGGTGAGTGGCAATCCCGGGCTTTACTGCCTGACGGGGACTTCGGGCAGCATTTCCGTCAGGAAGGTGCTCAGCACGCCCACTACACCGGTCGTTACCGCGATGGCTTCCGGCGCCGACGGTATTGTCTGTTATGCCCTGGGTGACGAACTCTTTGTCATCTCCGGCGAAGAGATCCGCCCGATGACAGAACTGGCGTCCGCCCTTCACGGGCACGAAATTCGCTCCGTACACATTTCGACGGAGGGCTACTTAGTCGTAGCGGCCATCGACGGTCTGCTGGTTGCCAGACTGAACGCGGATGGCTCTGCCGGCGACATCCACTGGTTCGACAGCCGGAGCGGGTTCACCACCATCGAGCCGCTCATGGGCTCCATGGCAGAAGCCGAAGACGGAACACTCTGGCTCGCAGGACTTGAAGAAATGATTTCCTTCCGTCCGGCGGCTCTTCTGACCGACAATCAGTTATCAACGGTTATTCCCATCCCCCGCCCCTGGTGGCAGCAGTGGTGGGCCGTACTCCTGTTTACAGGGGCTCTCTCGCTTGGCGCCTGGCTGGTGGCCCGCCGCACGGCACGACGCCTGGCTGGCAGGAAGGTGGCTGCAATTGAACGGGAAAAGAAGCTGAAGGAGCTTCAACTCCAGGCTATTCGCCTGAAATCCATCCCGCATTTCCACTCCAATGTTCTTTCCGGCATCGAGTATTATGTGCTGAACAAATCGGCCGACGAGGCCTCCCATTACCTGAAACTCTATTCGGATTTCACGAGCCGCACCCTCGCCGACATTGACCTTCCGTCGCGGCCGGTATCGGCCGAAGTGGAATATATCAAGGGCTATCTTGAGTTGGAGAAGCTGCGCTACGGCGACCGCCTGCAGTTCAGGATTCATGTGGACCCGCTCGTGGACCCCACGACCCGGCTGCCCACGATGCTCCTTCATACCTATTGCCAGAATGCTGTCAAACACGGCATCGCTTCCAAAAAAGGTGTCGGCACCATTGAGGTGGCCGTTGCCGTGCAGCGGCGATGCGGCGTCGAGGGTGTGCTGGTGAAGGTAGAGGATGATGGAATCGGACGCACCGAGGCAACCCGCACCGGGGGCTATTCTACTGGACAGGGATTGAAAATACTCCGGCAGCAGATTGACCTGTATAACGAGAGCAATGTCCATAAGATTGAGCAGGAGGTACAGGATCTGTTCGATGCCGACGGCCATCCTGCCGGTACCTGTTTCGAAACCTGGGTCCCGCTGGACTACATGTATTGAGATTGCCATGAAAAATGTATTGAGATTGCCATGAAAAGACTGAAAACGATTGTTGTGGAAGACGAGCGCCTGCCGCTACTGACGCTCCTTCAAAAATTGGAGGAACACAGCGTGCAACTGGAAGTAGTGGATGACTGTGACAATTACCAGTCGGCCCTGGAGAGCATACTCCGACACAGGCCGGATCTGCTTTTCCTGGATATCCAACTGGGAGGCAGGGATTCCATCCGTCTGCTGGAAGAGTTGCGTCAGACCATTCCGCTTCCCTACGTGATTTTCACAACGGCCTATTCGGACCGGGAGTACCTGATGAGCGCCATCAAACTGTCGGCCGTGGATTATTTGCTGAAACCCATCGGCAAAGCGGAACTTGCGCACGCCATCGCCAAAGCAGTGGACAGGGCCCGGATCGCCAACCTGCCGGAGCCTACGGAAAAAATGTCGTTTAAATCGGTCAACAGTAAACTCTTCCTGATGGTCGATGATATCGCTGGTTTCAAGGCCGAAGGCAATTACGCTACCCTAATCTCTTTCGAAGGGAATTACCTGGTTCTTGAAAACCTGCTGTCGCTGGAAGGGAGACTCCAGGGCAAAGGCCGCTTCGTCAGGGTTGACCGCTGCACAATCATCAATATCGAAAAAGTCAGAAGCATCAACCAGCGCCAACACAGTTGCACGCTTATGTCACAAGATAGCAGCACGGTGGAGATTCCCTTGTCAAACAGCGGAATGAACACCCTCTCCGCCGTCCTGGAAACTTTTTGATGTTGTGAGGAAAAGCTCCTGGGGGTATAAC